>NC_014225.1:0-1200000 GCF_000092785.1 Waddlia chondrophila WSU 86-1044
GTCCTACCGAGCAAAGAGGCTTTTCAGCCTCTTTGCTCTTACAATTTTCAAGAAAAATGATGATTTTTTTTATTCTATTATGTAAAATTTGAAATTTTCTCTTATACATAAATAGGATTAATACCATTTCTCATAAATAAAATTAAAATTTCGTCCATGAACGAGAGCATAAATTTTTTATGCGATTGGGAGTGCCAACAAACCAGTTCCAGGCATCGCAACAAGCATTAACAATCGAATCGTACCCATCAAAAAAACGATTTGCCAACCAGTTATCACGCAACTGCTGCCAGACTTGTGAGATATGATCAAAAGTTGTGTTTGAGATAAAAAGAGCGTACCCTATGAAATTTTAGAATCAAAAAAATTTATAGGAGATACGCTCATGAAGAATGATGTCATTTCTTTGGATAAATTTCACGCAACAAGTGAAATGAACAGCTTGCTGGAACAAACATTGAGGGAAGGAGCTCGCCTGTTGCTTCAACAGGCTATTGAAAATGAAGTCAATGAATACCTGGAATCGATGAAAAGCAGGAGGGATTTCGAGGGAAGAAAACAATTTGTCCGCAACGGCTACCTCCCTGAAAGAGAAGTACAAACAGGAATCGGACCGATATCAGTGAAGCAACCTAGAATTCGAAACAGAGAAGAGAGCTCTGAAGGGTACTCAAGCGCAATTCTTCCGAAATATCTAAGGAGGGTGCCATCTCTTGATGCGGTGATTCCAGCTCTTTACCTCAGGGGGATTTCTACAAGCAATTTCCAGGATGCACTTGAAGCGATCATGGGCAAGGATGCGAAAGGATTATCCGCAGCTAACATCACTCGTTTAAAACAATCTTGGGAGCAGGAATACAAAGACTGGAACAAGCGCTCTCTTGAAGGAAAGCGCTACGCTTACATCTGGGTAGATGGGATCTATTTCAATGTTCGTCTTGGAGATGACCGAATTTGCTTTCTCGTGATTCTTGGCGCTCTTCCTAATGGTAAAAAGGAACTTGTGGCGATCCACAATGGTTATAGAGAGAGCAAAATTTCCTGGACAGAGGTATTGGAGAGTTTGAAGCGGCGCGGGCTGTGTACAGCTCCTGAGCTTGCGATAGGAGATGGTGCGCTTGGATTTTGGTCGGCAATAGAGGAAGTTTTTCCGAAGACAAAGCAGCAGCGGTGTTGGGTGCATAAAACGGCCAATGTGCTGGATAAAATGCCCAAAAGTATTCAAGTGAATGCGAAAAAGGCCATTCATGAAATTTATATGGCCCCTACCAAAGAAGATGGACTGGCGGCGTTTGAGGTGTTTTTAAAAACATACCGAGACAAATACCCCAAAGCCTGTGCTTGTCTTGAGAAGGATAAGGCGCAACTGTTTACCTTCTACAATTTTCCGGCGATCCATTGGCAGCACGTCAGGACAACTAACCCGATTGAATCGACTTTTGCAACAATAAGACACCGGACAAGGCAAACCAAAGGCTGCGGTTCAGTGGCTGCCACTTTGACAATGGTATTCAAGCTGGCTACTACAGCCGAGAAAAAATGGAGAAAACTCAAAGGTTGTGAAATGATTGAAAAAGTAATCAACGGAGTGGTCTTTAAAGATGGAGAAGAGGTTCTGGAAAAAGAAAAAGTAGCTTAAAAGAATTTTTAAATTAGGGTGCGCTTAAGGATTCGAAACACAACATTTGAAAATATCTCTTCGTGACTCTAGGTTTGATTTATACTTGGATGTTAGATTTAGTTGGATAGGTTCATATTTTATCACGAAAATTGTAATACAGCAATACAGCAATACAGTAACATTGTAATACAGTGTTACTGTATTCTTTTTTTGACTTATTTCCTTGTTTACGGTATAATGAAAATGTAACCAACAGAGAGGTTGTTATGCGCAAAGACACCGTCAGATTGACGTTCGATTTCCCGTCGAACCTACATACATTCCTAAAAATGGCAGCTGCAAAGGAGGGTGTAAGCATGCGCGCATACATAGTGGACTCCTTAATGCATAAGATGGATCACGAAGATAAGGTCGACCTGGATAAAGATGCTTTTCGAAAAGAACTGGCCAAAATGACAAAGAAAGATGCCAAATTAATGAAAGATCTTTCTGTTAGATGACAATAAAATTTCTAACAGTCACTCAAGTAATAGAAATCCATGATACATTTCTCCAGGCTTACGGCGGTTTGCCAGGAATACGCGACAAAGGTCTCCTAGACTCTGCTGTAGAAATGCCAAAGGCAATGGCTTTCGGAGAGGATTTACACAAAACGCTTTATGATAAAGCTTCTGCATACCTTTACCACATAGTCAAAAACCATCCATTTAACCCAAGCCACTGTGCAGGAGGAAAAGGGAGAGCACATAACAGAACCCCACAACCAACCTCTAGGTAAGCCCAAATATAGTTAGGGTCAACATCTTTAAGCTCTTCTTCAGTCATCATCAAAATTTTTAAATCTACACTTTGATCATATCTGTTTGGATCAACCTCTCCTTCAGGTCTCTGATTTTTATTTGTGTGATAATATTTAATTTGAGCTAAAAATGGATTGAGCCCAGGGCCATCTGAAGGTAACTCTTTTTCTATACCGTCAATCAACTCATTAAGTGGACCTGTATCACAAACCTGGTCAATAATGCGTTTAAAACGAGCAATTGTATATGCATTATTTTTTGACTTCTTTATTTTATGAAGCCCAAGCATCCTAAGACACAGCTGTCCAGCTGTTTTTTTGACCCATTTGGTTAACTTTTTTCCCCATTTAAAAAGGAAAAAACCACAGTCAATAGACCTGTCATAATCATCTACTTGACGGTCGAATTCCCTAAGCATATCCCCCGAATTCGCCATAAGCATCGTAATTTCTTGGGGCTTCATCGCCTTCGTCAAGATCACAATAATCTAGCCATTCGTGCGATGGATGATATTCATGATTACCGTAAAGGCAAGAGCTGCAAAAAAGGCTAATAAGACAAATACCGTTTGTAAAATATCGTTTACCATTCGTGAACATGCTTTCCTCTTATCTTGCGCTGAAAGTAATTTTTCGTAGGATTTAGAAATTCTGTAGGAAGACACAGGAATGAACAAGAGAGTCGTGATTAAAAATAAAATAATTTGATGATAGTTGAACATTTCTCGATCCTACTTAAAAAACATGTAGTAAAATAAAATAAACTCAAATTTTATTCATTAAAAAAAAAGATTTTACATTTTGTTTGGGAAGTTTTTAAAATAAAAAATTTATTTTTTAGAAGCACATCTCAGAGAGTAAAATCATCAAATCATCATCTCCATCGTAAGCCTTAATCATCAGGTCAATCCGTAGCCGTGTCGATTCACTCAGCTTTTCATACATGCCGGAACTTTTCAGCCCCTTGACAAACTCCATCATCTCACGATCATATTCGTCGAGAAAGCCAAAGTCTTCGTCAAAATAATCATCAAGCCCATCATCCATTGATCGTATTCTCCATTGCCTTTTGGGATTCCCGAAGTTCTTTTATCGCTTGACGTTGCTTCTGACGGCTTTCCACAGATCGTTTTGTATACCTGCCGTGTTTCGTTGTTGATTTTCCACCGTGAAGATAGCAACGCCCGTTAGACATTGCAGCCTGAAGGCAAGGTTTACCTGAACTCCTAGCATAAGCACCACACCTTGGCATTGTCTGATAATAGCAATACCCCATGGACTATTCCCCCTTTTTCCCTAGGTTCTTACCGATATTTGTCTGTAATACGGCTTGTCCTTCGTTATGAACCCAGTAGTTTACATTAATATTGCTTCCCTTTTGACGGTACTTCTGCAAAGTCTCCAACGCTTGATGGGAAAGCCGCATCAGCATCATGCCGTGACTTGTATCCGTATCCCTATCGCTCGCCATCTTGTTCATCGCCTGGAAGTGTGTTGCTACGAACTGAGATGCCAGAATCATTTCGACTGTATCTTGCGGATTAACGCCGCGAATCAAAGCAATGACGGAGTCAATAGCGATGGGATCGATTCGTCTACCGGAAAGTAGGTCGTCATTGCAGTTCATCACATCGAAAGCTTTTTTAACCAAAGACCTTGCCGCTTCTGGATCTGCACACTGAATAGCTTCTGCCAGTAAGGAAACTTGCTTGGGTATGGGAACGTTTTTTGTTGTTTTAGTCATTTAACCTCTAAAAACCAAGAGTTTTGGCAGACAATTGGCAGTTTTGGCAGAGTTTTGGCAGGATGTATGATACTATTATTAAGTAATTTGTGTGTCTATATGCCAAAACTGCCAAAACTTTCACCAGTAAAGTTGTTGAACAAAAAAATAAAATAGAAAAAAGATAGAAAAATAAAATAGTGAGAAGTATACTGCTCCAGGGCGTTTTCATAGTCAAAACTTGATAAAATAGTTTCTATCCGCTTTTCTTTGTAGCTGAATTACCAAAGTTCAGAGGTTCAGCTATGTCAAAAAGAAAACCGAGGCAGATTGATTATTCCCTTGAGGAGTTAGAAGAGTTTCAAGAATCGATTTTTCAAGCGTTTGCAGATGTGCAAGATCCCCGTGTTTTGACTGGAGCTATACGACACAAATTGATCGACATTCTTTTCATTACGTTGTGTGCAGTTCTTTGCGGTGCCGACAAAATTAAAGAGGTTGCAGTCTATGCAGAGGAGCGAGAAACATGGTTGACAAATGTACTTAAACTTGAAAATGGGGTACCACACTACAGCACATTTTGGTGGACTTTCGTTATGCTCGATCCCACCGAATTTCATAATGGGTTTTCAAAATGGATTTCCACACTGGTAAGGCAAGATGACAATCAAGTATATGCGATCGATGGAAAGGCTTTGAGAGGTACTGCAATCAAGGGTCGACCAAATTCTTTTATTCACACAGTCAGCCTCTGGGCATGTGGTCAACAACTTACGTTAGGGCAGGTAAAAGTAAAAGACAAATCCAATGAAATCACAGCGATCCCAAAATTATTGGAAATGATCGACATAACTGGCGCAACGATAACGATTGACGCAATGGGAACCCAAACTGCGATTGCAGCACAGATCATTGAAGATGGTGGCGAATATATTCTGGCATTGAAGGGAAATCAGTCATCTCTTCATGACGAGGTATCGAATTATTTTATTCAAGCGCAGCAAGTAGAGTTTGAAGGCGTTGATCATCAATCATATCACATGATAGAGGAAGGGCACGGAAGATTAGAAAAACGTTCATTTTTTGTGACGGAAGATATCGATTGGCTGCCGGATTATGATCGATGGAAGAAGTTAAAAACGATTATTCTCCTGAAGACAGAACGAACGATAGATAGTGTCACTTCCACGGAGCTACGGATGTATATTTCAAGTCTGCCAGCCGATGCACGTCGTATTGCATATGCGATCCGATCGCACTGGGGAATAGAAAGTTGTCACTGGATTCTTGACATAGCATTTAGGGAAGATACATTGAGGGCACGAATCGGACATATAGCTGAAAATCTATCTTTCATACGCAAGATGGCGCTTATTTTGCTGAAGCAGGAAAAGCAAACAAAAGGGGGGATAGAACTCAAACGAAAGAAAGCGAGCTGGAATCCTGACTATCTTCTGAAACTAATGAATGTCAAATTTTAACTATGAAAATGCCCTGGCGAAAAAGGCCATTCATGAAATTTATATGGCCCCTACCAAAGAAGATGGACTGGCGGCGTTTGAGGTGTTTTTAAAAACATACCGAGACAAATACCCCAAAGCCTGTGCTTGTCTTGAGAAGGATAAGGCGCAACTGTTTACCTTCTACAATTTTCCGGCGATCCATTGGCAGCACGTCAGGACAACTAACCCGATTGAATCGACTTTTGCAACAATAAGACACCGGACAAGGCAAACCAAAGGCTGCGGTTCAGTGCCTGCCACTTTGACAATGGTATTCAAGCTGGCTACTACAGCCGAGAAAAAATGGAGAAAACTCAAAGGTTGTGAAATGATTGAAAAAGTAATCAACGGAGTGGTCTTTAAAGATGGAGAAGAGGTTCTGGAAAAAGAAAAAGTAGCTTAAAAGAATTTTTAAATTAGGGTGCGCTTAACGATTCCAAACACAACATTTGAAAATATCTCAGGAAAATAAACAGGCTCCTTACCCAGCTAAAGATCTAGAACAGCTTTGGATTGAAGCAGGCTTAAGCCTTTGAGCATATTTTCTAGAATTTTCTGTACCTTAGACACGGCTGATAGTCGTGATTGAACGCATTCTTTTTCAAAAAGCGCCTGAATAGCATTGCAAGCGATGAGTAATCTGTCGGTCTTTCTGTTTTTTCGTAATCAATGAATGCAAAGTTCGGTAAAGGCTGATCGGTGAGATATTTTCAAATGTTGTGTTTCGAATCCTCTCAACCAGATTCTTTTTTTTCAGAGACTTAGGTTCCGAATTTGATTTGGCAATATTCTTCACTTTCTTAAATATGACAGGTGATGTAGAAGCAAAACCACCCAATTCGGAGAAGCTGGCATTGCAAGAGCGCCATTCTGTGAGTTTGTAGACACCCTCTTTTTGCCCACTCATCGAGAAACTAAAAGGAGGCCTTCAAAGAATCTGTCAAAACACTAAAAAACTCCTCATCAAGACCTAAGTCTTTTAATATAAGATGAAAAGACTGAAGTTCCCCGTGGAACATATCTACAGCCTTATCTTTACTAAATACATTCGCTAAGTTAACCTCCCTCTTGTTCCTGAGATCCTGCTCCATATCTCCCAAGTCGTCAGCAATTTGAAAAGCAAGGCCGAAATGGGCCGCAGCTTGCTTGACTTGATCAAGCTTCTCAAGGGCTCCACCGCCAAAAAGCCAACCATTCACAAATGCCACCTCGAAAAGTGAAGAAGTTTTCATATGAATGATTTTCTTCAATGTTTCGGTCGATAGATCGGGAGGTCTAATGTCAAGAAACTGACCGCCTGTCGCCCCGTTAAGACCTGTATTAAACGAAGCGTTTTCAAGAGCTAATCGACAACGCAAATCCACTGAGTCGGCAAAGAAAATGTTTTGATCAAGCAGCAAACGCCCGTTTTCAGCGATCATGCCATACCCTGCGCCAATTAAACCATAGCTGACCAACAAAGCCGCAGCTTCCCCAAACTTTTTATGAACAGAAGGTTGACTACGCCTTTCGTCATCATTATCCATGGAAGGCATATCATCAACGACCAAAGAAGCTGTATGAAAGTACTCAATGCTTAAAGCACTTAATGTTACATCCCCCATTCCTCCCAAAGCATCGGCAACCATCAAGGTGATCGAGGGACGAACCCTTTTTCCTCCGGTAGAAAGCGCATACGCACAAGCGTCTCGGACAGGAGATGGAGGTCCTAATAAATCGAGGTGATTTTCGATCGCTGTATCGACTTTTTTCACATATGCCGTTAATAACGAGTTAGTTTCAATACTTTTTTTCATCATTTTTCCATCTTCATTTTCGTTCCGGGAGAGAGATATCCAGAAACATTGAGGCAAGGATAACATAAAGCAGCTTTACCAAAAACTGTTCCAGGATTGAGCACTGCATGACATCCTGTTTGAGCATTGTCTCCCAAAATAGCACCAAGTTTGCGAAGTCCTGTATGGATTCGATGGCTTTCGAATTTAACCTCCACAGGCTGCTTATCAAGCTTCAGGTTGGCGCAAATTGTGCCAGCCCCTAGATTGATATGGTTTCCCAAGATAGAGTCTCCTACGTAAGCAAAATGAGCTGCCTGAGATCCATTGAGAAGGATAGAATGTTTGAATTCCGAATCGTGTCCAAGAATACAGCCATGACCAGTAATGACATTTCCCCTGATATAGGCTCCGTGTCTTATTGTGCAGTTCTCACCAATCCAGCAAGGGCCTTCAATATAAGCTCCAGGCTCGATGACTGTCCCTTTTCCAATAAATATTTGATTTTTATTGACGAGGTATGCGTTGCTTGAGATGGTTCCTTGCAAATTGCCAAGATTCTGCTGAGTTAGGTATTTTTTTAGAAAAAGCAAAGCTTCCCATGCATAGGTGCAGTTTTCAAGCAAAGCTTTATGAGGATAGGATGAGAGATCAAACAGTTCTAGCGGGGAAAATGGTTCCATGGGATCAATTGTCTAATGCTCCAAACTTATTTGCAACAGATAATCATAAGAAAGAAGATCTATATATATGTATTTATCTTCTTCATTAGAGGCTGTGGAAATTTCGATAACTCTTCAGAATTTCCTTGGGAAAATTTTGGAAGATAACTTTTCGATGGAACGTTGATAAGCTGCAGATTATTGACAAAAAGCAAGTTTTAAGAAATGCATCGACAATTTCATGAACAGGATTTTCCAGGTTCTCTACATCCTATGAACAGCATTTAAACAAAGAACATTTTTCGATGGAGGCAATTCTGCTATTTTTCGGAGAAGCTCGGGCTGGCCCAGAATGTAGCAGCTTTCCGAATCTGTCAGGGTCTGTAAAAGTTCTTTCTGATCTTTTGCATGAAGTACCTTTACAATAGCGATGGCATCGAGTGGATCTCTTGAAGCTTTTGATTGAGCCTCTTGTTTTGGCTGATCGACCATTTCAATGTGCAAAGCCAATAATTTTGGATGTTTTAAGAGCATTTCCAAATCCCAAATATTTTTTAGATGGGTATCGTATTCTTGAAGCTTTTCTTCCAGGGCAAGAGCGATTTTGGGAGGTGTGGTCTCTTCTGGAGTCAATAAGAGGTGTTTGTTTTTGAACCACTCACCTATCCGATTGGAGGCTGTCAGCTTCGAGAGCGGTATTGAGATCAAGAGTCCTAAAACAGCGGGAGATACCCAGGCGACTAGAACCCAGGAGTAAAGGGAAGCGGCGAAAGCAAGAAGCAATCCTGCGGCGATATGCCAACGATGAAACCGAAAGAGCTCCTTATATGGCAGGGAGCCGTCGTTGCGCCTTTGAGGCTTCCAGCTGCTGTGTTTCCCGAACAAGGTGATTGAGATCACATTAGTAGACTGCTGCAGCATCATAATAGGGGCAATCAATGCAGAAAGAACAACCTCTATCAGAAAGCTGAGAATAAGGCGTTGACGCCCTCCCCAGAGTTTGCAGTCATTGTTTTTGAAAATCACGGAAGCAAGCCCGAAAATTTTCGGCCCTAAAAGCACTCCCATTGTGAAAACAAACAGACTGATGGCTCGCTTGTAATCCATGATCGGCCAAGTTGGAAAAAGTGAAAATTTTTCAGGAAAATACTCCGGCAACAAATAATGGGCTTGCAACGATAACAGCAAACCGGAAATAATCAGCATTAGCCACATAAGAGGAGAAAGGTAGGATAGAATGCCTGCAGCCAGATGAAAGCGGCTCACCCAGTGCAATCCGTGTGCATGGATGACCTTAGAGTGCTGAAGGTTTCCTTGGCACCATCTGCGGTCGCGTATAGCCATATCATAGATCGAAGGAGGGCTTTCCTCGTAAGAGCCCGAGAGGTCAGGAGCGATAACGACGCTCCAGCCTGCTCGACGGATGAGCGCTGCTTCAACAAAATCGTGGCTTAGAATATTACCCCCAAAAGGAGGCGGGCCGTTTAAGGTTGGCAGACCTGCCGATTTCATAAAGGCTTCGGTTCTGATGATGGCATTATGTCCCCAGTAATTGCCCTCTTTCTGAGTCCACCAAGCGAGTCCTTTGCCTAATAAGGGGCCATACAATTTTGAAGCCAGTTGCTGAATTTTGGCAAAGGGGGTTTTTGCGTTAATAAGTACCGGAAGCGTTTGAATTAGTCCCGCATCCGGATCGTTTTGCATTCTTTGGGCAAGTTTTATTAAAGTTTTGGCTTCAACAATACTGTCTGCATCAAGAACGATAAAATGGTCGTAATTTCTTCCCCATCTAAGGCAAAAATCTTCGATATTTCCTGATTTTTGCGCTCTGTTTCTCACTCGGCGGCGATAATAGATGCGTGCTTTGCCTGCCGTTGCGCTTCTTAACTTGCAGAAGGCCTGCTCTTCTGCAAGAACAATAGAGCTTTGGTTGCTGTCGCTTAGGATAAACCAGTCAAAAGCGCTTCCATAAGGGGTTGATTCGATTTCTAAGGCGATCTCTTCAATTAAAGCAAACACGCGAGCCGGAGATTCGTTGTAGATCGGCATCAATACGGCGGTGCGGGTATTGAGCTCCACTTCGCCATAATCGGAAGAAGGGCTTCTAAATTGAGAGAAAAAACCGGCCAAACTTTGAGAAAATCCTAAAGCTATCCAATTAAAATTGATTGCAAATAAAAAAATCACAACAATTTCTAGTGTGGTAAGGGAGCCTAAAAGAAAGATATTAACCATCTCATAAACAGCATAGATCGATAGCGCTAAGGCGAATCCGGGAACTAAAAAACGCCTAAACAGAGAAGGGGTCATAGCCTGATCGTCAATAGGTTTGCGAGGCGGATTTTCGCTAGCTTGATTTAAGCTTTGTTTGGGGAATTCCCCTTTCTTTTCAGAAGGCATAGCGCTTCCGCCAGGAAGCTTTGAAGGAAATTGATGATGCATACTCGCTAGAATAAACCTCAATCTGTCAATCGATAGAGCCAAGTTTCAATAGATCCTGCCCCTTCAGCTTTGAGCTCTGCACGAAGCTCTGCAGGTTTGTTTCCCCATTCGTCAAATTCAAAAGAGAGGCGATAGCCATGAGTGATGGGGTTGTTCCTTAGAACAACATTGCTTATTTTTCCTGAAGATGCACTGACGATGGGCTCTGGCATTTTTTCGGGCTTTTCTCTCGGAACTTCGTAGTCGATAATAAATAAACGGCTTTTTGAAGGTTTAAAAATATCTGCACGCCCTCTTGCTGTTCGGCTAACAAAGATCTGCGAGTTTTTTTCTACAGGGTGGAAGCCCCATATCATACGATAAGAATAGTGAAACTCGCTTTCGGCTTTTAAAGGATCCTTGCTTTGCCAAAAGGCTACGATATTGTCGTGAACTTCTGAGTCTGTCGGAATTTCAACAAGTACAACAGATCCATCTCCCCAATTTCCTTCAGGTAAAATCCATAAACTGGGGCGTTTTTCATAATGGGATTCAAGGTCTTCGTAGCTTCGAAAAGAGCGCTCTCTTTGCATCAAGCCGTATCCTTGGACTGATTTGTCCAAAAATGCGCTGACTTGCAGTTGTTTGGGATTGGATAGAGGACGCCAAAGATGTTCTCCTTTGCCATTGATGATTAAAAGGCCGTCAGAGTCGTGGACTTCTGGACGAAAATCATCGACTTGGCCGCGACCGTTCATGGAATGAAAAAACATGCTAGTAAGTGGAGCAAATCCTGTTTTTGTCAGTTCAACCCTAGGGAAGAGAGTTGTTTCCACTTCAACGATCGTGTTCTCTCCTGGAATAATCGTAAAGCGGTAGGCGCCTGTGACGCTTGGGCTGTCTAAAAGTGCATGAACGATGATTCTGTCAGCTTCTTTCGCCGGCTTTTCTATCCAAAAAGCTTTGAAAAGAGGAAACTCTTCTCCGGTGGGTTCTGCTGTTTTGAGCGCTAGCCCTCGAGCTGAAATTCCATAAGAGTTTCCTCTGCCTAGAGCTCTGAAATAGGTCGCTCCTTGAAAGACAATCAGTTCATCGAAATAATCAGGAGTGTTAAGCGGAAAATGAATTCTGAATCCACTGTATCCGATCTCTTTTTCTTCTGGTGTCAGCTCGCATTTGACCTCGTCCTCAAAGGTGAATAAATTTTTATTATAGGGAATGGGAACGATTTGATTTCCTTCAATGATGGCGATATCAACTTTATCTTTGAAATAGGAGCTGCGGTGTAGAAGCTGTAGTTGAAACGGAAGATCTTCTCCCTTCCAAATAGCAGAGTCCGGCTTATAGCGGATCTTCCTAAATTCATCATACGAGAGATCGTTTAGACAGGAAGGCAGGGTATTTTCTGAAGCGGCATACGGTTTACGGGAAAGTTCGCGTGCAATTTGAATCACGTAGCTTCTGCCAAACGTTTCTGCTGGAGCTTCAGGGTGTTTTGATTGAGTGCATTGCGGCCCTGAACAGTCTTCTAGGTTTGAAGCATGAAGACTGGCTGTGAGCATTGAGAAAAAACAAAGAATGGAGGTTGCTTTTGTTAAATATTTAACAGTTTTTTCGAAATTTTTTTGGTCTTTCATTACCAAATATATAGCGAAGTTTTTCAAACAAAGCAATCTCTCTTTAAAAATTTTTTAAATATAGAGCTCTATCTGCGATTGGCTGTAAATTAGGGCGTGTTTAGCTAATTGAGGACGCGCTCTAATTACAGCCAATCGCAGATTTTAGCTTTTCTTAAGCTTTTGAGCTGCCTTATTCGAAAAGCTATCTGTTTCTGCATGCTCTAAATACGGATAACGTTCAGCTGCAGCTTTTAAGATCTTTTCCAGTAATTCGTGATATTGGATACCGGCAAATTCTGCCATTAATGCCATTTTCCCATCCCAGCACCATCCCGGATTCGGATTAGCTTCCAAAAGTTTAGCTTCTCCTTGAGAATCCATACGGAAATCGAAACGTGCATAATCTCTGCATTTTAACCTTTGGAAAAGGTTGATGGATGTATCGATTAAATCTCTTGCCAGGCTTTCATCAAGATGTGCTTGGTGATAGCGTATATGTGTGCAGTACGGCGATTCGGGATGCCACTTAGATTCATATCCTAAAATTTTGGGCAGGTTTTCAGGCAGGCCGGAATAGTCGACTTCGAGAATAGGCAAAACTTCTAAAGAAACTCCATTTCCAATCACTCCAACGCTAAATTCTCTTCCATCTAGAAATTCTTGGATCAAGATAGGAATGTTGGGCATTTGTGCTTTTAGGTTGTCAAAGTAGGTGACAAGCTCTTCTGCTGAATAGACGACAGCATTTTGTGTGATGCCAATCGAGCTATCCCCATATGCAGGCTTAATTAAAGCAGGGAAAATACTTGGAATCGCTGCTGAATGATTGGACGGATCAATCCAAATTTCGCTGGGAACATGCACATCCATGGATTGGGCAATAGCCCGGACTGTCGACTTATTGTAGCAGATCGATAAGCACTCGGGGCCGGCTCCTGTGTAAGGAATTTTTAACATTTCCATCAAAGCTGTTGGATGTAGCTCCATAAAAGGATCATTGTTCCATCCTTCATCGCATAAGTTCATCACAAAGGGCGGAGGGTTTTGGGAGAACTTTCTGATAAGGTTTTTATGATCATCGAAACAGGAAAATTGAAAGTTCTCTATCTTTTTAAGAGCTTCTTTCATTTGATTGATTGTATGGAAATCTTCGAGATTAAATTGTCCGTCCCGTTTAATGGCATCGGGTATGCGCGGGTCTCCGAGTAAAACTGTGCAAGGAATTTTGAAAGGGTTTTTGCGGGTCGCCGGCTTTCTTTTTTTGGGGGCTATTGCTGTGATCAAGATGCGGTTTGCCATCATGCCAAGATCTTGATTGCGAAAAGATTCTCCTTTGAGGGAATCTTGTTGTTCAATATTTTCAAAGCCGGCAGCTAAGAGTAAAGATTTTAGTTCTTCAAATGAGTAAAGACGCTCTGCGTAAAATTGATCTGCAATCACACCTTTTTCTGCATGTGTCACAAGCTCTCGAGAAATCAGCCTGCATAGATCGGTAGCCAAATGGCGTTCTCTGCAAACCATCAGCTCTTCAGAGATCCATTCCCAAGATCTTTTTTCGTAGTTTTCTTTCATCCAGGCGCCGTTTGTCACGTCAAGGTAGAGCAATCCCCCTTCGCACAAAACTCTATTGGCTTCTTTTAAAACTTTTAGATCATCGCGTTCTTGCTCAAAGTATCCAAAAGAATTTCCCATCATCATCACGCAATCCATCGACTGGTCTGCCAGTTTGATTTTTCTGGCATCGCCTTCTGAGAATTTAATGGGATATCCGAGCTTTTGAGATCTGCTGCGGGCAAGGCGGATTAAATACCTGGATCTGTCAATTCCTGTAATAAAGCGGTAACCGCGTTTAGCTAACTCAAGGCTATGGCGTCCTTGTCCGCAGCAAAGATCGAGTATATGATCTGAGGGTTCTATTTTGGAGAAATTAAGAAAGATATCGATTTCGTGTGCAGTTGCTGTATCGTTTTCCACGACGTCGGCATCTGTTTTTAGATAAATGGAATTAAAAATGGAGCGCCACCAATCCACTGGAAGGTGTTTTTCCAGGTCTGCTACAGGACCTAAACATTTAGCGGTTTTTATATTCATGCTTTTTCATTTTTTGAGAATTTTTTTACTCTTCGTCTCTAAGATTTAAGCAATCTATTGAATTGCTAATTCTTAGTCAATTAAGATTTAAGAATCTATCTAAATAAAAAACTATCTAATTCTGGTTCAAGCTCTGTTGATCTGCTTCCTATATACCGAACCGACTTCAAAAATCGGATGGAAAGCCAATTTGAAGGATATTGTCTCGCGAAAGTGGTAACACATTAATCCAGAAAGATATGCGTGCGGATTCTTGTGGTTCGACATAAGAGAGGCGAGCGGCGGGCATGTGTTTGTTGGGGCTCATCGTTCTTGTGAAGGAATGAAAATCAATCACAAAAAGGTGTATCGTATTGGTTTTTAAACATATCCGACGCGAGAAGGATTGTCGGAAAGTGGGTTCATGAATACGGTTCAATCCGATCGCATAGCGCCCTTGTAAGATTGACGCCGAACGAGCTGGCTGGCCAGCTCCGTGAAGGTTTGCATTCTAGCAAGAATGCGCTGCAAATAACAGGAACTTCTAGTTAAAGACCTTACAATGGGCAAGGCCACTGTGTTTCTATTTTTTTATGATTTTTGATTCAATCACAGCTTCTAATGGAATGGAGCCACCATAAAGATGGTAATATTTGTTTTCTCCACCAGGATTAGCTTCAAAGATCAATTTTCCAGGTAATTTTGCTATATCAATTTTCAAAATG
Source organism: Waddlia chondrophila WSU 86-1044 (assembly GCF_000092785.1). Classification (NCBI taxonomy): domain Bacteria; kingdom Pseudomonadati; phylum Chlamydiota; class Chlamydiia; order Parachlamydiales; family Waddliaceae; genus Waddlia; species Waddlia chondrophila. The sequence continues at coordinate 14,918 of NC_014225.1, forward strand.
ACATATTCTGGAACTTTATCCCAATATTTGCCTACGATTCTATCAAGCTGATCTTCTCTTGCGAAATGAATAAAATCTTGATCGGCATCGGTTAGTTTAGCCGAGTCCATACCTCGACTTTTTTTCCAATTTTCTACAGGGAGGATTTTATAGAGGTATTGTGGAGTCATTTTATTTCTCAAAAAAATGTTGATTTGTATGCGACGGGATCATAGCAAATCAGCACATAAACTAAAACTTCCTTTAAGAAATTGAGTGAAAAAATCTGGGTGAGAGGATTCGAACTTCCTACCCTTTTACCTCATGCAAGTTTTTATACCATTTCTCATAGATAGTGAGTAGAGGAAATATGGATATCAATCATGGGTCAAAATTTGTGAACAACGGGATTTACGCCTGATCCGTGCATAAACGATGCCGAGTTCGTAAAATCCCATCAAAGGCAAGGCCATCATCACTTGAGTAAACACATCCGGAGGAGTGAGAATTGCGCTTAGTGTAAAAATTGAAACGATCACATGCTTGCGGTATTTACTCATTCCCTTTTCAGAAATTTTCCCGTAATGCACCAAAAAGAATAGCGCAACACAAGCCTCAAAAGCGATGGCATTGGCGGCTAACAAAATTAGAGTGTAGTTCAGGTAGTGTTCTAAACCCCAAACATTCATGCCAAGCTTGGCATTAAATCCGTTCAAGTACTGGTTCGCGATCGGTATGGTGAATAGATAACAGAATGTTACCCCCAAAAGTGAAAAACATAGAGAAAAGAGAGCAAATGGAATAAAAAGCCTCTTCTCGGAAGTGTGTAGGGCCGGCGCTACAAAGAGATAAATCCAGTAAAGCCAGATGGGAGCAGAAGATGCAGCTCCCACCCAAAAGCAAACCTTCAAAATCGTTGTTAATCCTTCGGAAGGACTAAAAATAGCAAGCTTCGGAGGGTGGGTTTCCGTCACGGTCAGGGATTCATTGGGAGCAAGGACGAGATAACGGTTGTCATGCTGCAAATAATAGGAAACGGGGTTACTGCTTGTATTGGTGATTTTAGATTGGGTGATCGATTCTGTCTTGATTGCGCTAGATTCCAGAGGGGAGGTAAAAAAATCGATGATTGGGCGATGAAAGAAAAGGACAACACTCATGGCCAGCGCTATTGTCGCTAGGACGCGGATTAAAGTCGATCGCAGGGCATCGACATGCCCCCAAAAATGATCGTTACTGCTTTCCATCGTTGTCGTCTGTCGTTTCTTCTCCATGAACTGCACGCTTGAACTCTCTAATCCCCTTGCCTAAGCTGCGGGCAAATTCAGGCAACTTCTTTCCACCAAAAAGAAGAAGAATTAAACATAAGATGACAATAACTTCAGCGCTTCCAATCATGAGAATTCCTCCAGTTGGGTTTTCACGGTCCTGATAAACTCTTTCACCTGTTCGGGAGAGCGGCCGATAAACGTTTTGACGTCAATAAGATCGGAAATGTCTTCACTTGTCAAGCCAAACTCGTTATCTGCTTTGATCCGTTCAAGTAAATGATTAGGCTCTCCTCTTTGCTTGATGCCATCCGCAGCAGCCTGGCTGTGGATACGGATCTTTTCATGCAATGATTGACGATCACCACCTTTTTTGACTGCCGACATCAAAATGTTCTCTGTTGCCATAAAAGGAAGCTCTTCTGCGATGTGCTTGTCAATGATTGCTTTATTGACAACTAAGTCTTTTGTTACTTTTTCCATGAGAATCAGTAGAGCGTCTGCTGTCAAAAAGGACTCGGCAAGCGACAACCGACGGTTGGCGGAATCGTCAAGAGATCTTTCAAGCCACTGCGTCGCATGAGTGTAGGCACCGTTTTGTGAAAGAGAGATCAAAAATCGCCCCAATGAGCAAATTCTTTCAGAAAGCATTGGATTGCGTTTATATGGCATGGCCGATGAGCCGATCTGATGACTTTCAAACGGCTCTTCCAGTTCCTTAAGGCCGGCAAGCAATCTAAGATCTGTCGCGAACTTGTGGCAGCTAGCTCCTAAATCCGCCATTGCATTCAACGTTTGTGTGTCTTGTTTACGGGTGTAGGTCTGACCTGAAACGGGGAATCGCCGGTCAAATCCCATTTTCTCAGAGACTCTCTCATCCAACTGTTTGACCTTGTCGTGGTTCCCATTAAATAGGGAAAGAAATGAGGCTTGAGTGCCTGTTGCGCCTTTAACACCAAGAAAACGAAGACGGCTTTTTCTATAGCTCAACTCTTCTAAATCCATAAACAAGTCTTGAGTCCAAAGAGATGCCCGTTTTCCTACTGTTGTCAACTGAGCGGGTTGAAAATGGGTAAATCCCAAACAGGCTGTTTCTTTATTCCGCAAGGAAAAGTCTGCTAAATTTGTAATCACCTGCTTGAGTCGTGAAATCAGAAGGGAAAGCGCTTGCTTGGCTTGAATCGTGTCAGTGTTGTCTGTAACAAAACAGGATGTGGCTCCAAGGTGGATGATTGACCTAGCGGAAGGACACTGGTCTCCATAAGCATAGATGTGAGCCATGACATCGTGATGGAGCTGGCTTTCATACCGATGAGCTAAGCCAAAGTCTATGGATTCAATACAGGAGGTCATCTCATCAATTTGCTTCTGGGAAATGTCTAATCCTAGCTCCTTTTCCGATTCTGCAAGGGCCACCCATAGGCGTCTCCAAGTAGAGTGCTTGAACTGAGGAGAAAACAGGCGGGACATCTCAACGCTTGCGTAACGAGATGTTAAAGGCGATTGATAAAGATCCGCTATCTCGTTTTGCATTCCTCAACCCACTCTTTGAATTCATCGATCATTTCGAAAATCGCGTTTTTCTGCGACTTGGTGATCCGGGCGTTGCGGCTTTTGACGTTTTGGATTAATCGGTAAAGGCTGTTGATGGTCGATTCCCCTATATTCCTTCTGCGCTTGTCATGGTCTTCCAGAGGAAAGGTTTCTCGGATAAGGTGCAGCACCTCAGACTTTGTCTCTCCATTATAATTTTCAACGATCTGCTGCTTTTTTTCCAATTCCCCTTCTCGGCTTGCGAGCGTGTAGACCGCTTGCCTTGGCATCGCCTCGATTTGAGGGTGAAGTCCTTTGGGCATCAAGGAGTAAAATTCATAGTATTGGAGGAAATTATAAGGTGTTTGCCTATTGCCATATGCGGCTATCAACCAGGATGTGAAAGCCCCTTCTTGATAGTTTGTTAGGACCCTTTGCGCCTTTTTGATTCTTTCCCCATGCAGCAGCGCTGCCTGATGGTTGATCGCTTTGACCTCCGATGTGATTGCAACCAGCTCGGAAAAGTCGGTATTGATGCTTCCTTTTCCTGTCGAGTATTCGTAGAGGATGGCTTCGATGAAATCTTTTTCACCCTGATTGAGTTCAGAAACTGTGAAAATTCCGGAAAAACTGGAAAGGTTTCCCCGTGCGGACTGCTTGGCCATCTCCGCCATTTTGGATGATTTTTCGGTCTTGTTCAATCGTTTGGTCAGTAGCTGGTTGACGTCTGACATCGTATCTCCTCTTGAGTCGGCTATCGCCATGTAAAGCGGCTTTACATCTAAAGCCTGTCTAAGATTTCTTTAGAAAGTGTCTTGTAGTCTTGCGCTGCTCTTGATTTGGGAGCTGTTTCAAACAAAGGTTTTCCAAAAATAGAGGCTTCGGAAACAGCGATATCCCGTCTAACTTTAGTCTTTAGTACTTTTTGGGGAAATGTCTTTTCGATCACGTCAAGGAAGGTTGTATTGCTCTTTCCTCTTTGGTTCCAGAATGACAACACGACACCAAGTACATTTAAAGGGTGCCGTTGGCCGATGCTCTCGATAAATTGAGAAAGCCTTTCGAGCCCTTTGACGCTGTAAAATTCAGGAGTGGAACAGATCAGCGTGTGCTTTGCAGCAATCATGGCGGATTCTGTCAGCCAGCAAAGAGAAGGCGGGGTGTCGATGATCACTACATCATAATCGAGGGGTTCGATGATATCATGCAGACGCTCATGAGAATAGCGGTCAGCGGCTAGTGAACCGGTGACTTCGACTCTCTCCAGCCAAGTGTCTGCCGGAATGATATCGAGGTTTTTGACGTTTGTCGGCAGGATGACCTCTTTGACCTCTTTGTTTCCCTGGAGAACTGGAGCAAGACTGTCATGCTCATCTGGATCAAAACCCAGCCCTGTCGTTAAATTTGCCTGGGCATCGAAGTCGATAAGGAGTGTCTTCTGTTTATGGAATTGCGACAAAGCGGAACCTATATGAAGGGCTGTGGATGTCTTTGCCGTTCCCCCTTTAAAGCTGCTGATCGCGATCGCTATTTTCTTTCGGGTTGCCATATTACGACTCCTGTTTGTGAAAGGGAGACTTTAAACTTCTTTCCTCTTTCTCTTTCTTCAATGCGATGATAAACGCTTCCAGATCGATTTCTCCATGGACGACATTGTCTCTTGTACGCAGATTGAGAGTCTTATGCTCCATCTCTTTATCACCCACTGTCAAGATGTAGTTAATTTGCGTCAATTGAGCGGTGCGCACTTTTTTACTCACAGACTCTCCTGTAGCATCGATATCGACTCTAAATCCTTGTTGTTTAAGTTTCTGCATTAATTCATGCGCGTAGGGTTCATGTCTGTCGGCAACTGTGAGAATGCGCGCTTGCAAAGGGCTTATCCACAAGGGAAACTTTCCGGCAAAGTGTTCGATCAAGATTCCCATGAAGCGTTCAATTGAACCAAAAATGGCTCTGTGAAGCATCACCGGGCGGTGGCGTTCACCGTCAGAAGCGGTGTATTCAAGCGCAAAGCGTTGTGGAAGAGCCATATCTAACTGGATTGTTCCGCACTGCCATGTGCGGTTGATAGCGTCTCGGATATGGAAGTCGATTTTCGGCCCGTAAAACGCGCCGTCTCCTTCGTTGATTTTGTAATCGTGGCCCCATTTATCCAAAGCGTTTTTAAGCCCGGCGGTTGCTTGTTCCCATTCTTCATCTGTGCCGATGGTTCCTTTTTCCGGCCTGGTTGAAAGTTCCAGGTGATAACTTAGGCCGAATGTAGAGTAAAGTTTTTCGAATAGGTTGAGGAGAGAAAGGATTTCTCCCTCGATATCGGAAGGCTTCATAAAAATGTGGGCGTCATCTTGGTGAAAGCTCCGTACGCGGAAGAGTCCGGAAAGAGCTCCTGAAGGTTCGTAGCGGTGAACGTTTCCGATTTCAGCCACTCTCAATGGGAGCTCCCGATAGCTGTGCACATGACTTTTGTAGTAAAGCATGCATCCCGGGCAATTCATCGGTTTAATTGCATAATCATGATCTTCGATTTCAGAGGTAAACATGTTTTCGCGGTAGTTAAACCAATGGCCTGAGGTTTCCCACAACCCTCTGGAAAGCATGATTGGCGTTTTGATTTCGACGTAGTTTGCCGAGCCAAGACACTCCCTTAGATAGTTGGTCAATTCTGTCCAGACTGTCATTCCTTTGGGGTGGATGAATGGCATTCCCGCAGCTTCCTCCTTAAAGGAAAAAAGGTCGAGTTTAGAGCCGATCACGCGGTGGTCTCTTTTTTTTGCTTCCTCCATTTGATGCAGATACTCTTTTAAAAGCGCTCTGTCTGGAAATGACACGCCGTAGATGCGTGTCAGCATTTCGTTTTCCGAGTTTCCACGCCAGTAGGCGCCGGATGTCTTAGTAAGTTTGAAGGCTTTGATTTTCCCTAAATTAGGCAAATGAGGACCGCGGCAAAGGTCGAAAAATTCTCCTTGGCGGTAGCCGGAAAGCTCCTCTTCCTCGCTAAAACCGTCGATCATCTCGCATTTATAGGGATTGCTGGCAAAAGAGCTTTTCGCTTCGTTCTTAGTGTTGAACACTTCCCGTTCGGATTGATAATTTTCTTTGACGATTTTTTTCATCTCATTTTCGATTTTCTCAAAGTCGTTTTCAGAAATGCTCAGATCGGCAAAATCATAATAGAAGCCTGTTTCGATTGGAGGGCCGATGGTTGGTTTTGCATCGGGATAAATTCTAAGGACAGCTTGTGCAAGGACATGCGCCGACGTATGCCAAAAGATCTCTTTTCCTTCCCGATCGTCAAACGACCAGAAGACCACAAGGTCGCCGTCATTTAAAGGGGTTGCCAAATCAACGTTTTTTCCATTGATGTTGACTGCTAACGCTTGTTCAGGCCCTTTGAGATTCAGTTGGTTGGCTAAATCTTTGGCAGAGCTGCCATTGGGGGTCTCAATAGTGGAATTGTCTCGGAGTGTAATTTTCATTGTGTTCCGTTTTGATTTGAATAAATTTCCTTCGCGTGATTTTACACAAATAGCTTTTTTGGTTCATGGAGATTCTTTATAAAATCGACGGATTTCGGTATATTTGTACTAAAATTAGGTTTTATGTCGGATAATATTTTATCGGAGATCAATCTTCCTTTGGAAGATCCTCGCTTTTATGCTGAGGTTCATCGTGCTGTGTATCAAGCCGGGAAAAATCGGCGCAGATTAGAAGTTGATCAGCTCTTTGGAAAAGAGTATACGAAGCTTTCCCAACAGCTTGATATTTCCTTTTTACAAGAGAGTTGTTCTGTAAGAAACCAGTTAAAAACGCGCCGGTTGGCTCGTCTTCTGATAAACGATGAAGGTTTTTTGGATAAGAAAACGCTTGAAGAAGCTCTGAAAGCAGCAAAAAAATTTGTCTATCCATTGGGTCCGGACAGGCAATATGATGCAGTAAGAAACGAACACATTCTTAAGAGTTTGCAATACTTGCAGGACAATCCGAAAATTGAAAGGCAGCTGCTGTTGATTACCCGGCCGAACATGCACAAAATCGCAGAACAGATCATTAGAGATACACTGCAGCTTCCTCAGAAAACGATGATCACAGATGTTCATGCTCGCCAGGCGGCTTTAGCTGCGTGGCTTTGTTATTTGCGGCAAAACGTCGGATCGTGTTTTGCCACGGCTCCGGCGATTATTGTCCAAGGGGAGCAGCCTGAAGTTTTATTAAAAGATATTCAGGAAATGTTTGCTACAGGACGCCTGAGAAGAGTTGTTGAAGGAGAGGAGTATGCGGTTCCGATCAGTTATAGCTGGGGAGCCGGCGAGTTGCGGAAGATCTTCCTTTTCAGTCAGAACATGAATTTCGATGAGCCTGGCATTTGGAGCTCTCCCGGGTTGTTGCGGGCGCTTGTGAATGTGGGAGCGATCGATGAACGGCTACATTTAAATGATCAATTTGTGGTGTTGAAAGAGCTGATTAAAGCTGTTTTGGAAACCTGGGATGCTCCAGGAGGGTGGTTTTATGCAAACGCTGAGCAGGTTTTAGAAAAAATTTTGCTGCGCTATTTCGAACTCATTAAAGAAGATGTCGAAGAATTTTTGCTTCGGCCAAAAGGAATTGTGCACGACAGCTTGATGATGCATGTTGTGAAAGAAAGGGGGGCGTCTGCTGGAAAGTCGGATCGCTGCCGCCAATTTCTATCCGCTTTTGAACAGGCAAAAAACCATTTTAAATCGCTTTCGGAAAATGCGTTGCTTAAAACCTGGGAGTTCACGCTTGCTTCTTTTGCAGAAACAAAAGCGCAGTTTACGAAATGGAACCTTTATTCAAGCCTTGGGCTTAAGCCAGAAGATGCCGGAGGGATCGGTCCCCGTTTGTATGAAGTGATTAACCGTCTTCTTGAAGAGTGCAATGAAAAAGTCGGGAGATATCAGGAAGAGTATGAGGTGCTGTACAATCAGCTGCAGTATTTACGCCGCAGGTCCCGCAGCGTCGGATCGGAAAAAGATGCGCAATGGGTGAGAATAGAGTATCAATCAAAGGCAAATGAGTTTTATTCCATTGAAGCTTTGAGAGATAAATGGCACATGAAAGCGCGCCGCTACAGCCAGCTTTACGATGTGCTGATCGATTGGTACTATCGCCTGTTCCCTGAATATTTCCAAGAGGTGTACGATCCTGATATTCACGAAGTGACGTCCGGACCTTATGATGATAGCCCAGCTGGATTCAGGCTGCTCTATAAGTATGGGCGAAGCAATACTTCCCAGTGGGCGTTGATCCACAATCATACAGAATTTATCGATGCTCTTGTGAATTTTTTTACTGCTGCAGAGAGGGAGTTGTCCGCTTCGGATGAAATGAAAGAGTTTGAGGGAGATCTTGCAGAGATCACGACGCGGATTGTGACCCACATCCGTTCTGAGGAATTCCTTGAATCGGCATTCCATCGAATGGCGCACGTCCATGGCGCCCCCATTGTACGGGATCCATTGAAAAATATGGAAAAAATTCAAAAAAAGCCTTGGGTTTACACATCTGGGGGAGCGATAACGACTTTGATTAGCTGTTACTTTAGATTGGGGGAAAAGCCGAAGGATTTGTCGCGATGGGTAGAAAATGCGATGGAGCTGATGATTTTTCTGATCGATTGTGTAAAAGAAGCTCCGCAGCAGGTTCTCGATGAAGTTCTTGCGGAAGAAAATAAATCGTTTTTGATGCATTCTCCGACTCACGCCTTTTTGCTCAAACCTGGATTTCCCGATTTTCGGGAAGGATGGAAAAGCTCTGATTATACATTTTCCTGGGTGCGGGACAGATATGTAAAACCTGCTGAGGATTTTGTCAGGAGCATTTATCTTGATGATGAGAAGATGAAGTTCATTGTTGATGAATTAATGGAATATGTTCATCCGAATATCCGTCCTTACTTTAAACAAACGTTTTATGCGATCGGCGGTTCGATGAGTGCTCAAGATTTCCGTTATCACATGGTCGATACTATTGAAGTAACGCGAGGGCTTCAGATTGGAGGAAGGGGGTGCATCAGTGCGCAGCAGATCGATAGCGTGCTTTTTTCTACCCTTCCTTTAACTCCAGGCTATCAGCTTGTCGAACGGGTGGAGCGGATCATAGAGCGGCTCGTTGAGCTGACAGATGAGGAAAAAAAACAGGCCATTTCACTTTGCGAGCAGTTATCAGGAAAAATATCTGCTCCCAAATTTGTCAGCGCAAAAGGGCTGCAAGAGATCGTCAGATCCCTAATGATGCTGGTTAAGTTAGAAACGACAGGGAGTGTCAACTATCCTAAACTGATTGCTGAGATTGCTCAGCAAGAGGGATTTGCTCTTCCAAAACCTTTTGTTTTTGCCGATACCAACTGGGTAAAAAACTATTTTTCCTTCGTTGTTAATCCCGGCAACGGCAACCTTGAGCTTTGGCGCACAGATGATTTGGGAATCGTTGGAGAACCGATGAGTGAATGGAAAGGTTGGATAGATGGAACGCGGAAGAAACCCGATTGGGGAGTGTTTAACCGCGCCTACGAATATCGCTTAGGCCCGGAATAGGGGGGTGTGAATAGTAGTGAAAACCTGAGAGTTAATGATGTCAACCATTGAAATATGAAGTACATCCTAGACACAAATTAATTCTTAGGATTAAAATCCTTTTCATTAACATTTTTTCATATTTGATTTTTTTGAATATGGATAAAGTTTGGTAAACACACCCCAGAACAATTGAAAAAGAAGGTTTTCAAAATGAAGCAGTTCAAGTATTTTTTTTCTTATCTCTCTATTAAGCATTTCATTTAGTTTTGCTAGTACAGAAGATCCCCAACTAAAAAATAAAAAATATATTTCGACTGAATCTCTTGAGGTTGTTGATGGGCAACTATTCGTCATAGAAGATGATTGTTTTTTCAAACTTGATGCTCTGTATCAAGATGATCTAGGAATATTTATTATGGCAGGAATATATGGCGATTGTCCTAACGGACATCCTTATGCAGGGCCAGATGGTGGATGCACCGGCATAGACTGTCCATATAATTAAATGTGAAGCCCAAAGATTGAACAAATTCGAATAAAAAGACCTTGGTAAGTTTTGATTTGTTTGAGTATCAGAACTCAAGTTCCTCAAGGCTTGTCTGGTCTTTTTTATAAAATATATTGAAAAAATCGAAAAATATTTAAAAATTTTGAAAAATTATAATGAAATTTTTTCCTTTTCTCCGGTTGAGAATACAGGTAGCTTTTTTATTTGTATTTCATTTATCGGCAATTCATGCTGATGATGCCATTCCAAAATGGAAGCAGACCCTCCAATCCTTGACTACCACAGAAAAAAAATCTCTCGAAATTTATTTCAAAACGATGCTCGAAGACTCTGAAGGCGGGTTTGTTCTTTTTGGCTCTAAACCTGTTTGTTCTGAAGGAATCATGCACAACCCAAAATGCATACTTGAATGGATCGGGGGGAAAAGGCATGAAAAATCTGTAAATCTTTGGGAGGGAAGCCTTGTCTGGCAGCGCTATTTTGCCTCGCTCAATTCTGCTCGTTTAATCATTTCGTTTAAAGATCACCCTGATAGCTTGTATCCTGAATGGAGGCATCTGATCTGGATCAATCCTGATAAATTACAAGAAGTAGTGGAAAAAAATTTAATTCTTTTTCAGTACGTCTTGGGCCCTGATGTTACAGAAACAACGTTAATAGATATTTTGCGAGACAATTCTAAAGATTTTTTGAGTGACTACGCCTTGTTGGGAATTGCTCTGGGGTTTGGTACTCAAAATAGCTTGCATTATCGTAGGATCGAATGTATTGCCCGTTCGCTAAACAGTAGGGAGCTTCTTCCTCTAAAAAATCGATTCGAAAGATTGCAAATTTCCGATCCTTTTAAAGGACGGTATATGGGGTTTGATTTTGAGCCATCATTTGAAACTAATCCGGCATTTAACTTTTCAACTCTTTTGCAAGAGTATCAATTCCTTTGCGATAAACAGTTATCTTCACGAAAAATGGGGTGTGAAAAAATTCCGTTATTTTCTGTTTTTAACAAAAATGATGAAGAAACAGATCAAATTCTTAAGGCATATGAAACGCACTCCTCAAAGATTCAAGCTCTTTTAGAAAGCGATTGTTTTCTAGAAAAAATCCTTCAGGAGATTTTTGAATGACCTCGACAAAACGCTATTTGTTTTCCTTGCTGGTTATGGTTATAACTTTCTTTTCCTATTGTTTTTCTGAGTCTTCTCAAAAAACAACTCCTTCAGATTTAATTGCTTACGAAATCAAAAAAAATCTCCCCGATCAAAAATACCTTGACGCTATTATCGAGGGAATTGAGGCTTCAAGCCACAATGTGGCTGTATCGGAAGAAGAATATGAAGCGTTTTTTTCTGCTGGTTTGCAAGAAAGGCAATGGAAGTCGCAACAGAATTTGATTGCTTCAGAAAAGTGGATGTTGGAAAAATCGAATGAAAAAAATATTTCTATTATTACTCCCTCCGAATTGTTTTATCAAGTTGTTAAAGAAGGCGATGGTCAAACATTGTTAAGTTCTTCAGTTCGTGTAAGAATCAACTACCTTATTTTTAAGTTTAACAATCTTTTTCCCGAATCGTGTGGGAAAAAACAGGTTTTTGAGCTTTCTCATCTTGTTCCAGGTCTTTCCAGAGGGATGACTGAAATGAAAGAAGGAGAAATTCGAAAAATTTATATTCATCCTAAATATGCTTACGCTGATTCGAATACTTTCGATCCCAATTGCGCTATAGAAATTATTGTAGAACTTTTAAATATTCTTCCCGGTAGTGGTGATATTGCTTCTTTGGCTGCTGTGCCAACAACCAGTCATTCGGTTCTTTCTGACAATCATTTAAAGGAATCGCTAACAAAAAAATATTATGTTATAGGATGGCGTTTATGGAACCATTTAAAGTATGGCTATCACCTGTTCAATAAAGAAGAATTGATGGATTCATTAAGAAAAGAACAATTATTAGAAAATTTTTCCGAAATAGATAGAGAAGTCAACCGCATCCATTGGTTAATCTATCAACAACGTATCCAAGACCAAGGTCTATGAACTTACCCAACTAAGAGTGGGCAACCGTTCTCTAGTACTTTGTAAGCAAAGTTCTTGCAATAAATTTCCATTCTGAGCGTTCGTTGTTAATCCAGGCAACGGCAACCTTGAGCTTTGGCGCACAGATGAGCAAATGGAAAGGTTGGATAGATGGAACGCGGAAGAAACCCGATTGGGGAGTGTTTAATCGCACTTATGAATATCGTCTCAGCACGGAAAGGGAAGGTTTGTGAATATTTATCCTGTGATCTTATGCGGTGGAGAGGGAACTCGCCTATGGCCGATGTCGCGCCAATCGATGCCCAAGCAATTCCATAAAATTTTTTCTTCCAGAACCCTTTTACAAGAAACTGCTACTCTGCTTCATTCGATCAAAGACGCTTCGTCTCTTACGGTCATTTGTAATGAAGAGCATCGATTTATGGTAAGAGACGAATTTGAGGAAATGGGAATTTTTTCTCAAAGCATCATTTTAGAGCCATTGGGTCGCAATACAGCGCCAGCAATCGGCGTTGCAGCTTTCTTTGCACTTGAGAAAGATCCAGTTCTTCTTGTTTGTCCTTCCGATCATCTCATCAAAGATGCGGATGGTTTTCGATGCACTGTCGAAAAAGCGGCTCCATTGGCCGAAGAGGGGAAATTGGTGACGTTTGGCATCACTCCTTTTTTCCCCTCTTCCGAGTATGGATATATCAAAGCTGATGGACAAAAAATTGAAAAATTTATTGAAAAACCTTCAAAAGATAAAGCTGAAGAGTTGATCTGTTCGGGCCAATATTATTGGAACAGCGGTATTTTCATGGGAAAAGCTTCTACAATATTGGGAGAGTTGGAGAAGTTGGCTCCTGATATTTTCCATTTCACTAGACGTTCACTTGAAAATTCAAATGAAGATTTGGGCTTTATTCGTCTCGCCAGCGAAGTGTTTGCAGAGTGTCCGAATATCTCTTTTGATCATGCCGTTATGGAGAAAACTTCCATTGGAGCTGTTGTTCCTGCTCGTTTCGATTGGTCGGATATCGGTTCTTGGCCATCGATTTGGGAAAACTCCGATAAGGATAAGGCTGGAAATGTCTGTATTGGAGATGTCGAGGCCATTGATACTCGGAATTGCTACTTACGTTCAGAAAAAAAATTTGTTGTTGCGGTTGGAGTCAAAGATTTGATTGTGGTTGATACAGGAGATGCAATCTTGATTGCTGATAAATCGCATGCAGATCAGATTAAATCTACTGTACAGCGCCTCAAAGATGCGAAGCGTACGGAAGTTGAAAAGCATGAACGTCATTACCGTCCATGGGGATTTTATGAATCGTTGATCGTGGGGGACCGCTATCAAGTAAAGAAAATTGCCGTTAAGCCGGGGAGCAAGCTTTCTTTGCAGTACCATCATCATCGCGCTGAACATTGGGTCGTTGTCAGAGGGACAGCTAAAGCCACTCGAGGAAAAGAGGAGTTTTTCGTTTATGAGAATGAATCGACATTCATTCCTGTGCGGGAAGTTCATCGGTTAGAAAATCCAGGAAACACTCTGCTCGAAATGATCGAGGTTCAATCGGGAAACTACTTGGGTGAAGACGATATTGTCAGGCTCCAAGATGACTACCATCGCCTATTTTCTTGAGTATCGGGATAGCTTCCTATTCCCACACGGCTATTTGGAATCATTAGCGGCATCCATTTGATTTTTAGAAGAATTTTTGGTATGATGCCTTCCTAATATGTTCTAGTTAAATGATGAAAAAAAAATTAAAAGCACTATCGACTAAAGAGGTTTCTTCCGAAAAAATTCGGAGACTCTCTTCTTTTACCTATCTCAATGTTACGCAGTTTTTAGGGGCCTTGAACGATAATATTTTCAAGCTGCTCATTGTCTTTTTTTTTCTGCAGCTGGATGGGATTCAAGACAGCCACTGGGTTCTTTCAATGTCCGGAGCGATTTTTGTCCTCCCTTTTCTCCTTTTTTCAGCATCTTCAGGCATGTTGGCAGACCGCTTCAGTAAACGGAACATCATCGTTTTAACGAAGCTTTTGGAGTTGCTTGTCATGGCCGGAGCAATTGCTGCTTTTTATTTTGAAAGTCGTTGGGGATCGTGGCTGACTCTTTTCCTTCTAGCAACCCAAAGCGCAATTTTTGGACCTTCCAAGTACGGGATTATTCCGGAGCTTGTCAAGACAGAAAAGATCTCTCATGCGAATGGTTTGATGACTTCCTTTACGTTTTTAGCAATTATTGTGGGAACATTTTTTGCATCGTTTCTTCTGGATATCACAAGCCGCAATTTTTTATTCGCCGCTCTTTTTTGCGGGACTCTTTCCCTAATCGGTTTGATCACGAGTTTTTGCATTGAGTACACTCCCCCTTCCGGCTCTCACAAACGATTCAATGTCTTTTTTATGGTTGAGATTGTAGAAACTTTAAAAAAAACATTAAAAATTCCCTCTCTTTTCACAGCGATCCTGGGATCGGCCTTTTTTCTTTTTATCGGAGCGTATGGCCAATTAAACATGATCCCCTACTCTGTTAATACTTTGCATCTGACAGACATTCAAGGCGGATATCTTTTCCTTGTCATGGCTTTGGGAATAGGCGTCGGGTCTTTGTTATCGGGGAAAATTTCAGGAGAATCTGTTGAGCTTGGGCTTGTCCCTGTCGCAGGGTTTGGAATCTCCGCAGCCAGCTTTCTATTGGATTTTTTCTCCGATCACCTCCTTCTTGTTCTCCCGGTCATCTTTATGCTGGGTGTTTTAGGAGGGTTGTTTGTCGTTCCTCTCGACTCTTTTATTCAGGTCAGTAGTCCAAAAAATTACCGAGGGCAAGTGGTTGCCGCAACCAATTTTTTAAGCTTTGCCGGCGTTCTTTTGGCTTCCTTGCTTCTGTATCTCATCTCTGGTGTTTTCGGCTTTGATGCAGATAAAGGGTTTACCGTTATGGGAGCAATCACACTCGTTGTGATGATTGCAATGCTGTTTCAATACTTTGATTATACCTGCCGCTATGTGGGAATGCTTTTATCCCGCCTTCATTTCCGCACGACACTGTCCGGTGAAGAAAATCTTCCTGATTCTCCGGCTATCTATATCTGTACTCATACAGCCTGGAATGACACCTTGCTTCTCTTGGGGGCGCAAAGGCAGCGGCTCCGGTTTTTTGTTGAACGGGAGAAAGAGCATGCAAAATGGTTGAAAAAGCTGTATAAAATGCTTCGCATTGTCAATATCCCCTCTATCGAACCGTTAAAGCATGAACGTTTGGATGAGATTAAAGAAACGTTGAAGCGAGGGGTTTCTGTTTGCATTTTTGTCGATCATGCTGATGTCTGTACTGAATGGGAAAAATTGGCAGCTTCTTATTCGTTTCAAAGTTTAGCTGTTCCGATCATTCCGGTGTCGATTGAAAAAGGGGCTAAAGAAAAAGAAGCCAGGTTTTTCAAACGTCTTTTCAATAAAATTCATGTTCCGGCTTCTGTTTCATTCGGCTCGTTGGTTTGTGAATCAATGGTATGAGTCCTTCTATTCAAGTTCTTCTAAGCAACCAGACTGAAATTCTGTATCAGAGGCTTAAAGAACAGTTGTTCACGTCAGATACTGATCCGTTCACTATCAGGGTTGTCGTTGTCCCTAGTAAGGTAATGAAGAACTGGCTTTCCCTTAAGCTGGCTGAGGATTTGGGGGTGGCTGCAGGAATTGAATGTTTATTTTTAGAGCCTGCAATGCAGCGTCTTCAAAAGCTTCTGGAAGATCCGGAAGAGAATGCATTTCAATTGCCTTCTAGAGTGGTGCTGGCCTTGAGTATTGAAAGAGAAATACGCCAGGCACTCAAAAGCGAGAAGAGTGAAATTTGGAAGCCTCTTAAAGATCATCTTTTGGATAAGAGACGAAAGAATCTCACCGGCAAAGGGGAAAAAAGGCTTGTTTCTCTTTCCGATCAGCTTGCAGTTCTGTTTGCCCAATATGAAAAATATGGGCGGAAAATGCTTCAAAGGTGGCAAAAAGGGGAACCGGCTGGCTGGCAGGAGCTTTTATGGAAGCGGATCGTTGGCAAGGTTGGTCCAGAAAGCTTTTTTTGGAAAAAGGGAAACATCACCGTCCATCTGTTTGCTTTAAGTTACATTTCGAGACAACAGCATCAAATGTTATGCTCCTTATCTTCACATGTGCCTGTTTGCTATTATCTTTTATCTCCCTGCGAAGTGTTTTGGAGCGACTTGCTCTCTGATAAGGAGAACAGTCGATTGATCCGCTGCTGGGAAAATCAAGGCATGTCGGCAGAAGCATTATCCGAAGCGACAGAGCTTTTATTTGAGCGCAACCCTCTGTTGGCAAATTGGGGGAAGTTGGGCAGGCTTATGGCAGCGCAGATAGAGGAAACAACGCTGCAGACAGATGAAAACTACCGTGAACTAGACCAAGAGTCTACCTGTCTGCAAGCGCTGCAGATGGATCTTCTCAAATTGCGGAACGGAAAATTCCTCGAAAAACGAAGCTTCAAGGAAGATAACTCGATTCAAATTCATGTTTCAACCTCAAAAACGCGGGAAGTGCAGGCTTTGTACCAAACCTTGTTGGGCATCATTGACCAGCATCGAGAGATAGACCCTTATGATATCGTGGTGATGGCTCCCAATATCAAAGTTTATGAGCCGATGATTCGAGCCGTCTTCCAATCGCCTCAAAGTCAGTTAAATTGCCAGATCATGGATCTCAACCTGTTGGATCAAAGCGATGTGGTCAAAGGGTTTTTCCATTTACTGGATCTAGCTGAAACGCGTTGGGAAAATGAATCGATTCTTAATTTATTTTCGTTCTTCTCTTTCCAGGAAAAACAGGGGCTGACCCAAACAGAAGTGGAAAAGATCGGGAAATGGGTTCGGGATACGAAAATACGATGGGGAATCGATGCACGGCACCGATCCGAAATTTTGCTGAGAAACCATTGCGAAAAAGGGATGCTGGACAATAGTGCAGCAGGTACGTGGAAGATGGGGATTGATCGGCTTCTTTTGGGAACGGCGATGATTCTTCCTTCCGGAATTGAGGAGAAAGCCCGCTTTAACCGCAGGCCTCTTCGTGAAGTCGCAGCTTCGGATCAGGAGCTTTTGGGAGAATGGGCGTTTTTGATCGGGAAGCTTAGGGAGGATTTGTCTCTCTTAAGCTCAGGAAAAAAAATGCCGCTTGATGAATGGTCGGAATATCTTCTCTATTTGCTAAATCAATACTTTTCATGGAATAGAGCTTCAGAAAAGGAAAAGGCTCAGGCGGAAACTCTTGCCAAATCTATTGAACTTTTAAGAATCGCAGACGCTGGAGCAAAAGATTTTTATCCATTTTCTACGGTCATTTTCCATCTAAAAAAAGCTTTGGAGTTGCAAGAGGTACATGATCGCGAAAATTATGTTCAAGCTGTCAGATTTTGTTCAATGCTGCCGATGAGGGCTGTGCCGGCAAAAGTTGTGGTGATGATGGGGATGTCCGAAGAAAATTACCCTCGTAAAGAGGATAAAACAATTCTCAATCAATTGTATTTTCAGAAAGGGGTTGATCCCTTTCCAAGCACGACGGAATTTGATCGCTATCTGTTTTTGGAAGCCGTTTTATCTGCCAGGCAGTCCTTGATTCTTTCTTATCATAAAAAAGAGCAAGGAGGGGAAAAGCTTAATGAATGCTCTTTACTGATCTCAGAGCTTGTCCATTATCTCGACCAGTCGTTTTCCATCAGCGGCCTGAAACCTTCTGAATCTATTGTTTACGAGCACCCTTTTTACTCTTTTGATAAAAAATATTTTCAGGAAGGACAAAAAATACGCTCTTATTCCATGCCGGACTATCTTGCAGCACTCAGTTATTACAAGGTTGAAAACAAAAGCTCCTACAGATTTTTGCCGGCATTCCACTCCCCTTCTTCTCTGACAAATCAAAAATTTGAGGTGATCGATGTCAAAGAAATTAAGCGTTTGGCCCGTAATCCATTCCGCTTCTACTTTCAAAAAAGGCTAGGCATCTTTCTTAAAGAAGAAGAGGAGACTTCTACAGAGGAAACGCTTACTTTGTCTCCGCTTGATCTTTCTAAATTTCGCAAAGAATCATGGCGGATATCAATGGATAAGATGCTTCAGATCGCCGAGTTGGAAGGAATGATCCCTGTCGGGCCTTTTCGGGATTTGTCTATCAGAAAGGCAGCAGCAGAAGCTGCCTCAGTTGCAGAAAATATGACGCAGTTGTCTTTAAAGCCAAGCGATCTTTTTGAGATCCAGTTTTGCGAAACCTGCTCAACCCCTCGAAAGGAAGAAAATCGTTGGGTTTTGCCGCCGTTGATCGTTGAGCTAGAATCCGGATTTGTCAGATTGGAAGGGTTTTTGGGAGAGGGATCTTTAGAAGGGATGATTGCCTATAAAAAAGGGGAAAAGCGGGATATCGTTGAGCTATGGCCTCTCTATCTCATCTGGTGTCGTGCAATTGAAGAGCACGCACTTCCTTTTAGAAAAGATCTTTTATTTATCAGAAGTGGAGAGAGAAAAGAATCGTGGCTGGAATCCAGCTTGGAGAGTTTAAAAGATTATATTTCTTATTTCAATCAGGCATCTCATGTGGTTTCTCCCCTCATTCCTGAATGGGTGGAGGCATTGACCAAAGAAAAAGCTTCCGAGCTCGAGAAAGCATTGAACCTCTCTTTGAACGGAGACTTTTTCTATAATGATGAAGTGAAGTGGATATGCCGTGGAGGAAATGCGTTGGATTCCGAGGAAATGCATGCTGCATGGTCAGAGCAGGCAAAGCGGTTGTTTTCCCAGCCGATTGCCCAGTGGAGCGGAAAGAAGAGATGAATCGGTTTGACATTTTAAATAGGGAAACAAAGATTGACTCCCACATCATTTTAGAAGCGTCTGCCGGAACAGGAAAAACGTTTTCGATTGAAAATCTTGTTGTGCGCCTGCTGCTTGAAGGAGAGCATCCTTTGAGGATAGATGAGATTTTGATTGTAACTTTCACCAAAATGGCGACAAGCGACCTTCGAGTCAGGGTCAGGGATACTATTGAAAATGTCGTAAATGCCCTTGAAAAAGGGGTGCTCGGAAGGTTTGATTATTTAGAGCCGATAGATCGGGATGAAAGAAAAAAAAGGCCTGCAATACGTCTCCTTGAAAGAGCGTTGATAGGGTTTGACGAAGCGCAAATTTTCACCATCCATGGATTTTGCTACCGTATGTTGGCCGAGCATGGAATGGATGGCTGCGTTCATCCCGATCCGAAAAATGAAGGAAAAGGGATTCGTGAAGACACATATAAAAAGTGTGTGATGGATTACTTTCGCACAGGATTGAGCGATGAAAGGATCGGATTGCAGCATCGAAACTTTGCGTTAAGCTCTCAACGTGGGAGTGTGGAGCGGTTGGAAAAAACGTTAGGGAAACTGATAGCGGAAGGAGTGGAGATCGAAAAAACGCCCACCCGGAATGAGTTTTTCATCCATTTTAAAGATCGTATCGAACGTCTGAAAAAAGTGCATTGTTTGGAGCCTATCAAACTGAGAGAGGATCTTGAAGTTTTTTCTAAATCAATGAAGGTTAATGGTTTTGATAAATCTCAGTTGATTATTTTGCCCGAAATTCTAAAGAAAAACGGAGTTGATGAGAGCGATTTTGAATGTTTAGTTGAAAATGGCCACGGCTTATTGCACTTCCTCAATCCAGCCAATAAAAAAGTGAAATTCCCCGCTGACGATCAATTTCACTACCCTAATCTTCCAGAAATATTAAACGATGAGCTTTGCCAGTTTAAGTATAAAAATTATGGCATTGCGCGCATGGCGTACGATTGCAAACAATTGATGAAAAGGCAGTTTGAGGAGGAGGAACTGCACAATTTTGACGATTTGTTAGAACTAATGAGGCAAAAGCTCAAAGAGGAAAAATTTTTAAAAGATGTAAGAAGCCGATATCGCGCGGCGATTGTTGATGAATTTCAAGATACAGATCCCAGACAATGGGAGATTTTCAAAAAAACGTTTCCTCCGGATGACTCCGGATGGGGCCGCCTCTATCTAGTTGGAGATCCGAAACAGTCGATTTATGCTTTTAGACAAGCAGACATCTACACCTACTTAGAAGCAGCTGACGCCATTGGCCGAGAAAACCTCTACTCTCTCGATACAAATTACCGCAGCCAGCCTTCGTTGGTCAAAGCTTTGAACCATCTTTTCAGCGCGCCGTTTTCAGAAGGGTGGATGCCGCTGCCTAGGCTTAATACCTATATGAATGTTCCTACTGTCCAGTGGGATGATTCTAAAATCGATCGCGTTTTTCAGGACAACCTCTCGGCATTGCACTGGTGTATTCATCAAACGGAAAAATTTTCAGTCACAAACAGTGAAGATGAAGCGTTTTTTCCATTTATCGTGCAAGAGATTCAACGTCTTAGAAAAGAGCATTCAATTCCGCTGAATTCTTTCGCTGTACTGGTTGCAGATAGACATCAAGCTAAACGCGTGAGCGAGTACTTGAAGAGATGGAATCTCCCTTCTCAAAGGCAAAGAGTGGAGCCTATTTCAGAATCAATGGTCATTCCTTCAATGAGGGAGCTTCTCTACGGAATTATGCATCATCGAGACGAAAGCTCAATGAAAGTGGCTTTGGGAGGGCCTTTTTTAAGATGGACTGCCGATGAAATTCTTCAACTGGATGAGGATTCCGTTTATGCGGAAGTGCAGGCGAGATTTCGAGAGCTTGATGAGATATGGAAAAGCGATGGGTTGTCTGTTTGCATGGAAAAACTTTTCATGTCTCGATGGAAAGACAGTTCTAAAACCGTTTTAGAAACTCTTTTGGAAGATGAAAACGGCAGTCAATTTTACGCTGATTTTCAACATGTCATGGAGCTGCTTCTTGATAGTCCTAAAACCCCTTCAGAAGCGATTTCATTTCTTGAAAAATTTTTATTCGACGTTTCTAAAAGTGAAGAAGAATTGAAAAGGCGTTTGGATACGGGGCAAGATTGCGTACAGATCATCACAATCCATTCCAGCAAAGGGTTGGAATACGATATTGTTTTTGCTTTGGGGCTAGTCAATCGGCCGAAAAAAGATGATCTCTATTATATAGCAGACGGGTATTTGCGGTTTGTACTTGATCAAGAGAGCGCTGACTTTGTTAAGTACAGAGATGAAAAGGATGCGGAAAAAATGCGCAGCTTATATGTGGCTTGCACTCGTTCTAAGTATCGGTTGTACATCCCCTATATCGATTGCAAGTCAAATGGCGCTTCCGGAACTTTATCTCCAATGGAACTTTTTGTCGGGCAATTTTCAAAGCCATTGGAGAGCTTTTTAAAGGAATCTTCGGAAAATCGGCTGCTTTCCTACACAGTTCTCAATGATGTCGATTTTGATTTGTTGAAAGAAGAGGATCTGGAGGCTCCCAAGTTGATGGCTCCGACAGAAGTTGTTGTTCGAGCAGTGTCAAAAATGATGACATCTTTTTCGGGGCTAGCTAATGTTGTTGCCTCCGATCAATCGGGAGCTCCTCATCAATTTGACAATGGCATAAAATCTTGCCATACATTGCCATCCGGAAGCGCAACGGGAACCCTTCTACACACACTTTTGGAAGAGATTCCATTTGAGGTGATCTGTCATGATGCAGTTCGTTCGATCACCCCATTCATCAAGGGAACTCAGTACGAGGAGTGGAAAGATGTTCTTGCTGAAATCGTTTTCCACGCAGTTTCCACGCCTTTTATCAAGGGATGCGCCCTTAAAGATATCGATCCAAATCAATGTAAATTTGAAACCGAGTTTTTATATTCATATAACTTAGAAAGTTATATGAAGGGGTTTATTGATCTCATGTTCGCGCATGAAGGAAAGTTTTATCTTTTGGATTGGAAGAGTAATTGGCTGGGAACCTCTTCAGAGATTTATCGTGAAGATGTTTTAGTTGATTCGATGAATCACCACGATTACTTTAAACAAGCGGAAATCTATACGGAAGCGCTGAAGAAATATTTAGAAATTTCACATAAAAAACCTTTTCAGGAGATATTTGGAGGGGTTTATTATATTTATTTAAGAGGATTGCCCAAGTATGGCGTCAAATTCATTCCCCCATCGTTTTTCTACTCTTGAATCGGCTGTGAAATTGAAAGCGTTGTCTGTCGTGGATTTGGAATTTGCGAAAATGCTGCTTGAATCGACTTCAGAGGCAGATGAGCTTTTAGCTGCGTTGATTTGCCATTTAACAAAATCTGCGCGCGAAGGACATCTTTGCATAAAGAAAACCTCTCTTGGATTATCCCCTTCGCCTGAAGAAATTTGGCTAAGAGATTGCGAGGAGGATATTCCTTCTGAACTCATGCAGCTCCTTAAGCAGATTCCAGGTGCATTTGACAGAATTCCCAATACGATTTGCACATCTGTCGATTCTTTTTCGAAAACCTATCCAGAGCAGCCGATTTGCAAACATGGGAGATCTCTTTATTTGCAAAAGTATTGGGTCTTTGAATCGCATTTTCTTACACATCTATTGCCGCTTGTTATCGAATCTCCTGAGTTTTTGGCTGAGAATTGCTTATTGGAAGATTTTCTTAAGAAATCTCCATTGAATGCTTTGCAAAAGAAGGCGGTCTGTCAGGTGTTTAGACAACGATTTTGCGTGATTTCAGGAGGCCCAGGTACTGGAAAAACGCATACGGCAGGTGCTATTGTTTCTCTGTATTCGAAAATGTTTAAGGAACGTTTGCCTAAAATAGCGCTCACAGCTCCTACAGGAAAGGCGGCATCTAAGCTGCGTTCATCTTTAGGCAGTTCTGATGGTTTTTGTGTGGAATCCTATACGCTGCATGCGCTTTTGGGCCTTTCTCCAGAATCTCCTTATGTGTATCCCCCGGTCAAAAAACTTCCTTACGATTTGATCATCGTTGATGAGTGTTCGATGATCGATGTAAAATTGATGGCATCCCTTTTGCCTTCCATTAAAGAGGGGGCACGTCTTGTTTTTCTTGGAGATCCCGATCAGCTACCCTCTGTAGAGGCAGGATCATTATTTTCCGACATGATCCGTTTTCTCGATCCATCGGTTATTGTGCGGTTGGAAGAGTGCCTGCGCGTGGAATTGAAAGAGCTTGTCAATTTTGGGAAAGCGGTCAATGAGGGAAGAGTTGTCTCTTATCCCAAGTGTGTCGAACGGATAATTCCGGAGTCGCAAATGGTTTGGGAGCAGGAATTGACGCTTATCCAAGAAATTTTGCGTTTTTTTCCGATACATTTCACGTTGGAACATACACAAGAAGTTTTCAGTGCTTTTAGAGTGCTGTCTCCATTGCGAAACGGCATATTTGGCGTAGACCAGCTTAACAGCAAGCTTCTTCAATTTGCTTACCAAAAAGCAGGAGATGGAGAAGAATACGCAGTTCCTATCATGATCACAAGAAATCATGCAAAAAGAGGGCTGTTTAATGGGGAAACGGGCGTATTGGTTCGCGAAAAAGGTAGCACTCCTTATGCGTTGGGAAAAAATGATTACGCGATTTTTGGAGATCGTTCGATCCCTGCTTTGCTGCTTCCGGCTTTCGAGTATGCTTTTTGCATGTCTGTGCATAAAAGCCAGGGCAGCGAATTTGAACATGTTTTTCTTGTAATGCCTCAGGGAAGCGAGTGGTTTGGCCGAGAAATGGTTTATACAGCTGTGACGAGGGCAAAGAAAAAACTCACGCTTTGGGGAGAAGAGACTGTCATCGCCGAAGCTCTTGGTAAATGTTGCCGGCGTTTTTCAGGACTTGAAGAGAGGATTTCACCTTTCTTAATGAGTCGTCCTTGAAAATAAATCGACTTTCTAAAAAATGTTCTCTAATGTAGTTCCAAATTTTTTATTCGGATAGGTTCGTATTTTTCCCATCCCAGCATTTTGGCGTAAAGCAATGGCATGGTCTCTTTCAGCTGATGTTTGATAGCCTCTTCCTTTTCCGGCTCTACCAGAGCGAAATAAGGAATTTTTCCACACGATTTATGTTTCTCATTGAAGGAACCTTCTTCTGAAAGAGATTTCTCAGGTAGTTTCCAATAAAGTCCAACAAAATCCATTTGTATCTCTCCATGCTCATGCCAAAGCATAAAAATAGCTCGCAGCGTTGGATCGTACTCCCTGCCTTCTAAGTGAGAGACGGCCACAGGATCTGAAAAATGGAACTCTTCGACAATTAGATGCTTATCTTTTGCCTTTCTCCAATAGCTGTATCCCTTATCAGAACTATCAGGCAATTTTTTAGGAGATTTCCAAATGAGCTGCAAAATTTCGGGTAACTTGGTTCGCTCAAGTAGAATCACCCCAGATCCGGTAAAAGCATTAAGTGGTTTAATCACCACGTATTCTGAGGAGAAATGCGTGTGGCTGGATTGAATTTCCTCAGAAGTCATGGCTCTGCTAAACAATTCCCAATGCGGTTTGATTTGTTCCAATTCTGGGGGTTCTCTAAGCAATAGGGACATTTCATGCTTGTTTTTCCAATAAGGATAACTTGGAAGATCCAAGATCAAGACGTTTGGAAATTGCTCTTGAAATGATTCCAGATTGTTGTGAAAACGTTTAGGGCTTCCAATCAGTAAAACAGGATAGCTCGACAGATCATACGGATCCTCAACAGGCAAGTTGGCTTGTTGAATAAATGTTTTGTTTTGGCAAAGCTTCGAAAGGTTTTTGACAATATTGACTTTTTGTTCTGCCATTTCCTTTTGGATTGACGGATCTGCGATCGATCCAGAAAATACCCAAAGGGAGTGCCCAAATTGATTAAGTATTTTCATCACTTTTTTCGAAACAACTCTAGGCTCATTCGTTAGCCAATCATATCCTCTAAATGCCGAGAGAGAGCCTGCCTGCAATTCGCATATTTTAATGCCTTCTTCGTCATTATGCTTTAGATCTGCAATCATGAATGTAAAAGAGGCGGGAGGAGAGGCTCCTTCAAGATTGAAACTGAGTAAAAAAAATAATAATAATTGAAGCAGTTTTTTTATCATTTCTTTTGACATAGAAATATCCTTTTTAATCGTGATTGAGATCTTCCCATCCCAGCATTTTAGCGTAAAGCAATGGCATTGTTTCTCTCAGCTGATGCTTGATTGCTTCCTCCCTTTCTGGTTCTACCAGAGCGAAGTGAGGGATTTGTCCATACGATTTATGTTTCTCACTGAAGGAACCTTTTTCTGAAAGAGATTTCTTAGGCAGCTTCCAATGCAATTCAACAAAATCCATCTGTATCTCCCCATGCTCATGCCAGAGCATAAAAACGACCCGAAGAGTCGGGTCATACTCTTTGCCTTTTAAGTGAGAAACGGCCACAGGATCTGAAAGGTGGAACTCTTCGACGATCAGATGCTTATCTCTTGCTTTTTTCCAATAACTGTATCCCTTATCAGAACTATCAGGCAATTTTTTAGGAGATTTCCAAATGAGCTGCAAGATTTCGGGTAACTTGGTTCGTTCAAGTAAAATCACTCCGTTTCCAAGAAAAGCGTTAAGCGGCTTAATCACGACGTATTCCGAGGAGAAATGCGTGTGGCTGGATTGAATTTCCTCAGAAGTCATGGCTCTGCTGAACAGTTCCCAATGCGGTTTGATTTGCTCCAGCTCAGGAGTTTCCCTGAGTAATAGAGACATTTCATACTTGTTTTTCCAATAAGGATAACTTGGAAGATCCAGGATCAAGACGTTTGGAAATTGCTCTTGAAATGATTCCAGGTTGTTCTGAAAACGTTTAGGGCTTGCAATCAGTAAAACAGGATAGCTCGACAGATCATACGGATCCTTAACAGGCAAGTTGGCTTGTTGAATAAATGTTTTGTTTTTATAGAGTTCTGAGAGATTTTTGGTAACGTTGACTTTTTGCGTCTTCATTTCCTTTTGGATTGACGGATCTGAGATCGATCCAGAAAGTACCCAAAGAGAGTGTCCAAATTGATTAAGCATTTTCATCACCTTTTTTGAAACAGCTCCAGGCTCACCCGTTAGCCAATCATATCCTCTAAATGCCGAAAGGGAGCCTGCCTGCAACTCGCATATTTTAATGCCTTCTTCGTCGTTATGCTTTAGATCTGCAATCATGAATGTAAAAGAGGCTGGAGGAGAGGCTCCTTCAAGATTGAAGCTGACTGCAAAAATCAATAACAATGGCAGAAGATTTTTCATCATCTCTTGAATTTGTTTTGGCATAGCAGTATCCTTTTTCCTGTTTTATCCTAATTTGTTCGTCTTACTATGCCGATCTATTTTTTTTTAAAAAACATCAAAATGTTAGGATTGTGCTTTCTGCTATTTCCTTTATTGTTGATGTCGGAAATGGGATTGTGCGGAGATGAAAGCAGTCTTGCGAAAGATTTGATGGTTGTCGACTGGGTTAACTGCAGGTTGAATGATCGTGTTCCTGTCTATTTCAATCATCTTCTCTACGGCGGCTATTGGAATATGCCTTCTTCGCGAATGGGAGAAGAAGGAGAGATGGGCGTCGGCTGGTCCAAGGTTCCTCCTTATGAGAACTTCAACGTTCGCCTTCAACCCTTCAGGCATGTTGAGCTATCGGGAAACTACCGTATTTTTCGTGGAATTGATGATTCCGCTTTGTCGAAACATGGATTTGGAGATTTTTCCGATAAGGGCGCTAATATTAAGGTTGCTTTTTGGTTTCCGGAAGACAGCGATTATGCGGTGCCTGGCCTTGCGGTCGGATGGGAGGACTTCATCGGTACCAAAGCTTTTGAGGCGCGTTATGTTGTCTTAACGCAAGTGTTTCCCAAGTGGAACTTGGAAGCGAGCTTGGGTTATGGCGATATGCGGATCGATGGATGGTTCGGGGGGATATCCTGGGTACCGTTTCGCAAATCGTACAACCGTTATTTGGAAAATCTTGCTTTTGTTGCTGAGTATGACGCTATTCCCTACAAATCCAAAAAACGGGAGCCTCATCCCGATGGCCGGTCTGTCTCTTCACCAATTAATTATGGTGTCAAATACCGCCTTTGGGACCGCATTGATTGTTCTGCGAGCTATGTGCGGGGAGAGGAATGGGCGTTTTCTTTTTCCTCTTTTTTCCCTCTTGGCACATGTTCGGGAGTGTTGCCGAAAATCGATGATCCTCTTCCTTATTGCGCTCCGAAGAATCTGGAACCGATTGGACCTTTGCGCCCTTGCGATGTGCTGGCGCAGGAGATCTATACGACGTTTGAGTGCCAGGGAATCAACGTGCTGCGTGTCTGGCTTTCTACGGATGCTTTTGGCCAGCACATTTTGCGTTTGGAAGTGGAAAATTGCGTCTGGAGATACGAAGAGTGGTTTCGCGAGAGGTTAAGCCAGCTTCTTGCCAATATTGCTCCCCGAAATATCGATCTGGTTGTTGTGGAACTGCAGACGGATGGACTTCCCGTACAAGAATATCACTATCGAATGGAGTTCTTGCAGATGTTTGCTGATGATAAAATGTGCCCTTATGAGTTATCAGTGGTAAGCCCGAAGCGGGAAGTTTCTTGTTTCGATGATTGTTGCAAACAATTGATCTACAAAGAGGAAAGACCCCGTTTTTGCTGGTCGATCTTTCCGGAAACCTATACAGCTTTTGGAAGCGCAAAAGGGAAATTTAAATACTTGTTAGGTGTGCATTTAGGCGTTTGCGGATATTTTTGGAATGACTGGTATTATTCGGTTTTACTTGGATATCCGATCACAGGCAATCTTTGCGATGTATCGGATATTGATAAAATCAATCCGTCGCAACTGATTAATGTCCGTACCGATAGCGTTAATTACTACAAGCGGGAAGGGCTTTCTGTCAATGAAGCGTATATCGAAAAGAGCTGGAACCTTGGCTGCGGACACTATTTACGTGCGGCGGCAGGCTTATTTGAAGAGGCGTATGGCGGAGTTGCCGGTGAGTGGTTGTTTTATCCCATCAACTCCCATTTTGCCATTGGTGTTGAGGGGGCATACTTGAGAAAGCGTACCTACGGGGGGGTGGGGTTCACCAATAAAGTGAGAAAACTGGAAGGGTATGCTCCTACTTATGTCGAACCTTTTTATCCTAAACAATACTTTATTAGCGCTTATTACAATTTTGAAGAGTTGGATTTAGACCTTGAATTGAAAGGAGGGAAATTTCTAGCAGACGATTGGGGGGTGAAAACAGAAATTTCCCGTTACTACCCCAGCGGCTTGCGTTTGTTTGCTTGGTATACCTATACGGATGGCAAAGATTATGTCAATGGGCAGCTCTATCATGATAAAGGCGTCGGTATCTCCATTCCTCTTGATATTTTCCTTCCTTGCTCCTGTCGCAACCGCTATCGCTGGGGGATGTCGGCCTGGCTAAGAGATGTAGGAGCCATCGCTTTGACAGGTAATCGATTATACTGGCGAATTCGAGATCAAAGAGAGCGTTGCATTATGTATTGATCATCGCAGCCGCCCTTTTGGCTGCATAGGTGAAAATGATCGAGGCGCCTGCACGTTTGATTGACAAAAGCGTTTCCATGATCACCTTATCGGCGTCCAACCACCCTTTTGCCGCTGCAGCCATAATCATTGCGTATTCTCCACTTACTTGATAGGCAGCGACAGGAAGATCCGATTGTTCTCGTAGCTTTGTAATGACGTCTAAGTAAGCAAGCGCGGGCTTGACCATCAGCATGTCTGCTCCTTCCCATTCATCTACACTGCATTCGAGAAGCGCTTCTCTTATATTTGCCGGATCCATTTGATAGGTTTGTTTGTCCCCTATTTTAAGGGAAGAGCCAATGCCATCCCTGAAAGGGCCATAAAGCGATGAAGCATATTTTGCTCCATAAGAAAGAATGCTGGTGTTTTCATATCCCTTTTCATCCAGGCACTGCCTAATGTGGGCGACTCTGCCATCCATCATATCGCTCGGTGCAACCACGTCAGCTCCAGCTTGTGCTGCTAAAAGAGACATTTTTGCCAGCAGGCGCACGGTTAGGTCATTGATCACAATCCCCTCGGAATTAATCAGCCCGTCGTGTCCATGGTCTGTATAGGGATCAAGAGCTATGTCGACCATCACGCACATTTGCGGCACTTTGCTTTTAATTCTTTCGATTGCTCTTAAGACAAGGTTGTCTGAGCGGATCGCTTCTGATCCAAAGGAGTCTTTCCGTTCAGAGGGGACAACGGGAAATAGGTCAACAGCCCGGATTCCTGCGTCATAAAGCTCTTTTATTTCTTCTATTGCTTGGTCAATAGTATATCTATAGACCCCAGGCATCGAAGAGACTTCCTCTTTAATTCCTCTACCTTCGAGCAGGAAGATTGGGGCGACGAAATCGCTGGGATGCAGCCGTGTTTCTTTTGACAAGGAGCGGATCGCAGAACTTTTCCTATTTCTCCTCAAACGGCGCGTGATCGTTAAATGAGCATTTTCTATTTCTTGCTCAATGAGATGGGATTCCATGAGTCACTCCTTGAGATCTTTTATAAAAAAAATGTTGACCAAACGGCTTCATTTGATAATATCGGGTTGAGTGATCAACGTTAGGTATATCATGGCTGAAGAAGAACAGGCTGGCAAGCAAAAAGAGATTCAAATTGGAGACAAGATTCCTCCATTTCTGGCAAAAGATCATGAAGGATTCGATGTAACGGACGAGGATGTGATCGGAACCCCGTTAGTGATCTATTTTTATCCTAAAGACGGCACTTCTATTTGCACAGATGAGGCGTGCTCCTTCAGAGATAGCATGGCTGTTTTTGATGAAAAACAGGCGCTTGTCATCGGCATCAGTCCCGACGGCGTGGACTCTCATAAAAAATTCTTAACAGAAAATAAATTGGAGTTTTCTCTCCTAAGCGATGAAAAAAAGGATATGTTCCGCAGCTTCGGCGCTCTCAAGGGAGATGAAATTATCCGCACAACCTTTGTTGTCAACTCTGAAGGGGAAGTGAAATGGATGGAGAAGCCTGTTGATGTCAAAGGGCATGTGGAAAGGGTTATCAAAGCTCTGGAAGAACACTGTAGCGATGAGGTGGTAAGTTTTGATGACTATGACAGGGATTACGAAGAATTTATGGGAAAGGCTCTTGGAGACGCACCGGATGAAGAGCAAATTAGAAAAGATATTTTAAAAAAATTTAATCTCGAAGAGAGCGATCTTAAAGAGTAATCTTTATAAAGGTTGCCTGGGAAATCTCAAACCGTTTGTAGTTGTGTTTGAGATGCTCAAATAATCTTTCATCCAAGAGGGATTCGATTTTTTCCAATCCTTTGTTTGGATCGAAAAAATAATCTCCTTCATTACATCTGATCAAAACCATGCTGTGCCCGTGAACTTCTTTCTTCTCGTTTTCTGAAGGTTTGATGATTCTAAGCAAATAAACTCCACTATTTAAAGAATTTGCGATCTCTGAGAAACTCTGTTTTAAATCCTTGAGAAGATCAAAAGCAGGAGTTGATTCCACTGCTGAAAGGCTGTGGAATTTTGCAAGTGCTTGAATTTTTTGGATGATAGGATCGGAGGAGGAAATATTTTTGAATTCAATACAATTGAAAGCTCCCTGCCTCGCTCGCATTTCGATCAAGTCTCCCCCGGAACGGAACTTTTTAATGATTTTCTTTAGTCTTTTTTCTACTGGTTGCTTATCGGAAGATCGTAGAAAGTGGTTGATCACATCAAGAGCAATAGCGGAGCAATTTCCGCCGATTGTTGCCCATGAAAGTTTTCCGGTGTTGAATTGAATAGCCGGAGGGCATTCCTCATTTAACTTTTTGACATACCGTTCCGATCGGACGCGCCAATTCAAGCCGTTAAAAATCCCTTGAGATGTTTTGATTAGACGTTTCTTTTTCGATTTTGGTTTGTCTGGGCTCGGATTGACGATTTCAAATACTTCGGAAAGTAAGCTGGACATGCGTCCGGATGATGCTTGTGGATCCAGCTGTTCTAAATATTTGCGTGTTAGAGTTAGGTTGGTATCAAAAAGGGAGTTTCGCAGCGATGGAAAAAAGGAGAGGCATATCCATACGATTCTAGAAACGATATTAAATTTTTTAACGGTTAGATCAGTTTTTATAATATGAGTCGATTTTTTTGCGTTGCGAAGAGCAATCAAACGCGATTCTAATTCCTCATGCGAGAGTTGATCATTTTTACCTGAAAACGTAAAATTTACAGTCATGTTTTTCGTGTCCTTAAATAGAATTAGTTATTATACAAAAAAAAACAGAAAATATTCAATTAATTATTTGTATTTATAAAATATTAATATGTTTTTGTTAATTTTTTTTCTTAGTTTGATTAAATGGTGTTGTCATGAGCGTATACAAAACAGACGGACTTACAAATTTTCAAAAATGTCACAGGATGATTTTTCTTTGCCCTGAAGGCAGCCTGTCTCATTGGGGTGTGAAAAAAATTGAGTACTGTTACAGAAACGAGCGAACAAAGATCCACATTATTTGGGCACACGTGATCAGAAGAACTATCGCATTGGCAATGCCCATTTTTAATTTGCTCGATGCTCTGCATTATGTCCCGATGGCAGCGTATAAACTTGTGCAATTGAAACCTAAGGATGCTCTTCATGATTTATTGAAGTGTTTCAAGTGTTTGCAAGTCTTTTTATGCGCAGTACCCACCTTAGTTGTAGCGATGATTGAGCCTAAATGGTTTTATCGTACAGAAGGAATGTGGCTGGATGTAAAGAATAAACAAATGAAAAGAGAAATTACCCATGCGTTTGAAAAAATGAAAGAGGACAGCCAGACTGGCGTGGAAACTGTAGTTCACTTAAAGGTTGCCTGCGAAAAGGTGATCGACAAAATGGTCGGTAACGATCAAGCGATTGAAATTCTTAAAAAAGTGCTTGAAAAAGTGACTTCGGAAATTCCTACAGACGATCCTGAAAAGCAGGAAATTATTATCGAGCAATATATCGAGATGTTTTCTGAGCTTCTCGTTTGTTCGGCGCATCAACAAGTTGAATTGAACAAAATGACCGAGCATTTCACAAGAATACTTGAGCTGATCATAAAGGTTCGTCATCCCTTGCTTCGCTTGTCCTTGATCCATTTAATCGTAACAACTGCCAAAAACGATCCAGATACTTACGAAGATATTGCCAAAAAGAAATATGAAAATGATAATCGTCAAGCACTTCCCTATATGGTTGCCCGGCTCATTACAGACGACGAGGATTTGCTTGCCAGGTTGATGGAAATTTCAAACGACCGCTATTTTAAAAACCGTCAAACGCAGACTTCATTCATTGCAACCCTGCATGAAATTCATCAGAGCGAGTTAAAAGACTCGGATAAAGAAAAAGCTCTTGGTTCTTTGCTTGATAGTTTTGATTTAGATCAAAGGATTGCCGAAGCTGGAAAACCTGTCCAAAGGAAAAAGGGAGAGCCTAAAAATGCAGAGGAACGCGATCAAATGATCGAGAATAAAAAAAGGAATATTAAGCAAAAACAAGGTGAAATTCAAAATGGAAATAAAAGGGTTAAAAGGTTAGAAAGTCAAATTCAAATTCAAAATGTCAAAAATGAGATTGCCTCATTGGAAAAGATGAGATTCATCTCTGATTCTGAAAGAGAAGAGTTGCTCAAGCTTAAAAAGGATAAGGGCAGCCATTTTCATTCGGCTCAGAATATTTTGCGCATGCTTTTGAGTTTGAATGATAAAAATTTTGTTTCCAAGTATTTGAGGCGAATTGGAAGTGAAAAAAAATATCCTCATCTTAGTGATGAGCGGATCGTCACAGATGTCTTTAAAGAAATTTTTGAGTTAGAAAATCTGCCTCCAGATGCATTTGAAAAGATTCAACGTTTGAGAGCCCCTTGGGCTTTAGTTGCTTTCCATGGCAGGCTTAATGAAGTCAAAGCGAAATATCGATCAGATTTAATCCAGTGCAACAAGGCAATTGTTCAAGCGCTGCTAGATGGCACCTATGATGAGCTGCGTCATGAGACGGATGCAAATCCGACGCTGAAAAAGGTTTTTGAAGTGCAGCCTGGTTTGAAAGACAAGTGGATGCATCCATCTAAGGATGATTATACAGTCAAAGGTCTTTATTCAGAAGCAACGAGGCGTTTTGCAAATTTTAAAATTGTAGAAGCTAACGACCCTTCGGATATTCTTCTTATTGGAAACGATACACACACTTGTGTGCATTTAGGTGGACGGATTGAGCGTGTATCCGGAATGTCTGCTTTTATCAGAGATGGCAAGATCCATACGATTCTGATTAAAGATGAAGAGGGTGTTACAGTAGCTGAAACGCAGCTTCAATTGATGTGGGATGAAGTGAATAAAAAGCCGGTACTTTTTATTGAAGAGGCAAATTTTTTAGGGGGTGAAAATAACGATTATTCGTTGGAACACGCCATTTATTCTTATGCAAGAGAAAGAGCTAAAGAGCTTGGGTTGAATCTTGTCTCTTGTTATCATATGAAAGATCCTAAAGGAAAGCTGATCTCCTCAAGAAAATATGAGGGCAAGGTTGGTTCTTTAGGAAGTTCCTCTCCGCTTGAGTACGTGAATCGCTATTTCAAAAATTATTCCAAGCCTTATGATCTTGGTCAAACTTGGTATGTTACCACTTAATCGGGATAAATTCATGATCAGCGTCACTATTTTGACCAAAAATAGCCAAAAGCATTTGAAAGAGATTTTGGATTCTCTTCACTCTTTTGACGAGGTGGTTGTTTGCGATACGGGTTCCACGGACTGCACGCTTGAAATCGCGCGTGCTTATTCAAATGTTTCGCTCTACGAAAAACCGTTTGCAGGATTTGGCCCAACCCACAATTTTGCGAGTGAAAGAGCAAAAAATGACTGGATCCTTTCAATTGACAGCGATGAGGTGCCAAGTCCGGAGCTTATCAAGGAAATTATGGAAGAGTCTCTTGATCCTCGCTGCGTTTACTCCATTCCCCGCCACAATTTCTTTAACGGCAAATGGATTCGTTGGTGTGGCTGGCATCCTGAAAGTGTCGTTCGGCTCTATCATCGCGGATCTACTTGCTTTTCCGATGAACAGGTGCATGAAGCAGTGATCGCACAAGGGTTGCGGGTTAAATCATTTAAAGGAGCGCTTAAACACTACTCTTACGATTCAATAGACCAATTTTTAGAGAAAATGCAGCTATATTCAGAGCTTTTCGCCAAGCAAAATGTAGGAAAAAAGCGCTCAGGATTGGGTAAAGCAATCGCTCATGGATTTTATGGTTTTTTTAAATCTTTTTTTCTAAAAAGAGGGTTTATGGGGGGATTTGAAGGGGCTGTGATCTCTTTCTACAATGGGCATACGGCTTATTACAAGTATCTTAAGCTGAGAGAATATAATCGCAAATTTTTCGATGGCCAGAGGAAAACGCCTGATTTTTGAGTTGGTTTGCACTCAGCCATTGGCAACGATCAACCTCTTTTAGATGGTTCGTATCAAATAAAAACGGGGTCAATGAGGCTCGGTATCTTGTGAAGGTATGTTTAACGATTGGCAGTTGACAATCGATTAACTGGCACTTTAAGCCCATCGATTCTTGAATTTCACGCAGTGCTTTTTTTTCACTCCAGCCTCGAGGCCCTGTTTCAAAATAGGGAAATTCATACAGCCCTTGCATGATCTCCCCTTTTGCTGCTTGCTTGACTAGATAATTGCCGTTGCAGTGAATGACAGACACCAATCTGTATAGAGAAGTTGAAGAGACGCGGTTTTCTTTGATGGGAAAATCATGTTGCCTTCCGTGGAGATAGCTTTGACAGCCCGCTCGCAACGGGCACAAGCAGCAATCGGGTTTTCGCTTGCAGACGGTGGCGCCAAGCTCGATCAATCCTTCGTTGATTAGCCAATGTTCTTGATCAGGCAGCTGTTTTTCCAACCAATCGTTGACGTTTTTGACCGTTTTTTGTTTTGAGATGTCTTCATTGAGCATGCGATAGCGTGCGATTACGCGCAGAACGTTTCCATCGACTGCTGCCGTTTTTTGCTGAAATGCAAAGCTGCGGATGGCGCCAATTGTATAGGGTCCAAGCCCTTTTATTTTACTGAGCAATTGCGGATCTGAAGGTAGGACGCCGTTGAATTGTTCCAGGACATACTGAGCACCTGCATGGAGGTTGCGTGCGCGCGAGTAGTAGCCGAGTCCTTCCCACGCTTTGATCACTTCTTGTTGATCAGCTTTTGCAAGTGATGGAATGTCGGGAAATTGCTCCATCCAATTGAGAAAGTAAGGAATGACGACAGCAACCTGGGTCTGCTGAAGCATCACCTCTGATACCCAGACTGCGTAGGGAGTTCGAGAGTCTCTCCATGGAAGATCGCGTTGATACTCGAGAAACCATCGTTTTAGAGAGTCGCAATTGAGAGTCAGAATCATTTGAGTGATGCACGGGCTTTTTCGATGAGAGGGGGGAGCTGTTTTAGAAGTTCCTGCACACGGTGATCCCATGTATGCTGCTGCATCGCTTTTTCTCTTCCGTTTTTCGCTACAGCCTCCCGTTCCTGGTAATTTTCAAGGTAAAAAGAGACGATTTCGTCGACGTCGCTCCATTCGCCATGGATATAGTAGGCAAGGTCTTGGCCATTGACAAAATGATGATCCATGAAGGTGTTCTGACTAGTGAGTAGAAAGGATTCGGCCCCAAGAGCTGAGAAAATTCTTTCATGAGCGCCATTTTTAGAAGCTGGGCTGCTGTTGAGGACAATCTTGCTCATTTTCATCGCTTCCAGAGCACTCTCGAATGGGATGGGAGAATGAATGTTCACATTCTTTCTGTCTTTGAGATAGTGATCCCAGCCTTTTATGCCGATCGCGCCCCCGAATAGAGTTACAGGGGCGTTCTTAATGGATCGAATCAACTCAACTCTGTCTCTGCCTTTGATGAATAGTTCAAGTTCTTGAATGATTTCCAGCATATTGAAGCTGTTTGTATCGAGCTCTTCTTTTTGCGAAGCGGCATTCAATGCTTGAACAAGAGCTTCGATGTAGTTTGTCGAGTAGTCAGAAAGAGCGATTTCTTGTGCGTTTTCGAGAGCATGATAGATCACTTTCGGGTATTTCTTTTTCCACTCCTCGCGAATGTATTCGTAGTCGATGCATGAACCGACAAAAAGAACTTCGTATTTTTTAGAAAGCAAGAGGTCTGGCTTCAGCTCCCGGCTGACTCCTTGGGGCATAAAAATCGATTGGCTGCACCCTAAGCCTTGGAAATAGTGGCAGCCAAAAGCATCGGGGCAAGTGATTACATTGAGTTTGTTGTGCGCAAGGACGCTAAATTCCGTAAAACCTTCTGTCAGGCAGGCAACATGAGGGATTTTGATCATGTCGCAAAAAAATTGTCCTGCTTCGTCGGGTAAAAGTCCATTGATGGAAAACGTGCAATCTGGAGGATCTCTAAAGATCGATTCAAGGAACGGTTCAGGATTGTTGCGCTCAGCGACTAGCAGTTTACATACAACGCCTTGTCTGACAAAAGCTTGATGAAGTTCGTTAGTCAGATAGGGCAAAACGCCGTATTGGCTGACCGGAGGCATAAAAATGTCAATGCGGTTAATCATAGGTCAGTTTTCTCAAAATTGGTTGATTGTAGAATATCAGGATGATAGATAAAATAATAGGATCTACATTTGAATCCACCCTTTCCTAGAGCCTAGGGTTTTCCCTCTCCTTCCTTTTTGCATTTTCTTTTTTTTCTTTTTGCTGCACTCTTTTTTGGTATTCAATTCCGATGCCTGCGTAAATTTTTTTCTCCAAGTCGTCTTTTTTCCGCTGCATGCGGGACCACTCTTCAGAGGGAAAGTTATCGGGGTTTTCTATAAAACGCTTAACTTCTTTGGTGGACATGCCGCTGAGCTCTGCAATCTTTTCCATGCGATTTTGCAGATCGTCATCCATATTGCGCAATTTTTTCAGCATAGTGTCGATTTCCGAATCACCAGCTGCAGACATGTTGGAAGGGGGCGCTTCCAAAGCGCTTTTTCGTTTGATTTTCTTTTTTTTCTTTCTCACGTGCTTCGATGGATCATCGAAGGGATCTGAGGGATTATGAGCATCCATATGAACACTATGATTAAAGTTTTAAAAAATTTCAAAATAATCTAAAGATAGACTTTTTGCGAATTCAAGGGAGAGTTAAATGAATACAGTTTCCACAAACGTAACAAGCTACTCAGTGGAAGGAATACTCTTTCACTATGATAGCGATCGAGCTATTAAGCAGCATTTTCATGTCTATAATGAGGAAAATGTTTATCTGGGTCATGGAAAAACGGGAAAAGATGGAAGGTTTTATGTAGAAATCAGGTATCCGGCGGCTCTTCAACAAAAAATCACGTTGATCTTCCGCTTGTGCAGGGAGGACAACCCTGTCCACAGGCATGAAAAATTAAGAAAAGATGAAGTTTTATGTCGTCATTTTTCTTTTTACAAAGGTCGTACGGAAGTTGCGCAGACTGTCGAGACTTTTGTATTGGATAAACTGAAAAAAGATCTTGGCGAAGTGCATTTGGAGCGGCCTTATAAAAAGGAACAGGTTCCTTTAAGGTATAAAGTAAATATTGCAACAGCCTCTGTTGCTTCTCAAGTGACAGCATTTTTGGAGAAGATTAAAGAAAAAATGGATTTTTTTGATACGCATGACATTGATGATGTGATAAAAGCTTTCGGCTTCTCTTCTACGGAGTTGACTTCTGAAAATACTTGGAAGATGATCACTAACGGCATTTGTCCGATCTATTTGAAGGAGGAAGAGGAGCATTATGTTGCTGAAGTGGATTGGAGCCGTTATGAATTTGACAAACTTCAAGCTTTAGCAGATATTAAGGTATGGTTTAAAAAGAGCGTTGAAAGCGATCCTGTGATGGACCGGATAGAAGTGCGGTTTAGAGAAACGCTCGAACCTTCTTCGAGGCCTGAAGACTATACCCCTATACAAACGTATTCTCCCGATCAAGAGAATTTTGAAGAGGGATTGCGTATTGCCAATTGTGCATTCCATGTTTTTGGACAGACTGTGTTTCATTTAGGAATCGGCCATATTTACGGAGCTAATGCAGCCATTGCTGCATTTGATTACTTGCCGGGCCATCCATTAGGCAGTTTGCTTCTTCCCCACTGTCATTTTATAAGAAAGATCAGCAAGGAGATTGGAGGCCCGATCATTTTCGAGGAAGATGGTGTATTAAATGTCTCGGCATTGAGTGTAAATGGGATTGCTTCATTAATTTCTGATGCGTTGGCGTCATTGGATCCCTTTAGTTTTAAGCCTCGCTCTCCTATTAATGACAACCATACCTTTGCCAAAGTTCAGAAACATCATTTTGAAGTGCTTAAGTCGGCTGTAAAGGAGTATTTTGACGAAAATTGGGATCAAATGGTTAAAGACTGGGCGCCTGTGCATGGATTTTTCAGAAGAATGTTCAAGAATTCTCCTTCTTATCGTCCTTGGGGCGAAGAAAATTCTGCAAAGTTCAAGTGGCGTGATTCCAGTGAGCTTGGAGATTGTCGAGATGAACAGCTTCCTCCTCGAGTGACCTATCGTTCAACAGACGAAGGAGTGCGTAGTTTTCGGCTTGTTGCAGCTGATGAGCATGTGCCGCTTCCTGGAGACAGGGAGTTTATCGAACATTTTGTTGTCGATTTTATTCATCATGTCACGATTTGGCATTCCTGGATTCATCGTAGCCAGTATCTGTCATCAGAATCAAGTCCAAGTGTTGCGGATGTAAATTTTGCTCCGTTGTCTCTTTCTTTTTATGGCAAAGGTGATTATGGAGGGATTTCAATGGAGGATGCAATTCATCAATTGGAGATTGCTTCGGTATTTTCCCGTTTTAATGTTGGAAATTATGCATTGGTTGACGGTGAAGGGGTTTATTCGGGGATTATTAAAAAGGTAAAAGAGGCTGCTAAAGGATATTTTTCTTTGGGAATAGATCCGTTTCAGGAGATACAGGTTAGCACAGTTATTTAGAATTTATCGTCGAATTTTATTCGCTGTGTGGTTTATTGGTATTATTGTGGAGATTAACTTGAATACGGGTGGTTCCGTGGAAGCAAAGGAGTTTTTATGCTATATTGGGCTTTAATCTTTCTGTTAGTTGCGATTGTTGCCGGATTTTTCGGTTTTGGTGGTGTCGCCGCAGCTTCTACTACGATAGCTAAGGTGCTGTTTGTTGTTTTCGTGGTGTTATTTGTAATTGCATTATTGAATCATTTTTTAAGGGGTGGGATTGGTTAAAAATTAGGGTATTTGGTTATAATGTCCGATTCCAGGTGCCTGGATAGCTCAGTTGGTAGAGCAGCGCATTCGTAATGCGGAGGTCGGGGGTTCGATTCCCTTTCCAGGCAAACCTTTTTATCAGTAAGCGTCAAATTTACCCACATGCCTCCTCCATTAGGCGGCCGGGCATTCTTTTGCCTTAAGCCAAAAATCAGGAAGAAGCTCTTGGAGTTTCTGTGCATTATGAGACATCAGGCGACGCATGACATCTTCAATATATTCCCTTGGATTAATCCCCATCGCACGGCATGTCTGGACTAAACTCAATACGACACCAGCCGCTTCCCCACCTTTTTTATTTCCCACAAATAACCAATTTTTCCTGCCAATAGCTAAGGGACGTACCGCCCGCTCTGCTACATTATTATCTAATCTTGCCCACGCAGAGATATGATCAAAAGTTGTGTTTGAGATAAAAAGAGCGTACCCTATGAAATTTTAGAATCAAAAAAATTTATAGGAGATACGCTCATGAAGAATGATGTCATTTCTTTGGATAAATTTCACGCAACAAGTGAAATGAACAGCTTGCTGGAACAAACTTTGAGGGAAGGAGCTCGCCTGTTGCTTCAACAGGCTATTGAAAATGAAGTCAATGAATACCTGGAATCGATGAAAGGCAGGAGGGATTTCGAGGGAAGAAAACAATTTGTCCGCAACGGCTACCTCCCTGAAAGAGAAGTACAAACAGGAATCGGACCGATATCAGTGAAGCAACCTAGAATTCGAAACAGAGAAGAGAGCTCTGAAGGGTACTCAAGCGCAATTCTTCCGAAATATCTAAGGAGGGTGCCATCTCTTGATGCGGTGATTCCAGCTCTTTACCTCAGGGGGATTTCTACAAGCAATTTCCAGGATGCACTTGAAGCGATCATGGGCAAGGATGCGAAAGGATTATCCGCAGCTAACATCACTCGTTTAAAACAATCTTGGGAGCAGGAATACAAAGACTGGAACAAGCGCTCTCTTGAAGGAAAGCGCTACGCTTACATCTGGGTAGATGGGATCTATTTCAATGTTCGTCTTGGAGATGACCGAATTTGCTTTCTCGTGATTCTTGGCGCTCTTCCTAATGGTAAAAAGGAACTTGTGGCGATCCACAATGGTTATAGAGAGAGCAAAATTTCCTGGACAGAGGTATTGGAGAGTTTGAAGCGGCGCGGGCTGTGTACAGCTCCTGAGCTTGCGATAGGAGATGGTGCGCTTGGATTTTGGTCGGCCGAAGACAAAGCAGCAGCGGTGTTGGGTGCATAAAACGGCCAATGTGCTCGATAAAATGCCCAAAAGTATTCAAGTGAATGCGAAAAAGGCCATTCATGAAATTTATATGGCCCCTACCAAAGAAGATGGACTGGCGGCGTTTGAGGTGTTTTTAAAAACATACCGAGACAAATACCCCAAAGCCTGTGCTTGTCTTGAGAAGGATAAGGCGCAACTGTTTACCTTCTACAATTTTCCGGCGATCCATTGGCAGCACGTCAGGACAACTAACCCGATTGAATCGACTTTTGCAACAATAAGACACCGGACAAGGCAAACCAAAGGCTGCGGTTCAGTGGCTGCCACTTTGACAATGGTATTCAAGCTGGCTACTACAGCCGAGAAAAAATGGAGAAAACTCAAGGGTTGTGAAATGATTGAAAAAGTAATCAACGGAGTGGTCTTTTTAAAGATGGAGAAGAGGTTCTGGAAAAAGAAAAAGTAGCTTAAAAGAATTTTTAAATTAGGGTGCGTTTAAGGATTCCAAACACAACATTTGAAAATATCTCGTTCTTGGCAGCCAAAATCTTCCTTGTGCCAGCTGTTTCCACCACACGGCAAATCCGTCATTATCCCAATAAAGGATTTTCACTATTCTTCGCCCTTTACTCACAAAAATAAAATAGTCGCCTTTTGTCAATTGCCCTGAACACTGCTCTTCAGCAAGAGCAGCTAATCCTTCCAACCCTTTTCGCATGTCAACGGGATGCTGAAAGAGAAAAAAACGAGAATGGCCGGTAATTGCTAGCATGCGGTCTCCTATTATTTGAAGTTAATCAAAATTTTAACCACAACCCAAAAAAAGAAGATAGATGGGGTTATTTGACGCTTACTAAAAAATTAAAATTTATTTTATAATAAAATGAAGAAACGGAAGAATTTGATTTTATGTATGCAATTAAAGATCTATCTTATTTACAGAATATAGAGGTAAACTGCGAGGCGCAGGCCTCTCAACATAAGAAATGGGGGGATTTTCTTTACGAATTAATATTCAAGGAATTAGGCGCTTGCCTAAAGCATATTTGGTACCGTTTCTACTACACTTTAAATCCTTTTGCCAATCATCTGAATCCAACTGAAATAAAGAAAGCATCCCATCCTGGTCAAATTGCCAGAATATTGCTTCTTTTGCACGGAATAGGTGGGCATAGGTCCTGTTTTATTCCCCTGGCGAATACTTTGAAAGATGCAGGATTTAAAAATATTTATACAGTAGACTTGATTCAGACATCTGAAGAGCCTGTTCCGACCAAGCCTTTGGAAGATAAAATTTATCAACTTCGAAGAGCTTATCTCAATCAAGGGTATGCGGAAGTTAAATTTGGATTGATTGGGCATTCTCTAGGAGCTTTGGTTAGCTTAAAGTATGTTTGGAGAAGATGGAATTCCTCAACGGATTCAGAGATTTCATTTATTGTTGCAATGGGAGGACGGCTGAAATACAATGAATCTTCTTTTTCCTGGTTTTGCGAAGATGTCAGGCCTGAAATAGAAAGAAATTATGAGGCGATCATTGATGCTCCCTATAAAACGCGGTTATTCTCTTTATGGGGGGAAAATGATGCTCTTGTACCGAAGAGATCTGCGCATCTTTTTGGGAACAAACGAAGAGAATTGACAATCAAAGGGTGTGGACATAGTGGAATTGTCTTTTCACCGGAGGCCCATCGCAAAATTTTAAGATGGGTTCAGAATTGGTTCGGTATAAATAAAACATCCCTAAAGAAATGATAAAGAAAGATGTCTTGATGGAGCAAGAAAAACCGATAGGGTTGATTCACCTCATTTACCGATTTTCTTCCCCTCTTGCTTCAGTCGTCTTCATGATCTTCGGAAGCGCGTTTTTCACCACTTTTATTAGTGTGTTTCTCTACGGCAAGGGATATGGCAAGCATGAAATCGGCTATGTGCAATCTGCGTATTTTTGCGGGATGCTCATTGGAGCTTTCCAAATGGAAAGGTTAATCAAGCGGGTTGGACACATTCAGGCATTGGCAGTGTTCGGAAGTTTGGCAACTTCAATTACTCTTTCCATGGCTCTTTACCAAAATTTTGCTGCTTGGATGCTTTTGCGCTTTTTATCCGGCCTTTCCATGGCAGCTCTCTATATTGTAATCGAGAGCTGGATGCTGGAAGAGAGTAGTCTAAAAACTCGAGGTGTTATCTTATCTGTCTACATGATTTGCCTGACTAGCGCACAATCTCTGAGCCAACAAGTTTTGTCGTTCGTTGATATCTATAGCTACACTCCTTTTCTGATTTCAGCGGTCTTTACCTCTTTGAGTGTGATTCCTGTCGGGCTATCGACCAACCGCGTGACGATTCCGACAGAGTTGGAATCTGTGAGCTTTTTGAAAATCGCCAAAAGTTCTCCGTTCGGTGTTGCAGGATGCTTTGCTGCGGGATTGATCATGAGTACGATCTACAGTTTTTTTCCGATCTATTCCGAGTCGATTCGTATTCCCAGCGCAGACTTGATGTCCGTCACAATTGCAGGAGGAGTTCTTCTGCAGTGGCCCATCGGGAAACTCTCCGATTATTTTGAGAGGCGGCGTACGATTCTAACGGTTATTGCTATCACTTTAGCGCTTTCCCTTTTAGCTCTCATCAGCAGTACATTTAACATGTACAATACTCTTCTTCTCTTTTTTTTCCTGGGAGGATTTATTTTTACCCTCTATCCTTTGAGTGTGACCCAGGTATGCGACCATCTCGACCAATCGGACATCACCACCGCTTTGTCTCTGCTTCTGATTGCTTTTGGCTTGGGTTCTGTTGGAGGACCGACAACATCGGCATTTTTAGTTGCTGAAATGGGAATTAGCTCTATTTTCCTCTATTTTGCCGTTTTACTTGGAGGCTTATTCATGGTCGGAATGATCTCAACAATTCAAAGGCCTATTGTTCCTCTCGAAGAGCAAAATGATTTTATTCCGCTGCCTACAGCAACGCCTGTTGCTTATGAAATGGATCCCCGTGGCGAGGGGGACCTGCCCGAATAAAAAAACTTGCTCAATTTATCTCGAAATTCTATGAAATATTCGAGTTGAGAAAATGTTTGATGTCAAAAAAGTGCCTAATGGAGGAATTTGGATTCCTTCGACTAAAAAAGATTCTAAATGGGTTTTGGTTGCCTTGCATGGCAGTGGAGGATCTTCAGAAAATTATCGCGGTTTAGAAGCTATTTTCAATCTTCCTCAGCTGAATTATCTTTTTCTCAATGGCCCAATACGTGAATACGCCAATTTTCGTTGGTATGGAGATTCTGCTGAAAGCAGGCAGAGGGCTCTGGAGTATCTTGCCGTTGTTTTTGATCAGTTAATGAGTGCCGGGTTCCCTGCTTCGAAGATTTTTCTGATGGGGTTTTCACAAGGGGCTGCATTGGTCTTTGAATTTGGCCTTCGTTATGCTCATCTATTCGCTGGATATATTGCGATCAGCGGACGGATTGAAGACCTGCCGGCTCTGCTCCATCAAAAAAGAGCGCACATAGCGGAAAAAGGGCGTTGGCTTGTGACCCACGGCTCCAAAGATTATCATCTGTCTGTCATTGTTATGCGTGATCAGGTCGAAAAGCTTAAAAATGCAGGCTTGCATATCGATTATCGGGAATACCCGAAAATTCATGAGTTTGATCACCGGAAAGAATTGCCTGAAATCTGCCAATGGATTTCCCATTTGGCACCGAATAGATAAAATTTGTTATAATTGAGAAAAAAGGAGGAGGTCATGAAAGACAAGCTCTTTTTATTTACAATGTTAATACCGTTCAATTTTTTGACAGCGGAGTTGGCTCCCGATCAGATTCAAAATCTGGAAGAACAAAAAAAAGCTTATGGCGAAATCCCAGAAAGAGAAATTAAGTATTACGAAGAAACCGCTCCACAGAATGCCGATAAACAACGCAATTTCTACATGCACGACCATCCGCTCCAAGAGGATTCAGTGCCTGATGACACAGTTAAATAGTCCCGCATGGCAACCATCGTTTTTGATTTTGACTCGACGCTTGTGCAATGCGAAAGCTTAGAATGGATTCTCGAAGAGCAGCTGAAAGGCAAGCCGGAAGTCAAAAAACAGATTCATGAAATCACGTTGAAAGGGCTGAAAGGAATCATTCCTTTTTCCGAATCGTTGACCGAAAGGTTGAAACTTGCTGCTCCAAATAGGAAAGCTGTTGCAGCATTTGGCCAAAAAGCTTTGAAAATGATCACTTCAGGAATCCCTGAATTGATCAGTAAGTACAAAAAAGACGGCGTGGATATCTGGGTCATCAGCGGAGGGTTGTACGAGTCTCTAGTTCCGGCTTGTAAACACTTAGGGATCAATGAAGAGTGTGTGATGGGTGTGAGGCTTCTTTGGGGAAATCAGGGTGAATTTTTAGGGATCGATCCTAACGATCCTTTAAGCAGGTCAAAATCGGCGGCAGCGGCGGCAGTTTCTTTTTTGTGGAGCAGACCATGCATTGTCGTCGGAGATTCTGTGTCTGATTATCAACTTTTCAATGAGGGAATTGCAGATGAGTTCGTGTTGTATACAGAACATATCGAATGCACAGAAATTGCAAAACTGGATGTAAAAAAA
Organism: Waddlia chondrophila WSU 86-1044; assembly: GCF_000092785.1. NCBI lineage: Bacteria > Pseudomonadati > Chlamydiota > Chlamydiia > Parachlamydiales > Waddliaceae > Waddlia > Waddlia chondrophila. The sequence continues at coordinate 59,895 of NC_014225.1, forward strand.
GCAAATAACACGAAAAAATTAAAAGAGATGATTGATGCTATCCTTGAATAAAGACAAAATTAAAATCGTACTGCTTGAAGGAATCGATCCGAATTCTGTTCAATTTTTTAATGAATGTGGCTATCGAAATGTTGAGTTGATCGGCAAAGCCTTGGAAGGGCCGGATTTGGCGGCTGTTTTAAAAGAGGCTTTTATCTTGGGAATCCGTTCGAGAACACAGTTAAATCTAGAAATTTTACTGCAAGCCCCTAAACTTTTTGCTATCGGATGTTATTGTATTGGAACAAACCAAGTGGCTTTGACCGATGCTGCAAGCCGGGGAATCCCTGTGTTCAATGCCCCTCATGCAAACACTCGCTCTGTCGCAGAACTTGTGATTGGGTGGACGATCATGCTGATGCGCCGCATTTTTGAAAAAAATCACCTGGCTCATGAAGGAAAATGGAAAAAGACAGCTTTTGGAAGCCATGAAGTACGCGGGAAGATCATGGGGATTGTAGGGTATGGGCATATTGGATCCCAAGTATCGGTTCTGGCTGAGGCGATGGGGATGCAGGTGATCTATTATGATATTGTGGGCAAGCTTCCCCTTGGCAATGCTCGGCCAGCCCAAAGCTTAGAAGAGCTTTTACAAAAATCTGATATTGTCACGCTTCACGTTCCTGAATCAGCTCAGACCAAAAATTTGTTGGATGCTGAGCGGATGGAATTAATGAAAAAAGGGGGGTGCCTGATCAATGCCAGCAGGGGAACGACGGTCGATCTCGATGCACTTAAACAGTTTTTAGATCGAGGGCATCTTGCTGGAGCAGCACTGGATGTTTTTCCGAAAGAGCCGGAAGGGGAAGCAGTGGAATTCAATAGCCCTTTGAGAGGAGATCCTCGAGTGATTATCACACCTCATATTGGAGGGTCGACAGAAGAGGCGCAGAGTCAAATTGGTAGCGAAGTTAGCCGTAAGCTTGTTCAGTACAGCGATTGGGGAAGCACGGAAGGAGCTGTGAATTTTCCTTCTCTTTCACTGCCTAAGCATCAAAAAACGCATCGTATTCTTAACATCCACAAAAATGCTCCAGGCATGATCCGAGAGATCAATGCTGCAGTTGCCGGTGAGGGGATTAATGTGCAAAGTCAATATTTACTGACAAATATGGAGATCGGATATGTTGTTTTGGATATAGAAAAAGCTGTATCCAGCCGATTAAAAGAAAAAATTCAACAGTTAGAAGGCTCTATACGCACACGAATTTTGTATTGATCCCCTATTGTCAGGAAATGATGAAAACCGCTAAAATGCGAGCCTCTGCGGTTTTCCGGTTTTCATGAAAAAAATCTATTTCTTCCTATTGATTTTGCTGACTTCTATTGAACTGTGTGCAATCGAACACGGTTCCACTGCCCATTATTATGTTGGCGAATTAGGGGAAAAATGGCAATTTCCAAGCGATCATTTGCCTGTGGGTTTGTCTGTAGGCGATATCCATTTAGCTTTATGGAATACGTTGAATACCCGCTATCTTTATCATATCCATGCGAATCATCAGGGGTTGAAGGGAAGTTTAATCACGACAGCTAATATTCCTGAGGATGCGCACTCCAAATTGACGATGAGAGAAGAGGCTGTTATAGACCTTGTACTTGGTATGGTGCATCACGCGGTTTTTCCACGCTCTTTGATCGCGCTGCAGGAAGTCGGCAACGAAGTTTACGAAGAGCTCAGGAACCGTTTGCCGGAAAAGATGGCCTTTGTCACAGCTTTTCCAGATGATTTGGCGAATGGAGATATTTTTATCTATGATACGGATCGATTTGATGAAATCTCCTTAGTCTCTGGCTGTTTTCAAATCTGCCCGCGCAACACTTATTTGACGTTGACGCTTAAGGAAAAGAAAACCGGAGAGATCTATCGCTTTATGCAATCCCACGTACCCGGAGGTCCGGTTGCTTCAGGATCTGCGAGAAAAGAGTGGGCAGAGGATCTCTTGATCAATTTCGATCCCAATGCTGTCAACATCGTGATGGGAGACATGAATCGTTCTCCCGATTTTTTTCTTAAGGATTTAAAAGATGCCGCCGAAGATTTTGAGCTGGAAAAGCATCCTTTTCAAAATTTATGGGTCCCTTATCCCACGCATATCGACACTTATAAACGAGCAACTTGGATCGACAACTTTTTTATCTATCAGCCTAGATGGTTTCCTTCTGTCAGCGTGGAAAAAGATCCTGAGAATTTGGGGCCTGATGTTGAGAAAGCAGTCTCCATCTTGCGTGGGTTTTGCAGTTGCCCTTTAAGAGCGGCACTTGAGCTTCGCAGCCAGCTTGCTGTCCATCAATTTGCAGTTTTTCAAGGTTCTTTTGGAAGTTGGACGGATGTGCAGCTGAAAGCGGCGCTTCCAGACACACTGTATGTGAAGTGCAATTTGCATCAGTTGTTTTGCATTCAAGAAGGAGAAAAGGAGAAAGAGTGGATCAGAGAGAATAAGCGCCGTTTGATCGCTGATTGGAGTGAAGAAGAGTGCATCGTCATTGATCAATTTGATTTTGCTTCTGCTTTAGAGGATTCTGAGGATCAGTTGGAAACAGTGATGGAAGTGATTGATATGGCTCGAACGCTTCTGCGGCAAGGAAAGTCCGTTGTTCTGGTGACCCATCAAAATTGCCGCTCCGCATTTAAATTTTGGGAAATATTGTCGGATGCGCTCTCTTTTCACCCAAGCAATATCATTGTTCAAGAATATCTGACAGATGAAGAAGAGGAAAGACTTCTATCCAACAGTGAGCTGAATAGGGAGGAAAAAGATCTATTCAAGGCTTTGACTAAAGGTTCTCCCTTCGCCTATGCTGCGCTGGCAGATCAAAAAGAATCCAAAATGAGTTTTAATGAATTGTGCGATGGGATGATGCATCACATTGAATATGCCTGGTCTGAATTTGCAGGCAATGAATCCTTTGACGTGCAGTCTATCCTTGTGGAAATCGCTCACCAATCATTGGAAATTGATCTGCTTGCTGAAACTTCGGAATTTGGTTATCTACTGGAAACAGGATTCATCGGAAGCAAAAACGGCACCTGGATTATGCCTCAAGTGATCAGAAATTTTTTATTAACAATCAATCCATAAGAAAAGATTTGATTCTTAAAGTTGATTCGTTATATACGGTTCTTTTTTTAAGAAGAGGTTTGAATGATGAAAAGGTGTTTTTTATTTTTATCGGTTTTTGTGTGTTGTTGCTTCTTTTTGTCCAGGGTTGATGCAGGTAATTGCTGCGCTTCCCAATCATATGCTCCTGGTTTTCGAGAAACACCTTTATACAGGCCTAGTTGTTGCAATTATGTAGATTCTTGCAGTTATGAATGCGATCGCCAATGCTCTATAGAGATTGGGGCCGAGTTTCTCTATCGGAAAGTTTGCCTTGACGAATTTAACTGGGCGTTTACCCGTACAGAGACGACTGAAGCCAATGTGACCTCCATCGATCTTTCTTATGAGAGGCTGTGCTTGGATGATGAACCTGGCGTGCGTGCTTGGTTGGGTTTCCAGCCTGCTGGAAAAGAATCTTTAGGGATCTATTTTGGCTATGTCTATTTATCCGGCAGCAAGAATGATTCAATTCAGCAAAGCTTCGGCAATACAATCGGTACGACTGTGATGCACTACGGCCTTTTTCAGGAATCAGCAGGTTTTACCGATATTGCTGTCGATTGGAGAAATCAGTATCACGAAGGAGAAGTTGTTCTTGGCTCTAGTGCCTTTTGCGGAAAAAACCATGTATTTCTCCCCTACTTTGGAGCTGCAGGGATTTATCTTGAACAGAAATTTGCATTAGATCTTTCCGATCCTGATTTGGTTTTTGCAGGTGATGCGGGAGCTGTCGATTGGGAATCTCAATATTGGGGCGTTGGACTTCGCTTCGGTTCTCATTACAAATACCAACTAGGAAGCTGCCTCGCTTTTATTGGAAGATTTAATGCTTCTTTACTCGTTGGTGAAAATAAATTTCACAACTTTCAATCTGTGATTTTCTCCTCGGAGGCAGAGGAACTGCAGCTCAATATTTCTGGAAAGAACAAGTGTCATGTTGTTCCCGGCTATAGTTTAGGCGCAGGATTTGCTATTGAGCCGGAAATTTGCGGCTGCACCCTATCACTGAGAGTAGGGTATGAATTCAACGAATGGTACAACATTCCGAAGCATCGTACATTTTCCGGTGAATCGACTGTCGATGGCGAAGTTGCCTATTCCGATTCAGCTTCAAACCGTACGTGGGGGAGTCATGGACTCTTTGCGGGTTTGAGTTTTGCGTTTTAAGGTAATATAAAAACTAGATTCTGCTTGCTTGATTTTTGTATCAAAGGTTGAAGCTCGATATTGGTTTCTTCTTTGAGAAGAAGATAAGCTGTTTCCACCAGGTCTAATACCATGCTAGACGTTGCCGAAAGAGGGCGAGCAGAAACGCTTAAAATTACGTAATCGTAACTGCTTTCGGCATCTTTCAATACTTGAGAGAGATTGTATGCTTCCGATGCATTTTCTTCGATAAACAGTGTTTCATAGCTTGAATGCGATTCGATACTTTCTCTTTTTGCTTTCCCTAGTTCGATGACGAATAATTTTTTTCCTTGTTGAGCCAGGCGCTTGGCCAAATGCCTGGAGAAAGAAAACTGCAGATCTCCAATAACAGCGAACTTTCCCCTCTCGCTTTTTATCAGAGAAGAGAGAATATTCATTTCAGTTTCTTGAAGACGAGAAATTGTTCCCCCAATATTCACACCTGCGCCTGCTAAATGATCTTGAGAAACGGCAAACCCTTTTACAAATGCATTGAAGAATAAAAAGCCGCAGGAAATGCACATCCCAAAGATAGCTCCTAAGATTGCATACAGTAAAAGATGAGGACGAAGAGGTTTAACAGGAGGGGTAGCCAGATCTAAAGGAGCTGATTGGGCAATCTCCAGGTTAGAGGAGATATTTTTGGACTCTACCAGTTTGGTTAACTCCTCTACCATCCGGGCATTCATGTCGATTTGATGTTCGATGAGTTTTTCTGAAGCCCATTTTTTAGGTAATTGATTCAACTCTTTTTGGATTTTAGCCGTTTGCCGGCTGATTAAGTTTTTTTCTTGCTTTAAGCGCTGTTTCTGTGCAGCAACGGCTTCTGCTAATTGGTTGACCAGGATCGATTTTTGCTGTTGGATCAGATCTAAAACTGCGCTCTGCAAAGATTCAATTTTTGCTTTCAATTGCAGTTGTTTCAAATTAGTCAATTCGAGGGTTTGATTGAGGTGGAGAGCATAAAATTTCTTTAATGTTTCCAATTCAACTTGAATTCTCTCTTTTTCCCTGGTGCCATGATTGGAATCGTCTTGAATGGCGACCACGTATTGGCTGGCTTTTTTTGTCAAATCCAACGAAACGGGGTCGTTTTGGAATGCGGAGCTGAATGAGCTGATCTCAAATCCTGGCTTATAGAGCTGATCGATCATGTATTCATATTGCAACGCTTGATTTTCTAAATCGCTAAGTTGTTTTGAATAAGTGATATAAAGTTCCGAAGCAGTGTCAAGGTTGATCCCCTGGAATTCAGTTTGCGGAAATTGTTGATGCTCCAGCCTTTCCTTGATTGATTTTTGGCTGACTTCGAGATAATGCAGTAAATGACTGAGATAATTGATGAATTGGAGGCGGTATTGCGTAAGCTCTTCTTTCAAGGTGTCTTCTTCCCAAGGATGGGCATTCTTAAGTTTCTCTAAACACCTGTTGAGTTCTTCATTCCATGAGTTGACCAGATAGTTAGGATGATCCATTAAGCGCACTGCTGGCAGAGGATATTTTTCGCTTTTGAGGCTTGCTATCACGATTTGTGCGTCTTCTGTCCGATGACGCAGTTCATTCAGGTCTTCAATGTGTTTAGAGAAACTCTCTTGCCAAGCGGAGGCTGTCTTGGAATGAGAGGTTCGAAGAGCAAGTTCAATTTGATCGGAACGGGCGTCAAGTTCTTTAATTTTAGAAACCAGTTCATTGAAATATTCTGGCTGCTCTTTTGCTTGATAAATGCAGTGATTGGTATCAAATTCTTCAAACCTTTGCAGGTTTAGCTCAGCGTGCATGTATTGCTGCCTAAGCATTTGCAGCTCTTTTGTTAGAAGCTCCATCCCTTTTTCAGATTCGATATAGCCAACGCTGTCGGTATCATCGGAAAGCTGAGAAGCGTAAGTAGTCAGGATCTGTTCAAGGCTGTCTACCATCTCTTTTTCTCGACGGTTGAGATAGGAAATTTGCTCTGCGGAAATTCTGTCTTGCTCTTCTCTTTGGTATTCTTGATACACTCTCATCAATGCGTTTAGAAACTGAGCTGAGAGCCTGCGATTGGGATCATCGAATGCTAGTTGCAAAAGAGAGCTGTCATCAGGATCGGAAGTGATCGATAAGCGGTTGCGCAGGCTCTCTACGACGTTATCCATAGGGAGCAGATGTAAAAGGTATGGAGCCGATTCTTCAGGCGTTTCGTTGATGCGGACGACAAAGGAAAAATCTGCATTTTCAAATGGGAGATTTGGAGCGCCGGTACCCAGAATCTCTCCGGTTTCTACATCGATCACTTTAAAAAAAGGTTCTTTTGTAAAAATAATGGTTAGAGATTTGGGAATTTGAGAGGTGTAGATTATCTTTTCAATGAAAATTTTAGATTGTTGGTCTGGAATCGGATAATTTTGAATTTTTCTCAGATAGTAGTATTCGGTGGTAAAATTTTCAAAGATCTTTTGTTTAAGACCGGCCTGGCTCGGAAACTTCTGCAAAGATGCTTGCAGCCCAAGCTGGTAAACGACCCTTTCCAGTAATTTTCGAGACATCATCAGTGATTTTGCATCGCTTTTTTGCTGGTTGGAAAAGCTTGATGTTAGAAGGGAGGCAAGATTGGAAGTGCCAAGAGAGTCTTTTGTTTTTCCTCTATCTTTGAAGCTGGCCTCTGAGTGGAACATCACCGGGCGGGTGAGCCCAAAAATGCTCATCGCAAGAGATCCTAATAAGATGGTGAAAATGATCCAATGTTTTTTCTTTTTTAAGAGGGAGTACAGGTCTTTGAAAAGAATGGCATCTTCCTGAGGTTGCTGCGTTTGGGGCATGGGGCTCTCTTTTTTCTTATCTAAAACATTTCATAAGTCATAAAGATATCACGCGTTCCTACAAGTGAAGGAGTCAACTGGCTGATGAATCGGTTCCACTGAGTGATCGGTTTTTCCGATACGTAAATGGTGTCTCCAGGCATGAGCAGCATGCTTCGATTGGGCAGATGAATGATATGCTCCCATGAAATAACGTAGATTTTTGGACAAGCGAGATCTCCTCTGATGATTTGAATGCAGCGTCTATTTCCTGTAAAAGGGATTCCTCCTGCCCTTACAATGGCTTCAGGCAGGCTAATATATCCATAGGGAATTTCGATTGCTGAAGGGCGGTTGACCTCCCCCATCACCATCACGACGGCATCATCCGGGTTGGCAATGAAGATCTTATCTCCCCCTTTCATGACGATGTTTTGGCTCATATCCCCTTCGTTCATGAGTTTGTAGAGATCAACAGAAAGAGGGGTTCCGTCTCTTAAAACATAGCTCATGAAAAGGTTTGCTCTGGGGTTGATTCTTGCTTTTGACAACATCTCGTATAAGCGTATTTTGCCATCTGCCGGCATGATCGGAACTTCTGCGTTTCCTGCGATGTCCACTTTGCGAGACAGACGGTCCCGATATGAGATAAAGACTTCCGCATCGGCATATTGCTGTTGAATTTCCCGTTGGATTTTCTGTTGTGCTTCTAGCAAAGTCAATCCTTCTACTTTAACCGGAGCAATATCCGGTAGATCTACTTCGCCATTAACAACGCGAAACCCTCCGACAGCATGGTTGATGAAGTCGAATGCGTTTTGAATCTCTTTTCGCAAAGGGTGGTAGAGGACGATATTGAGCACGTCGTCTTCGACAATGACATCTTGATACTCAATCAAAGCATCGTGAGGAAGCGGGGGGATCTCTTCTCCGGTCATTTCCAGTATAGCTAGTTTTCCCTGACGGATGCGGTAGGAGTCGATCACAAATTCGTCGGGACCAACGACATTGTAGTCACAGCATGGCCGTGAACATGAGTTAAAGAGAATGAAGGAGAAAAGAATTAGTATAGAGAATTTTAAATGCATTTCAAGTCAATACTTCGTAAGAGTGACCTGACATGCTACTGGATTTTTATTTTTTTGTCTTTAAGACAAAAAAAGAGGAACAAAATTTTGTTCCTCTTTTTTTAAAGTATCTATCAAATTCAGCTTAGAACGCAGCAGACAATCTTACGAACAGACCGTCAAAGCCAAGGTCGCAGCAGTTTGAAGAGACAAGGCCGATGTCGCCAGATTTGGAGAGGTCTGTGAAGCCGCCAAGGTTAAACCACTGGTGGAACTCATAACCTACAGAGAAAGCCAGATCTGTGCAGCAGACATTGCAAAGCGGGAAAGTGATGCCCACATTTAGATCAAGCACAGCGATAGACTTCCAGCAAGAGCCGCTTACTAGAGGACCTTGAATGAATTCATTTCCCTCTCCAGCTGATTTTCCACTGTATCTAAAATCTTGAGAAGCCTCCCCGACGCCGATTCCTAATGAAAGCCCTCCAAAGAAATCAAAGCAATCGCAGATTTTATAGCTGGCCTTGTTTCCTATGTAAAGTCCATAAAAGTCTAAGTCTGCTTTTTGGAAAATAACATCTGCAGCGCTATCTTCCCCAAGAGGATCTTCAATACTGCTGGAGTATATTGAGTCCCTGGTTTGTTTGATGTTGGCGTACCGGAAACCGGAGAAGAGTCTTGTCGCAAGGCAGTCGGATAATTCGAGATGGTATCCTAACTCGACATCAACTTGATTGAGTTCAACTTTGTAATCCGAAGCTGCAAATTCAATTAGAGGTGGAGTTTCGCCTGCGATATCGCTAAAAACGACACCTGAAGATCCGGTTATACCAATAGCAAAGTCTTGATCGACATTATTGATAGAGCTGCCGTCTTTGCTGCGGAACCATGTGTAATGGATGCCAAGATCAAGATCGCCGCATGCTTTCAAAACACCGATGCGGAAGCCTGAATCGTAAGAAGGGCATATGCCTGCAAGTTTTCTTACATCCCCCCCTATAGCTCCCTCAGCACCCACATATGTGAAAGCGTAATCTAAATCGCATCTTCTAGGCCTCCAGTAAAGATAGTCGGCATAGATTGACCAGCCTTCGCATGGATCGCAATCGCATAGACTGAATCCGCAATCGCTTCCTGTATCGCAGCTGTAGTAGTCGCTTGCGTTTGCGGGAGTGAACTGGGTTGAGGAAACAACAGTTGACAGAGCAACTATCCATTTTTTCCAAGACATTGAATATCCTCCAATTTTAGAATTGCTTGTTGATTAATGATTCAAGTAAGACCTATATCAATATTCCTATTTTTAAGAAAAGAAATATTTTCTAGATAAAATTTAATTACTCAAGACTCCTTGGCAGCATTGTTGCCCTATCCCTCTCTAGTATAGATCAAAAAAAAAGAGGGACAGGAATCTGTCCCTCTTTCATTTAAAAGAAATATCAAATTTCAGCTTAGAACGCAGCAGACAATCTTACGAACAGACCGTCAAAGCCAAGGTCGCAGCAGTTTGAAGAAACGAGGCCTCTGCCAGCAGCTTCTCCTTCGCTGTCAACAGTACGTGAAAGGGAGGTGAAGCCGCCAAGGTTAAACCACTGGTGGAATTCGTAACCTACAGAAAAAGCCAAATCTGTGCAGCAGACGTTGCAAAGAGGGAAAGTGATGCCCACGTTTAGATCAAGCACAGCGATAGACTTCCAGCAAGACTCATTCACTAAATCCGCTTGAGTGTAATCTGTGCCGCCTATACTTTTACCTTTGTGATCAAAATCCTGAGAAACCTCTCCGACGCCGATTCCCAGTGAAAGTCCTCCAAAGAAATCAAAGCAGTCGCAGATTTTATAGCTAGCTTTGTTTCCTACGTAAAGTCCGTAAAAATCCAGATCGGCTTTCTGGTGAATAACATCCACTTGGTTAAGAGAACTTTCGGCGAACTGATCATTAATATTACTGGAGTATACTGAGTCTTGAGTTTGCTTAATATTAGCGTAGCGGAAGCCTGAGAAAAGTCTTGCCGCAAGGCAATCGGACAACTCAAGGTGGTATCCTAATTCGACATCAACTTGATTGAGCTCAATTTTATAATCCGAAGCTGCTAATTGGATCCCGTCAGTAACAAATAAACTTGCACTTCCAATTTTAGTTGGAAGAATCAAGAAATCTTCGCCGACATTGTTGATGGAACTGCCGTCTTTGCTACGGAACCATGTATAATGGACGCCAAAATCTAGATCGCCGAACGCCTTCAAAATACCGATGCGGAAACCGGAATCATAAGAAGGGCATATGCCGGATAATCCTGTAGCGAATGCTTCTTGTAGTTCACTACCATTTTCGATATACGTTATCGCATAATCTAAATCACACTTTCTAGGTCTCCAGTAGAGGTAGTCGGCATAGATTGACCAGCCTTCGCATGGATCGCTATCGCAGAAACTGAATCCGCAATCACTTCCTGTATCGCAACTGCTGTAGCTGCCAGCGTTTGCGGGACTGAACTGAGTTGAGAAAACAACAGTTGACAGAGCAACTATCCATTTTTTCCAAGACATTGAATATCCTCCAATTTTAGAATTGCTTGTTGATTAATGATTCAAGTAAGACCTATATCAATATTCCTATTTTTAAGAAAAGAAATATTTTCTAGGTAAAACCTGATTTTCAAAAAAAAATATTTTATAGATTTTCATCGCCTTTTAGGGTAAATAGGTCCATTTTGCGCGGGAGGAGGTTTTAAGAGGGAGATTTTTGCATGAGCTAAAAAAAAAGAGGAACAAAATTCTGTTCCTCTTTTTTTTAAAAAATCTTTGGATTTTTAGCGTTAGAACGCAGCTGACACCCTTACGAATAGACCATCAAAGCTAAGGTCGCAGCAGTGTGAGTCGACTCCATAATTTCCGAAAGGAAAAGCGATGAAGTCGCTAACGTTAAACCACTGGTGGAATTCGTAACCTACAGAGAAAGCCAGATCTGTGCAGCAGACGTTGCAAAGAGGGAAAGTGATGCCTACGTTTAGATCAAGCACAGCAATAGATTTCCAGCAAGAGGTGCTTACTAGATCGCCTTGAGCGAATTCTACATCTGGACCCCCATCAGCTTTACCTTGTTGATCGATTCTTTGAGAAACATCTCCGACGCCGATTCCCAGTGAAAGTCCTCCAAAGAAATCAAAACAGTCGCAGATCTTATAGCTGGCTTTGTTTCCTACATAAAGTCCGTAAAAGTCCAGATCGGCTTTCTGTTGGATAACATCCACTTGTGCAAGCGGGTTGCTATTAGCGTATTGATCATTAATGTCACTGGAGTATACCGAGTTCTGAGATTGCTTGATCTTGGCGTATCGGAAACCGGAGAAAATTCTTGCAGCAAGGCAATCGGATAATTCAAGATGGTATCCTAACTCGGCATCAATTTGATTTAATTCAACTTTATAATCTGAAGCCGCTAATTCGATCGGATCGGTAACAAATGGGCTGATAACTTTAGTTTGGCCAATGATAAAATCTTCGCCGACATTGTTGATGGAACTGCCGTCTTTGCTGCGGAACCATGTATAATGGACGCCAAAATCTAGATCGCCGAACGCCTTCAAAATACCGATGCGGAAACCGGAATCATAAGAAGGGCATATGCCGGATAATCCTGTGACGAATGCTAAATTTTCATTTTCTGTATCTAAAGTTGTGAAAGCATAATTTAAATCACATCTTCTGGGTCTCCAGTAAAGATAGTCGGCATAGATTGACCAGCCTTCGCATGGGTCGCTATCGCAGAAACTGAATCCGCAATCGCTTCCTGTATCGCAGTTATAGTAATTGCCTGCACTTGCAGGAGAGAACTGAGTTGAGAAAACAACAGTTGACAGAGCAACTATCCATTTTTTCCAAGACATTGAATATCCTCCAATTTTAGAATTCCTTGTTAACTAGTGATTCAAGTAGAACCTATATCATTATCTCTATTTTTAAGAAAAGAAATATTAATCCCAGTAAAAATCCTGGCTGCTAAGCGTTCGTTTGATCGTGATAGGTGCGTTCAAGGTCAACTTTCCGATATAATATCCCGCTAATTTGGCTGCCGTCTGCAACACTGCATAAGGAAGGAGTTGTTTTTTGGTTTGATAAACTTTTTTTAACAGAGCAAGTGCATAAGCCTTTCCCCTTTTATTATCGCCGCCTGCCCCGGAGAATAATTGACTATATTGTCTGCGTGCCAGCCCTGTATCGTAATGCCGCTGAAATTCCTGCCACAAGGAATAGCTGTGGGAATGCCGTACTTTTGCTTCAGATATGTAGGCGATTTTATGCCCTTTGCGCAAAAGCTTCGCGGCGGCAACAGTATCTTCTCCTAGCAAGACATGAGAAAATCCTCCAATGGAATCCAGAGCGCTGTTTTTCCACGCACAGCAGGAGTTCGAACAGAAAAACGTGTAGACTCCATAGGTGTCGAGATCCTCAATTCCCCTCAATTGCGATTTCTCCGGATAATTGTATTCTCTGGAAAAAGAAGCGAATAGGTCTGCGCCTTGATGTGGAATTTGCTTGGCGTAGGCAATAGACGCTGTTCCGTCGCGCAGCGGCTGAGTCAATGTTTCAACCAATGAACTGTCTTCGGCGTAAGCATCGGGAGTGATCATGATCACAATGTCTGTTGCGAGATGTTTTCTTGCCGCTTCTCTGGTCTTCCCATGATTGAAGCTGTTTCTCGGAACAACAAGAGTCTCTGCTCCGAGCGTTTCAGCCTCTTCGACTGTTCCGTCATGTGAAGAGGAGTTGACGACTAAAATTTTTGGCTTCATAGGAGATTTAAGCAATGGAGGCAGGCAGTATTTAAGATGATGCTTTGCCTGATGCGTTATGACTGCTATGCCAATTTCATCCATAGTAATGACTGTAAAAGGAGGCTAATTGATCCCAAGCCTCTTTTTCGCTCCACGTTTCGATGTTAATGGGTTGCGTATTAATTCTTTTTTTTGGTTCGGGAAATTCTGTTTGCTCTTTAAGGGTGAATGCGCAAGGAACCGATAGCCTCTTTTCCATCTCTTTAGCAAAACGTTCAGTGAACTTGGCTTGGGATTCGCTATATCCGCTGGGATTCCATTGTTGATAGGAAGTGTTGCGGTCAATTGATGCGGCAGCTTTTGCATAGAGCTTAGCCAGCAAGGAGACGTGGATATTATCTCGCACATAGTTCGGGAAAGAAACTTCGGGAATTTTTCTTGAAAGCCATGATTTTGCGAGATAGGTTGTAAATTTTTGTTCTTCATAAGGGCCAAAGGGGTTTGGAATCACAAATTTTCCTAGCTGGATCTTGTTTTGTTCGCAGGCAAATCGAAAAATTTCAGATGTCAAACCTTTCGAATATCCATAAGGAGAAACCGCCTGCTCAATGTTGTCTCCTTCCCCTTCGTTTTGCTCGAATACAGATCCTGTCAGCATGATTCTACAGCATCCTCTTTCCTTTAGAGATTGAAGGATTTTTTCTAATCGCCAGGTGTTTTTCTTTACTGCATTGGAAACATCAAAATCGGAGCTTTTGTAGCAGCTGACTTCTGCTGCGTGGTGGCAAAGCAGATCCCAGCGGCTGCTTTTGACGAGTTCAAGAAAAGAGTCTGAACCAAATTTGCAATTAAAGTGAGAAATGCAACGAGTTAGTACAGCCGCGACCCTTTTTCCTCTCAACTCTTGATAGGTATTTTGGCTCTTCTGAAAAATGCAGGTGACCGCGTGCCCTTGAGAGGAAAGCTCTTTAGCAAACCACATTCCGGTAAATGAACTGGCACCTGTAAAAAGAATGTTCATAAAAAATCAGGATGGGAGTTATCTCTTTCAGAAATCACTCGAGGAGGCTCTGGCCAAGAGATGTTGAACCGAGGGTCGTTCCATCGAATGCCTCTTTCGAATTTAGGAGAATAGGGAGCAGAAACAAGATAGTAGACTTCCGTATAAGGCTCCAGGGTTAAAAATCCATGGGCAAAACCACGGGGTACGTACATCATCGTGCGGTTGTCAGCGGAAAGTATGGTTCCAAACGATTGTCCGAAGGTGGGCGAGTCCTCTCTTAGATCGAGGACTGCATCGTACAAAGAACCCTTGATGCATCGGACAAGTTTCGTTTCAGCAAAAGGAGGCAGCTGATAATGCATTCCTCTTAGAGTTCCCTGTTCTATGCTGAAAGAGTCGTTTGCCTGGACAAAAGCGGTTTCCAACCCTTTTTCTCTGAATTCCTCAGAGCAAAAGGTGCGTGCAAAAAAACCTCTTTCATCCTCTCTTTTTTCAAGATTGATGAGAAAAACGCCCTCTAGCGGGGCTGGTGTCATTTTCATATTTTTCGATCTGTTGCATGCAGGTTTCAAACATGTTTGATTGGGTGTCGTATGCTTTAAACCAAGAAGCTGTTTTTTCGATTGCTTCTTTCCAGCAGTATCGAGGACTCCAGCTAAGTTCTTTGGCAGCTTTTTCCCAATTCAGTTTAAGGGTTTCCATTTCCTCCGGAGCGTTTTTGCAGCTGTTGTCGGTCCAGTTTCCGCTGCCCCACGTTTCAATTGCGTATTCGACCATTTCTTGAACGGTGACGGCATTTTTTTCAAAAGGGCCGAAATTCCATGAACCGGAGAAAATTTCTCCGGTTGTCAACAGCTCGCCGGCTATCTTCAAGTATCCGTATAAAGCATCGAGAACATGCAGCCAAGGCCTGATGCTTTTTGGATTGCGCACTGAAATGGATTGTTGATTGATCAAGGCGCGAAAACAATCCGGCAGTAAACGGTGTGGAGAAAAATCACCTCCTCCGATCACATTGCCGCATCGAACGGTTGCTACTGAAATATTTCCTTTCAAAAAAGATTCCCGATAGGAAGAAGCGGCAAGTTCAGCCATCGCCTTGCTTGCACTATAAGGGTCTTTTCCCCCTAATCGGTCATTTTCACGGTATCCCCATACCCAGGAGCGGTTTTCATAGCATTTATCTGTTGTGGCGATCACGATTGCGCGGATTGATGGAGAGCGGCGGCAAGCTTCCAATACATTGACTGTCCCCAGGGCATTTGTGGAAAAAGTTTCCTGAGGCGACTTGTAGCTGTTCAGCACAATAGATTGGGCGGCAAAGTGAAAGACCGCATCAGGATTGGTTGTTTGAACGATTTCAGAAAGCTGCGCAAGATCCCGCACGTCTCCTTGTGCGTGGGTGATGCGGTTTTCCAGTCCGACAAGTGAAAAAAGATCGGAGGGTGCGAGGCTGTATCCGATAACGTGAGCGCCTAGTTTATTCAACCAAAGGGAGAGCCATGTTCCTTTGAATCCTGTGTGACCGGTCACTAAGACTTTTTTTCCTTTGAACGCATCTTTAGGAAATTGAGGCATATTCGAGACTTCCTTGAGAGAGGGCATTGGCCTGTAGCAACCAAGGCGGCTTACCTGTTTTCCAAAGTTCGTTTAAGTGGTCCCTGTCCCTTTGAGTGTCCATACATGACCAAAAACCGCGATGTTTATAGACTTGCAGTTCGCCGTCTTCGGCTAGGCGAACCAGAGGGGTTTTTTCTAGAATGCAATCGGAAGATTTCTCGAGGTATTGATCGATAAATTCCCTTTTGAAAAAGAAAAACCCTCCGTTTATCCATTTTTTGGAAAATTCAGGTTTCTCCACAAATTTGATGACTTCGTTGTTTTGAAGATGAATTTCTCCGAACCGGGAGGGAGGATTGACGCCTAAAATCGTACCGGTTTTTCCATGGGAAAGGTGAAAGGCAAACTCATCGTGCAAGTTTGCATTGCAGAGGCCGTCTCCATAGGTGACTGCGAAATGCGGAGAATCGCCTAAATATTTTTCTGCAGCCATTGCGATGCGGCCGCCAGTCATTGTTTTTTCTCCGGTGTAAGCGATTGTCACATTCCAATCTTCTTTATGGTGGATAGAGTGGACTGTCATTTTATTTTTTTCAAGATTGATGGAAAAATCGCTGTTCATGTAGCTGTAATTGAGAAAATAGGATTTGATCACTTCCGACTTGAATCCGGTGCAGAGGACGAACTTTTTAAATCCGTTGCGCCTGTAGATATGCATGATATGCCACAATATTGGATGGTTGCCGATTGGCACCATCGGCTTGGGTCTGAACTCGGTTTCCTCTTTAATTCTCGTGCCTAGGCCTCCGCAAAGGATGAAGACCGGGGTTTGTTCAGTAGGCTGTACCATGTATCGCTAATTTTTTTTGTTGATTATTCTATTGATATTTAGACTTGTATGCAAATTTTTTTTCTTGTTTCTAAACAAAAAACTATAGTAAACTATTATCTTAAGCCTTGATTTTTTGAGAAAATCCCCTATGAAAGAAGAGTCCATGTCTTTGTCCCAGGAAAAATCCCAAGAGGGAAGTGTTTGGAGCGGTATCTTATTGATTAGCGGCACGAGCATTGGCGCAGGGATGCTTGCGCTTCCGGTTGTGACTGGGCTTTCTGGATTTTTACCTGCGATGTTTGTCAATGCTGTTTGCTGGTTGTTTATGCTTGCGACTGGTTTGCTGCTTTTGGAAGCAACATTATGGATGAAAAGCGGGGCGAATATCCTTTCCATGACCGAGAGGCTTTTAGGGCCGGTGGGAAAAGTTTTTGGAGGAGGCTCCTTTATTTTTCTCTATTATTGCTTGTTGATTTCATATATTTCAGGAGGCGCGCCTCTTTTAGGCAACTCGGTGGAAACTCATTTGGGATTAGAGCTTTCCCCTTCTTTTTATTCGTTTCTTTTTGCTTTCTTGTTTGGGGCGATTATCTACTTCGGGCACCGCGTTGTTGACCGTGTAAACTGGTTGCTTATGGTTAGCCTGATTATCTCTTATGTCCTTTTGTTGATTATCGGAACGACTGAGGTTTCTGCAAAGAAACTTATGAATAAAAACTGGGGGCTTTCGTTAATGGCAGCTCCTGTTCTTTTTAGTGCCTATGGGTATCACAACATCGTTCCTTCTGTGACTTTTTATTTGAAGCAGAATGTGAAAAAGCTTCGCTTGGCGATTGTTTTAGGAACGGCCCTTCCTTTTCTTGTGTATTCCCTTTGGCAATGGATGATTTTGGGAACGCTTACTCCGGAAGAGATTGCGCTTTCTGCTAAGCAGGGAGTTCCTGTAACCTATACCCTCCAGGAAATTACCGGTAGCACGGTTCTTAGCCTTTTAGGAGGGTATTTCGGCTTTTTTGCTTTAGTCACTTCGTTTTTGGGAGTTTCCCTTTCGATGGTTGATTTTTTTGCTGATGGATTTCAGGTCAGGGGAGTGGGTTTCTCACGCGTTGTGCTTTGTCTTTTGGTTTTCTTTCCGCCGGCAATTTTCGCTGCCGTTAACCCTGGCATTTTCATCGAAGCCTTAGGGATTGCAGGGGGATATGGAGAGGCGGTCCTCAATGGCATGATTCCTGTCATGATGGTTTGGGTTGGCAGATATCATTTGAAATTAGAGGGAAAGTATCGCGTTATAGGGGGGCGCCCTTTGTTGATTCTCCTCTTTTTATTCACAATTGTGATTATTGGTCTTGAGACGCAGCATTTGTTGTCGGAATGAGCTGCAAGTATCACCTGACGGAAAACCTGGCAATTTTTTGCCGTTCCTCTATAGAAAAATTTAGGTGTGAAACGTTTTGGACAAAGGAACCCGAGACGCTTGAATGGATCGGTAGATTTAATTCCAAGGCAATTTTTATCGATGTTGGCGCTAATATCGGATTATATTCTCTTTTTGCAGCTTCCATTCACAGTAAAATGAAAATTTATGCCATTGAACCGTTGAGTGGCAATTATCAAAGCATCAAGGAAAATATCCAGTTAAATGGCTTCGACCAGGTGATTCCGCTTAAGATCGCTGTTTCAGACAGGGAAGGGGATGTGCCGTTTCATATTTTGAATGAAGAGTCCGGATCTAGCGGCAGTCAGATTATCGAACCGGTGAAAGAGTCCGGAGAGTCTTTTAAGCCAGTGAAAGAGGAGATGATCCATTGCGTAACAGTTGATAATCTTTGTGAGCGGTTTAATATTCGGTGCGATTATTTGAAAATTGATATCGATGGCAGGGAATGGCAGGTACTGAAAGGAGCGGAAAAGAGTCTCGAGTCATCGGTTCAAAGTGTGCTGGTCGAATTAAACCCTTTTTATGTTGCGTTGGATAGTGTTCATGCATGGATGAAAGATAGAGGATTTTCCATCGATGGAATTTTGCAATCGCTTGCTAATCATTCAAATAACAGACGCAGCCCACAAGGCCCTCTCAACTTTATATACACCAAAACCGATTCTTGAAGCTGTTTCGATGTATTCGCGATAACGATTCATTGATGATTACTTCTTAAATTCGCTGACCAAAGAGGAAAGAGATTGTTTGGCATCGCCAAACAGCATCCGCGTATTCTCTTTGAAAAAGAGCGCATTTTCCATTCCTGCAAAACCAGGATTCAGCCCCCGCTTCAAGACGAGGCAAGTTTTTGCCATTTCCACATCAATGACCGGCATGCCGTAAAGAGTGCTGGAAGGATCCTCTTTCGCGGCTGGATTTACAACATCGTTCGCTCCAATGACAACTGCTACATCCACAATTCCCATTGTTGGATTGACATCTTTCGGCTCCACAAGCAACTCGTAAGGGACATTTGCTTCTGCT
Organism: Waddlia chondrophila WSU 86-1044; assembly: GCF_000092785.1. NCBI lineage: Bacteria > Pseudomonadati > Chlamydiota > Chlamydiia > Parachlamydiales > Waddliaceae > Waddlia > Waddlia chondrophila. The sequence continues at coordinate 78,703 of NC_014225.1, forward strand.
AAAAGCACATTCATATGACCTGGCATCCGCCCGGCAACAGGGTGGATCGCATACTGCACTTCGGTGCCATTCTCCTCTAACATGTCCGCAAGCTCCTTAACAATATGCTGTGCTTGCGCAACAGCCATGCCATAGCCCGGGACAAAGATCACTGATCGCGCTGCTTCCAACAAGAAATAGGCATCCGATGCGTTGATTGGCTTTGCCTCTCCTTTGATCCCCTGTGATGACTGACTGGAAGCCGTTTTTCCAAAGCCGCTGAAAAGAACATTGAGCAAAGAACGATTCATTGCCTTGCACATGATATTTGTCAGAATCAATCCGCTAGCTCCCACTAAAGAACCGGCAACGATTAGAACGGTGTTGTAGATGATAAAGCCAGCCATGCTTGCAGCAAGCCCTGAGTAACTGTTCAATAGGGCGATAACCACCGGCATGTCTGCTCCGCCAATGGGGATCACTGTTAATATTCCAAGCAGAAGAGAAAGTGCGGTGAATGCCAAAAATAATGTGTAACTGTTTCCAATAGAAAAGCTGAAAAGAATTCCGCAAACAACTGCAATCAACATAAGCAGAGCATTGACCGATTGCTGACCTTTGAATAAAGTTGGCTTGCCATCCATCTTTTTCGCCAGTTTGGCGTAGGCGATCATGCTGCCTGTAAATGTTACACCGCCAATGAGAACGGTAAGGAAAATTGCGAAACGGGTGAAGGGATCCTCAGAAGGTTTCGAATGAAATTCCGCCCAACCGACAAGAAGGCTGGCAATGCCCCCGAATCCATTGAAGAGCGCAACCATCTCCGGCATTGCTGTCATCTGAACAGATTGAGCTGTCAAAGCACCGATTGCCGCTCCAGTTGCCAAGCCGATGGCTATCCAAGTGTAGCTGAGCCCGCTGTAAAGCAGCGTTGCAGTTATGGCAACCAGCATGCCAACAGCAGATATTGCGTTTCCTTTCCGGGCAGTCTTAGCGGAACTGAGCATTTTCAAGCCGATAATAAACAGAATAGAGGCAAAGATATAAGCAAAGTCAAAGAGTACATTCATGGTTATTTCTGGTTCTTGTGTTTGAAAATTTTCAACATGCGGTCTGTAACGAGATAACCTCCCACTACATTGATTGTTGCGAAAATAACTGCCAATAGGCCTAAAACAATTGCAAAAAGGCTATCGCCCAGATAGCCTGTGGCAATGATCGCCCCTACGATGGTGATCCCGGAAATGGCATTTGATCCCGACATCAAGGGCGTGTGTAGCTGAGAAGGAACTTTAGAAATGAGCTCAAATCCTGTAAATACTGCCAGGACAAAGACAAAGAGTAATAATCCAATCGATTCCATAACGCTCCTTATGCGGGTTGCAGGCTTTGAAACTGAGAGTTGACCACTTCCCCGCAGTGAGTGATCAAACTCCTGGAAATGATCTCATCATCCAAGTTCAACCGCAAACTTTGAGATTCTTTATCCCAAAAATGCTCGAGAAAATTTGTCAAATTGTTGCTGTACATTTCACTGGCGTTGTAAGCAACTTGCCCGGGAAAATTGCTGAGTCCGATGATTTTAACTCCATTGCGTTCGATAATTTGATCCGGCAGCGCTCCTTCGACATTTCCGCCGGATTCCACTGCGAGATCAACCAACAGACTTCCCGGCGCCATCATATCGATGATTCGATTTTCGATAATGAGAGGTGCCCGTCTGCCAAATAATTGTGCTGTGGTGATTACGACATCCGACTGAACGCATACTTTGGCCATTGCTTCTTTTTGCAGAAGCAGCTGCTCAGAGGTGAGCTCTTTGGCATAGCCTTGTTCCGTTTGAGAGGTTTCTCCAAGATCGACTTTGACGAACTTTGCTCCCAGGGATTGTACCTGCTCGGCAACTGTCGGACGAGTGTCGAATGCTTGAACACGAGCGCCGAGCCTTTTTGCTGTGGCAATTGCTTGAAGCCCTGCAACGCCTGCGCCAATGACAAAAACGCGCGCGGGCTGAATGGTTCCGGATGGAGTTGCCATCATAGGGAAAATTTTGTTGAGATGTTGCGCTGCGGTCATGACTGCAACATATCCTGCCAAGCTGGCCTGAGAACTTAATACGTCCATTTTTTGAGCAATGGTTGTTCGTGGGATCATCTCAACGCTGATTGCACTGACTCCGGCTTCTCTGAATGCTTCAATAAGCCCAGGGTTCTGAAAAGGGTTCATGCAGCCTAAGTAGATGGCTCCTTTCTTCATCGATCCGACCTCTTCGCACGAGAGGGGGTTTAGCTTCAGAACTATATCAGCATCGCGGAGCGCGAGATTGCGGCTTTCCACAATTTCAGCTCCTTTGCAGAGATATTCTGAATCAGAGAGATAAAGGGAGTTCCCGATTCCCTGTTCGATCTGGACGCTTGCTCCCATCGAAATCAATTTCGAGACAGAAGCTGGCGTTGCGCTTGCGCGTGTTTCTTTTGAAGAAGTTTCCTTAGGGATAAAAATACGCATTCTTACATCCAGGTGAAATGTATAAATCGCGCTATTGTATAATTAATCTTGGATTAAATAGAAACTTCTTTTTCCCACACAGTGGTAGATCTCTTCAACCACACTGGCGTATTTCTCCAAAATGGCTTTGCGTCGAAGTTTAAGCGTCGGAGTCAGCTCCATGCCATCGATCGTCGGCGGAGTCAGAATAAAGCGATAGGCTCTGATTTTTTGCCAATGGTCAAGTGATTTGTTGATCTCCTCAATGAGTCGGATGATCTCTTCATTGACCTCTTCGGAATCAAGGAATTCGTGAACCGAGAGATATCCTTGGCTTTTTTGTGCTTTCCAGTTTTCAACTGATGGGAAATCGGGAAACAGCAAAACAGCTGGAAAAGGGTGCCCTTCGCCAATTACCATTGCCATGTCGATCAATGGCGATTCGGAAAGCCTTTGTTCAATTGGTACGGGTGAAACGTATTCCCCTTGAGATGTTTTGAACGCTTCGTTAATTCTTCCTTGAACGACTAGGTGTCCGTCATTGTCTATGTATCCATAGTCTCCTGTATGCAGCCACCCTTCGGGATCTATGGTTTTTCTCGTTGCCTCAGGATTTAAATAATACCCTTTCATGACGGTTGGGCTATGCGCCAAGATCTCTCCATCTTCGCTGATCTTGAATCTGACTCCAGGCACAGGCGGTCCGACTGTGCCTACTTTATTTTGATGAAGCCTGTTAACTGCGATACAGGAACCTTCCGTGAGTCCCCAGCCTTGCAAAATTGGGATGCCGACACTGAGATAAAAGCGGTGCAGGTGGGGATTTAAAGGGGCCCCTCCAGATAAAATTGAATGAAAATGAGGGCCGAAGGCTGAACGGATTTTTGAATACACCAATTGATCAGCAATGGGGAAAAGAGATCGTTTGATCCAATCGTTTTTCCTGTAAGCAAGATTGAACGCCCAAGTACCGATCAAGCGTTTAACCAAGCTGCTTTTTTTGACGCTGTCCAACATCTTCGAATAGACTTTTTCTAAGATCCTTGGAACAACGATCATGCGTGTAATCGGCAGCGTTGTTGCGACTTCTGTGATTTTTGTCAGATCGTTAAGAAAGTAGATTGGAACACCCCACGCTGTCATGATGAGGTGGATCTGTTTGGCAAAAATATGTGCCAGAGGAAGGATGCTTAAGTATTTGTCGGTACCCCTGAGGAGAAAGTCATCCATATTAACGATGCTGACTAAATTGCGGTGTGTGAGCTCAACGCCTTTTGGGCTTCCAGTGCTTCCACTTGAATAAATGATTGTTGCGACATCATCAGGGTGAATGGCTTGTTTGAGGATTTCTATTTGGTAAGGAGTTTCTTTGAGGATATTCATCCCTTTTTCGACCCAGTCATAAAAATTGTGATCCGTATGTTCATATGCGCCTTGTTCGATCCCTATCGTTGTTTCGAATTTTTCTTTGTGTTCTTTGATATGATCCCAGTCTTCCCGGTCGCCGACAAACAGCCATTTCGGTTTGGACTGCTCCACTTCATACACAAAATGCCTCCCGGAAAGATTCGCAAAAAACGGAACGGTGATTCCGCCGGCTAAAGTAACAGCGAAATCAATGATGCTCCAGTAAGGAGAGGATTTGGCGTAAATCCCGACTCTTTCCCCTTTTTTCAGCCCTTGATCTTTGAGGTATAAAGCCAGGCTTTCTACTTGATTGACAACCTGTTCTGTGGACAGGTGGAACCATTGGCCATCTTTCATATAATTGAAAGCTTGGCTTTGCCTTGGCCTTTCATTAAAACTGTGCAGCAAGTCAGGCAGATGTCTAAGAGGATCCATGCCTACTAATTACCACAAAAGAGAAAGTAAAATCTATCAATTAAAAATTTAATACAGTAACTAGTTGCTAGTTAGGTAGTTGATAGGGAGATGGTTGATCACATGGATCGAAGCCTTGAGGCGGAAGGACAGAGACGATCATCAGGTGGTCTAAATTTGTACAGCAGGGTTCTGCTTCAATGTCATAATAATAGTCGCCCTCTTTCAACATATTGACTTTAGTGACTGTGGCAACGCAAAGGCCAGAAGGAAAGACACCGTCCATTCCGGTTGTGACGAGTAAATCGTTTGGCATGATGATGTCTAAAGCGGGATAGTGTTTTGATTGATCTCCCAGGACGGCTCCACTTCTTAGGTCTCTAGCAGGTCCCTCCTGATCGGGAAAGTCGTAGTTGAATCCTGTACCGATCAGGAGCTTTTCTTTCGTTCGGTATTGGGAAAGAGAGCTTCCTTTCAACTCTCCTTTGGCGAGATACCAGGTGCGGCCGTCCACAACTCTGACAGATCGAACTGAGGGAGTTAATGAGGGATCTGTAATCAGCCGAACACGGCTTTGCTTATTGCCGACGTAATCAACTAATCCGACGACATTAGTTCCGACGACAACAGGGCTGTTTTGGGAGATCACTTGTTTTCCCAATTGTTTATTATGTTCCTTGCCGACATTGATCCATAAAACGGTATTCCAAGAAGTTCCAGGGCGGAAAATCACCTGGGCAGGAGCTGCTTCAAGCTCTTTGCTTGTGACCAGGTCTCTTTTTTGCTCTTGCTTGAGCAGCTCTTTCAATGTAGCGATTTCGTTTTTTAACAACTGATTTTCAATGTGCAGTTTTTGGATCTCTTCATGGACATAGAGTGTTTTCCCGTCTTCTTCGAAGGTTTCTTCGGAAAGATGCTGAATCCCCTGCTTAATGATTGCTAATTGATTCCATGTAGGGGCAAGGATGGCAATGCTGTACCCTTGAACTTTTTCGCTGGTCGATTTAGAAACACTGAGCAGAGTTAATAATACTGCCAGCAGTTGAAGAAAGGGTTTTGGAGAAAAGGATCTCATGACGGTTCTTTTACAGATAGGATGGCATCGATAAAATAATCAAGATTATGCGCATTCAACCCTGCAATGTTGATGCGTCCATTTTTCAACATGTAGATGCCTTGTTCAGATTTCAGACGGCATGCCTGCTCTGGATTTATTCCGGAAAAGGAGAACATTCCGGTTTGATCGGCAAGATAATCAAACTGTCTACCTCCTCCTTTGAAGATAAGTCCTGAAACAAGCTGTTTTCTCATTTCCTGAATCCGTTCCCGAACATTTGCCAGCTCTTTGATCCACTCATTCCGAAGAGATTCGGAATTCAAAATTGTAGAGACAATGCGGCCGCTGTAAAGAGGCGGCATGGAGTAATTGCTCCGGATTAATTGCTTCACTTGGCTGCCGACTGCTCTTGCGTTTTTCTCATTTTCAGTGCAGATGGCGAGATGGCCGATTCTTTCCCCATAGAGACCCATGTTTTTGGAATAGGAGCTTGCGACAATCATCTCGGGATGATGTTTGGCAAACATTCTGATCACTTTTGCATCCTCCTCTAATCCTTGATCAAAACCTTGATAGGCAAGATCGAAAAAAGGGAAGACTTGTTTTTCTTTAATCAGGAGGCAGAGAGCTTCCCATTGTGGAAAAGAGAGATCTGTTCCGGTTGGGTTGTGACAGCAAGGTTGGAGCAGAATCGCTGAGTTTTGAGGCATTTGCTGCACGGAGTTGCAAAGGGCTTGGAAATCAACTGTTTTATGGAGGGAGTCATAGTAGTTGTAAGTGTCTAACTTGAGGCCGGCATTGTGGAAGATCGAAAGGTGGTTTCCCCAAGTCGGATCGGACAGGAAAATAGTAGAGCAGATGTTCTTTTTAGCGAGGAACTCTCCGGCAATTCTCAACGCTCCTGTTCCTCCCAATGTTTGTGCTCCGAAGATTCTTCTAGTATCGCAATCCTTGCCGAAAACAAGCTCGATAGAAGCTTCGATAAATGGCTGTAATCCTTGAATGGGCGGATACTCTTTATCGAGGCGCTGATCGAGAATTTGCAGCTCTGCTTGCCGTACGCAGTTGAAAACCAAGGAGGAACCTTCAGAGTCTTTGTATGCTCCAACTCCCAAATTTATTTTTGACTTGCGCTCATCGTTTTTGAACGCCAACGTCAGGTCTAAAATGGGATCTCCGGGAGCTTCTTCTAATGTATCAAAAGCGGCCATCTTAAAAATCCGAGTCACTAACAATATGCCATCATAGTGTAGAATAGGGGAAATGTCGAGTGAAAGATATGGAGCGTAACGGAGTCGAACCGTTGACCTCAACAATGCCATTGTTGCGCTCTACCAACTGAGCTAACGCCCCGAATAAGGAGGTGCTATTTTAGCGGAAAGCTCTAATTACGATCAAGATGCCTGTTCCTCATCAATTTTGGAAAGGTATTCACAATACATTAGGTGTGTCTTCGTCAAGATCCCGATTTTCAAACAACCTCTGCCACCTTTCCATTTCACTTTCACCTGCTTTTTTCGATGAGGTCTTTTTTTTAGGCTTGGGAAGGCTGCGTTCAGGCTCCAGCTCTTTGAATTTTTTTTCAAAAGCGTTTAGGTAATAGCTGTCCGCAGTGCTCTTCTCTTGTGAAACGGGAAGCTCTTCCGGAAGGGAGATCTTTGGCGGTTCCTTAATGACAAAATCTTTTGGAAGCTCTTTTTTTCTTTTGCGGTAACGGTGATCCAGCCAGCGAACGAATGTTTCCACTTGTTCTGACTTGGCATGCATCCTTCTCGCCAGCCAGGCAAGTTTGTTGTCCGATGTAACGACAATCTCTTCTCTTGGATTTGGCACTGAACTCAGCTCGCGAATAATATAGTCGTCAGCTGTTTCCCCTTCGTCCGTAAAGCAAATTTCTAAAAAATCAAGATGAGTGCGAGAACCGAGCCCCTCTTGATGTTGAGCGTCGAAGACAATGGTGACATCTAGCCCAACAACTTGAATTTTGGCGTAGAGATTTGAGATAAACTGCTCTCTTTCTGCTTGCAAGGAGTCGTTCATCATAGACAAACGGAACATCAAATTGTATCCGTCAATGAAATAGTGCATCAATTCTCAAAATATAAACAAAGAAAAAATTTTACAAGAGTTGGAAAATGACGATGCTATTCCGAAGGAATTTGTGCTTCCAAAAATGCTAAAATTTTATCCAAAGCTTTGCGTCTGTGTGAAATACGATTTTTTGTCTGCTCTTCAAGCTCGGCGAAAGTCTTATCGTAATCATGTTTGATAAAAATGGGATCGTATCCAAAGCCGTTTCTCCCCTTTTCCTGCTCGCCGATTAAACCTTCACATGTCGCCTTAGCTGTTTTTAAGATCCCTTCCGGTCCAGCAATTGTGATGCAGCATTCGTAGTAAGCCGATCTGTCCAGATCTTCGAACTTTTCCATCTCTTGCATGAGCTTTTCACGATTTTCTTTGTCTGTAGCATCCGAACTAGCGTAACGAGCCGAGTAGATGCCTGGAGCTCCCTGCAATGCGGGAACGACAAGCCCTGAATCATCAGCCAAGACAATCGCTTTCAACATCTTAGCCGCATGTAAAGCTTTGAGATCGGCATTTTCTTGAAAGGTTTTTCCCGTTTCTTCCGGCAGTTGATAATCAGGAAAATTGCGGAGGGAAATGAGATCCAATCCCTTTACCTCCTTTAATATCTGTCTGAATTCCCTGATCTTATGGAGGTTATGTGTGGCTAAAATGAGTTCCATCGATTTATCCTTCGAAAACGCTTTTTAAAGCGGTGATCTTGTAATGACCGTCTTTAAATGTAAAGGAATCCCCAATTTTATGACCACTCATTGCTTGGGCAATTTGCGACTGATAAGAAATGATTCCATTGTCGATATCTGCTTCCCATGGACCCAAGATTGTGAACTGCTCTTTTGCCCCGCTTGGCTCCTCCACCTCAACGATGCAACCGACTCCTGCAATGGAAGAATCGACATCCTCTGGTGTCAACACTCGCGCAGCACTTAACTGCTTAGAGAGCATTTTCATTTCGGACTGCAAACGGGAGCGTTTCTCACAAGCGAATTTATATTCTGAATTCTCTCGAAGATCGCCGTGTGAACGAGCCTCTTCCACTTCCTTTGCGTTCTCAACCATCTCGACAGTTGCAATCCGCTTAACTCTTTCTTGAGTTTTGCGATATCCCTCTTCGGTGGTCCACAAAGTGGAGGCGTCATCGGTAATCGATTTAGATTTCGACGGAGCTAGGGAGGGGTGCACAACTTGAGCCAAGGAACGCATGATCTTTTTATCGTGGTCTGAAAAGACATGGACTTTCGCCACCAATAATAAAAATTCTTTGATAAATTCAAGCGTTGTGTTTTCGATCAGATTGCGGACAACTTCAAATCGTTTGGATGTCAATGTGTTATACATCTTTTTTACAAGATCTTTCCATTCATTTTCATGCTCGATTCGATGGAGGAGGATTAAAAACGCCTCGAAGAATTGGCATTGCCCCTCTTTGTTTGAAAATGGGATGTTTCCCGGATTTTTCTTACAAATTTTCTGAAAATACCAGACAAAAATCTCAGGGTGCCTCTCTGGATATCTCAAGAGAGTATTGAGCTTTTTCATCAGGAGTTCTCGAGATTCACTGGATTGGAGTTCTTGGAAAAGATAATCTCGCAGAGGATTTTGATGGATGGAAAAGAGAAGGGAAGAAAAGGTTTCGGCCCAGTCTTCTCGATTCTCTCTGATCATCGTCAATGCCCGTTTTTTAAAGGCGATGATCTCCATGGAATTAAGAACCTCTTCGACATTTTCCATTGAATGGATGAAATCTTTGACAGATTTCCCTTCAATGGAATGACCAAATAATGTTTCTAAGAAAATGCAGATCTGAAGCTCTTGTGCCGAGGAAAGCTGTTCTTCGTCCAGCAAGCTTACCAACTTGTCTCTTAAAGTATCTTTGACTTCCCGCCTTCTCAATACATGGGGAAGATCTCTGACATATGTATAGGTCGTTTGAACGATGTCATCGACTGAGGTTTGTTTTTCAATTTCCCGATGCATTTCCTCTTCGTGAGAAAGTTCTTTTTTCCTCAGAATGAACGGATCTTTCAGGCTGTTGGGAGTTTCAACCATGGTGTCTTTTTTTAGACGGGCTCTGGCATTTTGCCACCAGCGGCTCCATTCCTGCTCTGGAATCACCAAAATGCAAAGTTCATCCTTAATCTCGCCCGCTGTCTTGGGACCGAGGTCATGCAGCAATGCTTTCAACACTTCCAGGGGATCTTTTTTTGCTTGTTTTTCTAGCAGGTCGGGATCGGCAAATCGGCGTGCGAGGAAATGCTCATCAAGAAGGGGAATCAACGTTTTAAAAGCATTTTCGAAAGATAAATGTTTGATTCCGGTCACATTTTCAAATTCAACGGCAACTTGCTCGCGAATGTGGGAAATGTCCATAATCTCTCCGGTTCCCCATCCGCTTGTGTGAAAGACGAATTTCCCTTTAGCCATATGATTGAGAAGTTCGAAATTAGAAATCGCCCCTTGAAAATTTGCCTGTGTGCGGAGGCCTATTTGACGCAGCCGCTCTTTGAACTTCGGGTCTTCTCCATAACGTTTCTTTAACATGGAGATCGCCGTGCTTGCCAATAAAGAGGAATTAGATGTTTGAAGATCGAGAATCCGCTTTAAGACCTGATAGGATTCTTCGTCGTCTTTGATGCATTGCCAAAGAGGCAGGGCTGTTTCAGCAAACTGGCCGAATAAAGTGTTGAAATCGGAATTTTTGATGATATCGAGAAGGCTGATAAACTCGTCGCTGTCAACTTCATCGTTTGTGCAATACTCTTCCCAGAGTTGAAAAAATTTATGAAAATCTCGGTTGTTAATTTGGTTTTGGAATTCTTCCAAATAACTCATAGGCCTTCCCTTGCAGATTCTTTAAATTGGATTTCACAAAGAAATGAAACTTAACATTTCCCGCGTGAGGAATTATACAAATTGCTTGGTTTATTGACAATATGCTATACCGAATCAACTTCAAGAATCGGAATTTTGGCAAAGAGTTGCCTTGAATTTGAGCCAGGCGAAGCCGGTGCTGAAGCAGTTCAACCTGAATAGGTTGAGCGATGCAAGCGGGTCTCAAAATCAAAGGCTGACGATGACGTCAAAAACCGATTCTTGAAGTTGATTCGGTATATATCGGGCTGAATATGTTTTTTTGGAATAGCAATCACGAAACACCTTTAACTCAAGCGGTGATTTCCGGCAATACGGAACTTGTCAAAAGGCTTGCGCACCACTCAGTTCATCGCAAAGCTGCCAATTATCTTGGCTTCAGTGCCGAAGATTTGGCGATTTATCTGGGAAGAGAAGAGATGGTTGATCTCCTTGGCCTGCAGAAAAATAAAGTTTTCAGAGTGTTGAAAAAAGGAGGAAACGGTGTTGTTGAAATGGACGTTTGCGAGTATGAAAAATTTTTTCACACTAAATACATGTCATCGCTTCGAGTGACCTCCTATCAAGATTTTTGCAAAATTGTTAAAAAATGCCCTAAGCAAGTAAAAGTCGGAAAAGTAGGGGCGTCGATGCGGGATCTGTTCGAAAGTCATAAAGAAAAAATTAAAAACGGTTATGTTTGCGAGTCAACGATTAAGTGGATCGATGAGCGGACGGGGTACGGCCTTTTTACTGATCGTCCCATTAATAAGGGGGAGTTTGTCGGAGAGTATGCTGGGCTGCTTCTTATCCGTCAGATCCTTTCCCGCATTCGAGGGGATTACTGCATGCGGTATCCCAAGTTGTCTTTTGGCTTGTCTTATTACACGTTAGACGCTGAAAAGATGGGTAATGAGGTTCGATTTATCAATCACGATTATGTCCCCAATCTCCAGCCTATGTCCGCTTTAGAAAATGGATTCTGCCACTGCGTCCTGATTGCTTTGCGGGATATTAAAGCCGGTGAGCAGCTCACTTACGATTATGGCGAAGATTATTGGAGCCGCCGCGATCCTCCTGTGGATTTCTAGTACTTTGCGCAAAAGTTGGAACTAATTCTTTTTATTTGTTAAACTATGCCATTGAAAATTATCGGTTTGAATGATTATGGCTTTAGCGGATCAATCTTTTTCCAGTGAAAACAACGAATATAAGTACGGTTTTGTGACCAATGTGGAGACTGAGCGTCTTCCCCCCGGCTTAAACGAAGAGATCATTCGTGAAATCTCCCGAAAAAGAGGGGAGCCGGAGTTTCTATTGAATTTCCGAGTGAAGGCCTTTCAGAAATGGCTGACAATGGCTGAACCAACATGGCCCAATGTTGCGTATCCTCCGATCGATTATCAAGCGATTTCTTATTACTCGGCTCCAAAAACCAAGTCTTCTTTAAGCAGCCTTGATGAAGTCGATCCGGAAATCCTGCGCACTTTTGAAAAGTTGGGAATTCCTTTGGATGAGCAAAAGCGGCTGGCCAATGTTGCTGTCGATATGGTCTTCGATTCTGTGTCTATTGGCACAACATTCAAGAAAAAATTGGAAGAGGCGGGTGTTGTCCTTTGTTCCATTTCCGAAGCGATCCATGAATATCCCGAGTTGGTAGAAAAATATTTGGGAAGCGTTGTTCCGGTAGGCGACAATTTTTTCGCAGCTCTTAATTCGGCAGTTTTTTCCGATGGTTCGTTTGTCTACGTGCCCAAGGGAGTGAAGTGTCCGATGGAGCTGTCCACTTATTTCCGCATCAATGATAAAGAATCCGGGCAGTTTGAACGGACGCTGATCATTGCGGAAGAGAGATCTTCGGTCAGTTATTTAGAGGGGTGCACAGCCCCTGCATATGACACCAATCAACTGCATGCGGCAGTTGTTGAACTGGTTGCTCTCGACGATGCCGAGATCAAGTACTCAACTGTGCAAAATTGGTATGCCGGCGATCCGAAGACAGGTTCTGGAGGTGTGTACAATTTTGTGACAAAAAGGGGCAGATGTGCAGGAAAGCGTTCCAAAATTTCATGGACGCAAGTCGAAGTTGGAGCTGCAATTACTTGGAAATATCCCAGCTGTTTATTGCAAGGAGATGATTCTGTCGGTGAATTTTATTCTGTCGCATTGACGAATGGGAAAATGCAAGCCGATACGGGAACTAAGATGATCCATATGGGAAAAAATACCCGTTCCACAATCATTTCTAAAGGGATTTCCGCCGACCAGTCCCACAATACTTATCGCGGATTGGTGAAGATGACACCTAAAGCGGCAGGAGCGCGTAATTATACGCAATGTGATTCTATGTTGGTCGGCGATCAATGCTCTGCCAACACGTTTCCTTACATTGATGTCGGCAATAGCAGCAGCGAAGTGGAGCATGAGGCGTCCACATCCAAGATGAATGAGGAGCAGATTTTTTACTTCCTTTCCAGAGGGATTTCTCAAGAAGATGCGATCAATATGATCGTCAACGGATTTTGCAAAGAGGTTATCCAGGAGTTGCCGCTTGAATTTGCCACAGAGGCGAAGCAGTTGTTGGCCCTTAAACTTGAAAATTCAGTAGGTTAATTGAAATGTTATTAGAAATAAAAAATTTATCTGCTTCCATCGATGGAAAACCCTTGCTTAAAGGGGTTGATCTAGAAGTGAATCCAGGGGAGATCCATGCGATTATGGGACCAAATGGCGCAGGGAAGTCGACTTTGGCTAAGGTGCTGGCAGGCCATCCTTCCTATGAGGTTACCGGAGGCGAGGTATGGTTCAAAGGGCAGAACATTCTGGAAATGGAACCTGATGAGCGTGCACAGTTGGGATTGTTTATGAGCTTTCAATATCCCGTGGAAATCCCGGGTGTCAGCAATATGCAGTTTTTGCACGCTTCTTACAACGCGATTAAAAAGGCTTCGAACCAGCCTGAGCTGGAAGAAGGGGATTTTGAGAAGCTTTTGGATGAGAAAATGAAAATAATGGATATTCGTCCTGAATTCAAACAGCGCAATCTTAACGAAGGATTTTCCGGCGGGGAAAAGAAAAGGAATGAGATTCTGCAAATGGCTGTGATCAACCCTTCGCTTGCTATCCTTGACGAAACGGATTCCGGGTTGGATATCGACGCCATGCGCACTGTCGCCGGTGGAGTAAATCATTTGATGAATGATGACATGGGGCTGATTTTGATCACCCACTATCAACGGCTGCTTGATCATATCCGTCCCCATAAAGTTCATGTGATGGTTAATGGAAAACTTATCGAATCCGGAGGGCCTGAACTTGCAATTAAACTGGAAAATGAAGGCTACGATTGGCTTGTCAAGAATATCCAAGAGGAGATGGCAGGATGACTCTTTTCGAGGAACAATTGAAACGGCACTATCAATTGCTTCCTGGGGACGCTGCCTTGGAAACCATCCGGCAGAAAGCTTGGGACCGGTTTCAAGCAGTGGGTCTTCCTCAGAAAAATCAGGAAGTGTGGCGGTCGATTAAACTGCGCAAACTGTTTGAAAAGTCTCTGACTCTGCCATCCTTGGGCACACGATCTCGAGAAGAGATTGAGACGTTGATTTTGCCTGGATTTAAAAAAAGATGTCTAGTTATGATCAACGGCCAGTTGGATCTTGAGCTTTCGTCAACAGAAGATCTTGGCGGCCGTCTAATCGTTTCCCATTTGGAGCGTGCAGCAAAATCATACGGCGGTTTTCTTAAGCCGGCTTGGATGCAGGCGATCAAGGAGGAAACCGATCCTTTTGCCGTTCTGAATTCCGCTTTGGGAGCTAAAGGCGCGTTTGTGTATCTTCCTCCCAATGCAATCATCGAAAAACCTGTACAGATATTGTCTGTGCACAGTTCTGAAACCTCTTCTCTTGTACAGCCTCGTCTGCATTTGTTTGCTGGAAAGGGATCTCGGATCACTTTGGTTTCAACGCCTCATGTTTTCAGCAGCGGCAGTGTTTGCAATGCTTCTTTTGAATTGTCTATCGACGAAAATGCGGATGTTTCCCTCTATCAGCTCAACCACCGGATGCCGGAAGCTCATTGGCAATTGGAAACGACGCGCAGCTTTTTGAAACGGGATAGCCGGTTTACTGCTGTCAACTTAACAAACGGATCAGAAACCGTGCGCAGCGATTACAAAGCCGTGCTAACCGGAGAAAATGGAGAGGTCAATTTGTCCGGTCTCTGGATGTTGCAGGGAAATCGGGAGGCGCATACCAATATCTTGATCGACCATCAGGCTCCTCATTGCCGATCGAATCAGCTTTTCAAAGGGGTGTTGGACGATGCGAGCCGCAGCAGTTTCGAAGGAAAGATTTATGTCAGGCAAGCGGCTCAGAAAACCGATGCGTTTCAGTTAAACAACAATTTGCTATTGTCGGAAAAAGCCAATGCATTCAGTAAGCCGAATCTAGAAATTTTTGCCGACGATGTCAAAGCCTCTCATGGTGCTACAGTGGGGCAATTGGATAAGGAACAGCTGTTTTATCTCAAATCCAGAGGATATTCCCAAGAGATGGCGCAGAAAACGATGATTAAAGGGTTCTACTTGGAAATCATTGATCAGATCAAAGACTCAGTTGTAAGGGATGAAATAACAAAAGGTTGGTAATGGCAGATGATCTTTCTCACTTGAGAAATGACTTTCCGATGTTGTCCAAACAGATGCATGGCAAGCCGCTCGTTTATCTTGATTCGGCGGCAACGGCTCAAAAACCTCAGTGCGTGATTGATACGATTAATCATTTCTACACATCCCGCTATGGAACAGTGCATCGCGCGATTTACGAATTAGCAGCTCACGCAACAGAAGAGTATCAAAAAGTTCGCGAGAAAACACGGGCATTTATTGGTGCGCGTTCCGGGAATGAAATCGTCTATACAAGGGGAAATACAGAATCGATCAATATGGTTGCCTATTCCTATGGGAAAGCGTTTATCCAGCCTGGCGATGAGATCCTCATTTCGGAAATGGAGCACCATTCCAATATCGTTCCCTGGCAGATCCTTTGCGAAGATCGTGGAGCGCTTTTAAAAGTGATTCCTGTTTTAGATAATGGCGATCTGGATCTTGTTGCATACAGACATTTGCTTTCGGAAAGAACGAAGCTTGTTGCTGTTGCTCATGTTTCAAATACGTTGGGAACAGTCAATCCCATCAAATCAATTGTTGCCGATGCTCATGAAGCCGGCGCTCATGTTTTGGTCGATGGAGCGCAGGCAATTCCCCATTCTCCCGTCAATGTATCCGAGCTGGGTTGCGACTTTTATACCTTTTCTGTCCATAAAGCTTTTGGTCCCACCGGGATCGGAATTCTTTACGGAAAAGAGGAGCTGCTCAATCAGCTGCCTCCTTGCCAGGGCGGCGGAGATATGATCGACAAGGTGGCATTTGAAAAAACGACCTATCAAAAAGCTCCCTTAAGATTTGAAGCGGGAACCCCGATGATCGCAGAGGTGATCGGCCTGGGAGCTGCCATCGATTATCTCGAGGGGATCGGTATGAGAAACATCCAAGAATGGGAGCATCAATTGCTCGTTTACGCTGAAGAGCAGCTTAAAGGGATAGATGGCTTGCAGATCATTGGCCGATCTCGGAATAAAGCTGCGATTATCAGTTTCGTTGTCGATGGAATCCACCATCTTGATTTGGGAACATTTTTAGATCTCCAGGGGATTGCCGTTCGAACTGGCCACCATTGCACCCAACCTCTGATGAAAAGGTTTAATCTCGCTGGTACGACCCGTGCTTCTTTTGCTCTCTATAATCATCGGAATGATGTCGATCGTTTTGTCAATGCGTTAAAATCAGTGATTCAAAAGCTCCATGCGTATTGATAGCAGGCAAGCCATTCGAATGCTTTTATCGGGAGAGGTAGTTGCTCTGCCTACAGAGACTGTCTACGGCCTTGCAGCTTCTCTCAAGTTTCCCGAAGCAATCAAAAAAATTTTCTCCCTTAAAGGGCGGCCTTCCGATAATCCTCTGATTGTCCATGTGGGCAAAATTGAACAGCTTAGCTCTTACGTCACAACTTTTCCTCCGGGCTTTGAGAGTCTGGCGGAAGCTTTTTGGCCCGGAGCTTTGACGCTGATTATTGATGCAAATAAGGAGATGGTGCCTGAAGCTGTACGTGCCGGGCTGTCGACAGTTGCTGTACGAATTCCATCGCATGCGAAAACTCGTCAAGTTTTGGAAGAAACAGGAGCGTTGGTCATGCCATCTGCGAATCTTTCAGGGCGTCCCTCAGCAACGACTGCGCAGCATGTGATTGATGATTTCCAAGATGCAGCTCCTGTGCTCGATGGAGGAAAATGTCAGCAGGGAGTTGAATCGACCATTATGATCTTCCGCGATACAAGGTGGGTGATTGCACGCGAAGGCGCTGTAACGGCAGAAGAAATCGCTTTAGTTCTTGGCTATGCTCCAGATTTTTCAGAGAGAACAGCCAAACCGATATGTCCTGGCCAGCACTACAAACATTATGCACCAAATGCAGTTTTGAAGCCATTGGGCAAGGATCAAACCGGTGTCGTCATCGGTTTTTCCGATCGAAAATATCCCCATTCTACTGCGCTGTATATTCTTGGAGATTTGTCGGAGCCGGAAATTGTTGCCGGCAATCTCTATTCGGTTTTGAGAGCATTGGATACAGATGGAGTGCAAGAAGCTTTCATCGACTGGGATTTTCCCAATGAAGGTCTATGGAGAACGATACGCGAGCGTCTGCGAAAAGCTTCAATGTCTCATTAACTTTTTTTTGATTTATTTAGGATTTTGACAGCAGCTTCTTTCGGAGAGATCAAGGATGTGTCGATTTCTAAGTCGTAAGGCTTTTTCATCCCATAGACCTCTTGATATCGCCCTCTCGCGGTTCCTTGGAGCTCAAACCTCTCTTTTTCCCTTTGTTCTAATACCTTAAGCGGTGCGTGAAGGCCGATGAAAACAACAGGGTACTGTGATAGTTGCTTTGTCAGCCAATCCAGCCACTTTAGATCGGTGATGATGGCGTCAGCTACAACATGATTTCCAGCTTTGGAAAATCCTTTCACAGCGTTGATATAGCCTCTGATCAATTTTTCTCCCAAAGGGCCGGCCTTAAATTTGATCTCTGCGTTTCCTTCGCTATCAGTCGTTGGGTGGAACCCAATCCCTTCAATATCGGTCAAGTCATCTGTGAAGTGGATCCAACGGGAGGGAAGTTTGTTCACGAATTCATCAATAGGCAAATAATAGTAGGGCTCTTCGGCAATTTCCTGGATCTCTTTGGCGATGGTTGATTTACCTACACTCGGGCTTCCATCGAGGATAATGATTGCGCCTTTCATATCACTGACGACCTATATCGAAGATGATTAAAACTCTGTCGATCACGTTCATCCATCTATGGGAGTCTTCGGCCATTTGATTGATAAGTACTTTCCATCCGATTGTGATTAACGTCAGCCCCAATAAAGATTTGAGTGGGAGCCCAAGGAAAGTGATTTGGACTTGAGTTGCCAGGCGGTTGGCAATGCCAAGAAAGACATCAGTCATCAAGATCGCAATTAAAGCAGGAGAAGCAAATTGGATGGCAAGAACCATGGCATTATTTAACAATTGAAAGGCAATCTCAGAAAAAGCGGAACTCTTGTCAAAAAACTGTGGATTAAAAAATCGATCGGGTGGAATTGCAGAGTAAGAAGTGTTAATTGCGTCAATAAAATAAAAGGGTCCGTCGATCATAAAAAAGATATAAATTAACACCATATTGAACATCGTTCCCAGAGGAGAGGACTGATTCTGAATGGTAGGATCGTTTACCATTAAGCTAGCGCCGCCTCTTTGGTGGTCAATCAGCATGCCGGCAGTTTGGACAATAGTAAAAGGGATGCTGATCAAAAATCCGATAAGATATCCTACAAACAGCTCTTTGGCAAAAAGAGCAAGAGAAAGAGGGGTGAAGCTTAGCTTAGATTGTGTGACGACTAGCAGGTGAGGGACAAAAATGGCAAAAAGAGAGATGGCAAAAGCAAGCTTAACTGGATGGGGAAGAACGCGTGCACCGAAAAAAGGAGAAAGGGCGATGATTGGCAGTATCCGAGCCAAAAACAAAAAGAGTAAAATAAAAACAGCCCCGGGATCTTCGATGCTGAGAGAGCTGTTTAGAAAAAATTCCCAGTAATTATCGGTCAATTAGACTCCCCCTACGCTCCATCTCGGGAAGTTGGTAAAGATATTGATAGAAAATGACATGATTTGTGCACCTAGCCAACCTCCTAAGAACATCAGAGTCAGAGTAACCGCTACGAGCTTAACGGTGAATGACAGCGTTTGTTCTTGAATCTGTGTCGCGGCTTGGAAGATGGCAACCATCAGACCAAAGAACATGCTAATCAAAATCGGGGGAGCCGATAAAATGAGGATAAGAAGCATCCCTTGATAAGCAAGTTGTACGACTTGAGTTTGAAACATATCTCAATCCTTTACCTAAAGGTATTTACCAGACCTTCAACCAGCAATGTCCAACCATCAAGCATCACGAGCAAGAACAGCTTCAGCGGCATCGAGATGGTGACAGGCGAAAGCATCATCATCCCCATTGCCAGCAAAATGTTTGAGGTGACAAGATCGATGACAAAAAAGGGAATGTAGATCAGGACACCAATTTCAAACGCATCTTTTAGTTGGCTAGTGATAAACGAAGGAACGACGATAATAAAGTCTTCCGGCTTTAGGTTCGGGCGGTATTTTTCAGGCAGCACTTTGTAGGCCATGCGAAAGAAAAGGGCTCGGTGGCGCACACTGGAATTATCAATGAGAAACGTTCTTAGAGGCTCTTTTGTTGCATCGGCAATGGTTAAAATATATGTGGAAGAACCAGAGGAAATAACGGAATCTGGAGCTTGCATCTCCTGAGTGGCTTTTTGCGAGACTTCATACATTTCCACGACGGTTGGATACATGATGAACATGCTTAACATCAGACCGACGCCGTTGATGATTTGGTTTGGCGGAGCTTGCTGCACGCCCAACGCGTTTCGTAAAAGCGAAAGAACAATCACAATCTTCATGAAAGATGTGAGAATCATGACAATAAAAGGAAGCATAGACAAAATCGTCAGAACGGCCGCTTGGGTAATGAGCGAAGGTTTTTTGAAATCTTCATAGTTGTCTAAAATATTTGCCTGGATCGACTGTTGTTGAGGAGGTGCAGCTTGCTGTGGCGATGTCGTTGTCCGCGGAGGTGATTGAGCGATCAAGTTTTCATAGCTTTCGGCTGCATGAATTTTTTGTAAGATCAGTTGGTTGGGAGAAATCCAAAGGATGCCAATAATGACGAAAAGTTTAAGGCTGAATAACAGTTTTTTCTTCATTTCGCATCCTTTGCCTTTTGCATTTCAGAATCGCCGGTGATTCCCACTGCGGTGGGTTGTGTATTCACAAGTTTTTGAAAAGCATTTTCCAGGATCATCCATTGATTCTCCAGCTGGGCATTGATAATGCCGCCCTCTGTCTCGATGATGCAGCCTCCCGAGTCAACGTCATCTTGCGGAAGGATCGAGAGAGCTTCCAGGTTTTCAAAAATTTTTTTAATTTGTTCTCTGCTTTTCTCAACTGTATCGAATTCTTTTGCATTCACGTAAATTTTGATTCTTTTGTGCTGAGAGACAGCTTTCAAGGAGTTGGCAATGATGTCGACGACTGTTTTTTCAGAGGCTTCAATTTCTTTGCCAACAATTTTTTTAGCAGCTTTTAAAGCAATTGGGATAATGACCTTTTGCATGTCGCTGCGCACTTTTCTAATCTCTTCTTCCAAGGAAGCAATTTTTTCCATCCACTCGGAGTATCCTTGTTCAAAGCCTTCTTGCTGAGCTTGAGCTTTGAGCTTCTCGATTTCTGTGACAACCTCTTTTTTATAGAGTTCAGCGTCCTTTTCCACTGCGGCCAATACCTCTTGCGCATCGACCAATGTTGACAGAGCTTCTGCTGGTATGACTTTCGTTTCAGGGGCGATGTGGATATTTCCCCCATGGATCAGACTGAAAAATTTTTTACTCACTGCTTGCTGCCTTTTTTAAAGAATGCCATCACATCTAGAACCTGTTCTCTTAACGTTTTCGTTACTCCGGGAATTTCCTTGTCGTTGATGTAGCGTAAAAGCTTTTTTCCCCTTCCGGAATCGAGAATATGAGTGATGTGCCAGATTAAGTTGTTGTCCTGATTGCACAATGCGTAGCCAAGGCGTACCATCCCTCTGTGATGGATCAGTTTCGAGAGTTTTTCGGGATCTCCATCCCAGTATTCCAAATTCAGCCGGTTAGTCACCAGCTTTTCTTTTGAAAGAAGACACTTTTTTACATAGGATTTTTTCTTTGGAGTCAGAGCGTTATAGATCTTTTCGAGCAGCCGTTTATCGACAATGTTATGGATCTCTTCAGAGAGGTCGTATAAGCCTAAAAAATCAATCAACTGGATCAATTCCTGTTTTTGCAAATGTGCAAGAGTGCTGAGCTCGGATTCGAGAATATGGGAGAAAGGAGGTGTGTCTTTAAAAGGGATGTCGTTTGCTAAGTATTTAAGGATAAATTTCCTCATTAATGGAGATAGGGAAGGGATCTTGCTTTTGATTCCCAGTGCTGCTTTCAGTTTTTCTGCCTTTTCCTTTTGAATCATTGCCAAAAGATAGAGCACAGATGGTTTTGGGATCTTTTTCAAAGTGTCAAGCATCCACGAATAATGGATCCTATTTAGGTTTTCCAGGGGAGCATATAAGATAGCCTCGATATCGCTTGTCCTAAGAGGGAGCTCGGAGACCAGCTTTGCTTTTTCTTTAGGGAAAGGTGCCAGTACAGCCTCATGAGGCCCCTTATGGTAGCGGTTCAAAAGTAGACGTAAATAAGTAGGGCTTCTATCCTGCACGTTTTACCTGGATTTCAAGTGACGTCCGTAGGAGAAGTGTCTTCTTCAGGCTCTTCTCCTTCTTCTTCTTTTTCCTCTTCAGATTCCTTTTCTATAGGTTCCTCTTCGCTTCCCTCTTCAGCCCCTTCCTCATTTTCTCTCTTCTTCTCTTTTTTTTTCTTTTTCGAGGTCATTGGAGATAAGGAAAACAGAGAGGAAAAACCGCCGTTTTCTTTGATTAAAGGGGAAATTTTCCAGCTGATCCATACAAACGCTAGGATCAGGAAGAGAAGCAGCAGCGTAAAGGAGAAAAACACGAGGCGGAATCTGTTCAGAGACTCTTTTGCAACAATGATTGTCCAAACACTCACGTACTCCTTGTCTTCATCCCGTGCTCTTTGAAGGCCGATCGGAAAGTCTGCAAATCGCGCCCGATCAGCAATCACCGTAACATTGTCGTATTTCAGTCCTGTGACTGCTCCCGTTACTAGACGTTTGATTTTGGTAATTGCGTGCGTGTTAGGGTCGTCGAGGACACCGGAGTGCTTGACATAGACTGAAGCGGTGATCTCTCCTTTCTTTTGTCCAGGATTGAGCGGGTCTTCCTCGGGAAAGGAAATTTGCACTTCAGCGTCAAGAACGCCGTCGAATTTGCGGATTGTGCTGGCAATTTGCTCGGCAAGGCCAGCTTGATAGCGGATTCTTTCCTGCATCTCCGAAGGGACAAGACCGGTATTGGAGAAAATCCCCAGTAAACTCTGTCCGCTTCTCTTTGGCAATCCCGCCCGGTTCAGCATAGACATTGCCTCTATCGCTTGTTCTTCAGGTACGCTGATATCCCATAGAGCGATCTTCGACCCTCCACCGCCGCTGCCTTCTGCGCTTTTAACTTTAGCGGCGTCAACCCCTTCGTTGGACAAGAAGACGACAATTTCATTTGCTTCTCTTTCATCTAAACCGTTGACAATTGTTTTGCGCTTTTCGCAGCCTGTCAAAAGAGACAAAGAGATGACAATGAAAAGAATTTGTGGAATAAGTCGTTGAAACTGTTTAACGCTCATGAATTTTTCTGGGCCTCGATGATAATGAACTCAAAAATCTATACATTTTCCAATAATGATCGGTATAACACAATTGGAAAAATATAACAAAATGATACCGATGCTATTTTGCATGATCACTGATAATGGTAAAAAAAACGTAATTTCCCGCATTATAATTGAATAACACATATGGGTAGTCACAGTTATAATCTTTAGGCCCATTGATGTCATACTCCGGCAGCCATGCACCGCCAATCATGACCTTTTGTCCCTTCTTCCATTTTTCCAAGGTTTTGAAATCGTGCGGGTTGATTAAAAGTGTCAATTGAATGGCCGTTTCTTGCAGCGGTATTGAAATTTCTAGGCAATCCTCGCTTTGCTTGAGAATATAGGACGCTTCCTTTTCGTTAGGAGGAGACAGGTACTCGACTGTAAAGTCGACCCATCCATGCTCTCTTTCTGAGTGAATAATGACTCTAAGGGGGTAGTGTTCGGCTCCGGCTTCAGGCATGATGGTCAAAGGGGTATTGAGCAGCAGCGGTTCATGCTCTTTAATCCACTCTGATTCGGCCGGATTGATTTTCCAGGAAGATCCATCGTTGAGAAAGGCAAAGCCTCCGTGGGGAGTAAAATGGAAACTATCAATTTGATGAATGCCCCAAGCTTTGTCTGCATCGATGATACGATCCTTCATACAAGCCTGTCCTTCGATATTCCAAAAAGCGGAAATCATTAAAAAAAGTAAGATCGGCTTCAAAGATTCAACTCCACTTGTCCGCAATGGATCTGATATCAAGCGCAAGGTCTTTCGAAACACCGGCAGTGTTCATCATTTTCCGTAAAAATTCCCGCTTCTCCTCGTCCTGCAAGCCTTCGCACGCAAAAATTAAATAATGTGTCAGAGGAAGAAGAGGATCGAAATTGATTTGATGTAATAGGTCGTAGCACGCTTCAGCGACATCAGGGTCTTCTTTGAAAGCTGCAAGGGCAATCGCCGCGTGCTCGTTGTCTTCGTTGACCGGCATGCCTCGAACAACAGTGATTAAAAATTCTTTTGCAGGTTTTCCAATCTTTTTGATTGCTTGCAGAAGAGAGTCCTCATGGTCGAAATCTCTACGGCCAATTTCTTCAAATAGGGAGATGATTGCCCGTTTGTCGCCAATGAGGCCTAAACACTTTGCAGCTAAAGAAGGGGCTAGACCGTAACCGGGAAATAAAGGATCGTAAAATTTTTCCGATTTAAGCACTTCAAGAAGAGATGGAACAATGGCATTTTTCTCTTTGACAATTGCCTCGATCTCCTCTGCCGGCTCTTCCTCTTCTGAGAGGATCAAAGAAGCGATCAGTTGGGGATAGTGAAACTCGTTGCCGCGTTTATCGAATAGATCTTTTAGCTGTTGATAGGCTTTTTTTGCTTCTGCGATTTTTTCAGCGTCTGCCCCGTTGAGTATGGAAGGGGCGATGTTGCTCCCCGACGCCTGTTCGAGCTGTGCCAAACGCCTGATCTGGGAGATCTCGAACATATCGGAAATTCCTTTGCCTCCTCCTTCGTAGTAGTTGAGCATGACATTAAAGCTGCCGCCGAAATGCACGTCTCTGTGCATCAGGATCAATGCATCAGTTGCTGATTGGAGAGGAAATTCTTCGAATGGTTGACTCATGGCTGCTTAACTTCCTGAAAAACTTGTCCTGCATTGTAGCTGGATCTGACAAATGGTCCGCAAAACATGTATAGAATTCCGATCGATTTGCCATAATTTTCATATGCTTTAAATGTTTCCGGAGTTACAAACTCTTTAACAACAAGCTTTTGTCGGTTGGGCTGCAGGTACTGACCCATTGTGACGATATCGCATCCCGCTTGATGGAGGTCGCCGAGAGTTTTCCTTATTTGTTCTTCTGATTCACCCAGTCCAAGCATAATTCCCGACTTGACAAAGCGGGTTTTACCTTTTTTCTTGCGGCTGACGTAGTCTAAAACCCCGAGGGTTCTGTCGTAGGTGGCAACATGTCTGACACGCGGTGTAAGCTCCCTGACAGTTTCTATGTTATGGTTGAAGATCTCCGGTTGGGAATCGATGATAACATCTAAGGCTTCTTGCTGTCCAGAGAAGTCTGAGGTTAAGATCTCTATGGTTGAGCTAGGAGACGTTTTCCTGACTTCTGAGATCACTTTTGCGATGTGTGCAGCTCCTTGGTCCGGGATATCGTCGCGGGCGACCATTGTAATGACAACATGTTTAAGGCCAAGTTGTTTCACCGATTCGGCGACTCTTTGCGGCTCGTCATCTTCCAAGCTTTTCGGGTTTTTGGAAAAATCGATGTCGCAAAAACCGCAGCTGCGCGTGCACTCTTTTCCCATAATGAGGAACGTTGCCGTTTTTTTACTCCAGCATTCAAGTAGATTGGGACATTTTGCTTCCTCGCAGACTGTGTGCAGCCTTTGCTCTTCCAAGATAGCGTCGGTTTTCCAGAGGTTGCCTCCTTTGGGGAGTTTTCGGTGCAGCCAAGAGGGGAAGCGCCCAGGCCCCACTGCTTTAGAGCGGTCGGGAGTTTCGGGGTTGGGAGGGAGTTTGTTCAGCTTCTTTTTGACCGCGGGCCGTGTATCGAATTTCCTGATGATGCTCATGTTCTTGCCATTCTTTTTTTTGCTGGAGGCAAGTGTAAAGGTTCTTCATTTGCAACATAGGCAGCTTCCAGCCATACTTCTGCAATTGTTGGATGAGCATGGATGGTGTGTGTGATTTCATCGACAGTCATCTCATTTGCGATCACAATGCCCATTTCGGCAACAAGGGTGGAGGCTTCGTGTCCGACCACTTGTGCGCCGAGTACTTGGCCAGTCTCTTTGTCAATCACAATTTGGGCAAAACCATCCGTGTGGAAGGCTGCTTGAGATTTTCCAAGAGCCTGGAAGGGGAATGCTCCGAGGGTTGCACGATATCCTTGATTGATAGCGTCTTCCAGCGTATACCCTACGGTGCCGATTTCAGGATGGGTAAAAATCACGGAGGGAACGGCGTTGTAGTGCATTTTCATCGGCTGTCCCACTGCATTGCTGGCTGCGACAACCCCTTGATGGGAGGCTACGTGTGCCAGCCACCAGCGGGATGCGATATCTCCAACTGCGTAAATTCCCGGTACGGAGGTTTCCATGCGGTCGTTGACCTGAATCAACCCCTGATCGTTGACGACAACGCCTGCGTTTTCCAATCCAATCTTTTGAATATTAAGTTTTCTTCCTGTTGCAACCAAAGCCATATCTGCATCGATCGATTCTCCACCGGCTAGTTTGACGCAGACTCCTTTTTCCTTTTTGTCGATCGATTCGACAAAGACATTTGTACGGATATTGATTCCCCGCTTTTTGAATGCCTTAGCCAGAGCGTTAGAGACGCTGCTGCACTCCATCGGAATGATGCGAGGCAGAACCTCCAGAATAGTCACTTCTACTCCGAACTCTACGTATAAAGAGGCAAATTCGCATCCGATGACGCCTCCTCCGACAATCACGAGATGATTGGGAAGCGTTTCGATTTCCAGCATCGAGGTGGAGTCGTGGATTTGTTTATGATCGAAAGGGAATGCCGGCATCTCTTTAGGTTCGGAGCCTGTGGCGATAATCGTTTTTTCCGCAGTGATTTCGCAGTTGTCCTCGCCGGTGATCTTGATTCTTCGGGGAGTGATGAACTTGCCATATCCTTTAAAGAGAGAGATGTTATTAGCTGCAATCAACCCTTCCAGTCCGTTGCGTACTTTATCAACGACTTTATCCTTGCGATTGACCATTTTTCTAAAGTCGAAAGAGAGGTTTTCCACATGGATGCCGAATTCTTCAGCATTCTTGATGTTGTGCAGCATTTCTGCTCCGGCGATCAGGGCCTTTGATGGGATGCATCCGCGGTTCAAACAGGTGCCGCCTAGTTGGCCGGCTTCAATGAGAGCGACGTTTTTACCGTTTTGAGCGGCTTTGATTGCTGCGGGATATCCGCCGGGTCCTCCTCCGATGACTGCGAGATCAAAAAAATGCTGTTTGTGGCTCATCTTATATCGTTCCTCTTTATAAACTTCCTTTTATGATAGATGATTTTTGCGTATTCCTCAACGGCCAAAAGATCGGGCTCTTTTAGCATACTTTATGGCTTTATACCGATTCATGTTTCAAAATTAAAATTCATGCATCGTCCAACTCATTCGAGTTGAACTGTTTGATGTGTCGACTGCATCTGGCTTAAATTCCGAATGCTTCCTCATTTGAAAATTTAATTTTGAAACATGATTGGTATAAGTCGGGAAAGATTGTTCCAAAAAATGCTAATGTAATTCCTCATGTTATGCAAAAAAAACATGCATGGGATAAATTAGTAAAACTTAGCGGAAACAAAGCAGAAGATTTTGCAAAAGTATCTTCTCTTCTTGAGGAATCTGGTATTTTATCTGAAAAAAACATTCTTAGAACTAGAGAGTTTTATAATGGAAAGATAATAAGATCTGATTACAAGATTATTATTAATAATTTTGAAGTACAAGCTGTGTTCGAAACACAAGTTGGAAATGAATTATTTTTCTTAAAAGATGCATGGGTTGCTATAAAATGACAATTAATTACAAATATAAGGAATTAAAAAATATATCCAAGATAAGTAGTCCAAAGAATTTAATTGAAACAATGAATTTTGATAGTGCGATTTTAATGTCAAAAGAAATGTTGAATAATGAAGAGTGGGATGAAGAACTTCAAAAATATGCAGCAAAAATATTGGAAGAGTTAAGAAGGAAATATCCAGACGAATGGAATTTTAGTTGGAAATATGATGCTTTTTTAGGATATGTGTATGATATAATTTCAAATTATGATAAACGGTACAAATTTTATGAAAAGGCAATTAAAAAAGCTCCTTTTCCAACTCCTCCTCAGTTGTTAATTGCCATAGCAGGTTGTTGTTGGGCACCAGGAATACCACCCATAACAGAGAAGGAATCTATAGAACTTGTCAAACAAGCCCTATCGAACAAGAACTATTATGAAGGGGTTAGCTTGTTAAGAGGTTTGTATAAATCTATTGGAAATCAGGAAGAACAAGATTACTGGGAGCGAATTTTGGAAAATATTAACGAAGATGAATCCCGCCTTCCTCCGTTAGATGATCTGTCTTGATTGCGGAAACAAATGAATGATATAGAAAATTTAATGAACAGAGAACATCTAGAAGAGATAGTTAATCACTACTCTGTGGAGGATTTAATAAAGCTGCTCTCCTTCAAGAAAGCTATGGCCTTGTCAAAATTGTTGCTGGAAAATGAGAATTTCGATTTTGATATCCAAGAATATGCGCTTAATCTCATTAAAAAAATAAGGCAGGTATATCCAAACAAATGGGATAAGGATTGGAAGCATGAAGCCTATCTTGGATATGCTTACGGTATATTGGGTTGTGATATTGAACAAGAATTTGATGCTTACTCTATTGCCGCAAAAAAAGCTGTTGATCCTCCCTTAGAGATATCCATGCATATGGCATTGCTTTGGAGTTATCCAGGTGTATACAAGTTGAAGATGGACGAAGAAAATGCGATAAAAATACTTGAAAATGTTGCAAGCCAAATTCCTTATATGGAAGCTGTCGGAGGATTAATTAGATTATACGAAGAAACAAAACAGGTTGGAAAGATTGCTTATTGGAAAGAGGTTTTAAGAGAATCTGAAAAAAAAAATCTCTGTGATCGATACTTATACCTCGATTTTTTTTAAAAATATTTCTTTTAAATACTCACCCCTAGATAAGTTCTTGCTCATCAAGGATTTATCTAGGATTGACTACTTAGGTGTAGCTGTAAAAAGATGAATATGGCAAAGTTTAGAAGAAATCGTCCTTGCATGAAAACGTAAGAATTAATAAATAAAAAAAATTTAACACATCGTAGGCATATGAGCACAAAGCAAAAGAAAAAGCTCTGCTGGAACTGTGAAGGACGCGTCTCGTTTGAAGAGGAGAACTGTCCCTATTGTTCCGTCTATCTGGGACCGGCAATTGAAAAGGATGGAAAACAAAATGTGCTTGCGCCTCCTTATCAAATTATCGAAGAGGAAGAGGACCTGGATGCTCTTGAATCCCCCTATCAGATCGAAGGGGACTCAGCCGCAGAAGAGGTGCCTGAATTAGATGAAGCAAAAAATGACATGCGACAGGTGGTGCTTCCTTTGGGAATGCTTTCTGCCGGTTCGCTCTTTTTTTTATTTGGATTGATGCTTCTAATTTTTTCCGATCATGGGACGTTGACGCTTTCCTGGAGCGCCGATTATTGGTATCTTTATGTTCTTTTAGCCCTCCCCGCCCTCTTTTTCGGCTGGGTGTCTTTGGGCCGTTCCGATTTACAAGGGGAATAATGATCGCTGCCAGGTTCTAAGAGCTCATAAGGCATTCGGAAGGAAGGCGATAACGCCTCGAGGATTCCGGACCCTCCTGCATTCTCCACTCTTCGATCTCTTTCTTGAGAATAAGTCCTGTGTAACGAGGCGGGTGGAAATACAATTTTTGAGGGTTAAAAAGATCGCGGAAAGAGCGAATCAAGGGTTTTACTTCGACCCCTTTGACTTTCAAATCTTTATCGACAATAGATCCACCTAAGATCCAATGAAGAATATTTAAGAAAATTGTTGCTGAGATATAGAAAATTTTGTGAACCAGTTTGGGTAGATATCTCATTGTTTTATCGTAGATTTTTTGCCATTTTATTGGGGTGATGTTCCTTAAGACAAAAGTGGAAGTTTTTAAATCAATTCCTGCAATCTTAGCTTTTTCATTGACATACTCTTGGCAATTTCCATTGAAGAGTTGAAAGTGCCGATTTTCTTCATTCATTTTGTCAGATTCGATCGATGTTTTAATCTTTTCGAACTGCTCTTTAGTGATTTCAACGGGGATGCGATGGATAGGAGTTGGCCACCACACGCTGACATCAGGCGACATCAAGTAACCTTTTTTGACTCTTAAAGGGGTGTGAAAGGTATCAATAGAACGGGTTTTTCCCGGACGATAAAGGCCTACTGAGTAAATCTCCCCTTGAGGCGTTTTCAACTCCAACCAAGAGTGATCGCCATTCAAACCAAATGAAGGATTACAGCATACTGTAAACTCAAATAGATAACGGTTTCCCCAATCAGGTTTGACTACTTTATAAGGGGTAAGTTTAGTCCAAGCATACATATCCCGCTTTTGAACTCCGTTTTGCCCATACAGCCACATTTGCCTGGGATTATCAGGGTGGTTTTTTCCCGGAAGAGGCAGCAGATCTATTTGATCTTTGATCACTTCCCAGGTTTGATATTTTCCTTCAAACATCAAAGAGATTTGCTGGTTCTCAGGATTGACGCGGATCTCATGGTCGTAGTCAGATAAATAACGTTCGAGATGGCTTTTTAATGCAAACTCTTCAAATTCCGGATTTGCAGAAAAAACTCCAACCTCAACGCCGAGCTTTGCTGCCAACAGCTGACGGCAGCAATCGCTGACATGAGGCTCAGAGAGTTGTTGAGGATTTAAAGATCTGAGGAATTTTCTTGCAACTTTCAGGGAATCATCTTTGACAGCTGCTGAGATCTTCATTCTTGGAAGATCGCGAATCTCTTGGTTCAGTACTTTTGCAATTTGTCCGATCCGTTTGAGGTGGTAATCGCGATCTTTCCAGAAAAAAAACCGATTCCATAGAGATCGCCTTTTTACGCGCCATTCGCCTGTTTTGCTTTTCGATGCGGAGAATGAATTCTCATGAGCAAGCGCACTGCCAATATTGGAGAGAAAAGGGCTCATTATTCGTCAGCCTGATGGATGCCGCAGCATTTTTTATATTTTTTTCCGCTGCCGCAAGGACAAGGATCATTGCGCCCCGTTTTTGGAGGAACAGTTACCGGTAGCTCTTTTTCAACTTCTTGTTGATTGAACTCTGTTGGCTTCATCGCTTCATAAGGCATGGGGGAAGGGGCTCCTTCCGTTATAGATTTCGGCACCTGTTCTCCAAAATCGCTTAGGAAAGAGCGGTTACGCTCCATTTGAAGACGGTTGAGAAGCTGCTCGATCTCTTGTGCTTCGGGAGCAATAATTTCAAAACGGAAGAGATCATGCGTGATCTCTTTGCGCACTTTCTTCCCAAACAGATCGAACAGGCGAAACGCTTCATGTTTGAACTCCATCAGAGGGTCTCGCTGGCCGACTGCCCGCATGTTGACATCGGATCTCAAGTGATCCATGGTTAATAGATGCTCTTTCCAGTCCTTGTCAATTTTTCTGATCATCAGATGGCGCAGCGCTTCGTTGGCCGGCTTGGAGGGTGCTTGCACCCCTTCGGGAAGGTCGTAGGCCACTTTGGCGTTTTCGTTTTCCAATCGCTTGCGGAATGCGTCGATAATTACATTGACTGCTTTTTGGGCGAGCTCTTCAGTGTCGGAGTGATCATCGTCGAATTCTCCCTCTTCAAAAGAGACCGGAAATTGTGTCATGATCCAGTTGCGGAAGCCCTCAGGATCCCAGCCCTGTTCATCTGTACGGCTATGGAAATGCTCTTCAGCGGCATCAACGCAGACGTGTTCGATCAATTCGCAGGCAACTTCTTCAATTAAATCCGTTTGCAGGATATCGTTCCGAAATTCATAGATTTCCTGCCTTTGCTTGTTCATGACATCGTCGTATTCCAGGGTATGCTTGCGGATTGTGTAGTTGCGCTGTTCTACCCTTTTTTGCGCCGTTTCGATCGATTTGTTCAAAATTGTTGCTGAAATGGGCTCTCCCTCGGGCGGGCGGAATTTTTTCAGGATCTGAGTCATCCGCGGAGAGGCAAATAAGCGTAACAGAGAGTCCTCAAACGAGACGTAGAAACGGGAAGATCCAGGATCTCCTTGCCTGGCGCAACGCCCTCTTAGCTGTCTGTCAATGCGCCGCGACTGGTGCCGAGTTGTTCCAATGACATAAAGCCCCCCTAATTCAGCGATCCCTTTTTCCAATTTGATATCTGTTCCGCGGCCTGCCATGTTTGTAGCGATGGTGATTGCACCTCTGCGGCCCGCCTCAGCAATGATTTCCGCCTCTTTCATGTGATTTTTCGCATTGAGAACGGTGTGCTCTAGTTTGTTCTGACGGAAGATGCGGGAAAGCTTTTCGGAAACTTCGACCGATTCTGTTCCGATCAAAATGGGGCGTCCTAATTCGTGGATTTCCTTGACGTCTTTAAGGATTGCGTTGTACTTCTCCCGTTCCGTCATGTAGATTTCGTCATTAAAGTCTTTGCGGATACAGGGACGGTGGGTTGGAATTTCCAACACCTCCATTTTGTAAATTTGTTTGAATTCTCCAGCTTCGGTGATCGCTGTTCCTGTCATTCCTGCCAGTTTTTCGTACATGCGGAAGAAATTTTGCAGGGTAATTGTTGCGTAGGTTTGCGTTTCCTTTTGAATTTTTAGCCCCTCTTTCGCTTCAATCGCTTGATGCAAGCCGTCAGAAAAACGGCGGCCTGGCTGAGGGCGGCCTGTATTTTCATCAATGATGACGATTTTTTCGTCCTGGACAATGTAATCGACATCCTTTTCCATCAAGAGATGAGCCCGCAGCATTTGGCGCAAATTGTGTGCACGTTCCTTGCGTTTTGCGTCTTCTTCCTGGATCTCCAAGCGTTTCTGCATTTTCTCTTCGTCGGTCAGAGAATTGTCGAGATCGATTTTTAGATATTCCTCACTGATGTCCAGCATGACAAAATCTTCGCCTTGGCCATCTCCATGGGTGAACTCATGCCACATCGCAATTCCCCTGTCGGTGAGCTCGTATTCACTGCTTTTCTCATCAACGACGACGTACAGCTCAGAAAGCTTCTCCGCCTTTTCTTCTTTGTTGCTGTCCGAATAATAATAGAGATCCCATTCGTCAATGGCTGCACGCGCATCGGGGTTTTCCCTAATGCGTTTGAGAATCTTGTTGCGCGGAGTTCCTTTGCTGACTAACCATAGCTTGCGGAACGCTTCTTCTTCTCTTTGTTTTTCCTCTTTTGTTTGCGATTTGTCCTGTGCTTCTGAACGATCGCCTAGGTCGATCACTTTTTTTGCCTCGGAAGCCAATTTTGAACAGAGGTCGCGTTGCCGGCGCACCAATTCCGAAACGCCTGCTTTGAGCTCGTCGTACATCTGCCGGCTTTCAGGAGCGGGCCCGGAAATGATCAGCGGCGTCCTGGCTTCATCGATCAAGATGGAATCGACTTCATCGATGATGGCGTAATAGTGTCCTCTTTGGACGAGTTCCTCTTTGCGTTTAGCCATGGAGTTGTCGCGCAGATAGTCGAAACCAAATTCTGAGGCAGTGCCGTAGACGACATCCTTTTTATAGAGCTCACGGCGCTCTTCCAGTGGGGTGTCGTTGGTCAGAGCCCCTGTTGAGATTCCCATCCAGTGCAAAATAGATCCCACCCATTCGCAGTCGCGTGCAGCCAAGTAGTCGTTGACGGTGACCAAATGCACGGGCTTTTCTGTCAGGGCGTTGAGGTAAAGAGGCATGATGGCCGTCAGCGTTTTTCCCTCTCCCGTGTGCATTTCAGAAATGTTGCCATTGTGCAGAGAAATTGCGCCGATGATCTGAACATCATAGGGGACCATGTCCCACTGCTGGTGATAACCGGAGACATGCACTTCAGTTCCCACATGGCGACGGCAGGCGTTTTTGATCGCTCCGAACGCTTCGGGCAGCAAATTGTCCAGCAATTCACCACTTTTCAAGCGCTGCTTGAATTCGTCAGTTTTTGCTTGTAGTTGTTCATCGCTTAACGATTTGTATTTTTCATCCCATTCGTTGACTTTGGAGACGAGTTTCGAGTAGCGGCGGACAATGCGGTCTTGTGCTGTTCCGAATAATTTCTTGAAAAAACTGATCATTGCAATACACGTGGTTATATTTTGTAATGAGGAGAAATAAATTTTACAGCAGAAAGGGGTTTAATTCAACTAGGGAACAATTGATTTGATGTGTTATCATCACCTTTCAGATTCTAATTTAAGGAGAAATAGCGATGAGATCTTCAAATCCTACATTGCAGCCTGAAACGTTTAGGCGGTCGGGTGTTGCAGCTCAAGGCGAAGAAATGACCATTCAAGGCGTGGTCAACAAAACTGGGCTTCTTCTGTTATGCCTCTTGATTTCTGCCGGATGGACATGGATGCAATTTTTTCAATCGGGAGGTAATCCTGCGGCAGTCCAAACCTGGATGTGGGTCGGCTTGCTGGGAGGTTTGGGGTTGGCAATTGCCACTGTGTTTAAAAAAGAGTGGGCTCCCGTCACTGCCCCTCTCTACGCTTTTGCCGAAGGGTTATTTATTGGAGGAATCTCCTCTATTTTTGAGGCAAGCTATCCAGGAATTGTTGTGCAGGCAACGGCGCTTACATTTGGAACAATGCTCGCAATGTTGGTGGCTTATCGCTCAGGGATGGTCAAGGCTACGGAGGGATTTAAGCTTGGCGTGGTTGCTGCTACAGGAGGGATCGCTATTGTCTACTTCATCGCCATTGTTCTCAGCTTTTTTGGAGTGAACCTTTCGTTTATTTACGGCAATGGCGCACTTGGTATCGGCTTCAGCTTGTTTGTTGTTGTGATTGCAGCACTCAATCTTGTGTTGGATTTTGACTTGATTGAACAAGGCGCCCAATACCGTCTTCCAAAATACATGGAATGGTATTGCAGCTTTGCTTTGATGGTCACGTTAATTTGGCTCTATATTGAGTTTTTGCGCTTGCTTAGCAAAGCGAGGAGCCGTTAGAGGCAATGCCCATTGATTGCCCCATTAAGCAGCGGATTTCGATCCGCTGCTGGGAAGCTTTCACTAGATCTTCGTCAAAAATGATCGTCTCCGGCTCAAAAAGAATGATGATTGAGGAGCCTCCAAATGAAAAATACCCTTTTTCATCCCCTTTTTGATAAGAGCGGCCAGGCGTAAACGTTTGATGGATCGCTCCGACATTTGTCGCTCCCACCTCAATAAACAATACCTTCCCAAACGTTTGCGAATCAAGATGTGTAATCATTCGTTTGTTTTCGGTAAAGATCCTGATATTTTTCCTTAGTGCTAAAGGGTTAACGGAGTAAAGATGTCCATTGATGAGTGAAGGGGGGGTGGGGATGCAGTCGACAGGGAAATGAAACCGGTGGTAGTCCGTCGGGCAAAGCCTGGCAATCACCATTGATCCCCTGGTGTACCGTTCAGCAAGCTCTCCATTTTGCAGCAGGGCCTGGAGATTGAATTTTCTTCCTTTGATCACATATCCATCTGTTTGCGCGATGTTGGAAAAGAAGAGGTAGCGGGCATCGGCCGGCATCACACCCGTTTCCTTTCTTTGATCGATCGGACGCGCTTCTGGTTTAAGCTTTCGGATAAAAAAATCGTTAAAAGAACTGAATGTTTCGGGAGAATGTAAGAATTCCGATGCGTCTATTTTATAGGATTCAATAAAGGGGATAACACGGCTCTTGGTCCAAAGCCTTTTTTGCCACCAACCGAATGCTTTAGAAACCAAAGAAGAGCGTGCAATCCATCGATTCAGTTTAGAGCCAACAGCATGATTATAGAGGAAGTGGATCGCCTTCTCGCCAAATACCTTCTCTTGCTCCAGTTTGCCAGTGTCTCGGTCGATGTATCGTATTGCATGTTTCATGATAACTTAAAAAGTGTTTTTGCGTTGTTGTATGTTGCAAGAGAGAGCTCCTCTAAAGAGATCCCTTTGATATCGGCAATGTATTGAGCTGTCTCTGGCAAATAGCTGGGCTCGTTGCGTTTTCCACGGTGTTTTTGAGGGGCAAGATAGGGAGTGTCTGTTTCGATCACCAGCTGTTCCAAAGGAACGATTTTTGCCACCTCGCGAAGTTCCTCGCTTTTCTTAAATGTCACAATTCCGCTTAAGGAGAGGAACCATCCTTTTTCAAGAACAGCCTCTGCTTCTTGCATTGTCCCAGTGAAACAGTGCAGCACACCCGGGGCATGCTGGCCGTCAACTCTGTACTCGGCATCCAGAATCTCGAAAAAATCGGCAAAGGCGTCGCGGCAATGGATCACTACCGGTAGGCTGGTTTCCAAAGCGAGATGTAGATATTTGATAAGAAATTTCTTCTGAATATCCTTCAGAGAGTGTTCATAGTAGTAGTCAAGACCCGTTTCTCCAATGGCGACAAGCGATCCTTGACGAGCATGTTCGGCTATAAAGGAAAAATAGAGATCTCCTTCCTTTTCCACATCGTGTGGTGTCGTAGCAGCTGTATGATAAATCCAGGGGTAATGCTTGGATAGCTCTATTCCTTTTTCCAGCGTCTCTTTATCTGTGCAGATATTCACGATGTGACTGACAGAGGCTTCTTCTGCACGCTTTAAGATCTCATTGATCTCAGGCCAAACTTGTGAGCTGGAAAGATGGGCGTGGGAGTCGATCAATTGGATCATACGATTAAAATTCCTGAAATGTTTAGCTAAATTGATGACGCGCCTTAACTATATATGAAGAGGGGAATTTTTTACACGTTGGCTTTAGGAGCGCTAGTTTTTTTTAGTTACAGGAATATAATGGCCCCAGACTCCTCTTGCCAGGTTCCCTAATCGGATTGTTTCCTCCGCTTTTCCATCATTTGGACGAATGGTGTCGCGTGTTATTTCTGAGCAAAGTTCATATCCTGTGTCATCTTTGCGTTGGTATTGATATTTTTCAAAATCTTTGTACTTCTCGTCCATTCCATCAAAAAGAGAAAGCTCAAAAGCCATGACGCTAAACACTTCTATGTTGACGTGATAGATATCAGCAATGAGTTGCAGACAGGTTTTGTTGCCCCAGATAGGCGCTCCTTCAGTGATCTCCCCTGTGCAGAGTCCGATGCGTTGGCAAAATTCTTCGTAGGTGTGCTCTACGTCTGTTTCTTGCAAGTTTCGATAACGGTCATGGCCGCAGGTTTCTAAGTGTTTTTTAATGTCTTCACGAATTTTTTTCTTTGTAAAATGGCTGCCGGGTTTTAGTCTATCGAGTTCTTGAGCAACCGCGTCGAAGAAACAGTCGCCGCTTTCTTCGGCCGTGCCGTGTTGATACCCTATGTTGTCCAACTGCCTTGAAAAGCCTTTGTACATCATTTTTTTCCATTCAGCTACCGGTTTCTGACTTTTTTGAGAGCCGGTGATTGGGGTCTTTAAAGTGGAGGTGGACTCTAACTTCTGTTTTCCCTGAGAGCTGACTATTGCAGCTTCTGGATTAGAGGTGGATTTAGAAACGTTGTAAAAGTGATGAGTTAAGGCTCGAAATGCGACAAATCCACCATATAAGGGAAAAATGACTGCTGCAATTGTGGAGACTAGCAGAATAATCCCTTCCTGCTTCCAATTCAACTCTTTGAAATTGGCCCAGGTGTTGAGCTCGGTTTTGGGATTGAGATAATCACTAATGCGCATCTATGTAGAACCTATAATTTAAGTTTTATTGATTTAATATTACTCTATTTGTGTTAAGATCTAATAAATTTTTAACAAAATTTTTTTCAAGAAACTTTTTTTTCTTGAGAGGCTCTTTGAAGGATTTGGTATAGCTGAATACTGATAGCTGCACAGAAAAAACACCAAACTGAAGTGAAAGCGTAGGTGTAGATGAGTTGAGAAATGATGAATGCGATCAGTAGGCTGATTCCAAAAATTTTCATTCTGGGAACACTGGAAAGAAAAATAGGAATAAATACGATCAGGCCGTAGAGAATATTTCCATATAGAGGCGTAAATCCGTAGTCTAGGCTTCTCCCTACAATTTGAGGCGTTATTCGGTAGTTGATCAAGTAGATAATGTCTATGTAGGAAATAATTAAGCCAATGAGGAAAACGGTTAAAAAGAGGATTTTTTTCCATTTTTCCTTTTCCGCAACAAAAAATGCGATCGGCACAAAAATCGGCCAGAAAAGCCAGGCGAAAAAAAGATAAAGGTTGACTGCTGCTTGGCTTAAAGGTGTTGAAACGAAAGAAGGGTGCATGTTAAGCCAAACAATCCCTTCGATAAGTTGTTGAGAGGCAAAGAATAAAGGAAAAAGCGCGACAAGAAAATATTTCTGTTTTTTTACCTGTTTAAGTGTCGTGATTCCTACAACACTTAAAATTGCTCCCACTGTAAAACTTGCTTCAGCTGAAAAACACATAGAAAATAATGATCAACTTTTGAGCGCTTTTAGATAAAGATCGGCAAAATCTTTTTCTTGAACCGGACGGGGGTTGTAGGAATGATAAGGCGTCTGATAGGCAAGAGCCGAAAGGTGCGCGACGTCGCCTTCGCTTACTCCAATCTCTTTTAATGAGCGAGGAAGTTCCAGGGTCTCCGCAAGCTCTTTGGTTGATCGGATAAAATCATGGCTCCAGATGGTGTCGGAAAGCTGTTGCAATTTGCGCGGGCTTTGAGGAATATTGAATTCTAATCCGTGCGGCAGCATGATTGCATTGGCAATTCCATAAGGGGTGTTGAACACTGAAGAAAGGGAATGAGCGGCAGCATGAATCACTCCCTGACCTTTTTGTTGTGCGACAGAGCCCATTAAGGCAGCCATCATCATCCCTGCCCGAGATTCCATATCGCCTTTTTTAACCGCTTTCGGCAGATGTTCAAAAACGAGGCGTACCCCTTCCAATGCGACTCCATCGCACATCGGATGAAAATTTTTTGCCAGAAACGCCTCAATATTGTTGGATAACGCGATGATGCCGGTTGAAGCGGTAATGGATGGCGGCAGTTCTAGTGAGAGTTCAGGATCTGCGAAGACTGCTTGAGCGATCAGCCTAGGAGAATAAATGGCCGCTTTTTCCGATGTTGCTTTATCCGTGATGACGCATCCGCGAGACACTTCGCTCCCTGTTCCGCAAGCCGTTGGAATCGTGATAAAAGGGGGGATTTTTTTTGAGATTTTTTCAGCTCCTCTTTTTTCTATCGAGTAGTCAAAAAGATCACCTGGATGATGGATTGAAAGGGCGATCGCTCGGGCAGCATCTATTGCTGTTCCACCACCGACTCCAATCACTGCGTCGCATCCATGTTTATTGTAGACTTCTTTTCCGTTTACCACTGATTGTTTCGTTGGTATGGAAGGGATATGGTCATAGATGATGCTTCCTCCAGACTGTTCGATGAGATTCGGAAAAAAGGGTTGTTTGGAGAGATTTGCATCAGTGACAAACAGGGGGCGGCGGATTGCTTGTTGATCGAGATAGTTTCCCAGTAGATTCGATACCCCTTGCCCAAAATTGATCAATGTCGGGAATTCAAAAACATAATGATCGGACATTCTGCACCTCCATGAGTTTGCAGAACATCCTAACTTAATTAGAGTGTATCGTCAATGAGCTAAACATGTCATTTTTCGACATCGGTGCCGCATTGCCCAGGAGGTCTGAAAGGACGGGATGACCCGGAAATCCAGTTGACAGAGACCGGAGCTGTTCCCTCATACGTGTAAATATCCATGTATCCATACTTTGGGATCCTTGTCGAACTCTCATGCAGTTTGAATTTTCCAGGCCTTTCTTCCACGCAGATGCTGGCCCATATTCTCTTAGGACAGGAGTTGTAGAATTTAATCACGTAATCGCTGCCGCTGCCCCTCCCAACCGTCATCAGCTGCAAGCATTCAGGCTCTTGAATAATGATATCTTCTTCATATTTTACCTCTTTCTCATCAGCGCTTGCCATTAGGGAGGCAGCTAGGAAAAGAGAGATCAAAAAAGTCATTCTAATCATTTTTACTCCCTGCCTGAAATAATTATAGAATGTACAAACAACGATGTCAATTAAATAATTTATTTGTATTATAGGTTAATCCGCTTGTATTTTACCGGCTATTTTAAGTATTTCTAATTCTAGCGCTGAGATCACCTGCATCCCTTGTTGAGGAGTTTGTACCATCTGAAAATCGCGTTGCGAGCGCACATCGGCAATGATGTTGAAAAGCATCTCTTTGGCATCCAAGCCACTAATTTTTCCTGTTTCGACTGCATCTTCAATCATGTCCATAGCTCCGCAAAAGACGATGAAAGTCCCTGTTCGCCCTACTCCTGCGCGACAGTGCACTTTCATCGGTGCAGGGTTGTCTCCATGCACCTCTCGATAGAGATCTCTTAAGCTAGTTAATACACTTGCGTTTGTTGCGCTGAAATCGCTCCAATGAGGGTAGTCGATCTGTGTGACGAAGCGGGGGGGTGTTTCTCCTGGTTGCGTGAGCTTGAATTGACGCAAGATAGCACCAGGAAAGTCTTCGATAAGGGTTTCATCAATGTGTTCCACTGTAATTTCATCTATCGTTGTCAATGAACCGATGTAGACTCCAGGCCCTGTTCCGGATTCCTCAGCTTCTTTTTCTTTTAAGACATAAGCAAGATGCTCTTTAGCCGCAATAAGGAGTATATCAAGCTCTTGTTTGTTCTTTTTGATTTCTTCGTTGTATTTTTTTATGTTCTGCTTAAGCTTATTGATTTGAGGGGCAGCATCTATTTCTGTTAATTCATTCTCCAAATGGTTAAGCTCGATTTCAGTTTTCGCTTTCTCTTTTTCCATTCTAGAAATTTTAGCGATCAACTCTTCTATCTTGTCTTTTTTTTCTATTCTTTTGAGTGTTTTTTCAGCTAGAAGACAGCGGTTTTGAAATTTTTTAATAGAAGGGTCTCCTTTTCTTACCGGCCAATAATCGCGGATCACGGGAAGATCATTGGAAAGAGGACAATGATTGGTGGAAAGCTTCATGATGGTTGCTCTTCCATCAGCTTCCCCTGCATCGTTCCACAACGAGAGCCAAACATCGTCCCTCGAATAATCTGTAGGAAGTTGGTGGCAGTCAAATTGATGTTTTCCCACTTTGATCGTGTTGCAATGAAAAAAGACGGGTTGGTCTCTTCTGATCAAAAGCTTAGCTGTTCTTTCTGCCAGATTGATTTCGTCAACAGAAGATTTTTTATGATTTTCCGAGCTTTTATGTTGAGGCCTGTTGTTTGGAGCTTTTATAAAATCGGATTTTTCTTTAAGCGATCTCCAATGGAAGAAGAAATTAAATTTTACTTCGGATAGTTGGCTGCACAATTTAAGCAACGCTTCTGTCTCCGGTTTCAACTCCCTAAGAGGGGTTACAGTCATGCTAAGCACTGCCGGAGGAGCAGTGTCTTCATCTTTGTCAATAGAAATTTTTTTAGAAAAGTTAGTCTCAAAGCAGGTAACGTCCTCTTCGCCCGAACAGCTGTCTTCAAAAGATTTGAAGAAAGAAAGTGGATTAAACACCGTGTATCCTGCTTCGCCTTCTTTTTTTTCCAGAGAGTGTTGTTCAGGGCCTGAATCGCCTTTAATGAACATTGTTAACTTTTTCTTTTCTTTAACGATGACGTAGCTTCCGATGGGGATTGAAGGCAACTTTAACGCATTCGATGCGGTCATTTGCGTCCATCCCATGCGATAGGCGGGATGGCTATCAAGATGATCTTCATCGAGTTCATTTAAAATGGTTTCCACTGTTTTGGACGTTGAGCTAGAAAAGGTTGTGCAGATGATTTCCGTCTCTCCTTTTGTTTTTTTTAATTTTTCTAAGGCTAGGCGGATTTCTCCGTTTTCAGAGATCGATTTTTTAGAATTTAAAACTTTGGAGACTAGATGAGTGATTTTATCGATTGTTGAATTTAGCTCGCCTTTGGAAATTTGTCTTCCGTTCCACGAATCGAGTGTTTCCCGGACAAACTGCTGAACGCTCTTGTCGTTGATTGAGCCCAGAATTTTTAATTGATCTTCCACAGTTGATTGACAGCTTGTTTCTCCTAATAGATTTATGCTCATTTTATGAATTTCTCCTATGTTTGATTGAAATAAACCTTATCTTAATGATTATTATAAAATAATACTAATCTATAAACCAATTTCAAGAACCGGAATTTATTGATTTTTGGGGATAGGGGAGAGCCTCATAAGAGGGGATTGCAAATCAGGAACCCATCCGTATATTGCTATTTGTGCAAATTTTTTTTCTTTTCGAGAGATTTTTTCGATCGCTTCGCAAGTAAAGCTTGGAAAAGCTTTGCAAGAAGCGATCGGAAAACAGAGCCGAAAAGAAGGGAAAGATGTCAAATTTGAATATACGGATAGGTTCAGGATACGATTACAGGTTCAAAGCATCCAACTTCTCAATCACGAGATCGGGAGTCAATACCTGGGGAAGAACTTCCACTTCGCGCTTCTCGTTGTAAAGAACGTAAAGAGGGACTCCGTTGCGACCGAATTTTTTCAGCCATTCAGTGATGACCGGATCAGATTTTGTCCAGTCTCCAATCATCCGGACCACCCCTTTTTGCAGAAATTTCTTTTCCACATTGTCCACTTCCAGCACAAGGTGGTTGGCTTGGCAGATCAAGCACCACTTTGCTGTGAAATCAATAAAAACAGGAATGCCTTGATCCTGGAGTTTTTCTAAAAGTTCGGGAGAAAACGGGATCCAGCGATCGGTTAGCTCGGATGGAGAGGCTTCGGCCATTGCGATTTCAGCATTTGTCAAAGGTGCAGGGCTGTTTCCGGACATGGAAGAAGCCTTTGTGATCGCATAACCTCCGATGATAAAGGTTGCTGAAGCCGCTGCAAGGCCGATCATGCGCGTGCGTTTTTTCATGACCGGTGTTCCCCATTTTCCCCAGATCCAGCATCCAATAGCGAGGAAGAAAAAGCCGATCAACAGAATAAATAGAGCCATGGTATCGGTTTGTGCGCCAAATACCCAGATGAGCCAAAGAACTGTGGCTAGCATGATAAAGCCCATGATCTCTTTGAATGTGATCATCCAGTTGCCTGGCTTAGGCATCCATCGGAGCAGGTTTGGAAAGGCTCCTAAAAGCAGATAAGGAGAGGCCATTCCCAGTCCAAGCGAGGTAAAGATTGTCAATGCTTGAAAAATCGGAAGAGTGACGGCGAAGCCAACGGCGGTTCCTAAAAAAGGACCTGTGCATGGAGTTGCGACAGCAGTTGCTAAGATGCCGCTTAGAAATGATCCTGTTAAACCATTGGCAGATTTCGTTGTTGCTTGCCCTGCTGCTGACGCCATGCCTGTTCCGATTTCAAAGACTCCAAACAAGCTAAGGCCGAAAATTAAAATAATTGCAGCGAGGATTCCGACGAATAAAGGTTCTTGCAGCTGAAATCCCCAGCCCACAGACTGCCCCCAGGACTGTAGCATCAACAAGACCCCTGCCAATACCCAGAAAGAGAGCAAAACTCCAAAAGAAAAAGCAAGGCCGTGTTGGAAGATTAACCGGCGGCTCTCTCCAGCCATCTTTACGAAGCTGAGAATTTTAAACGAGATGACCGGAAGCACGCAAGGCATGCAGTTGAGGATCAAACCTCCTAAGAATGCAAGGGCAATAGCCAGCCAAAGACTTCCACTGAACTTGTGCGCATCCCCTGAGGCTGCCGGATAAGAAGCGTTGTTCAGGTTCATTGCGACATCGGTAGAGTGATGGGGATCTAGTGAAACATAGATTTCGTAAGCATCTTTACCATTGAGAACGAGAACTCCTTTTAAAGGGTCTTTACTGCTGCTGCCCTGCTCCTTTAACAAAATGGTCGCATCATCTGCAATGACAGGATCGACAGAGATGTCGATTCTTTCCTCTTGCTCAGGATAAAAATTTGCGGAGACGATCTTTTCGGAAGTCTCGATCGGAATGCAGATCAGTCCGTTTTTCCGCTCCCCTTTTAAAGAATTCATCGCTTTTGGAAGCTTGCTACGCGCTTTTTCGAAATGGCCGGCGTGAACATCGTGAACCTGAATCTTATCTGTTGAAACGGCGAGAGTTGATTTGACATTGGCGCTGCCTGGGAGGCAAGAAGAAGAGTCGCAGACAACCCAGCTGATACTAGCTTCGATCTGAATTTCGGAATGGTCTGTTTTCGCCGGGGTGACTTTAGCAAGAAGGATCACTT
This sequence comes from Waddlia chondrophila WSU 86-1044, assembly GCF_000092785.1. NCBI lineage: Bacteria > Pseudomonadati > Chlamydiota > Chlamydiia > Parachlamydiales > Waddliaceae > Waddlia > Waddlia chondrophila. The sequence continues at coordinate 121,905 of NC_014225.1, forward strand.
CGTCTTCATAGCCGAAACCGATTGCTTCCATTGCTGTAAATTTTTTTGGACTTGGCCATTGGATATCGCTGATTGAGAAACCTTCAGGCAACGTCCACTCAATTTGAGGAGGCATGCCGGCATCTCCCGGATTTTTCCAGTAGGCGTGCCAGCCGTCGTCTAATTTCAATCTAACCCCTACCCAAAAAGGGGTGTCTGGGCGGATCGAGCGGGATTCGTAAATGAGCTCTGCTTGTACAGGGTCTTGGAAATGATCAAAGCTTTCTTGCGCAAAGCAGGCAATGGCAAAAAGTGTTAAGAAAACTGGAATGTATTTCTTTATTTGTGTAACCATAGGTTATCAAATTCCCGATTAGCGAAGGTTTAATTTCATTGAAATTTAACTAAATTCTAAAAGATTGTTTATTTTAAAGGATTTATATTTGTTTGTAAAGAATTTAATAATACTTGGCTCTACTAGCCCTTTTCTGCAAGCTTACCAACAATCCGACCTGCTGGGCAAAGGGATCTACCTTGCCATCGTTGCCGCTTCTGTGATTTGTTGGACATTGATGCTCTATAAGACATGGCAGATTAGGGAAGCCAGGAAAAATTCCTTGAGGTTCAAAAAGAAGGTTGATTTGCGAAAAGGGAACCTTCTCGCTCAGGAGGCGGAAGGGGAAAGAAAGGAAAGGCTACCCAATCCTTACTATGAAATTTATGTGATTTTGAAGAAGCATACTGTCGATCTGCTGCGCAAAAACCATCATGTAATGGGGCAGAAAGAGGGAGGTTCTTATCTGTCGCCGACCGATATTGACTGTATCGAGGCCAATTTGGCAACAGCTATTGCTAGCCAGACAAAAGAGATGGACAGACATCTGTTTATCCTATCTACGATCGTCGGCCTGGCTCCGTTAATGGGATTATTAGGGACTGTTTGGGGAATTTTGATCTCGTTTTCCCAGTTGCAGTCGCAAGCAGCAGCGGCAAGTAATCAAATGGTTTTGGGAGGGATTGCACTCGCGCTGACAACGACAGTACTGGGACTTTTAACTGCGATCCCTGCACTGATTGCCTACAATTATCTTAAGAGCAGCATTCGAGATTTTGAAACCGATATGGAAGGATTCACCAATGAGATGCTCTCTTCAGTGGAAATGCGCTATCGCAAAGTAGATATCAAAGGGTAGGCAATGGCGCGCAGGGGAATTCGACATCGCAGAGAGGAAGGGGAGCGTCCTGCAGTCGATTTGACGCCTTTAGTTGATGTCGTTTTTTCGATCTTGATTATGTTTATTATTGTCGCTCCCATGCTCAATCTTGATCGTGTTGAGCTGGCGGAAGGGGCTAAAGAGGCTAAAAGCAGCGATGTTTCGGTCAGGGACAGCTCCCTTGTGACAATTCATGTGCGCGAAGACAATTCCATTTGGATCAATCAAAAGCTTGTCGATGCTGTTCATCTTCCTGAGATTCTAAAGCAGGAGAGGCAGCGCCATCCTGATGCAAGACCGCAGCTTTATCACGACCGCCGCGCCCAGTTCGGGACGTACCAAATCGTGAAAAATGCCTTGGAGTCCGCAGGCTTTGAACAATTGGACATCATTTTAAAGCCTGTTTGAGATCCCATGAACAAACAACGCTTATGGATCCTTGCAGTATCGGTGATTTTAGCGCATCTTTGCGTTGTAATATGGCTGCATTATGGAGGGGTGCCGGAAAGCCGCTTTCCTTTGCAAGAGAAATTAGTTGTGAGAACGATCCACTTAACGCAGGAAAAAAAAGCGGAAACTATCCCAAAAAAACTCCCTGCACAGATTAAAAAAAATGCGCCCAAAAAAAAGCAGCCTTTACTTAAAAAAACAGAAAAGAAAACCGAACCGCGGCAGGAGAAGGGGCTCAGACAAGAGGAAAGAATGGAGAGTTTAATCGCTCAGGCAAGGCAGCAGTTGAGCCAGGTTGGAAAAGCGTCAAAAGCAATGGATCAGGCTAAAAGAGTGGAAACGTTGAAGATCGACGGAGTGGAGGATCATGGCTATTATTCACAGCTGGCAGCTTGTTTAAAGGAGAATTTGAGGCTCCCGGAATTTGGGGAGGTGAGAGTCTCTCTTACTTTAGATTGCCGAGGAAAAGTGATTCAAGTTAAGATCATTGGTGCCCAAAACGAGAATAACAAAAGATATGTGGAAAAAATTCTACCCAAAGTGAATTTCCCCTCTTTTGATCAAGCGTTTAAAAATGAAAAAGAGCACACGTTTAGCATCACATTGGCCAATGATTTATAGATTTTTGCTTTTCATTTTCCTCTCTTCTTTATTGGCAGCGGAAGAGCAAGAACTCGTTGTCCGATTGGAAACAGACAACCGATTAACCCCAGTCCAATTGATTCCAATTGAGGCTGCCCAATCTGCATTGCCAAAAGATTATGTTAGACAGCTGGAGGAAGTGCTCCGTTTTGATCTCGGCCATAATGGAGCTACGCAGCTGACGGACAAACCGGTTTTTTATCGAATCGCTTGCGAAGTGAAGGAACACCACATCTCTGTGCGCCTTTTCTCTTCGGATGGCGAAGAAGATTTCAGACTCGGCCAGCAACATCTTTCAGGATACTTGAGCGAAGACAGAAAGATTATCCATCGTATTGCCGATGCTATTCATCGCGCTCTTTTCGGTGCTGACGGCATCGCCTCGACCCGTTTATTGTATACGGTCAGAACGGTGGAAGAAAAGACAGAATATTCAGAAATTTGGCAATCCGATTACGACGGCGCTAATGCCATGCAGTTGACCTCGCGCCAGGCAGGTTACTGTATTACTCCGGGTTATGTCCCCCATTTGCCGGGGAAACAGGCGGAGTCTTTTTTTTACGTTTCTTATAAAACGGGAATACCAAAAGTTTACATCGCTTCTCTTGGAGAACCGATTGGAAGAAAAATGTTAACGCTGTCGGGAAATCAGTTGATGCCGGCGATCAACCGTCAGAGAGACCGTATTGCTTTTATCAGCGATGTTACTGGAAATCCAGATCTTTTTATTCAGGAGTTTTCCCCGGAAAAAGGGGGAATTGGCAAGCCGCGCCATCTCTTTTCTGCGCGATATGCAACTCAAGGGTCCCCAACGTTTAGTCCGGATGGCTTTCGCCTCGCCTTTGTTTCGAATAAAGGAGGATCTCCAAGAGTATATCTCATGAATATCCCTCCTCAGGGAACACCTCTTAAGGAGATAGAACCAATACTCGTGACTAAAGTAAATCGTGAAAACACAGCGCCTTGCTGGTCGCCGGACGGGACGAAGCTTGCCTACTGCTCTAAAACAAAAGGGGTGCGGCAGATTTGGGTGTACGATTTATTGACCGGTGTTGAACGGCAGTTGACGGATGGTCCAAGAAACAAAGAGAACCCATCTTGGGCGTCAAACAGCCTGCACATTGTTTACAATACCTCTGATGCCGGGAATTGCGAGCTTTATCTAATCAATCTCAAACAGGCAAAAGCTGTAAAGATCACTTCAGGAGCAGGGGAAAAACGGTTTCCTAGTTGGGAGCTTTAACCTCTGACTGTAGATGGACGGCAGATTTTTTAGTTTGTGACGAAGGGAATGTCCCTACATTCCCGAGGAGCAAAATGAAAAAGATGACGCTCAGCTATCAGAAGTTTAAGTTGATGGTTTGTAATAAAATTTTTCAAAAACTTCAATCGTCTTCCACTCCTGCCGGTTTTTTGAGAAACCAGACTGAGGCCTCATTAAGCTGACATGTTCAAATGCGGCATTTGCGGTCATGTTCTGATACTTGATCAAATAACAGACAACAATCATAAAGCTTCTGCCTCTGCCGGCTTTACAGTGGACATCAATGCTGACTCCTTTTGACAAGCACCAATGAATAAATTCTACACCGCGCAAGACTAGTTCGAAAAAAATGGTTTCACAATCGGGAGTGGGGATTTGCAGGTGTTTGATTCCGTTTTCTGCATATGTGCTTGGCTTGATGGGAGAGGTAAAATATCCGTCGCTATGTGTTTCGAAAACTTCTGTAACGCTGAGAACAGCGCTGATTTCAGCCTTTTTTAAATCCTCCAAAGAGTCCATATTTTTGGAGACCACCGGAAGAGCGCTTAGATAGAGGTTGCCGTTTTCAAAATGGCCGATTTTATTCATCCATTCCCATCCCGAGTCTGAAAGATAACTGCGGGCTTGATTGTAGAACAGCCCCGTCGAATAGCGTCCGTAATAGTGCATCATGCCAACAGATTCTTTAAGTAAGTCGGCGCTGTGGGCTATGGCTGCTTCCCACTCTTCGTCCGTATAATTTTCTTCAGGACAGATCGGTTTTTCCTCTGGTTCGAAAGTGTATGTCGTCAGAGAATTGAGCTGTTCGTTTCCGAGCATTTTCTTTTCCGGTAGCTGGTCGCGCAGAGCTTTGAGCGCGTTCAATGCGCTTTCTCTCATATTCGAGATCGCAGTTTCGATAACTTCTTTGGCATCTCCGTGATTTTCATAAGTTTTGAAGACTCCTGTAAGCCCTCCCCCTTCTACTCGCCCTCTAACGGCGTAGTGGATTCTTTGACAGACAAAGATAAGTTGACGGAATGTTTTACGGCAGAGAATTTCATTGTTGGATTCTAAAGCGGTTTCAGTTTCGGTGCTGATTAATACTTGAAGCTTCTTTGAGAATTTGGTGATTTGGGAGGCAGTTGCAGCGGGATCTCTCCCTTTATAAGTGTTAGCGATTGTTTGTGCACACAGGATAGTGGAAGCGAAATCGGCAGTCGTCATAAAATGACCTTTCCGGTTGCGGTGGAAATAGGTATTTGGAGGAATAGAGGCAAGAGTATTCAGTTCGGCAAGAAAGGGGCTGAAAGATGAAGGCGTTGTCATGAAATCCTCTGAATTTAAGTTATGATTATCTATTTTATATCTGATCTTCCCAATGTTGAGTAGGAATCTTTTGAGAGCCGATCTTGGTTTTCCAAATTATGGCAGATGTGCTAGTATCCTGTATTCGAATCTACAACTAATGCTTTGAGGGGAAATGAATAAGAAAAGCCTTGTGATCATCATGCAGTTCAATTTTTTTCTGCTTGCATTGACCGGATGCTGCCGCAGTTCAGAAGATGTTTGGGATGACACGAAAACCGCCGGAAGGCACATGGGAAGAGGGGTCCGGACTCTTGCCGGTAAGCATGGAGATTCCAGGCAAGTCCGTTGCCGGGAAGATTTCATGAATTGCCGTGAATATGAGGAAGACGATTTTTACACAAGCGCGTACTCTGGTTTGGAGTTTGAAGCGTTTCCCGATCAGGACTACGGCAGAGATGTGGCTCTGGCAGAGCCGCGCTATCATCCCCAAAAACAGCGCATAGAACCAGGGATGAGTAAGCAACTTCCTGGAATAGAGGATTTTACAGATCCTCGCTACGATGTTGAGTTGAGGACTGTTTTTCAAACTGTTTACTTTCCTTACAATAGTGGTTTGATTAAGGGGAAAGGAAATATGGATCGTCTCCGCACGATCGCTGCCTACATGCAGAAACATCCCGATACGTACCTTTTTGTAGAAGGGCACTGCGATGAAAGGGGAGCTGAAGCGTATAACTTGGCTTTAGGGGCTAAAAGAAGCAATTCTGTACGGGAATTATTGATTAAGGAAGGAGTAAGGCCGGAGCGTATTTTCACTGTCTCTTATGGGAAGGAACGTCCGGCCGATTCTGGACATAATGAAGAATCCTGGTCGAAAAATCGCCGGGCAGAGTTCAAAATTTTTAATTCTGATTCGTAAGCAATGAGGAAAATTGGCGTCTTTTTTATTTTGCTGAACGCTTCGGTTAGCGGGGCGCAGTATCAAAGTCGTTCAACTGGAAAAAGTGTTTCTTACGGCGATCTTCGCCATGAGATCGAAAATCACGAAGCAGAGATCCGCATGTTTGAAGAGAGGTTGAACACGCAGGAAGAAATTGTCGATTCTTTAAGGCAGCAGGTAATGGATGCTAATCATGAAAATCGGGAGCTAGTCAAGGGGGGCGTGATTCAACTGGAAGGCGATGTCTCAAGACTAGGAAATTCTGTCAAAGGGATGGCTGAGGATTTGCGTCAATTGCAAACGCACGGCAATGATACAGCATCCCTGTTGAACCAGCATAAGCGTAAAATTGAAGAAGTTGAAGAAAAGATGGGGCAGCTGCAGGCGACTTTGCAGCTTGTATTAGATGCGTTGCAAATTTCTGAGAAAGAGCAGATTTATGAGGTTGTTTCAGGAGATTCTCTGGAGAAAATCGCCCGTAAGCACAACACAACAATTCAGAAAATCAAAGAGCTCAATAAGCTTTCCGGCGATCGGATTTACATTGGACAAAAGTTAAAAATGCCATGAATGCAATCGCTGTTTTTGACTCCGGTCTAGGAGGGCTGACAGTTGTCAAAGCGCTTTGCGAGCATTTGCCTCAGGAAGAAATCATCTATTTTGGCGATACCGCTCGTGTCCCTTACGGTGGTAAAAGTCGAGAAACCGTTATTCGGTATGCAAGGGAGATCAGCGCTTTTCTTCTTTCTCAGGAAATCAAGGCGTTAGTCATTGGTTGCAACACTGCATCCGCTTACGCTGCAGATCTTTTGGCAGCGGAGTTAGAGCTTCCCGTATTTAATGTCATTGATCCCTTGATCGAAGAGATCAGTGCATGTCAAGCTGAACATATTGCAGTTCTTGGCACAGCGGCAACGGTGCGTTCCGGAATCTATCAGGCACGGCTGGCGCAAAAAATCCCTAATGTCAAGGTTACCGGGATTTCTTGCCCATTGTTTGTCCCAATTGTAGAAGAGCATTTTCAAAACCATCCTGCTGCGAGATTGATTGTTGAAGAATATCTTTTTCGTGTGAAGGATGAGCGCATGGACACAGTGGTTTTAGGGTGTACCCATTATCCGTTGCTTTATTGCTTGATCAGGGAATACTTGGGGGATGAAGTCAGAATAGTGGATTCGGCATCAGCTTGTGCAAAACAAATTCAGGCCGCTTTATTCTCGCATCCATTCAATAATTCTCTTTCAGTTAAAGGGAAATTAAAGTATTTTGTTTCAGACGACCCGGAAAGATTCAAGCATCTTGGGGAGCAATTTCTAGGGGTCGAGATCGGCCCTGTCGAATGTGTAGATTTAAACTCGGTTTTGCAAATCCCTCAAAACTTTGCAAAGTCGGGCTAAAGATTAGGAAATCGTTTCTTATGGCAATGCAATCTAAAATAAAATCTAGATATGCTTTTCAGCAGATCGCTTCGCTTTGCGACCACACATATCTAAAAACTGTAGAATTTTATCGCCAAGTTTCAAGAATTGGGCAGAGTCCAATTTTGCGTAGGCAGGAGGAATTTTACCGATTTCTTAGAGAAACGATCGAAAGTCCATTAACTCCGTATGGAATTTGTGTCGGAGCTGAAGATGTTCCCCATGTCCGCAAATTTTTGCAGCATCACAAAAAAGATTCAATCGCTCTCGTAGCAACGGTTGGGTTTCCCGATGGGAGTTGGCATCAAAAGCATTATAAATTCTTCGAGGCGCAGTATGCTTTGAGCGAAGGGGCGGACGAGATCGATATGCCTGTCAATTGGAAGGCCCTTAAGCAAGGGAATCATGCCGAGGTATTGGAGGAGCTGCAAACAGTATGCGGTCTTGTTCGTCAGAAAAAAGGGGTGTTCAAAATGATTTTGGAAACCTCTTTGCTTAATGATCGCCAGATTATTGAGGCATGTAAGTTGGCCAGGCATGCTGGTGTCGATTTTGTCAAGACTTCGACAGGATTTGGAGCGCATGGTGTCGGACCAAGACAGATCGAGTTGATTTTAGACCACTGGGATGGAGGGCTGAAAATCTCTGGAGGGGTGAATGCGGGCAACGTCGCTATCTATCTCGATCAAATTTTAAAGCGTTTAAAAGGTCCGGACCACTTGTTAAATCCCATGAAGGTTCGGATTGGGGAAAGTGATTTGCTTTCAGATTTAATGTGAACATTTTCCTTCCGTTATATTCGTTTCCGCAGAAGAAAAAAAAATATTGCTGTTCCCACCGCTGCAGCAGCAAATAGGAGATGTAAGCGGTTTTCTTTAGGAACTGCTTCGCCTTCAGTTAAAAACATTTGGCCTGTTTCAGGATCGATGCGAAGGGTTCCCCGCATCGTCACAGGTTGTTTTGTCGCTGGGATCGATTCAAGATCTTTGAGAACAATTTGCTCTCCCGACCGTTGGCGAGACCCGATACAGCACGATTTCAGGTCGGGTTGAGGGGCGAGGTACGCCTCCCCATTTTCAGATTGGTAGATATAGCCGCTGATTTCAATTTTTTCGTTATTTATCGTTTTTGAAATTTGATGAAAGGACACTTTTTGTTCTGCCCAAGATAAAACAGGTAATAGGCAAATGAGAAGTAGGTAAGAAGTCACTGTTTTCATTGATAAAATCATGCGCGATCTGTAAAATTATTCCAAATATTTTAAGAGGTTGCTTTCCCGTTATGAGTCATTTTCTTTTTACTTCAGAGTCCGTATCTATTGGCCATCCAGATAAAATTGCTGATCAAATTTCCGATGCTATCTTGGATGCTTGTTTGAAAGCTGATCCCGATTCTAAAGTGGCTTGCGAAACATTGGTCAGTACTGGGCTTGTTGTGTTAGCGGGAGAGATCACGACAAAAACACAGCTGGACTACCAGGAGATTGTTCGCAAAACCATCAAACGGATCGGGTACAATAGCAGTGAATTAGGATTTGATTATCGCTCATGCGGGGTCATTCTTTCCATTAATAAGCAATCTCCTGACATCTCCCAAGGTGTAGAGGAAGGAAAGGGTCTTTTTAAAGAGCAGGGGGCAGGCGACCAGGGAATTATGTTTGGCTTTGCTTGCGATGAAACTCCGGAGCTGATGCCGCTTCCCATTATGCTCTCTCATAAAATTGTTCTTGAGCTTCAGAGGTTAAGGGAAGAGAACGCTCTCTCTTATTTGAGACCGGATGCAAAGGCGCAAGTCACTTTGGAATACGATGAAGGCTTTATTCCTCGGCGCATCCATACGGTCGTGGTTTCCACACAGCATGATCCTGGTGTGGATCTGGATTTTTTGAAAAAAGATATGATTGGGATGGTTAACCGTCTTGCTCCGGAAGGTTTCATTGATTCGGAGACAAAGTATTTCATCAATCCTACAGGCAGATTTGTTTTAGGAGGGCCGGTTGCAGATTGCGGTTTGACCGGACGGAAAATTGTCGTGGATACTTATGGAGGGATGGCACGCAGTGGCGGAGGCGCTCTTTCTGGGAAAGATCCAAGCAAAGTGGATAGATCCGCCAGTTATGCAGCTCGCTATGTTGCCAAAAATATTGTGGCTGCGGGGTTTGCCAAGCGGTGTGAAGTACAGGTTTCCTATGCCATCGGAGTTGCAGAGCCTGTATCGATTAAAGTCGATACGTTTGGAACAGGGGTGGTTAGTGAACAGATGTTAGCTGAGGCAATCTTCAAAACATTCGATCTTTCTCCGAAGGGGATCATTGAAATGCTCGATTTGAAGCGGCCTATCTATAGTGAGACTGCCTATGGAGGGCATTTTGGCCGAAAAGGGGATGCGTTTACTTGGGAGAAAACCGACAGAGTGGAAAAGCTGCGGGAGGCTGTTGAACTGCAGGCAACCAACGCGTAAATTTAATAGCAATCAGCTGTTTTCACAACTCAGAAGAAAATTCTTCAAGTCAGTCGAATTAGGGCGTGTCATCAATTAGCTAAACATGCATCTTGCAGCTTTTTTTACCTTGAAAGAATCATTTTCAGACTCGCCACTGTGTCCAGTTTGGTTCGACTTCCAAATGGTTCTCTCAGGGAAAAATCGATGACAGTCTGTATATTTATCTAATTGGTGACATGCCCTAGTAAATTAATCCTCTTCTTCCTCTTTAAAGCGGTAGCCAACCCCTCTTACCGTCTCAATCCAGTGAAAGTTAGGCCCTAACTTTTTGCGGAGAGAGGCAATGTGCACGTCGATGTTCCTATCGACAATAAACGCTTCTTCGTTTTGTACATCATCAAGAAGTTGGTTGCGTGTCAATACTTTTCCAGGATTGGAGACAAGCCTTTTCAAAATCCCGAATTCAGAAAGCGTCAGGTGAAGTTGCTTGTCATGCTTGCGAACCTGATAACTTTCCGTATCAAGGGCAAAATGCCCGAATTTGATGATTTTTGGTCCTTTTTCCGGTTCTTTTCCTCTTCTTAAGACAGCGCGGATGCGGGAGAATAAAATTTTTGGGGAAAAGGGCTTGGTGACGTAATCGTCAGCGCCAAGCTCAAGCCCAAGAACGACATCCAGCTCCTCGCTTTTTGCTGAAATCATAATCACTGGAATATCTTTAGTTTCAGGATTGTTTTTTAACTTCCGGCAGACATCTAGCCCGCTTTGTCCAGGAAGCATAATATCTAGAATCACCAGATCAGGTTTTTCCCGTTCGATGGCAAGCAGTCCATTCAATCCGTCAACTTCTACGTGGAGTTTATAACCGGAAATATCAGCTTGGAGTTTGATGAGAGCTGCAATATCTTCTTCGTCTTCAATTAAGAGCAGTCGCGATTTTTGCATGATGAAGGTTTCCTGTAAAAATTTAATTTATTTTTATTATAACATTATTAATGCTTTTTTTTCTTTACTTTTTGTTTATGATTGGCTTTAGAGTGTGTGGGGAATATCTGTATAAATTTTTCACTTAAGGGATTCAAGTTGAAGATAAAAATCTTAGGATTAGCGGTATTGTTGGCAGCAAGCTGTGGAATGGGCCTTTACTATTTTTCCGGAGAGCCTCTGGATGAAGAAGAGCCGCTGGAACATTTCCAAAATGGAGATTATGCCGAAGCACTTGTTGCCCTGGAGAAAAATAAACGCTTATATACAAAAGCAGACTATCTTCTGCAGAAATCGTACATTCTAAGAAAAACTGGCGATGAGCAGGAGGCGGATTTGATTTTGCTGAAAATTGTGCAGTCAAGCGCTGCTAGTTCCTCCCAATTATCGGAGGTGTACCTCAATTTGATGCTGAGCGCATATCTGCAAAACAATCTAGACCTGCTAAAAAAACAGCTCATGGAAACGCGGCGTTTTCTAGGTGGCCACTGTGAATGGGTCTCTTTATTCATGGGAGTTGTTTTTTATCACGATGGCGAAAATCGAAAAGCGCTGCAAGCATTTGCCTCTTCATCATCTCGTGGATATCAATCTCCCTGGATGGAGCAAAGGTTCTCCAAAAAAATCGACACTATTTGGTATGCAGAACATCTCATTGATTGTTTGATCAAGACAGGTTCTTTAGACGAAGCAAGAGCGATGCTGGAAAAAATGAAACCGGTGTTTTTTCCTTTGCAGATGGATGAGTTTAATGGTTTGTATGGGAAATCGTACTTAGTCGAAGCGGAAGCAATGTCTTACGATCTGGCGATTCCCCATTATCGAATGGCTGTCGGGTATTTAAGCCGTATCCAAAAAAAAGAAAAGAAAGTAGAGCTGGCCGAAAGTCTTAATAAACAGATTCGGCAGATATTGGCGGCTGAAGATTTTGAATATCTTCCTTTTTATGTTCAACTTTACGAACAATGGGGGGAGAACAAAGAAGTGGGCGAGCTGAAGGATCTTCTAATCGCGACTTTGGATCAGCAGTTCATGAAAGGAGACCAAGAAGAGATTGGCCATCTCGCAGAGACTCTCGCCTACTTGCTGAAAGATAGTCGCGTGTGCGAAGAGATCGGAATGAGGTTCGAAAATCTTCTGGAGATAGCGATAAAGAGAGAAGAAACCGAGCTCTTGGCAGCATACTGGAATATGTTGTTAGCTTTTCAGCCAGAAGATGAAAGGGTACATGGGAAATTTTCCGATTTAGCAATCCAAAAGGTGCTGCAGTCGATTTTTTGTGACGATTCCTCTTTGACAAAGACGGGCGCCTTTATCAATTTTTATATGATTGCCGAGGATAAAGATGAAGATTCCAGGCAATTGGCAGATCATCTGGTGAGGATTGCTGAAAGATATTGGGAAATTCCCCAACAAAGAGGGAAATCTATCGAATTATTGAAAGCAGCAAAAAAAGTGGCTCCTCATGATTATAAAGGGAAGGTGCAAGCATCTATAGAGGAAATGTTTAAGTTTCGCTACGCCGATGCATTAAAGCAGGATATGCTGCCTGAATTATTCGATCTAATGAATGCCGTTGAAACACTTGAGATTGCGAGCATCGATGTGAAGAATCGGCAAGGACTGCAGCAACAGCTTGAAGAAGCTGAATATTTATATCTGCAAGGGCAGTTGAACGAAGCTCAGAATAAAGCTGAATGGGTGCTGGCAATTGATCCTGAGAGTGTGAGGGCAAGGCGGTTGGTTGGTATGGTTTCCTATTATTTCGCAGATTATGAAAAAGCGAGCGGGTATTTGAAAGACATTCCTCCCGTAAATGATGAAATGCGCGAAGCGCATGCGGTTGTAGCGATTTTATCAGGTAATGAGCAGAAGGGAAGGCAGTGGTTGGAAGAGGTTGCAAAGACGCGTGCGGTGCAGCCACAGATCTATTTGCGCATTGTTTATGGGTTCTTAGTTCAAGATAAGCCGACCCAGGCGATTGAGTGGTTGGAAAAAGTTGATGAGAAGAATCCAGAGGTTCTCCCAGCAAGAGTCTTTGCTTCATTTCAATTGAACAGCTGGTATGAGACCATTGAATTGTTCAATCAGATGAAGCCTCCATATGTGAATTTAGATGGCTTTCACGGTATTGTGGTGGATTCTTATACTGCGTTGGGGAATACTCAACAAGCTGAAGTTCAATTGGGTCAATTGCTTAAAAAACCTCCTCAGCCTGTCGACAGCAATTTTTCTCCCTATTTTCAGGCTTTCATCAGAAAGAAACTCAACCAATGGAACAGATTCTTTGTTGCCGGGCTCTATTTTAAAATTGTTCGCAATGATCCTGAAAATGCGTTGCGCTACTTCGATAAGATCGACAATCCATCATTATTGGCCCAGGTTGAAAAAGCGGAAGTTTATTTCCAGTTAGGAAGGCTTATTGAAGCAAAGGATCTGATGCTGCAAATCGACAGCGAGGCCGCTGAGAATCAAAAGGGGATCAAGCTTCGCATTTTACCTTTGCTTGGAATGGGATTTGAGCGACTGGGCTATGATATCGAATCCGTCCCTTTTTATGAGGAGTATTTCAAGCTTAAACCAAACGATGCTGATTATCGTTATCCTTATATCCGTGTCCTTATGCAGTTGAAACGGTATGATCTTGCATTGGAGCAGATCATGAAGCTTAAGAAAATCAGAGAGCTTGTTCCTAAAGAAGTGGTTGCCTGGATGCAATCCTTGCTGCATCGGGGAGATTTTGAAAAGGTTGATAAAATTGCCAACGAATGGCTTTCGAACAGGCAAGTGCCGCTTTTCCCAAAGCTGCAAATGGCTAGAATGATGGTAGTCACGGGGAATTTACCACTGCTTGAGTATATCGTTAAGGAGATCCCTGAGCCTTCTCAACGTTCGATTGAAGATAATCAGGAATTAATTCTCTTGTGGATGGATATGGGAGAGTTCGCGAAGGCGCTGGATCTTGCCCAGCTTTTGGAAAAGAAACTGGTGCAGACGCCCGGCGGCCTTTTGACTCTTGCAGAGCTTTACATGAAACTGGCAAAAAAAGACGATGCATTTTCTTATGCTCAAAGGGCTTTGCAGATGGATCCTGCGAATGTGAAAGTCTTGGAGTTTCTTGAAAGGCGTGAACAGCAGGCAGGCTCGATCGCCCCGCTTGTGAAATTATTGAAAGATCGAGTAGAGCAAAACCCTGGAAATATCACGCTTCAGATTGAGTATGCAAAAAAATTAATCGATTTAGCTGTAGAGATCTACATTGCTGGCGCAATTGCCAATATCAACGATTCTGTCGATCTGCAGCAGGCTCGGTTGATCTTAGAAAAATTAAAAGGAAAAGAGATTGAGTTGCCGGAAGTGCATCATTTGCTGGGAAAAGTGTATTATTTAGTCGATCTTTATGATAAAGCAAGAGAGGAATTTGATCGGGCACTTTTTTTCGATCCTTCGTATATCGAAGTTCTGCAGCTTCTTGCTTTAGTCTACGAAGCGGAGAAAAAGATGGATAAAGCTATTGAGTCTGTCGCTGCTGCTTCACGGTTTGCTCCTAGCGATTCAGATGTGTGGGAACAGCTGGGAAATCTTTATGTAGAAAAACAAGATTGGAAAAGCGCTGTCGACGCCTACCATCATTCGATCCGTTTCTCCCCATTCGATCCAGACCCTTATCTCAGGCTTGCAGCGACTTATTTAACTGTTAGTCAACCAGTGGATGCAGTTAAAACATTGGAGGGACTTCTAGCTTTTTCGCCGCAGAATGCCGCAGGGCTCAGCCTTATTTTAAAGGCGTTGTATCATCCGGTATACGTAAAAAAGAATAAGGATGCCGAGTTACTGCGGAGAATTCGGATCGATTACTATGACCGTCTTAGGATTATTGATCCGGAGTTAGCGAAAAAATCGTTGCCTGAAGGGGTTAGTTTGGATCCTTAGAGCGTATCGTCAGATAATTTGTTTTCTAAATGTGTTTCTGTTAAAATTTTTGCTAAAAATGTGGTGTTTTAAGAGATGCACTTAGTCGTTTTACTTTATGCTTTTTTTGCCAGTGTATTTACTATTTCCAAGGTTGGACTGCAATACACTCAGCCTCTTTTTCTTGTCGGAACACGCATGGTATTTGCCGGTGTGCTGCTTCTTTTTTATCTGTTTATTTTTCATCGCCGCCAGTTTTCTTTTAGTAAAAGCGCTCTATGGGGATTACTGCAGCTCGCTGTATTCAATATTTATTTAACAAACGTGTTCGAGTTTTGGGGGCTCCAATACCTCACCTCTTTTAAAACCTGTTTTATCTATAGCTTGTCGCCGTTTTTTTCGGCTCTTATCTCTTATTTTTCACTTAACGAAAGCCTCTCTCCTAAAAAATGGCTCGGCCTTGCTGTTGGTTTTATCGGTTTTTTCCCTATTCTTCTCACCGAGTCGGTAGCGGAAGAAGGGGTTAGGCATCTCTTTTTCGTCTCGTGGGCAGAGTTGGCAGTCATGTTAGCTGCTGTGACTAGCGTTTATGGCTGGATCATTTTACGGCGGCTTGTCAAAGATGAAGGAGTGTCTCCGATGATGGCTAATGGGACAAGCATGGTGATCGGCGGCGCAATGGCTCTTGCCAATTCCTACCTGATCGAAGATTGGGCTCCGTTTCCTGTGACTGACATGGTCTCTTTTGCTGAATGCATGATTTTGCTGGTGGTTGTTTCCAACATGGTCTGTTATAACTTATATGGGTACTTGCTAAAGCGTTTCACCGCTACGTTTATGTCGTTTGCCGGATTTACAACGCCGCTTTTTACTGCAATTTATGGCTGGTTTTTTCTGTCGGAAGTGATCTCGAGCGCCTTTTATCTATCAGCTGCAATTGTCTTTATCGGCCTGTTTTTATTTTATCAGGAAGAGCTTAAGCAAGGTTACACGATCCCTGAACCAGTTTAAAAATAAATATTTGATATCAATTGATTAAAAAATCTGATTTTTTTATTTAATTTATATTCATCAGAAAGTATATAACAATAACCTTAGGATTATAAGTCCCAAAGGCTTTGCCATGACCAGCTCATCCCTTCAGGGAGAGGAAGTATTTCCGTTTGATTCAATTTTTTTTCACGATCAGATAGATCGTGTCATTGAACAGGCATTGCCTGCATTTTACAGGATGGTGAAGCGGCATGTCATGTTTCATCTCTGTTTCTTTTTTATCGGATTCGCTGAAGTCTTTTTTGTGTTGTTCTTTATTTCAGAGTTGGTGAAGTCTTCGCTGCTTGCAGCAGGGTTGGCTGCGTTGTTTTTTACTTTTTTTTCCTACTTTATCATTCGGTTGTATTTGAACGATAAAAAGCCGGAACAATTTGAAAATGCTTTGGAAGAATTCGTCAGCCTTTGCGGCGAATTGATCCATTTCAAACAGGAAGTTCCTGAACACCGATTTGCGCTGGCGACAGCTTGCACCAAGTACGCTGCTGCGCTGCATGGGAAAGATCACGCCTTATGGAAAATGCCCGATTGGTTGGAGCTTCTTCGTCCTAGTGTGGAAAGATTCAGTCGTTTTTGGCATTGGCATGATGTCCATTATATGCGTGAACGGCTGCTGCTTAAAGCTGTTGATGAACACCTTGAAATTGTCAAAATGGAGCCTACAGATTTGGAAGTGCACGCTGCATTGGCTAATGCCTATGTCACTCTTTCCGGTGTTTATATCAATCCTCGTCATCAATATAGTTTTGAAGCGAGCAGAATCCCGAATGCAGCATACCGCAGCCTTTTGGTGGAGCGTTTCCGCTTTACTGCAGAAAGAGCAATCGAGGAGTTTAAAATTCTCAATGATTATGCTCCCGATGATCCTTGGGTCCACGTGCAGTTAGCTTATAGTTATCGCGATCTCGGAATGCCGGAAGAGGAGATTCGTGAATACGAAATCGTGCTTTCGCTTTGCCCGGATGATTATGACATTTTATATCGTCTAGGAGAGTTGTACTTTGAGCAGGGGCAAAATGCGCGTGGTTTGGATGTATATGAAGTTTTAAAGAAGATGAATTTTAAGAAGGCTGAGCAGCTCATTTCCCACTACAGCGATCGCCATCGCTTATTTACCTCACAGGCCAATTCTCTTGAAGTTAATTCGCTATAGATTCTAATGTATTGCTTTAAGGCGTGTTATTAACTGCAGGTTATTCATGGCAGCAAATCAAGGGATGTCAGGATTCTCCCCATGGGTTAGGCTCTTTTTTCTTTTTTTTATTGGAGGATTAGCTGTTGCGGGATTTGCCTATTTTTCTTCGGATAAATCTTTCGACGTCGTGGGAGATCAGTTGCAGGACCTAAGAAACCATCGTGTTTCCAAAGCCTACTACGAGCATATGTCGAAAGAGTTTCAACAGACGACTTCTCTGCCTCAATTTCGTGAATTTCTTTCTATCTATCCAGTTCTCTATGAGAATTTGTCCTACCGTTTGGAAACGTCTACTGTTGAAGATTCGCGCGCTCATCTCACCGGAATACTGGTTTCAAAGGGAATGGAAGAGATGAAGGTTGATTGGGGGCTTGTTAAAGAGGATGGAAAATGGAAAGTGGCCGGCCTGCGTCTAACCGAGCTGAAACAGGATGACGAAGCGGATAAGATGATCGACTTTGCCAAAGAGCAGCTGCAAGCTTTGCGTGAGCGGGATTTCGTCGAAGCTTACTACGGTTTTGTTTCAAAAGATTTCCAACAACAGATCTCTATCGGAGAATTTGAAGCATTTGTTAAGGAAAATCCTATTCTGTTCAATTATCGCATGATCGATTCGGAAAATAGCAGAGTGGAGGATGATCGCGGATATGTCTCTTTACACTTGGAAAACGGGAAACAGACCTACCTGCTAAACTACACGCTTTCTCGCGAATCGGATGGATGGAAAATCTATAGCCTGAAAGTGATCCTGCCTCCGGAAGTGGCGATCCAAAAGGCGGAAACCAATCCCGAAGCGTTAGTGCCGCCGATTAGAGAACTTTTGGAAGCTTTGGAAGAACATCAGATCTCACGCGCCTATCAGCTCACCTCCAAGGAGTTTCAGGGCTCCACTTCATTTGAAAATTTTAAAAAATTTATCCGTTCTTTCCCCGCTTTTTCAGTCAGGGAAATGGCGGACATTAAAAAAAGGGAAGTGCAGAATGGTACGGGTTGGGTTCGGGTCAATCTTCACGATGAGGAAGGGATTACTGCTGTTGATTTCCGTATGGGGTATGAAGAAGGGGAGTGGTTGATTTGGGGAATGGAGGTGGTCGATTCTCCTGTTAAGGAAAAACAAGAGTCCAGAAATGCAACGGTTCCTCCTCTTGCAGATCAACTTGTTTCCTTGCTGCGGCAGCAGAGGGCCTATCTTCATTATGAGGATATTAACGAAGCTTATGAACAGATCATGAGCAAAGAATATCGTGTGCACAACTCAGTCGAAGATTTTCAAGCATTTTTTGCTGCGAATCCTGCATTCATCGAGCATCGCAGCAGTTATTTCAATCGCCTTCTTGATCAAAATAGCAGGGCGGTTTTGAGAGGTTTTATCACAACAAAGGGCGCAGAGACGCTTCCCGTTCGTTTCGACTTCGTGAAAGAGGATGGAAAATGGAAAATCGATAGGCAGCAGCTTTTGAAAGAGCCTGAACCTATTGCAGAGGCTGAAGAAGTCTTCGATAAACCGGAAGAGGATTCGCCTCCGAAGCCATTGGAATTTGCAAAGATTGTTTTGGGAACAGAGGTCAATCAGCAAGGCATTGTCACAACCCCGTTGGATGAAGTAGAAGGGGATGAAGACTTTTTGTTCTTCAATGTCTACATCGATAATGGCCAGCCAGAGACGGTGGTCACCCTGTTTCTTGAGCATGTGGACTCAGGAACTTCGGCTCGGCCGTTATCTACGAAATTAGACAGGAAAGGGAAATCAACGATCTCCTTTTCCTACTCTTCTCCCAAAGGAGGATGGCCCTCCGGAGATTACATCGCGAAATTAACAGCATCATCGGGCCAGGAATACCTATTTAAGTTCAAGGTGCTGAAGTGAACTCAGAGGTTCAAAGCTCGAGCGGATCTTGAAGTTGGAGGAGCAGATTGCCATGTTGCAGATTATTGGCGGCAAGCTAAAAAGAAAGAAGTTAAAGTCTCCTAAAGGGCTCAACACTCGCCCCACTTCCTCGAGATTGAGGGAAACAGTCTTCGATATTTGCCAGCAGGAAATTGAGAGAGCACGGTTTCTCGATCTCTTTTCCGGAAGCGGATCGATGGGGATTGAAGCGTTGAGCAGAGGCGCTGGATCTGCTGTTTTTGTCGATCATGATCGAGGAAGCATCCGCTGTATCCAAGAGAATATTCAAGAATTGGGGCTTGCAGACTGTGCTAGGGCAGTGATTGGGGATGTGATTAAGCTGCTCCCAAAGCTTGGCACATTTGATGTGATCTACGTGGATCCTCCATATTTCGAGAAAAATCGGGATTTTTCCCATAGTGCGGAAGTGTTGAAAGCAATCGATCAATCCGACTTGCTAGCACATGGAGGGATGTTATTCATCGAGGACAGCAGATCGTGGGAGCCTGATAGCGGCAGTCTGAAAACATTGCGTCTAAAAAGTTCAAGAAAGGTCGGCAGGTCGATGCTGCATCAGTTTGAGAGGTAAGGGATGCTGAATAAAAATTATTGAATTTAATAAAGTAAAAGAGTAAATTATCGACAATGCCTAAGTTAGTTGATTTAGGCTTAAAAAATTTTGATACAACCCATAAGGATCTATCAAATGAATAGTTGTTGCCCTTTGAATAGACTCAACGAGTCGTTAGGCAGCGCAATAGAAAGCGCGTGCCCATTATCGAATTTAACTGTTACTTTATCAATTCCTTTCATCTCTTCTCTTCACCATCCTTGGCGTCGTTCTTATAAACGGCATTATTAAGCCGATCCTTTTTTTACATTTTTAACTTTTATTATAGAGTCCGCAGCGAAGCTCTTCACCGTGTAAAATCGTTCTTTATGTTCCATTGATTTTTCACTTTTGCGGAGTTTTTTAGAGGTCTCTTAAGAATCTGATTTTTAGATTCTTAAATTAAATTTATTTTTATATAGGAGTATCCAATGAACTGTTTGTCTTCTTTGGAGGCAGGTATGCCTGTGCTTGGCAGCCTGCTTCCTTCGGAAGATGCTAAATGCTCTTCCATAGATCGTTTGTATGTGCGGACGATGATCTATCAACGTGCTCTGGAAGCGTTGGCCGCATTTGAAACCTGCCGGTTTCAGTCGCTTGATGTGCCCGCCGGAGATCAGGCGTGCCAAATCCGCGCATTTCAGCTATGTATGCTGAATCTTAAAGGATTAGATGTCTTAAAAAAGACAATTAAGTCAAGGCTTGACGCTTTGGCCGATCTGGAAAAAATTTTTGCATCTCTTGATAAGGAATGCAAGGTTCAAGTTGCTCAAATCGAGAGGGAAAAGCTTATGCCGCTTGTTGAAGAAAATCGCTTGATCGGCATTGAGCGAAGGAAAGCAAATCTTTCCAAAGGAGATCCTCTTTGCGAGGAATTTGCGCAAGCGTTTCAAGCCGTTAAATTGAAAAAGCAGCCGATCTTAAAAGAGATCTCCGAGTTGCAGCAAGCGTGTCGAGTGAAGCAAAAAATGATGATTGAAGATGATGGGCTAGAGATGACTGCAGATCCGAGTGCGGTTTTTATCATCCGCAGCTACTTGGTGACTTTAGCCAAGGTGGATGTGATTAGAGAGGAGATGGGAATATTTACCTATCAAATTCATTCCTCTCCTAAATCTTTGCAAGAGGAAGGATTTGTTGTGCCGACCAGCCAGTTGATCGAGATTGTAGAGAAAGCGAAAAAGGCAATTTGCCTCGACTCTATTGCTTTTGTGCAAAAGGAAGCGTTGCTTATTGCAGGAAATAATGGAGAACGATTGCAGAAATACACGGCTAATCTCCGTGTACTGGAAAGCAAAGAGAGGTCTGAGCTGCCTTTCTTTTACTTGACCCAGGTGATTTTCTTGCGGGCGATGGCTGAAGAAATTCCGGTGCTTCTCAAGGTGAGAAATATCGGAAGCCATCCGTTAGAGCAAGAAAACTTTGCCTGTTCGACGCTATTTAAATCCGATGGGAGCTCCTATAAAGTCAGTCCTGTGCTCTCTGATGATTTGAATCGCCGCGTTATTGTGATCGAAGGGTTTTCGAAACAGGCTTTCGAAGCCTTGCAAACACTCGATTATGTGGAAGATACCATGGAAAAAAGCGGAGGACTTTTACGTTTGATCGATCTGAATACCGCCCAGCACGGGCAGTATACAGATACAAAAAGCAGCAAAAAGATGTTCCGCAAGATCCCAGGAATGGTTTCTGATGAAGAAGAAACGCTGCTCTCTCTTTTTGAAGAAGCGGTGTCTAAGGGGTTTTCATTGGACAATTCTGAGCAGCTTTGCATCGACCACGTATTTTGCGATCTGCTCGCCAACCAAAGGACGGGATAATGGACAGGCAAGGATGGCTGCAGTTAACTGCTGTCCAGGCTGGGGGGGCGATTTGCCTCCCCGTCTTTGTGATTGGTCATGCATTGGGTAAAAGCTACGGCATGGCGTCAGCAGCAATGGCAATTGTTTTGGGAAACACTTTGCTATTGGCATTGGCATTTGTGAGCGGTGTGTATAGTGCAGAGAAGCGTTTATCCACTATCCAATGTGCAATTGCGTGTTTTGGAGATCAAGGCAAAGGGGGATTTTCATCCGCAATGGTGCTATCCATGATCGGATGGTTTGCTATTCAGCTGCATCTAATGGGGGAGTGTTTAAATCAGATTCTCCCGTCATCAATAGGGATCGCCTCTCCTTTGGGGATGGGGGTTGTGATGACAGCTCTAGGGACGAGAGGGTTGCGCGGAGTAGGAATTCTTGCCAATCTCAGCATGCCTCTTTTAATCGCAACGATCGTTGCAGGACTTATTGGCGCCGATAAAGGGAAAGGGGTGGCTTTGGAACCAAAACTTCTCACTATGTCAGGGCTTTCTCTTGTTCTTGCCTGCAGCATAGGTGCTGTGGTTGATCTGCCCACGTTCTTTCGGAGTGCCAAAAGTCGAAAAGATGCAGTCATTGCTGTCTGCGTTCTTTTTGTTTTAGTGATTCCTTCTGTGGAGATGGTTGGAGTAGTTCTCTCCTCTTCCGGAGAGCAAAAAGGCTTTTTAGATGTGTTGATGGGAGCGCACGCTTCAGGCGTATGGGAGTTATGGGTATTGTGTTTTGTATTAATTGCTGGATGGACAACCAATAGCGCGAACCTTTATTCCGCTGCCGTTAGCTTGGAACCTGTTTTGCAAAGAGTGGAATTTTCCAAACGGACGCTTTTGGCTGGTTCTGTAGGAACTTTGCTTTCTGTCTTTCCTTTATTGGATGGGTTGGAGTTGGTTCTACAGCCGATCGGAGTTGTTCTGACAAGTATGGGGGCTGTGTTGATCGTTTGTTTTCTTTCCGAGAATAAAACAACTCCGCAGCAAAATTTCGCTTCGTGGATGATTGGCGCGGGAGCGGGAATGATTTCTCTGGCCACATCTACAGCAACGGGAATCGCCGTTTTGGACGGTTTTATTGCAAGTTTAATCGCAATGGGGGCATTTAGCCTAAAAAAAGAGAGATGGATCAATGAAAAAAATAATTGAAGAACAGTTGGATGACTTGGCATTAGGAGCTGCGCTTCTAGGATCGGGAGGAGGAGGTGATCCCGCCTATGAGCTATTGATGGCTAAGCAGGCTTTTGAAGAGTATGGACCGCCTGACCTGGTCGATTTGAAAGAAGTGCCTGATAACGCACTGGTTGTGCCGATCGCATTTATGGGAGCGCCTCTTGTTAGCATGGAACGGTTGCCGAGCGGTAGAGAATACGCTGCGATCCTCAAGAGAATTGAATCGCATTTAGGAAAGCGTGCAACGCACTTAGTCGCAGCTGAGATCGGCGGAGCTAACGCATTCACTCCGTTGATTGCCGGAGCGATGGCAAGGCTTCCGGTTGTCGATGCAGACACGTTGGGGCGTGCGTTTCCCGAGTTGCAGATGTCTTCCTGCCATTTGCACGGAGTGGAGTCAACCCCCGCTTTTTTATCCGATCCGATGGGAAATACAGATGTTGTTGAGATCAAAGATGCAGGGGCGATGGAGAAATGCTGCCGAAAGATCTGTGTAGAGATGGGGTCGAGTGCAGCTGTTGCTGTGTATTTGATGAGCGGCGAAGCTGCAAAGCAAGCTTTGATTCCTGGAACAGTCTCGCAGGCGATCTCCCTTGGAGCCGGCTTAAAGCGTGACGGTTTGAAAGGCATTTGCCGGGAATCGAGAGGACGTGTGTTAGGAACGGGAGTGGTTGTGGATATCGACCAATCCATTCAGGAAGGATTTTTGAATGGAATGTTTACTCTGGAATGCTTCGATGAACCGATTGTTGTTCAGTACCAAAATGAATTTTTGGCGGCTTTCCAAGGAGATCGCGTGCTGGCTGCAACGCCGGATATAATCATCCCCGTTGAGGAGGAAAGCGTTCGTCCTGTCACAAGCGAATCGCTTCAATACGGTTTGAGAGTTGATCTTCTGTGCCTTCCTTCGCCTGAAGTTTGGAAAACGCCTGAAGGTCTATCGTTAGTCGGACCGGAAAAATTTAACTTAAGGAGTCAGAAATGTTGATTGGGATAGATATTGGAGGGACACACACAGATGCTGTCTTGGTAAGCAAAGGAAAGATGGTGCGCGCATTTAAAACGGCGACAACTCGTCCTTTGGAAGAGGGGGTGAAAAAAGCTCTTATTGAAATCGGGCATCTTGACGAGCTGAAAGCTGTGCATGTGGGAACTACCCACGCCACAAACGCTTTGTTGGAGGGAAAAAATCTCTTTCGTACAGGAGTGATCCGTTTAGCAGGTCATCGGCCCGATGCTCTCAAACCTTGTGCTGGATGGCCGTTGTTTCTAAAAGAGAAGATCTTTGCAGGAGTGGAAACGGTGGATGGGGGATGGGAGTGCGATTTGCGTGCCATCACCATGCTGAATCCTGCTCAAATTAAGGACGCATCGGAGAAGCTTGCTGCTGCGGGGGTGGAAAGCTTGGCAATTGTCGGTGTATTTTCCCCCATTCTATCCGAACAGGAGGAAATGGCCGCTGCAGCGGTAAGAGAAGTATTGGGAGAAGAGTTCCCGATCACTCTTTCTTCGGAAATTGGAGGAATCGGCTTTATTGAAAGGGAAAATGCTTCGATTCTGAATGCTTCTTTGAAAAAACCGATGAGAGAAGGATTTGAACGTTTGAAGGAGACTTTGACTGCGCTTGGCGTCAATGCTCCTTTGCATCTGACCCAGAACAATGGAAGCGTCATTGATCTTAAGCGGGCAATTGAGTATCCGTTATTAACGGTATCTTCAGGACCGACCAATTCATTCATCGGAGCAAGCCGCCTTGCCGGTCTCTCCGATGCGATTGTTGTCGATATAGGAGGGACGTCAACAGATATTGGCTGCGTAAAAAATGGGTTTCCAAGGCGCTCAATCCACAATGTCTCGTTTGGAGGTGTGGCGTTGAATTTTCGTGCTCCCGATGTATTGGCGCTTCCAATCGGCGGAGGCAGTTATCTCGATGGGAGGCGAATTGGTCCGGAAAGTTGCGGCGGTGCGCTAAGAACGCAAGCTCAGGTATTTGGCGGAGAATTTCTAACATTGACTGATGCGGCTTGCGTTGCCGGAGTCATGTCAATTCCTGGTGCAGAGGTTAGCAGGGTGTGCCTTTCAACAATTGAAGCGCAAAATTTGATCGCTACAGTGAGGTCTCAAGTTGCCAGTGGAGTGGAAAAGATGCGCGGCGGTCGGAAAGACCTTCCTGTGATTGCAGTAGGTGGAGGGGCTGCGATCGCTTCTGCTTTTCAACCGGAGCATCAAGCTGTTGCAAATGCCTATGGCGCCGCTTTGGCAGAGGTATCGGCCACTATCGATACCGTGTTAAGTTTGTCGGATCGGGGAAAACAGCTGGAAGATTTGAAAGATCAGGCATTGCAGTTGGCAGTTGATGAGGGAGCTTCGTCTTCCTCTGTCAGAATTGTCGATCTGCAGGTAATCCCTTACCACTATGTGCCGAATCAACTGGCACGGGTGATTGCTACTGCTTCAGGAACTCCTCTTGAGGAATTGTTAAACTGCAGCCGCTGAAAAACGTCTGGCTTGTTTTGATTTGCTGAATGGCATTTGGTTGAAGCAGACGGCAAGCCAGCGATAAAACCCTTTTCATGATGTGTTGATGGGGAGGGCGCTGCGCAACGATCAAAGCGGGTGCAAGAGTCAATACTTTGAGGTAGTTGAGGAACTGCTTGTCTTTCTCCTTGCCGCTTTTGATCATTAAATAGATGTAAATGATCGTGGAGATCATCATTCCTCTATCGATATGGGAGCGGCATGCAGTATCCACTGTAAATGGCTCCAGATCATCGCAAAAATTCTCCATTAGCAGAGCGACGCACATGATCACATAATCCTGCTTTTCCTCTTTGTTCAGAGTTTTCTTATCTGCAAAGAAAAGATTTTTGACAAAGAGGATCGCTTGTTCTACTTGATTTTTGAAATGTGTACTTTCTCGAATTTCTTTTAAAATTTCAAAGGATGAAGATTCTTTAAATAAATGCTTTCTTAGCGTGTGTAAAAAATCTTCGACAGGCTCTTCTCTTGAAAATTCTGCATCCTGAGAAACAAAATCAGAGTCGGGTTCGCATCTCCATACATTCAGGGAATTGCGAAATGTCCACTGCAATTGAAAACGTTTTCCGGCAATTTGTTGTTCGCTGTCAAAAATATGAGGACTTAACATGACTAAGCTTAAATGACTGGAACAACGTGCATCAAGGGACGCTAAGAATTGCAGATACAGCGGGTCCAACATGCCGGCTTCGCTTTCAGGACTTTGCATTCGGAAAAATGTGATGGGATCTTTTTTTTGAGGAACGCTGACCTGAAATAATTGGTTGGGGAGGTTGGGAGAAAGATAGATATCCAAACTGCCTGAAGCTTGGAAAGCAATGCTCCAAAGGCTAGCCAATTCTGTGACAATAAAAGGACAAGTGCCGGATATGCCAGAGAGCAGTTCTTGTTTGATATCGGGATCGGAGGAAATCTTTTGAGGAGTGTAGTGTTTGAGCGCTTCTCGATGGATTTTTAAAGCGTTAATCCGAGTGTACATGCTCGTTGTCACTCTTCCAAAAAGCAGTTTAATCTCATGAAATTCCTTATCTTTGCTGCAAAGCAGTGTTCCCTGTACTAGCCCCCACACAAACATTTCATGGCGACTTTCAGGGGGTTCATTACTGCTCAGAGCTTTAAAAAGAAGATGCACTGCCTGCCGAATGAAAGGAGGGAAGCTCTGCTCTTGAAGCCATTTCCAGTCTTTTTTGTGGATTTCTGAGATTTGCGAAAGATAATTGATAATGAGATGTTCGGTAAATAGCGGTTTTGAAGAGGGTGTAGAGCTTTGAATATCGTCAAAGTCTAATGTTTCATTGCAATATAACGAAGAAATTTTGCCGGAAATTGTCGAAACTTTACGCGTTTTGCTTAAGTTGGCTAAAATTTCTGCACTGCGCTTCCGCTTAAGCGTTTCTTGAGGAGTTTCTGAATGAGAGCTTAACGAACTTGATAGAGGATCCATTTTTAAACTTTCTTATGTAAATCAATGAAAAATAATAACTTAAGGGAATAATTTTAAGCGATGTTTTTTTTAGAAGTGTTTCAAAATGGAGTTCTTCGACTTTGTAGACAGCTTCTAAGAGGAAATTCCTTAACATCTCCAGGCTTTAAAGTGTAAAGCTGGTTTTCGAATTTTATATTGATCTCTTTCTCTGTAGAAAATTTTGAGGCGACTCGCAATTGAGTATGCGTAATTTCCACTTCGATAGAATGCCCTCGATAGTGGATATGAAAGCGCATTTTTTTCAGAGATTCCGGAAGAGATGGATTGAACCAAAGGGCATCTTTTCTAGGCTCGATGCCTGCGTAGCAACGTTGAATGATATCGACAGTCCCTGCCATAGATCCCAAATGGATCCCTTCAGGCGTGGTTCCTCCTTGGATATCGGCGACATCGCTATCGAGCGCGTTGATGAACAAATCCCATGAAATGTAGCGGTCTTCCCTGGAGAGAACCCAAGCATGCACAATTCGGCTTAAAGTCGATCCATGGGAAGTGCGTCTTAAATAATAATTGATGTTTTGAGGGATCTGATCGGAGGTGAATGGGTAATCCAGGCGGTCAAAAATTTCTTGCAGTTCCTGTGATGTGAACAAGTAAAACAGCATCAGGGTATCGGCTTGTTTAGAGAGTTTGTAGTTGTTGGCAGAGTCTCCTTCCGCTTCTAAAATCCGGTCCAACCGTTGGATATCCTGATATTTTTTCCGATATCCTTTCCAATCGAATTCTTTGAGCTCTTCGTAGCCTTCAAACTGGCTGATCACGCCGTCTTTATGAAAAACGACACGCATTTTTTTAGAGATTTTTTCCCATCTATCCACCTCCTCTTGCCGAATTTCCAGCATGCTGCACAGCTCTCGATGATGGTCTTCGGGAAGAATGTGAAGAATTTCGATCGCCTTGGCCATTAACCAAGCGGTCATGACATTGGTGTAACTGTTGTTGCTTAGCCCAGGTTCGAGGCTTTCCGGATAGGCGTCGTGGTACTCGTCCGGTCCCATAACGTGGTGGATTTCGAAACGGTCAGTTGAGTCGTTGTAAACGCACAGGCTGCTGAAAAAACGGGTGATTTCGAGAATCATCTCTGCTCCGTAAGAGCGGAGGAATTCCAGATCGTCTGTCGTTTCAAAATAACGCCACACATTATAGGCAATGGCGAGATTGACATGGCGCTGAATATTGGAGTAATCCGCGATCCAGCGTCCCGATTTTGGATTGAGATGGACTTTTTGGCTCTCTTCCCTACCGTCGCTGCTGCTTTGCCAAGGAAACATTGCTCCCTGCAGCCCCTCTTCGCGCGCTAGGAAGCGCGCCTCGTCCAATCTTCGATAACGGTATTTGAGCAGTGCTTGGGTAATTTTAGGGATTCTCAAATTTAAAAGCGGGAAAATATAGAGTTCGTCCCAGAAAATATGTCCGCGATACGCTTCTCCGTGCCATCCGCGAGCAGGAACTCCTACATCAATGTCGATCGTGTTGTAAGAGGCGGTTTGCAGCAGATGGAAGATATGCAGGCGCAAAACCATGAGCGGAGAGATGTCTTCGATAGAGCGCTCGGCAGTTTCTATTTCAATATCGAATTGTCCCCATAATAAATTCCACATGTTGGCATGCGTCCGCTCTAATTCTTTAAAATCCGGAGCTAAAACGATGTTGCGCTCCGCCTGGTACTGTGGTTCGGAAATCGCGGGATCTCTGGAAGTGTACATTGCAACCACTTTTTCAATAGCCAGCTCATCTCCATCTTTAAGATTCACCGTGAACTGGTGGGCTGTATATCCGGCCTCTGCAATCAGCACAGGCTCGGAGGCAAGGCGGGCGTCATTGAGGAAGAGATGATGGCGTGCAGTCTGCGCAACGCGGATTTCAGACTGTGTCGTCTGCACCTTGAGGAATAGGTTTCCGTCGTCGTTTTCCCCTTCGGCAATCGGCTCTAGATGGCAGGAGTTGAGCTTCCGGTATCGGGGGACTCCTTGATTGAGCACTCTGCCGTCCAGAGCAGACAAGATTTCAATGGTTCCTGACCAATTTTCAGCTTTGATCGTTTGCCGGATGGCAGCCAGATGGTAGTGCTTCATGTGCACGAGCCGTTTCTCTGTGAATGTTGAAATTCGCCCGTAGGCATCTTTGAACCGGATCTTCCTTTTCAAAATTCCATGCTTAAGATCAAGGGTTTGAGCGAATTCCTCAATCTTAATGCTTTTCATTTGAATCCATTCGCCGCCGTCGATTCTGAATTTCAAACTCAGCCAGTTTGGAAAGTTGACCAGATCTTCGTTTTCAATCACTTTTCCTGAAACCTCAGTACCCAGTCGATTATAACCGCCGGCAATGTAGGTCCCTGGATAGTGAATGGGGTCTGCATCTTCTTCTGCGAAAGCCCCGCGGGTAGCGAAATAGCCATTGCCCAACGTGCAAAGGGTTTCTCTGAGTCCTTGCTGCTCGGGGATATAAGAGTTGTAGGAGAGGATCCAGTTATTGTTATGCATCGTTGAATAATTGGAGTAGAAAGGAGTGCACTTCCTCTACATTGTTCACTGTAAAATGGGCATGGGTCGGCTGATCTTCATCTTGCACCGCGATTCCTAATCCGTTTTCCGAGATGGCAAAAAAAGCGTCTTCATCAGTTACATCGTCTCCAAGATAGACGGGGCAGACTTCCGGTCGATCCAGATCGAATAATTCAAGAAGCTTTTTTAAGGCTTTTCCTTTATTCCAAGGGATATCCGGCTGCAATTCGAAGATTTTCTTCCCGATAGCCTTTCTTAAATCTTTTTTATAGCGGCGATGAATTTCGTCGACGATGCTTTCTACTTCCGCCTCCTTTTCTTTCGAAACGCCGCGATAATGGATGGCTATTGAGTAGCGCTTGCGTTCCACCCAAGCGCCTTTAACCTCCGGAATCCTCTCATTGAGCTCCTCTTCGGCGGCACCAAGCATCGGCAGCTTCTTTTTTCCTTCGTCAATTTCAAAATGCTGACCGTTCGGTCCTGAGATATCAAATCCATGGCTGCCTGCGTAAAAAATTCCATCGATATTGATTTTTTCCTGCACATCGAGGCGGTCTCTACCACTAATCACAGCGATCATGAAGCGCTTTTTCATGTTTTCCAGAGTTTTTTTTATCGCAGGATCCAACAGCGCTTTGTCCGGATGACTTGTAATCGGCGTCAATGTTCCATCGTAGTCAAAGAAAATGACAGGTGTTTTCCCTGCCAGCCTTTCGCGTACTTTGTCGATATTTTCCAAGGCATGCGGTTTCTTAGCTGTTTGATCAATCACTTCAACCTCTCTTAGATCTTTAACGACGACATCGGCCCCATTTTCGAGTAAAGCTTGCCGTTGGTCTGAGCGATCGACACCAATCACCTCGGCAAAGCCCCCTTTTTTTCCTGCTTGGACGCCGGAAATGGCGTCTTCAATCACGACAGCATGGGACGGATCGACACCTAAATCTTCAGCAGCTTTCAAAAAGATATCGGGAGCCGGTTTCCCTTTGATTTTACGTTCGATAGCGTCCAAGCCATCGATGCGGGCATCAAAAAGATCTTCTGCCCCTACCTGCTTGATGATGCTGCGGCAGTTTTTGCTGGAGGAAATGAGAGCGGTTTTAACTCCTAAGCGGCGGATTTCATGGATGAGAGCGATGGTTGTTTCGTAGACTTCGATTCCGTCTGCTTGCAGAACATCGATAAACAGCTGATTTTTCTTGTTGCCTAATCCATAAATGGTTAAGGATTCCGGTCCGTCATTTGGATCTCCCATGGGCAGGTTAATGCTTCGTGAAGACAGGAAGCTTTGAATTCCTTCATAGCGAGGCTTGCCATCGACATAGTTGAGATAGTCGACATTTTCATCGAAAGGGACAAATGCTTCTTTGTACTCTTCTGCCCGCGCTTTAAGAAAATCATCAAACATCTTCTTCCACGCCTTTGCGTGTACACTGGCCGTTCTTGTGATGATGCCGTCAAGATCGAAAATAACGGCGTGATGGTTTTCAGGGGAAATAACAGCCTTCATGAATCTGAGCGTGCTTTTTTTAGATTCTCAAATTCTTTTTATAAAGATAGCAGTTATTCTTTTCTACTTAATTTTTGAATGATTGATCAGCATGAGGTTGCGGACGTAAGGGATGAGCCCGAAGCTTTGATTGAATACACTGACAATATCCTGAATTCCGACAAAGTAAATCAAAGAGAGAATGCTGCCGGCAATGCTGAGCCACCAAAATGCCGACCGCAGTTCAGAACGCTGGCGATGTTCTGCCTGCCACCACTGCACCCAAAAACGGCTGGAGAAAAGCGCGCCGCTAAACGCCCCTAACAGATGCCAGCCAAACGAATGGTGCACCCTTGATTCGTTGATAAATTTCGTTGGTGTGCGGATCCAGTCCCATTCGCCGATTAAAAGATAACTCTGTCCTGCAAAACTTAAAGTTAGCGCTGTAAGGGCTGCTGCCATGATCCCGATTGCCGTGCCGGTAGAAAAGGGTTTCCTTTTTCCCATCAGATTCAGGTTCCTCCAGGAAATCACTCCGTTTGCAGCCTGAATGAGAGCGAAAGGGTACTGCACTTGAATGATGTAATGGAGCATAAAAAGCAGGTTTCCGGCTAACGAAAGTTTCCAAAATAGAGGGGTGACAGTTGATTGTTTGAGTCGTTCGCTTTGGATCCATTGAACAATAAATCGGGAACCGAAAAAAATTGCAGGAGCCAGACCTAATGGGAAATAGAGGAAAAGACGCCAGACATCAGTCATTGAAGAGGTCATTAAAATTCTTTTTTTCGAACTTTGTTTCCTCGCCGAAGAGTTTCTTGGAGGCCTCTTCAATGGAGCTTGAGGAAAGATCGTTTGTTTCCTTTAAAGAAAATTCGTCGCAAAAATTGCATGCCTCACGATCGGCAATCTGTTCAGTACCTGGGATCTTGCAGTCGTTAGGAAGTCCTGGTTGATAATTGCGGCAATTGACACAGCAGTGGAGCCATGCGCTGCAGTGATCGCATGTTGCACGGAACGGCAGTCTTGGGGATGGAGGATCGTCAAGCTGTTTTTGGCATTTCCAACAGTACATCAGGGTTATTATACGCTTATACCCTAGGCAAGATCAAGCTCGAATTCTTGATCTACTGTGCTTGGCAAAAGAGCTGTCAATGCAGTCCCTACACAGAACAGAAGGCCAAGAGTTGATAATGCGAATGTTGGGGCATTTTCCGAAAACAGTTTAGTCAGCAAACCTCCGCCGCCGGGTCCGAGCCATTCGGCAACGCACCAAACCATTCCCATGAGGAATGCACTGACCAAACCTGGGCGGGATGGCATGATTTTGTTTCCCAATGCGACGGCAACAGGATTTGCCATTCCTAAGGAAGCCCCCGTTAACGCAAGAAGGATAAGGGCTGCCGGGATAGACAGGTAAGGAGTGAGTAAAAACAGGTAAAAGAGAGCGCACCCCATCGTACTTGAAACAAGAAGGACGCTGCGGGCGGAAAACCGATCTGACAGATAACCGCCGGGAATCATCATGAAGGCTCCTCCGATAATGTAAACGAAATGTCCAACCCCAAAACACATCCAGGCAGGATATCCCTTAGAGGTTAAGACGTCGGGAAGAAGAAACATCATTCCCCAGTAGATGGATTGGATGCAAACCTGTGAAAAGTAGAGAACTCTTAAATCACGGTATCCAAAAAGTTTTCTCAGAGCTTCGAATCCGTAGCGGCGGCCAGCCTGTGCAGGCCGATC
Organism: Waddlia chondrophila WSU 86-1044; assembly: GCF_000092785.1. NCBI lineage: Bacteria > Pseudomonadati > Chlamydiota > Chlamydiia > Parachlamydiales > Waddliaceae > Waddlia > Waddlia chondrophila. The sequence continues at coordinate 153,968 of NC_014225.1, forward strand.
CGATGCTCCAGGCATTGTCTTTGTCGCCGTATATAGCACCAAAACAAGAGCCGGCAGTATCAACCATGCTGTTGAAAATTGGAAATGAAGATACCATAAGGAGAAAATCATATGACTCAAAGCAAGCCCTAAAGCCCCTCCGGAGGCGAAAATCGTAATGAGCAACCCTTTTCGTTTTTGTGTCAGTCCGCTGGTGATCGCTACCGCAGTCGGGTGGAATGCGCCTGATCCAATGCATGTCAATAAGAAGATAAGGAAGAAGTAAAAATAGCTTTCATACAGCGGTAGCAGAGAGCTGACTCCAGTTGCTGCAACTCCGAATAGAAAAAGCTGCTTGCGATAGCCTCTGTCTCCAATTGAGCCAAATAGAAGCTGCATCCCTTCTCCAATGAAAGGACAGATTCCAGCAATCAATCCTGCGATGGCTAAGTCAACACCGGAAATTGTTTTATATACAGACCAAAAACCGATCATAACGTCGACCAGGAAGTGGGCGATCCACATCATTGCCAGTGTCAATCCGGCGCTTGCCATACCCTTTTTCATATTTTTCCTACTTTTTCAAATTTTGATCCGAATTATAGTTCAATTAAAGATTTTCATCCATAATAATTTGTAGGTAAACCATTATTTTTTAAAAGTTTAGGTGGTATGGATGTGGAGTGGTTGAAAATAAAAAAATGTATTGATAAATATCTAATTTCAGAGGGTATCTGACACGTATCCACGTTCGGAGGAAGAGCGGTTAAGAGGGTGTCTGCAAAGTCAACGCAATTCGCTTCATTGACTTTGCAGACACCCTCTTAGTAGTCGCTCTGATTGTCAACAACAACAATCACTTAGGGAGGAAGGAAAATGAAAGGGAAAGCAATGGCTGCGGCTTTGGCAGCTGCAATGGTTTTTTCGCCTTTGATGGCAAAAGAGCGCTCTTATTCAAATAAATATCAACAGTGGGGAGAGAGCCACCAACAATGCGGGTTATTTAAAGGTCTGCAAAAAAAACCGATGACAGAAACCACGCTTCTTTTGCAGTTAGATAAGGAAGGACGGCAGAAATTTAAGAATCTTCCTAGTCAAACGAGGGAGGAAGTCCTGCAGACTGTGAATCAAACAGGCACAAGCGATTACAAAAAAATTATTAATGAAGCTATTGAATCTCAGCGTCTTAAGGCGGGAATAGAACAGGAAAGAATGTTGCATAACGGTATGGACCGCATTCAGCGTTAAGTGGAAAGAGAGTGTTCACAGCCTCTCTGTGAACACTCTCAGGATATCCTTGATTAAGCGGCGGCAGAAGCTTTGCCAAGTTTTTCATATTTAGCGATCCTTTTACGCTCTTTCATGATTTCTATTCCCTGGTTGGCGTAAACAATTAATCTAGCGGCAAAGTTTGTTGGGCTATATTCGTCTTTTGTCAATCCTTCTATTTTAAATGGAGTGATTTTCATGATTCTTGTTCCAGTATTATCTTTTATCACCCTGACAGCGGGACTGCTGGTTCCTAGTTGCCCTCTCATCACCCTTCTAACGGTACTTTTTGGGAACCGCTTTTCTTCCATTTTCCTTTTGGTTACCAAAGCTGAAACAAATCCCGTTCTATCTTTTGCACTCAAACATCCCGTCGATACCTTAAATCGTGCTTTTAAACCAAGGTTTACTGTATCTGCGGCCGACGTGTATCCCGATTTTTTGCCTGTCAATTTTTGTTCCAATCCTTTCATTGTTTCGTCGTCTATTCCCATCCCCTTCAATTTTTTCAGTGCTTTTTCATTGAGCTCTCTTTGTGTTCCATCATTTTCAGTATGCCCCTGTACAGACTGGTTTAGATAAATGGCGCGCAGGCTAAGTTCTTGTACTCCTTCAGGGAGTTGGGACATGGAGGGAAGGTGGATGTTTCCATCTGAATCAATATAGGGGCCTTTTCCATCACAAATCAGTTTTGCCTGATCAAACTGGTCGAATATGTCTGCCATATCTTGCATTTCCTGATCTTCATTGTGATACCATCCCGTGCCGTCAACGGATCTGGATTGATGATTTAGGAGCCCTACATGAAGCATGCGAAGCTGGTTGCCTGCCAGATCTTCAGGGGATGAATGTTCAAGTTGTTCCATCACGATTTGGAGAAATTGATTTGCCATCAACTGATTTCTTTTTTCCATGACGGCATCGACGCCTTCTGCAACTTGTGCGATATTCTCCTTCCCGATTTTTAAAACATCTCCAGGTATGTCGCTGAAATCTCCTCCTTTTTTGATAATATCTGCAATAGTTTCCACCTGTTCAAGAGAATATCCCAGCTGAGTTAGAGCATATCCTGCTGAAGCATCAATATTTGAATTTCCTTTTTTCGATTGCTCTTTCCAGACTTCGAAGATTCCTTGCGTCATCTCATTTCTTTTTTCTGTCGCTAAATCCTCTTTTCCCTCTTTCAGAGCGTTTTGTAATTCCCTCATAGAACTTTGGTTGACAAAACCGTTGTCCATACAACTGACGACACCCACTCTTATCCATCCTGTGCTTGTTGCTTCTTTTTCTGTCTTTCCTCGGACATCGCATTTGTGGTACCGCATATTTACCGGAGGAGCTTTTGCATAGTATTCTTCATCCATAACTTTAGAAAATTCTTGTATAGCGCCTCGTATCCCCTCTTTATTTTCTGCAGATCTAAGATCTGAATTCCCTCGCAGCATATCTCTAAAATAGTCTGAGTTTGCCCAGCTCGCGCCTTTTTGCTGACATTTAACCCTTATTTTTTCGAGTTGATCGATCCTCGCTTCTATTTTGGTTTTTTCCTCGGGATTACAATCACTCAATTTCTGCTTTAGATAGCCGATCTCTTGGCTGGCATTTTTCTGAAGCTTTTCCACTGTATCGATACGCTCTATTGTTTCATCAGCGACAAATCCTTGCTTGTCCGACCATCTTTGAAAAATTTTTTTACCAGGATCTTCAGTGGAGCCTGTCATCAGGGGTTTATCTGAAGTTTTATTCTCATCTGGCAAACGAAAGGCCGCAGTGCTTGCAGCCTGGACTTTGGACTCGGTCCTTTTGGCTGGGGATTGTTCGTCTGAAGGAAGGCTCTCCGGGTTTTCCCTTTGTACAGAGACAGAAAAAATGAGGGGGTCGTCTTTTTCTTCCTCTACTTTGGGATCGGAGGATTCTTGAAAACTCACTGTGGGGATTTGAACTTGATGAGTAGGAGAAAGAGATGAAGTGCTTTCCTTTGCATTTTGAATAAGTTGTCTGACTTCTTGCTTTGAAAATGTTTGAATGACGTTTGTGATGCTTTTTGCTAATTCGCCTTTTCCCTTACCGTCCAATTCACTTAAGCAGGTGGGATCTTTTTCACCCTGGAGATGCACCTTTGTGTGTTGAGCATCCGCATGATCTGCAATTGAGGTGGAAATTCTCGTTCCAGACATGGCAATAAGATCTTCTGCTTTTATTCCACTTACAATCTTATCAACAACTGTAAGCACATTTTTTTGGCCTTCCGGCAGTTCATCCAGTTGGCTTTTGTAGTGCGCTTCCAGCTGAGTTTTGTCGAAGCCTACTGTTACTTTAAACGATCGTCCCTGTAATTTGACGTCGTAGGAAACCATTGTCTTGCCGGATTCTTCTTTCGTTTCTGTCCGTTTGACGTCTTTTGCTGCTGTGCTCTGTTGAATTTTGGCCAATGTATCTGATGATCGATATCCATCAATGCTCATTGATATTCTCAAGTTTATTAATAAAAATTCCCTTTATTAAATTATATAAAATAAAATATTTATTATCAATTTAATAAACATTAATATTTTTTAATCAGGTTCTTGACGTCAAAAAAGGACAAAAGGAGCTCGAAATTCCTAAGAACTCTTATTTTGTAAAAGAGTGACAAATTTTACCTGTCCCGGTTAATATCGTTATGATATGGACATCACCAAAACGAAAAATCCTCGGGAAGCTGCATATCTGGCGCTGCTTTCTTCTGCACGGGAAGAAAGCTTTCTTATTGATTCGCTTGCCCAATGGCAGGCGAAGTGTAGGCCTTCTATCCAGGATTATCATCTGGCGCGGGAGGTTGCATACGGGACCACGCGCATGGCCCTTGCCCTTGATCATTTAGCGTTGCAGCTTGCAGATAAAAAAAAGCTCGCTTTGAAATTGCGGGAAAAGATCCTTTTTCGCATGGGGCTCTATCAATTTCATTACATGGATAAGATTCCCTTATACGCAATTGTGGATGAAACGATAAAAATTGCAAAAATCCATTGTCATGAGTCTTTTGTAAAATTCCTTAATGCCTGCTTGCGAAAAGTGGAAGAGATAGATCCACAGTTGCCTAAAGGTGAGACGGTTCCGGAACTGAGTATTCGGTATTCCTATCCAGCATATTATGTGCAGGAACTTGTACAGAATTTTGGTTTAGAAAAAGCTGAAGAGATCATGGAAGCCGGCAATCGACCGTCTCAGACGATGTTTAGAGTACGTCCTCAAGCATCGAGGCCAAAAGAAGCTAATGGAGAGATCGATTTTCTTGCTGGAACTCGGTGTGGGATGGGAGTGATCCGTGACCCCTCTTTAATTTCCAATATCTCCTCTTCATCCGATTATTATATTCAGAATGCTACTCCTGCTGAGTTGATGAGTTCGTTAGCCCAAGATTTTGGGGCGCCAAAGAACATTTTAGATCTTTGCTCGTCTCCAGGAGGGAAATTAATCTTAGCGCATGATTTGTATCCGGATGCGGAACTCTCTGCAAACGATGTCTCCTCGGGAAAATTAAAGCCTTTATCTGAAAACTGTGCGAAATATGGGATTTCAACGACATTAAGTTCTGTGCGCGGGGAGGAATTTCCCTTAGCCCAGAAGTTTGATTTGGTGATTCTTGACGTTCCTTGCAGTAATACGGGAGTTTTAAATAAAAGGCCGGAAGCGAGGTGGCGTTTGTCGCAGAAGACGCTGGAGCAGCTTGAGGAGATCCAGCTGCAGCTTTTGAGGCGTGGAATCGAGCTGCTTGATAAGGGGGGGGAGCTTTGGTATCTCACTTGTAGTGTTCTTAAACGGGAGAATGGCCGCCTAATCGATAAAGTTTGTCAGGAATTATCGCTAGAAACGAGGCTGAAGGAGGCGATCCTTCCCAATGCGGATGGCTGGGACGGGGGCTTTGGCTGCGCTTTGAGAAAGATCGGCTAACCAAATACAACTTTGTGTTTTTGAGGGGAAAGGTTGATTTCGTCAAATACTGTGCCTTGCCGAGCATTTAAAACCATAGAGACAGCATCCGCGATATCTTCTGGAGAGATCCATTCGTCCCTTTCTTCCCCGTGTCGGAAATTGAGTGAGTCGAAAAATGGCGTTTTGACCATTCCCGGGTTGATTAGAGTGACTCTAATGCCATCGGCAGCGCATTCCTGGCGCAGCGCCTGAATGAATCCGCGTAAGGCAAATTTTGATGCACAATAAACGCTTCCCTTCCGTTTGCCTGCCAGGGCAGCTTCCGACCCGATGCAGATGATGTCCCCTTTTTTTCTCTTCTTCATTAGTGGAAGCCATGTTTTGATCACATACACTTGAGAAAGGAAGTTGAGGTGAAGAATCTCCTGAATCCGTTTGTAGGAAAACTCTTCCAAATGGCCAAATGCCCCCTCTCCGGCGTTGCAGATCAAGGTGTCAAAATTCTCCTTTTCTTTTGCGATCGCTTTCAATAAATGGGGAAGGGGGTCGAGATTCTTTAAGTCGATCGCATAGTGTGTGTAAGCCGGATTGGTAGTGGGACAGGCAGTGCGGGAAATTCCTGTCACGTTCCATCCTTTGTCCAATAGCCGTTCAGCGATTGCAAGGCCGATGCCTCGGCTGGATCCGGTAATAAGAGCTTTTTTTATGGGCAACACGGATAAAAAATTTCTTTAGGGATATGATTCATTATCTTATTTGTACAAAAAGAGGTCATCTCTTTTTCGATCTTTTCTTTATAAGAAACGATTTCTTGATTTTCTTCCAGAGAATGGGCAAAAAGTTTTTCTTCCGGATAGAGGCGGGCCATCTTTTTGAAGATGTTCCGAGGAACGCGGAATGCTCCCAAACTGACGGAATGCAGCCCTTTTAAGGAAATTGCAGAAAACAGCTCCTGGTAAAATGCATCATATTCTTCTCTCCAATCTTCGCAGTAGATCACAGGATCTAGCCGAAGCCCGATTTTCCAACCCTGCTCTTGCAGTTTGCGGAGTGCTTCCAACCTTCTGTGCAGCGGAGGAGCGCGGTGTTCCAGTTCTGCAGCAATGCGCTTGGGGGTTAGCGTCATCGCTGTCACAACGTTCGGAAGGGGATTATGTTTTAACAGAAACTGTATCTGGGTGCTTTTTGTACGCAGTTCCAGGGTTGCTTGTGGATGGCCGGAAAAAAATGGCAGCGAGTTTTCTACAAAGCGGGTCACTGGTTCAAGAGCTAAGCTGTCGCAATCGTAGCCGGAAAAAAAAGAGACTTTTTCTCCTGTGTGTTTTACCAGCTTTTCTTTCAGTGCGTCGAAGAAATCTTCGAAATTCACAAATAAAACATAGTGGGCGGAGCGGTACATTCCTTGCAAAAAGCAGTATCTGCAATCAAATATGCAATTCAACATATGGGAAAAGTAGTAATTGTGTTGATCTCCAATACCGTATCCCTTAGGTGTGGGAAGTGTCAGATTGCCATGCTTTTTTGCTAGGATAAGAGCAGGTTTTTGCTTTTGTATGCGGAAATTCTGAGCTTTGCGGTTGAAAATTTCTCCATACCGCTCGCAAGGGATATGGGGGAGATCGGAGTACTTTTCAAGAAGTCTTCGCGTTCTTGGATGCTCTCTTATTTCTTCTTCGTAGTAGATGGCGTGAAACATAAAGGGAGTTGGTTAAGTGTGTGTTCGAGGAATTGAATGATTTCCCGGCTGGTTTTCAGATGTTGGCAAAGAGGAGGAGATTTTTCCATAGCTTTCCAACGAATGAGAAGGCGTTCTAACTGATGTTTTTCTGTTTCTGTCCAATGGCAAAGCGCAACATAAGGGGAATCGTCGATGGCTGGTGGATTGGGGATCAATGCCAGGATCTGGCCTATTAAACTTTCTATTTTTGTGATTGACTGCCCGATCAAATCGCGCACGAATTCTTTGTTGATTTTTTCCGTTGGATGCCAGGCGTTATCAGAGACAATCTTTAAACAATGGATTCGGTCGACAGTAGCGAAGCGCTGCGCTGCTTGATAGAATCCTGCCGCTTCCATGTCCACAAGATCTTTGTCTGGATAGCTGAAAGAGGGCTTGTCAACGGTTGTCACTCCATGCATCGGCAATCCTTTGATGAGAGAAATATCGGGATAGAATCGTTTGGAGCTGCCAGCGTCTGTGACACTAAGCGCTAAGGCTTGGTAGCCGATGGGCAAGTCTGCATGGCCCGCAACTCCGATATTCAGCCAGGCGGAGCAGGTGTTTTCTCTGGCTCCCAGCCATCCTGTTGCTGTTGCGGCGGCGATTTTACCGATTCCGCAGACCGCTAGCCGCATGGCCTCATTTTCGTAGACAGGAAACGGAGCAGACTCTTGGAGCTTTCTGAGCCTTAAATGTTGGATCAGAGGTTTGGCCTCGCAATGTAAAGCGCACAGGATATTCAGCATAGAGGGGATGATAACACAATTAATGCGGTACCTGAATCAATTTTTTGAACTCTTTGGCATTTTCCAGGGCAAACCCGCCAAAATGATTATTGAAAAAAACATAGACAGTTTTCCCCTCTTCCAGCCAATGCTGCACCTTTGCCGCGCAATATTGCAGTGTATCAACTGTGTACTCTGAATTTTTAAGATCATGCGTGCCATGGAAGCGAAGATAGATCTTGCTGCCGATCGTTTTGTGGATGGTAGGAATCCGCCCGCAAAAATCGGAAATGCTCCAGGTGAGCTCCCGCTCTTCACACATTTTGCCGGCGTTAGGATCCATCCAGGAAACGTGCCGTGGTTCAATGACAAAGGTGTAGTGATGGGAAAATCTTCCCAACATGTCAAGAAAGGGTTCCACATTTTCATCGGTAAAGTAGATGTTTTCGGGAATTTCGATCACGACCGGGCCAAGCCTTTCTTCCAATGGGAGGAAATGGTCTAAGAAAGCTTTGAGGAGGTTGTCTCCTTTTTTTAGCTTGTTTTTAAAGGTGATTGCCTGGATCAGACGCGGGCATATTTTAAAATCGCTAGGCGTCCGCATTTTCCACTCGATAATTGTCTCTGGGCGAGGAAGACGGTAATAGCTGGAATTGAGCTCGACCGCATCGAAAATTTCGCTATAGTACGTTAAAAATTGACTTGTCGGCATCCCTCTAGGGTAGAAGGAGTGCTTCCACTCTGGATATTGCCACCCTGCAGTCCCTATATACAACCTCTTCATAAGATTGACTATGGAATATTATAATTTTTTTTTCAAATTTGCTTTGAAAAGAGGTTTTCATTATAAGTTTCAATAACTTAAGAAGGAGAAAAAACATGAGAGACAGACGGATCGACCGCTGGGCGGATGTGTTGGTCAATTACGCTCTACAGGCAAAATCAGGGCAGCATGCTGTGATTGTCGGTGAATACGAAGCTCTGCCGTTGATTGAGGCAAGCTATGAGAAATTCATTCAAAAAGGGGTGGTCGTCGATGTTGTGATGTCGCCGAGCGCGTTTAAAGAGACCCTTTTTGCGTACGCTTCCGATGAATTATTGTCGACCCCTTCTCCTGTCACTCAGTATATCGCAGATCATTGCGACCTGTATTTGGCTATTGGTGCAGAGGGGAACTCCAAGTTGTTAAGCGGAGTGGATCCCAAGCGGCAGGCGATGGCATCTCAGGCTCGCCAGCCAGTTCTCGAAGCTATATTAAATCGTGCAGCTGCTGGGAAAATGCGTTGGTCTTACACGATGTTTCCGACCGCAGCAGCAGCTCAGGATGCTGAAATGGGAACAAAGGCGTATGAAGAGATGATTTTTAATCTGGGTGCATTGAATCAAGAAGACCCGGTTGCCCATTGGAAAAAGGTTGAGGCAGAGCAGCAGAAAATCATCGACTATTTATCTGATAAACACGAATTAAGGTTCCGTAATCCAATGGGAACCGATTTGCGTGTGAACATTTCCGGAATGAAGTGGGTCAATTGTTGTGGAAAAATCAATTTTCCTGATGGAGAAGTGTATACGGGGCCGAATTTAAAGGCGTCTGATGGCGGGGTAAACGGTATTGCGCGCTATTCTTTTCCTACGCTGTACCGCAATACCGAGGTGCACGAAATTGAGCTGAAATTTGAAAAAGGCGCTGTAGTGGAAGCAAATGCTTCTAAAGGGCAGGAGTTTTTGCGCGAAATGATTGCTCAGGATGCAGGGGCAAAATTTGTTGGAGAGATCGCAATCGGGACAAACTACCAGATGACAACAGTGACGAAAAATATTCTTTTCGATGAAAAATTTGGAGGAACATTCCACTTGGCTCTCGGGAAGGGTTATCCTCAAACGGGCAATACGAATGCATCGGCTTTGCATTGGGACATGATTTTCGATTTGCGCAATGGCGGATCGATCACCGCAGATGAAAAGGAGTTTTACCGCGATGGACAATTTCTTAATCTTTGAGGCGGAGCTTTCTGCAGAGGAGTTTTTTCTTTTTGAGGAAACGGTTGGAGATCTCGTAGAGAGCTTGAATTGGGAAGGGGGAGTTGTCAAAGGGATGGCTTGTATTGACAATCGGGTCGAGCTAGAGCTGCGCGCCGGCAGGCCGTTAGCGTGGAGTCCAATGGAGTCTGTCGACTGGCTGGAAGAGGATGAAAAGAAACTGCCTCCAATTACTGTAGGAAGGCTGTTTATCTGCACCTCTTATTACACAGGGCCGATTCCAAAAGAAAAAGTGCTTCTTAAGCTTCATTCCTCTTATGCATTTGGGTCAGGCCATCATCCGACTACAGAAGGGTGTTTGGAGGCAATTCAGATGTTGCCAAATGTGAATCGTGCTTTGGATATCGGATGCGGATCCGGGATATTGGCGTTGGCGATTGAAGCTTTATTTGGCGCAGAGGTGGTTGGCAGCGAGATTGATGAGCGCAGTGCCGAGATGGCGCGGGAGAATGCCTGCGGCCGGATCAAGGTGGTGCATGGGAATGGAGTGTCTTCGGAAACGATCATCGAAAGAGCTCCTTACGACCTCATTGTATCGAACATTCATTCCGGTCCATTAATTGACATGGCGCAATCAATTGCGTCGTTGCTCTCGAAAGAGGGAACGTTGATTCTAGCTGGGCTGCTGAGAGAACAGCGAGAGGAAGTGGAACAGGCTTATGCTTTGCAGGGCTTGGTTTTTAATGGAGTGCATGGAAATGATCCCAATTGGCCGGCTCTTCAATTTAAAAAAAAGTGACAGAACCATCTGTCACATCGTAGATAGCGGGAACAATGCGAATTTTTCCCTCCTCTTCAAGCTTTTTTAAGTCGGCGGATTGCCCGCGGATTTTTTCCACGTTGTACTCAACGTTAAGACGGGAAACACGATTTGCAAACTGCTCTGCATCCTCTTCGTTTGACTGCTCCTTTTTTGCTATTTCGACAACCGGATAAATTTTCTCAAGCAACTTTTCGATATAACCATTCCCGCCGCCTGTGCAAGCAGCGTTGATTGCTCCGCAGCGGGTATGCCCAAGAACCACGACAAGTTTTGACCCCGCTGTCTTGCAGGCATACTCAAGGCTTCCCAGGATGTCTTCATTGATGAAATTGCCCGCTATTCGAACACTGAAGATATCTCCCAACCCCTGGTCAAAAATCAACTCGGCTGATGTTCGTGAATCAATGCAGCTCAAGATGACAGCAAATGGAAATTGCCCCTCGCTTGTTTGGTTTACTTGTTGAAGCAGGTTGCGGTTTGCCTTTAAATTGTTCTGAAATCGCTCGTTCCCTTCTTTTAAATATTGCAGAGCGTCGTCCGGTGTTAAGCTGGCCTGCGATCTTTTGGTATGCGTCCTCATTTTTTCTCTCTTTTGAAGAATTTTTTCGACTTTTTTTGACTGATGTTGAGTATTTGTTTTTGATGATCAATGATATGCGGCTGATTCATCTTGATGTACTCCACTTCAATATCCCGCGTCTTTGCATTGATTAAAAAGGAATCGATAATTTCATGAATATCCGGGTGCATTTTACGCGTTTTCGATGCATCGATAACCACTCGCAATCCATTTGGAATGTGATCCAGCGTTTGCAAAAGCCCTACTTTATTTAAAAAACTCACATCCTCTGATAATTGAATGCAGATACCATTTTCAGGATGCTCAATGTCAGCATAGTAAGGATGGCGGTAATTTTCCCACAAAATGGAAAGTAAGCTAACTGCAAGGCCAAGGGCGGTGCCGATTAAAAGGTCGCTGAAAATCAGTGCAATGACTGTCACGATGAAGGGGAGGAATTGCTCAAATCCCTCTTTGTAAAGATCAAAGAATCGTTTCGGTTCGATCAATTTATATCCGACTAAAAGTAAAATGGCGGCAAGGCTTGATAAAGGAATTAAATTCAAAATGGTTGGGAAAAACAGCAGGCTGACGAGAAGCCAAGCACCATGTGCAATTGTCGATATCTTCGTTTTTGCTTCTGCCTGGACGTTTGAAGAACTGCGTACGATCACCTGTGCAATGGGAAGCCCTCCCAATAGGCCGGATAGGCAGTTGCCTATTCCTTGAGCAAAGAGTTCCCTGTTTGTTGAGGTGACTCGTTTATAAGGATCAAGCTTGTCTACAGCTTCTGAGGATAAAAGCGTTTCAATACTGGAGATGATTGCAATGGTCAGAGCAATGCTGATCACGTCAAAACGGAAAAAAGCGGAGAAATCAGGGAAGGTGGTCAACTCGGAAAAAGTCGAATAATCTGCAATCATCGGCATTGTGACAATTTGATCTGCCTTCAATTGAAAAAGAGAGGTTTTTTGGAAGATAATACCAAGGAAAGTTCCGGAGATTACAGCAAGCAGAGGGCCTGGGATTAATTTGGACCAGCGGAAGCGTTTGATCCACGGTCTTTCCCATAAGATGAGGATGGTCAGCGAGATGGCGGCAATAGCCAGCGGACCCGGGCTGATAAAATCCAGCATGTTGATCAATTCCGACAGTGTGGTTTGTCCGTCATCTTGGAAAAATGAAAGGCTTCCCTCGTAAACCTTATCGTAACCAACTGCATGGGGGATTTGTTTAAGAAAAATAATACTTCCGAGCCCTGTCAATATCCCTTTGATGACGGATGATGGTAAAAAATATCCGATAAATCCGGCTTTTAAGAATCCCAAAATGAGTTGAAAGAGGCCCGACAACATGACGGCAGTAAACAGGGCAGGAAGCGATCCTAGTTCGTTGACAGCGGTTAGAATGACTATAGCCAAACTTGCTGTAGGACCGCTTACACCAAGGGCAGATTCGCTGAGCAACCCCACGACGATGCCGCCGATAATTCCTGCAATCATTCCGGATATCAGCGGTGTTCCGGATGCCAGCGCAATTCCCAAACACAAGGGAAGCGCAACTAAAAAAACAACAACGCTGGCTGGAAGATCGCTGCGCAGGCTGTTAGCGAAATCTAAATCTTTGTGGCTCAAATCGATTTTTCCTGTTTTTTATGGATGAAGCTACCCATGTATTCATCTTATAAATAGTTGCTTCAGGAAAAAAGATCAATGTTCTAAAAGTGCCGTTTAATATTCAAGCCAACACTTTGACTATTGTCTGAATCGATGGTGTTTTTTATATACCGGTACTCTAGACAGGCAAACGCAACATCTGTGAATGGAATCATCAGTCCGGAGATCCCTTGATAGGTAAAGGTCTTTCCACGGCTGAATGTATAATGATCATCGAATGTGATTGAGCGATATTGTGTTCCAGCTCCAAATCCGAAGTAAGGACGTGCTATCGTTTTCGAGTTGATGACGTATAGAAGATTTGCCATGATCCGATCAGTATTTAAATAGAAATCTAATTCTTTAAATTGATTGATGCTGGATGAGAGTTCGCCTTCCAAGCGGAAGCTTGTTGATAACTGATATCCTATAGAAAGTCCTATAGAAAGTCCTAGATGTGTATCGATTTCCAAATCAGAATCGATGTGGCTGGCTCCGATAAGTCCTCCTATGTACCAACGACTGCAAGAGGGAGCGTTTTCTATATCAGCTTTAAGTTGACTGAAAAATAAACCGATTAAGGCAATAGAAGTCATGAGAAGGTTTTTCATTTTTTGTTCCTTTTTAAGAAGTTGAGTTGCAGGATTATAGAGAAGGTGCAGCTTGTTTGCAACACACAGATTAGGTATAAACAGTTTCTATCTTCTCATTTTTCGAGGGACCAAGGGTGCGGATATGCATCTGTAAAAATAAAGGATTATACTGCATCCAGCCGAAGTAGGTGTCATCCCCGCATAGATGGGGGTTGAGCGATTCGAGAAAATTCTCCTCGCCAGCTACGAGATAGAAGAGAAAGACCGGATGCTTTTCTCCTCGTCGCAAATGCTCCAAAGATAACATCTCTTCCCGCCAATGCCACGTCCAGCGATAGACATTGCGATAATTCATGCGAAATCCGTCGTCAGCAGTCCATTCCCCCTGTTCGCGAAAAGTCAACACGTTGTCTTTGAGCGTGGAATCTACTTTGCCGCTCCCTTTGCGGATCCATAAACGGGATGTGCGGGAGCGGGAAGATGCTTGCAAAGTCATCCGCTTCACCGATTTGAGCTGCTCCCACACTTTTTCCATCAGGCGGGGCTCTTTTTTGAATGGCTTTGCTTTTGCCTGTTCCGGATAATGATAACACTTTCTTTCTTGAACTGACAGCTGTTGATAAGTTTTTTTTAACAGCAGCTCAACTTCATAGATCATCGGAAAATTGGTATTAAATCGATAAATTTTGCGATTTTTTTCATTTTTACTAAAAATTACCCCTCCCTTTTCCAGTCTTTCCAAGGCTTTTTGAACAGGAGTTAACGCTAAGCCTAATTTGCGGTGTAGTTGATGTGCATAGCACTGTTCGTTAACCAATAGATACAGAAGGGTTTTTTCCACGCTGTTGCTGCCTAAAAGCCCTCTTAGCATAAAAAACAACCTAGATTTGAGTTTATATTTAAGGAGTATATTAAAAGGAGAGTGAGTATTTATCACCTAAAAAATAGTTAAATAAATAAAAGTCAACAAAAAAATGAGTCGATTCTTTTTCCTTGGGAGGGTAATTTTATTGGGAAAAACCAGGAGGTGATGATGGATGCCATCTTATCGAATAAGTACGCAGCTGCTTTGCTGCCGATGGCGGCAGGCTGCTGCTTCATTTTTGTGTGTTCGCTAGTCAAGGTTCCTTTTTACCCGGTGCCGATGACGATGCACACATTTGCTATTTTCTATTTGGGGTTGATGCAGTCTCCACGCAATGCGTGCGGATCAGCTTTGCTGTACCTCGCAGCCGGCACATTGAACCCTAGTTGGATGATTGGCAAATGCGGCGGCTATTTTCTCTCCTTTCCTATCGCTGCCTATTTGATCTCATGGAGTGTTCAAAAGATTTCGCCATATTTGGCGATTTTGGCTGGACAGGGAGTGATCTATTCTTTGGGATTTCTTTGGTTGGTTCCCTTTGTCGGAATTAAAATTGCTTTTTTAAAAGGGGTTCTTTTCTTTCTCCCTTCTGCTGTTGTGAAAGCGGCTTTGGCAGTTAAGCTGGCGGAGGCAAGATCATGAATATAAATACAGTATGTCCGATCAATCAGGTGATCGTCTATTGCGGCCACAAAAAATCTGAAGTTTTGGGCCCATATGCAGACAGTGTCGCAAAACGGGTGACAATGTTTAAACAGTTGAATTTTTACAGAGAAGAAATCGGGAGAAAACCTTGGAAAGTGCGGGAAGTTCCTGGGGAAACTTTGGTTGAAAAGCTCCAGAAGATGAAGGCGGATGAAACCCTTTTGGTCATTCCTGCTGGGCAGTCTTCAAGATTGGAACAAGTGTTTTCTGTTACCCAACTGGCGTTTTTGCGGGGAGAGTTTTTCGAAAAAGGAGGACGTGCTTATTTTACCTGCGGCGCCTCCTATTGGGTTTCAAGGAAGCGAATCTATCAGGAGGTATGCCTTGACCATCCCGAAAAAGCGGTGAAACTTGTGAAAAATTCGACATTTCCCATTTTTCAAGGAATCTCTGTTGGGCCTCTTTGCCCTTTTCCTGGTGTAAAATATAAGGTAGGTTTCTACTCAGATGCAGTTAAGGTAGAAGCTGAAGGGGATCGTTGCACAATCTATTTAAGTGGAGGAGGAAGCTTTATGCCCGATTTAGACCCTATCGATGGGCAGCGGGTGCGCGTGTTGGTGCGCTATCCTAAGAAAGAGCTTTTGAGGCTGGGCATTCCGGAAGAAGAGATTGTTGATAAGGAAAAAGCTGCTGTGATGGTATCGGTGGGTAAAGGGGCTGCTTTGCTTTCGATGTTTCATCCTTATTACAGCTCCGGCGATATCGATGTAGAGGCTTATGAGAAAGCGTTTCCCGATTGTGGAACAGATTGGCGCAGAGTGCATGCTAAATTAAGCTCCACTGATTTACGAATGCGGTTTGTTCTCAATCGCATGCTAATCTATTTAGAAGAGATGAGTTTTTAGGATAAAGGTGGTATCATCTTAGGAGCATGTGCCCAATTCGGCCACATGCTCTTATCAAAACTGTTTGCATCGAGGTTCAATCAAGAATGCAGCCGCTGGCAGATAAACTGCGACCAAAAAAACTTGAGGAGATTTGGGGACAAGATCATCTTTTGGGTGATGGAGCCTTTATCCCTTCCGCCATCCGTTCGCAAAAACCGTTATCCATGATCCTATGGGGGCCGCCTGGTTGTGGAAAAACGTCGATTGCCAGGCTTTATGCCCAAGCATTCGCTATGGATTTCCGCTCGCTGAATGCGATCTTCAGCGGTGTTGCCGACCTCAAGAAAATTGTACATGAGGTGAAGCAAACGCCGTTGTTTTCGCAAAACTGTGTGCTTTTCGTCGATGAGATCCACCGATTCAACAAGGCGCAACAGGATGCTTTTCTCCCTTTTATTGAGGACGGCACCATTGTCCTGATCGGAGCAACTGCGGAAAATCCCTCTTTTTATCTCAATGACGCTCTTTTATCCCGTTTGCGTGTGCTGCAGCTAAAGGCGCTTGACCATGAGGCTTTAGAAAGCATTTTGGAAAGGTGTGAGGAGGCGATTGGTCCTTTAAAGATCACAGAAGAGGGGCGGAAATTTCTTTTGGATCTTTCTCAAGGGGATGGAAGATATTTGCTTAACTTGGTAGAAAACGTGTCGGTGTTTTCCTCCGATCAACTGTTGAATGTTGAGATGTTAAGAAGTCGTTTGCAAAAGCGTGCGCCGCTATTTGACCGAGGGTCCGATCAGCATTACAATCTCATTTCCGCATTGCATAAATCGGTTAGAGGATCAGATCCGGATGCTGCCCTTTATTGGCTGGGTAGAATGTTGGAAGGGGGGGAAGATCCCAGATTCATTGGCAGGCGATTGGTACGCATGGCGACAGAAGATATCGGTCTTGCCGATCCTCAGGCTCTGACTATCTCAATGGCAGCAAAGGATTCTTATGAGTTCTTAGGGTCTCCGGAAGGGGAGTTAGGGCTCGCTCAGGCAGTGGTTTATTTAGCGTTGGCTCCTAAGAGCAATGCGGTCTATAAGGCTTATCAGAAATCCAGAGAAGCAGCATCGAAAACTTCCCAGCTCAACCCTCCAAAGCACATCCTCAATGCTCCCACACGTTTGATGAAAGAGTTGGATTATGGCAAAGGATACACCTATGATCACGACACATTAATTGGTTTTTCAGGCCAAAGCTACTTCCCTGAGGAGATGGAATCCCAAGAGTTCTATAAGCCTGTGGAGAGAGGATTTGAAAGGGAAATGAAGAAACGCTTGGATTATTTTATCAAGAAGAGGAAAAGTGCCGGTTAGCCCATATCGAATCCGTTTTCAGAATAGATCAATTTGAAGTTGTTGAGGAAAAGTTGCTTGTTATTGGCCCAAGTGCCTGCATCTGTTCCAACAGATGTGTGGGTAATTGGAACCTCTAATGAAGTGCTGCAAGTGTGCGCTACGCAGTTATAAGCCCTTGTTCCTGTGATTTCGATTTTCGTTTTGGCTGTGATAGTCGTGCTGCCTGTGATGGCCATAAGAACCCGTTTGATCTCCTCTTCATCGCTGCTAAGAATGTATTCCTTGAGCCATGCAGTTTTTTGTCTGACAACCGGATGGTCGGAGTCTGTGAAGATCCTATCCGCAATTCCTTGCGGATCAAATTTTATCCCCTGAATTTGTTCGCAAAATTTTTCGGGAGTTAGGTGGTCGAATAATCTTTCATACAGTGTTCTAATGACAAGCTGTTCCTGTTGTGAACTCCCCAGCGCTCCCTTTACCATATAGTGGATAGCCATGATCTGTTTTTTGTAACAGTCTAAAATGTAATTTTTTGCAAGTTTTTGAGCCTCTAGAGGATCAGTCATGGAATCCTCAACGTCTTCAATCATCAGGATATCTTCGAGAAGATTCTTTTCCTCATCTGTAAAAATCCTTGGTCGATTGTAAACGTCAAATAGGAATTGCTGCTGTTCTGTTTTGCAAAGAAGTTGAGCTGCTTGCATGAAGACATCGTCTGTCGTTTTATTGTCAAACTTAATCAAGAGGTTGAAACACTCGTAAACGACGGGATCAAGGATATTGCCTAAGGTCACGGTGTTATCGGTTAGGGCTGTTCGAATTAAATTTTTTCCGGCCATCTCCAACAACTCTTTTTCCCTATTTGATTCGGAATTGCGCAAGGCAGGAATTCCTTTTATCACCTGAATTTCTCGATTGGGAGATCCATCAAACAAATGCAGCGCAAGTTCTGAAAACATTTGCCTTTTTAATCCTCCGAAATCGATGCCCGGACCCTCGGTTAAATCGTCATTGAGGTATCGGTACATCTGTTTTGGAGCAAGTTTTGAAAGAACGTACTCAGGGAGTTCGGAGATAATTGCATTGTGGTAGCCAAATATGCCGCTAATATCCACTCGTTCTCCGTTTATGATCAGTGCAGCAGGGCCACCCAGGTGTTTTAGAGCATTTTCTCTGAGGAAATCGTGAAAGCAAAGGGTAAGAAGATTTTTCCAAATTTCATCTTCTTCAAAAAGAAAAAGAGGATTTCTTTTTTGGTTATTCAGTTCAACTGCATTAATTTGCCCATCATGATCTAAGGAAATTTTAATTTCTTGCGCAACAGAATCGATGCGCACATGCAGATAAAACGTGCGGGGATTATTGTGTTTTTCCGGCCATAGGTGTATTCCGTCACCCATTTCTAATGGATTTTCTGCATCGTATTCGTTGCCTTTTTCACTCTCAAAGAAACATTTTATAATTTTCAAGGTCTGAGGCTGGAATTGACGGCGTTCCCTATTGAACTGCTCTTTCAGCTCTAAAAGATGTCTATACACATGTTCAACAATCTCCATTTGTTCCTGATTCTCTGCCAGGAAAGAGCTATTGGAGATGGTGATCGCCTCATCGGGCTCGTCTGCTTTTTCGATGATGGCCGAACGACTGTGAGAATCGTACCAGATGATGAATTGCGTCCCTTCTATTTCTAGCTCAATCGGAAAGCCTTCGTCGGGAGCGAATTGTTTGGCGTTATTAATAAGGCTTGCCGTTTCCCTAAACATTAGGGGAGAAGAATTTTTGGATTTCGAAGAAGAAATTGTTTCTTGGAAAAGCGTATTTGTGCGATCGGCAGCAGCATTGCCTCCTTTCTGTAATTTTTCGACTGTAAAGCGGAAAGCTGCGAAAGCAGAAATCCCAAAGCTAAAAATCCCTGCGGCGATTGCAGCGATGATCGCGATTCCTTGCTGCCATTTTTCAAGTTTGTAGAAATCCTTTGAAATTTTGCGGAATTCTTGGCTTAAAGGATTGGAATAGTTTAAAAAACAATAAATCGTCTGCATGCTTAATGATTCTTAAATTAGAAAGAAACTATGATGAATGATTAATATTAAAAAAATATAAAGACCAAAAAAAGAGGCGTACCGAATTTTTTTAACAGGCGGGTGTGGGAAATGATTGCCGCGAAGAAGCTCGCTTGTTCATGATAAGGAAGTCCGAACTCTTCAGCTGTTTTTTTGACAATTGGCGAGAGTTTGAAGTAGTGGATATGGGAGATATTCGGCATGAGATGATGTTCGATCTGAAAATTCAATCCTCCAAAAAGATGGGTAACAAGGAGGCTCTTCGCGGCGAAATTAGAGGTTGTGCGCATTTCATGCGCTCCCCAGTTTTCCTGGAGCACTCCGTTCTCATCAGGCAGAGGAAATTCCACGTTTTCCACTACATGCGCTAATTGAAAGATGATCGATACGGTTAGGCCGCCGGCGCATTGCATGCAGAGATAGCCAATCAACACCTGTTGCCACGTCATTTGACTGAAAAAGAGTGGAAAAAGGATGACTAGTGAGAAGTTGACTGCTTTGAAAAAGAAAAAGAAGATCAGCTCTTTAAGAGAGGTTTTTTTGCGCATCTCCCATACAAACAGGTAATCGGAAATCAAGACCCAATTCAAACCGACCAGAGAGTAAAGCAGCCAGATATACCAATGTTGGAAACGGTGTGCGCTGTAGAGAGGGTCATGCGGGGAGAGGCGCAGCAGGCCAGGTTTATTAATATCCGGGTCATGCCCCGCAATGTTTGTATAGATATGGTGTCCTTGGTTGTGGGTGAATTTCCAGACAAGGGAGCTTAAGCCCACCAAGTCGTAGGAAAAATAACCTAGCCAGCGATTGATCCTTTGCGAGGAAGAGTAGGATCCATGCAGTGCGTCATGACCGACATTCATTGCAAGAAGACCTTGATTGATTCCAAAAACCATCCATAAAAACGGGCGGGGAATGGAAGGGAGCCAGCCCGCCATTAGGGAAGACCAAAAGAATGCGGCGCTGCAAAAAAGAAGCAGTCCTTTAAGGTGTAAAACCAGATTGGCATGTCCGGATTGGCCAGTCTTGGAAAAAGACTCTTCGACTCGCCGGCGCACTTCCGCCAAAAAATTATCCTTTGATTTCCCCTTGAACTGCACTTTTTTCATAAGTGTTGTCATCTTTGCGATTTATCACTGTTCTTTTTCCAAGAATGTTGTAAAATATTTCTCAATAAAATTGATAGAGTATTTTTCAAAGGATTTTCTATATGTTGAAAATGCATAAGCAGGAAAGAGGTGTGGCAGCTTCTCCGAATTTTTCCCTTGGAGGCAATAAAATTTCCTTTATTAGCCTTGGATGTCCCCGTAATTTGGTTGATAGCGAGGTGATGCTGGGCATTTTGCTGAAGGCAGGGTACGAACCTTCGCAAACGCTTGAAGAAGCTGATCATATTGTGATCAATACATGCGGGTTTTTAAAAGCGTCGCGCGACGAATCGCTTCAAACGATCAATGATGCTCTGAAACAGCGCAAAGAGGGAGCTAAAGTGATTGTTACAGGGTGCATGGTTCAAAGCCATAAAGAGATGATTACTAGCCCCGTTGATTATTTTTTGGGTTCTGGTGATGTCGAGGGGATTTTAGATGCTGTGCGGTCCGGAGAAAAAGGGGAACAGGTGACAAGTGCAAAAAGCTATCTGGAGGCAGGAGAAGTTCCACGAACTATTTCCACGCCGAATCATTATGCCTACTTGAAGATCGCTGAAGGGTGCCGCAAACAGTGCGCCTACTGCATTATCCCGACGATCAAAGGGCGTTTGAAGAGCAAGCCCGCCGCACAAGTTCTCAAGGAGTTCCGCGTTCTTTTGAACCAGGGAGCCAAAGAGGTGATCTTGATTGCGCAGGATTTAGGCGACTGGGGAAAGGATATCGGATTCAAGCGCACGGACGGGCTGATCCATTTATTAAAGGAATTGTTGAAAGTGGAAGGAGATTACTGGCTGCGTTTGATGTATCTTTATCCCGACGAGATTACAGGTGAGTTGATCCAATTGATGAAAGAAGAGCCCCGTATCTGCCCCTATGTCGATATGCCTATCCAGCATGTGAATGACAACATGTTGAAAAGCATGCACCGCGCAACTCATCGAGCGCAGATTATCGGGACAATTGAAACCATGCGAAAGCAGATTCCGGACATCTCTATCCGCACCAGCTTGATTGTCGGATTTCCTGGAGAAACTGAAGAGCAGTTTCTGGAATTGGCTCAGTTTTTAGAAGAGCAGCGTTTGGATAACGTGGGAGTGTTTCAATTCTCCCGAGAGCCCGGCAGCCATGCCTACGGTCTTCCAGAACAGATTGCTGAGGAAGTGAAGCAGGATCGATACGATCGGTTAATGCAGATCCAGCAACATGTCGTTGAACAAGAGATGAGGAAGTGGGTCGGGCGTGTCCTAGATGTAGTCATTGAAGGCTACCATCCCGAGACACGTGTTTTGATGGTAGGCCGCCACCGCGGGCAGTGTCCAGAAATTGATGGACAGGTGCTGATCAATGATTCCAGAGGCGTCGATGCTTTTGGAAAGCGGTATCGAGTGGAAATCACAGACATTTCCGGCTACGATCTTGTTGGCAGGGTAATTTAAATTTTACTTCAATAAGATTTTCATTCATGTTACACTCTTAACGGTTGTGGCCAAGAGAGTCAGAGCGTGTAGGCAATTTAAATGTGAACATTTTGCATCTCATTAAAATCGCCTACACGCTCTCATGTATACCCGCCTCTCTTTTTGTTTTTTATACTGAAATGAACTCAAAATTTGGCCTCAGTATAACGGGAAAGTATTGTGAATGCGGCATCATTTTAGAGAAAATCAGGCGTTTTGGGGAGATGTGGTCAGGTTTTGCATTGCGGGGGCTTTGTCTGTCTCAATGCAGTATTTCGTTCTGGTCACTCTCGTAGAAGTGTTCCACTTAAACCCTACTTTTTCCTCTGCAACTGGGTTTATTTCCGGCTGCGTGGTCAATTATCTTCTTCTGTATTTTTGGGCATTTATGTCTAGTGCACGCCACCATGTTGCTCTGATTCGTTATCTAATGGTCATGAGCGGCTCGATGACGATTAATGTCGTGATTTTCTGGGCTCTGACGGAAAGAATTGGGATGTGGTATCCGATATCACAGTTCTTTGCCACTTGTTCATCTTCTTGCTTCAGTTTCCTGGCCAACCGTCATTTCACATTTGCAGATAGATCAGGCCGTTAATCGCCTACACGCTCTTAGGAACTCTCACAGACAATGTACCGCTTGATTTTAGGGAAAGCTGCGGCTGTTTTTTCAACCTCTTCATGCCACCATTTTGGAGGTTCAATGATGCAGTGGGCGTTTTCGCCTGATTGCAATGTTTTTCTTGCAGGAAAACAGGAGATAGCAAGATACACCAATCTGTTCGCCTTGGAAAAAATTTCTTGCAAAATCCATTCTAGGTCTTCTCGGGGAACATGCTCGAGAACATCAATGCAAATGACTGCGTCAAAGGTTCCTTTGGGCATTTTTTCAAAAGGCGGATATGCGGGGTCATAACAGGCGATGGATTTCAATCTCCAGTAGTCTTTAAGAGTAGATAATTCATCAGGTTTTTCAGAAGAGCGGAAAATTTTTTGGTATTGCTGTCCTTTGCCGCAGCCGTAGTTAAGCAGCGTCAGACAGGGAGTTTCTATCAGGCAGCGGCGGATTTTTTCAGCAGCCTTAAACGTCGACATGCCGGCAAAAATGCTCTTTTTTGGGATTGGAGGTGTTTCACTTCCTTTGAGATGAAGAGAGCGGTATTCCTTGATAAGACGAAGGTATTCAGGGCTGGGGCTTTCTCTGCTATAAGGCATTGTTGCTTCCAATCACAACCATTCCATAAGCAGGCAGCGTGAAGATCACTGATTGCCCCTTTATGATGGCATCAAGCGTTTCAATGGTAACAGCTTCACTTTTTTCATTGTTGTCGAATGGCGATTGAAATTGAAGGCTGTTGGTGATTGTTGGAATGGTTTTGCCGTCTTGAGGGAAATCGACTTTGATCGTCCGCGGCTGATCGGATTCGGAAACGGCGGCCAGGCTCCAGGAATTGGAACCGCGGAATGCAGCTATGGTGATCCCTTGAGAAAAATTTGAATGATTTTCAACCGGCTCGAGCCGGTACATGCTTCCTTGAATCACCTGATTGAGCAGCTTAACAGCCAGCCCAGTCGGACGAAATCTAATAGGAGGGCCAAAATCCCTGACAATGCCCCATAGATAGACAAAGTCTTCAACTTCCCATGTTGTTGTGTCGTATTGGGCCAGGTTATAGACCATGATTGGACGAGCTCCCGTAAATAAGAAATGGATCAGGTGTTTGCCTAAAGCTGATCCTGCAGCAGCTCCGGAAATGAGCCGGTTTCTTTCATACCCGCGTGCATCGCCTAGGACTGTATTAAAATTCGCTTCGTAAAGCGCCAACTCTTTGTCTACAGCATAAACTTCTCGAGCGATTTCATGTAGTTGAGAAAAATTTTGACGGTATAGCAGCTGTAAAGCCTGTTTATCAGGAATGGCGCGATCAAGCGAGGGAAGAAGAGAAGGGGTGACCGCCAATCCGTCTGCAGTCTGTGCCATGTTGAGGAATTGTATCGATTCTCCAGGAACGGAGTACTGGCCATTGACCAGCTTGATCAGATTCACTTTTTTTCCCGCCGCTTTGGAAATGAGGCCGAAGAGATGGTTGGCAAGGATTCCGTGTTCGCGGTAATAAGGGATGGCTGTTGGGCGGAACAGCCAGTTCCAGTTTTCGTGTCCGAATTCCAGAATTACCTCTGAAAAATCCGAAGCGTATTCTTGTAAAAAATACCCCATCTGCTGGCACTCGTAATTGGATAGAGTGGGAGGAACGATGATCCATGGATTTGCTTTCACTTCTTTGCAAAGAAAGATCAATTCTGGAAGCGAGTAGCTATAGATCGCTTCGTTTCTTCCTCCGGCTAAACGTTTCAGCCAGGTTTTCCTCTTTTGGGGAGAAGCCACGCGGTTTTCCCATGAATCTCCCAAAGAGGGAAATTCTCGAATAAACGATGGGGACAGCTCGTTGATCGCATTGACAATCTCTTTTCGAAAAGGAACGTCTTCTTGGTCGAGTTTTCCTAAATAGAGATCGTCGAGCCATACAGTGTTGAAGGGTTGATAGGCTGTGAGTGTCAGCGTTAATGGTTTGGGTGGGCCGGAGTCGTGTCCGGTGAAATCAATCACATATTCCTGCCACTCCGTGGTCAACTCAAGAGTCGATTTAAAGAAAGGAGAGGCACTATTTTGCCTTGTGAAAACAACTGTCAGTTCTCCATTGGGCTTTTCCCCTTTTGCCCAAACCCTGAATCTCCACTTTCCTTCGATTTGCAGCCCTTTTCCGGCTCTTTCTGCGATTGCATCTGCGACGTAGGTGATTTCAGCTCTCAAAGTCGATGTTGGAACAAGTTTCAGGGATTGAGAGCCGGCAGATTGAGGACGCGATATCGCAGGATCGATTTCAGCGGTCTTTGAAAAATGGGTTTCCCAGAGATCCAAAGGATCGGGCCTTTTTACTCGAGTCAGCACAATGAGATCATTGGGTTCAATATACGGAAGGGGAGAGTAGGAAAAATATTGGGGAAATCCATTGTCTCCCGAATTCACTGATCGTTTGATGCGGCCTCTTTTTCCGGCTGATTGTCCCGTACGGATCTGGAATTCCGCCTCGTTCCACTCTCCATTTGGATACCCCCATCCAGCCTCATCGGAGAAACTGTCTTGATTCGCCTGCGAGACAATCACAAGAATGCGGTCGATTTGCCCTTCAAGCCCGGGATTTTGCAAAAGATTATTGAGAAATTGAGAAGTCCCGTAAGAGGTTGTTTGGCCAAGATTGATGCCGATCCGTTCTGTTTTGAGGATTGTGGGGGTATTGTTAATGGTATAGGTGATGTCTGGTTTTGGGGGTTGAGCGCTTTTGCGCTTTTCTGTTCCAAGGAGGTGGATGATCATTGTCACCGATAAAGTCAATGAGAAAGCAAGGATGAGTTTTCTCATTGAGCGATTATCTGTTTGTTGGTGATCCTGCTGATGCCATAGATGCTTAGCAGGCCTAATGAAAATCCCGGGATTGTCGCCGGTAGCTGATACGCAAATAGATAAGGGTTGATGAACGGCCAGAGAGAGCCGAAAAGAGCGCCGACGATGATGCCGCAAACGGCGCCGTACTTGTTCGCTTTAGAATCATAGAGAGACATCAGAACCAGAGGACCGAATGCACTTCCAAGCCCGGCCCAGGCATAAAATACAGCTTCAATGATTGTTTTTTGACGGTCGTAAGCAATGATGAGAGCAAAAAGCGCTATGATGATGACGCCGCATCTAGAGGCGCGCACTAAAGCTTGCGGCGAGAGCTCTTTTTTTGCAATCCGTTTAAAGAGATCTTCCCCTATGACAGAGGCGCATACGAGAATTTGGGAATCCATTGTTGAAAGGTTGGCCGCCAGCACTCCGCAAAGAACGAACCCGGCAAAGAAAGGATGGAAGAGCAATTTAACCATTTCTACATAGACCAATTCCGGGTTGGAAAGAGTCCCTTGATAATGAGCAAATCCGATAACTCCAACGGCGATCGAAGCTGTTAGGGCAAGGAACTGCCAGGTCATCCCAACGTTTCTTGATTTCTTCATTTCGTCTGCGTTTTTAATTCCCAGAAATTTTGTGATCACGTGCGGCATTCCGAAATAACCAAGCCCCCATGCCAATGCGGCAAAAGCAGAGGAGATGACGGAGCCGATCGACATGTCGCCCATCAAGCTCAAATAATTGGGTTCCAGTAGATCCAGTTGCTTGATTGTTGTCCAAATGTCGGGAAATTTCAGCAGCATGAGGATAGGGACTATGGAAATCATGAATAGCAAAAATAGACCTTGGAAAAAGTCTGTCCAGGCGATGGTGATGAAGCCTCCGCCGAAGGTATAGGCAACGACGACGCATAGGGCAAATGTCAGTCCCCACCAATAGTCGATGTTGAAAAGAGATTCGATAAGGAGGCCCATGGCGGTTAATCCTGCACCGATATAGAAAGTCAGAAAGAAAAGCAGGATGATTGCCGTCAATATGCGCAAGGTGCCGGACGTGTCTTCAAACCGCTTTTCAAAGAACGTTGACAGTGTGTAGCTGTTGTATTTTTCGGTGGACACGCGCAGTTTTTTAGCAATCAGTTGCCAAGTAAGGAACATGCCGATGAGCAGCCCGATTCCTATCCAGCTTCCGGATAGTCCTTGAAAGTAGATGGCCATGGGAAGTCCCATGAATAGCCAGGCGCTCATGTCGCTAGCGTGGGCGGATAATGCGGTGACCCAAAAATTAAGGGAGCGGTTTCCGACGATGAATTCTGCGTTGGATGTTTGTTTTCGGTGTGAAATGTAGCCAATGCCTAAAAGGATGGTGAAGTAGGTAATAAAAGAGAGAAGATATTGCGTTTTCATTGGGCAAATTTATAACCAACATTTGGAGCACTTGTCAAGCAGGCTCTGCAGTAATTGCATGAAAGTTGATTCGGTATAAAAGAGGGAGGGTCTATTCATGACGACACGCTCTAAGAAAAAATGTAGCTGGAAAATCACAAAGATGGTTATACCGATCATTATTGGAAAATGTATTTGATGTTTAACCGGAGTCATAGATGTCTTCTTCCAAAATCCATCCGACTGCAATTGTGGAAGAAAAAGTTCAAATTGGGGATGAAACAGTCATTTGGGATCATGTGCATGTACGCAAGCACGCGCGGATTGGACATCATTCAATCATCGGTGAAAAAAGTTATCTTGGCTATTATGTTGACATAGGGAACTACGTAAAAGTCAATGCAATGGTTTATATCCCCTATGGCGTGATCATTGAAGACCAGTGCATGATCTCGTCAGGAGTTGTTTTTTCGAACGAAACCTATCCACGGTCGATGAATATCGAACTGACTGAACTTCAACCTTCCGGCCCAACAGCCGAAACGATGATGACTCGCGTGTGTCAAGGAGCAACGATCGGAGCTAACGCATCGATCGGGCCGGGGATCACGATTTCTCCCTATTCTTTGATCGGCATGGGATCAGTTGTTACACGCAATGTTCCCCGTCAAGGGTTGATGGTGGGCAATCCTGCTCGGCTAATCGGTTATGTCTGTATCTGCGGAATCAAGATTGTGGATTTTGATTCACCTCCCGAAGATCACATGAACTGCCCTAGATGTTCCCGAAGTTATACCTGGGATGAAGATCAACTCGTTTGTTTCTCGTAAAATCGCCTACACGCTCTAAGACGCAGATTGCTAATGAATTGAAGAATCCTTTCCTATTTTTTGCTTCTCTCTGATTTTTTTCAAATTTTCCTGCAAGGTAGGGTTTTCCGGATAGTCAATAATTAACTGTTCGGTAAGTGCGCGTGCACGCTCCCAGTTCTGTTCTTGAAATGCTTTGCGTGCAAGGTATGATCTGGCTTCCGGCGATTTTTTTTCGATAGATTTGTAAATTCTGTTAGCCAGGTACTGGTCGCCTTCCAAGTGAGCAATTCGCGCAAGCGTTTCTTGCCCTAAAACGTCGTTGACGAGCCTTGGCTGCGAACCGATAATCGTGCGCGCTTTTTCGTACTCCTGCTTTTCAATGTCAATCAGGCTTGCTAACCAAGCGGCGCGGTATCCAGTATCGCTATCCTCTTTCGCAAGCGGAAGCAGTTCTTTCAATGCTGCTTCTTTGTCTCCGCCCGCGATTGTGATTTCTGCCAGCAAGAGCTGCAGTTTCGGCGTTTTTTTCTGTAGAGCGGCAAACTCTCTTGCTTCAAGACCTGAGCGGTTATGGTAAAGCGCTTGCGTAATCGCGAAAGCCAGCCAATCAGGGTAATCGTTTGGAATTATAGGGAGAACATGCAGCGCAAGTCCTGCCTCTAGCCAGCCTGCAGCAAGAAAGACTGCTGTATAAGCTTCTTTGCCCATCAGAAGATGATGCAAAGGCTGAGGAACTTCTTTTCCGGATTCTGCCAGCTGTTCAAGCTCTTCAAAAAATTTAGGGTAGGCAGTTTCTGGAAACCTTTGAGGAAGTTCGTTATGAGGCATTTGCGAGGCCTCTAATTTCAAGGTCTTATTTTTTCGATAGTTCGCAACTCTTTTCAAGGCCACCTCCAGATGAGGATGCCAAGAGGTTATCGTGAATGGATTGTAGCGTAAGAGTTTATAGGCTTCTACTTCGTTTTTGTCCCTAAGTTCCTGAAGCACACGCAGCCAAAAGGTTTCCTGGCAGGTTTTTAAAAAATCATTGCCGTTTGCAACGCGCGTATACACTTTCTGATCCCAGAATTGATCTTGATCAAGACTGATGAGATAGCGGATTAAAGTGTTCATGTTTCCATCTGGTATTGGAGCGTCTGTCCAGTCAAAGTCCAGTGGGGTAGTGATTTTACTCCAGAAAAGAGTTTTTACCCATAGGCTGTCAAGGGATGGCGGTGCAAGGTTTGCCTGCATGAGCTCGAGAGCCATTGCGTATTGCTGATGCCTAAGATAAAAATCCGCTAGCTGATCTTTTAAGAAAAGATTAGATGGGCTGATTTGAGAGGCGGCTTGATACTCTTTTTGAGCCAATGAATGTTTTCCGACAGATTCCAATAGTTTGGCACGGTAGGATCTTACGTCGGGATTAAAGGGGTCTTTTCCATAGGCTTCAGCTAGATAAAACCACGCTTTTTTCGGGTCTTCGCCGCCTTCGAGAAGAGCGAGACGTACGAGACGGCCGACGTCTGCTTTGTTGTTAAATGTCCTGGACTTTAACTTTCCGATCGCTTCCGGTCTTTTCCCTTCCAAAAGAGTAAGGTCTACATCCAGAAGAAACCAAGACGCAGCCTTAGTTTCCCTGTCGGTCCAGAGAGAGCGGATTTTTTTGTAATTTTTCGTATTGTTAGTGTTAAGATAAGCATCAGCGACAAGTAAGGAAGCGTCTTCGTGCTCTTTGAAAATTTCGGGAAAAAATTCATAAAGGATGACAAGCTGCTTAACATCTTTGATATCGACAGATCCCTGGATAAAAAGTTCGATCCATTTTAAGCCTTGGGGAGACAGCGATTCCATTTCCGTTTTGTACCTGTGAATGATTTCAAGAGCTTCTTCAGGTTCTTGATTCTCCAGAAATTCTTGAGCTGTTTTGTAATCTTTTGCTTGTTTTCCGCTATCGATATGGGGATTTTGCTGGATCTTTTCCGGCTTAGGAGTTGTCTTTATGCTCGAAGTCATTGCGATCACCGCAATTGAGATTCCAATAATCAATGTGAGTTGGCGCATATATCCTCCCGTAACGGATCAGGCTGTCGATTCAGGCATCACAAGAAAGTGCCTTTTTACAAAGAAAAATACCGTTTTAACCCATAAGTGATTTTTTTGAAAAGTTCTCATGTTGTAAAAGATAATTTTTAGATTTTGTAAACATGCTCTTATGACAACCAAAAACATATTTGATTTTTTACTGTTTTTTTTGATAGAATAACTAAATAATAAAAAGGTTAGAGTTTACTTATCAAATTGTGCTTCAGATTATACCGAATCAATCTAAAGAATCTGTTTTTGAAGTTGGTTCGGTATGCCTGAAGGAAAAGAGGGATAAATGAAATTAGATTTTTCAAATTTTTTTACGCACTTAATTTTTCATCCTTTTGACGCCGATACAAAAAATGAGCGAAAATTTGCGCTGGTTTCATCGATTGCATTGGGAATCTTTTCTCTCTTTACCGTCCACTTAGGTTGTTTGATTTACGGCTTTTTTGCCCGTAAAGTCGATCATCCTTCTCCATCTGATGAATCCGTTAGCAAGGTTGCAAAAGAGCATGGGATTGGAACTCAGAAGCCTCAAGCTCAAAAATTTGAACCGGTGCTTTTAGCTGAAAAAACGTTTGGCTCGGCTCGATTGCAAATTTATCAAGGGGATCTGCTTGAGCAAAAGGTGGATGCTATTGTGAATCCTGCTAACACAAAATTAAGAGGTGGTGGCGGAGTTGACGGGATCATAGGAAGAGCGGCAGGGAAGTCGATCTATGATGAATGTGTTGAGCAGTTGAAAGCAAAAAAGTTAGATTCTTGCAATATCGGTGATGCTTACATTACCGGTTCGGGTAAATTAAATGAAAAAGGGATCAAACATGTCATTCATGCGGTTGGTCCTACAGGATCGACTCCTGGTGGAGACCAGCTTCTTAAAGCCGCTTACATGAACAGCTTGTTGAAAGCGGATGAGAAGGGTTTAGAAAGTATCGCTTTTCCAGCGATCAGCATCGGAATTTTCAATTTTAATCCCAAACATGCCGCCGAGCTCGCTTTTGAAGCAGTCAGAGATTTTTTCAGCGAGCATCCCGACACTTCCATCAAAGAAGTTCGCTTGTGTTATTGGACTAGCAGTAAGGATGTTGCTTCTAAGAACAGAATGCTTGAGTTGCTTTCTTGATTGGGAGATTAAAAAATCTATTGAAAAAATCCAAAAAACTGTTAAAATTCTGGCGCTTAACTACATAATATTAGGATAAATCTGCATGCACCAGTCGGACAAAATACGGAATATTGCAATCATCGCACATAT
Organism: Waddlia chondrophila WSU 86-1044; assembly: GCF_000092785.1. NCBI lineage: Bacteria > Pseudomonadati > Chlamydiota > Chlamydiia > Parachlamydiales > Waddliaceae > Waddlia > Waddlia chondrophila. Next base: position 184,570 of record NC_014225.1, read on the forward strand.
CGACCATGGGAAAACAACTTTGATGGACGGTCTGCTGAAGCAGTCGTGCAATTTCAGAGAAAATCAGGATGTTCCTGAGCGGGTCATGGATTCCTATGACCAGGAACAGGAAAGAGGAATCACGATTTTTGCCAAACATACCTCTATTCCCTATGAAGACTACAAAATCAATCTGATCGATACTCCGGGGCACGCTGATTTCTCGGGAGAAGTTGAGCGGATTCTCGGAATGGTGAACTCGGTGCTGTTGATTGTCGATGCGCAGGAAGGACCGATGCCGCAGACCCGTTTCGTCTTGTCAAAGTCTTTGAAAATGGGGCTTAAGCCGATTGTTTTTCTAAATAAGATCGACCGTCCGCATGCTGATCCGGAGCGTGTTCTTAACGAGACATTTGATCTGTTTGTGGAGTTGGGGGCAAATGATGAGCAATTGGATTTTGCTTATTGCTACGGTTCCGGCATTCAGGGATATGCCGTGCAGGAATTAGGCGATGAAAAAAAAGATTTTATCCCATTGATGGATCTCATCGTCAGGCGCACGCCTGTTCCTAGTGGAGAGATCGAGGAACCTTTCCTATTGCAGGCAGTGACGATCGGTTATGACGATTATGTCGGCCGTCAGGCGTGCGGGAGAATTTTGCGCGGGAAGATTAAAAAAGGGGATCAGGTTGTCCATATTAATCGCGAAGGCGCTCAATCAAGGCATCAAATCACGAAGATTGAAGGGCACAGCGGGCTTGAAAAAGTGGAGATGCCCGAAGCCGGAGTTGGGGACATTGTTTTGCTTTCCGGGGTGCCTGAGGTCACAATAGGTGAAACTTTATGCTCTCCGGAAAAGGTGGAGCCGTTGCCGCTTATTGCGATTGAGGAGCCGACTGTATCGATCGATATTCTGGTCAATAACGGCCCCTTTGTCGGCAAAAGCGGAAAGCATGTCACAATGAATAAGATCAGAGACCGCTTGCAGCGGGAGAAAAGGTCTAACATTTCCTACCAGATCACAGAACCTGCTGATGATCAAAAGAGAGTGACTGTTTCTGGAAGAGGGGAATTGCACCTGGCTGTTCTTCTTGAAGCGATGCGGCGAGAAGGGTATGAGTTTTGTGTTTCGAAGCCGCGAGTGATCATTAAAGAGGTAGATGGCGCTCGGCATGAGCCGATCGACAATGTTCACATTGAAGTGCCGGAGGAGTATTCCGGAGCGGTGATCGAACAGCTTTCTAAGAGAAAGGGAGAGATGCAGCATCTGCACACAAACGAGCACGGGATCACGCATATGGACTTCCTCATTCCGACTAGAGGTTTGATGGGATACCGCAACGATTTCTTGACGACGACGCGCGGCCTTGGCATTTTGACTGCGATTTATGATCGGTACGCACCTTGGAAAGGTGAAATGGAGAGTAGGAAAAACGGTTCCCTTGTTTCCATGCTCCCGGGAAAAGCCAATGCTTACGCTTGTTTCAATCTTGAAAGCAGAGGGATTCTCTTTGTCGCTCCTGGCGATGAGGTTTACGAAGGGATGATCGTTGGGGAGAATGCCCGTGAAAACGATCTGGTTGTGAATATGATCAAAGGGAAGCAATTGACAAACGTGCGTGCTTCCGGGTCGGATGAAAACATCATTTTGACTCCTCCGAGGAAGATGACTTTGGAAAACGCTATCGGCTACATTAATAGCGATGAGCTTATCGAAGTCACCCCCGATACGATACGGTTGCGCAAGGTTTATTTGACCGAAAACGAAAGAAAGCGGAACAAGTTATAGTTCGTATAGATCCATGTAGCTTGGAATGGTCACCCTCCAGCCGAAAGTGTCGATAATTTTATCCTTCAAAGCGCCCAAGGCTGCAGGTTCTCCATGGTTGAGAAATACCTGACGCGGAGGTTTGACAAATCCTTTCAGCCAGCTAAGAGTTTCCTGATAATCTGCGTGGCTTGACAGCGTTTCCAGAAGTTCGATCTTGGCGCGAACGGGAACCATGTTCCCATGAATTTTAATTTCTCTTGCCCCTTGAAGGATTCGGTCGCCTCGCGTCATCGGAGCCTGGAAGCCGACAAACACAATGGAATTGTGATGGTCCGGGGCGTATTTTTTCAAATGGTGCAACACTCTTCCCCCTTCAGCCATTCCGCTGGCAGAGATAATGATCATGGGATAATGTTTGCCATGCAGCTGCTTTGAATCTTGCGCGCTTTGCACATATTGGGCAGTTGAGCAGACCTTTCGGCAGAGATCGGGGCTCAACGTATGCTCATTGCTGTAGTTTAGCATGATGTCGGTTGCGTCCTGAGCCATTGGACTGTCCAAAAAAATAGGAATATCAGGGATCTGTTTTTTTGCTTTAAGTTGATGAATGAGATAGAGGACAATTTGTGTTCTCCCCACGGCGAATGCGGGAATCAAGACAACGCCGCCTCTTTTTGCTGTCTTTCGGATGATTTCTCCCAATTTTTGTTCGTCGTCTTCATCGGGATGCAGACGGTTGCCATAGGTTGATTCTAAAATGAGGTCGTCTGCAACCTGAATTTGTGCTGGAGGAGGCATGATTGCGCTTTTAGAACGGCCTAAATCTCCGCTGAAGACAAGCGTTTCTTCGTTGGTGCGGAATGTCAGCATTGCCGAACCGAGGATATGGCCTGCCCGGCTGGCGTGGACGATTAGGGAGCGGCTTAAGGGAGTGTCGATTCCAAGGTCAAGGGACTTGAATTGCCTGAGACAACGGATTGCGTCTTCTTCAGTGTAGAGAGGCAAGGCAGGTTTATGTTTGGAGTATCCATATTTATTAGCGCGGCGTGCGTCCTCTTCATGAATTCTGGCACTGTCCCTGAGCAGGATTTCGCATAAATCGCGCGTGGCAGGAGTCGCGTAGATGTCTCCTTTGAAGCCGTCTCGGACAAGAATGGGCAGATAGCCGCTGTGGTCGATATGGGCATGAGTAAGAATGACGGAATGGATCTTTTCTATCGAAACTGGAAATCCGCTCCAGTTTTTTCCTCTGAGTTCTTTGTATCCCTGAAAAAGTCCGCAGTCGACAAGGATCGCGCAGTCGTTAGTTTCGATAAGTGTTTTTGATCCTGTGACAGTACCTGCTGCTCCTAAAAAACGTAGCTTCACAATTGAGTCTTTTGTATGATGTTTTTTCCAATTTTATCTTGAGACTGAAATGAACTCAAAATTTATTTTCCTGCAAACGATTCCAAGGAAGTTTTATGAATCAGACACACATTGCCAAGATTTCATCCGAGCTTAATCTTTCCATCGGCCGCGTCGGCGCTGCCTTGAAATTACTGGAAGAGGGGAATACGATTCCGTTCATTGCGCGTTATCGAAAAGAGATGACGGACAGCTTGGATGAGGTTCAAGTGCGCGAAATTAAAGAGCGTTCGGAATATTTAAAGGGGCTTGATGATCGGCGTTTGGCGATATTGGAATCGATCGAGTCTCAAGGAAAATTAACAGAAGAGCTTAGATCAAAAATTGAGGCGTGCGAGACAAAAAGCGCGCTTGAAGACCTCTATCTCCCTTACAAGCCTAAGAGAAGGACAAAAGCAACGATTGCCAGGGAAAAGGGGTTGGAGCCACTGGCAGCGCTTATCATTGCGCAAGGCGTGGATGGAAACCCTGAAGAAGATGCTGCTGCCTTCATCAATGCAGAAAAGGGCGTAGAAAGCGCTGAACAGGCGCTCGAAGGCGCTCGCCACATTGTAGCTGAATGGATTTCAGAAGATGCTGAAAACCGTGCATTCTTGCGGGAAGCGTATCAGCAGGATGCGCTGCTTGTTTCTCAGGCAAAAGAAGAGTGGAAGGAGAAAGACTCAAAGTTTAAACAGTATTACGACTTTTCCGAATTGGTTAGAAAAATTCCTTCTCATCGCTATCTTGCCATTCGCAGAGGGGAGCAAGAGATGGTGCTTTCCGTACGCCTGGAAGTTGAGGAGGAGCCGATTTTACGCGAACTGGAAAAAAGGGCTAGAGTTAGCAGCAGCTCTCCTTATTCGAAGCAATTGAAAATGGCTGTCGAAGATAGTTATCGACGGCTGTTGTCAACAAGTATCGAGTCTGATGTACGGGTTGATCTTAAGATGAGTTCGGACCGCGATGCGGTTGAAATATTTGAGCAGAATTTGCGTCATTTGTTGCTGTCGCCTCCGATGGGCAACCGTTCGGTGATCGGCATCGATCCCGGATTGCGTACAGGATGCAAATGTGCTGCCGTTTCTACCACGGGAAAATATCTCGATTCTACCACATTTTATTTGACAAAAGGGGAAAAAGGGCTTGATCAGGCACGCAATGATTTTTATCGCTTTGTAAAAAAACACACCCCTTTTGCCATTGCGATCGGAAATGGGACGGGGAACCGTGAAACGGAGACATTTGTCAAAAATCTCCTTAGTCAGTCAGAGATGAAAGAGATCATTGTTGTTCAAGTGAGCGAGTGCGGGGCAAGCGTTTACAGCGCCTCTGATGTGGCTAGAGAAGAGTTCCCCGATCTTGACTTGACCATCAGAGGGGCGGTTTCGATTGCGCGTCGTTTGCAGGATCCATTGGCTGAGCTTGTCAAAGTGGAGCCCAAATCCCTAGGAGTGGGGCAGTATCAGCACGATGTGTATCAAGCTTTATTGGAAAAAAAGTTGCATGATGTTGTCGAGAGTTGTGTGAACCAGGTGGGAGTGAATTTGAATACCGCCAGCCCCTCTCTTTTGTCCTATGTTGTGGGAATCGGTCCATCGCTTTCAAAAAAAATTGTGCAGTTTCGTGAGGAGAGAGGCGAGTTTAAATCGCGTCAGCAGTTAATGGAGGTCTCAGGTTTAGGTGCGCGTGCATTTGAACAGTCGGCTGGCTTTCTCCGTATACAAGGAGGTGAAAATCCTTTGGACAGCTCTGCCGTTCATCCCGAAAGGTATGAACTCGTGAAGCAGATGGCAAAGGACTTGGGAGTTACCGTTGAAGAGCTTGTTGGCGATCCAAAAAGAGCGGAAGCGATCGACCTTGGCCGCTATCAATCGGGCGAAGTGGGTTTCGAAACCCTGAAAGATATTTTAGACGAGCTGAAGAAGCCTGGTCGCGACCCCAGAAAATCGTTTGAACCGCCAAAATTTCGAGATGATGTTACTAAAATCGAGGATTTGAAAGCAGGCATGGAACTGGAAGGGGTTGTAACGAATGTAACCGCATTTGGTGCGTTTGTCGATATTGGAGTGCATCAGGATGGTTTAGTGCATATCTCTGAGTTGTCAGATCAATTTATTAAAGAGCCCAGCGATGTGGTTAAAGCGGGAGACAGGCTTAAAGTCAGAGTGCTCGATGTCGATCAGAAGTTAAAGCGGATCTCTTTGAGTGCGAAATCAAAAAGCAAGGGAACGGCTCCAATAGCGAAGAAAAAAAGGGAGCAGGCTCCAAATCAGAAAAAGGGGGCGTTTTCGCATCATCCTTTTAGTTCTTTATAGAAGCATTTTTCTCTTGCCAATAGGTGAGGATTTATGAAATAAGAGAGAATAGGAGCAGGACTGCTTTTGGAGGGGGTTCATGAATCCTATATCCTTGAATTTCAATTTAAAGCAAACGCAAAATGTGAAGCAGCTTCAGCGGTTGATGGTGTCGCCGCAGATGCAGCAGGCTCTCAATTTTATGCAGATGCCCATTCAGGAGATGATCGAAGCGATCGAGCAGGAAATGGAGTTAAATCCTGTAATCGAACTGATGGAAGAGGAGCCGGCAGAGCAAGAAACTGTAAAAGAAGAGGATGTTTCGGCCGAAAAAGAGCTCGATTTCAATGGCGACGACTTTGAGATCATGAAGCGGCTTGATGAGGATTTTAGAGATCATTTCGCCCAAAGCGAAAACTATTCGCTTTATCGAACACAGGAAGAGGAAAAACTCAAAACATTTTTAGAGCAATCGATACCGGTTAAAGAGACACTGTATGAGCATTTAGTCAAGCAAGCGCGTGAGAGTCTGGACTCTTTGGAAGAGATTGCGATTGCGGAGTTGTTGATCGGGTATTTTGATGAGGACGGATTTTTCACGAATTCCATCGAGGAAGCCTCTCAATTAAGCGGTTATTCTGTCGAAGCTTTGAAAAAGGTGCTGACTGAGATCCAGACGTTTGAGCCGTTCGGCGTGGGAGCAACTTCTCTTCAGCACTCCTTACTCATTCAATTGGAGAGAAAAAATTTAAAGAATTCTCTCTCCTATCGCATTGTTCAGGAACACTACAGCGATCTGCTTCACAACCGCATTCCGGAAATTAAAAAACAGCTGGGACGCTCTCTTCAGGAGGTCAATGAGGCTGTGCAGAAAACAATTGTCCGTCTTGATTTCCACCCTGGGAGAAGATATGTTGAAAATGTTGTGCAGCATATTGTTCCGGATGTTTCTTTGAAAGAAGAGGGGGAAGAACTGGTTGTTGCCGTCAACGATGATTATGTTCCCACACTGCGCTTGAACAGGCGTTATTTGCGCATGATGGAGGATCCTTCAGTTTCCAGAGAGACGAAAGAATTTATCAAAGGAAAGCTGCTTTCGGCCAAATGGCTGCTTAAAAATATCGATCAAAGGAATGAGACGATATTCCGCATTGTAACCTACTTGGCTAAAGTGCAAAAAGGGTATTTTATCAACCCTGAAGGATCTCTTACTCCGTTGACGATGAAGCAGGTTGCCGATGAATTGGGCGTTCATGAATCCACTGTCGCTCGAGCCGTATCGCAAAAATATTTAGATTCTCCTCGCGGAATTGTCTCCTTGAAATCTTTGTTTACAAATGCTTATCGGACTGATATGGGGGAAGATATCTCTTCTCGAACCGTTAAGGAAGCGTTGGCTAAGCTGATCGATGAGGAAAATAAACAATGTCCTTTTTCCGATGAAAAGCTATCAAAGCTCTTGGAGAGGAGGGGCATCCACTGCGCAAGGCGCACAGTGGCCAAATACCGCTCTCAGCTGCAAATCGGCAATGCTTTTCAGCGGCGAGAATATCTGTCCTAAAAAAATATTCCTTGCAAGACAAGCAAATTTTTTTTTATAAAGTTTGCATTTTCAAAATCGGACTAGATGAAAATGCGCAAACTCTCTTTTTTACTCCTCCTCTTCCTTTCCACCCTCTATGCATCCGACAACGAGATCCCCGGGCGTCTGTCAGCCGACCAGCAGCCGCAGGCAGTCGTTGCCGGCTGCGTCAACACCGTCTCCGGCAGCTTTTTCTTTTCCGAAACCGACCTTCCGGCAGCAGGCCTTGGCACCCTTCAGCTCGTGCGCAGCTATGACAGCGGCAATAGCGGCAAAGGCTTTTTCGGCAAAGGAATGTCCCACACCTTTCCCACCAACCTCTGGATCAGAGAAAAAAAAGATCAAATCAAAGCCGCCCTTTCGACAAGCGAATCCTCAGAGATCCCCTATGAAGGGAAAGCTGGCGGCACCTTCTCTATCCCTTTCGATTTTAGGGAAGAATCCGGCTACACCGGCTCGATCAATCCCTTAAACCGCTTAGAGCCGCACCTAGGGCACATCCACATCAGCGGAGGCCAAGGCAAATGGAGAGCCCGGCTCTCCAACGGAGCCTTAAGACACTTTATACATAAAAAAGATCGCGACAACCGCCTCACACTAGAAGAGCTCCCTAACGGACAAACCTTTCACTATCTCTATCCCTCTGATTCCATGTCCGTTTTTCAAAAAGATGCCGACGGCAGCCGCTTGTCCTCTTTATTCATCCTAAACGGAGACACGAAATACGCCAGCCTCGATAAACAAAAATACTGCACCTACCACTTCGATTCCAGAAAACGCCTAAAGGCAGTCGAAGCCGGCCACCTTCCCGCCCAAGGCTACGAATACAACAGAGCCGGCAAACTCTGCAAACTCTGGAAAGGAGGATCCGAGCAGCTCAAAATCGAGTACTTCAAAACAGACAAGCACCACAAAGGGAAAGTCAAAAACATCCAGCGTCCCAAAAAGTACGGCGGCCATGAAAAACTCTACACCTTTTCCTATAAAAAAGATCAAACCATCGTCACCTGTCCCCTTGGAAATGCGCAGATTTTCAACTACCACAACCGCAGAATCACCCAATTTGAAGACTGCGCAGCCAACAGATGCTGGAAATACCGCTACACCCCCCTTGCCGACATCCGAAGCCTTGCACTATTTGAAACCTCCACAAACACCTGCCTCCACTACATCAGCTACACCTACGATAAAAACGGAAACCCCTTAAGCAAAAAAACATACGGACAGATCACAGGCAATCAGGACAGCGCCGTCGCATTTCCCAACCAGGATCAGCCCCATCAAGAAACCGCATTCGAGTACTCGGAAGAGAACCGCTTAACCAAAGAGATCAAGCCAAACGGCACAGAAATCCACTACACCTACCATCCCGGCACCTCGCTTGTCCAATCCAAACAAATCATCAGCCAAGGCGTCTGCCAGCTCAGAGAGTTTTACACCTATAACAGCGCAGGATTTACAACAGAGATCATCGAAGACGACGGCAGCGGATCAGAGGCTGACGACCTTACGAACGCCACCTATCGCCTCAAAACCGTCAACACCTACGAAAAACTCCTGCCCCTCTCCACCTCTAAGCTTTACCAGGACCCCCAAACAAAAGAGTGGATCCTTCTTTCCCGCAAAGAAAACCACTACGACCACCTCAACCGGCCCATCGAACAAAGAACCTACGACGCCGGGGGAAGCCATGCCTACTCCACCCATACAGAATACGACGCCCACAACAACATCACCTCCCAGATCAACCCCTTAGGCGAACTCACCCTCTATACCTACGACCACCTCGACAGAAAAACCTCCGAAGAGCACTTCGGCACAGGAAAAATCACCCGTTTCCACTACAACAGATACAACCAGCTCATCAAAGAAACAGAAGAACATGCAGATGGCGAAACCCTTATCACCACCCACACCTATGATTTAGCCGGCAACCGCAAAAGAACAACCGACCCTTACGGCAACAAAACCATCTTTATCTATGACCAAAGCAGTCGCCTGATCTCCACCATCGACCCCTCAGGCAATCAAGAGACAACCACCTACGACATCTTCAATCATCCCATCATCGCCACAGATAAAAACGGCCATCAGACCCATAGAAGCTATAACATCTTCGGCCAGGTGCTCACCACCGCCCACCCCGACGGCACCTTTACCTGCAACCAGTACCGCCTCGATAGCACCCTCCATATCAAAACAGAAGCAGACGGATCCTATACCGAATACACCTACGACTATTTAGACCGCGTCATCAAAGAAGAGATCTTCAGCCCCGAGGGGAAAAGCCTTGCCGTTTCCACCAAGCATTATAAAGGAAAAAACCTCATTTTCGAAATCGATGCCCGAGGCATCAAAACCACATACACCCATGACCCCGCCGGCCGAAAAACCTCCATGCAAAGAGGCAGCCGCCTCGAAGAATACAGCTACGATTCCTTAGGCAGACTCTATTGCACCAAAACCCAAGACCGCATCGAGATCAAAGAGTTTGACAATTTAGACCGCGTCATCGAAGAAAGAGTCGAAGACCGTCAAAAGCTCCTGCGCAAGAAAACCCTTGCCTATGACCGCTTTGGCAACATCTGCCTGGAGCGTCAATACACCTCTTTAACAGAGTATTCAGAAATCCGCACCCTTTATAACTCCCATAACCTCATCGCATCCACTATCGATCCCCAAGGAAACGAAACCACCTATCACTACCTCTTTGATGACCAATTCACAAAAATACGGATAGACCCCTTAGGGCAAGAGCAGTGGGAGACATTCGACTGGAGCGGCAACTGCATCCGCAAAGAGATCCGCTTCTTTGGCAACGTATACGCCGGCCAGCGCAACCACTACGACCCCGTCGGCAACCTCATCAAGCAGATCCACGACATTTACATCGATACCGAGAAAACCGGCGAATACGTCATCGAGTGGCAATACAATGAAGTCGGACAGGTCGTCAAAGAAACCGAGCAGAACCTAAAAACCACCGAGACCTTTTATGCGCTAGGGAAAAAAACATGCGAAATCAAACCCGGAGGCGCCTCTCTTTGCTACGCCTACGATCATTTTGGCAGAGTGTCCGAGCTCTTTTCCTCCGACAGCACCATCCATTATCAATACCGCTACGACCCCGTCGGCAACCTCATTTCCTCAGAAGACCTCGTCAACCAAACCCTGCTTGAAAGAGAGTATGACGAGAACAACAACATCACCAAAGAGCGCCTGCCCAACGGGTATGAAAGCCGCTTTGACTACGACAGCCAAAACAGGCTCACTAAAATCATCCTTCCCGATCTCTCCGAAGTGCACTACATCTGGAATGCAGCCGATTTAATCGCCGTTAAGCGAGGAGATCAAGAGCATCGCTATACACTCGACTTAGCCGGCAACATCATCCAAGAAACCGGTTTTCACGGAGAGGTCGTTGACTACACCTACGATCCTAACCAGCGGATCGCCTCCATTGTCTCAAAAAACTTTAAGCAGCACCTCGCCTTTGACGCCGTCGGCAATCTTGTCGAAGACAACGAGGAAGCGTACACCTACGATTTCCTCTATCAGCTCACCTCCGATCAAAACACCCATTACAAGTACGATTCGCTGAACAACCGCCTAGAGAAAGACAGCCTCTCCTATTCGCACACCCCCCTGCAGCAGGTGGCCTTCGACGGGGAGTCTGAGTATGCCTACGATGGCGACGGCAACCGCATCGTCAAGGGAAGCACTTGCTATCAGTATGACGCTTTAAACCGTCTGATTGAAGCAGACGGCATCCGCTACAGCTACGACTCCTTCGGCCGTTTAATGAGCCGTAACAACGAGTGCTTTTTTTACTACAAGAACTACGACCTCGGAAATCCCGATGCCTTAAGGTTGATCGGCAGGTCGACAATCGGGATCGAGACCTCTCAAGGACTTTTTTCCGCCCTTTGCGATTATCGGGGAAGTGTGTGCGTCATTTTGGATGAGGCGTTGAACAAAAGTGCAGAGTATCGCTACTCAGCTTTTGGCGAAACCGAAGCAACAGGAGATTTTCACTCTCCCTGGCAGTTTTATTCGCAGCGTGCAGATGCCGAGACAGGGTTTTTGCATTTTTACAAAAGAGTTTACGACCCTGCCATCGGTCAATGGCTGACTCCCGATCCTCTAGGCTTTGCAGACGGCCCCAATCTCTATGCCTATGTGCACAGCAACCCCTTAAGGTTTTGCGATCCATACGGTTTATCGATGAAGGAATTTTTCAAGGGATTTGCAGCATCGGCAGCTCAAGTAGGGGCGGCGTGTGTGGCCAAGTGGGCAATTGTCGGGGCTGTAACATTTGCTTGTCCTCCGGCAGGAGCTGCCGTGTCGTCTGCAATGACGGCGTACTCAGTGGGGATGACAGCATACAGCGTAGGGAAATGTGCGTATGACAACTACGATACGTTGCAGGAGATAGGAGACGCTGCACTCGCGGGCGACTTGGGACAGATTGCAGCATGGGGGATCGATGCGGTTTGCAGCATGTCTTACGAGCAGCTGGGAAGCTTGGCTTTCGATGCGGTGTCGATCGCAGCTCCTATGGCTCGGGTGAAAGGTGCGAAGGCTGTGGCAGATGCCAAGGCTGCATCTGTAGCGGAGAAAGTTGAGAAGGCAGCTAAGAGTACGCCGGTTGTTAATAAATTTAATAAAGTGGATGCTGTTATTCATGAAACCATGAGCAACAAGGGGAATATTGCCAGTAGGTTTAGGCTGTCTGTTGATGAAGCTTTGGATGCGGGGCAAAAATTTTTAGGTTCTGGATATAGAGAGATGGGGCAATCTGGTAGTGGTGTGTTTAGAAGTGCGGATGGATTGAGGCAATTTCGCATGGATACAAGCTCATTGTTAGGAAAGCATTCTCCAGGCTACCCTCATGTTTACTTAGAACTTTTTAAATATGGCACAAGAGAACCGTATATTAACAACCATATTATTTTTTATGAATAGAGAGATTAAACTAGATCAAACGGGTAAAATCCTTTCAGGAAAGTCAAAAGGTTGGTTTCTTCGAGTAGAAGAAACTGATAAAAACTCTGGAAATTTTTTAATATTAGTTTCTAAGGATAGCAAATTTTCAAGATATGCTGAAGGATATGATTACTGGGCAGAAAACTTTGACGAGCTCCAAGAAATTTTCAAAGAGACGAGTTGGATTGTATCATGGAAAATTTGAAAGAGGATTGAGACGAGCTGGAAGGGTTTTGGATAAACACGGGAATAGGTCTGGAAGTGTTTTTCCTAGAGTTTTTGGTAATTATGAAGACTTGATTGCTGATATTAGGATATGACAATCAATTAGCAGCTCTTCCTAACTCAAGAAGAAGGTTATGATAACATGAAACTCGTCATTTATCCTCCAGTTAATAGCGAAATCTGGGAGTTTTCTCTCAAAGAATTTAAGCAGGTTATCCATACTATTTAGAGCGTGTAGGCAATTTAAATGAGAACATCTTGCGCCATCTTTTTTCCATAGAGAATGCTTTCAGACTCAGCAACTGATACCAGTTTACTTCGTCTTCCAAGCAATTCTCCTAGAGAAAAATCTACCGCAATCTGCATCTCATTTAAATTGCCTACACGCTCTTAAGCAAAGGTTGTGAGAATTAAGGAAATTACCTGAAGAATGAATTGGAATGTCATGATTAAATTGAGCACTCCCCCTGGCAGTTTTATTCGCAGCGCGCAGACAGCAAGACAGGATTTTTGCGCTTTTACAAAAGGGTTTATGACCCTGCAATTGGTCAATGGCTGACTCCCGATCCTCTAGGCTTTGCAGACGGCCCCAATCTCTATGCCTATGTGCACAGCAACCCCTTAAGGTTTTGCGATCCGTACGGTTTGTCGATGAAGGAATTTTTCAAGGGGTTTGCAGCATCGGCAGCTCAAGTAGGGGCGGCGTGTGTGGCCAAGTGGGCAGTTGTCGGGGCAGTGTCATTTTTTTGTCCTCCGTTAGGGGCTGCCGTGTCGTCTGCAATGACAGCGTACTCGGTGGGGATGACGGCATACAGCGTAGGGAAATGTGCGTATGACAACTACGATACGTTGCAGGAGATAGGAGACGCTGCACTCGCAGGCGATCTAGGACAGATTGCAGCATGGGGGATCGATGCGGTTTGCAGCATGTCTTACGAGCAGCTGGGAAGCTTGGCTTTTGATGCCGTGTCGATAGCAGCTCCTATGGCTCGGGTGAAAGGTGCGAAGGCTGTGGCAGATGCCAAGGCTGCATCTGTAGCAGCGAGTGCTGAGAAGGCAGCTAAGAAAAAATGTGGAGCTACTCAATACAATGCTTTAAGCTCAAAAGCCGGAGCCAATTTACAAAGACATCTGAGGTATTGTGAAGAATACGGTATGTCAAACGTAAAATATCTTGAAAATGGTCGAATAAGATATTATGGCGATTTGAAACTAGCAAGGACTCCAGGGGAAATGATTGGTCAAAGATATGTTCATGAATTTAATCCTGATATGGGAAGTTCTCGAGGTTGGTTTGAGACCTTGGATGTTAATTTAAATATACGTCAGGTTAGGCCTCAATTGTATTCAAATATAAAAATTCATTATATGTTTGATGAATGTGGGAATTTAGAGAATATTTGGTGATATGAAGCTTAATGAATATTTGCTAAAAGAGAAATTTTTAGAAATACTTAATGAAAGTATTACCTTTGAAGAAGGGGCTTTTTGGGCATCTGAAATGATGGCAAAAAATGAAATTGGGGAATTGGAATATGATTCTAGCGATGATATATCAAAATTATTTTCGGCATTAACTTTTTTAGCAGGGCTTAGTACTGAAATTTCTCCAAGAACTTACCTTTATACAATAGAAGATGTAAAAATTGAATATGATCAATTATTTAGTCGCTCCTGAAAAAGTCCTGCCTATGACCGCTTTGGCAACATATACGCCAGCCAGCACAACTACTATGACCCCGTCGGCAACTGCATCAAGCAGATCCACGACATTTACATCGATTCCGAGAAAACCGGCGAATACGTCATCGAGTGGCAATACAATGAAGTCGGACAGGTCGTCAAAGAAACCGAGCAGAACCTAAAAACCACCGAGACCTACTACTTCCTTGGGAAAAAAACATGTGAAATCAAGCCCGGAGGCGTCTCTCTTTGCTACAGCTACGATCATTTCGGCAGAGTGTCCGAGCTCTTTTCCTCCGACAGCACCGTCCATTATCAATACCGCTACGACCCCGTCGGCAACCTCATTTCCTCAGAAGACCTCGTCAACCAAACCCTGCTTGAAAGAGAGTATGACGAGAACAACAACATCACCAAAGAGCGTCTGCCCAACGGGTATGAAAGTCACTTTGACTACGACAGCCAAAACAGGCGGACTAACTATTAATGAAATAATGTTTGGGTCTAATCCTATAATGGATCCTTGCGGGATACCTGGAGCGCTACGATGGGATACGCCTGGTTCATTTAGAAATAAAATAGGAACGTGGGAGCTTGTATTGCATCCGGAAGAAAAAATTATTTATCATTATAATTTTGTGAGTGATTAATATGGAGTTTGAGATTTTATATAAAAAAACAAATAAAAAATTCGATTTAATATATCGTTTAGATGAGTATTCATTTGATGTTGAACCTAATCAAGAACCAGGAACGTATTCTTTGATGATAAACGATTTGTTTCTTGAATTAGATGAGGAAAAAAAAATAATGTATGTCTGGGGCTTATGTCCTTTAGAAAAGGTAAAAATTATTCGATTATGTCCTAAGAAAATTCAAAATTATTGTTTACGAGTGATGAATTGCGAAAATCTTAACGCGGGTATTCCTTACAAAATTAATAATGCTGGCAGATGGGACGTAAGTCTGAATTCGGAGAAAGGTTGGGTATGTATTGGCAATCCTGGCGATAATGTATCGTTCATTCAATTCGCTCCGGGATCAGTTTTAGCATTAGAGAAGGAGAAAATAGTAGCTTTATGGTTATTGCCGAGGCTCTATTAAGTTGAATGGCAAGGAAATACTTCCGATGGCAACAGTAGGTGTCGAATAAGGAGCAAAACAGGGTTTTTGCATTTTTACAAAAGGGTTTACGACCCTGCCATCGGTCAATGGCTGACTCCCGATCCTCTAGGCTTTGCAGACGGCCCCAATCTCTATGTCTATGTAGCACAGTAACCCCTTAAGGTTTTGCGATCCGTACGGTTTGTCGATGAAGGAATTTTTCAAGGGGTTTACAGCATCGGCAGCTCAAGTAGGGGCAGCGTGTGTGGCCAAGTAGGCGGTTGTCGGGGCAGTGTCATTTTTTTGTCCTCCGTTAGGGGCTGCCGTGTCGTCTGCAATGACGGCGTACTCGGTGGGGATGACGGCATACAGCGTAGAGAACTGTGCGTATGACAACTACGATACGTTGAAGGAGATAGGAGACGTTGCATTCGCGGGCGATCTAGGGCAGATTGCAGCATGTCTTACGAGCAGCTGGGAAGCTTGGCTTTCGATGCCGTGTCGATCGCAGCTCCTGTAGCCAGGGCAAAAGGTGCGAAGGCTGTGGCAGATGCCAAGGCTGCATCTGTAGCGGAGAAAGTTGAAAAGGCAGCTAAGAGTACGCCGGTTGTTAATAAATTTAATAAAGTGGATGCTGTTATTCACGAAACCATGAGCAACAAGGGGAATATTGCCAGTAGGTTTAGGCTGTCTGTTGATGAAGCTTTGGATGCGGGGCAAAAATTTTTAGGTTCTGGATATAGAGAGATGGGGCAATCTGGTAGTGGTGTGTTTAGAAGTGCGAATGGATTGAGGCAATTTCGCATGGATAAAAGCTCATTGTTAGGAAGTCATAATCCATACCTACCCCACGTGCATTTTGAAACTTTCAAATTTTCTACCGATAAAAGATTTTATACAAATAACCATGTACCTTTTTATGATTAAATGAGAATTTTTAGTGAATATTAAAATAAATAGAATAGGACTAATTAAAGAAGGGTTGGATAAAGGGTGGTATGTGCGCATATTAGATGATTTTGAAAACTCCGGAGGATATTTGATAGTCATATTCAATTCTCTTGATTCTAGAAATAAAAAGTTTCAGACGTTTGATAGTTGGGTAGAAAATTTTGAAGATTTATGTGAATATTTTAAAGAGTCATCCTGGGATATCCAATGGTATAATGATAGTTCATCTTGAATGCCGGAAGGATTTCCAAAAACTATGTTTAAACCGGATTTAACGCGAATACAGCCAAAATATTCGACACCACTGGATCATAAGTATTCATAACTATCGGGTTTGTGGTCTTTTTCAAGGAGATGATTATTTTACTTGGGGAAAAGATGGTAGCAGTCCTTCCTTTGATATTTGTCTTTGCTGTGGTGCTGAGTTTGGTTTCGATGATTGTTTTCGAGAAGCTATTAAAGAATTTAGAGAGGAGTGGTTAAAAAATGGAGGACGTTGGTGTTTTCCTAAATTTAAACCTGATAATTGGTCTTTAGAAGATCAACTTAAAAATATCCCTGATGAGTTCAAGTAATCGCATATACTGCTCCCCGTTAAGACATAAAAGGAGCTAAGAGAGTAAAATAACTATCTAAACTATAGGGTTTTACTCATGAAACGAAGAAAATGGACTCCTGAATTAAAAACAAAAATTATATTGGAAGGATTAAGGGGTCGTCCCCTTGCCGAAATTTGCACTGAATACGAAATAAGTCAGGCTCAGTTCTACCAATGGAAGGACTGTTTTCTAAACAATGCGAGCCGAGCGTTTGAAAAAGGAAAATCAGACCAAAAGGAAGCACGTCTTCAGAAGCAAAACAATCGTTTGAAACAAGTGGTTGCAGATCTTACTCTCGAGTTAAAAAAAAACGACGAGGAGTGGTATCTGTGAAGAGAAAACGTCCTGAGATAAGAAGAAAAATCGATGATGTCCTCGCCGAAAGAATTGCTCAGATAAAAATGGAGCACCCCTTTTGGGGTTACAGGCGAGTATGGGCAAGTTTGCGTTATAGAGATGGAATACCGTGCAATTTGAAACGCATTTATCGAATTATGAAAGAGCGAAATCTTCTTTGCGCCAAAAAAATGAGGCCTAAAACTGCTGATAGACATCATCGACCGAAGCCCAAGGCGGAAAAACCTAATCAGATATGGGGAACAGACATGACAAAAGTTTTTGTCGAAGGCGATGGCTGGACTTACATAACAGTTGTACTTGACTGGTACACGAAAAAAATTGTGGGGTTGAAGTCTGGAAGGCGCTCTAAGTCAATAGACTGGCTAGAAGCATTAGACCGGGCGCTTAACACGCAATTTCCAGAAGGGGCCCGTGGCAAAGGACTAAAACTTGTCTCAGATAACGGATGTCAGCCCACTTCAGAGGCTTATATGCGTTACTGCTCAAAAGTAGATGTAGAGCAAATTTACACAAGCTACAACAATCCAAAGGGAAATGCAGAGACCGAGCGATTCATGCGCACCATGAAAGAGGAGCTTTTATGGCTAAAAGAATGGAGGTCTTCAGAAGAACTCTCAAAAGAATTGCAAAGTTGGGTTCTGAAATACAATTCCGATTACCTGCACTCTACTTTGAAATACCGATCTCCAAATGAAATGGAAAAACATTATTATAAATGTGAGGCTGCTTAATGCGAGCGCCCCTGATAGGAAGCATTGAAGGAGAAATCAGATTGCGGTCAATGCCGAGCGTTAGCGAGCTGAAAGGCAGCATTTACTGCAATATGAGAGCTTCGAAAATTCCTGTATCAGGGGGGCGAAAACTCTCTTAGTTTTTGCTTGATTAACGGGTAGCACTACAATCAATTGGGAGGGACATTAAAGGATATCAGCTTTAATACATATGCTCCATTGGCTGGAGGGTTTTCTGAATCTCAAGTTTTTATCACTTGGGAACTCTTTGATACGCTAAACCAAAATGTTATTTTCGAATTTTCAACTTATGGTTATGCAAAATGCGATGGTGTGGGGGGTCAAGCAATCTTTAATGCATTCAAACATGCTCTCCGAGAATTAATGGCAAATGATGAATTTGTCAAATTAACAACTGATAAGAGTTCTGAAAAATCGGATGAATTTCAATACAAACATTCTCAATTAATCAATATTGAAGCTGAACATCAGTCCTTTAAGCTTCCGGAAGAACTTGAAAAAGTTTTGGATGCGGTTGTGTTGATAAAAGCAGGACAGACACATGGTACAGGCTTTGCTATATCCAAAGACGGGTATC
Organism: Waddlia chondrophila WSU 86-1044; assembly: GCF_000092785.1. NCBI lineage: Bacteria > Pseudomonadati > Chlamydiota > Chlamydiia > Parachlamydiales > Waddliaceae > Waddlia > Waddlia chondrophila. The sequence goes on from NC_014225.1 coordinate 202,822, forward strand.
TTTTAACTGCAGCACACGTTGTCTCTGGTCTGGATAAAGTACACATTGTAAATAAATTGGGGCAAACCTGCGAGGCCGAAGTACTGAAGCTGGACAAAATCAATGATGTGGCTTTGATTAAAACTCAAGATTGTATTTTTAATCCTTTAGAGCTTGAACTAGAAAATCGCACCTCTATAGGTGCTGAGATATTCGCGATAGGAACACCCCTTAACGAAAATTTGTCTTGGTCAACAACTAAGGGAGTTTTAAGCGGGTATCGGAATATAGACGGCAAAAGATGTATTCAAACTGATACCAGCTTGAATCCGGGGAGTAGTGGAGGGCCTTTGCTCAATAAAGAAGGGAAGGTTGTTGGAGTTGTCAGTTGGAAAATCTCAGGAACAGAAGTGGAAGGCATTTCCTTTGGAATAGATATTGAAGCTGTCCCTTATGTTTTGGGGCTTTCTTTCAATTGAGATGCTTCATTCCTGCTTTCGGTATAGTCAAGATTGAATCGGTTTGTTGTCACTGCTTTTGAGTTTTGCTTGCATTTCGAGATGAACTGCTTGACGCTCCGGTTTCGACTGGCTTAAATTCAAGGCTACTCTTTGCCAACATTCCGATTCTTGAAGTTGGTTCGGTATAAAATAATTAGCAATAAATTGTCGTTTTTTTATAAAATTTTCCTTTTTTTAGAAAAAAAAGAGGAAAAAATGAAGAATAAAGTTTTTTTATTAATATTAACAACAGTGATGATGCTTTTAACTGGCTGTGCAACGATGATGCACGGGACCACGCAAAAGATTGGTATCTCAAGCAATCCGAGCTGTGCAGGAGTTTGGATCGACAATCATTTTGTCGGTGATACGCCGCTGTGTGTGGATTTAAAACGCCGGTGCGATCATGTGATTCGTATCGAACTTGAAGGGTATTATCCCTATGAAATTCAATGTTCGAGAACGCTTAGCGGCTGGGTCTTTGGAAATTTAGCTTTTGGCGGTGTATTAGGGTTCTGTGTAGATATAGTCAGCGGCGGGATCTACTGTTTGACTCCGGATCAAGTGAACGCCTGCTTAAAGGAAGATAACATGATGTATTCCAGAAATGAGAATAGCTCCTACATTGGAATTGTCATGCAACCCGATCCTTCCTGGAATAAGGTGGGGCAATTGAAGAAAATGATTCAAAATTAAAGAGTCGGCCGCAGGTTGAAAAATTGACATTCTCTTCTTCCTTCAGGGAGGGGAGGATGTCAATAGATATCGCTGAAATACCTTTTTACAAGGACGCGCCAGCGCAATGCGCTTGCCTCCATTTCCTTGATGTAGCTGATTAAAGACTGCTTATCCATCGATCCGAAAGAAATAATCTCCTGATCCGTCAATCGATAAAGAACCTGTTTGACAGTACACGGATTAGAGATAAGTCTAGAAAGAGTGTTCGAACACTTTTTAAACTGCCAATGCCGAACCACTAGCCGCACAACTCCGATGAATGCCAGAACTAAAGGGATGGTCTTCAGCCACATCCAGTTTTGATAGCTGCCATAGTCTCCATGCCAAAAAAGGAACAAATCGAACAAAAAGATCACAAAAAGGAGAAAAACGAACAGCATGCTCTCCCATGTTGATTGTACAAGAGGCCCCAGATATCTCCTCCATACAGCCGAAGAGGATTGGTAAGCTAAAAACTCCTCGAATTTCGGCTCTTCAAAACACATCCGCCCGACATGCGCCAATTCATGAGCCACCACCTCCTCCTTTCGCAGCACCTTTAGATACTGATCCGAAAAAAAGAAAGATTTCCTGAGTTGCAGGAATGCAGCTGTCGGGCTTGATTCGTCCATCTGAAAAATCCAGGCGCATCCTCCATGCCAAGGAGTAAGCCGGGTATTGCTGAAGAAAACAGGGACCCAGTCAGGCCTGATCCCATACTGCTTGTCAACTCTCTCCATGTCCTGTTCAGAAAGATCAAGAGGAGCTTCTTTGGAGTCGAAAGGGATCTTGCCTTCCAATGTACTTTTTAAAAAGTCTTTGAGGCTTAAGCAATAAGCTGCCCGCTTCGCAAACGCCTCTTCCGATTCGCCAGGCCCGGGGATTAAGCCTCTTTTGTCCAATTCAATAAATTTTTTAATCTCCATCCCGCTGATTATATTGGATGAATTGAAATTTTATAAACATAAATATTTTTTTTATGTTGAAGAGAGACCTTCTTTTGTGGCACTCTGGTTTCCATTGCAAATGTGTGGAATACAAAATTTAGGTTGATCATGCTACTTGAGGATTACGAAGATTTTACAGAAAGCCAGAGAAAGGTTTTGGAAAAGTACGTCACCAATACCAGCAGCCACGTTTTTGCGCTTCGCAATTTGCCGGAGGTGATTAAGGGGGCTTTGTTTTCCCGCTACTCCCGCTCCAGCCTTGGTTTGCGGTCTCTCTTGCTAAAAGAATTCGTCTCAAATACCGATGAGAGCGGTTTCAATACAATTGTTTCCGGAGCCGGTTCCTCCGAAGATAGCGATGCCCAGGTGCTTGCAATTAAACGTGCGCAAAATTTTTACGATAGAATTTTGGATGGATATGGTGATGATTCGATTGGAGAGCTGGGAGGTGCCCATCTTGCCATTGAAAATATCTCCATGTTGGCGGCAAAAGTTCTGGAGGATAGCCGAATCGGCGGATCGCCCCTTGAAAAATCCACCCGTTACATCTATTTTGATCAGAAAGTGAAAGGCGAGTATCTTTTCTATCGCGAACCGATCATCATGACCTCTGCTTATCGCGATGTTTACATCAATACGTGCAATTTGCTCTTCGAAACCTACAGTAAAATGATCCCTCCTTTGACGGCCCGTCTGGAAGAACAAACGCCGCATGATCCAAACACTTCGAAGGTTGCCTACGCAGCCTCTCTGAGAGCTAAAGTGCTCGATTGTCTCAGAGGCCTGCTTCCGGCCGGAACGTTGACGAATATGGGACTGTTTGGAAACGGTCGTTTTTATGAGCAGCTGATCCATAAGCTGCATTGCAGCAATCTGGCAGAGCTCCAGGAAATTGGACGCAGCTCCTTTGATGAGTTGAACAAAGTGATCCCTTCGTTTATCAGGCGCTCTGATCTTAGCCATCATACGCATCAAAACTATGCGCAATATTACGAAGCGATGCAAATGGAAGTTGCCATGGTTACGGCAAAAAATATGATCTTCTCTGAGAGATCGATGGATCGTGGAGTGCGGTTGATTGCCCATGACAAGGATTCCGTGATTAAGGTGGCGGCTGCGATGCTCTATGCAAATAGCGATCGCGGATTGGAAGACTTGTATCTTTATTGCCAACAACTTCCGATGGAAGATCTTGAGCGGATCCTGGATGCAGGCTGCAGCTCTAGGGAAAACCGCCGGCATAAATCTCCAAGAGCGCTCGAGCACGCTGTGTTCACTTTTGAAATCTTGGCCGATTTTGGCGTCTATCGCGATCTTCAGCGGCATCGAATATTGACCCAGGAACGACAGCTTCTCTCCTGCGATTATGGCTACTTCACTCCACCGGAAATTTCCGGAATGGAATTCGAATCCGATTATCATGCTGCTATGCAGAAGGCAAAAGAAACATTTGATACAATCGCAACCGAACTGCCGGAAGAGGCTCAGTATGTTGTTCCCATGGCGTACAATATCCGTTGGTATTACACCATGAATTTGCGTGCGTTGCAGTGGCTTTGCGAACTGCGCTCCCAGCCTGCCGGTCATCCAAATTACCGTTATGTTGCTCAAGAGATGGCAAAAGAGGTGATCCGCGCTTTTCCGGCGTTTGAAAGGTTCTTAAAATTTGTGGATTATGACGGCCATGATCTTGGACGCCTGAGTCAGGAACAGAAAAAAATTGACAAACAAATATTCAGCTCGCTCTAAAAGAACGGCTTGATTATAATGGATGCTTATGGATAAGCATCCTTGTTGTCACATTCATTTTTTCTTTCGATTTTGGTGGCTTGCGGGCCATTAATTCTATTTTAATTCAGCTATTTATTAACTAAATTTTAGAGAGAGAAAAAAATGAATTCTGTGCAATCCAATTACCGTGTATTCGGGGCGACTTTATTAGTCGCTGGTTGCTGCATTGGCGCAGGGATGCTTGGCCTTCCTGTCCTTACAGCGCTCGGCGGATTCCTTCCGACTTGCCTCCTATTTTTCTTCTGTTGGTTGTTCATGGCTGCCACAGGTCTGCTGCTGCTGGAAGTCAATTTGTGGTTTAAGGAAGAGGTGAACGTCGTTACGATGGCCTCCCGTACGCTTGGTCCAATCGGAGCTTTTATGGCGTGGTTTTTGTTTGCGTTTCTTTTTTATTCGTTGATGGTCGCTTATATTTCAGCCAGTGGGCAGCTCATCGCCGATCGTTTGCAAACATTGACAGGAGTCATTGTTGCGGAGTGGGCAGGCAGCTTGTTTTTAACCCTTCTTTTTTCTGTGTTTCTTTATCTGGGCACAACGATGGTGGATCGCGTCAATCGGCTTTTAATGTTGGGTCTGGCCGCTTCTTATTTGATTCTTGTCTGCGTAGGAAGCCGCCACGTGAGGATCGACCTGCTTTCCCATGTCGACTGGAGCGCATCTGCTTATGCGATACCGGCGATGATCGTCTCTTTCGGCTTTCATAATTTGGTGCCGAGCTTGGCAACCTATCTGGACCGCGACGTTAAAAAATTGCGTTTTTCCATAGTAGCCGGAAGCGCTATTCCATTGGTCATCTATCTCATGTGGGAGTGGTTGATCCTCGGGTTAATTCCCCTGGATGGCGAAAATGGATTTCGGCAGGCACTGGGTCAAGGCGATATGGCGACTCGAGCGCTGCGCAATATTGTGGGAAGTGCGTGGGTCGTTGATTTGGCGGAGGCGTTTGCCTTCTTTGCAATCATCACGTCGTTTTTAAGCGTGTCGTTGAGCTTTGTCGATTTTTTAGCTGATGGATTGCATATCAGAAAAACCGGTTCAGGCAAAGTTAAGCTGTGTGTGCTATCGCTTACTCCTCCGTTTCTTTTTGCTCTTTTCTATCCTGGAATTTTTCTGAAGGCGTTGAGTTATGCCGGCGCATTTGGAGCAGTTATTCTGTTTGGAGTTATGCCGGCAGCCATGGCTTATCAAGGCCGTTACAGAAAAAATCTTCAGGGGCCGCTTTTAATTCCGGGAGGAAAAGGGGTGTTGGCTCTGATCTTTATTGTATCAATTGCAATTGTTTGCTTGGAAATGGTAACGACGAGATGATCATAAAAAATAAAGTTTTAGGGGGAATCCTCCTCGTATCGGGAACAACGATTGGAGCAGGGATGCTTGCCTTGCCGGTTGTGACAGGCCTTGCCGGATTTGGACCTACCTTGTTCCTGTTTCTTTTGTATTGGATCTACATGACCTATACAGCTTTCCTTTTGCTGGAAGTGAATCTTTGGCTGGGTGAAAACATCAATATGATCACTATGGCTAAGAGAACAGTCGGAAGAGTTGGGGAGCTTGTCAGCTGGGCAGCTTATCTATTTCTGCTTTATTTGTTGACGACGGCTTATCTGGCTGGAGGAGCCCCTGTGATTGTCAACTGCGTGAAAATGGCCGTAGGAGTGAGAATTCCCGACTGGGTGGGGGCGCTTCCACTGCTTTTGATTTTTGGGTTTTTCGTCTATGAAGGGACAAAATATGTTGATGTCATCAACCGCATTCTGATGTTCGGCTTAGTGATTGCCTATTCGGTCATGACCCTTTTCATGGTGCCGCATGTCGATTACCGCCTTCTTTCCTATGCCGACTGGGGGAATTTCTGGCTCGCTGTTTCTGTTGCAGCGACGTCATTCGGGTTTCATATCATCATTCCTACGCTGACAACCTATTTACACCACAATCCTGTGCAGCTGAAAAAAGTGATTTTGGTCGGCAGCGTCATTCCCTTGGTCGTCTATATTCTTTGGGAGATGATCACGCTTGGAGTTGTTCCGATCGAAGGGGTGTCCGGTATTCGGGAAGGGCTTCGCGAAGGGGTAAATGGAGCAGCCCTTCTCTCCGAACAGCTGGGAAGTTCATTTGTTTCTGCGGTTGCCCAGATGTTCTCTTTTTTTGCCATCGTGACCTCTTTCCTCGGAGTGACATTAAGCCTCTCTGACTTTTTAGCCGATGGTTTGCACATCAAAAAAACGCATGCGGGTCGATTTTTTCTTGTGGCTTTAACATTTGTTCCCCCATTATTTTTCATCTTACTGTCGCCGCGGGCGTTCTTGAGCGCTTTGGAGTACGCAGGTGCTTTTGGCGTTGTGATTCTTTTAGGTTTGATGCCGCCGTTGATGGTTTGGGCAGGGCGCTACCGAAAGGGATTGAAAGGAAGCTTTACCGTTCCCGGAGGGAAACCGGCGCTGGCAGCCGTCATTGTGGTTTCGCTTATCGTTATCATTGGAGAGGCAGCCAATAAACTTGGAGTGTTTGGAGGATAAAATGGCAGAAAAAAAACGGATATTGACCGGAGACAGGCCGACGGGAAAATTGCATTTGGGCCACTATGTCGGTTCGTTAAAGAACCGTGTAGCTCTGCAGGATAAGTACGATTGCTATTTCATCATCGCCGATTTGCATACACTGACAACAAAACCTGAGAAAGAGCACATCATGGAGATGCGCGGCAATATTCGGGAAATGGTCCTGGATTACCTTGCTTGCGGCATCGATCCGTCTAAGTCGACGATCTATCTTCAATCGGCAACCTCGGCAGTCTATCAGATGAATCTCTACTTTGAGATGATGATTTCTTTCAATAGATTGACAGGGCTTCCCAGCCTTAAGGAGATGGCTCGGAACGCTCATATCGATGCGGAAAGCATCCCTTTTGGGTTGATCGGCTACCCTGTGCTGCAGACGGCCGATATCCTTATGCCGCGTGCGCATTTGGTTCCGGTCGGCAAAGATAACGAGGCGCATATTGAGCTGTCCCGCGGAATTGCCCGCAAGTTCAATCAATACTATGGCGAGGTGTTTCCTCTTCCTGAGGTGCTTTTAAGCGATGTCCCTACCTTGATCGGGACAGATGGGAAGGGGAAAATGAGCAAATCAGCCGGCAACGCTATTTTTCTTTCCGATGATCCGAAGAGCGTGGAAAAAAAAGTGAAGGGAATGTTTACCGATCCCAATCGTATCAGTGCAGATGTTCCCGGGACTGTTGAAGGCAATCCTGTTTTTATTTATCACGAGATCTTTAATCCCGATAAAGAGGAAGTAGAGGCGTTAAAAACGCGTTACCGGGCAGGAACTGTCGGCGATGTGGAAGTCAAGCAAAAGCTTGCTGCTGCGTTGAACGTTTTCCTGGACCCAATCAGAGAAAAGCGGGAACAATTTGCTCAGGACAAAGGGTTCGTTGAACAGGTGATTTACGAAGGGACTCAGAAGATGATCGAGGTTTCCAATCAGACGGTCAAAGAGATGACGAGTGCGATGGGAATGAGCGGCGCCTGGAAAAAGATTTCAAAAATGGCAAAAGAGCGCAAGTGAGGTTTAAGCTACATACAGACTACCAGCCGAGAGGAGACCAGCCGCAAGCCATCGAGAAGCTTGCTGCAGGAATCGAAGAAGGCAGGAAATCGCAAGTTTTATTGGGGATCACAGGTTCCGGTAAAACGTTTACGATGGCCAACGTGATTCAAAAAGTGCAGCGCCCTACATTGGTGATGGCGCACAACAAAACGCTTGCAGCTCAGCTCTATCAGGAGTTCAAAGCTTTTTTCCCGGAAAATGCCGTTGAATATTTTGTCTCCTATTATGACTACTACCAGCCGGAAGCCTATATTCCGCGCACCGATACTTTCATTGAAAAAGATATGTCGATCAATGATCGGATCGACAAGATGCGCTTGAGCGCTACCCGATCGCTTCTCGAAAGGGAAGATGTCTTGATTGTCGCATCTGTTTCCTGCATTTACGGATTAGGCTCTCCTGAGTACTACCGCGGGATGAATCTGCACATCAAAACAGGAGTTGAATACCGGCGCGATGATCTTCTTTTGCACTTGGTTGAGATGCAGTATAAGCGCAACGATTATGACTTTTTCCGTGCGACTTTCCGTGTGCGCGGAGAGATCATTGATATCTTTCCTGCCTATGAGGAGGATTTGGCGCTGCGTCTGGAATTTTTTGGAGATGAATTGGAGAGGTTGACCGAGATTGATCCTTTAACCGGAAAGATGATCCGCTTAATCGATGAGGCGACTATTTATCCAAGCTCCCACCACGTCACTCCTGAAGAGATCCGCTTGCAGGCGATCGAAACGATTAAGGCAGAGCTTGAAGAGCGAATGGCCTATTTTGACAGGGAAAAGAAACTGATCGAGCTGCAGCGTATTCAGGAACGCACCCGTTATGACTTAGAGATGATCAAAGAGGTGGGGTTTTGCAAAGGGATTGAGAATTATTCGCGCCATTTTGGTAGAAGAGAAGAGGGACAGGCGCCTTCGTGTCTTCTCGACTATTTTCCTAGCAACTATTTGTTGATTGTTGATGAGTCGCATCAAACGATTCCTCAGTTGCATGCGATGTTTAACGGGGATAGAGCGCGTAAGCAGTCGCTGGTCGATTTTGGATTCCGGCTCCCTTCCGCCTATGACAACCGCCCTTTAAGATTTGAGGAAACCTACAGCCGTATTAATCAGGTGGTCTATGTTTCCGCGACACCGGGAGAGTGGGAAATTAAGGAGGCTGCAGGCCTTTTAGTGGAACAGGTGATTCGACCGACAGGATTGCTCGATCCGATTATTGAGACACGGCCAGCTGTTGGACAGGTGGATGATGCGCTGGACGAGATCCGTCGAGAAACCCTGAAAGGGAACCGAGTATTGGTCACCACCCTGACGAAGCGGTTAGCCGAGGAGTTGACCAATTATCTTGTCGATTTGAATATCAAGGCCAAGTACTTGCACTCAGATATTGATACGATTGAACGCGTGCAGATCATTCAGGATTTGCGGTTAGGTCTATTTGACGTTCTGGTAGGGATCAATCTCCTTCGAGAGGGGCTGGATATCCCGGAAGTATCCTTGGTGACCATTCTTGATGCTGACAAGGAGGGATTTTTGCGCAGCGAAACTTCTCTCATTCAAACGTGCGGCCGCGCTGCCCGAAACGAAAATGGAAGAGTGATCATGTATTGCGACAAATTGACAAAATCGATTTGCCGCACCATTGAAATTACGGAAAAACGGCGCGCCAATCAGGAAGCTTTCAACCGCGAGCATGGGATTACGCCTCATACAGTCAAAAGAGAGATCTCTTCTTTGGCTGTGCCTGGAGCTGAAGCAAATGTCTCTTATCCGATGCCGCAAAAGGAATTGATGGCAGCTGAAGAGCCCCACCCTTATTTGACTTTGGAGGAGGTAAGAAAGAAGGTTGCGGAATATGAAGGGAAAATGAAGAAAGCTGCTAAAGAGATGCAGTTTGAAGATGCTGCGCGTTATCGAGATCAGCTGTTTAAGTACCAGAAGTTGGAAATGTCACTTTCTTAATTGAAAGATCTTTATAATTGCTTAATTATTTTGTATTAATCTTAAAAAATGAGGTTTTATTATGAATGAGAATAATATTCGTTTAGGAAGAGAGTATCTTTATCAACAATATAACAACGGCCAATACGAAAGTCATGTAAAGCCTGCAATTGATAGATATAGAAACTTAAGTGATCTTTTTAGCCAAAATATGGATTTATGCAGGAATGGGGCGGGGCGCTTTTATGATTCTAAGAGTCATAAATTTTTTCAAGGATTCGGGAATTATTCTGTTCAGAATGAATCTGTGTGGGGAAGAGATCACATTCTATATAGGATTCGTGAGTTTTCTGCTGCTCTTTTCGGATCGGATGCAGAGAAGCAAGAATGTGTAAAAGCTTATCTCTATCATAAATTGGGAGTGCAATCGGAGCAAGATTACGTCGATCTTGGGAAAGTCAATGATGATAAAATATGGAAATTATTTGGTAAGCTCGAAAAAAAACAGTTCTTGACATGCGAGGAAAAAGAGAGGAAGCAAGCGTATTTAGCTTCCGATGAGTATAAAATTGAAATGTTGACGGAAGAGCTTGAGGAAATTCAGAAGGGAATCCAAAAAAAGGAGGAATATTTTTTCCAAACTCTCATAAATGAGGAGATGCTGAATGGAATCATTGAGCGGATCGAAGAAAGGTTGAAAAAAAATATTTCTCCAAATGGTCGAGAATCTTTGCAAAATGTTCTTCAAGCGATAAAAGAGATTAGAAAAGGAAGAGAGAATAACACTTCGTTGTCGGAGATTAAATTTCAAATGCTATTTAAAAATGGAAATAGTTATCGCAATTGCTTGGGTCAGTCTGGTGATATTGATAGAATCTATGAATGTCTTGAAGAATTGGATGAAAAATTTTTAATAAGAAGAGATCAAATCATTCGTCAATTAAATGATCTTCAAGAGAAACCTGTTGTGATTGATGATCTTCAACCTATTCCAAATGAGGCCCAAAAGGTTGAAAAAAACGAGCAAACGTCATGGTTGAGTGGAGTGATCAATGCAATTTTAGGATTTTTCCGATCCGCTTGGAACTGGTTTCTGAATTTATTTTTTCGAAACGGATAGCGATCAGATAAGTTTCTTGCATTCCTCATAGCCACTGTCGAAATCGTCTTTTGGTAGAAGATAGACTGAAGTGACTTCGTTGATGATTGCACCTGCTTCTTTGAATGTGTATTCCAACAGCTCTTTACAGGTTTTTCCATCGTTTGTTTGGATGGATAAATCTCCTCCGTTTTTAAGCAGTGCTTCAATCATCGGGGCGTCGCGGCGAATGCAGGCTAGATGAAGAGCTGTGTATCCATTTTTATTTCGCAGATTTGGATCAGCGCCTTTATCGACCAATTTCTGGACGAGTTGAAGATTGGAAATCGTTAGGGGTTTTCCATCTCTCGTGCGGTTTTTATATCCCTTGGCGATCGCCAGATGCAGTGCGGAGTTTCCCAAGCCTTTAAGGTCTAGATTTTGAGGGTAGTTAAGGATTTCTGAAGCCATACTGTTATTTCCATTTGCGATTGCCCAGATAAGCGCAGTATTGTCCCATCTGTCCTGAATATTAAAATCGATTCCGTTATCGGCAAAAATAGCGACGAATTCGCTCGGCTCCCCAAATTTTGCTAAATCGTGCAAAATCGTTCCTTTGAACCATAAATCAGCTCTTGTATTGATGTTGGGCCCTATTTTCACAATTGCGCTAAGTTCATCGTTCATTTCAGGTCTATAGTGGTGCCTGCCTTTGCGGATCAAAAGAGAAATTCCATGTCTCCACTTTGCCTCGTCGAAAGAGTCTTGCGCTTCCGGAAATTTTTCAATTCCAGCAGCAGTTGAAATCAGTGCACTGAGTTCGTTTTTTGTGCTTTCAATGATGAATTGGCGCAGCTCAGGCTCTTCCATACATTCGGTGATCAGTTGAGAGGAATTATCAAAAATTTGTTGGCATAATTTTTTGAAATCATCCAGTCGATTACAATCTGTAACCTGATCTTCAAGGGTTCTTAATGTTGCTTCCAATTCGCGTTGAATGATTTTGATATCTCTTTGATCTGCCGATGAGATGCGGCGATGTAAAGGAGGAGAATGGTTAGGTTCTTTGTTCTCATTCTGCACATGGGTAGGGTCTTTAATACGCCGGGATGCCCAGTTGTAAATGATCATGCCAAGATGGATAAGTCCTGCTGTCAGTAATCCTAGACAAAGTGATGCAATAAAGCAGATTTTGCGGTCTGTTGCACTGATTTTCTCAGAAAAAGGATCCAGCATAAAGTCTGTAAAAAAATTTCTAGGTGTGACTTGCATAATTTTCCATAAATATATTGTTGAATTACTTATCTTATGCTTTTTCTGTTAATTTAACATTAAGTTTTTATAAATATTTTATTTGTTAAATTTTTATAAATAGGAATGTTTTTCCATTAATTAGGAGGGTTTTTCGAAAAATATTTTTTGAAAAAATATTTTATATAAAATAAGCATGACCGAGAATTTTTTAAATAGAGTTTATGGATATGACTATAAAAGTAAAAGAACGTATTGCATTTTATGAATCTTTAAAAGGTGCTTCGGAGAAGAAGGCTGGGAAAAGCATTCATCATCTTCAATCAAGTGGTAAGAGCAAGAAAGTAAATTTAGAAACGATAGATAAAGTTGATGAATATGCTAAAGAGGTGATTGGAGAATATCGTGTGTATCATAGAGAAGATTCAAATAAAACATATCTTATACATTCAAGAGTGGTAGAGAGAGATCCGTTAGTATCGGAAGTCATACGAAAAGCGAAGAGGGTTTCCCAAAAGCAAAAGATAGAGCCTGATGAGAGGAAGAGAAAGATTGATGAGATGCTCAGGGAGATTACAAAGAGGCTCGTCATTAAAGATGGGAGGTTGATGCGTCCCTATTTCGAGTCAGGGGCAACAAAATATTATGATACAGGGATGACGCCAAAGAGTTTGTCAGTTCTACTTGAACAGGTTTGCAGGGTTGAAGATGTGGAGACGAGGGTTTTCCATCTTATAGGCGAAGAAAGTGAAGTGAAAGGAAAATTTTTATCAATTTCTAGAAATGAGAGCTCTAAAGATCGATGCATTGTCCACATAGGGGTGCAAATTGGCCGAGGAGGTGCGGGCAAGATACACAAAGTGTGGAACTTGAACAATAATCGAGTATTAGTGCTTAAAAAGTCTTTTGGTCAAGATCTTCAGAAGATCTTAGAAAGGAAAACTTCTCTCGATATAGAGGCGAGTCATTTGAAAAAAATCAATCCGAAAGGTAGATGTAATGGGCTCCAAAGAGCTCCGTATTTAGTTTTTCGAATGAGTTCGCGGTCAAGCTCTTTTGTGGGGCTTTTGAGCGCCCGGTATGATTCTGATTTGTCGGCGGCTTTAAGTCCTGTCGATATGGAGGGAAATGAAAATAAAAATAAAAGAGAGTTGAATTTGGAGCAGATGATTGACGGTGCCCACCAGATTTTTTCAGGCATCATTCACTTGAATAGGTCTAAAATTCTCAATGCAGATATTAAGTCTTCCAATATTTTCATTAGGCAGCGTTCTAATGGAAAGCTCAAGTTTCACATTTCTGATTTTGATCAAGCGGTTTTCTTAAATGACGATTTATATCGATCGGAGCATTTTGCAAGAGACCCTGTCGGAGGGTTTTCAGTTGATTCTCTTAAAATTAATCACCAAAGATGGGCTGAAAAAACTGCCAAGGCGATTGTTTTAAGACTGGAAGCCCTTCAAATGTCTTCTAAGCAGAGAGCAAAGGTTAGAAAGAAGTTAAAAAAGAATAAAGTTAAGAGCAAACTGGAAAAAGAGAAGATTGAAGTTTATAAAGCTAAGACAAAAGTTCTTGAGGAGGAGCTTATTGAATTAAAAAGGTCATTTAGCGAGATTGCCTTTGACATCCACACGGTTTCCGGAGGACATATTCTTTTTCAAATGCTTTCATCGGAGCTGAGCTATGATATTGATGATATCGATTTTGCTAAATTGGAGCGCAAAGTGAACTTTTCCGACAAGGAGCGAGATCTGTATAGGCAATTAGTGGATTTGTGCGTTCGATGTTTACCAGAGATAGAAGAAGCTCCGGAAGTTGTCAATTTAGAACATTTTTATCATCCCATTGGGATTTCAGTTGATGAATGCCTGAACACGCTAGAGGAGATTAGCGGTTTAAGATAAGGTTTGAAAGCTGCTTTCCGGCTGATTTGAAATAAAACCAGGCGATTTCTGCCTGTTTTTCTTCTATTGACAGGTCGCCCGGAGAAGCTAAAAGTTTTCTTTTTTCAGTGACGGCATGGTGAAGGGTGATTGCGGCGGCGACAGAGAGGTTGAAGCTTTCGCAAAATCCGTACATAGGGATGGTAAAATGGCTGGTGCAGATGTTCAAGGCGGCATCTGTCAGCCCATTTTTTTCATTCCCAAACAAAAAACAGCAGGGACGATCCAGAGAAAGCGCGTGCAGAGGGGTATTGCCATGAGGTGTTGCTCCATAAATCACGAATCCTTTCATTGATTTTTGAAATGTGTCGAGTGATGAATGCGAGTGAAGGTTCATCCAGCGGTCGGAGCCACGCATTGTTTGCCTTCCTCTTCCTTTTCTTGGTTTTCCAATGAGATGCGCATCAGTGAGACCTAAAGCTTCGGCGGTGCGAACCATAGCAAGCGCGTTATGGATATCGGAGGGAGCTTCGGCAGCGGTTTGGATTGACTGGATCCTGTATTTGACGACAGGATCGATTTTCCGCTTTCTCTCGTCTGTCAGATAGGGGGAGAGTTTTTCGATGATTGTTTTTGCTCCTAAAGAGTGTAGGTGTCGAATGAAATCTGGACTTTTTGACATGAAAATAGCATATTACGGGAAGGTATATGATGTCTATTTGGAAGAGCCCAATCACAATTGAGTCGATCTCCGCGATCAGAGAGAAAACGATGACCGAGCATGTCGGTATTGAATTTACTGAGGTTGGAGAAAATTTTCTTAAAGGGAAAATGCCGGTCGATGATCGCACAAAGCAGCCGTTTGGCATTATGCATGGGGGAGCTTCATGTGTTTTGGCGGAGACTCTGGGCAGTGTCGCTGCTTGCCATTGCGTGGAGATAGACAAACAGGTTTGTGTAGGGCTTTCGCTTAATATTAATCACATCAGAATGGCGAGAAGCGGCTGGGTTTACGGGATTGCGAGACCTGTGCATATCGGTGGCAAAACCCAAGTTTGGGACATTGCAATTGAAAATGAAGAAGGGGATCTTGTCTCTTCGACCCGGTTGACGCTTGCTGTTTTAGATCGTCGGTAATTAAAGATTTCAGGAATCTCCATACTGATTTTTCTTGTTGTACGAACCGCACTGGGGACAAGAGGTCACCTCTTTGCCAATCTGATCGAGATAAGCAAAATGGCAGTACTCGCAAACCAGCAATTCCTGTTCCACGATGATCACTTTCTGCTTCCGCGATTTTAAGTGATAACGCGCCCAAATTCCCAGAAGAGTCGCCAAAGTGATGCAAAGGTAAAGCATCAAAGCTGTGATGGGAGTCAGTTCAATCATTTGATACTCCCAGTAGTTCGATCTGTCCTTCTGTAACAAATCCGTTTGCCAAAGGCTCAAATCGGATGCTCTTCAAAATGGCTTCTGCTTCATCGGTGAACCCGTTTTCCGACTGCGCTGAATACCAAAAAATGGTTCCTGTTCGATCGTCGATCTTAACTGAATAGGTCAACCGTTTAAGAGAGCTTTTTTTGAGGGGGAAAGTTGAAACAGGTAAAGTGTTGAGGATCGGCAACCGATTGGACAGTGCGCCTAAAAGACGGATTTGAGGCGCTTTTATTTTAGATGAAGGCGCCGGATCGAAAGCGATCCATTCGTCGATCAGTGCGTCTGGCTCCTCAAAGATGATTGGAGTCATCGGAAAAGGTTTTTCGGAAGGCAGTACCTCTGCACGGCTTGGAGAATTGAGGGAAAGGCGGGGAATGAAAGGCTTGGGAAGCACAGGTTCCGGAAGTGTGCGGCGGCGGGAGCTTTCCACTTCTACATTTGCATAGATGGCGCTGTTAGGAGGCGTCATCTCGATGTTGACTTGAACCGGAGGAAACTGGGTGCTTGTCTGAGCGATTCGAAAGGGTTGCACGTGGAAGAGGACAAACCCTGTGAGGTGGAAGCAACAGGCAAGGCTTAAAGCGCGCAAAAAGGTCGGGGTGAACATCCTAGTGTGTTCCCGTAGCGTGACATAAGCGGAGTCAGTTGGCGATGGTTTCTCAAGATGCAGCATCAGAAATATTCTGCTTGTTGCGATTCGGCAGGTTTATACACAAGACGCAGGCGCGAGGTGCATTCCTGGCAAATGGAAAACAGATGAAGAAACGATCCATAGTCTACATGTTGATCAATGCTCAAAACAACAGTGGGTTCCATGCCAAAATTTTGCTTCTTCAGTTTTTTCAGCTCTTCTTGTAAGTGTTCTTTCAGAGAAACGAGATCGACAATCGATTTTCGCGATCCAACGTAAATCACGTTCTGAGCATCCATGACAATAATCAGCTGCGTCGTGAGAGGAGCGGAATCTTTTTCCAGCGTGGGGTTTTCAATATTTAGCGATTTTAATGGCAAGATATCTGAGGTGATGATGAAAAAAATCAGCATCAAAAAGACAACGTCGACTAAAGGAGTTAAATCGATAAGAGAGCTGGAAGGCTTTAGCGAAGACTTGAATCGCATTAATATTCCTTTTGATAAACAAGAAGGTCCACAATTTCCGAAGAAGAGGTTTGGATCTCTAAAATAAATCCTTCGATCCGGCTGACGACGTAGTTGTATGCCAGGACTGAAGGGATCGCCACAACAAGCCCTGCGGCAGTTGTCACAAGGGCATATTCCATCGCTTCTCCGATTCGATTAGCGGAAATATCGACGAGGCCGCTCATCCGCATTTCGGCAAATGCCTGAATGAAACCGAGTACAGTGCCCAAAAGCCCTACTAGTGGTGCAATATGAGCGATGATGGACAGGATTTTTGCGTTTTTTTCCAATTGAGCAATCTCGATCATGCCAGCGATTTCCATAGAATTTTCGATCTCTTCTTTGCTGCGATTGTGTTTCGCAAGTCCCGCTTTGACAATGTTTGAGATGGTCCCTTTTGTTTTCTCGCATGTGTGGATGGCCTCGATCACATCGCCGTCGTTGATATGCTTCCTTAGCTGTAGGATAAAACTATTTGTGTCGATTTCAGACCTTTTCAGATGCATGAGCCGCTCGATAAAGATCGTAAAGCTGACAATAGAGCAAAATCCGATCAGGATGAGGATAATGTTCCAATTTGAATTGTAGTGGAAGATTGTCGCTAGATACTCATTGATAGCCATAGTATTTGTCCAATTTTTCTTTTGCTTTCAAGGACCAGGGACCCCCTTTGGATGCTATCGCTTGCAGCTGACGGCGTGCCAGGTCTTTCCGTCCCTGAGATTCATAAATATTTGCGCGTAGGTACATTGCGCGCAACCGTTCCGCAGACACTGCGTCGTAGTTAATCACCTTGGATAGGATCAGCATCGCTTCATCCGTTTTTCCCTGCTCCTGAAAACTGATGCTCTGCTGAATCCAGAGATCTAAGAGTTCATCAGTGCTGAGAATTTTTCCTTTTGCTGCATCCTCGGCGCGTTGAAAACATTGCTCGGCAAAAAGAGGGTTCTCTTGCTTCATCGCAAGAACTCCTCGCTGGTACCATGCGCGAGATAGATAATAGCCGCGCGTGGTTTTAGTGAGGTGATATTTTTCTAGAATTTCGGCAAGAATGGAACTGGCGGCGTTATTGTTTGCTTGATCCAAATAGCCCTGAACAAGGAGGAGAGCGGCTTCCTCTTCAATTTTTGAGTGTTCGCAGCTTCGGCATTCCTCATAAATATTTTTTAAGAGCTCAATGGATGCCTCGTCTTTTCCTTGAGATTTGAGAGCAAACGATTGCTCAATCAGAGAGCGGAAGCGGACCATGGAAAAATAAGCGGTGTTTTGCTCCGGGATCGGCAGTTCGCTGAAGAGGCTGGCAGATGCGTTGAAAAGTTCAACCGCAAGGTGGGGATCGGAGGGCTTTTTGATTTTGCCGTTTGGAGTTTTTCTTTCACTGATTGCCTCAAGGCCTAACAGATACTTGGCAATCATGAGATAAGGAGAATGGGGAAAACGGATCTCTAGTTCGTTGAGATGTTGCACAGCGTTTGGGTTTCCGTTGAGATAGTCGCTATAGGAATAATAACGGAAATAGGCCGCATCTGCGAGGGGGGAAAGAGGAATTTGCTCATAGGCGCGTTTTCTTCGTTGCTGGACAACCTGTTTCTCTTGACCGGATTTTTCAGCAGTTTCTGCTGCCCAGTACCACGCTTCTCCGTTAAGGTTGGTGGGAGGGGTAAGGTGTGCAAGCTTTAAAAAGGCTCGCTCAGCTTGCGCGTAGTTTCCTTCCTGAAGATGCAGCGTTCCGAGAAGATGGAGCGCCCGAGGTAAATAAGGCCCTTTGGGGTAGCTTTCAATGCAATGGTTGAGGGAATTTTCAGCGATGCTGAAGAATGTGCGCTTCTCCTCGCAATCCAATAATTGCGAGGCAACAAGCCCTTGAAGAAAATAGATTTCATCGGGGTTGCTTAATAAGGGGAAGAGATTTTCACGGTATTGGTTGAGCAGCTGACTGATTATGGAAAGAGATCTGAGTAAACCTTCTTTGGTTTGTAAATAGTAGTGCGCGTAAATTTGCTGTTTCAGAGCGTTCACCGCAATTTTGGGATGCTCCGAATACAGTGAGTCGAAGCTTTTGCCCAATGAGACGATTGCGTGTTCGAATAACTTGCCTGCTTCTTTTTTTGTTTGAGGATTCTGATTCAGTTTTTCCCCTTCTTCAAGTTCGCTAAGCCCTTTGACATACCACGATTTGCTGTAAAGAGGAGAATCGGAAAAAGAATCGTGGACGAGCTGGCGGTGCAGCTTTTTCCTCTCTGTAAAGTCGGATGCGGATTCGGCAAGAATGAACAGCGCTTCGTGTTTGTGATCTCTTTTTTTCCATTGGACTTCAGGCCCCAGCAGTCGGTTCAGTTTCTCAACGATCTTGTCGTTAGGAGCAATGAGATGGCTTGCAAGCAGTGCTTGGCTTAAGGATAATCGAGTCCTTTCCGAGGGCTGCATGGATTCAAGTTCGTCGAATCTTGCCGCTGCTTGCTCCAAATAACGGAGATTTCCGGATGATTTTCCCATGTTGAGATAGCACCAGCCCAAATAATAAAGGGCATCTGCGTGCCATTGAAACGGCTCGAAATCTTGAGGGGGAATTGCGTTTTCAAAGGCCGAGGAGGCGTGCTCCCACTCGTTTTTACGGTAGTGGAGCTCTCCTCTAATATATTCTGCGGCAAAAGGTGAAAACTCCACTTGCAACCCTTCGAGCTGCCGCATGTGCTGCTCCGCTGCGGAGCTGTCTTCTTCAAAAACAGCAATGCGCGCAAGGTAAAGCTGTCCAAGAGCGTAAAGTTTCGGTTGGTTTCCTTTGAGGGGGATTTTATTAAATGCGGCTTTCGCTTTCATCATCTGTTTTTGTTGAAAAAATGCAAGGCCAAGCTCGAATTTGGCGTCGTCGGCATAGACCTCTTGTGCACGTTTTTTCATTTTAAGGAAATGTTCGAGTGGAGAGATGGCGCGCTCGTATTGCTGCAGCTTGTTCAAACTTTTTCCTAAAAGAAAGAGGCATTCTAAAGAAGAATCACTATCATCTTCCATAAAGGATTCGCTGCCGGCGTCGGAAAAAAGAGCGACGATCTCCTGATACCGTTTTTTGATGTAGTAGCTTTTGGCTAGTTGTCTTTTGATGTACGCTTCATGAGGGCTTGGACGAGGCTCTAGATGCAATGCTTCAAGATAAAGCGCTTCGGCTTGATCGAATAGGGTTGCTTCAAAGTAACGATCAGCTTTTTCCAAACAGCCTTTATCCATTCCATATAGTGGCATGGAGAGGGTGAACAGCGATGCGATAAGAAGTTGTTTCTTCATGCAAGATAGAATATCACGATCGTTGTTCAAATTCCAATTTTGAAAATTGACCGGTTAAATTTATCAATTTTTTTCGCAAATATCAAGAAATATGTTGCATAATAATACCTAAAAAAATATTCAGATAATTGTCATGAAAAACTCTATGAATCAAATAAGGAGGGGCATTTACATGGCGCTCAGTAAAACTATCAACGAAATGAGGAGCCTTTTTACAGGTCTAATCGATGACCTTCAAAAGGCTGAAGCAGGTAACAAAGCTGCCTCTCAGCGTGTAAGAACAGGGACGATCCGTTTAGAAAAAGTGGCTAAATTGTATCGCAAAGAATCTATCAAAGCTGAGAAATCTTCTAAAGGCAAAAAGAAAGCGGTAAAGAAAACTGCTAAGAAAGCCGTTGCCAAGAAGCCTGCAAAAAAAGCTGCGGCCAAGAAAAAGCCTGCAGCAAAGAAGGCGGTAGCTAAAAAAACGACGGCTGCTAAAAAGCCTGCAGCTAAACAAGCTGTTAAAAAACCAGCAAAGAAAAAAGCTGCAAAGAAAACGACAGCTAGAGCTAGAGCTTTAACAGTTAAAAGAAAGCAAACAGCTAAACTTCCTAGAAAAAGAGCTAGATAGTCTTTCTCTCACGATTTCAATTGATGAAAGGGAGGCATTCGTCTCCCTTTTTTCTTATAAATTCTCATCGTCATTATTTGGGTTCATCGACTATACTGGAATTCTTAAATTATTCAATTTTTTATGTCTATACGTAATAAGCAGTGTCAAGTCGAAGTTGATATTGTCAACTTCTCCAAAAAAGGCAATGGCATTGGCTATTTCCTCAGGCAAGATGAACAAACTTGGCCTGTGGAAGTTTCCTTTGCCGTTCCCGGCGATCGAGTAAAAACGACTCTTTCAAGAAAACGGTCAGGAATTTATCGCAGCCGCCTTGATGAAATCATGGCGCCGTCTCCAGATAGAATTGCTCCAAAATGCTCGCATTTTGGAGTGTGCGGCGGGTGCAGATGGCAGCAGATGCCTTATTCCAAACAACTGAAAGAAAAAGAATTGTTGATTCAGCATCAATTTGGACATTTGCTGACCGATTCTGTTGATCTCTATCAGATTGTGCCGTGCGATACGCCCTGGAATTACCGAAATAAAATGGAGTTTTCCTTTTCAACCGATCTTGAAGGCAATAAATATCTCGGGTTGATGATGGATCAGGGAAGAGGAAAAGTGATGGATTTGCAGGAGTGCCATTTGACCAACCCGTGGTTTATCGAAACAGTTTCGGCAGTAAGGGATTGGTGGGAAGAATCGGAATTAGAGGCCTACCATTCATACAAGGATTTAGGATCGTTACGCACATTGACTGTGCGCGAGGGAATCCGCACCGGAGATCGGATGGTCAACTTGACCGTGTCGGGAAATCCCGACTTTGCCCTCAAAAAGCACCACTTGGAGGGATTTGTTGCTTTTGTAAGGGATGCCATCGAACCTGTCGACCCCGACAAAAGACTGAGTATTTTTTTGACCATCCAACAAATTAAAAAAGGGTATCCTACCCAGTTTTATGAGATGCATTTGTATGGTGCTGATACAATCCGCGAGGAGCTGCATATTCAAATGCTGACAGAAGGGGGCTTGGAGCCCTTGCTATTCCACATCAGCCCTGCAGCGTTTTTTCAGCCAAATACGCTGCAAGCAGAAAAGCTTTATTCTCTCGCGTTGGAACTTGCTCAAATTTCAAAAGAACAGGTCGTTTACGATCTTTATTGCGGGACGGGAACTCTTGGGATTTGTGCTGCGAAAAGAGCAAAACAGGTTGTCGGGGTGGAGCTCTCTCCTGAGTCGGCGCATGATGCCCGCCATAACGCCAAAGAGAATCGGATTGAAAATCTCACAATTTTAACAGGAGCTGTGCGAAGGGTGCTAGAGGAGATCAAAGAGAAAGAGTTATTTCCCGATCCCGATGTGGTGATGGTCGATCCGCCGCGGGCAGGGTTGGATCCGCATGCAATCAAGCATCTGTTGGAGCTTGGGCCGCCAAAGATTGTTTATGTTTCTTGCAATCCTGCAACCCAAGTCGAAAATGTTAAAGAGTTCCTGAAAGACGGTTATGTATTGAAAGCAGTTCAGCCGGTCGATCAATTTCCTCAGACAGTTCACATTGAAAATATTGTTTTACTTGCTAAAAAATCATGAAATTTCATCTTATCAAATCCGATTTGGAGAGTAAAGCTCGTCTGGGAGAGTTGGAAACAGCTCATGGGAAAATTCCGACTCCTATTTTCATGCCGGTAGGTACCAGAGGAGCTGTCAAAACGATCACAAACCAGCATCTGCTTGAGATGGATGCAAAGATTATCCTTGGAAACACCTATCATCTGATGCTGCGGCCGGGAATGGAGATCATGAAAAAAGCGGGTGGCTTGCATCGATTGATGAATTGGGACAGGCCGATTCTCACAGATTCCGGCGGATTTCAAGTCTTTTCACTGTCCAGCTTGAATAAAGTAACCGAGGAGGGTGTGTATTTCCAATCCCATATTGATGGTTCTCGCCACTTTCTAGGGCCTGAAGAGAGCATGGAAATTCAAAAGGCGATCGGATCGGATATTGTCATGGCGTTTGACGAATGCTCTCCTTATCCCGCCAGTCGCGACAGGATTGAAAAAGCGATGGAGCGCACTCTGAGATGGGAAAAAAGGAGCCGCGACTATGAGTTGGGAGAGCATCAAGCTCTTTTTGCAATCACGCAGGGGGGAATGTTTAGCGACTTGCGCGAGCAGTCGACGAAAGAATTGGCGAAGATAGATTTTGATGGCTATGCAATCGGAGGTTTATCTGTTGGAGAGCCGGCGGAGATGATGTATGAGATGCTTGATGTTTCCGAACCTTACCTTCCGAAAGACAAACCTCGTTATCTTATGGGCGTTGGCACTCCGCGCAACATTATCGAAGCAGTTATGCGGGGAGTTGATCTGTTCGACTGTGTGCTTCCGACTCGCAACGCGCGCAATGGAACAGCCTTCACTTGGTCGGGCAAAGTTTCGATCAAGGCTGGTAAATATGCAGAAGACTTTACTCCTCTCGACCCCAATTTAGATTGTTATACCTCTCAATTTAGCAAGGCGTATATCCGTCATTTGCTGAATGTCAATGAAATCACAGGATTGTCCTTAGTGACGATGCAGAATCTCTCTTTTTACCTTGATTTCATGGAGAAAATTCGGCAAGCTATTCAAAATGAAACTTTATCCGAATTTTATGCTAATATTTGCGAAATTTACCCGTGATCGCATCACTGAAAGACGATGCGATCTCATGACATTAATGGTTTATTTATGAAGACATTGACTTTGACTGCATTTCTCACTGTATTAACAAGCTCGGCTCTATTTGCTCAGGATGGCGGCACCCGCCCTGAACCCGGGATGTTGCAGCCGATCATGATGATCGCTATTGCAATGGCATTTTTCTACTTTATTTTGTGGCGTCCGGAGCAAAAGCGCAGGAAGGCGTTGGAGGAGCAGCGTTCCAGTTTGAAGAAAGGAGACAAGGTGACTGTAATGGGAATTATCGGTCATATTGATCGCGATCAAGGAGATACTGTCATTCTTAAAATGATTGATGGAAATAAGATCGAAGTTTTAAAGGGAGCCATCACTGATGTTGTTTCCGCTTCGGAGTCGGAAAATCAAAAAGAGTGATTTTTTGATTCAAAGGCAAAAGATGGTGAAGCGGCAGCTTCTGCCGCGTGCTATTCATGATTCCGCCACTTTGGACAGTATGTCTAAAGTGCCCCGCCATCTCTTTGTCCCTTCTGAAAGCGTTTCTTATGCTTATGAAGACTCGCCTCTTCAAATTGGCTGCGGCCAGACGAT
The DNA here is from genome assembly GCF_000092785.1 of Waddlia chondrophila WSU 86-1044. Lineage (NCBI taxonomy): Bacteria > Pseudomonadati > Chlamydiota > Chlamydiia > Parachlamydiales > Waddliaceae > Waddlia > Waddlia chondrophila. The sequence continues at coordinate 226,240 of NC_014225.1, forward strand.
CAGCCAACCCTATATTGTTGCTTTGATGGCTCAGTCTGCCCTTTTGAATTCTAACGCAGTTGTTTTGGAGATCGGGACAGGCAGCGGATACGGAGCTGCTGTTTTATCTCATTTGTGCAGCTCTGTGTACACGATCGAAAGGGTCCCTGAATTAGCTAAGGAGAGCCGTTTAAGGCTTCAAACCTTAGGTTATGAAAATGTCTATGTGAAACTCGATGATGGAACATTGGGGTGGCCTGAGCATGCGCCTTATGACGCCATCTTGGTGACCGCTTCCTCTCCGACGTTCCCTCAAGCATTGATCGAACAGTTAAAAGAAGGCGGGAGGTTGATCGTTCCGGTTGGCAGTAGAAACGCACAGAATTTGATCCGGTTGACGAAAACTGGGCAGGAGGCTTTCCGCAAAGAGAATTTGGGGTCTGTCCGTTTCGTCCCTTTGATTGGAGAACAGGGCTGGCCGTTGGATGAAAAGGGATCATAATCATTCGATATCTTTAACCCCTGATTGCGACCTAATCCCCGGATAAACATCTGATAGCTGAACGTCATCTTTTTCATTTTTCTCCTCAGGAATGTAGGAACATTCCCTTTGTCACAAACTAAAAAATCTGCCGTCCATCTACAGCGTTTATCCGGGGATTAGGTCGCAATCAGGGGTTTTAAAAAAAATATCGATTTTGGTATTTCCATACTTATGAGCACTGATAAACTTCTCGACACACATCAAAAAGCATTATCGATCAACTTGGATGATTCGATCTACGGCTCTTTAGTGGAAATCGGAGCTGGGCAGGATGCTGCAGCTCATTTCTTCCGCTCAGGAGGAGCTTCGGGGACGATTGCGAAAACGATGTCTGCATATGACATGAAGGTCAGCGATGAAATTTACGGAAAAGCTTCCCGATACGTTTCTCGGGAGAGACTGACGACGATTGTGGACCGTGAGTATTCTTTGCTTGAAGAGAGGTTGAAAGAACTTAGAGGGGAAAAAAGTCGTTTTTTCTCATTTGCCAACACCGTCTCAGCTCGCAATTATCAAGGAACCAACATCTGCCATGGATGGATGGGAATCAGATTCCAAACAGCCCCCAAGTCTACGACTAACCAGGTCATTATTCATGTCAATATGAGGGATGAGACCAATCTGCTTCAGCAGCAGGCGCTTGGAATTTTGGGAATCAACCTGATTTATGCTTCTTATCACTATTTAGATAATCTTGAGCATTTTCTTGATAGCTTGCTTGACTCTTTGCGGATTGAGAGGATGGAGGTAGATTTCATTCACCTTGAAGGTCCTGCGTTCGAAGAAGTGGACAATATCTCTATGAACCTAAATCTGGTCAAACAGGGGCTTTGCCATGCGGTGATGTTTACACCTAACAAGAGGGAAGCTGCGCCTCCGTTGGATCTTTTATACAAGTGTCCGATTGTGGTTGAAAGGGGATTGTTTCGCTTCGATCATCCTGTGTATCTGAAGATCTTGGAAAAATCGCTTGATTTCTTAAGGTCTGAGGGTCAATTAAACAAAGAGCCTGTTTCTTTTTTTGAGATGACGATCAAAAATGTTGATGAACATCAAAATCATGTATCCAAAGATTGCACATTGAAATTGATGAAATTAGGGTATCCCGTGATGGTTTCTTCATTTGCGGAAACATATAAGCTGACAGGCTATTTAGGCCGTTATACAAGCGAAAGCCTCCGTTTTTCTCAAGGGATCGGCAATCTCATCCAGGTCATGCAAGAGAGGTTCTATGAAAATCTTGATAGCGGGATTTTGTCTGCAATGAGCCAGTTGTTTGCAAAAGATGTCAAACTTTACGTTTTTGGAATGGAAGTGGAAGCTTTGAAGGAGCAAATGGAAACGGATAGATTTGATCTGTCTTATTGGGATATTCCTAAAGAAGGGATTGCCAATTTGCACAACATCTCTCCCCGTGGGCATATGCGTCATCTTTATGCCTATCTTTTAGAAAAGGGAGCGCTTTTAGATATCCCCTTTTCTTAGAACGTGTAGGCGATTTAAAGGGGATTTGCAAGATAATTTTCCAACGATCTTAAATTTGGATAGACGATATTGGACTGCTCGAACAACGGCTTTTCCCTTATTTTTTCCCGATAAGCTTCAATGCAGGCAGCGCATCCTCTAGAGGAGAGCTTGTTTCCTTCAATCATCCAGTCAATAAATTGCGTGGTGGGGTTTTCATTTGGTTTGGATTTGATGAGCAATAAAATGCCTCGCAGCAAAGTTTCATCTTCCAATGAAAGTTTCCCAAGGTGCCATTTTTTCCTCATATAAGTCTTGAGGAGTAATTCTAAGCTGTAGAGGCTGAAAGCTTTTTGCTCTCTGGATTTTTCAATGATCAGATGAAGGATCTCGCAGAATAAAAGATGGTTGAAGCTTTTCAACTGTGTGATCTGTTCGATAATTTGGTCGGACGTTTCTTTTCTCACCCATTTCAATGCCTCTAAAATAACAACACGGCTTAAAGGGTTGTTGAAGTCTGCTTGGTTTGCCTCTGCAATTTCATGAATCAGCTCGCACAAGCTGCGATAGGAGTCGATATCTCTAAAGAGGATTGTCTTGTGAAACGGTGTACAGGCTGACGGATCTTTTCTGAATGCCTGGATTGCTGTGCTCTTCCCTATTGTCGATTGTCTTTTTATGGGAGTTGGCAATCTTATTCCTGGATTTGGGGCTGCTGGAGATTGATCTACAGTTGAAGGGGAGAAGGTTAGGTTGTCAAGGTGTTTGATCAATCCTTTTGCGTAGCCCGAAGATGTTAGAAAACCGCGGTTTCCAAGAAAATTTTTAATCCGTTGGACAATTTGCAGGATGAAGCGGATGAAAACGTTTTGTTCAGCCTCCTTTTCCATTTTTCGTTTTGTCATAGCTTTGAGTTCATCCGAAATTTTTCTCGCGCGGATCGGATTGGTTTCCAGCTCTTTTTTAAACGAATCCACTAGATAGATCACTTCATCAAAAGTGAGAAAATGGAGCGTTTCTTTATTCAAATGAACGACTTGGCAGCCGTTCTTATCTTTGACGAGCATGCCCCGTTGCCCGTTTGTCTCTTGTCCGATCTGGTCGAAGATGCTGCTTAGATGCAATGAAGTGTTAATAGACATACTCTTTAAAAATGAACGTTGATTTGTTGTGTTTGGAGAGGCCTCACATCGATATCGACAGGTTCGGGATCTTCATGCCCTTTAACCGGTTGGAAGGTGATGCGGTATCGCCCTTCAGGAAGATACAGAGTGGCTTTTCCTTCTCGAATTTCTTTTTTATAAGGATGAAGCCCTTTTTCTATCGGTGTGATTTGCGCTTTCGCTTCGTTAACGTTTGTCGATATGTCGATTTTTCCTAAGGGAGTGTAGGAGATTTCCTTGAGCATCAAACCTTCTTTGCGGATCTCTATTTTTTCAGTGGAAGGGGGGATGAAAAAAGGGTCGCGGCTCTGAAAACGCAGTTCGTACACACCCGTGGGAATCTCGTTGAAACTTGCTTTCTCTCCTTTTTCTTGATAAGACTTTCCCGACTCTAAAGCCAGCAGTTCAAATTCTGCCGAAGGTGTATTGGCAATGAGTATTAGCGATGGAGAGGCTTGCTCTGCAATTTCTGTCTTTGCATCTGTTGGGGCAATGGTTAAGACTTGATGTACAGATCTTGTTCTGTCTGCTTGCACTGCGAACGATTTTTTTGCGAGCGCTTCCTGCGATCCTTCAACGAAAAATTCCAGAGTATAGTTCCCTGCAGGAAGTTTGGGAATCATCACCATTTTTCCGGTTTCAAGGCCTATCACGGTATCTTCCGGTATGGGATGGGCTGTCGTTTCCCCGAAAGGAGAAGTGAGACGGAAATGGATATCGCTTATACGTTTGGGAGTGTCAGGCAGATCGAATGAAACGATCAGTTTTCCGTAGAAAACATCGGCCTCTTTTTGCCGTTCGGTTTCATCGGGAAGATTTTGAGCGATATCCGGCGAATGCTCTGGGGTGGAAGCAGGGTTTTTCTGATTAAATTTGATCTTCTGGTCGATTTTTGTCGTTTCCCCACTGGCGATGTTGGCTTTTCTTTGAGGGACAGGAGAAAAACGGTCATCCAAATTAGGGACAACGAAATCGATGGAATAGTCCCCGGGAGGAAGATCTTCAATCACCACCATACGTGTCTGTGTATTTGCATCATCGACGTAAGTTGCTCCTTGAGGATATAAAGTTTGTTTGTGCGATCCGTTTTTTATGTGAGAAATGCAGGTTAGCCAAAAGCGGACCCGATTGAGGCGGTCACCTTTGTTATCGGTTTGATAGGTAACAACCAGCGTACCGGTTTCCGGCATATCGGTTCCTGGCAACAGGACTGGAAATAGTAAAATTATCATTAGCAAGCGTTTCATTTCTGAATTCTCTCCATGGACACGTGTTCATTTCAGTATAACAATATCAATGACGGAAAAAAAGAAGAATGGAGAACCTCTTGCTGCAGCTGATCGAAAACTTTTCCGTCCGCGTTGATTGCTTGATATTTTCGATAGTTTCCATCGATTGTGGCAAGAATGAAATGTCTCACCTGAGCTGTTTGTGCTAAATACCAGGTATGGAAAGGGCTTTTTGGAGGGCGCACACGCTCCACGCCGTAAGCGCCGTCTCCTATGTACGTGACTCCGCACTGATCGATATGCCCTTTCAAAATGGGGTGGGTTCTTTTATAGGCGTGGTCGTGGTGTTCGAACGCAGCAGCCAGCCCGTATTGCTCAAAGAGCGGCACCCAGTTTTGTCTCACTTGTATGCTGATGTCGTTCATGAAGTTTCTAACAGACGGGTAGGCAGGAACATGATAGGCTGCGAATTTGTGCGGAATATGCTTTCTTGCGCTGAGAACTTTTTCAAGCCATTGGGACTGTTTGCCATCGATGGGATTAGTGTGCCCTGAATCGAGAATAATTAACGAAAAATGAGCGCCGATATCGAGTACGCGAAATCCTTTTTCATCAGGAAAAGGGAAAAAAGCATAGAATGGCGCAGCTTCCTTTGGAGGCTGGCTATAATATCCGTTCACATCATGGTTTCCAATGGCGGCGATGATGGGGATGGATAAGCCATCAGGCGTGATCATCTCTTCTGACCAAGCCTGAAAGAAGGTGATCCATCTGCTGTTCTTTGATGTGCCGCTGTTGATGCGCTTAGTGGAAGAGTAGGCGATGTCTCCGCCCAAGACGGCGAATTGAGGAGCTTGTTTGGCGGCAGCCCTGTGTGTTTTAAGAAGATGTTCTACCTTATCGTGGTACATGTCTCCACCGACAACGAAGCGGATTGTTTCATTCGGCGTATTAGGCAAGGTGTAGAACTGCCGCGTTTCCGCCTCCCATTTTCCAGGTTTGAAAAGGTAGCGTGTGTTAGGAGTTAGTTGGAAAATCTCTACCCGATGAAGGACGTAGGGAAGCTCTCTCGGTAGTGCGATCTGCTCGGCGAGAGCGATGATCCAATGCTTTTCACCTTCTTTTTTATAGTAAAGGTTATGGGTTTCTTCTCCTTTTTTCGTCAGCCATTGCACCGTCATGGTTGTCGATGGATCCCGCTGCCAGGTGAGGTAGGAGGCTACAGGGTTGCTTTCTCCCCAAGTCCAAAGGGGGCAGAAAGCCAGAAATAGCAGAGCGGGAATTTTTGTCACAAAATTTCTTTCAAAAAAGAGGTCAGTTTTTCCGATGAAGATTCCTCATCGCAAATCACTGAGACATCCTGCAAAGAGTTGTCTTGCAGGTCGGACTGGAACTGCACTCTTGCAATGATTTTTATATGAGGATTGATATCTCTTGCTGCTTGAATGATTTTTCGGACTGCTTGAAAATTCGGTATTGTAACGACCAAAAGTTGAGCATTTTCTGTTTGAGCTTTTTCAAGAATATGAAACTGGGTAGCATCTCCAAAAATATTTTCCACTTCTGCATCTCTAAGCAAAGTGATGGAATCAATATTTTGATCAACGATCGTTACATGGTAGTCTCGGCTTAACATTTCTTGTGCGATTTTTTGGCCGATAGGTCCAAAGCCTATCACAATTACTCTGGGAAGGAATGAAGGTTTTCCATGCTTGGCAGTTTTGATTTGCTCCAGGGAAAACTCTTCAGACAGCTCTCCTTTATAATTTTTTTTATTACTCTTGATGAACCCGATTAACTTAAATAAAAAGGGGTTCAAAGCAATGGTGGAAAATGCTGCTGCAATCAAAACGTCGTAGATGTTGTCGGGAAGAATTCCCAATCCGCTTCCCTCTTCAGCCACGATAAATGAATATTCTCCGATCTGGGCGATGGCGCATGCGACTGTCAATGCAGTCATAGAGGGTTTTTTTGCAATTTTGACGATGAGGAACGCAATCAAGGGGCGCAGCAGAAGCAGTATGCCCATCAAACCAAAGAAAAATGGCAGGTTGTCCAAAATGGCTGCAGGGCTGAAAAGCATCCCTACGGAAAGGAAAAAGATCACTGAAAATGCATCGCGCATCGGTAAAGCGTTGGCTGCGGCCTGATAGCTCATATCTGTCCTGCCGACGATTGTTCCTGCGATGAATGCTCCTAAAGCTACGGAAACGCCAAAGAGTTGGGAGCTTCCAACTGCGATTAAAAATGTTGTGGATAAAATCGCTAACGTAAAGAGTTCATGAGATCTTGTCCTGGCAATGACTTTTAAAATTGCTTCAACGAATTTTCCTCCAAAAGAATAAATAATGACTCCAAAGAGTGTGATTTTGGCTAAGAGAAGAAGAATTTCAAAAGCGGCGTCCGAAGCCGAACTTCCAGAAAAAGTGTAGATCGAAACAAAAACAGGAAGTAAAAGAAGGCCTGATACCGAGATGAGATCCTCGACGATCGTCCAGCCTACAGCAAGGTGGCCTTGCTTGGTGTGAAGGAGGTTGACATCCGATAAAACGCGCACGATGACAACTGTACTCGATACGCAGATCGCAATACCGACAACGAATCCTGTAAGCAGCTGCTCCCCCATATAGCTGCTGTAGAAAGCTCCTGTCAGAAAAGATATTGTCGCAAGCGCTAAAGCTCCAGGAACAGCCACTTTTTTTACGGCGATCAGATCTTTCCAGCTGAAGCTTAAACCGACAGCAAACATGAGCAACGTTACGCCGATATTGGCTAGTTGATCGGAAATATACGCGTCTGCAACAAATCCGGGGGAATTCGGCCCTATGAGATACCCTGCGACCAGGTATCCTATCGTTGGGGTTTGCTTGAGTTTTTGAGCAATGTAGCCGAAGAGGCAAGCTAAACCCAATCCAATGGCCAACAGCCAAATAATTCTGAATTCATCGCCCATTAAATAATCTCCTAGTAAGGAGATGATTGTATCAATCCAGTTTAGGAAAGCAAGAGAAATGTTCCCAACCCTGAAAGATAACTAATGAGAGCGATCAGGCTCACTTTCTTCGTATACCATAAAAAGTCCACTTTTTCCATCCCCATGAAGGCTACTCCTGCCGCAGAGCCGATAATCAAGATGCTGCCTCCGACTCCGCTGCAATAGGCGATCATTTGCCAAAAGGCGCAATCTGTCGGATAGATGCTCATTTTATACATATTCATACATCCGGCAACAATTGGGACGTTATCGATGACAGAAGAGGCGATGCCGATAGTACCCGCAATCAATGGTTCGCTTGTAATATAATGCTGCAACGTTTCCGTTAGCGCTTCCAAAATTCCCGAAGCTTCCAAGGAGCCAATTGAGAGCAGGATGCCGATGAAAAAAAGAGCGCTTGAAAGATCGATTTTATTCATGATCGCTGTGATTTTTAAATGACCTCTCTTTTTTTTAGGAAGGTGGAGCAGATCGGTAAATACCCAAAGAATTCCTAAGGAAAACAGCATTCCCATATAAGGAGGGATGTGGGCAACGGCTTTTAAGACGGGAACAAGCACCAATAAAGAAATGCCTAAGATGAAAATAAATGTTCCATAAGGATTAACTGGCATCTCCTCAGCGGCGATCTCTTCGCTTTTATTTTTGCGATAAGTGACTTTAAATAACAAAGTAGCAACTGCTAATGCAATAAAGCTTGGAATAAACAAGTGCTTCATCACTGCAACAGTTGTGATTTGTCCGTTCATCCAAAGCATCGTTGTCGTCACGTCTCCAATTGGAGTCCAGGCTCCCCCTGCGTTGGCGGCGATCACGACAAGAGAGCCGATGATCCATCTCTCTTCTCGGTCGCTAACCACTTTGCGCAAAACCGAGATCATGGCAATAGTCGTTGTTAGATTGTCTAAAATGCTCGACATAAAAAAACTTGCCAGCCCGAAGAACCAAAGATGCATCTCCGGCCTGCATTTTTGAATTTTTTGAGTCAGTAGATTAAAGCCGCTATGAGCATCGATCACTTCGACAATTGTCATGGCTCCAATCAAAAAAAAGACAATTTGACTTGTTTCCGATAAATGTCCGTCCAACAGATGGATCGAGTCCATCACTGGCAGGCCGCTGCCTAAAAAGAAGACCATCCAGCACAAACCGGCAATAAGCAAGGATGAAGCTGTCTTATGAATATTTAGCAGATGCTCGAAAATGATGGCAGTATAGCCTAAAATAAACACGCCTACTTGAAGATTTTGATAAATAAACATGGGATCACCACAATTTTTACGTCAATGATAATACCAAAACTCATTAAATACAAACATTAAATATTCATAAATTATTGACTTGTATTTTGTTTGTAAATATAATTATCTTCTGTATTTTAAATTATTAACAATAATGTGGTGTTATGAATCATAATAAAGATGTAAAAGAATTTTCCTTTTGGAGAGGAGTTTTTTTTCCGGTCCATCTGCACGAATTGAAGTTTTTTGCTCCGATGGCATTGATGATGTTGTTCATCCTGTGCAATTACACGGTGCTGAGGAATATCAAAGATACCTTGGTTGTTAACGCGAAAGGGTCGGATGCAGAGATCATCTCTTTTCTCAAACTTTGGGGAACGATGCCGGCAGCTTTCTTGTTTATGCTTTTCTACAGTAAAATCACCGATCTCTTATCCAGAGAGCGGATCTTTTACTTGTGTTTAGCGCCTTTTCTTATCTTTTTCGGCTCTTTTGCTTTTCTTATTTACCCGAATATTGACATTTTGCATCCCGATCCCGAATGGGTTGCAGGTCTGAAAGCAAATTACCCCAATTTTAAGTGGTTTATCGCGATTTGGGCAAACTGGTCTTACTCTCTATTTTATATTTTGGCAGAGCTTTGGGGGTCGGTGATTTTATCCCTCCTCTTTTGGCAATTTGCCAACGACACGGTAAAAAAAGAGCAAACGAAACGATTTTATCCTCTTTTTGGAATGGTTGCCAATATTGGCCTTGTTGCAGCCGGATCGATGGTGAAATATTTTTCAAAAGTGGAAACGGCAGCCTCTGATCCTTGGCAAGTGACGCTTAACGGCCTGATGCCGATTGTTGTGATCAGCGGGATGATCATTGCCGGTCTTTTTTATCGCATCAACCGCCGATTGGAAAACCGGCAGGCAGAAGAGGTGGTTGTCAAAAGCGAAAAGAAGGCTAAGCCGAAGGTCAGCTTAGCCGAGAGCTTTAAAATTCTCTTCACTTCTCCCCACCTGCTCTGCATTGCTATTGTTGTTTTAAGTTATGGAGTCAGCATTAACTATGTTGACGTCATCTGGAAAGGACAGGCAAAAGCTTATTTTGCCGGCGATAAAAATGCATTTGCCAATTACATGGGGAATTTCGCCATCACAACGGGCTGCCTGGCAATACCGATTATGCTGATTGGCGGCAATATTTTGAGATACTTGAGTTGGAAGAGTGCCGCTCTGATCACTCCGGTTATCCTTCTTGTTACCGGGTTCGGCTTTTTCTCTTTGATTCTCACTGGGTATTGGCACGGAGATCCGAATGCCGCCTTATTTACATTCATGGGAGTGCCGGTCACTTTCTTGGGTCTGGGTGTTCAGTTTGGCTTATTTCAAAACGCAGTAACGAAAGCGACAAAATATTCCCTTTTCGATCCGACCAAGGAGATGGCGTATATTCCTTTAAGCAAAGATTTCAAAACCAAAGGGAAGGCAGCTGTTGATGTCGTCGGTTCCAGGCTTGGAAAATCGGGTGGTGCGTTGACATTTTTCATTATCCAGACGATTCTGCCGAATGTGTCGCTTGTTCAGCTGATCCCTTTGCTGGCGGTCATGACAGTTCTGATTCTGTGTGCATGGATCGCTGCTGTCTTCAAGCTTTCGAGCAGCATCAAAGAGCTTGAAGAGCAGAGCAGCGCTGTTGCAAAAAAAGGAGAACTCGAGGCGTTGGGGCAAGCCGCTTAATTTTTTTGCACCTCCAGCAGTTTTGCCATGATTGCAGTGCTGCGGTGGATAAATTGATTCAATGCCTTAGGGGCGAGCTCTCTTTGTGAAAGCAAAGAGAGCTCAAAAACTTCTTGAGCCATCTCTTTTGCCAAGTCGGGGTCTTTCAGTTCCAGATCTTTGATCCTGTTGATCAGCGGGCTGTTAGTATTGATGACGAAGGTGCGTAAAGCCATTTGATGCACATCATCCATCTCTTGGTCTTGATTGAGAGCCATCATGTAGTCGCGCATGCGCCGTTGCTCTTCTGAAATCATCACAAAGCCCGGTGTTTCGTCGTGAGCCAAGCTTTTCGCTTCCACTTCTACCTTTTGATCTGCAAGCTTGCTGCGAAAAAAATCAGCGAGTCGCGCAGCTTCTGTTTTACCCTCTGCGTCCAACACCGATTTTTCCCTTCCCTTATCAAGGAGATGGTCATCGACAGCTGCATCGATCCGTCGAAATTTGACCGGCGCCAGTTTCTGTTCCAATTGCTGGAAGACATAGGAGTCGATGGGATCGGGAGCCAGCAAGATTTCGACATTTTTCTTATTGTACATCTCGACAAAATGGGGCATTTGCCCTTCATCTTTCGTATAGATGACTGTGTCTTTCGTCTGCTCTTGATTTCTTTCGAGATACTCTTGGACAGTTGTCCAGGCACCTCCTGCAATTTTCCAGATCAACAAGTTTTTGATGCGGTCATAGAATTTATCATCTTCGAGCACTCCAAGCTTGACAATCGGTGCAATATCCTTCCAGCAGCGGGTATATTTTTCCCGGTCGGATTTCCAAAGGGAAGAGAGGCTGTCGGACACTTTTTTAGAGATGTGGCTCGACAGTTGCCGGACAGTTCGATCCATTTGTAAATAGCTTCTGGAAACATTAAGAGGGATGTCTGGGCTGTCGATGACTCCTTGAAGTACCATTAGGTAGTTAGGGATGATATCTTTGCAGTTGTCATTGACAAAGACTCTATTGCAGTAAAGGTGGACAGTGTTTTTGTTTAGGTCAAGTTCCCGCCTAAGTTTAGGGAAATAAAGGATTCCTTTGAGGTTGAACGGATAGTCGACATTGAGATGGACCCAGAAAAGAGGGTCTTCTTGCATCGGATAGAGGTATCGGTAGAACTCAAGATAGTCTTTTTCAGTGCATTCAGAAGGACTCTTGATCCATAACGGCTCGTGTGTATTGATGTGGTTCTCACCCAAATAGACAGGGTAGGGGAGGAATGCGCAGTAGTGCTGCAAGATTTGTTTCAGGCGGCTCTCTTCTAGAAATTCATCACTGTTTTTGTCGACGTGGAGGATCACTTCCGTGCCCCTCGTCGTTCTCGTTCCCTTTTCGACAGTGTAGTCGGCTTTCCCGTCGCTTGACCAGAAAACAGGCTCTGCCCCTTCCTTGTAGGAAAGCGTATTGATCTCTACTTGATCAGCAACCATGTAGGCTGAATAAAATCCCAGGCCGAAATGTCCGATAAACTGATCGCCTTCGTCTTTGCTTTGGTATTTTTCCAGGAATTCTTCGGCGCTGGAAAATGCGATCTGTGCAATATATTTTTCCACCTCTTCTGCGTCCATGCCGATTCCGGTATCGATAAAAGATAGCGTGCGCTTCTCTTTATCGATTTTAATCTCAATCCGGAACTCATCGTCCAGAGCTTTCGCTTCGCCTTGATCGCGCAAAATTTTTACTTTGTGAATCGCATCGCATGCATTGGAAACAAGTTCTCGGGCAAAGATATCTTTATCTGAATATAGCCATTTTTTGATGATAGGCAGAATGTTTTCACTGTGGATTGTCAAAGTTTTCTTTGTCATTTTTGCATACCTCAATATTTTAAAGAGTTAATGATTAACATTTTATCCGTTTATGTCAAATATATACCGAATCATGGCGGTATATCAAAAGATTTGACGCAATACGGGGGCTGAAGATAAGATAAAATTGAATTGTAAAGAGGTGCAAGTCGTGACGTTATTTGGAATAGATCTTCTGCTATGTTTGTATGCGATGATCGCGTTTGTGGCGATCGGTGTGGCGCTTGCAGGGATGATTTTGTTTACAAAGGCAAAATTCGTCAGCACGGATTTGTGTAAAATTTACATTAACAACGATGATGGTTTGACAAAAAGCGTGCCTGGAGGAGGAACGTTGCTGCAGTCTTTGATGTCTCAAGGAATCACTATTCCCTCTCCTTGTGGAGGAAAGGCTACTTGCAAGCAATGCCGTGTTCAGATTGTAGAAGGAGTCGATCCTCCTCTTGAAACAGATAAATCTACATTTTCTAGAAAGGAGCTTAAAGAGGGATGGCGCCTCTCTTGCCAATCTAAGTTAAAGCACGATATTAGCGTCCATGTTGAAGAGTCTTGTTTAGATGTCAAAGAGATTGATGCAAAGGTGGTCAGCAACGAAAATGTAGCGACGTTTATCAAAGAGTTAGTTGTTGAGGTTCCGGAAGAGATTCCTTATCGCTCAGGGGAGTATTTTCAATTTCACGTCCCGCCTTTCAAAACCAACACCTCCGACTGGAAAGAGACCATGGAGAAAAAGTACTTTGAAGATTGGGAAAAATTTAAGATGTTCGATACGGAGATCGATTTCAGTACTCTTGGAGAGGGTGAAGTCATTAGAGCTTATTCCATGGCCTCTTATCCTGCTGAAGGGAAGAAGGTGATGTTCAACATCAGAATCGCCACACCTCCTTTCGAAGGCAAGGAGCTGTCGAAAACGATTCCTTGGGGAATTTGTTCTTCTTATACTTTTGGCCTTAAGCCGGGCGACACCGTCCGTTTATCGGGTCCTTTTGGCGAGTCCTACATGATTGATGATAATCGCGAGCTTGTTTTTCTCATTGGCGGTGCCGGTTCATCGTTTGGCCGCAGCCATATCATGCATCTGTTCAAGACAGAAAATACCAAGCGCAAAGTGACGCTTTGGTATGGCGCCCGCTCTCTGAAAGAGAATATTTACGAAGACGAATACCGGCAGCTTGATAAGGATCATGAGAATTTTACCTATCATTTGGTGCTTTCAGATCCGCAGCCGGACGATATCAAATCTGGCTGGCCAAAAGACGATCCCATTAAGACTGCGTTTTTGTTCAAGGCTTTCGAAGAGGGTCAGCTCAAGAAAATGGATTATCCTGAAGAGTGCTTATATTATGTTTGCGGGCCGCCATTGCACAACTCTTCTGTTATGAGATTGTTGGATGATTATGGCGTTCCCAGAGAAAGCATTATCTTAGATGACTTCGGGAGTTAGATAGCTGATGCGCGTACTCATTGCGCAAATTAATCCGACTGTCGGCGATCTGGAGGGAAACTGTCAATTAATCTTGGATGGGATTGCTAAAGCGAAATCGCTAAAAGCTCATCTTGTCCTTTTTCCTGAGTTGGCATTATCTGGTTATCCTCCAGACGACTTTTTGTTATTGTCTGATTTTACGGAAGCCATTGACAGGTATTTAGAAAAGATTGTCGAGGCTTCAAAGGGGATTGCTGTCATTGTCGGCACCCCTAAGATGAATCCGCAGGGAAGGCATTTGAAGCTTTGCAACAGTGCAGCGATCATCCATGATCAGACGTTGATCGGCCTTCAGGACAAATCACTTCTACCCACTTATGACGTGTTTGATGAGCTGCGTTATTTTGAGCCTGCCGCTAAGACATTTGTCTGGCAGTTGTGTGGAAAGAAGATAGGAGTGACAATTTGCGAAGACATTTGGCAGCATACTCCTGCAGCAAGAGAAACCTCCTACCATCGCGATCCTGTGGAAGACTTAGCGGCACAATCTCCAGACCTTTTGATCAATTTATCAGCCTCTCCATTCAGACGAGGGAGATCTTTGGAAAGAATTGAAACATGCCAAGCGATTGCAAAAACGTTGAAGTGTCCTGTACTTTTATGTAATCAGGTGGGGGGAAACGACAGTCTAATCTTCGATGGACGTAGTGTTGCCGTGAACGGAGATGCGGAGTTGATTGATTTAGCAAAAGGGTTTGAAGAAGACTTTCTCCTTGTGGATCTTTCCTATCCTTCCGAAGAGATTTCCCACGATGTCGATCACACCGAGGAGTTGCGTAAGGCGTTAGTTTTGGGCCTTAGAGATTATTTCCGAAAGCAAGGATTTTCAAAAGCGTGTTTGGGAATTTCTGGAGGCATCGATTCTGCCGTTGTCGCTGCGCTTGCTGTTGAGGCATTGGGAAAAGAGAATGTTTTGGGTGTCTTAATGCCTTCCAGGTTTACTTCGAAGAGAAGCATTGAAGATGCCAGGCAGCTTGTAAAAAATCTTGGCATTGATCATCGCGAGATTTCGATTGAAGAACCTTTTCAGTGTTATCTGGATCTGCTTCAGCCCCATTTTGAAGGAAAGCAGCCGGACGTAACAGAAGAGAATTTGCAGGCCAGGGTTCGCGGGATGATTCTGATGGCGTTGTCGAATAAGCATGGCTACATTGTTTTGAGTACAGGAAATAAGAGCGAGCTGGCGATGGGGTATGCGACTCTCTATGGTGATACAGTTGGTGGGATGGCAGTCATTAGCGATGTGGCCAAAATGGATGTGTATGCCCTCGCCGAGTCTTACAATGCAGAAGAGGAAGTGATTCCGCAAACCATCATTGACAGGGCTCCTTCGGCGGAGCTTAGAGAGGGGCAGTTGGATTCAGACTCGCTGCCTGATTACGAGGTGATCGATACTGTTGTAAAAGCTTATGTAGAAGAGCATATGTGTCCGCAGGCAATTGCTGACAAATTTGATTATCCCATTGATCTTGTGAAGGATTTAATCGGAAGAGTCCATTGCAACGAGTATAAGAGACGGCAAATGGCGCCCGGCTTGCGTGTGTCTTCGCGAGCTTTTACCATCGGCCGCCGCTTTCCTATCGTGCAGAAGTGGGTGTAATATCTTTGTCGTCAACCTCTGTCTTTGAGACTTGCTTGCGTCGCTCAATCCTTTCAGGTTGATTTCTAAAAATAATTTTTACTATTTATGCTTTTTCTTTTTTTATATATATTCGCTTCAAATTTCATAAAATTTTCAAAATGGAGAAATAAATGGGCTTTTCAAGCGACGGAAAAGAAGGAGGAAAAGACAATTCTGAGGATACAGGATTTTTACCCGAAGTAGAGTTAGAACTTTCCAATTTGGATAAAAAAGAAATATTTGAATTTTAACCTCATGAAAAAAACTTTTATTCCGAAGGAATTCCGTCCTTCTGTTCCTGGATCGTCTTTGAAATCATTAAATAGGTCTGTTTTTGAGTTTCCAAGAAATAGCGAAAATAGACCCGAAAAATATGTGATTTTATCTAGTCAGGGGGATCTTGTAGCAAAAAAAGTTTGGGAATCTCTCAAGTCCAATAAAACTGCCATTCATTTCTATTTGGACGAATTAGGATATACTTGGGACTTTTCATATTCAAATGAAAGGCTCACGTTATTGACCCCTTCCGGAAAAATTACTCCTTTATCTATTTATCACCGACATCCTGGTGTTGCACAGGACCACCCCTTCTATTCAAAACATATCTCTTTATTTGAGGTAATGGATATTTGGAAAGGAAACAGTATTGGTCAAAAAAGAGATCATTTCCATAATACATCAAAGCCTTATCAACAGGGCAATTTCATGAAAAATACTTGATACACTAAATTCTTTAGTATTAGACTCTTTAGTCAACCCCACCAAGGAGATGGATATGACTGAAGAAGATCTTGATCAAGACACCAGCAACGCTTTTAGAAAATCACTTGAAGAACACTTTGGCTGCCTCGACGATTACAGACGACAAGGTAGCATAAGGTATCGATTAATAGACATTCTGTTTATCACGATTTGCGCAGTGATAAGTGGAGCCAATGATCTCAAGGCTGTGGCGATGTATGCGCAGCGCAAGCGCCGCTGGCTAACGAGCACCCTTGCACTTGAGGATGACGTCCCATCCTACACTACCTTTTGGACTATCTTTGTCCTATTATCCCCTGTTGCCTTGGAACAATGCTTCGTGCAATGGGTACGATCGAAAATCGGCGCAAACACGCCTGATGGCCACAATGTAAGCATTGATGGTAAAGCCCAGAGGGGAACTGCGAAAAAAGGCGAACCTCATTCATTTGTTCACATTGTAAGCGCCTGGGCTGCGACACACAACCTAACCTTGGGGCAGCTAAAAGTAGATGGAAAATCCAATGAAATAACGGCCATCCCGAAGTTGTTGGATATGATCGATGTTGCGGGAGCCACGATTACGATTGATGCGATGGGCTGCCAAACAGCAATCGCGGAAAAAATTGTAGACAAAAGTGGAGATTATGTTTTGGCTCTAAAGGGCAATCAAGGCCATCTTTCAGATGAGGTGGAAAACTACTTCGTCCAAGCGGAGCAAATTGATTTTGAAGGTGTTTTATGTAACGCTGTAGGGTCAAAACACTGTGCACACGGGCGGATAGAAATGCGTGAGATATACATTACAGAAGACATTGACTGGTTGCAGCAAAAAGAAGAGTGGAAAAACCTAAAATCCTTGATCATGGTGAAGAGTGAACGCATAATACCTGGGCGATCGACTTCGACTGAAAGGAGATATTACATATCAAGTTTGTCGGCAGATGCATTAAGGGTCGCCAATATAATACGAGGGCACTGGGGCATAGAGAATTGTGTCCACTGGATTTTAGACGTAGCTTTTAGGGAGGATGAACAGAACGCAAATGCAGGAAATATAGCTGAAAACATGTCGATGATAAGGAGATTATCGCTGAATCTTCTTAAGCAGGAAAAGACTGCTAAATGTGGGATTGAGATTAAACGTCAGATGGCAGGTTGGGATGATGAGTACTTGCTAAAAGTGCTGGGTGTCAAATCTTTTTCATGAAATCGCCCTGGCCTTATCAAATTATTCATTCCGTTTTGCAGGCAGTTAAAAAAATAAATACGGATAAAGTTGGTATTGCAAAAACGTATTTAGTTAAAGGTAATATTAGAGAAATTAAAAGTCGGTTAGACAAACAATATATCGTAAAATCCTGCTCAAGTATGCGCTCGATTGCAGCAACGGAGCAGGATTATAACTCATGGGAGATGCAAGATTTAAAAAATGTCCCTGTAATGTTCCAGGAATACATTGATGGAACCGACTATCGTATTCACTTCATGGATGATTATACATGGACACTTTCTGTTATTTCTAAAGACCGTGCAGACTACCGTTATTCATCAAAGCATTCTCTTGAATATAGATTGGAAACGATTCCTAGCGAATTAGATGATTTTTGCAAAGACCTTTCTAAAATTGAGGATAATCGGTTTATTGGAGTAGATCTGATAAAAACAGGGGATCGGTATGTT
This sequence comes from Waddlia chondrophila WSU 86-1044, assembly GCF_000092785.1. Taxonomy (NCBI): domain Bacteria; kingdom Pseudomonadati; phylum Chlamydiota; class Chlamydiia; order Parachlamydiales; family Waddliaceae; genus Waddlia; species Waddlia chondrophila. The sequence goes on from NC_014225.1 coordinate 243,951, forward strand.
TGCTTAGAAAGCAACCCAGGGCCTGATTGGAGCACATTTTATCACCCAAGCAGAGATCAATTCAATCACTTTTTTATTCAAACACTAGCACAAGAAGAAAAAGGCTATCATGTATAAATTTCTTTTTTTTACTGCATTATTTTTAAACATTTTTCAACTAAATTTACAAGGAAATCATTTCATGCAAACGCCATATCAATATAGCCAAGTATTTGAAAATGAAGAGTTAGACAGTATTTCTGTGGATGGCAGTGTTTTCATCAATCGTACAACTGTTTCAAATTCTGTTCTTGTCAACGGATCTTTATTAGCCAAAGAATCAAATTTAGGAAGTCTGCATGTAAATGGTGCCGCTAAAGTTGAAAATTCTCTAATCAACAACGAGACCATTATTAATGGGGCTATTTATGCAAAAAGTACCTCTTTTGAAGGTTTTTTTTCCGTTGCATCTGAAAAAACGACTTTAAAAGATTGTGAAGCGCATCTTCTGGAAGTCAGAAAAATAAACAACAACAAAACTCAACAAATACTTGAACTTTTAGGAAACACAACAATCCATGGAGACATTAAATTTGAATCTCAAGAAGGTTTGATCTATGTTACTAAGGGTGTAAAAATTTTGGGAGAAGTAATAGGAGGAACAGTTCAGTTTAGATGAGAATCATTTTACTTTATAGCCACACCAATGATCCCGTCACACGTTCCATTTTAAATATACCGTTTATTATTCGAAAATAAATTTGACATCCCCTAAAACTGCATCTTAGGGGGTGGCGGGAGCCCCCATTGCTCGGAATCTATCTCCAACTCGAGATCTAAAACAACTCCCTAAAGTGCTCCCAGGATCTAGACCCGATAAAGTACGGAAAAACCCAAAAATTGCTTGACGGAACTCATAGAAATCCGAGTAGTACGTATTATAAACCACTGTTTCTTTCATCCACTTCCACAGTCGTTCGATTGGGTTCAAGTTTGGGCTATAGGGAGGGAGAAAGTGGAGTTGAATTTTAGAATTTTTTAGATATTTTGTAACCTCCCGGTTCCGATAATATGGGGCATTATCACAGAAAACGTGTATCCGGGTTTTCCCTGAATAATGTTGTTCAAGAGACTGAAAAAAGCGGATAGTCGCATCAGCATTTAACGTTTTGTCCTCTTGAAGAAATACTTTGTAAGATAGGATATCAATGGAACCGGTCAAATTAAGTCTGGATCTACCTGTATTTGCAGGTATCAGTTTGTCTACACCTTTTTTAATCCATCCATATCCAAGTTGAACGTTGTGAGTAGGGTGAACACCGTCCGTGAAGCAAATCGTTTCATCACCAGGAAGATTTGCCTTGAATTTTGCATATGCGTCGATCCATTTCTGCTGTTCATCTTTGTCGGCTTTTCCTGGCACAAGCTTGGGTTTTTTGTAAGAAAATCCATGTCTTTTAAGCCAAGATGTCATTCCTGGTATCGAATAATGATGGCCAAATCTCACGTTCACATATGCAACAATGCTGGTAACGTGGAGATAGGTGTATTCAAGCAAGTGCTTCTCGAGTTCACTGGATTCTGAATCAGAAAGCTTTTCCATGCTGCCGCCACCTTCAGGCCGTAATTTTTTATGGCTCTGATATTCTTTGATATGATTACGAATAGCACCCTCAGAGAGTAGCAGAGCTTCGGCAATCTCCGGAAAGGTCCACCCTTTATCGTAAAGCAGTATTGCCTTAATACGATCGCAAATACGTTGATCTCTTTCGAATCGATGTTGTGCCTGAAGTTGTTCTCTTTCTTGTTTTGTGAGAAATTGCATGCTAACAGCATGCTGGGAAGTCGATTTAGCAACAAGTAAAATTTTCATTCATGAACGGTATATCAGGTAGCCGAAGACATTACACTGCGACCGAAGAAACTGATATTATAGTTTACATCTTTGGAAGTTTCTTTCTGATTTAGTATTCCGTCGCGTGCATCTTGCAATTTTATAAACCGCTCTACCTGTTCTTGTTTTCTTTTTTCGAAATCAGCTTTGCTTTCATCCGATTTCCGATATATTTTATCGGGGTGGTGTTTAAGGCTGTGCCGGCGATATTCGTGATTGACCTTTTTCTCTAAAGTTTCAGAATCCAATCCTTTTAAATCTTGAGCTTTTAATCCTAAAACTGAGTAATTTTCAGAAGAATCATCAGCTGATTCACAGCCATAGCAAGACTTGTGAAACTGACTTTCTTGAACATGATATTGGCCATATCTGTCACTGAATATCGTTGCTAACCAACCGAAAGCTTCTTGTAGATCTCTAACCAGATAGAATGATTCCTTTTTGAAACGTTCAAAAACAACAGAAAGAAATAGGGAAGTGAGCAATGAAGGGGCCACTTTTTGGTTGTTAAGTTCGATTTTTATGGCCCCAACGCGTATTGCCCCAGCTAGAGTCCCGTATACGATTCCTTGAAGAATTATTGTTGCGAAATGATTGATCGTTTTGACAACTCCTAGACAGAAAAAAACGGGTAACGCTATTACCTTTCTTCCAAGCCAGCCTTCAACAGATGCATATGTATCGTTAAATTCTCGAAAGCCTACATTTCCATAGTTGAATTGTAGATTATTTTTAGCATAATCAAAAATTTTTTCTTCGCTATTTAAATAATCTTCTTTTTTAATCGATTCAAGATAAGCATTTTTTTTGAATTCAATATTCATGTTATTAATACCTAATGTTTTCTATGGAAAATTATCGTAACTGTTTTTTGTTAAGATTTTTTAAATTTAGCGGAGATGAATTTAAACGGGTGAATTCAAGTTTCTAGCCGAACACTTGTGAACAGAAAATATCTTGGTTAGAGCGTATTCAATAGCTCTTCGTAATTGGGTTCTTGCGTAATCTCTGGAACGATTTGTGTGTAACGAAGAATGCCTTGAGGATCGACAACAAAAAGTGCCCTTGCTAAAAGTCCCTTTAAGACTCCCTCTGAAATCCCGATTCCCCAATCCTTTCCAAATGAGCTTCTAAAAGCCGATAGGAACTCGCTTGTATGAAATTTCGCTTCATCACAAAATCTTTGTTGGGCAAAAGGCAGATCGCAAGAAATATGTAAGAGGTGCAGATCTTTTTGACTCTTAAGTTTTTCATAGAGCTGCTTTGCTGTTATCGCACATGTTGGGGTATCAAAGCTTGGAGCTGTTGAGAGAATGAGAGTTTTTCCCGAAAACTGTTCAAGAGAGACTTCATGCAAGTCGTTTTTAGTTAGAATCGCAGAAGGAATTTTTTTTCCTATCTGAGGAAGCATTCCCTCGAGACGAACCGGATGAGCTTTCAGATTCACGTGATGAACATCTCGTATCATAATGCCACCTTGTTAGAGCGTTTAGTTGATCCCTCCTGATACAAAAAATGGAGTTTTTTGTCAAAAAAATAGATTTTGGCAATCAGCTCTAGATGATTAGCCGCAGACACCGGACACAATCGCAGATTTAAGAACGTTCGGGTAAGGGAATAACGTCTGCAATGTCGTCCATTTGATGGCGAAGCATCATTAAGCGGTCAAAACCTACGGAAACTCCGCAACAATCGGGAAGCCCTCTTTCCAACGCTTTGATAAAAGAATCATCGATCGGCAATGTGTCTTTACTCAACCGCTCCCGCGTGCTGTTTGTGATAAGCAAACGCTCATACTGCTCTTCGGAGTCGGTGAGTTCATGATAACCATTTGCAAGCTCCATCCCTTTGTGGAAAACCTCGAAACGCTCGGAGACTTCCTCTTCGCCTCGCTTTTTTGTCTTTGCCAAAGCCGCTTGTGTCGCAGGGAAATATTGGAGGACACAAATATCGTTCTTGCCAAGCTGAGGTTCGATCACAACCCCTAAAATGATGTTAAGAAGAGCGTCTTTTCCCTCTTCCTCGATATTCTGGTAGGGATCAATTCCGCGCGTCTCAAGATACTGAAGAAGGTCGTCTTCAGAAGACTTGAGATAATCAAGCCCTGCGTATTTTTTAAACGCTTCGCGATAAGAAATTTTTGTCACAGGAAGTTTGCCTATGAACTCTTGGATAAATTCAACCGTTTCCTCAATGATTGCGGAAAAGGGCACCTTGACCCGATACCATTCAGCCATGGTGAATTCAGGATTGTGGCGCATGCTGTACTCATTGTCTCGAAACACATGGCCCAGTTGATAAATGTCGCCGATTCCTTCAGCAAGCAGCTTTTTCATTCCATATTCAGGGGAGGAATGAAGGTAGAATGTTTTTTGCGAAGCTCCGTAGCAACGGTACAGATCAATGTGCACATCAATAGATGCCGATTTGCTCATTGCTGGACAATCCACCTCCAGAACATTTCTTCTTAAAAAAAATTCCCTGGCTTTGGCCAGCATTTCTGATCTGTCCTTAAGGATATGGATCTTTTCCAGTTCCATTTTTTTAATTCACCCTGGAAACGTATTCACCGGTTCTTGTATCGATCTTGACCACTTCCCCTTCCTCAATAAAAATCGGAATCTGAACCTTTGCGCCGCTCTCTGTTTCAGCAGGTTTGAGAACTTTTCCTGAAGCTGTATCGCCCCGCTCGCCGGGGTCTGTTTGAGTGATTTTCAGCTCCATAAACGTCGGCGGTTCGACAGAAACAGGCTCGCCATTGTAAATCAAAACCTCATAGAGGATATCTTCCATCATCCACGGGTCGGAATCTCCGATTCGGTCTAAAGGAATCGTGATCTGCTCGAATGTTTTGTCATCCATGAAAACAATCCCGTCAGCATCGCGGTAAAGCATCCGCATTTCTGTTTCCAAGACATCGGCAAGATCGACTTTGTCTCCCGATTTGAACGTGCGTTCAATCGTTCTGGCCGTTAAGAGATGCTTGAGCTTGACTCGGTTGAACGCTTGCCCCTTTCCCGGTTTGACAAACTCGTTGTTGACGATGACGTAGGGCTGGCCTTCGACTTCGATCTTCATTCCTGATTTGAATTCACTTGTGCTCACTTGAGGCATGAGAATGTTTCCTTTCGATTACTGGAGCAAAAATTTATCATATCGATCTGTTAACTTGCAAGGATTTAAAAAATTTGCAAGAATCTAAAACGTGTAGCCAATCGTCGAGGACATGCTTAAGATGTGGCCAAAGTCATATAAAGATTATCCTAAAGATCAACCTCTTAAAAAAGAGAGGGTTACAGCTGGAAAAGGGATTGTCGGATGCGAAATGCATGAGATCAATGGCTGGGGAAGCACTCATCATCATCCACGCCCGAGAAAGAAAGGGTTCTTTCACCATCTTCTTGAAAAACTCTTTCAAGGCAGGAAATGACAATGGGGCAGAAAGGAACCCACACTTGGGATATGATTCTCGACTACCATTGCTGTCCTGAATGCAGCTATATCTTTGAAAGCCGCCAGCCTTTTGAAGAGGTCTTTGGAAAACTGCAAAAAAAAGAGGTGTGTCCTCGTTGTTCGAAACATTTTTTGGTTGCCAAAGAGAAAAAAGTGTCTTTTGGGCCTTTAATCGGAGAGCCGCAGCCAATAGAAACAGAATGGGGAAGTTAATGTACCTGTTCGGTTTCGGTATAAAAATAGCAATAGGCGGATAGGTGCATTGATGGCTCAGATTGGAGAACATGTCTTCGACCCGCGCGAAGAAAAGATTGCGATCGACTGTCTGGAGAGATATTCCGGCTCCATTGTCTCATCTTATCAGTCTTTTTTGCTTCTCACGAATTTTCCCCGCTATGTAGACGAGTTTGCTAAAAGCCGGCAAATTCCCGTTCATGAGGGATCGATGTTTAAATCGGCTCACTCGGAAAAAGAGGGCATTTCCATTCTTGATTTCAAAATCGGTTCTCCAGCAGCGGCGCTGGTGATCGATATCTGTGCCCATTTGCCGATTAAAGCAGCTCTTCTCTTAGGAATGTGCGGTGGTTTGCGCAGGCAGTATAAGGTGGGGGATTATTTTGTTCCGGTTGCTGCAATTCGTGGGGAAGGGACCTCTGATTTTTATTTTCCTTCAGAAGTGCCTGCCATGGCAAATTTCATGGTGCAAAAAGTTGCAACCGATCAGTTAACGGCTGAAAACGCTTCCTACCACATCGGGATCACGCATTCGACCAATAAAAGGTTTTGGGAATTCAATGAGAAATTCCGCCAGCGCCTGATCGAGACCCGTCCTCAGGCGATTGAAATGGAGTGCGCGACCCTTTTTATGGCCAGCTATTATAATAAGCTGCCTCTTGGAGCGCTGCTTCTGATTTCAGATCTTCCTCTTGAACCGGATGGCGTAAAAACTAAACGGCATGCGGAAAAGGTGTACTTAGACTATACGGCGGACCATGTAGAAAAAGGGGTCAGGATCTTACAATCTCTGCGCGAGAGTATTAAATTTGAGTCAAAAGGGGTTTACAGGGGCGCGCGCAAACGGTTTGAGGATGCTGATTGATAGATCACATTGAACAGGCGGCGGTATTTCCCTTCGGGACAGCGTAAAGGGCGCACGCCGTGCCAAGCTTCTAATGTGTTTTTAAACAAAAAACTGCGATTATTGATGATCGGAATCTCTTTTTGATCTGCAAAATCCTCATATTCGGGATTGCCTGAAGCGGTCATCATCCCTCCGAGAGCGACAATCTGCCCGCCCCACTCCTCTTTCCAATCTTCCTCGGTGTTGAAATAAAAGATGTGGGTGCCCAGTTTATCGGCATTGTCGAGGTGAGGGGAAACTTCGCTTCCTTTCTGCCCCACATGCCAGGCAAAACGCACCTCCCACTCATCAACGCCAAGAGCGCGTTTGATCAATTGTTGGTAGTCGGCGTCTTTTTGCAGTTCGTGGATGAAGGAAACCCAGCTTTCCGGCAGGTCTTTGTCTGTTGCTTCCCGATCGTAACTGTCGCCTCGTTTAAAATGGGTCTCTTCATAAGCAAGATAATAGCGATTATGCGGACGTTGTCCATACGCTTTTTTGACATCTTGGTGGTAGGCAAACAGGTCTAAAGAAGGAAACTCCTGTATTAACGCTGCAAATCCCTCTTCTGTCAATATTCCTTTAATTCCGGCATAAGGGAAGGGCCATTGGCGGCGGAAATCCTCGTGGGAAAAGGCGGCGATTGTTTTTTTATTTAAGAACCTCATGTCTGCCTTTCTAAGGCATTGATCACTTTTTCCTCAAGCTCTTTTGGAGAAGAAATTTTTCCGATCAACTGCTTTTTGGCCACAATCTTTTTTCCTTTTTGCGTTTCGGAATAGAGGGAAAGTTTTTCCAGTTTGAGCCTCGCTACCCGATGGCGGGAACACCAAGCTTTGATCCTGCTGATGCGGTAGAGCCACTCTACTGGTTCCGGAGATTTTCCGAACCGGTCTTGAAGCTCGCTCCAGATGTCATCAACCTCCCCCTCGTTAGCGGCATCGCCCAACCGTTGGTAAAATTCCATTCTGAGCGTTGTTTCGTTGATATACGTTTCCGGCAGGCGGGCATCGAAAGGAAATTCGATTTTCGTATCGATGAAAATGCTGGGCGCTTTGCCCTCCAAAGCTTTGATCGTTCTTTTAAGAAGTTTGCAATAGAGATGGAACCCGACAGCAGAGACGTGGCCCGACTGCTCGGTGCCGAGGATATCGCCTGCACCGCGGATTTCAAGGTCGCGCATTGCAAGCTTCATCCCTCCTCCATAACCGGAAGATTCAGCTAAAGCTCCCAGTCTTTTTCTCGAAATTTCAGGCAGCGAGTGGAATTTAGGGATGAGAAAGTACGCAAAAGCCCTTCGGTTCCACCTTCCTACCCTTCCTCTCAGCTGATAAAGATCTGCCAGTCCGAATCGATCTGCCCTGTCGATCAAAATGGTGTTTGCATTGGGAATGTCGATGCCGCTTTCTACAATCGTTGTTGCGATTAGAATATCGATTTCGCCATTCTTAAAGTGGTGGAAAACCGTATCGATTTCAGCGGGTTTCATCTGCCCGTGCACAATATCGATGCGCGCTTGCGGAAGAAGTTTTTTTACTCTCCGATACATATTTGGAAGCGTTTCAACCCTGTTATGGATGAGATAGGCTTGTCCATCGCGTGCAAACTCTCTGAGCAGAGCGTTTTTAAGGAGCTCATCGCTTGGTTCGGAGATGACAGTTTTAATGGGCTGCCGATCCTGCGGAGGAGTGTTGATCACCGACATGTCGCGTGCTCCGATCAGAGACATGTAAAGCGTGCGGGGGATTGGCGTTGCGGAAAGTGTCAGGCAGTCGACACCTGTTTTTGCCTTCTTCAGATGTTCTTTTGCTCTGACTCCAAACCTTTGCTCTTCATCGATAATGATCAATCCCAGGTTGTGAAAGGAGACATCTTCGCTGATAAGGCGGTGGGTGCCGATCACGATATCAACGGTTCCGTTAGCAACTCCTTCGAGAGTCTGCCTCGTCTGTTTTGTCGATCGGAAACGTGAGAGGACCGAGATATTGATGGGGAAATTGCGCATCCGTTCGATAAAATTTTCGTAGTGCTGCATCGCTAAGACGGTCGTTGGAACCAGCATTGCAACTTGCTTGCCGCCGTCCATAACCGCTTTGAAAGCTGCGCGCATGGCCACTTCTGTCTTGCCATACCCCACGTCGCCGCACACGAGCCGATCCATAGCGCTTGGAGAAGTCATGTCCTTTTTGATACAGGCGACAGCATTGAGCTGGTCTTCTGTTTCACTAAAGGGAAATTCCTCTTCGAATGCCTGGATATCTGGAGAGTCTTCGGGAAAAGCAAAGCCTCCTTTCAGTTCCCTGTTAGCATAAGTTTTTAGCAGATCGGATGCATAGCCTAAAATGGCTCGCTCAGTTGTTTCCCGTGTCTTTTTCCAGCGCGAGCTGCCAAGTGTGTGCAGTTTGGGAATTTCTTCATGAGCCCCGATGTACTTGCTGATTAAGTGAGCCTGGTTGACCGGTACGTAGAGTTTGGCGTCATCGGCATATTCGATCAAAAAGAACTCGCTGTCGATCCCTAAATGGTTCGGCCGTTTTTCAAGTCCGATAAACTTGCCAAGACCGTTGTTGAGGTGGACGACCACCTCTCCCGGTGTCAAATCGTGTACATCGGTTGGAGTTGTGTGGTAGGTGCTGCGAAGTTTTTGCCGCCTGATGCGGTAGCGGTGAGTGAGCTCTGTTGTTGGGAAGATTAAATCTTTCGTATCTTGAAGAAAAAAACCGCTGGATAGGTAGCCAATTTGTTGATGGTCGCCCTGAGGTAGATTGATATCGAGATCGATGAGTGTTTTCTGTATTTTTGCCTTTTCCGTTTCCGTAGAGAAAAAGAGGTAGAGAGACTCCTCTTTCAGAGTTCCCAGTGCAGATAAGATCTCGTCTGAAGAGAGAGTGTCGGGTTTGTCCATATCTGGAAACAAATAAGACATTACCGAGAAGAATGGATTCCGCCATCTTTTTGCTTGATATGCATGGTTGAAGATCTCAAATGTAACGGGAAGCATGGGGGCTGTATCGGAATAATATCCCTTTCCTGAGGTAATTGGGGATAGCTCTTCAATCGGCTGCTGTGTCCAGAAGAGCTTTTGCAGGGGTTCGATGTTGTCTAAGAATGTTTCAAGGGCAGAAAAGTGTCTGGTTGGCTTGCCCAGGATTGTTTTCAGTTCTGCCCAACGATCTTCCAGAGTCAGCAGGTCGTCCAAGATGACAAGGGTGTTTTCTCCCAAATAGTCCAAAATTGTGCTTAGGTTTTCAGCATGTTCAATGAGCTCAATTTCCCGGGCGGGTGTGATGGAGGCTTTTTCGATTTTCTGAATCGATTTTTGTCCGATCGGGTCAAATAAGCGGATCGATTCCACTTCATCCCCCCAAAATTCAATCCTGATCGGCTCCGGAGAAGAGACGCAGAACAGGTCGATAATGCCGCCGCGCACAGCAAATTCTCCTTTATCGGCAGCGACAGGACAACGGAGATACCCCATGTTTTCAAGGTGCTTGATAAAGGGTTCGAAAGGGAGCCTTTGCCCTGTTGCCGCATTGACGTATAATTGATTGAATGTGTCGGGTGGAATCAACTTTTGCAAACAGGCATGCAGGTTTGAAAGAATGATTTGGGGCTCAGGGGAGTGGAGCAGGTTCTTAAGCACTTCATAGCGCTCTCCAACGATATCGGGACTAGGAGGGACCTTTTCATTGGGCAGCGTCTCCCATGCCGGATACTCGACGACGGATCGATTGGTGAACATCGGAAAGTCGTGAAATAGCTTAGCTTCTTCTTGTGATGTTCCTGTTAGGATGAGAAGATGTTTTCCTGTGGCTTTTTGCGCGAGAGCCGCCACCAGCGCTTTTGGCGCATTCCAGAGCTCTTCAATCAGAACGGAGCCGCTGTGCTGCAATTCGTGGTGCAACTCAAGCAGCTTCGGGCTTTTAAGTAAGTTGTTCAACATCAGGAAGAGAGCAGCGTTCTTACAGTTGAAAGGGCTTGACTGATCTTTTCCGGGGTTTTTCCGCCTGCTTGTGCAAAATGTGCTTTCCCTCCGCCGCCGCCTCCAATGATCGGCGCGAGCGTTTTGATGAGGTCGCTGGCTTTTATCCCTTTATCGATCATATCGTCGCTGACGCGCGCCATCAATTGACAGCGTCCGTCCAGGCTAGCAGCCAGCACAACCACACCCGATTCCAACGCATTAACGGCATCGTCTGCTAGTTGTCTCATTTCGTCGGATGAGAGCGCGACTTCCTGCGCAATAAATCTAATCCCTTGCACCTCTTCTGCTTTGTTGATGAGATCGGCGACGATATTTTTTAAATGTGCAGATTTCAAGGTTTTCAGCTCTTGAGCAAGTTCTTTATTTTCTTCCAAAAGTGAGTTGATGCGCTGGATAAGCTTTTGAGGTTGTGTTTTAAGAGAGTCAGCAATGCTGAGTAAAAGATTTTCTTCTTCACGAGAGCGCTGCTCTGCCCAACTTCCGGTTACTGCCTCGATCCTTCTGACGCCGGCAGCGATGCTGCCCTCTTTCGCAATCCGGAACAGGCCGATGCTTCCCAGCTGCTTCACGTGGGTGCCGCCGCATAGCTCTTTGGAGTAATCAATATCGATTACGCGGACGATGTTGTCATACTTGTCACCAAAAAATTGCTTGATCTCTTCACGCTGAATCGCTTCTTCATAGGAAAGCTCATACGATTTAACTGCGATGTTTTCTCTGATTTTTGCATTGACAAGATCTTCGATATCTCTTATCTCTTTTTGCGTCAGTCCTTTGTGATGGGAAAAATCAAATCTTAAACGGTCGGGAGCAACGACGGAACCTGCTTGCTTTACATGGTCTCCAAGTACTTTGCAAAGCGCCCAATGCAGAAGATGTGTTGCTGTGTGATGATTAGCAATGCTCTGCCTCCTTTCGAGGTCGACGCGTGCCATTAAGGGATCTTTCAAGCGGATTGCTCCTCTCTCCAATTTTCCTAGATGGGCAATGATCCCTTTGTATGGCGACTGGCAGTCACTGACATGGAACAGGGAATTTTCCCCGGTCAATAAGCCCTTGTCGCCGACCTGCCCCCCTTTTTCTGCGTAGAATGGGGTGCGGTCAAGGACGATCATCCCCTCTTGCCCTGCTTCAAGTTGATCGACAAATGCATTGTCAACAATAATGGCAGCCACTTTGCCCTCTGCTTCGGTTTCTTCATAGCCTAGAAATTCGCAAGAGGCAAATCCCTCAAATAGATTTTCAGAGGCGAGCTGTTGAGTGGATTTGCGAGTCTTGCGCGAACGCTCTTTCGCCTCTTCCTCTAGCTCGATAAACCGTTTTGTGTCGACTTCCAACTCGTCATCCAAGGCGATCAGCAAAATTTCTTCGAGAGGAAATCCATAGGTGTCTTTGAGCTTGAACGCCTCTTCTCCGGTGATCTGCCGATGCTCTTTCTTCGCTTCGTCGATGATTTGATTGAGGATGTTTCCTCCGCGGCGCAAAGTGCGGATAAAATTTTCCTCTTCGGTAGTGAGAATTTCGCCAATGCGGTTTTCGCTCTGCTTGAGTTCAGGGTAATCAGATCCCATCAGCTCGATCAATAGGGGAACCAGATCGGCTAAGAAGGGGCGGTCCAGCCCCAGCATCCTGCCATACCGCACCGCGCGCCTTAAAACCTTGCGTAAGACGTATCCTCTGTCGACGTTGCTAGGCTGCACACCGTCGGCAATCGCAAAGGCCAGGCAGCGGATATGGTCGGCAATCACTCGGAAGGCCGGCGCTTTTTCCTTGTCTGCACCGTCGTAGCCGATCCCGCTGATCTCTTCCACTCTGGTGATCAAAGCACGCAGTACATCAGTATCGTAGACGCTTTCTACATCCATCTTGATGCTAACGACCCGTTCCAGTCCGGATCCTGTATCAATGGAGGGTTTTGGAAGCGGGTGCATCACCCCTTCTTCATCCCTGTTGTATTGCATAAAGACCAGATTCCAGAACTCCATGTAGCGCTCTTCTTTTTCGTCTTCAAGGGGAGTTTTCGCATTCCCGTATTTTGGACCCCGATCGTAGAGAAGCTCTGAGCAAGGGCCGCAAGGACCTGTGTCTCCCATGGACCAGAAGTTTTGTTTTTCATCAAAGCGGGTAATCTTTTCTTCTGGAACATACTCTTTCCAGATTTCATAGGCTTCATCGTCTTCCCGGAAGACGGTTGGCCAGATCCGTTCCGGATCGAGTTCGAACACTGTAGTGGAAACTTCCCAAGCGAATCTAATGGCTTCTTTTTTGAAGTAGTCTCCGAAAGAGAAGTTGCCTAGCATTTCAAAAAAGGTGAGATGGCGCAGTGTGTGTCCGACGTTTTCGAGGTCATTGTGCTTGCCGCCGACACGGATGCACTTTTGCGAAGTGACAGCGCGTTTGTAGTCGCGGACGCTTTTGCCGAGGAAAATATCTTTAAATTGATTCATTCCTGCGTTGATAAATAGCAGGGTGGGGTCGTCATGGGGGAGGATGGGCGAGGAAGGGACATGGGTATGTCCATTTTCCCGGAAATAGTTGATAAATTTGCGGCGGATCTCTTGTGTATTCATCGTTTTGATCAGATTTTTTTTAAACTCTTAAATAAATATAAACTCTTAGAGCTCTCTTTGCAAATTGTTTAGGGGAAGCTATCCAACTAAAAAGAATTATACCTGTGATTGCGTCCTAATCTGTGGCCAAGCGCTACAGATGGAGGAGAAATTTATCGAAAGATGACGTTCAGCTATCAGATGTTTATCAAGCGATTTTAGCAATCCACCTGTGAAATTTACCTTCCTTGGTAAGCTCATAGAGCTTGCTCTTCGGAACGTAAATTCACATCTGAATCACTAAAATCACTTGATAAACGAGATTAGGGCACAATCACAGGTTATACCCAAGTTCGATTTTCCCGTTTTTTTACAAAACCGGTTAAAGGGTTTTGACTGGAAAAACTCTTTTTCTTTTCCTGTATCTTAATGTTGGGCCTTTTCAGCCAGCTGTCAGGAGGATATTGTTTTAACTCGCGTCTCTTAGGCTCTTCCCAAGGAGGCATTGAAGGGGGAAGGAGAGTGCTTGGAACCAGATGGCGCAAGCCCACTTCACGCAGGAATTCATAAGTCCATTTTTTTCCGCAAGCGGAGATGAACTCTCCAATATGATCGTTAATAGAAGATGTCGTCCGGCGGATCGATGAGGTCTTTTCAAGAGCTTCTTCCACTGTGTCGATCAATGCATCGGAAGTTAATTGCGACCCAAGCCCCTTTAACACTTTTTCGATAATTTTCTGGTTTGATTCGAGCCTTTCCAACAAAAAATCCTTATTATCAACCAACTTTGATAAACATGTTGCCGTATTGACAAACATCAGATTGATGCTTTCCTCTCTGATTTCTGGTTTTAATGTGAAGGCTTCAACTGCATCGGACATCCGTAAGCTCAATAAAATAAAGTGTTTGCCTACTCGAAAAATGGCAATGGCAATCAGGCGCACTCTGCACCAAGTGGTTTTTGTGGTTGTTTTGATCCAAATGATAGAAGAAAGCGAGAGAAAATTGTGTGTTTGATCCCAGCTGCAGCGGACTGGTTCGGGGTAATGATGCTGGAAAGCATCCTTCATCTTCAACCAGGCGTCTTGCAGCTTTTCATATTCGCTGACCGCCTGGAGAATTCGTGTGGAAATGAGAACGGAGATCGCAGAGATCCTGACTAGAGTTGAATCGCCGATGATGTAGTTGATGCCGTGGCCTGCAGCAAGTTGGGCAAAATTGTTCGGGTTGCTGTAAATATTTCCCAAGCGCACCCATCTCCACAGGCGATGTACCTTGTGAAATGCAAGGAAAGTCACTCGGCATATTTGCGGAAGAGGAGTCGGTGTCGACGCAAATTTAGCGGTCGATCTCAAAATAATTTTATCTACTGACATGATTTAAAATATTTTTTTTCATGTTGATTTTTTAACAAACTCAGATTTTAAACCCATTTGGCCAATTCCGGGAATTTTGCAATCAATGTCATGGTCGCCGTCGACAAGCCGAATGTTTTTGACTTTAGTTCCGACTTTGATGATTGAAGAAGACCCTTTGACTTTTAAATCTTTGATTACCGTAACGGTATCTCCGTCTTTCAGCTCATTTCCGTTAGCATCCCGGATAACTTTAACGCCATCGCCCTCTTCAGATGCCTCTTGCGTCCATTCATAGGAACATTCAGGGCAGGTCAATAATCCGCTGTTCTCGTACACGTAAATAGATTGACATTTTGGACAGGGGGGAAACGCTTCCATATTACATCTCTTTGTTTAAAATTTTTTCTGATTCCTTTAGTGCCGTTGCATAGTTCTCACAATACACGACATGCATTTCTCTGTCTTTAACGCCTGCATTTCTAAGGATCTGCATAGGTTGGGGCTGGAGGCCGCTTAAGATGATTTGCGCACCTTGGTCGCTGCACTGCTTGATCACCGATTCCAAAGCCCTTTCCCCTGTTGCGTCGAGATAAGGAACTAGGCGCATTCTTAATATAAGAACTTTAGGTGTTTGTCCCATGGATTTAAGCGCATCGATCAAATGGCTTGCCACTCCAAAGAAAAACGGTCCGGTAATCTGAAACACTTCGACACCTTCAGGCAAATCGCCCCTTTGGGTCTCGTATTCGTCATTTTCATCATAAATCTCAAGCTTTCTCCATTCGGATTTGATTTGCACGGTCTCGACCATATGTTTCATGAATAAAAGGCTGGCTAGTGTGACGCCTACAGCAATTGCCACCGGTAAATCAACGAGAATGGTCAATAAAAAAGTCAGCATCATGACAGTGCGGTCTGCCCAAGATAAACGGAAGATGTGGATAAAGTGGTCAATTTCACTCATTCCCCAAGAAACAACAAACAAAACGGCAGCCAGAGCCGCCATAGGGATAAAAGAGATGACATCCATGGCAAACAGCATAAAAAGCAGTAAAAAAATGGCGTGAAAGATTCCTGCCATCGGCGTTTTCCCACCAGCTTTAATATTGGTTGCTGTTCGAGCAATGGCTCCTGTTGCCGGTAACCCGCCAAAAAGGGATGAAGCGATATTTGCAATTCCTTGTCCAATCAGCTCTTGATTGGATCTGTGTTTGTAGCCGGTCATTCCGTCAGCTACGACAGCAGATAGCAGGGATTCAATTCCTGCTAAAAAGGCGATGGTAAAAGCAGAGGGAACCACGTTTTGGATTTTAGCGAAATCCCATACGGGAAGCTTAGGCATCGGCAATCCGTTGGGGATATCTGGAAAGCGCGATCCAATTGTTTCAATGGGAATTTGAAAAATGGCAGCGATGATTGCCGAGATGCTGATAGCGATTAAATAAGCTGGCAATCTTGGTGCAAAGCGGCGTAGAAAGATCATGACCAACAATGTGGCAAGTCCGATGGTGATGGTGATTGGATTGAATGTTTCCAGAGCCTTGAAATAAGCGATCCATTTAGGGATAAAATCACTTGGAACGTGCGCCATTTTCAGCCCAAGAAAATCCTTGACCTGCGAAGATGCGATAATGACTGCAATGCCTGCTGTAAAGCCGGTGACTACCGGATGAGGGATAAACTTGATCACCCTTCCCAGCTTTGCATAACCTCCTAAGATTAAAATTGTTCCCGCCATGAATGTTGCCAGAATCAATCCCTCATAGCCATGCTTGGCGATAATATCGAAAACGACAACGACAAACGCTCCTGTCGGACCTCCAATTTGCACGCGGGATCCGCCTAGAAAAGAGATCAAAAATCCAGCAATCACAGCTGTAATAAGCCCTTTATCAGGAGATGTTCCCGAGGCAATCGCCAGTGCCATTGCCAGCGGCAAGGCAATAATTGCGACTGTCAAGCCTGCAATCGCATCGCTTTTCAGATCAGATCTGGAATATCCGCTTTTAAGGAGGGTAAAAAGTTTTGGGGTCAATGCCTGCATCGTGGGAATTCTTATATACTTTTTTAAGTTTCTAACAATTAATGAAGTAAATTGTGGAGGAGTGCTCCGATTTCTGAAAGTTGTTTGAGTATAAACCTTCTAACAGGATAACATAAAAAGAGAAATGATTTTAAGTAAAGGAACCCTTATAGCTTATGGATAATGAAAACCACGAATCACTTGCAGAGATCGATGAGGGCATTCAGCCTCTTGACCCCGACTTAAAACAGATTCTGAAAAAAACGGCAAATGCGATACGCACTCTTTCCATGGATGCTGTGCAGAAGGCAAATTCCGGTCATCCCGGAATGCCCATGGGATGCGCCGAGATCGGCGCTTACCTTTATGGTGTTGCTATGCGCCATAATCCTAAAAGTCCGAAGTGGAAAAATCGAGACAGGCTGATTCTTTCCGGAGGCCACGGCTCCATGTGGCTCTACTCCTGCCTGCACTTGTCAGGTTTTGATCTCTCTTTGGATGAGATCAAGCATTTTCGGCAGCTCCATTCACAGACTCCCGGACATCCCGAAGAGACGACTCCTGGTGTGGAAACAACAACAGGTCCTTTGGGGCAAGGAATTGCAAATAGTGTCGGGCAGGCGCTGGGTTTGAAGCTCTTGGGCGCCCGCTTCAACACCGATCGGCACCAAATTTTCGATAGCAAGGTCTTTGTCCTCATGACGGACGGCGATATGATGGAAGGGGTTTCATCGGAAGCATCGGCTTTGGCAGGCCACTGGAAACTTGACAACCTCATCGTCCTTTACGACTCCAACCATATCTCTTTGGATGGTCCGCTGTCTGAATCCAGCTCGGAAAAAACAAAGATGCGGTACGAAGCTTATGGATGGGAAGTGCGGGAAGTGGATGGACACGATCTCGACGCGCTTCATCAGGTCATTTCGGAAACAAGGCAAAGCCAGGAAAGGCCGACACTGATCATTTGCACAACGATTATCGGAAAGGGAGCTCCAAATAAAGCGGGAACGCATAAAGTCCATGGCGCTCCTCTTGGAGAAGAAGAGGTGAAGGCGGCCAAAGAGTCTTTAGGACTTCCTCAAGAGCCTTTTTATGTTCCCCAAACCGTCTATGATTATTTTGAAGAGAAACTGAAAAAGGATCAGGAAAGGGAAGAGGAGTGGCAGCGCATGTTCAATGCCTGGGCGGATGCAAATCCCGGCCTCTACCGCGACTTTTGTGCGATGGAGAAACGGGAGCTTCCCGAGGATTTTGAAAAGAAATTGTGGGAAATTGAAATCAAGGATCCGATAGCAGGCAGAAAAGCTTCCCATACTCTGCTCCAAAGTCTGGCGGACTGGCTTCCTTATCTATACGGAGGATCTGCGGATTTATCCTGTTCAGATATGACTATGCTTGAAAAGTATCCGGTTGTTTCCGCAGGGGCGTTTAACGGTAGGAACATTAAGTTTGGTGTCAGGGAGTTCTCCATGGCTTGCATCGCTTCCGGGCTCGAGCACACGGGAATGATCGTGCCTTTTGTCGGCACCTTTCTGACCTTTTCGGACTATATGCGGAATGCGATTAGACTGGCCTCGTTGATGCGTGCGCATGTCATCTATCATTTTACCCACGATTCGATTTTCTTAGGAGAAGATGGTCCAACACATCAGCCGGTCGAACACATGGCAGCTCTTCGTGCAATGCCGAATCTCCAATTCATCCGTCCTGCCGATGCCAATGAGGTGAAAATGGCGTGGCTGGCTGCGTTGAAATACCATGGGCCGACCGCCTTTTCTTTGACCAGGCAAAACCTTCCCGAGCTTGAAGAAACCAGCGTGCCTTATGAAGAGGGAATGGGAAGAGGCGCGTATATTTTGAAGAAAGGAAGCGGCAAGCCTGATTATCTTCTTGTGGCGACCGGGTCTGAAGTTTCATTGGCCCTTGATGTGGCGCGCGAACTTGAGAAACGGGACAAATCCGTCCGTGTTGTTTCAATGCCTTGTTGGGAAATTTTCGAGAATCAAAGCGATGAGTACAAAGAATCGGTTTTTGGCGGCGATCTGGGGCGTCGTGTCAGCATTGAGGCTGGCGTTGATCTTGGATGGCATAAATACATCGGACGCGACGGAATTGCGATCTGCATGGAGAGCTTCGGTGCATCGGCTCCGCAAGACGCTTTAGCTGAAGAATTTGGTTTTACAGTTGAATCGATCTTAGAGCGGATTTTGTAGATGAATACTCTGCTTTTAGAGGCGCTCGCTTGCGAGAATCAATCCCGGCCGCCGGTTTGGATGATGAGGCAGGCAGGGCGTTATATGCCCTCGTATAGAAAAATCCGGGAACAATACGCATTTGTTGAAATGTGCCGCAATCCTGAAATCGCAGCGGAAGTGACGATGCTCCCCATTCACGAGTTCGGAATGGATGCCGCAATCCTTTTTTCAGATATTTTGATGATCCCCGATGCTCTTGGCGTCGGCCTTCGATTTGAAGAGGGAAAAGGGCCGATCATCGAAAAACCTGTAAAAAGCTGCGAAGATGTTGCTGCTTTGAAAAAGCCTGTCGTCGAAGAGGCTCTTGGATTTGTTGCTGATGCGATCCGGCTGCTTTGCAATGAGTTATCGGTTCCGTTGATCGGATTTTGCGGCGCCCCGTTTACAGTGGCCAGCTACATGATTGAAGGGGGAACAAGCCGTGATTTCAAACAGACGAAGCAGTGGATGTACCGCGATCCCGAATCCTTTCACGCGCTTCTGGCTCTGATTGCAGAGGCGACGATCGATTATGTCGATATGCAGGTGGCAGCGGGCGCTCAGGCGATTCAAATTTTTGATTCTTGGGCGCATGTGCTTGGCTTTCGGCAGTTCAAAGAGTTTTCCCTTTTCTACATGAATGCGATTTTGGAGGGGATTTGCAAGCCAAATCCTCCTGTCATCATCTATTGCCGGGGAGCCTCTGTCTTTGCTCAAGAATTAGCAAACATCTATCCTCAGGCGATCAGCCTCGATTGGAATGCCCATTTACCTTCCCTAAGGAATCTTATTCCCAGCAGGATTGCTTTGCAGGGAAATTTTGATCCCGATCTTCTCTACGCTCCCTTTTCGACGATTGAAGAGGAGGTTAAGAGGATGCTTTGCGAAATGGACGGTGATCCCGGGTATATTGTCAACTTGGGGCATGGCATTAAACCCGATATGTCTCCGGAAGCTGTGAAAGCTTTTGTCGACACTGTCAAAGCGTATTCTCCGATTACTCAAGCTGTGGAGTGAATCATTGAAACATTTCGTGATTTTAGGCGCCGGGATCAGCGGTTTGTCTTTGGGCTGGTTTCTTAAAAGGCGCTATGGAAGCAAAATCCAGCTGACGATTCTCGAACAATCCGATCGTCCTGGCGGCCTCATCCGCACTGATTTTGTGGAAGGAAGTTTATTTGAACAGGGACCCCGAAGTTTGAGGACCAGAGGAAACGGATTGGAAACATTGAAGTTGATCGAGAAACTTCAGTTGCAATCGCAAGTGATTGCTGCCAATCCCAAAGCGAAAAAACGGTATCTTTGGACAGGCGGCAAATTAAGGAAGCTTCCAACAGGCCCTCTCTCCTTTTTGACCTCTCCTTTAACTCGGACTCTCCCTTGGGTAATGCTGCGGGAGATGTTTAGAAAAAAGAGCGTTTTGCCTGATGAATCCATTGCTTCATTTATCACCAGACGGTTTGGCAGCCGAGTTTCAGAAAAACTTTTCGACCCGTTGACAACAGGAATTTTTGCGGGCGACATCAATAAACTTTCCATCCGTTCTTGCTTTCCCGATTTCTACCAATGGGAAAAGCAGTACGGTTCGGTATGCAAAGGAATGGTTCGGAGAAGGCGGTGCGCAAAGAGGGCGGGAACTCCATTTTTGGAACACTACTCGCGCGTTCCCCTTTTTTCCTTCAAAGAGGGAATGGAAACGCTCCCTTGCGCTTTAGCAGAAGTATTGGCGCCTCACTTGCGTTGCAATACTGCTGTCGTTTCACTACGTTCTTGTGCCGATCGTTTAGAAATTGGATTGGCAGATGGAAATACGTTGACAGCAGATCATGTGTTTTCCACGCTGCCGGCAGCTAAGCTTGCTCCACTTTTTGAGAATCGGCATCGTGAACTTTCTACGCTTTTAATGAGTATTTCCGGCTCCTCTGTTGCAGTCGTGCAGTTGGCCTACTTCCGCAAAGTGCTGCGCAAAGAGGGATTCGGATATCTTGTGCCGTCATCGGAACGCGAGTCGATTTTAGGCTGTGTCTTTGACTCTTCCGTTTTTCCGCAGCAAAATCAGATTCCTGAGGAAACCCGTTTAACAGTGATGATTGGAGGCATGCGCGCCCCCGATCTCGTTAATCAGTCGGAAAAACATCTTAAATCACTTGCTGTGAAATCTTTAGAAAGTCATCTTGGAATCGGTACGGAACCGGACACCGCATCGGTAAAAATTGTCCGGTCGGCGATTCCTCAATATTTTGTCGGGCACATGGAAAAAGTCGAGAGAATTGGCACAATACTTGCGCGTATTTATCCGCGCATGACTTTAGCCGGCAATCATTTCTCTGGTGTATCGGTGAATGATTGCATTGCTAACAGCAAACGCATTGTAGAGAGAATGGCAAAATTTTTCTCTGTGTAGGGAATTTTGCGTATTTGCAAATAATCGGAATCGAATTTAAACTGAGGCTAGCTCGACTTCTCAGAGATTTGCACAGTCGAGTTGGCAATCCAGAACGAGGTATAAGGCAGATGTTTGATAAATTCACTAACCGTGCAAAGCAGGTGATCAAGCTTGCGAAGAAAGAAGCGCAGAGGCTAAATCACAATTACTTAGGTACAGAGCACGTTCTGTTAGGATTGCTAAAGTTGGGACAGGGTGTCGCTGTCAATGTCCTCCGCAATTTGAACATCGATTTTGAAACTGTGCGCAGTGAAGTGGAGAAGTTGGTTGGTTTCGGCCCCGAGATCCAGGTGTATGGCGATCCGGCTTTAACCGGCAAGGTGAAAAAGGTATTTGAGTATGCCAACGACGAAGCTGCTAATCTGAATCACAACTACGTGGGGACAGAGCATCTGCTTTTAGGCTTGTTGAAACAGACTGATGGCGTTGCCGCGCAAGTTCTGGAAAATCTCAATGTCAACTTGAACGAGGTACGCAAAGAAGTGTTGAAAGAGCTTGAAACGTTCAATTTGCAGTTGCCGCCGATTGGTCAGCAGCCTCCTCCTCCCGGCCAGCAAGGTCAAGGACCTGCCGGAATTGGGCCTGGAGGACGTCCATTCGAAAAAGGGGTAAGTTCTTCAGACAAGATGCCTGCGTTGAGGGCTTATGGATATGATTTGACGGAGATGACTCGGGAAGGGGAGATGGATCCTGTGATCGGAAGGATCGAAGAAGTTGAACGCTTGATTTTAATTCTCTGCCGCCGAAGAAAAAATAATCCTGTATTGATTGGAGAGGCTGGAGTCGGAAAAACAGCGATTGTGGAAGGATTGGCCCAGGCGATTGTGAGAGGGGATGTACCGGATAACCTGAGGAACAAACGCTTGATCACCCTTGATTTGGCATTGATGATTGCCGGAACGAAATACCGCGGCCAGTTCGAAGAGCGGATCAAGGCTGTGATGGAAGAGATCCGAAAAAATGGAAATGTTCTGCTCTTTATCGACGAACTTCACACAATCGTGGGAGCAGGTGCTGCGGAGGGGGCGATCGATGCTTCCAACATCTTAAAGCCGGCGCTTTCCCGAGGGGAAATCCAGTGTATTGGTGCGACAACGATAGACGAATACCGAAAACATATTGAAAAAGATGCTGCGCTGGAGAGGCGATTTCAAAAAGTGATGGTAGCTCCAGCTTCTGTCGATGAGACTTATGAGATTCTCAAAGGGTTAAAGGGGAAGTATGAAGAGCATCACAAGTGTGTGTATACGCCGGAATCTTTGAAGGCTGCTGCAGTGTTGTCCGATCGGTATCTTCATGGGCGCTTTCTTCCCGACAAAGCGATCGATCTTTTGGACGAGGCGGGGGCTAAGATGCGCATTTCCATGATGAATCAGCCGCAAGAGATCAATAGGATCGAATCGGATATCGAAGAAGTGAGAATTGCCAAAGAGGAGGCGATCGGCAAGCAGGAGTACGAAAAAGCTGCCGGCCTGCGCGATCAGGAAAAGATGCTGAGAGAGCAGCTGCAGAAGATTCGTGCAGAGTGGGAAGTGAATAAGGAAGAGCATCAGGTTGTCGTCGAAGACGATGATATAGCGGCTGTCGTTGCTCGGCAAACAGGAGTGCCTCTCAATAGGTTGACGGAAGGGGAAACAGAAAAAGTGCTCCATATGGAGGAGTTGCTCACCCAAGGTTTAGTCGGACAGGATGATGCCGTCAAAACAATTTGCAGAGCGATCAGAAGGAGCCGTGCCCAGATTAAAGATCCCAACCGGCCAATCGGAGCATTTATGTTTCTCGGCCCTACCGGGGTAGGAAAAACGCTTCTTGCCCGGTTGATTGCTACGCATCTCTTTGGAGGCGAGGATGCTTTGATCCAGGTGGACATGTCTGAATACATGGAGAAGTTCGCTGTTAGTCGAATGACCGGATCGCCTCCGGGATATGTTGGTCATGAGGAAGGGGGGCAATTAACCGAGCAGGTGCGCCAGCGTCCTTATTCTGTCGTTTTGTTTGATGAGATTGAAAAAGCGCATCCTGATGTGATGGACCTGCTTCTACAAATTTTAGAGGATGGGCGGCTGACAGATTCTTTCGGAAGAAAAGTAGATTTTCGCAATACAGTGATCATCATGACCTCGAATCTCGGTGCGGATTTAATCAAAAAGAGCACCGAAGTGGGGTTTGCAGCGACAAACGGAGCAATGGATTACGATCATATCAAAGAGAAGATCGAAGGTGCTGTCCAAAAGCATTTCAAGCCTGAATTCATCAATCGTTTGAATGACATGGTCATTTTCCATCCACTGGATCGAGAACACCTGATTGAGGTGATCGATCTTGAAATTGCCAAGCTTCAAAAAAGGTTGGAAGAGAGGGAAGTCTTTATTCATCTTGATGAGAGTGCAAAGGATTTTCTTGTGGACAAAGGGTTTCAGCCGGAAATGGGCGCGCGTCCTTTGCGCAGGACAATTGAGCAGTATTTGGAAGATCCATTGGCAGAGATCCTGTTGGCTCATCCTCACGACGGCCGGCGTTGCCTGGTCACCGTTGAGGACAAAGCGCTTAAGTTTGTCGATGAAGAGATCTTTCCTTATTCCAAATCTAAAAAGCACAAGAAAGATCAAAAAGACAAGGGCAACGAAGCGGGATCCGAAGAGGGGAGAAAGCAGGTAGAAGAGTCAGAAGCCGGAAAATCTTAGTTCCTGATTTTAACCCCTGATTGCGTTCTGATCCTCGGACAGATGCTGTAGATGGACGCAATCAGGGATTTAACGCGAAGATCGTGAAAAAAATACTACTTATTTTGACCTCGTTGGCAATCGCTTTCTTGAAGTTTTCTCCTTAAATCGCCTACATGCTCTTGTATACAGATCATGTTTCAAAATTAAATTTCATGCATTGTCGGCTAGCCACTGAATTTTGAATTCATTTCAGTATATACCGAATTAACTTCAAGATTCGGTTTTTGACGTCATCGTTAGCCTTTGATTTTGAGACCCGCTTGCATCACTCAACCTATTCAGGTTGAGTTGTTTCAACGCCGGCTTCGCCTGACTCAAATTCAAGGCACCTCCTCATCTGAAAATTTAATTTTGAAGCATGACCAGTATACCCTATCGCTAAATATTTTTTTAATTTATAAAAAATATTTGTCATTCAATTAATTTGTTTATATAATAAATTCAGAGTAATGATAGATAATGGAGAGGGAAAATGAGCAGCTTTCAATCAGATTTTCGCGCATGTTCTCACAAGTATGAAAATCATTTATCCGTAGGTTCTGAAAATAAACAGTGGGATTTTGCAATTGGTGTAAAAAAAGGGGTGGTTTTATCTTCTGATCGCTCGGAGGGGCGGAGTATCATCCAGCAAGTATCAGAAGATGCTCTGTTTCATTTGTCAGGAGCAAGGAAGAGAAATGCGCAAATTTTGATTACCTCAATTGAGGAAAAAGAGGTCGTTCCCGGCTACGAGCCAATAGCTGAGCCGGAAGATGGTTCGGTTGAGAAGGACGAGGAGATATTGAAGAAGCGCATTAAAGTTAGAGTGATTCATTATCAACTTTGTGTGGATGGGAAAGTTGAAAAGCATCGTACAGACGAACCAAGGATTACAAATTCAGTTGTTAAGGAATCGAATAACCATCGCGTTCTTTTGGAAAGATTTTCCCGCTATGACAAAAATGAAGAGGGAGCTTTTGCACGCATTAAGCGCGCCCTAATTCAATTTTTTGCTCAATTATTTGAACCTTTTGAGTCTTTGTCTCAACTATGGGAGGAACTTTGCGGGAGAAGTGAAAAAGAGATGGTCTGCGATATCAATCTGTTGGCTGAAGTCACAGGCCGTCCGATGACAGCAGAGCCTTTAACCCTTTCTCAGTCGTTAAAGTACATGATCAAACTTCTCAGTCGCGAGAAAGAGGTGACAGCGGATGAAAAACTGCACAATCGCTTGAAAAACGCTCTGGCAATATCCAGGAAAACAAAACAGCTGCGAAAAAAATTCAAGAGAAAAGACTTTGGAAAGCTGGTGAAAAGAGTACAAGCAGATATTCGTGCGCTGCCAAGTGATGGGAGTGATAAATTACTGA
The DNA here is from genome assembly GCF_000092785.1 of Waddlia chondrophila WSU 86-1044. Taxonomy (NCBI): domain Bacteria; kingdom Pseudomonadati; phylum Chlamydiota; class Chlamydiia; order Parachlamydiales; family Waddliaceae; genus Waddlia; species Waddlia chondrophila. Next base: position 269,067 of record NC_014225.1, read on the forward strand.
TTCCTGTTGGGTACAAACAGGATGGAAAATTGATTGAGATGTTGCTGGAGGTGGGGAAAACAGGTGAGAAAACATGCTCTGTTGCCTTGATTAGCCAGTCCAAAGAAACGCTTGGCCTGTTTGATCGTGAAGAGGGGGTGGAAACACTTTCGCGTTCATTGAAAAGAGAGATCCATGATGTCAACATTTCAGAGCTGCAAGCACGCATACCGATTTTTATGGAAATGCAAACGACTCCTGAACTTCTGAAATTTGAAGAGGCTGGAAATGTCTTTTTACAGCAGATCCATTTTCCAAACTCTACTGTGGCTGTGAGTAAGGCAACAGAGAAAACCATCGACAGATCTTCTTCAGGTCATGTATCGGAGATTATGTCGTATGTCAAAAGCGAGCTGTTGTCAGATGGAGATGTTGCAGATGCTAAGCGGTTTGAAACAGCTGCTCGCTTGCGGTTTTTTCTGGATTTTTGCCAAAGAGATAAATTGTGGTTAAGAGATCCGGCTTCTCGGGAGCTTGTGCGTACAACGGCTTATCAACTGATCGATATTGTTGAAACGAATCGACGAGAGTTGATTGGCGATGAGCTTTTGGAGCAAGGATTGGAAATGACAAAGATTTCTCATGAGTTGGAGAGGGTGTTGGCTTTATTTGATGAAACACTTCCAAGAACACCGGACTTGTCCAAAAAAGTCGCTTTGCAAACGGGATTGGGAAAGATAGACGTTGAAGCAGCTGTTGAGACGCCTGAGCTGGAAGATATCCCGATGATTGCAGATCCGTTTAAGGAAGTGGATCCTCCATTTACGGGATTTGATCCTGGTAAACCTGTAGATTCAATCAACGCATTTGCCAAGCGTTGTGAACAGTTAATGGAAATCGGAGAGATAAAAAGAGCGTCGTATGAAGCGCAAACCATGGTGAAGGCCCTGCCTCCTCCAGGAGATGCTTTATGGAATGAAATTGATCCAAAGGCTGAGGAGATCCTGCAAGCTTTTCAAACAATGGGCGTTGCCATTACTAAGCAGTCTTTGCAAGAGTCTCACTCTTCTTTTAATGAAGCTTTAACGCTATCGATGCTGAACCTTTATGCGTATGGAATCATTTCTCGGAAATATCCGGGTAAAAAAGAGGGACTTTCTGTTTTGGCATTTAAAGCGCGCAAGAACTTAACCGAGCTGTCAAACAGCCGCATTTCTTTACAGGATAAAGCCCGTATCACTCAGTTTGATGAGATCATGAAAGATGCAGAAATTCAGGAAGGGCATATTTACAAATTAAAAGGAGATTACGAGGCGATACTAGAAGGGATTTCGCAGCCGCTTCTGAACCTCTGTGAATATTCAGCGATTGCTGCAGGTGATTTGCTCTATAAAACTATCCAGGGTAAAAATGTATGGAATGATTCAATAAATTATGAGGAAATAGACTTTGAAACTTCTCAACGAGTCAGGTCTCAACTCAGAGGGAAGGAGCCTCTTGATTTCAGTCTGGATTTTAATTGGAACGGTTTACCATATACTCGATGTGAAGGGGTGTCTGAGTGGAAAAGAGATGTGAGTAAATTTGATTCTAAAATCTCATACACAGCTCCAAGTTATGCGAAAAATGTTGCCGAAGAGTTGGCGAATCGTTACACCACGGAATTGTGCCCTCTTGGATGCTCCAAAGATAATTGTGAAAATTATGGGGATACTTCTGGTGATCCTAAGGAAGCGCGGAAGGGGCACCAGTATTTTCCCTTGTATATGCTTTATCATTTCACAGGAGAGTATTGTGAGAATCTTCTTGCCGAAAGAAAGTTAACTCCTGATCAGGTGCGCGATCTGCTTCTCCTACAGCAAACTAATCGAAGAGCTGATAATTTGTGTTCTAGCCATCATAAAGAACGAGGCTCCCGAGTTGGAAACCACTTTCATTATACAGATGGGTTTACCGAGGATGACCGCCGCGCACAGGTGATCTCCTCATTAAACATCTATTTGAAACATCCCAATTTTTTTAAAATTCCTTCTCTTCGTTGGTTTTTTGAGACGAAGCTTTTCAATCATCATGCCTTCGAACTTCTTTTGAGCAAGGAAAACTATGAAGAACATAAACCTTTCTTAATTTCGACGATCAAATTATTGAATAGAGAAGTCAGTCTGGCTCAAATCAATCAAGAGATGGAAACAGCAGCTTATCTTGTTTATCTTCTTGGTAATATTAAAGATATTATTGTTGAAGCGTCTTCATTGAATCCAGATGAAAAAAAGCTGTTGTCGAACCTGATTACGGTAAATCCTGAAAAGACCATCATCCAGTGGATGATCGATTCCATCGGTCAAACCTCTAAAAGAGAGGAGAAGAAACAAAAAAGCCTTCTCCCTTACGTCGTTAATCACTATCTGGAACTGTATAATAAAAATTCAGATCATACAGATCAAGATTTTAATTTGATGGCATACGCAATGGAGCGTTTTCAATTTTTGTATGAACCAGGCGATTCCGTTGATCCGAAGTTGAAAGAGTCTTTTGAACTGCTTAAATGCGTGATGATGCCAAAACTAAGAGCGCGTGCAGAAAAAGATGATGGAAGTAAGTTCATCAACGGGTTAATTCTCAGATTTAACCCTGAAATTGCTGGAAAAAAATTAGATTGGAAAGAGAGCCAATTCCCCATTTACGAAGCTTCAGATGCAGAAAGCAGGACTTATCAATTCAATCTTGAAACAGGAATGATCTATGCAGGAGGGGAAAGAATTGAGCGGCTGCCTTCATTTCTTAAAGAAGAGCCTGAAATTGTCGAGCTGTATGGTTCGAAGTTAAATGATGCCTGGCAGATCAAAGGATCTCCTAATCTTGAGGATGAACAGTTTCGCGTGACAGCATATTCACACGAAAAATTCCCAGGGCAGCGCATTGTTCTCAGGCAAAAGGTCGATAAAGAAGGGATTCCTTTAGATGGAAAACCCGAAGTTGTGATTGAAAGAATGATAGAAGAAAATAGTGTTTCGAAGTGGGTGTCCCATCATCGTTTTGAAAGTCAAGATAAAATTGCCAAAGGGGAGTTGTTAACTGGTTCTGATCTTCCTCCTAAGGTGGCCGCAATCATTGGAGAGAGAAGCTGCTGGGTGGACAGAGAGTTGGATCGGATCTATGTGTTTGATCAAGAGGATTCGAATCCATATGCAACCATATTTCTTGGGAGGGATGAAGGAGGCGGCCCGCTTCAAATCAAAGAGTTTCGTTTTGCAGATTCTAATCAGCTTCTTGCTATTTCCGGAAGAAATCTTATTCAGTATTCCTCCATTGAAGATAAGGATTTCATTTTGACGGCAGGCTCTTCCGGAGTTGTCAAGCGCCTTGAATATCCCCGCTTAGAGCTTGCCAGCAGCGGAGCAAGACTATCCTACAAGATCACTGAAAATGGTGCTGTCTCTTCCTCTTTTCCTGGCTGGACTCTGGCTCCCTTGGGGCTTCGGCCCGGTATCAGGCGCCCAATCGACCGTGTTGTCCCTTTACCGGAGACTTTCGATCATTTCCAACTCCTCCAAAAGGATGGAGCTCAAAAAGTTCTGATCCCTTCCAGGCAATTTAAGCAGCTGCGCAACCGTATTGGCGAATCGATTCCAAAGTATCAATCTGTTTGTCCTGAAGGATTTGAACCAAGCGCTGTTTACGAGTTCACAGTGAACACTGAAACAAACCGCCTGCAGGCGCAAAGTGCCGATGCATACGCCTATTTAGCTTATGCCTGCTTCACTCACAAAGATTATGAAAGTGCAAAATATTATCTTGAAAAAGCAGAAACAAGCACAGGATATTCGCCTAAGTATAACGAGCTGTTCGATTGGATTGGAAAGTGGCCGGACAACAGTCCGAATGGAAAGGCAATTAAGCTTCACGCAGCCATTTTTCAAGATAAAATTTTTGAAGATCATCGATTGGAGAACATCAGAAGAGGAGGAAAGAAAGAGGAATTTGAAGAACCTGTTCAGAGGATGGAAAGGCTTGTGGAACTTTACCACAGCTACCGCACATCGTTGAAAGATCGCGAAATTGGATTATCCGGCTCCGATCCCGGCTTAGATTTAACTCCCGATTCAGAATTGAGAGCGCTGAAACTTACTAGGGAATTTATCAGGGCAAATGCCGAGACTTTCGTCCTACAACCCAAAGTTGAAGAGACTAAATTTGTGCGCGCTTTACAAAATGTTGAAGAAATTGATTTAAGAGAACCTTCAGAAGAGGAGTTTTTTGACTATGATCTCGATGCCCTTTACCTATGGGCTTGCATTGGATCGAGTGAAAATATTCCCGAGGTGACATTTGGACGTCCTGAATGGGTGCTTGATCATTTTGGTTATGTCTTTGATCAGCTGATGACCCTTGATCCGGAATCGGTGGAATTTAAACAGCTTGTGGAAAAGGTCCGTTTTATCTCTTTAAATCCTCCTTCTGAGAAACTTTCACCTTTTGCTGGAGATGCAATTAAAATAGGGCAATCTTATCTTTTGCGTGTAGCTGAGCTTGCTAAGGAAGGGAAACTCGAGAAATTAAAGAATGTTGTCAACGGAAAATTTCCGAAGATCAAAGGATCTGCCAGCACAAGGGAGAAACGTTTCGATAATGCGAATAATCTTGCGGCTTTGTTGTTTGATATAGATGAATCAACCTCTGCCAAGGCTAAAAAGTCTTTGGAGGAGAGGATCGGAAATGTTGAGGATCGAATGTCTGAAGTAATGGAAGCAATTGTTAAAGATGGCGAGCATTCTTTTGCTGAGAAAATGGTAGTTAGCAAAATCGCAAGAACTGAATTTGAATCGCAATTAAAAATGCTTCGTCGAATGGTGAAATGTTGTGAAGACTATGATCGAAGAGTTGAAAAAATTAAACAAAAAAATGAGAGTTTACTACTTCCTTCGTTCGAAGAGGAGTATCAACGAGTTGCTAATGAACAGCTGTATGGTTCGGGCAGTCATCAAACGATCCAGCGAATTGGCAGCATTCTTCAGGTCTTGAAAGAGGTAGAGATCTCTTCTGGTGAGGTAGAGATCTCTTCAGGTGAGGAAAAAATGCAAAAAAGAGAGGTGTCCGATGTTGAGGAGTTGCCTCAAAAAACTGTAGGAGATGTGTATGGGGAGCTTTTTGAGAATCCTCCCGATGACTTGAAAGATGCCGTAGAGTCTCTTTTAAAGGGGGAAATAGAGCTTTATACGCAAAAAGCTGCGCAAAAAAAAGAGATTGAAAAATTAGAGAAGTTGATCGGAGAGACTCCAGAACCTGAAAAAATAAAAAAAGTTGTCACACCTGAAGAGGGGAAGCATGCCATTTTGGGAGATGCGCGCCTCCATGATTATCAACGCTACTATACGGTTTCTTCTATCGATCCTTCGGAAATCAGCGAGGAGGTGTTTGATCGGCTGGCAAAAAGCGGTGAGAAGGCTGTCAAAAGGCTTGCTGATGTTTATCGGAAGGATATGAGGGCCTATAAAGCGGATCTAAGGGCAATTAAGATCACTCGAGGGCAGGCAAAAAAATTGCGGGCGCATTTGGTTGATCAAAAGGAGGAACTGGAATCTCGTAAAAGCCGCCTGAGAAAGGATTTATTGCAGCAGGTGGAACGTTTTAACACGCCTGCCGGTACCTTAATGATGAGAAGGCTGACAGGGAAGGCTGCCAAGCCGAATCTGGATTACCTTATCAATTTGTGGAGAAGAGGGGAGTTAACAAAACAGCCTTGGGATGAAAATCCATTGAAGCAGCTGGGAATCGGTAGAATGGAAGAAGCGGAACTTGTTAAGCTTGATGTGTTGATCACGTCCTATTTGGATGTTTCGACAACATTGCAGCATATGGATAACGTGGTCCACTCAGTCGATGCCTACATTGCCACTTGCGGCTCCAGAAGTTCCAATGAGGGGGATCAGCAGATTGCTCAAGCTCTTGTTCAGTCATTAGAAGCAAAACGGAATTACACGCTGTTTGTACCGAAAAGGGCAATAACGATTACAGATCTCGCAATGGTTTTGCACGTCTCTGATATCAAAAAGCATTTGGAAACGCAGCTTGATGGAAAAGAGTCTCGTTTGGCAGGTCAATTGCGAAAGTTGGATCCAGTTAAGAATAAAGAAGACATCATAGATCTTTTCGCCAACCCGGATCATCACAAGGTTTTAAGAGAGATCTTAGAAGAGGATAAGGGGCTGACAAACCTTGTTTTATCTAAAGGCAGCGATCCCGATTTTCGAAATTTATTGTTTATGGAGCACACAGACCGCATTATCCTAAGATCGGAGCAGATTTCTACCATAAGAGAGATGATCGATGATCCCAATGCGGCTAGGCAGCTCATTATGGGGGCAGGAAAATCAAAAGTTCTTTCTCCACTTCTGGCTTACGGAAAAGCAACAGGAACTAACCTTGTGATGCTTATGCTTCCCGAGGCGCTTTATGAGACGAATTGCCGTGATTTGGACGCAACCAATCGCGAGTTGTTTGGTCAAAAGATTTTCCGTTTTGAATTTAACCGGCACAGCGACCGCAGTGTCGAGGCACTGCAAGAGACTTACATCCAATTATTAGAAACTGTGAGAAATAAAGGGTTTGTTCCGACAACTAAAAGCAGCATGCTAAGTTTTCGAAATGCCTACTTTGAGCTGTTAAATCAGTTATCGCAGATTCCTCTTGAACAAAGGTATATTCAAGAAGAGAAAATCTCGGAAATCATGGGGCAGTTAAGAATCATGAGCAAGATCATGAAGTTGTTCCATGATCGAACCGATGTCTTAGCTGATGAGATTGATGCATGCCTGGATGTGAGAAAAGAGGTGAATTTCGCCCTTGGGGAACCTCAGAAGATCAATCCAACGATCTATCAGACAGGCAGTGAGCTGATGGAGATTTTGCTCAACGCGGACGAGGGAACACCGCTTGGGGAGTTGAAAACGGCTCTGCTCAATAATACCAATGCTTCCATTCCTCCCGAACGTCTTCATGAATTAATGAAGGCGTTAGGAGGAGCTTATTACGATGAGAACGGGGAAGCATTAGGGAAAATAGGGAGAAATGAATTTATCCAATATCTTTTTGATGATGATTCACTTAAAGGAGAAATCCCCCAATTTATCCGGAGTCTGGAAGCGCAAAATCCTGAAATGTATCAAAAGGTGGCTGCAGCAAAGGCCTTTTTGCATCGGGGGTATGGAAATACATTGTCTCGAATAGGAAATGTCAATTACGGAAGAGATCCAGGAAGTATATGGACGATTCCCTATAAAGCCAGCATGGCGCCAAGTGTTGGATCTGAATTTGACGATACTGTGGAAAGAATCAGCTTCACGCTGCAGGATTATGTGCTATATGGCGTTTCCTATGAACAGGTGTATAAGGCAGTGGCTGCTTTACACAATATGGCAATACAGCAGCTGCGGGCAGCGAATATCGATCAAACGATCAATATAGATGAAACTGATGCGGGAAAAGAGTTTAAAGAATTGATGAAAAAATTGGATCTTGAGGGGGTTTTTGGAAAAGATCCAAGTCTTGCAGCATTTGCCGCGGAAGAAAAGGTGGAAGCGCTTAAAAATGTGATCAATCAATCGCCTTTAGGAAGATTGTCCTTTGCCAGCAGGTATGTCCTTTCAGAGATGACGCAGGCTCCCAATCGCGTAAACTCTGTGTCTAATGATGCGCCGGCAATGGTGAGAAGTTTTTCCGGATTTACAGGCACTCCATGGAATCTGCACACGTTTCATGATAAAATCCAGGCGGAACGGAGTCCCGGAACAGATGGGCGCACCTGGGCTCTTTTATTGGAAAGAAACGTCAAAGTGAAGACGTTTGTTTATGATCCCAAGAAGCCGATGGAATCTCTGATTGATGGAGCCGGAATTGTCTCAGAGCATTATCAAGCAACGATTGATACTGGCGCCTATCTTAGAGGGCAGACCAATGTGGATTATGTCACGGCTTGCTTGAAAAAGGCTGAGGCTGAAGGGTTGGAAGGGCAATCCGGGGTCTATTTTGATGAATCTGGAAAGATTGTGAAAAAAATGGGATCCGAAGGCAAGCCGCTGCCGATTGAGGTTGCCGAGCAAGGAGATTTGATGCAGTGCCACACTTTGTATGACCAAGCTCATACTGTAGGTGCTGATATCAAACAAGGACGCAAAGCAAAGGCTATCGTCACAGTGGGTGAAACAACATTTGTGAGAGATCTGTTTCAAGCGGTCTGGAGATTGAGGCAGCTTCATGAAGAGCAGGATATCGATATTGTTGTTTCAGAAGATGTGAAAAAGCTGATTCTGGGAGATGAAGATAATCGAGATTTAACGATCGAGGATATTTTAGCGTTTTGTTTGACAAACGAAGCAAGGCGGGAGTCTGAGGATAATTTCCGTGCTGAGAAAGGTAAAATTCAAGGAAGGCCTTCTCAAGAAATCTTGAAAAGCTGTGCAGAGATCATTGTTGATGAGAAAAATTCGGATGATGACATTCACCGGATAGCCTCTGTCTTAGGCAGAGCATTAACCAAGCGGCGTCCTCAGGATGAAATTTTTGATGAATATGCTCAGGTGCGCATTCAAGAAGATCCATCTAAGATTTTGGAAAAAACCAGGGAAAATACCGCGCAGAAAGCACAAGAAATGGCGGAGGCTCTTGGAAAGAAAGCCTCATCAAAACTAGCTGGCCAATTAAAAAAAATCTCTAAAGAAATTAGGGATAGGAAAGATCCTCCATCAGATTGGATGCCGGATCAGATCGATAGCGCTGCAGTGGAGGGTGGGCAGCAGGTGGAAGTAGAAGCGGTTGCTGAAGTGGAAATGGAACAAATGGTGCAACTTGATGCAGAAGTTAAGGGAGAAGTCGCTATACAGGCAGAAAAAGTGATTCAAGCTGGAAAACCTGTCTCTGAAGGTTCAGGTGGAACGGTTAGCCCTGTCACAAAGGATAATCTCATAGATCTCTCTTTGAGAGGATTTGTTTCAGGTAATCTTCGCCAGATGTCGGCGACAATCGGAGCTTTTGATCCTGAAATTTATGTTTCTTCCGGAGTAGAGAGGCAAATGGTGAAATCTGATCATGCCGAAAAATATCAAGTGGAAAACAGTTTAGATTTTGATCGGGTCGCTAATACAATTTTTTACACTTATCGAAAAACTGTGAATGATGTGGTGATCGTCAAAGGACAGAAAGGGTGGAGAATGATTATTCCGACGATTCATGAAGCTCAATCAGGCTGTCGAACATTTATTAGAGAAGCTAATAAGAAGGGGTGGCAGGCTGTGCAGGTGAATATCGGAACAGCTAAGCCGAATATTGTGTTCAAAACAGGAGACGACCGCTCTGATGTCTTGCCTTTTACAGAGGAAGAGGATCTGCAAAAGTTCTATAGGCTGTACGTACAGGCAAAATTTTTCAATGGCGAGATCAATTACGGATCGGAAGAGGAAAAAGAAGCATTGAGAGGGTGGCTGCGGGATAAAGGGCCGGAAGATTGCCAACGTTTGTTTGAAACGAAAATCCTTCCGGCAAAACCTCAAAGATATACAAAAAATTATACAGAAAGTGATCTCTATAAAATTTTTGAGGAACTAACAGGTTAAGCATCCAATACCTTTTGGATGCTTCCCTCCCATTCTTTGATGAATAAGAGCAGCTTTTCTTTCGAAGGGCAGGTTTTCAGGAATTCCCGCGTCTCCTCTTGGATACTGAGGTGAGCGATTTTAGCCAGCAGATGAAGGTGGTTTTTATCGTCAGAAGCAAAAAGGAAAAAGAGTGTATGAACGGGTTCCCCATCTAAAGCGCCGTAGTCAAGCGGTTGATGAGGAAAAACGATAAAGACAGCATCTTTTCCTGCGCGGATGATCGACTCTCTTGAATGGGGGAGGGCGATGCCGTGGTTAAGTGCTGTTGATTGCAGCTTTTCCCTCTGCAGGAGGAGTTCGGATGCAATTTCCGGATCGAGGTTTAAATTTTTGGCAATCCGTTGCATGGTGCCTCGGATGACCTCTTCTTTTGTTGTTCCTGCAATATCCGTTAAAATTTCCCCTTGATGGGCTGCCCGGTACAAGCTAAACTGCTTTCTTCCACCTTTTGTTTGTGTTTCTGAGCTGCTTTCTTTCTTTTCGTGCAGTGTATTGGAATGAGGAGGATGGTTCACCCGCTGACCCATCACCCAGTTTTCGATTTCCAAACGGTTGAACCGATATTGGTGGTTGATCTTATAAGCGGGAATTTTTCCATCGGTCAACCATCTTCGAATGGTGGTTTCCGAGACATTGAGCAGGTCGGCGACATCTTTAATTTTAAGATCCATCTTAATACCCCCTAAAAATCCTTAAAAAGTTTTATCATACTCGTTGGGGATTTCAGAGTTAACATTTTTTTTCTTCTTTCTTCGTCCTTAATCGCAACAGTGATCCCAGACAGGATTTGCAAGTATTCGGTTTGCTTGTCGTCCGGTCCCCCAATCATGAAAATTAAGCGGACAGGAGCTCCATCCAGCGCGTCCCAGTCCACACCGTTTTTCAAAACGCCAATAGCAATAAAAAAATCGTCGTAAGAAGGCAGCTTTGCATGAGGGATAGCAACTCCCATTCCGATTCCGGTGGAGACAATTGTTTCACGGTCAACGAGAGCCTGAAAAAATTGGTCTTTATGATCAATCTTACCTGAAGCAGCCAATACCTCAACCATCGCAAGCAAAGCTTCATCGCGCGTTTCCACCCCCAAAAATGTGATGAACTGTTTATCCAAGTAATCAGAGATTTTAACCATGAACCTATCCGTAAATTGCTAATGGGTTCATCAATTCAGTGAGTGCCTGTATGCCCAAATCCTCCAGATCCTCGAGCAGTTGCTGCTAATTCTCCAGCAAAGACAAACTGCGCCTGAACAACTTGAGCTAAGACGAACTGTGCGATACGCATTCCTGGAGAAACAGTAAAATTCTGATGTCCGTGGTTGATGAGGATGATTCCTATTTCGCCTCTGTAGTCGGCATCAATGGTTCCCGGTGTGTTCAATACTGTGATTTGGTGTTTCAATGCTAATCCGCTGCGAGGACGCACCTGGATTTCATAACCGGGGGGGATTGCCATTTTCAAGCCTGTTGGAATCAGTGCCGATTGCCCAGGTGTGATCACCATCTCTTCTTGAAGATGTGCGCGAACATCGGCGCCGGAAGCAAGCTCCGAACTGTAAGAGGGAAGCTGTATATCGTCGTTAGCTGTTATTGGAATTTCAATGGGTTCTTGATGCATCGGTCTGTCTCTCAGTTGTCGGCAGGTATAAGGTAGAAAAGGCACTCTGCCAGCTTGTTTTTCAGGTCATGTCGATTAACAATACAATCAATCATTCCATGTTTCAAGAGAAATTCTGATTTTTGTGCACCTTCGGGAAGTTGTTGGCCGATTGTTTGCTCGATCACGCGGGGGCCGGCGAAGCAGATCAACGCCTTTGGTTCGGCGATAATGATATCTCCAAGAGATGCAAACGATGCAGTGACCCCTCCAGTTGTCGGGTTGGTCAAGATCGAGATATAGGGAAGTCCTTCTTCGCTTAGACGTGCCAAAGCTGACGAGGTTTTGGCCATTTGCATTAGGGAAAGAGTGGATTCTTGCATGCGAGCTCCTCCGGAGGAAGCAACGATCACGACGGGAAGCCTATGGCAGATTGCGTGTTCAATCATCCTTGTGAGCCTTTCGCCGACGACAGAGCCCATCGATCCTCCCATAAAATGGAAATCCATGACGCCTAACGCAGCCTCGATCCCTTCAATCTTGCAAGTGCCGACAATAACGGCTTCATCTATATCGGTCTTTCTCCGAGCAAATTCAATGCGCTCCGGGTATTTTTCGGAGTCGATAAATTGAAGGGGATCTGCGGTTTTGATCTCCTGAAACATCTCTTGAAAAGAGTCGCTGTCAGCCAGAGCTTCGATCCTTTGTTTTGCTGTCAAGCGATAGTGATAGCTGCATTTGGGGCAGCAGTTGAGATTTTTTTCCAGCTCGTTGGTGTGGATCAATTCAGTGCAATGCGTGCATTTCAGCCATCCGCTAAAACCGTCTTTTTTAGAAGACTGCACCTTGATTTTAGGTTTATCTCTTGAAAAAAAACGCATGACAATACCTTAAACAATTAATTAATCAGCTATTATAACAAAAACTATTAATTATATACAAATGAACGCGAAGACCGCGAAGATATACTGAACATCATTGGAAAAAATGATGTTCAGTATAGTTGTGTAAACTTATAGCGCTGCTTCGTAACGTTCCGAAACATTCTTCCAGTTGACGATTTCCCAGATCGCTTTCACGTAATCGGGACGTACGTTTTTGTACTGCAGGTAATAAGCATGTTCCCAAACATCGATTCCCAGAAGAGGAACAAGGCCTTTAGCCGCTAGAGGATCTTGATTCTGGCAAATCGCAATCTCAAGGCGGTCTTCGCTTTTGTTATAGCCCAGCCAGCCCCAGCCTGAACCCTGCACGGCGACTGTTTTTGCTGTCATTGTTTCTTTAAGTTTGTCGAGCGAACCAAAATCTTTCATAATGGCATCTGCTAATGGACCGGAAGGCGCTTCGCCGCCGCCCTTGCCTTTAGGAGCCAGATTCGTCCAGAAAATCGAGTGGTTGATATAACCTCCTCCGTTGAAGTTAATGCCTGACTGTAGGGAAATTTCTTTAGAAATATCTTTTTTGCTTTGGGCTTCTTCAAGTTGTTCGAGGAGGTTGTTTAAATTATTAATATAGGTTTTGTGGTGCTTGTTGTAGTGGAGATCCATGATTTCTGCATTAATCACAGGCTCTAAATCGCCGAGATCATAGGGAAGATCGGGAAGTGTGTATGTATTTGCCATTTGTTTCTCCAAGGTTAATGTTTACAATTATCTTAACAAGGAAAAGCGAGGATCACAACCCCAAAATCATTCGGTTTTGACGACTCGCTCTAAGTATTGTTCTGTAACAGGTCCAATAGCAGTTAATTTGACATCAGGAGGAAATTCATCAAAAAAGAGGAGGAAAGCATCTACAGTTGAAGGACTTGTGAAAACAAGTTCATGAAATTCTTCCGGAAGAGGGGTGGGTTCTCTGGGAATCGTGGTGTAGATGACCCATTCCGTAAAAGGGATCTGCTTATTCGTCAAATAATCAGTGATTACGGGGCGGGAGAGGGCGGAGTGAGGCCAAAAAATTTGCGCGTCCTGCAAATTAAGTGTTTCCAGTAAAGCGATCAGCCCTTCAGAAGATTCAACCTCAGGCATGTAGTCAACGTCTACACCGCAATCGATCAGCCCTTGAGCGGTCTGTGTGCCGACAGCAATAACAGTTTTGTCCATTAATCCCTTAGGATCGAAGTAACAGCAAAAAATTTTGACCGCGCTTTTGCTGGTAAAAACGATATGGGTGAACGGAGGAAGGGGACGGGTAGATCTGATTTTTGGGACAATCTCAATGATCGGACAGTGATGGAATTTTTTGATGGCGGTATCTTTCGGAGGCTTTAATCCTAAATAAACGGTTATTGGCCTTTGATCCATGGCGCTGAAAAAAACAGCGGCCTCTTCATCGTCTTCGCGAGCAACAACGGCGAGTTTTCCTTGCCCCGGCGCTGTTTCTCCAGGTAGATGGATGCGATTTAAGTGATAGAGATTAAGTCTGATGAGCGCTGATTCGGCAACGATTACTCCGTCAACCTCCCGGTCGTTGAGTTTTTGCAGCCTTTGGCCGATATTGCCCCGGATATCGACCACTTCAAGGTCGGAACGCAATGAGTGGACTGCCTTTTCCCTTCTGATGGAAGACGTGGCAATTTTTGCTCCTTTAGGAAGAGAGGACAGGGTGTCCCCGGGGCGCATCACAAGAGAGTCTGAAGGATCAAGTCCTTGATTGACAGCGATGATGTTTAATCCATTCGGGATGGGATCCGGTAAATCTTTCGCGGAGTGCACGGCAATTCGGCAATAGCCGTTGAGCAGAAGTTGATCGATATCCCGGGTGAAAAAATCGGTCTTCTCAAGTGTGCGAAGCGATGACTCTTGATCCCGATCTCCTAGAGTTGTCACTAGGGTGACTTCAAATTCAAGAGTTGGTTGGATCAGCTGCGCTTCATATAAAATTTCATCAACCTGCGCTTCCGAAAGAGGCGAACTGCGAGCGGCAACAGTGATGCGGTTAGTTGAAAGTGTGGGAAATGGCTTGCTCGACAACTTCAGCTCCTTGGATGTTGATCTGTTCGGATAATTCGGGGGGAAGACCCTTAATGTTTCTTTCGGGGATGATGCACCGTTTAAATCCCATGTGCACGGCCTCTTTGATTCTCCCTTCGACACGTGGAATGGCACGGATCTCTCCGCCTAAACCCACCTCGCCCATGACCGTGGTGAAGGGATCGACTTTATGGTTGCGCATAGAGGATGCAACTGCTAGCAAAAGCCCTAAATCAATGCCGGGTTCGGCGATTTTCATTCCGCCGGCAACAGAAACGAACACATCGCTTTTGTGCATCAGATACCCCATTTTTTTTTCCAGGACGGCCAGCAAAAGGGCGAGTCGATTGGAGTCAATGCCCGTGGTTCTTCTGGAAGGGGTTGAAAAGACCGTTTCGGTCACCAACGCTTGCACTTCGATCATGATTGGCCGGGAGCCTTCCAGGGTAGGGATGATCACGGAACCGGACATCTCTTTGGCGCGCTCTTCCAAAAAAAGGTGGGAGGGATTGGAAACTTGCGCCAGGCCATCCTGCCTCATTTGGAAGACGGCGATCTCATCTGTGGGACCAAAACGGTTTTTGACCACTCGAATCATTCGGTAATTGTTTTGCTTGTCTCCTTCAAAATAGAGGACAGTGTCAACGAGGTGTTCGAGGATGCGGGGACCGGCGATCTCTCCCGATTTCGTCACATGGCCGATGAGGAATGTTGCGATTCCGTATCCTTTGGCAATGTGCATGAACTCGTTGGTGTTTTCTCTCACTTGAGAGACAGAGCCTGGTGCGGAACTGATCTCAGGTTTATAAACGATCTGTATTGAATCGACGATCATGACATCCGGCTGTACTTGGTCGACCTGCGCCTTAATGTGGGAGTAGTTGGTCTCGCTCAAAAGAAGAAGGTTGTCGCTTAGAATTCCGAGTCTTTGCGCTCTGAGGGATGTTTGCTCAACCGATTCTTCTCCTGTGACATAAAGCACTTTCAACCCTTTTTCCGCAAATGCCTGGGAAAGCTGGAGCATTAGCGTAGATTTTCCAATTCCAGGCTCCCCTCCGATCAAAGTCAGCGACCCAGGCACCACGCCTCCGCCGATCAGGCGGTCGAATTCGTTGATCTTTGTCAAAATTCGGGGTGTTTCCGAAGGTTTGACCTCTCTCAATCTGACCGGTTTATTGCTTTTAGCCGGCTGTGCAGAGAAGCGGGGAGGCGCTTTGAGCTCAATTTCCTCTTCCAGGGTATTCCAAGCCTGGCAAATCGGGCACTGCCCCACCCATTTATGCTGCTTTGCACCGCAATCAGAACAGTGCCAGACCGTTTTTGTTGTTGTCTTAGCCATGGTTTGCGGTTAAGCCGTTCTGTTTTTCGATTCTGCTAAAGGCGTCTTTCGCCGCTGCTTGCTGCGCTTCCTTTTTCGAAGGCCCTTCGCCATGCCCAACTTCTTGATTATTAATAAGGACGGAGATAGTGAATATTTTTTGATGGTCGGGACCACTTTCACTGACCACTTTATACAAGGGAGGATGGCGGTACTTCTTTTGGCAATAGTCTTGAAGCTGCGCCTTCCAGTTGCAGATAGGGGTTTTTAAGATCTCTTCGATCTCCTTGGAGAAATTTTTAAACAGAAAAAGGCGCGCTGCATCCATTCCTCCATCGAGGTAGATAGCGCCGATCAAGGACTCAAACAGGTCTGCCAGGATCGAATCACGTCCTCTGCCGTCATTCATCTGCTCTCCTTTTCCGAGAAGAAGATATTGCTCCAGGTCAAGCTTCTGCACATAGATGACGCAAGAGCTTGCTTCCACCAGGCGGGAGCGCAGGTAAGAGAGCTCGCCTTCCGGAGTGTTAGGAAGATATTTATAAAGATACTCTGCAATCAAAAAACCCAGGATCGAGTCGCCCAGGTACTCCAGCCTTTCATTGTGTTCATGGGCATCGTTGTTTTCATTGATGTAGGAACGGTGAGTAAACGCTAAGGAAAGGAGCTGTTTATCCTTGAACGTGTGGCCGATTTTGGCTTCGATTTCAGAGGAGAGGCTAAGGAGTTCTTTGAGGTCATTCATAACAATTGAAGATTTGCAATTTATCATTATGTGCGAGATGATATGACATCTGAGCTCGACTTTGCAACATTTTTGGGCAAAGATGCAAGAGAGGCAGATTTACCTAGAGATGACTCCTATTTTAAAGGAAATGGAAATCATGAAAATTTCAGTTGATCTAAAGCAAAGAGAAGTCTACCTCGAGGAAGGGGCTTTGCTTCTGGAGGAGATACTGACTTCGGATCAGCAGGAAAAAATTTTCAAGGAAATTGAGATGGTTCAATCGACTTCGGGGCGTGATCTATGGCGGAAAAATCACAGGCTGCGCCAGCTGCCTGTGCTTAGGCCTGTCGTCAATGTTGCTTCGCAGCTTTTGGGAGAGAATCTGATCCGTTTGGGATATGATCAATATCTTCCCCATTTGAATGGTATTTGGATGGATTGGGTCCATGGAAAAGCTTCTTTACGCGATCTGGGGTCTTACAGGGGGGAGGTCTGCTCTGTTTTGCTTCCCTTGACAGGCCGCGGCGATGCGCTGTATGTGCGCCCCGAGTGGAAGTTGGATTTAGCAGAATGGGTCGATACTGCCAAACCTCACTATTTGGTCTTGTATTCCACGTTGAAAGCGCAGTATACGTTGAATAAAAAGGATCCGGCAGCAGCAGAAATGGTTCGCCTCGGGTATAACAACGGCGATCGTCTGAGAGAGGAGATCAATCCCGTTGTCCATAGATAGAGTGCTATTGATTTGTTTGATCCTGGCAGCTCAGTCTCTTTTTGCCTCAACAAAGACAGCATCTCTCCGCTATTTACCCAATACTCCTGTTCATCTAGCCAGCGATTTGAAATTGGATATTTCCCAGTCCCTTCCCGGACTTAGCCTTTCTACGAAAGGTGTGCAGCGGTTGGAAGCCGATTTGACACTGCGCAATGAGCAACCGGAGCCTTCCTCTTCAGTGCTCCCCTTGAATTTAACCTTTGTGCTCAAAAAGTTGAGTATCGATTTGCAGGCTAATGATGAGACGCTGACTTTTCGATCCGATGAGGCGGGAACTTCGCTTTATCTCACGCAGCTTTCCAAGTTGATTGATCGACCGATTCAATTGAAGCTGGATCGTCATTTTCAGCTTTCTCGCGATAATGAAGAGTTGAGGCGGGCCGTTTCCGAATTGCCGGTGTTGGCTGAAATGAATCCAGATCATTTGTTGGTTGAGCTTTTCTCATCGGTTTTTGTCCCGGGCAATCAGGAGTTGAGTGTTGGGCAGGTGATCCGAAAAGATTTGTCGGATTGGGAGATCCCCTCTCTTCCTAAAGAGGTTGTCTACACGATCACTAAGATTGACGATTACAGTGTTTATGCGGAGATTTGCGGAGAAATTGAAAAAAAGAAGTTTCAGCTTTCCGGAGAGGTTGTGATTGGCGGCAAGGGGGAGTCTGTTGCTGCCGCATTGTCGGGTCTTATGGAAGGGAAGGTAAAATGGAACCGCGACAACGCGATGCTTTATGAGTTGGAGCTCAATTACTCCTATTCCACCCGTTTGCAGTTGGCTAGCTGGGATTGGCTGATGAACGTCTCTCTCAATCTCCATAATAAGACGATTCCATAGACGCAGATTCATAATTTTAATTTTTTCTTAAAATAATCTTAAAGTTTTTCTGTTAATTTTTCTATCAATAACTAAAAGGGTATTCACAAGATAAAATGAAAAAAATTATCGTTTGTTCACTATTTATTATTTTGTCCATCTTTCCTTTATTCACTGGTTGTTGGCAAATGGAGTTTTCTTCCCGGCAGTTCAAATCTAAGGTTGGTAAAGAGATCTATACGGGGCTATCAACACCTGCGCATGTCAAAATCGAGGGAATGCGTACATTGACGCAGTCTGAAATTGAGAAATTGCAGTCGTTTCTCCTTGAAGATAAGGGATATATTTTTAACCGTACGAAAAAATGCTTGTTTATTCCGGAGATCACAGTGACGTTTGAGGGGAAAGAACAGGTCGTTGCCATGATTAGCTTCGTTTGTAAGCAGATTAAATTGATCCATGATGATCAGACTGTTATTTTGGATATCGATCCCATGGCAGAAGTATTTAGCAATTATATTCAAAAGGAGCTGATCAAATGAAAATCGTCAAATTTGCGTTTATTCTGATTTTTTGCGCTGCAGCAACAATTAGACTAGAAGCGGCGACTTTGCACACGATTTTAGTGGGTGATACAATGGATGAAAGTATTGGCGATTCGACTGTGATGGATCTATTCAAAATGCGTCGTCAGATGGAGAAAGTGGCTAAGTATTCGGGAATGGAGCATCATCAGGTCAAGATCAGCGGCTATGAAGTGCTCGCTGACAATATATTGGGTGCGCTTGATCTACTTCAATGTGGAGAAGACGATGTGGTGGTTTTTTATTACTCGGGGCATGGATATCGGACAGAAAGCAAGGAAGGAAATCCTTGGCCCAATCTCTATTTTTCAATTGAGAGTAAAGGGATCGATCTTTCACATATCCGCGATCTGCTAGAGGCAAAAAATCCACGTTTTTTGATTGTAATCGCAGATGTATGCAACAGCTTTGTTCCTGATGAATTCGCACCTCCATTGATGCAAAAATTTTGGAGCTGCAGCGCTATTGAGGAGATTGCCGCAGCCAACTACCGCTCTCTCTTTTTAGAAACCTCGGGGACGTTGATGATCAGCAGTTCTGAAGTTGGCGAGTATTCCTGGGGAACAATGAAAGGCGGGCTGTTCACTGTTGCATTTTTGCAAAATCTTGAAAAAACTGCCGAAAGCGATAGTTATCCTGAATGGGAGCTTATTTTAGACAAAACGGCCCAGGCAATTTCAGATGTTCAGCATCCTCAGTGGGATTTGAATCTGCGGATAGGTTCTAAAGAAGATTCTTAAGTTTTTGCGCTCCATCCGCTATGCAAAGATTTTTGCCAGATCATTTTGGATGTATAGAGTAAAGACATGATCCATGTCACAGAGCTTTGAATGAGCGAATCGGGCCACATTTTACAGATTCCCATGCTGATGTAGCCTGCGGTAATCAATCCTAGATTCGCTTGTATGTATTGCTGTTTTTGTTTCAACCCTCTCTTCAGGCTTTGAAAAAGGGCGTTCAAATCGTTCTCGTCAAGCTTGTTCATTAAGTGGTCGGCTGTCTCACAGCCGTATTTGTTTGCAAGGTTTTTGCGCATGCTTTCCATCACGTAGTGATCCAGCTGCTTGAAGACATGGCGCGCCAAAAGTTTATTCGAGGATTCTTGAGCGAGGTCCTTTTCATGATAGAGTCTTTTTAAAAAATGGTGCATCACCTCCTGCTTTTCACTGACTTTTTTGATTCTGGCACAAAGGGAGCTGTTTTTTTTGTAGTCGTAAACCTCTGTTAGGATGCCGGTTCCAAGGGAAAAAAGGGAAAAGGGACGCATGGCTGCATACATTGCAAAGGCGATTTCAGGAAACGCGAACAAGGAAAAAATCGAGGCTGTCAATAAAGCTCCGGTGAGAAGGATGTTGAGCGATTTGACGGCCACTTTAGCAGCTGTGAAGATGATCCCTTCCCAATCCTTAGCTTTGAGATTATGATAGAGGTCGTCGCTGTTTTTGATCAGGTCGCGAATTTGAATGTTCATCCAAATCATTCCTGAAAAGCTTAAGGCGGTGTAGCAGCTGCGGTGGATAAGATGAGGAATTTCTTTGAAAATTTTTGAGGCTAGCAGAATGGTATTCAGAGTGAAAATGCCAAGGCTTGCGATCAGGTCTGAGTGGTGGCGATAAACTCTGACGCACCACTTCCGGTGTTTGCTTAAGAAAGAGCGGCTTTTAAAAATTGGATCGGATTGTACGCAGACAGGCGACGCAATGGCAGACATTTTCAGCTCTCCAAAAGATTTTTAGAGAGATTCTGACCGATTGAAAGAATTTAGTCAAAGTCTTGATTATTCATCCTAAAACCCCTGATTGCGTCCTACATCTACAGCGTTTATCCAGGGATTAGGACGCAATCAGGGGTAAAAGGGAGCAGGCACAACTTCCTGCTTCATCGATTCAAGTTTCATCTCGTTGTCAAAGAGCAAGGTTGAGCTGATGCCGCATGTGCCGACCGCTTTGATCTCTACAGGGTCGGACCTGTCTTGGAAAGTGATCGGATTATAGATTTTCAACTCAAATTTACCATCCGGTCTCACAGTAAATGTTTGAGTTCTCTCATACTTCATTGATGCGAACTTATCCTTATAGGCAGGGCTAAATTCACTGATTCTTAAATCTCCATGCCCGCTCCTATAAGGGTTGGCTACTTCAAGTATTGATCCATCCGGCGTGGATCCTCCGGGAATCGTCCAATCGCCAATCCTTGTGGGGATCTCTTGCATTCCCATCAGAGCTAAAAAATTTTTTACTTGGGCTTGGTGCTGTGGTTTGATGTTTTTTGCTTCCATAAGGGAAGAAAGTTGTTCAGCTAATTTAGACGCGCTTTCTAAACTGTCCACCGAGAAATTTGTTGTAATGATGTCTTTGTCCTCTCCAGAAATCTCGCGGTAAAAATGGTTGAGAATGCTGACCATTTGCGCTCCGGTTGCTTGATCTTTCCTTTCACTTAAGCTGGAGCGGTCGACAACCTTTGCCCCCTCTTTTCCACGTAGATTTATGCGGGGTGTGAATCGGAAGAGATCTTTACCACAATTTCCCGGAGTTTTTATTTTTCCTTTATTCACCCATTCGTCAATTTTTTTTGAAGCTTTTTGAATATCTTCTGTTTTGTTCATGGGTTTCAATACCAATTTTCCCAATTCAAAGGACAGTGCTTGACTTGCTTCTTTATATTGAGAAGTTGAGAGCTGGCCAAGTACTTTTGTGAATGCTTGAGCGACGGCGTCCTGTTTTTGAGCTGCTGAGGCATCAGAGGGGAGTCTAGAAAGAGCAAAGCTGCGTATCTCGTTAATGCTTCTTTGAATGCTTTCCGGATCTTGGCTTGTTTTCATCTGCTGTGTAATCTGATCGATTTTTCCCTGACTGCGGTGAGTGCGAAATTTTTGGATGAGTTTGTTAAAAAACTTTGCTGCGTAGTTACTGGTTTTATTCATTGAAGCTTTGGGTTTCGAAGGTATAGATGCAGTGTGATGTTTGGATTCAACGGGAGATGTTTGCGTCTCCACCCTTTCTTGAAATACCCTGCCGGTTTTTTTCACCTCCAATCGGAGCTGCCTTTTTCGATTTATTCGGATGTTGGATTTTTTGATCGTTAGATGAGTATCCTCCAATTAATCTTTGAACGAATCCTCTGATTGAACTCATCGCTTTCCCCTTTTCTACCGAACCGATTCTTGAAGTTGGTTCGGTATAAATCGTTTAAGACTCCTCCACTCCAAGAACTTTAGCTTTTTCCGAAGCCACACCGTTTAATTCTGAAAGATTGTTTAGATGCTCTTTGGCTTTTTCTCTGCTTACCAGATTCATGACTCCTACAAGCGGCTGCATCCTGTCTTCGAGGATGACTCGGTATCTTGCCATTAACGCGGGCATATTGGTGATCTTTGCAAGCAATTTCTCCTTGCCAGCTCTAAGCATCCACATTCTCTTAATATGGTCGGAAAACCCTCTGTCAATATCCTCTTTGCAGGCACTGGTTGTGATCACGTTCATCGACACTCCTTGTTCTTCAAGCGCAGCGAGTTCCTTGCTCATAAAATGGCGCTGTATTGCGGCATAGGCAAACTCTTTCGCAGCCGCTTTCGCGAACCACGCTTCTTTTCCTTTAAGAACTTCTCCTTCCGGAATGATTTCTTTAAGGAGTTTTCCAGCTTCTTTGGCAATCGCACTGAGTACTTCTTCCATTTCTTCTTTTTCGGCAGGATAATAGATTCCGTGTCCATGATGCTTGCTCTGCGTCCTCTTTTCCAAAGTAAAATGGGAGTCATCAGATAATTTTTCCTTTAATTCCTCAACAAAACCTTCCACATCTTCTTTCCCGAGGGGTTTTCCTTCGCTCTCGACTTTATCCCACATTTTGCTTCCGCCATGCCCGATCCCGTCTTTGAAATATCGACTATCCTTAGATAAAGTGAGCCCTCTAAACGACAGGGGAAATTCCTTGTTAAGCTGCATGATCGCTTTGCTTCTGCCTGCTTCTCCATTCGATGTATTGGTCATTTCCTGATAATTTGTGTAGATCCAGCAAGTCGGTCTCCCGCCGACTTTCAGTTGTGTCCCTCTATCTTTCCCTTCCTTAAGCTCAAAAACTCTTTGATTTTCAATTGCTTGCAAAGCAGCGCGAAATTCTGGGGAGACTTTGTCGCCTATTGTAGGGCTGGGAGTGCGGACATCCAGAGCTGTGGCTTTTTTTCCGTTGACGGTGAGTTCTTCTCGATAAAGGGCGCCAGCATTGTTTTCCAGGTCGCCGTGAGGATCATATTTTCCGAAGATGGAGCCGAACTTCTGGCTTGTAAAAGCGCCAAAAAACTGCTTAAAATGTTTTCTCACGTAAGCCAGGCAGCTATGGGAAGAAAACAACTTCCTTTTTTTGACAGCTTCGTTTCGAATATCGTGGACAGCATCCCCCATTCTTTGCCCTTCTCCGACAGAAAATCGGTCATTGCCCTTTTCATCTTTCACGATCTCTTCGGCAAGTTTTCCTTCTGAATAAACGCTTGCAAGATGCACTTCAGTGTACATCGCCAGATTGATTTCATGAAGGTAGTGGATTGCCGGGTTGTCTTCACACTCTTTTAATGCCTGATAAGCCGGGCATTCAAAAGCTTTGCGCAAAGTGAAAATAAGTTCTTTGTTAATTGACTTAAGCTCTTTTTCCGTAGGATTTTCCTTAGACAGCAATCGAGCGATTTTATCGGTGTGTTTTGCCAATTCCCGTGCATGCTTTTCCGGTTTCCCATTGGAAGGGGCGATTTCGGCAATCACTTCTTTTGCTATTTTTTTTGCGGCTTCTTCATCTAATCCGTTATCAGAAAGAAGTGTTGCAAGCTTTTTTGCACCTCCTTTAAAGCTGCTCTCGTTTTTTAAAGCCTCATTGATGTTTCCTATTACAGATTGATCTACATTCTCTCTCGCCATTTTTTGATGGATCATCCCTCTCAATATAGCCATGGATTTCAAATTTTTACTGGTAATTTCAACCTGATTGTTTAATGATTTTGTTCCAACCTTTTTACTTTTATCTTGCATCGCCTGAAATACCAGCTTTTTTTCCCGAATTTTTGCCTGATAGACCTCTTGTTTAAGAGGCTCGGGCTGAACATCAATTTGATCAAGGCTTCTTGTACTGGATGCTTCTGTGCTGAGTCTTTCGACAATATCCGAAGGAATTACGGACGAAACAGTCTTTGCCTCAGTGTTTTCTTCCGAAATAATTGGGAATTGGCTGCTATAATCAGAATTTTTTACTTCAGGGATGCCCATATCAATACCTTTAAGCATTACTGCAATATTATTATAGCATAATATTACTATTATTTGACAATTATTTTTTTTATTAATTTAAGCGTTAAATAGGGATTTCCGGTTTTGGAACGGTTTGTGTTGTCGTAAAGGAGAGGCTTTTGATACGATAAACCCTTCGATTTGAAGTTTTTTGAGGGTTTAACGCCAATGCTAGCGATTTTTAGAAAATATCAACGTTTTCTCTATCTTGTCATCACATGCGTGATTGTGATCTCCTTCTCTTTTTTTGGGACTTATAGCGGCTTGCAAAATGCACAGCCTGCCGATAAGACTGTCTTTCAAGCTGTGGATGGATCTGATGTGGCCCGCTCCGAACTGGAAGAGATGGCCGCTTTTATCGGCACTGATAACGAGGATAAGATGCTGCTCGGCGGTCGTTGGGGTCCTAATTTCCTTAATGACGGCGTTGTGAAAAAAGATTTCCTGGAAACGGGATTGGGCGCGCTTTTGGCTAAGCCGTTCATGAATGATCTGCGCAGTGAATTGCTGACACGCCAGCAGCGGGAAAGGCATTATCAATCTTATAAACATCCGCAAGCTCAGTTCATTAGTGCGGAAAATGCTTGGAATATTCTCGCGCCGGAGATGAATAAGCGGTTGGCAGATTTGCGAAAGGTGAAAGATCCCGCAACTGAAGAGGGATTTGATGCCCGTGTCAATCTGTTTCTGGCTGAAAGAAAATTCCCCCATCCCGCCCTGCGGATGGTGCTTGGCCATCAACAGAAGCAGTACAAGTGGGTAGCTCCCGATCCAAACCTGAACTATATCGATCTTGCTCTTTTTGGCTACCATACTGCAGATGATTGGTTCGGTTCCCGTTTTATCCGGTTGGTATCGGAATTTATCATCAACAGCGCGATCATTGCTCAGGAAAAGGGCTATACTGTCTCAAGAAAAGAGGCATTGGCAGATCTTTATCGCAATGCGGAGCTGAGCTTTCAGCAAAATGGTTCCAATCCAAATCTTGGAGTGGCTAACGCACATCAATATTTCCAAGAGCAGCTTCGGCGAATGGGGCTCGACGCGAATCGCGCAGCAGCGCTCTGGCAGAAAGTGATGCTATTCAGACGGCTGTTCCATGATCTTGGCAACAGCGTGTGGATTGATCCCTACACTTTGGCAAACTTTCAACATTTTGCCAAAGAGACAGTGGAGGGCTCCCTTTACCAACTGCCGGAGAATTTGCGCCTGACCGATTTTCGCGATTTGCAGCGCTTTGAAGTTTACCTGTCAGCAGTCGCAGATCGTCCAACATCGGGAATGGGAATGTTGGAGCTGCCAAAAACATGGAAGTCTGTCGATCAGATTGTTCAGGAAACACCTGAACTTGTTCAGCGCCGTTACGTCTTAGAGATTGCGCAGGTGGACAAGAAAAATTTGCAAGCGAAAGTGGGAGTCAAAGACACTTGGGACTGGCAGGTGCAAGATCATAGCTGGGAAAAGCTCAAGCAGAAATTTCCCGAGCTTGGCGTGAAGGCCGGCAGCAATGAGCAGGAAAGGTATGCGGCTTTAGAGAGTTTGGATCAGAAAACTCGCAGCAGAGTTGATGCTTATTCTCGAGAGCAGATTGTCGATGAACACTCTGAATGGCTTGACCAGGCGCTTGTGGAAGCTGAACCGGTGGAGACTGTTGTGGGCATTCGTAAAAAAGGAAATGTCGGCATCATTGCCGGACTCTTAAATCCTGAAGAACTGATCACTTTGCTTGATCAGTATCCCGAAAGCCGAAGCAAGTTGGAGAAATACTCTGCTGACGGACAGTCTTTTTATCGCATTGCAGTTAAAGAAAAAGCCTCTGGTTATGAAACCCTGACTTTTGAAGCGGCTAAAAATGACGGCACCCTTGATCGATTAGTTGATGCGCGCCTTAAAGCTGCTTATCCCCAGGTAAGGGAAGACGATCCAAAAGCGTTTAGTGAAAGGGATGGAAGCTGGAAGCCTTTTGAGCAAGTCAAGCAGAAAGTGGCTGAATACGAGTTTGCTAATATTCTGCAAGCGATTCGTGATGACTATACGGCCGCGCAGCCTCCCGAAGAAAAAGGGAATGTTGTCTTGAACGATTTCGCTGCAACAATTCGCCTTTACCCTTATGTACGTGGCTTGAGGGAGCAATTCAAAGCTGATCCTGAGTCGATTGAAGAACATGTGACAGCAAGAGGGCGGCAGGAAATTGCGAGTTCTGTCAAAGATCAATGGAAGCTGTTAAAAAGCTCCTATACAGGTGATCGCAGCACTCCGGACCTGCCAATGGATGAACAAGAGGTATTCAGCTTGGAAAAAGGGGAGTGGACGTCTGTTAAAAAACGTGGGAATGGCAATTTTTCTTTCTTCCAGTTGAAAGAGCATCAAAACGCGGCTGATGAGGCCGGGGTTGTGGAAAAAGTGATGCATGCGCAAAGAGATTTTTCTTTTGAAGCGCAAAGGGTTTATATGCAGAAGTTGATCGACCAATTCCGAGAGAAGAATGCCTTGACTTTACAATATTTGAACCCTGTCCAGGACTCAGAGGAGTAACTTTGTGCATGAACTTTCTCCGGTAACACCGATCAATTTTTTTCAGTTAAGCGCTGATCTGCTTTATTTAAGTGAAGAAAACGGACTCTATTCGCTTGATGGTAAAAATCGAAGAAGGTATTTGCTTCCGGATACTTCGGTGTTATGCGGAGAAGAAAATTTTGCTGAAGCGAGCATGGGATGGTGTGAAAAAGGATTGGCATTTTACTTTAAAGTGGACCATCCTTTTGAACGGAGTTATTACCCTGATGTGTATCGAGGGGATAGCGTCGAAGTGTTTATCGATACGCGCGATGTCAAAACATCCGGTTACAATACCCGTTTCTGCCATCATTTTTTCTTTCTGCCAGAACCTCTCGAAGGGATACAGGCAGGAGAGATGACCCATTTCCGCACAGAAGATCGGCATGAGCTTTGCGATGCAGAATTGCTGAAAGTGAAAGCAAAAAAGACAAGCAAGGGGTATGATCTGCAAGGCTGGATACCAAGCGGATGTCTTGTCGGCTATGATCCCGGGCAGTTTCAGAGAATCGGATTGACGTACCGTATCAATCGCAACGCGTTTGTTTCGCAACATTTTTCCGTCATTTCAGATGATTATCGATTAGAGGAGCAGCCATCGCTATGGAGTCAAATGAGGTTGGTCAGATGAAGACAGGATTGTATGATCGCCATGTCGCTTTGGGGGCGAAAATGGTCGAGTTTGCCGGCTGGGAGATGCCGGTGCAATATACAGGCGTGATTCATGAGCATAATGCTGTACGGGAAAAGGTAGGGATATTCGATGTCTCGCATATGGGAAGGGTTTTGATTAAAGGGCCTGGAGCTGAAAAACTCATGGATTATCTATCGACAAACCGAATTTTAGGAAAAAAAGAGTTTACGGCAACCTATACAGTTTGGTGCGATCGTTCGGGCGGTTGTATCGATGATTTGATCGTTTACAGAGAAGGGCCTGAAAGCTTTTTTATCGTTGTCAATGCAGGCAATCGGGAAAAAGACCTCAATCACTTAAAAGAAGTCGCAAAGGATTTTGATGCATCTATCGAGGAGAGGTATCAGGACGGCATTTTGGCTGTTCAAGGGCCGAATGCAAAGCCGCTGATGAGTCGGCTGTTTTCGGAGGCTGAAGGGCTTAAGCCGATGCATTTTGTTCTTATCGAAGATCAGGTTGTGCTTTCGGGAACCGGATATACCGGGTCTGGCGGCTACGAGCTATATGGTCCGATGGATGCGATCGCGCCCTTATGGGATAGGCTTCTGGAAGAAGGGCAAGCGTTTGGCATTCAACCGGTCGGATTGGGCGCTCGCGATACGCTTCGTTTAGAGATGGGATTTCCACTGTATGGCCATGAACTGAGCGCCGATATCGCTCCCAACGAGTCTGTCGCTTCTTGGGCGGTGAAATGGGATAAGGAAGATTTTTTAGGGCGCCAGGCGTTGGAAAGTCTCGAGGCAAGCGGCAGTAAAAGGACGCAAGCCGGCGTCATCCTAAAGGAAAAAGGGATCGCGCGTGAAGGATGCGGCGTGTTCAGGGGGGAGAAAAAAATAGGAACGGTAACCTCCGGAACAATGTCTCCGAGTTTAAAACAGGCGATCGCAATCATTTTGGTTGAAGGGAAAATTGTGTCTGGGGAAACTATTGACATTGAGATCAGGGGAAAGCGCGTAAAGGCTGAAATTGTCCCCTTACCATTTTGGAGGAAAGAGTTATGAAATATACCGAATCACATGAATGGATCGATTTGGAAGGCAGTATCGGAACAGTCGGCGTGACCGATTACGCGCAGAAAGAGCTGGGAGATATTGTTTATGTCGAGTTGCCGGAAGTGGGCAAAGAGGTCAATGCTGGAGATGAAATTGCCGTGCTGGAATCGACGAAGGCAGCAGCTGATATTTACGCTCCGGTTAGTGGAACGATTATCGAAGTTAACGAAGTGCTGAACGACCAGCCAGAGGAGATTAACATTTCTCCTATGGATGATGGATGGTTGTTTAAGATTGAGTTGAAGGACAAGGATGAGTTAGATCAGCTAATGAGCCAATCAGAGTATTTGGAGACTGTTCAGTAGCAATGGATTTTGTTTCCAATACAGATGAGCAGGCAAGGCATATGCTGCGCACGATCGGTGTTGAATCGATTGGATCATTGTTCAGCGCCATTCCCGAGGCAATTCAACTTAGGTCCCCGACGCGAGATGATGGACTTTCTGAATACGAAGGGATGCGCCATTTAGAATCTCTTGCCGCTAAAAACAAATTTCCTGAATATGACCACTATCTTGGAGCTGGAGCTTACGAACACCATACCCCTGCATATCTATCCGCGATTTGTCAAAAATCTGAATTTTTAACTGCCTATACCCCTTATCAACCTGAGGCGTCTCAAGGGATGTTGCAGACGATTTTCGAATTTCAATCTGCTGTCTGCGCATTGACTGGCCTCGATGCTGCCAATGCATCGGTCTATGATGGAGCGAGCGCTTGTGCCGAGGCTGTCTTGATGACGGCCCGCGCCCAAAAGAAGCGGAACAAAGTGCTGATAGCGGCGAGCTTGCATCCCCATTATCGCGCTGTTGTTGACCAGTATTTGGGCAGTCAGAATATCGACTTGGTTGAGATTCCCTTTCTTTCGGACGGTACGCTGGACAAAGAATTTTTATCGGGTGCGTTGGACGATCAAACGATCTCTGTTCTTTTGCAAACTCCCAATTTCTTCGGCGTCATTGACTCCTTGAAGGAAGTGTCCCGCATCATCAAAGAAAGCGGCGCTTTGATGATTCTTTGCGCTAATCCGCTTAGTTTTGGGCTCTACCAATCGGCGGATGAACTAGGCGCTGATATTGCAGTAGGGGATATGCAGCCATTTGGACTTCCTTTGCAATTCGGCGGACCTTATGTCGGCTACATGGCTTGCAAACAAAACCTTATCAGGCAAATGCCGGGACGTATTGTCGGTGAAACTGTCGATACGGAAGGGAGAAGGGGATTTGTCCTCACGCTCCAAGCACGGGAACAGCACATTCGAAGGGAGAAAGCAACATCGAATATCTGTTCGAATCAAGCTTTGGCAGCTTTAGCGACCTTGCTTGGCGTGTTATGGTATGGACGGCAAGGGGTTAAAGAATTAGCTTTGGCAAATTATCAGAGAAGCGCTTATTTAAAGGAAAAATTAACTGCATTACCGGGCATTTTTAGCTTTTCCAACGCTCCGCATTTGAATGAATTTGTGATCAAAATAGAGAAGCCTTTAGAAAAGTTGATGGAGCGGTGTTTGGAAGAAAGAATTGTTCCCGGCCTTGTTTTGGAGCGCTATTACCCTCAACTGAAAAATCATCTTCTTATTTGCGCAACGGAAATCAAAAGCAAAGCGCAGCTGGATCGTTTTATCGAGGTGGTCGCACGTGATTAAGACAATTTTTGAGAAATCGCAAAAAAATCAAAAAGCGTTCAGCCTTCCCAAATCAGAGGACGCTTTTGATGTTTACCAACCCCCTAAAGAGTATTTAAGGGGCGATCAGCTTTCTTTGCCTGAAGTTTCTGAGATCGACTTAACGCGTCATTATTCCGGTTTGGCGCACCGCAATATGGGGATTGATACCCATTTTTACCCTTTGGGCAGCTGTACGATGAAGCTAAATCCTCGTGTTAATGAATGGGCAGCAGCGTTGCCGGGGTTTACGCGCACGCATCCCCTGGCACCCGATTCCCTTGTTCAAGGCAATTTGCAGGTAATTGAAGAAACGTTATCCTTCCTTTCCGATTTGTGCGGCATGGAATGCGGTTCTCTCAATCCGAATGCAGGGGCGCAAGGAGAGTTTGTCGGTATTAGGATGATCGCTGCTTACCATCGGGAAAAGGGGCAAACGGATCGCTATGAGCTGTTGATTCCTGATAGCGCGCATGGAACCAACCCTGCAACGGCTGCGGCTGCTGGTTTCAAGATCGTTTCGATCCCTACTGATGAGAAAGGAGATATCGATCTTGAGAAGTTAAAAAGCGCCTGCTCCGAAAAAACAGCAGGGTTGATGCTGACAAATCCCAACACCTTGGGGCTCTTTAGTCCTGTGATTATGCAGATTGCTGAGATTGTGCACGCGGCAGGAGGACTTCTCTACTACGATGGGGCGAACCTTAATCCGATGATGGGAATTGTCCGCCCGGGGGATATGGGATTTGACGTGATGCATATTAATTTGCACAAGACGTTTTCCACTCCCCATGGCGGGGGCGGACCTGGATCGGGCCCTGTTTTGTGTAAAAAGCGGCTTGAACCCTATTTGCCGGTGCCTCGTGTAAAAAAAGAGGAGGAGCGGTATTGCGTTGAGTGGAGCAATGAAACATCGATTGGGAAAATCTCCTCTTTTTATGGAAATTTTGCCATTTATCTTCGCGCTTATCTTTACATAAAGCTTCATGGAGTTTATGGATTGCGCAAGATCGCAGAAATGGCAGTGCTTAATGCTAACTATCTCAAGGCAAAACTTGGAGATTTGTTCACAGTTCCTTATCCTCAGCCTTGCATGCATGAATTTGTGATTCAAGCAGACAATTATCTGGATAAAGGGGTCAGAGCGCTTGATATTGCTAAACGGCTGCTTGACTATGGATGCCACGCGCCCACGATCTATTTCCCTTTGATTGTGAAAGAGTGCATGCTCATTGAGCCAACCGAGTCGGAGTCGCTGGCTACTTTGGACCGTTTTGTTGAGATTTTAGAGAAAATCGTCGAAGAGATCCATTCCGATCCCGATCTGGTTAAAAATGCCCCTTATAGCCTCCCTTCGACGCGTTTAGATGAAGTGAAAGCTGCTAAAGAGCCGATTCTGAATGCGCTCTAGCAACAGGAGTTGCCTCTTGTTCGATCACTGCGGTTTTTGCCTCTCCATCAAATTCACTGCCTGTTGGGGCGGCAAGCTTAATTCCGGTAAATCCTGAAAAAGACATTGAAATCAAGCCTGTGGCAATGAATGTGATTCCCATTCCCTTAATGGCTGGCACAACGTTAGATACGGCGAGTTTTTCCCGAATGGCTGCGATTAGAGCGATTGCCAGCCACCAGCCTGCGCCTGCGCCGAAAACATAAACGAGGTTGGGAAAGAAAGGGTAGTCTCTAGTGACCGCAAACAGGCATGCTCCTAAAATTGCGCAGTTGACCGTAATCAAAGGCAAGTACACCCCTAATGTCATGTAGAGGGCCGGAGAGACTTTTTCGATCACAATTTCAATCACTTGCACAAATGCTGCAATGACGGAAATAAAGAGAAGGAATTCAAGAAAGTTTAAGTTGATCCCTGAGGCGTCTATTCCAAAAGCGCTGAGCCAGGATAAAGCGCCTGCTCCTGTGACAAAGCGGTGAACAAACCAATTGAGCACACCGGCGACTGTCAGAACGAAAACAACTGCGATTCCAAGCCCGTTGGCAGTCTTCATGCGCGAAGAGCAGGCCAAATAGGTACACATGCCCAAGAAGTTAGCGAAGATGAAATTTTCAATAAAGATTGACTGGATCAAAAGCCCCAAAAGGTTGATCGGTTCGTAATTTCCCATCCACATATGATTATTCCCTTACCTTTACGAGTGTTTTTCGCCGCTGGCTATGTTGTACAACCAAATGAATCCCCCTATAATAAAAAAAGCGGCCGGCGGGCTGACCATCAAAGAAAAATTCTCATAGCCGAAAGGCGCATCGGGTGTTGCGTACCAGCTTTGAGGAATGACTTGATAGCCGAGCAATTGGCCGAAACCGAAAACCTCCCGGATCACTCCAACGGCACAGATCACCAACATGTAGCCGGCGCCTGCACCAAGTCCATCCATAAACGCAGGAATCGGCTCGATATTTTTTGCCATGCTTTCCGCTCTTCCCATGACGATACAGTTCGTGATAATCAATCCCACAAAGACGCTCATCACTTTAGAGAGAGGAAACATATAAGCCTTCATAAACTGGTCGATGATAGTCACAAAAACGGAGATGATTGCCAACTGGGTGATCATCCGCACGCTGTCTGGTGTAACGTTTCGCAGAAGGGAAACAAAAAATGAAGAGCAGGCAGTGACTAAGCTGACTGACACTCCCATGGTGATCGCCACCGATAATCGATTCGTGATTCCCAGAGCAGAACAAATTCCCAGAATCGCTACGAGGATCTGGTTGCTGTGCCATAGCTGCTCTTTGAAATAGCTGACTGCTGTGGGTTTAGACATCTATTGCGTCTCCGTTTTATTGTGAATTTTAATGAAGAATGGCCTGTAAGCGGAGAGAACGTCGCGGTAGGCATCTGTCACGCCATTCCCGGTCAAAGTCGCTCCTGGCATGCCATCTACGGCAACGTTTTCTTTAGGAGATCCTGCAAGGACGGTTTTGACCTCTCCTTTGACAACTGTGATTCCAACGGGTGCGCTTTCCAGATTGATTTTCCCTTGGGAATCTGGCTGGAAAATTTTCTTACCGTAAAAATTCTTCTGCCACCCTTCTTCAGCGATGTTTGCTCCCAAGCCAGGTGTTTCTTTCTGCTCATACCAGGAAATGCCGATCACTGTGGCCCCATCTGTCTCGACTGCCAGGTATCCGTAGATCGCATCCCAGAGACCGAAGCCATTGACGGGGATGACATACCCGATCGGTGCGGCGTCCTCATTTTTTTCGTTAACAGGGTTGGGCAGTATTTTGTAGATCAATTTTTCAGGTTGCTTGTAGTATCCCGATTTTTTGTAGTCCTCCAGATACTTTTCCTGATCGACCCCTGCTTCTTTAAACGTTTCTATGTTTCCTTTGTTATCGACGAGGGCCGGAATGAACCGATGCTGGTACACATCTAGAATTTCCTGTCTTGTCGGATAGACTTTTTCTTCAGAAGCGGCCAGTTTGCCATTGCCCGCATATTTTGCAGGGACATACTCTCCCTTGTCATTTTTAATCTGAAAATAGCCTTCGTGCGTGAAAACTCTAGCGGCGATCATCATTTGCTGACTGCGGTCAAGTTCCTGAGCCGTTTCCTGCGGCACTTTTAAAGCGCTTGCCATGACTGCCAAGATGATGGCGCACACAAGACTGAGAATGACGACGAAACCGATGATCTGTAGATCAGATGGCCCGGATTTAGGCTGCGGCTGCTGTTCTGACACGGCGTACTCTCCTTTTTCTATAGTAAATGGCAGCGTAGTAATCGAAAAGGGGGGCAAACACGTTGCCCATCAAAATCGCCAGCATCACTCCTTCTGGGAAGGCGGGGTTGATGACCCGGATCATGACGGTCACCACTCCGCAAAACAGCCCATATATCCATTTAGCGGCGTGCATGTCCGGCGAAGAAACTGGATCTGTCGCCATGAAGACGGCGCCAAAGGCCAGTCCTCCTAAAATCAAGTGCTTGTAAGCCGGAAATCCAAATTGAGCAGGAGTCCAAGCTCCGAAGTCGGCGCCAAAGTAAGTGGAGGCAAGCTGAAAGGCGGAAGCGGTCAGAAATGCGCCGAGAAACATTCCGGCCATTGTCCTCCATGAGGCAATTCCGACCCAAATCAGGAATAACGCTCCAAGAAGGCAGCAAAGGACAGATGTCGAGCCCATACTTCCTAAACGGTCTCCAAAAAAAAGATTCCAGTCTCCATTGTGCCCAAACCCGTAATTCAAGCTCGCAAAGTGATAGGCGTCTTCGTAATAACCGGGGGAGAGCCCCAACCCTCCTTCGGCAAGGGGAGTGGTGACGAAATTTTGCATTTGCTCACCGGTTAATTCTCCTAGCGATGCTGTTTGATCTGCTGCGGAGGTCCATTTTGCAAATTGGGCTTTGATGGTTTCGAAAGTTCCGACCTGGTCGCCTAAGTTATTGGTGGCGATCGCATCGACGTGCACGCGCTTGATTTCGGGAGTGACGTTAAAGCGCGCCAGTTTTGTCGCCTGGGAATATCCGTCAAGCGGTCCGAGTCCGCTCTCTTGATTCATTTTCAAAAGACTTTCACGCACAGTGGCAGGGTTGTTGCCTACCCAGACATTCCCCGACATTTTTCCTGGATAGGAGAAGAATAGGAACGCCCGGCAGGCAAGGGCTGGATTGACGATGTTCATTCCGGAACCCCCGAAAACCTCTTTGGCGAAAACAACTCCGACCGCAACGCCGACAGCTACCATCCACCAGGGAATTGTCGGAGGGAGGATCAAGGCGTATAGGATTCCTGTAACTAGAAAACCTTCTGAAATTTCGTGTCCTCTGACAATCGCGAAAAGAGCTTCCACCATGCCCCCAACGGCATAGGAGATAAGGATCACCGGAAAAAGGATAGAGAAGCCTTTCGCGAGAATTTTCATCCACAAATTGTCTTTGCCGACAAAAGCAAAATAGTCGCTGAAAGAGGTTGTAGCTGCCAGGTAGTTGTCCATCAGCTTAAAATCTCCGCTGGAATAGACAATGGCCTGGAGACCCGTATTCCAAAATGCCCATAAGATGCAGGGGATCAGGGCGATGACAACCATAATCATCCAGCGTTTAATGTCGATGGCGTCTCGAATGTGAGGCCCTTCTTTGGTGTTGATCGGAGCTTCGTAAAAGAAGGTGTCTCCCGCTGTTATCAGAGGCCGTAAAAAATGCAAAGGCTTTCCCTTTTCAACGAAAGAAAGCTGATAATCCATAAATTTTCTAAGCATTGTTCCTAAGTCCAATCGTGCATTATCTTAAAACGCTAGGCTATCAAATGTGTAGGAAAACTCAAAGAAAAAAATTCAGTTCCAGGAATATTGAAAAGTAGAGGAAGTCTGTTCAATCTCTTGCCAGAATTGCTGTTTTTGAAGTAGTTTCGTATGTGATTGAAATGAAAAAAAGACTCTTATTAATCATCCCTCTTGTTCTTCTGGCTTTTGCCGGGATTTTTCGGCACGCGATTTTAGGGAATGTGCTTACCTATACAGCTAACCGGTATACACTTAACAAATTCGGTGTTCCTTTAGAGTTTGAAAAAATCTCTAAGAAAGGACGTTTGTGGGAGATCCGGTCGTTGGCGATCAAACGCAGCAATCTCTCCTTGACTGCTGATAAGCTGGAGGTTGCCTTCGAATGGCATCCTCTAGGCGGCTATTTTTTTGTCAAAATACTGGTGCGCGATTCCGAAATTGCCATTAATGAACAGGCGGCGGATTTTAGCTCCCTTCTTGCAGATCTTTTGCCAAACAGGCTGCCGATTTGGATGTTGAATGTGCAAACTGTCTGTGAGATTTCAAATGGCCGTGTTTCATGGATTGCAAAGGGAGGGGAGGCCGAGTCGGCGGTTTTTGAGCTGCAAGCTTCCAGCGGCGGGAGCCGGCAGGATCTTGAGCTTTCTGTCTGGTTGGATGAAGAAGTGCGTGGGAGGAATGCGTTTTGTCTCAGCCTTACCAAAGATGATTTTAAAGGTTTGTCTACCGGTTTGACATTTTACCAGGTGGAGTGTGGAAAGGTCGCTAGAGGATTCGAAGCTTTGGGGCGCCCTTTAAAAGGGTGGGAGATCCAAAGGGGAATGATCGACGGCAATGTGGAGTTGGCCTGGCCTTCCTCCCATGCACCATATGCCATTGGTAAAGCCAGCGTGACAGATTTGCGATTCGATCATCCGGAGTCAAAAACGACAGGAGAAGTGCGCGAAGCGGTGCTGGATTTGCACATGCGCCATATTAAGGGGGAGATGCCTTCGCTCGAAGGAAAGGTTGAGTTCACTGGCGGAACTTCGCTTGCTTTTCAGCGCAAAGGGGAGCCGTTTTGGAAAATCGACAACCTCTCGGGAGGTTTGTATTTTGAACCGGAGCGCGCTGTCATGATCAATATGGGAGGCAAGTGCTCTCATGAACTCTGCGATTTTTGTTTGTCGTTGGATGGAAAGGCTCAACTAGTGGATAAGCAGAAAGCCTCTTTAGATTTGGCTGTTCGGCTTTTTTCCGAAGGAGGGAAGGAGGCTGCTGTGAGATTCATTGCGGAGCAGCTGGGGCCGAAAGAACATCAGGCTGAGTTGTTTGTTGAAAATGTCGGTCCCGCCGAGTTTGCTTTCGTACAGGAGGCGCTGGCGCGCTACTCGGATGATTGGAACGGATTTCACATTCAAAAAGGCTTATTGGATGCGGAAGGGTTGGTCTCTATGGTAGGCTGGCAGCTGACGGATCTCGATATTCGGCAATTGAAAGTCGAGGGAATGGAAGTCGACGTTCCTTCGCTGGATCTGTCCGCCAACATAGAAAAGGTGACTGGCGGCCTTGCCATCCATCTATTGGAAGAAGAGCCTTTGAGGACGATCGATGCCGACTTTTTTATTGATGGCGGCTGCCTGGTTTCTCAAACGCTTTCGGGAAGTCTCTGCTGCCTCAATGATGTCAGGACTGAATTAAAGGTGCGCCAAGGTGTGATTCAGCAATCGGAAATGCGCGGCGAATTTGCCGGGCTTAAAGGGACTGTGGGCATTGACTGGACGGCAAAGGATAAGATTGTTCAAGCGTATTTTTCCGGGCCGTCTGAAAGGCTCGCTCCTTTTTTGCCCGCGCATTTTCGTTCGCCGTTTTTGCAGTCTTTTTCCTCGAACGATCTTGAAATCAAGGCAGGAGTCGTTCTTAAAAATGAAAAATTGGCTGTAAAGGGAGAGGCAAGGATGGCTGAGCAAACGGTTGCTTTCGGCTTCCATCTGGAAAAAAGCTCGGAAAAGTTGTGGAAGAGCTGGCCGGCCAATCATTTGGCAGCTTCCTATTGGGACAACGTAGGCGCGGAAGTGATGAAGACAGTCGTTCCGCCTATCGCATCCCCTGCCGTTCTTTTTGAAGCAAATTGGATCAGGGCAGAAACTGGGATTGCGGGCTTGGTCTTAAGGAACGGTTGGTTTAAAGCAAAGGAGGTCGACCTTGAACGCTTCGTTGCTCCATTTCTTTTTTCCAGCAGCCAGATGCAGTTGTCCGGAAGAGGAAGTTTTATTGGAGGATTCAATCAAAATGTGCTGACTGTGGAGTATGAAGCGCAAAATGTTGTGATGGGAAATCGCTTCATGGAGATAAACGCAGAGCATATCGATCGGGGCGTGCACTATTTTGACTTCAAAAAAGGCGTTCATTTCGGATCGATTCCGCTTAGCCAGGCGGTTTATACAGAAAAGAACACCGGCCTTGTTTTTACTCCTGTCGATATGCAAGTCGCAGTGGAAGGGGAGAAAATGCACTTGGCACAAATTGATGCCGAGTGTTGCGGAATGCGCATGGCAGGCGAGATTGATATTGATTTTGGCAAGCCTGATGACGGTGTGTTCGATTTAGAGATCAGAGTACGCAATGTCAAGGGGGGGCTGAAAAATGTTCAAGATCTTTTGGCGCGTTTTCATCCGGATCTTTGGCTGCTTCAGCTTCCTGTTGATGGCCAGTTCGAATTAAAGGATGAAGGGGCTTTTTTTAAGTTATCTTTTACTCCCGAAGACTATGCTGTGGAAGCTGTTTTAAAAGGGAAAATTCAGGAGGCTTTTGTTGCGTCCGGACCGTATGGAAGGGGTGGATTATCGGGGTTGCAGTTGCAATTTGGATACGATCACCTCAATCGACTGCTTGAAATTTCCCATTTGCAGGCCGACATTTACGTCGATGATCAATTCACTGGGTATCGATTGTATGGTGATCATCTCAGTGTTGATGATTTAGAAGAGGGGCGTTCTTCTTTCGATTTTTGGGTGGGAGATCAAAATAGAGACTTGATCCGTTTTGTCGGAAGGACGCAGCAGGAGATGGATCCGTATGAACGCCCCTATATCGCCGTCCATATTGACCACCATCTCACGCATCTGGGAAATATCCATCCTTCCAGCTTTCTCTTGAGGCTGAAGAGCCCTACAGTTGTTGATCAGTTTCAAATTGGAATGCAAGTCGACCTAGAGGCGTTATTTAACGATCTCTTTGCCGTTAGCTGTTCGGGTGGCGGTTCCGCTTTGGAGCAGTTGGGCAAAGAGATTCAATGGATGCACAATCCTGCAGGAACTTTGGATGTTCAGCTTCATTATGATCTGAGGTCTAATTCTTTGATTTACCGCATTGATGGAAGCGGCATCGAGATGAATCAATTGACTGCGAAAAAAATGAAGTTGGCTGGAAGCAAAAGCCAATCGAAATGGATTGTCGACCAGTTGCAATGGGATGAAAAGGTCATCGCCGGAGAGTTTATGCCTGAAGGAGAAAGGTGGAAAATTGAGGGATTTCAGTTTCGCGATCAAGACATTTTGGCATTAAATTTCGATGGTTATTTCATTCCTGCGCGAAAAAAATTGGATGCGCGCGTCAACGAAGTGCAGATCGACCTGGCTCAGGTGTCAGGCACAGCCGAAATTGAACAGTTTAGGCGGGAAAATGATCCGCATGGGAAGCTCACGGGGTATGGAAATCTCTCTGTGGAATGGGGGAGCAGCCGCGTACCGTGGAAGTTTGATGCGATCTTAGATGTTGCGCTTGAACAATGGGATCTCAAAGGGATCCGTTTTGATGATGCGCATAACATCTCTTGCCACTACATTTCTGGTCAAGGGATGACGATGCGGAAGCTGCGGACAAAGATGCTTGACAAGGCATCAACTGAAGTTTTGGCTCAAGTGGATATAGAAAAGATCCAATACGATTTTTCTACCGGTGAGGTGTTGTTTGACGAATTGGCGTTTGCAGTTCCTGCTGACCGGCTGCCCCGTTTCTCGGCGCAGTTAGAAAGGAGTTTCCCTAATTTCGTAACACCGGTCATGGCTGAAATCATTTGCAGTTGCAAGCAGGAAGGGGTGTTGAAGGGAGTGATGCAGTATGAACTGACTCCCCCTTATACAGCGATGAAGCTCACGCTTGAAGATGGCATCTATAATTTCCTCAATGCTGCGCACAAGATTTCCGGATTTGTGATGGATTACGATCCTTTCGAGTTTTCGGTGGTTTCAGGGTATCGGCTTGCCGGCAGAGATGTTTGGCTCTATGCACGCTCCTCTTCTCCTTCTTTAGCTTATGGAGAGCTTGTGTTGACCGATCAAGATCCTGAAAAAGTGAGCCAGCAGAGGCCGAAAGAAGCGTTATACTTCGATTGGGAAAACAATAGCGAGACAGGGATCTGCTTTACACACATCGAAGGCTCTTATCAAGGGTTGCAGATGGAATTAGAGAAAGATCCAACGCAGGCGCCGTCAAAAGAAGCGCTATTTCTTGTGGGAACAGTTGGTATCCACGGGCAGAAAGCCAAGGAATTTTTTCCGGAGCAGATGGCTGACAAATTCGTCGCATGGCAAGTAGGGGAAGGGTATAGCCTGCAAGGGAAGTGGCGTTTTCTGAAAAATTATTCAGAAAATTATGGTGATAAGCTGCATTTTGTCGGGATGCTTAAAGGAAGCGATTTTCATCTTAAAGGGTATCAGCTGGACTCCCTTCAGGCGCATTTGGAATACACTCCTACAGCTATTCGGATTAATGATCTTGTGATTAATGATCGTTGCGGTGTCTTGACATCTGATCGCATCGATATTTTGAAAACCGATCTGGGCACATGGGCTTTTGCCATGCCGCTTATGATCGTTAACCAGTTTCGTCCGAGCTTGCTTCAAGAGGAAGGATTTCCCCGTCCAACAGCTCGAAAGCCAATGGTGGTTCAAGAATTGATTTTGGAAAAAACACAGGGCAATTTGTCAGATTCCCGTACCATGATCGGAAGAGGCAGCCTCTATTTTACCAACCGCTCTAAAAAATTTCTTCAGGATACCATTTTCCAAATTCCATCTGATATCCTTTCCAGGATTGGTTTGGACTCTGCTGTTTTGACGCCTGTCTCAGGTACTATCGAATATGAAATTCACGATGGAAGGATTTATTTGACCCGGTTCAAGGAGATGTACAGCGATGCTAAATTGTCGAAATTTTATCTTGCTTCTTCCCCTTCGTCTACTGTGGATTTTGATGGAGGGCTGAACGTCCAGGTTAGAATGAAGCAGTACAACCTCATTTTTAAGCTTGCTGAGTTATTTACATTCAACATTCAGGGAGATCTGAAAAATCCTGTCTATTCCATTCAGAAACAGTAGAATTTCACACAAATATCTATTCTTAAGTGCATCATTATAAGATGTTAAAAATTATTTTTTTGTTTTTTTAAATAAAATTATTGATATCTAGAAGCTCTTTCAGTTATTCATTGGACTAATCGACCAGTATTTTGAGACACGTGATCTTTTACGATGATTGAATAGAGACTGCACAAAAGTTAAATTAACCATTTTGAGGGAGGTTATGATGACAAAAAAAATATTAATGTTCGCTGCTTTAGGTATTGCTATGCTTTCGGTCAAAGGTTTGTCTGCCGATGACCGTTATGTCAGACATTTAGATGCTAATGGAAACGGAATTTACGAAGAGGGCGAAGTGGACCCATGCAGAGAATATCGCAGCGGACCTATGCGCTGTACCTATCCAGTGACAAAATTCAAAAAGAAGACTTATTGTACGAAACGTTGTGTAAAAGAGCCTTATACAGTGAGAAAAAAATGCGTCCGTTACAAGCCTGAGTACTATACGAAAACGTATTGCCGCCAAGTTCCTGAAACGTACTACACATGTGAAACTCGCTATCGAGACCGTTGGGTAACAGATGAGCGTTGCTGCTATGAACCTTACACTTATTACAAAACAGAATGCATCAATAATCCTCCTGCCGATGAAGGATGCCCTTCAGACGGATGTCCAACAGGCGGATGCCCAATCAACAATCGCAGTGCCGCGCATTATAATCATGCAACACAGTCTCAGTCGGACGAAACTCCGATCAGCAATGCACAAACACGTAAGTCCCGTCATTACTAATGTTGAATTTGAAGGCCGTTGCATCACATCATGCGACGGCCTTTTATAAAGGGTGGTTTAAATGTCTGAAAATCAATGGTTTTTAATTTTCTTTGAAGGGGTTATTCTTGTCATTCTTGGAATTTTTGCGATTTTCCAACCTTTTTTGATGACTCTGAGTGTTGAGTTTTTTCTTGGTGTTTTATTGATTGCTGCTGGACTTGCGCAAATTATTCGGGGAGTCGCAAATAGAAGCGGCTTCGCTCTGATCGGAGGGATTTTAGCGCTTGTTGCAGGAGGGGGACTTCTTTCCTATCCCGTTTCTGGCGTGTTAACTTTGACCTTTTTGATGATCTTCTTTTTAACGTTGGACGGTATCGTGAAGATTGTCAATTCTTTGCAGTTTCGATCGTTAGCGAAGGGATGGGAATGGCTGTTGTTTAGCGGAGTCCTTTCTTTGATTTTAGCGGGATTGATTTATAGCGGATGGCCGACAACTGCTGGTTGGGTAATCGGACTCTACGTTGGGATTTATCTGTTATTTCTTGGAATGTCGTTGGTGGTCTTATCCTTTTCCTTGAAAAAGCACAGCTAATCTGTCACAGTTCTTCCGATGAAGAACAAAAATTTGACGATTTGGCCTAAACAGCTTTTTTATGCTTGTTGGAATGCGCTCTATCCTCCCCATTGTCTTCATTGCGAAAAAAATCTTGACGAACAGAATCTTCTCTGTCCCGCTTGCCTGCTTCTCCTTGAGCTCATCGAACCTTCCAGTCGATGCCGTTATTGTTTTACATCGGAAGAGGTTTCTCCAAAATGGAGCATTTGCAGGAATTGCCGCCGCCAGACGCAGCTTGTGAAAGGATTTTGTGCTGCGTTTGATGAGATCGGCCCGGCTTTCGATTTGCTCAGACTGTTTCGGTCCGGAAAAATCGATTTGTCAGAAAGCTTGAGCGGATACATGTACCTTCAGTTTATCCGCCTTAACTGGCCGGCGCCGGATCTGATTGTACCGATTGCGGGAAGTTTTTCCCGTTGGCTGAAGCGGGGATACCATCCTTCAAATCTTTTAGCTAAAGAGATGGGAAACTATTTGCAGCGTCCTTTTTCCAATGTTCTTAAAAGGGACTCATATCAGACTGAAAAGCCGAAATTTTCTTTAAAAAAGGGTGTAGATATTAGAGATAAGATTGTGTTGTTGGTTGATGATTGGTATGATTCTGGGGAGACGATCACGCA
The DNA here is from genome assembly GCF_000092785.1 of Waddlia chondrophila WSU 86-1044. Taxonomy (NCBI): domain Bacteria; kingdom Pseudomonadati; phylum Chlamydiota; class Chlamydiia; order Parachlamydiales; family Waddliaceae; genus Waddlia; species Waddlia chondrophila. Next base: position 311,308 of record NC_014225.1, read on the forward strand.
AGCTTCAGTTGCTTTGCATACAGGAGCTCCTGAAAAGATCTATGCGATCACAATGACACGGAAAATGGAATAAAAATGGTAGACATCTTAGCTTTAGGCGCTCATCCGGACGATGTAGAGTTTGCTTGCGGGGCCATTTTGGCCAAAATGGCAGATCAGGGAAAATCGATCTGCATTGCGGACTTCACGTTAGGTCAGAAAGGGAGCCACGGGACGCCGGAAACGAGGCGGAAAGAAGGAGAGGCGGCGGCAGCTGTGATCGGCGCGCGGCGCGTATTTCTTGATTTTGAAGATTGCGAGGTGGCAGACAGCTATGAAGGACGTTTAAAGCTTGTCCGATTGTTCAGGGAGGCCAAGCCTAAGCTAGTGATTGCCCCCATGTGGAGAGGGGAGCAAAACCATCCCGACCATCTGGCTGCGGGATTGATGGCGCGTTACGCTTGCCGTTACGCTCGCTTTCGCAATATTTTGCCAGAGCTGCCTGTTCATTGGGTGGATGGCATTCTTCACTATCCGCCGCCGGCTTGCGATACTGCCGATTTTATCGTGGATGTTTCTCCCTATTTTGGGACTTGGATGCAGATGATTCGCTGCCATCAATCTCAATTGGAAACGTTTCCCTATGATGAATGGAACCGAAGAATTGCCTCAAAACTTGGTGTTTTGATCAATGTTGAGTATGCTCAAGGGTTAGTGAAGGGAAATCCGATTGTCGTAGATGACGTGATGGAGATCTCAAAAGGGGCGCGCGAGATTTGAAGATCGGTATTGTGTGCTATCCTTCTATGGGAGGAAGCGGAGTTGTGGCGACAGAACTTGGCCATGTGCTGGCCTCAAAAGGGCATCAAGTCCATTTTATCACTTACGAAGTGCCGTTTCGTTTAAGGATAGACGAAAAAAATATTTTTTTTCATCAGGTAGAAATCAACCGCTATGACCTTTTCAAATACCCCGATTACGCTCTTCCTTTAGCAGTAAAGATTGCATCGGTGTCGAAAAAATATTCGCTTGATATTATCCACGCTCACTATGCAATTCCTCACGCCACAAGCGCGTATCTCGCAAAGCAGATCATGGGAAGAGAAAGTCCCAAGGTAATCACGACGCTGCACGGTACCGATATCACACTGGTTGGCAGAGATCCCGCTTATTTTGAAATTGTGAAATACAGCATTGAGCATAGTGATGCCGTGACATCTGTTTCCGAAAGTTTGCGCCGGGATACTGTGGAGTGGTTCGGGATCGAACGCCCTATTGAAGTGATCCACAATTTTTTCATTCCTAAGCGTAAGTGTTTGGAAGACCAATCGGTTCGGGAGCATTATGTCTCAAAAGGGGAAAAATTGATCATCCACGCCTCGAATTTTCGCAGAGTCAAACGTCCCGAGGATGTTGTGCGTGTGTTTCATCGGATCAAAGAGAAAATCCCGGCAAAATTACTGCTGATGGGAACTGGAGAGGGGATCGAGGTTGTCCGGCATCAAGTGAAGGAATTAGGGATCGAAGACGACGTGTTTTTCAAGGGAAAAGAGAGGAATATCGATCCTTATGTTGCCAGCTCGGATCTATTTCTTTTGCCGAGTTCTCAGGAGAGCTTTGGGCTTGCAGCTTTGGAGGCGATGTCTTATGGCGTTCCTGTGATCGCTACTCAAGTGGGAGGCCTTCCGGAACTTATTGAACATGGGGTCTCCGGTTTTTTAACGCCCGTAGGAGATATTGAAACGATGAGCAATTTCGCAATTAATTTGCTATCCGACCCCAAACTTTATCAAAGGATAAGCCGGCTCTGCCGGCTTCGTGCCAGGGAAAAATTTTGCATCTCGGAAATTTATCCCAAATACCTCTCTTTATATACTAAGATGATTGGTTAAGCATTGATGTTGCGTTCAACCATGTTGATTTGGCGGCGTAGGGTGTCGTTTTCAGCAACTTTTTTCTCAATCGATTTGCACGCATGCAAAATGGTGGAGTGAGCCTTGCCGAAAGAATCGCTTAAGGTCTGAAGGGTACCGTTGATCATTTTACATGCCAGGTACATGGCGACTTGTCTTGGCAAAGCAATCTCCTTAGTACGAGAAGTTCCTCTTAGATCGCTTACTCTAACTTGGAAAACGGCTGCGACGCTTTTTAAGATTTGTTCAACAGAGATCTTTGATTTTGGAGCATGATGAAGCATTTCCCGCAGAGTGGTTTCAACAAGCTCTTCTGTGATATTCAAATTGAGAAGTTTACAATGGGCGCTTAGGCGGTTGATGGCCCCTTCCAGTTGACGAACGTTATTGTAGATGTGTTCGGCAATGAAGAATGCGACGTTGTTGGGAAGGTCGAGCCCCTTTTGCTGTGCCTTGTGTTGGAGGATCGCCACCCGTGTCTCAAGTTCCGGAACTCCTAAATGAGCGACAAGGCCCCATTCCATTCGAGCAACCATCCTCTCGGAAAGGTTTAATTGGCTAGGAGGCTTATCGCTAGTGATCACGATCTGTTTGTTCTGGTTGATTAAGGTTTCAAAGGTGTTGCAAAATTCCTCTTCGAAATTTAATCGGTTCTGCAGAAATTGAATATCGTCCACGAGCAGCACATCGACTTGAGAGCGATAGAAGCGTTTCAACTGGTCGACCGATTTGTTGCGCAGACTGTCAACAAGATCGTTGATGAAAGCTTCAGTTGTGATGCACTGAACGCGCAGCTTCTTGTTCCGTTCGTGGATGTAATGGCCAATGCTGTGGAGAATATGAGTCTTTCCCAATCCGACTCCCCCATGGATGAACAAGGGATTGTAGGATTGCCCGGGCCGTGCAGCAACACCCATTGCCGCAGATTTGACAAATTGGTTGGCCGGCCCTTCGATAAAGAGTTCAAACCGGTAGTTGTGGTTTAACTTGACGTCATGGTTTTTAAACTGCTCAGCTTTGGAAGAAGAAGCGGGAATAGCCTCGAAGGCAGCCTTTTTTGCAGAGCGCCGGGAAACGACGAAATGGATTTCGGGTTCTCCCTTAGAGTTCACGGGCAAGAAGGCGCAAAGTTCCTTCTTGTAGTTGGTTAAAAGATATTCTTTGACAAAGATGTTAGGAATTTCAAGAGAGATCCCTTCAGAGGTGGATTCCAGGACTTTAATCGGTTCAAACCAGTTTCCGAAAGCAGTGGCAGAGCACTGTTTTTGGATATATTCCAAAAATTTTGTCCATTGGTCTGATGTGTCGCAAGGGGTGCAAATTGCCATGTATTTCGAGCCTTAATGTAAGTTATGAACAACGTTTCCACAGCCTGTTCTGAGGCTATTCCAACGGGAAAATTTATCATGATGAATCGATAGCCTGCAAGCACTTTGTCCCCAAAAAAAAAATCCGTTCGATAACTCGCTGAGTTTCAGAAATCGAGGAGGTTTTTAAAAAAATATTATTTATTCTGAAATAAAAGGAAAATTATAAAGTATTTGATATTTAATGGTTTATCTAAAAATTAGGGGGTGATTTTAATGTATAAAAAATTGCTTATCAAAATGTTATATACCGGAACGGCTTCAAGAACTTGAAGTCGTTCCGGTATATAGGGTATAGTGCTTCCATGAGCAGTATTAATCGAAAACTTGTGATCTCAATTACCTCCGGGTTGTTTGTTGCGGTTGCTCTTATTTGGTTGATCCTGCGTGTTTTTTCCGGAGGCTATACTCCTACCGTTCCCATTTACTACATTGCGCGTGACAGTACATGGTATCCTGCCGATCTTCGCGGCAAAGAGAAGAACATGGTTGGTTTCGCCAACGACCTAATCCAGGAAATTGCAGATATGCAAGGGTTTAGGGTTCAGGTCTTTGAAGTGGGACGCAATGGGCTCTACGATGGTCTTGATACTGGCCGCTATGAAGGGGTGTTCTCAACGCTTGAGCCAAATCCGGTCAACCGGAAGAAGTATCTGTTTTCCGATCCGTTCTATCGATTGGGGCCTGTGCTGATTGTTCGGGAAAATTCAAAGATCGCTTCGTTAGAGGACTTGAATGGAAAAATTTTGGGCATTGAAAGTGGAGCTTTGCAGACATTTGATCTTTCCGAACCTCCTAAAGTTGTCATGATCCCTTATGATTCGTCTTCTACTGCCCTGGAAAGGCTTAATGCGAATGTGATCGATGCAGTCATTATGGATGTCTTACGTGCTTATGTCTTTACGGGAGGTTTTTATTCAGGGCGCTTGAAAATCGCTACTTCACCTTTAACCGATAGAGGGTTAAGATTGTTAACACGTAATCAGCCCAATTTCCATCTCTTGATTAGTCAATTTAATGAAGGGTTGCATCGCCTTCAGGAAAGCGGCCGTTATGGCGAGCTTCTTGATAAGTGGGAATTGATTCATACGGAACTTGTCCAGGAACTACCGGATCATACATCATGAAGTTGACGTTTTTTCAATGTTTCACAATTGCTGTTTTTTGCCTCTTTATAGGAGTGATTGTTTTCGTGGCTATTGTGAGTTTTTCCAGAGAATCGAAAGCCTCGCTTTTATCGATGGCAAAGATCAATAAAGTGCGTTTTGAAGAAACAGCAGTTCGATGAGCCTTCTGTTTACCATGCTCCCAGTGTATCTTCTAGGTAATTTGCATTGCCTGGGGATGTGTGGGCCGATTGTTGCATTCCTTGGAAAACACCGCTTCCGTTACGCGTACTTTCTGGGGCGTCTGCTATCTTTTTCCTTTGCTGGTCTTGCAGCTGGTGAATTGGGCGCAGTTTTTCACATCTGGCTGAAGGAGTACAATCTTTCGGCATTGGTCAGCATTGGATTTGGCTTTGCGATGGCCTGTATAGGGTTGACTATCTTGATAGGAAGAGAAATTCCTGGGAACCGATGGCTTGGAAGCCGCCTTGCTCAGATTAACCATTCCCTTTCTCTGCTTTTGTTAAAGGATTCCTTTTTTTCAACTGCTTTGTTTGGCTTTGCAACCATTTTGCTGCCTTGCGGGCAAACATTAGTGGTTTATTCCGCGTGTGCTTTGTCTCAGAGCGGGTCGGCAGGTCTGTTGAATGGGTTTGCTTTCGGATTATTGACGACTCCTTCTCTTTGGCTTGCGATGCACGCATCGCGTGTGTTTGGCAAATGGAAAGGGATAGGGAATCGGGTGTTGGGGGGGTGCGCAATGATTGTTGGATTATTGGCTGTTTTGAGAGGAGTTGCAGAGTTTGCCTGGATTCCGCATTTCATTCTTAACGAAAAGTATCATATAGCTCTTTATTGATTTCCTTTGCCGGGATATCCGGATATTGTTTGAGAAATGAGGCTTTTCGATTAGGGGGCATTTCATGGGTGACTACTTCCAGGCATTGATCAAAAGGCTTTAGGGAATGATCGGGGAAATAATGCCCATAGAATGAAGTGGAATATCTTTCAGCGAGAGTTAGCCGTCCTCCTGGATTAATCACGCGATGGACGCGTGCTTTAATCAGTCCAGCGGTTTTGTGCTCAGTCTGCATACCAATGGAGACGATGATGTAGCCATGAGGGACAATGATTGGCTTCCAATTTCCTTGAGGTGTCAGCACTTCTAAGCCGGGAATTGATCCCGGAGGCATGATCGTGAGTGCGTTGCTGTCTTTATGAGGGGCTGCCCAAAGCGCCTCTGCGTGATCCGTTGGCTTGAGAGTCGGGTAGTGCGTTAGGCGGAGCAGGCTGTCTCGCGGACTTAATGATTGGTCGACTTCTGCATGGGAACGGCCTAAATATTCATAGAGGACTTTCATTAAACTTTTGGTGTACTCAAACATATATGACTGATAGTCGCTGATTGTACGGGCAAAAGAGGGTGATGTCCTCGCGGGCCATCGATCATGACCGAGAGGAACGTAATAGGATTCTTTAATGTCTGCTTGCTTTGCATTGGGCGCAAATTCCAATCCTTGATGAAAATAGCCTTGCATGCCCAAGTAGCCTTGCCAGTCGAGAATTTTTTGATCGAATGTTTGATGGTAGTATTCTTTCATCTCCCGGTAAACTTGTTCGATCAGATGGTTAAGCTGCTGAGCGTGGATGCCGACGAAACCTTCTTGCCTTAATCCGTCGCCATATTGTTTGACAAGCTGTTTTCTTGCCTCTCCCTTCAACTCTGAAAGATGGTCCAGGTTGATCAGAGGGATTGTGGCGTTTTCCGGAATTTTTCTAGTTTGCGGGGCGACAATCCGAGAAAATTTCGGCATGATTTTGACCATTTCAAAAATTGGGTCGTGAATTGCGCGCTGTATGCTATTGCGGATAAACCCCAGCCCTTTTTTATAGGAATTGGGGCCAGGTGGAGGACCACCTCCCGGTGTATGGTAATTATTCATGTTGAAGCTCCTGAAGCTTCTTCAAAACTCTTTCCGCATGCCCTGTTGCTCGGACATTTTTAAAGGACGCAGCGATTTTTCCTTCGGGATCGATAAGGAATGTGCTTCTAATCAATCCTTCATACACTTTGCCGTAATTGTTTTTTTTTCCCCAAGCGCCATAAGATTGGATGCTCGTTTTTTCCGGATCGCTAAGAAGGTCAATCAGCAGATTTTTCTGAGCGATAAATGTTTGATGAGATGAGACGCTATCGGGGCTAACCCCTAATATTTTTACATTCAAATCTTCGAAATTTTTTTTGAGTCGGCTAAAGTCGCACGCTTCAGTTGTGCATCCGGGAGTGTTGTCTTTTGGATAAAAATAAAGAAGGATCCATTTTCCTCTGAAGGCTTTCAGAGAAACCGAATCGTTATTTTGGTTTTTCAGCGTAAAATCCGGTGCTTCCATAAACCTATCCCATCAATTGCTGTTGGTTCAGATGTTTTCTACTCTTCTTCGAAGGCAAACTGAAGAAAGATGGCGAATATGGATTTGCGGATAGGTTCATTATTTCAGTGTGCTCCCTACGACATTTTCATATTGGAAGATCGTTAGAAAAGTTAATGAAGTCATTCCCCCATAATAAGTCCTTAAAAAGAAATGCCTCGAATACTGATAGCCGAGAAGTTCTGCTGGAGAGGATAAGATTCCCAGGGCAATTCCTGCTATGATATCAATGATGCCTGCAACCGCTAGGCCTGCTAAGGCAAAGCCGCAAACGATCCGCCTTCCGATTGCATTTGTTTCGTCTTTCCAACTGATGATCTTGCAGCCATAAATGGCGTGAAGAGGTGTTTTGATTTTCTCGTAAGCTGCTTCTAAATTTATAGAGTTGGGGCTGCTTTCCAAAGTTGCTGTCATGAGATATCCTTTAATAAATTAAAGAACATATTAACATATTTTTGTTTTATTTGAAAGTAATAAAATTTTTTAAAATCTGCCATTGAGCGTGGATTGGGACAATAGGTTAGCCTTATACCGAATCAAATTCAAGATTCGGTATAAGGCCATTTTTCCCTGAGAATCTTAACTTTTCAGGCCCGACTATAAGAGAGCGTCTAGAAGAAAGCGTTTATGCGTTCCCCTATAGCATCGCGAATTGAATCAGCTACTATGTTATCATATTGTGCAACAGTGAGGAACATGCCTCCGCAAAATCCGCTTCCGAGTGCTCTTATGAAAAAAGAGTCAGCAAATGTTATTCCAGCGAGTTTCAAAGGGGAGGTGAGAATCGCAAGGGCAAGAGATCCCACAGTGTCAACGAAGCATGCAAGCCCAGAGCAGGCTAATGCAGCCCCAGTAGCCACTTTTCGGATCACTCCGACATTTTCGTCTCTCCATTTACAAGCTGCAATTCCAGGGAGTGCAGCATGTGGTCGTTCGATGTGTGTACAGATACTTTGTTCGATGTGTTTACAGATACTTTGTATAGACATAAATTTTTCCTATTCCTTTTATTAATTGATTTAAAGAAAGAATATAAAAAAATAATTGTTAAGAAAAGATTAAATGAGAAAGTCTTATCAATTTTTTAGCATTTTATGCTCGACTTTTCTCTTTTCAAAGAAATGTTAAATGATTATTTTCCACGGATATGAAACGAGAGCCATTAGCCCTTTATCTTTTGCGAATACTGACAAGTTTTGGCCTCTTTGCTTTTATGGCGATGCTCTATTGGTCCTCATCCCTTGTAGAAGAGGATTTAAAGAGTGTCCGAATGGAGCTTAGGCAGCTGAGAAACGATGTTCGCCAGCTTAGTTTCCGGACTGTTTTTAAAAGGTCTGCTCCTGCCATTCGCAGCTCTTTGGGAACAATAGACGATTCCCATACCCATATGAATTCCGATCTTCCAAATCTTTTGTCAGACGATCTTTTTTATGAGAAGACGTTGCCCAGCTTGCTTCCCGAAGAATTCGAACCCGTTGGTACTCGAAAAACTGCATCGATAGGAAAACCGGATAACTTGCATCCCTTCACCAATTTTAGCGAAGCGCTTGGATGGGTCTCCCAATGCGGTGTTCAGCTTGTTCGGTTGAAATTCGGAAAATACGAAACGATGGCTCCCGATATGGCGGTTAAAATCGAAGAAAGAAAGCGTGGAAGTGTTGGCGTGCCCGAATTTTGGATTTTTTTGCGCGATGGAGTCTATTGGCATCCTCTTACTGAATCGATGTTTGGAGGCAAGGTTAAACTGGCCCCTCTCTTTTTAGAAAAGCATCAAGTGACAGCTCACGATTTTAAATTTTGGTTTGATGCGATGATGAATCCATATCTTCAAGAGCCGGGAGCTGTCGCTATGCGAAACTACCTGGGAGAGATCGAAGAGATTGAGGTGATTGATCCCCTTACTTTTGTCGTTCGTTGGACACCCAAAAAGGTGAATGGCCGCATGAGAATTAAATATGTGGCTAAACAAATGACCGGAGGCTTAAGAGCGCTTGCTTCTCACATTTACAAGCGCTTTCCCGATGGATCGAAAATCATTGAAGACGACTCAGATCCTGAAACCTATCGCACAAACTCTGTTTGGGCACAAAATTTCAAAGAACATTGGGCAAAAAATATCATTCCCAGCTGCGGAGCATGGATTTTCGAAGGAATCAGCGACAGACAGATCAGTTTCCGCCGCAATCCCGATCATTACCAACCTCTTGATGTTCTTGTTCAGCGTTCCGAAGTTGTTTTCAGAAACTCTCCGGACTCCATTTGGCAAGACTTTCAAATGGGGAATGTGGACTCCCACGACTTGCGGCCCGATCAACTGATCGAATTGGAGAATTTCCTAAAATCTGATCTTTATCAAGAACAGGAACGTAAAGGTAATGGAATTGGCAAGCTCGAATATCCTGCCCGCAACTATGTTTACCTTGGATGGAATCAAGCAACTCCCTTTTTTAAAAGCCGTAAGATCAGGCAAGCGATGACTCTTGCACTTGATAGGGAGCGGATCATTAACCAGTATCTAAATGGAATGGGGATTGAAATTACAGGTCCATTTGCGCATGACTCCGCAGCTTATGACCAATCAATTAAACCCTGGCCATACGATCCGCAATTTGCAAGAGAATTACTCGAAGAGGAGGGGTGGTACGATAGCGACGGGGATGGAGTGATCGATAAAGAGATCGAGGGAAAACGGGTGCCTTTTGCCTTTAGCCTGACCTATTTCGTGAAAAACCCAACAACGAAATCGATCGTGGAATATGTCGCAACAGCTTTGAATGAGTTGGGGATCTTGGTCAAGCTCAACGGTGTCGACCTTGCGGATTTATCTGCAGCAATTGATGGGAAAAGCCTTGAAGCGATCTGCATGGGATGGGGGTTGGGGACTCCTCCTGAGAATCCGCGTCAATTATGGTATTCCTCCGGAGCTAAAGAGCCGGGTTCTTCTAATTTCATCGGATTTTCCAATAAAGAAGCCGATCAAATCATTGATGCTTTGGATTTTGAGGAAGATCCTGAAACGCGAATTAAACTTTACCACCGCTTTCATGCGATCATCCATGAGGAGCAGCCCTACACATTTCTTTATGCTCCTAAAACGCTATATCTTTATCGCAATTACTTGAAAAATGTGTTTATTCCCGCAGATCGTCAGGATCTTGTTCCAGGAGCAGATATTGCACAGCCCGACGGATCTGTGATTTGGATAGAGAAGAGGGGCTAATGTGTTTAATTACATTGTCAGACGTCTGATCTTGCTTCCTGTCACTCTTTTTTTCATCATTCTGGTCAATTTTGTGATGATTAACCTGGCTCCGGGAGATCCTGTGACAGTGACAGAGATCTCTCCTGAAGGGATTGCGACAAGGAAAGAGGACCAGTCTCTCGCATTCGGCAGCGACAATCGTTATCTGCAGTTTCGGGAACACTACGGATTGACATTGCCGATCCTCATTAATTTATGGCCTTGGCTTTCTTTAGAGGATGTCATCCATTCTCTTGAACAGTTAGTTGAAGGAAAAGAGCGGCTTGGGGTGAAAAAATATGATCAGCTTAGAATCTTGGTCGGCGATCAGTCTCCTTATGTGATGCCTCTTCTTCTTCAAATCATCGAAAATCACAAATTAAGCATACCTTTAAGGAAAATGGCGATTCGGTTTTTTGTCAGGGGAGGGACTAAGCAGGCGCATTTGGGATATCGCTTGACAGATGCTCAAAAAGCTTACAATCGAAAGATTGCTGTTGATAATAACTTCCTATCCACTTTTTTGGGAACAGATCAACCGATCGATGAGAGTGCAAAAAAGCTGCGGCAATGGTACGACCAAAACAAAGAGTACTACCGTTTAGATCCTGCAGGGTGGAAAAAACTTTATTTATTAACCGAAACGCGTTTCACCCGTTACATGGGGCGCGTGCTCACCCTCGATTTCGGGATGATGCGCAATGATTCCTCAAGATCTGTGATCGGAGAAGTTGCCAAGCGGTTCAAGTACTCTCTTACCTTGGCGTTTCTCCCCATGGTCATGACCTTTTTTCTCAGCCAAATTTTTGGTTTTTTCATGGCAACACATCAAAACAGATGGCAGGATTTTTCTCTTAATGTTGTGTTTCTTGTGATGTACGCAATTCCAGTCTTTGTTGCGGCTCCTTTTCTGATTGAGAAAGTTGCGCTCAACTACGATTTCCCCGTCAGTGGATTTACCAGCAGTGAATCGGTATATGAAAAGATGACGAGTAACGAAAGGCTTTGGGATGTCTTGCGGCACATCGCTTTGCCTCTGGTTGCAGTCATGTATGGAGGGCTGGCTGCGTCTTCCCGTCTTTCAAGAACTGCTGTTCTGGAGGTGATGCGGCAAGATTATGTCCGGACCGCTCGAGCAAAAGGGGTGGGAAGGTTGGCTATTCTTGGAAAACATGTGGGGCGCAATGCTGCGATCACAATCATTACATCCATTGCCGGATCGCTAGGTATTGTGCTTGGCGGCTCTCTTATTGTGGAAACGTTATTTGAGATTAATGGATTTGGAAAATTTTTCTACGATGCGGTGATCAACCGCGATTATAACGTGATCATGTTTTCCGCTCTTGCCGGATCTTTTCTGACTTTATACCGTTCATGAATGAAAATTTTACTTGTTGCTAAATCGACTTCCCAGCATGCTGTTAGCATGCAATTTCTCACAAAACAAGAAAGAGAACAACTTCAGGCACAACATCGATTCGAAAGAGATCGACGTATTTGCGATCGTATTAAGGCAATACTGCTTTACGATAAAGGGTGGACCTTTCCGGAGATTGCCGAAGCTCTGCTACTCTCTGAGGGTGCTATTCGTAATCATATCAAAGAATATCAGAGCCATAAAAAATTACGGCCTGAAGGTGGCGGCAGCATGGAAAAGCTTTCTGATTCAGAATCCAGTGAACTCGAGAAGCACTTGCTTGAATACACCTATCTCCACGTTACCAGCATTGTTGCATATGTGAACGTGAGATTTGGCCATCATTATTCGATACCAGGAATGACATCTTGGCTTAAAAGACATGGATTTTCTTACAAAAAACCCAAGCTTGTGCCAGGAAAAGCCGACAAAGATGAACAGCAGAAATGGATCGACGCATATGCAAAATTCAAGGCAAATCTTCCTGGTGATGAAACGATTTGCTTCACGGACGGTGTTCACCCTACTCACAACGTTCAACTTGGATATGGATGGATTAAAAAAGGTGTAGACAAACTGATACCTGCAAATACAGGTAGATCCAGACTTAATTTGACCGGTTCCATTGATATCCTATCTTACAAAGTATTTCTTCAAGAGGACAAAACGTTAAATGCTGATGCGACTATCCGCTTTTTTCAGTCTCTTGAACAACATTATTCAGGGAAAACCCGGATACACGTTTTCTGTGATAATGCCCCATATTATCGGAACCGGGAGGTTACAAAATATCTAAAAAATTCTAAAATTCAACTCCACTTTCTCCCTCCCTATAGCCCAAACTTGAACCCAATCGAACGACTGTGGAAGTGGATGAAAGAAACAGTGGTCTATAATACGTACTACTCGGATTTCTATGAGTTCCGTCAAGCAATTTTTGGGTTTTTCCGTACTTTATCGGGTCTAGATCCTGGGAGCTCTTTAGGGAGTTGTTTTAGATCTCGAGTTGGAGATAGATTCCGAGCAATGGGGGCTCCCGCCACCCCCTAAGATGCAGTTTTAGGAGATGTCAAATTTATTTTCGAATAATAAACGGTATAATGGGGTACTTGGCCGCTGATATCTGTTACACATTGCTGGATCCGAGGGTGACGCTGCAATGACCTCTTGGGATAAAGTTTGGAAGCAGTTTTGCAGGCATCGATTGGGAATTGCCGCCCTCGTTGTGGTAGGAATTTTTTGCCTTGCAGGCATTTATGCTCCGTTTCTTGCTTCAAGCAAGCCGTTGATCGTCAGGTTTGACGGTCAGTGGTACTTTCCTCTTTTCCGTTATCTCTTTTATACGGGTTTTTACACGAAGCCGATCGATCTCTTTTTTAACTTTTTAATGTTGACGCTTCCGCTGTTTTTAATGGCTTTTTCTTTGGGAAAAAAACGGTGGCTCCCCTTTTTGTGCATGGTTCAGTGTGCAGCCTTTGCCTGCTTGATCATTTGGCCGGTCAAAGATCCGGCATTCGACTCTTTCAAAGCGAAAGAGCGGCAAAGCAAATTGTCTGAAATGCGTAAAAAAGGGGAATATCCTACGTGGTCGTTCGACCTCTCGTATTTAAACGATTACGGAAAGCTGGATCAGGTTTTGCGCTATCAGCTTCAAAAGCGGCATCATGAAAAGATTTTGCATGATTTAGAAGGTAAAATCGAAAAAATTTCTACGTTATGGGCAATGGAACAGCAGCTCTTACATGAAAGAATGGAGAGGAATCAGCAGCTTTTGGATCAATATGCTCCTGAAACTCCTCAATATAAACAGGCGATCAGCTCCCTTGCCTATAATCGGGATAAGCAGTTGTGGCTGAAGCAGGAAAGTGATCGCTTGTCCTGGGAGGTGATGCCTTTAATCCGTCCATTTCACTGGGAGGAGGATGCCGGCGGAAATCAGGAGATGAATCAATTCCTTCCGTGGTGGGAGCTGACCCGTATCAACCGCAAGGATCTGGTTTCTGCGCTTATTTTTGGAGTTCGTATTTCTCTTGTCGTGGGACTTCTTGCTGTCAGCTTAGCGATGGCGATCGGCGTTCCCATTGGAGCGTTGGCCGGGTATTATGGGGGAAAATGGGATATCCTGGTATGCAGGCTTCTTGAAATCTGGGAATCGATGCCGACTTTTTTTATGCTGTTGCTTGTTGTTGCCATGACGCAGAGTAAATCGATTTTTATTGTCATTGCCGTTGTTGGCCTGTTTGGCTGGACCGGCTTTTCCCGCTATATTCGCGGCGAGTTCTTTAAGCAGAGGAACTTGCCTTATGTGGAAGCATGTCGTGCGATGGGGTTTAAAGATGGACGGATCATTTTTACTCATATTCTTCCCAATGCGATCCCGCCTGTTTTGACTCTTTTGCCTTTTGCTGTGATGGCTGCGATCACAAGCGAGGCAGGTCTTTCTTTTCTGGGATTGGGAGAGGAAGGGTCAACCTCTTGGGGAGTCTTGATGGATGAAGGGCGTTCCGCTTTTCCCGGGGAGAGCTATCTGCTCTGGCCTCCGGCGATCTTGCTAACCCTTCTTTTGGTGGCGATTGCTTTGGTTGGCGATGCAATGCGCGATGCAATCGATCCAAAAATGCAAAAATAATTTTACAAAAAAGATTGCTTTTTTGTTGAAAACAATTTCTAATCTTGCTCTTTTCAACAGATTATTTTTAGGAGAAAAATGAAGAAGAATTTATTTGTCTTTTTACTTTTGGCTGCAGGATGGGTGTCGGTCTATGGAGATCATTATTGTGTTCCCAGAGGACCGTTGAAACCTTGCACGTGGAACGCTTCTCTTAGAAGTGGTGTGGAATGGATGTGGTATCCCGATCGCCGCCAAAATGATTATGTCAGCAGTATTCCTTTGATAGAAACCACAAACGTCTCTAGTAATACAAGCACAGAATTTACTCTGGGTGAGGAGGTATTGACTGTGTTGATTAGTCCAATCGCCCTTGTTTCAGGCGATGCGAATTTAGTGGTAGAAGATAGTAATGGTAATGTTTTATTGGATGGGACCGTTGTCAACGGAAATTTTGAAGGTGAGATAGTTCTTGAGGGAGAGCCCTTTGTCCTGGAGTTGTCGTTGGATCTCACTGTGCCTAATGCCCTATCTGTGGGAGAGCTGGTTAGTTCTGTTCGGACGCCGCGCTTTTCCGATCAGTTTTCAATTCCCTGGACGGTTGTGGGGGAATTTGGCTACGCGCTGACTTGCAATACAGAAATTTTTGCAGATCTTCACTATGGAGGGGCAAGCGGAAGAAGTTTAGGATATTCGATCGGATTTAGTGCTGCTGAGGGCTCGGAAGAGCTCTGGAAGATAACCGAATCTTATACAGATCTGCAATATTTTGGAGGGACAATAGGGATGCGGTACTATTTCAATTCAATTTGTTGCAACTTCCGTTGGAAGCGACCATCACTGCTCAAGCATTTGATAGCCAGGGAGGAAGAGATGTACAGACGCAAAAGGGGACTTATTACGATTCCTATAACGTCTTTCACGGCGGTTTTCAATTGGGACTTAGCATGAAGTGCAGCGATTGCATCAACTTCTTTGTCATGACGGAAGCGCTGGCGGCTTGCGGTTTAAAACCCCGTAACTCTGGATTTGCCTTCACCAATACCAATTCTTTCGCCTCTGTCAACGGGAACGTTACAGCTACCCTAACAGGTAATGATACTGCTATTGGAAGTGTTATGCCTGTAAATGTAGAAGGGGAATCGACGAGTTCGATGAACGTTCCGGCAAGGGAGTCCTTCAATATCCTGTCGTTTCCTGTTACGATCGGTCTTCAGTATCTCTTTTAATGAAACCCTGTTCCAGGATCGATCCGCTTGCTAAGCAAACGGATCGATCATCTAATGGGCGCCCTCGTAATAGTATGCTGAAAAGGCGATTGTCAGCGTCCCGATTGTTTGCGCATGTCCGCCGATTATCGCAATCGCTTGGTACTCTCTCATCGCCCAATCATCGCGGATAAAATCAAAAAAATTCGGCCATCGGTGCATTTTATCGAAGATCACCAAAACCTCTTCTCCGGGAGCAATTGAAGGTAGAGCTACACGCTCTGTTTCAAAAATGGTGCTGTCTTTTCGATCGTTCAATGGCTCGGGAAATGCAAATTGAATGTGTAAAGCTCCCTCTTTGCTCGACGCAGTCCCTGCATTTTTTACTGCTGCCTGCAGCTGAATCGTCGTTCCCGGCTGGACATGTCCCTTTGAACTATGAGGGTTGCCCTTTGGAATCGCATGAATTGTTGTTTTCAACCCGGATATATCACAAGCTCTTGGACAATTTGAACAATGAGATACCTGAGTTAGAAGCGCTTCTGCTGAGAGAGTAGGGAGGTAAGAGAGTACAAAAAGAAGATAGAAAATTTGATGCATTAGTGGAAGATCCATTGGATGACATAGAAAATACAAACGGACAACCCCGCTCCGGCAGGTACAGTCACAACCCAAGAGATCACAATATCTCTTGTCATTCCTAAATTCAGCGCTTCAATTCCTCTAGCAAGGCCGACGCCTAAAACGGATCCGACCAGAGTATGCGTCGTAGAGATCGGCATCCCCATGCGTGAAGCGACAAGAATTGTTGTTGCGGCACAGAACTCGGCAACAAATCCGCGTGTTGGAGTGAGCTCGGTGATCTTTTTTCCGACCGTTTCGATGACGCGCCATCCCCAAGTTGCCAATCCGATGATGATTCCTCCGCCGCCAAGCGCTAAAATCCAGGAAGGGATCGCAAGCTGCATCGCAATCACGCCCGTTGTCAGTGTCCCCACTGCAGCGGCTAGCGGACCGATCGCATTGGCCACGTCGTTGGCTCCATGTCCAAACGCCATGAGCGCTGCGGTAATGATCTGCAAATAACTGAATATTTTTTCCACGGCCGCATACTCGGAGTGGGAAACAGTTTGTTCAATTTTCCTGGAGATGCCGGAGGAAATATTTTCCATCTTGTCGAGAAGGCAGGCGATATCGCTGTGCAGCTCTCCGGATGAAGAGGATTTAACTTGCATCAGGTGCTTTGTTGCTTTGTGAAGGGAATGAACAATTTCCGGGCCGTATTGCGGACGTTGCTCGGTGTCGCGTTGAGGGACAGTCATCCGTTGCACGAAGAAATAACTGATCGCAGCACTGACAGCTCCTAAAAAAATGCTGAATAAGAGTGCTTGTTTTACAGAAATGGAAATGGCAGCTTTATCTATTAAGCTAAGGCCGACAATCTGAGTCATGATTACCGCAACTAAAAACACAAGGAGTGGAGTGATTCTCTGTGCGGCTTTCACCGGATTAAAAGAATAAAAAATTTTTTTTCTCAAGAAGCAAAAAAAGTAGTAGGCGAAGACACCGCCGGCCAGCGGGGAGATTACCCAGCTGGCAACGATCTTAAAGACTGTCACCCACTTAATCGCATCGATCCCTCCGACAACAGCTCCGAATCCAACAACGGCGCCGACAATGGAATGGGTTGTAGAGACCGGCAGCCCAAGATAGGAGGCTAGCTGAAGCCAGGCGCCTGCTGAAAGGAGAGCGGAAAGCATTCCGTAAATAAGAACTTGCGGCTGATAGAGAAAGAGATCGGGATCGACAATCTCTTTCTGAATGGTTTCAGTGACATGGGAGCCAAAGAAGAACGCTCCGGAAAATTCCAGAACTGCCGCGATCATTACAGCCTGCCTTAAAGTGAGGGCTCCGGAGCCGACTGAAGTTCCCATAGCGTTTGCGACATCGTTTGCTCCGATATTCCAGGCCATGTAAAAACCTGCAATGATAATGACGCCAAAGAGAAGGTTGTTATCGATGATCATTATTTCAACTCTAAGGTCATCCTTACTTGGTATGCGAGGTTTTCAGATAAATCGGCGATAGCACCTAGTTCTTCCAAAATTTTTTGCCAGACATGGAAGGTTGTGTAGCTCATCTGTCCCTCAGCCTTGAGAAGAGCTTTCAACATCTTTCGCTGAACAACATCGGCTTCGTGCTCTTTGATCGCTACCTGATGCACCATCTGGCGCACTTTTTCCGCTTCCACTCCCCCGAATGTCGTTTCGAGAAGTTCGTGCAGCTCTTTGATGATTTTTTTGGCGCCTTCAAATGTTTCGATATTTTTATCAAGGAACTCATCGAATTCAGCGCGGAAGAGCTCGATCATTTCCAATTCTTTTAAGGTTGTCAAAACGGCCACATCTTCCGCCCTGTCGGCGATCGAGTCTTGGATGGCAAGGATGTGAAGGAGGCTTTCACGCGCAATGGGAAGAAAAATCCGTTTTGGCAGATGATTCCGCAAATCATTTTTTGTCAGATCGGCTTGATGCTCCTGCTTGCTGATCTTTTGAGCGATTTTCTCAACCTGTTCGTAATCTTTGTTTTTCAGAGCTTTGAAAAGATCTCTTAATAGATAAACACAGCGGGAAACCTCTTCCATGTGTGTGTCTAATGGCGAGAAAGGAGAGCGTCCAAATAGATTGAGAAGAGCATTCATAATTTCCATAACGCAGTAAAACGAGCCCCAATTATAGATATTTTTCCTGGATATTGCAACTCTTTTACTTTTTTTGTTATCTTGACTTTCATGATGATTGAGCCAGTATTAAGTGTCAGGAACTTGGTGACTCCAATTCAGATTGGGAACAATGTTTTCTCTGTTGTCGACGGAATTTCGTTTGAGATGAAATCGGGGAAAACGTTGGCAATTGTTGGAGAATCAGGCTCAGGGAAGTCTTTAACGGCTTTGTCGATCATGAGGATCCTTCCCTCTCCTCCTTGCCTCCCTTCCAAAGGGGAAGTGGTCTATAAGGGAAAAAATTTGCTTGAGCTGCCGGAGAAGCAGATGCGCAAGATCAGGGGGGCAGACATTGCAATGATTTTTCAAGATCCTTCGGCTTGCCTCAATCCTGTCTATACGATAGGTGATCAACTGGTCGAAGTGGCAGAGCTGCATCTCGATCTATGGGGAGAAGAGGCGGAAGAGAAAGCTGCGCAGGCATTGAATGAAGTCGGTATCTCCGATGCTCGGAAACGGCTGGAAGATTATCCCCATCAGTTATCTGGAGGGATGAAGCAGAGAGTCATGATCGCGATGGCCTTGATGTGCGAACCAGATCTTTTGATTGCCGATGAGCCGACAACAGCTTTAGATGTGACGATTCAAGCTCAGGTGCTTGCTTTGATGCGAAAGCTTCAGCAAGAGAAAGGGATGGCGATTTTGTTGATTACTCACGACATGGGGATTGTCGCTGAGATGGCCGATGAGGTGATTGTGATGTACACTTCCCAGGCGATGGAAAAAGGGAGTGTCTATGAAATTTTTGATCAGATGGCACACCCTTACACAATGGGGTTGTTTGGCTCCCGCCCCTCTTCTTATGCTGGCGGGGGCAGGCTGCTTCCGATCGAAGGCTCAGTACCTCCCTTGGCCAATTATCCGAAAGGATGCCGCTTCCATCCCAGATGTCCTTATGTGATGGAAAAATGTTGCAGCGGGCTGGTTCCCGAATTTCCCGTAGGGCGTTCGAAGTCTCATTTAAGCAAATGTTGGTTAGGAGATGAACGAACCTCTTCTGAAAGTTAAACAGTTGAAAAAATATTTTCCTGTTTATGACGGGTTTTTTCGTCGCATTGTCGACCAGGTAAAAGCTGTGGATGGAGTCGATTTCTCTGTTCACACAGGAAAAATTCTTGGATTGGTGGGGGAGTCCGGCAGCGGAAAAAGCACGGCAGCGCGCGCTGCTATTCGATTGATCGAGCCGACCTGCGGCGAGATCTTTTTCGAAGGGAAAGATCTTCTCGCATTTGGTAAGGAAAAACTGCTTTGTGCCCGAAGGGAGATTCAGATAGTTTTCCAAGATCCTTTGTCTTCCTTGAATCCGCGGAAGACGATTCGGCAGAGTATCGGAGAGGCGCTTATCTATCACGGCTTGGTCTCTTCTGAAAGCGAAATGAGCGACCGGGTCGCCCATGTCTTGGAGAGAGTGGGGCTCTCTTCTGAAGCAATGGGGCTTTATCCCCATCAGTTTTCTGGAGGGCAGCAGCAAAGAATTTGTATCGGGCGGGCGATTGCGATGAATCCCAGGCTGATTATTTGCGACGAAGCGGTTTCCGCTCTTGATGTTTCTATACAGGCGCAAATTCTCAATTTGCTGATGGAATTAAAGGAGAGCCTTAATCTCAGTTATCTTTTTATCTCGCATGATTTGTCCGTTGTGCGCTATCTTTGCCATGATGTCGCTGTCATGCACAAGGGGAAGATTGTGGAACAGGGGAATGTGGAAGAAATTTTCCTGGATCCTCAGCAAGAATACACAAAAAAACTTCTGGCAGCCATACCGATCTCCCATCCTCGTAAAAGAGCCAATTTGCTATAATAGACTGCAATGAAAACTGACTTGCATCATCAAAGAACCCGTGCGGCATTTATGTGGTCCCGCATTTTGCGAACGCCATTTTGGGCGATCTATACAATGCTGCCATTTATTCTATTCAGGGATCTCAACGCGAGCCCGTTTCAAATTGCGGTGACGGTTGCACTAAAACCGATGGTCTCTATTTTTTCCATGTACTGGAGCGCTGCAGTCAGGCAGAGAAGAGACCTTTTGGTCTCCAATATTATTTGGGCTGGAGTATTGGGACTCTTGCCGTTTTTCTTTTTTCCGTTTGTTGACAGTCCCTGGTTTTTTATCGCTTCGTTCGGTTTTTTTATGCTGTTGCACCGAGGAGTGATTCCTGCTTGGATGGAGATTCTCAAGCTCAACATTCCTAATACATCCCGAGAAAAAGTGTTTGCCTGGGGATCGGCTTTAGGATATTTGGGCGATGGAATTCTCCCTTTTCTTTTTGGTGCTTTACTCGATGGTTATTTCCAGGCATGGCGTTGGATCTTTCCTTTGACTGCATTGATCGGATTGATTCCGATCCTTTTTCAAGCGAGGATTTTAGTGAGGTTTGAGGTGGCTGAGCAGCCGAAGAGGATCCCTTTTAAGCAATCACTGGTGCAGCCTTGGGTCAGTGCATGGATGTTGATAAAAGAAAGGAGTGATTTCCGCTCTTTTCAGGTGGGATTTATGTTAGGGGGGGCAGGGCTGATGATTATGCATGCAGTTCTTCCTGCTTTTTTCATGGGGGTTCTGCAACTTTCTTATAAAGAGCTCGCGATTGCCTTGACTTTATGCAAAGGGATTGGCTTTGCCGCGACTTCTCAATTTTGGGCCAAGTGGATGTCTAAGGTTGATATCTACCGCTTTAGCAGTGTTGTGACGTTGATGGCGTTTCTATTTCCCTTCTGCTTGCTGGCTGCTCAAATGCATTTATACTGGATTTACACCGCCTACATTGTTTATGGAGTGATGCAAGCGGGCAGCGAGCTAAGTTGGAACCTGTCCGGTCCGATCTTCTCAGGAGATGAGGACAGCTCCCTTTACAGCAGTGTGAATGTTGTCACTGTAGGTCTTCGGGGATGCATAGCCCCTGGACTTGGCTCCTATCTTGTGACCTTGATGAGTTCGGCTTCTGTGCTCCTTATCGGAGGAGGGTTCTGTCTGCTGGCTTTTATTTTCATGGCTTCCTACAGCAAAACGCAAAGGCAAGCTAAAGTCTATTCAGGTATAGTGTAGTAATTTTCCAGTTTTTCAACTAGCGGATGATATTGGCCTTGCCGGTTCAGAAGTTCTGTTTCCTCTGTTAAAGAACATTTTATCTTTTCGAATGGATGGCAAGGAAGGTCGGATTCAATTTCAGAGATATGGTTTTGTAATTGAGTAAGGCTCAGCGATTGCAAGGTTTTCTCAAAGTTGTTGAGCTTGGGAGGCGAAAACTCGATCTGCTCAGAAAAATACTGCAAGAAGATGTTGCGGCAGGGGATGCTGATCACTCCGCGCATGCAGGAAAAGAACTGTTCAGCTTCCGGAGGAAATGACTCAACGTCTTCTTGAGTCGTTTCGTTCAAAATTTTTTTCGCTGCATTTAGTGCTTTTTTTGAGTCGCTACTGAATAGGTCAGGCTCTGTTTGTTTAATCCAGCTTTGGTGTAATTGACGATATGGAGGCCATAGGTAGCGTGTGTTAAATTCCCTCCAGCATTTGGAAAGCAATTCATAAGGAGAGAACTGTTTTTTGATAAACTCGAAGAAGTTTAAAACCACTGTAGTAGCATCTGTTTGAATTAAGTAGGAGGGAGCGGCAGAAACCAGGGTGCAGAAGAGTTTTTCGTGGAGCTTGATAAAAGTGTCTAGATTTTCCTCTGCAGCATGCCTTTTTAAGTTGATGAGCGCAAGGGCATGTTTTTTTAACGGCTTTTGGTTGTGCAAGGCTTCTTTGATGATCTTTTTTTTCTTTAAAAGTTCTTCGAGAAGCGGAATCTCAGCAATCCTATGCAGGTTGGAGGGGATTAAGAGGTCGGGTAATGCCCAGCCATTGTGTTGAGAGGGAAAAGGGTGGCCTGTATGATTGTTGGAGGCCGCTAATTCGAAACTGTTGGAGATTGGCGTTGTCGGCATCATTCCTCTGGAGCTTCGTTTGAACGATCCGGACAAGATGATTGTTTCACCGGGAAATGGGGTCAGCATTTGATTTAATGTGACGATAGAAACTGTTTCCTGTTCCATGGATTTGCTGATATAGATTGGAGCTTCTCGGATGTTCCGAAGAGCTGACTCAATGGAGGAAAAGACGATCCCTTTTTTCTTGATCAAAGAGATCGCTTTCATTCTGAACGCATCCTCTTCTTGCTTCAAGAGAGCGTTTTGAATCGCATGCGCAGCACGTTGAGCGGGCTCGCATTGCTCGGAGTCGTGCGAGATTTGTATTGCTGTTTTCTTCTTCAGGGGAGAGTCCGATCTCCTGGAAAAAAAGGAAAAGATTTTTTTGTACCAGGGATCTCTTTTTGTTGGTTCGAATAATTGATTGTAGCGGTTGATTGACTCAAGAGCCCTTGAAGAGAGTGTTTTGTGTTCGAAGCTTTTGGATCGGCTAATAATTGGATGGTACCTTTTCACATCATCGATGGCGCGTTCAACTCTTTCTGAAAAAGCGTCTTGTTTTTTTTGAGGGATTGCATGTGCAATGAGATGATGGGCAAATGCGACAATGCGGCGGATCCTAAACCCTTTCCGGGGTTTGATGAGGTTTGATAAGTGCTTAGGTGTTTGTTCTTCAGTGAACCGATCTAAAACATCCAATGCAGCCTGCAGCTTTGCTTTAGGGTCTCGTTTGGTCATGTGTGAAGTCACTCAAAAATGAGCTGTTTGTCCCGTTCTGTCAAGGAACGCCAGTGCCCAATTGGAAGGGAGCCAAGAGTTAGACTGCCAATCCGCGTTCGTTTAAGTGCGCGCACTTCAAGCCCTGCTGCAGCAATCAAGAGGCGGACTTCCCTTTTTTTTCCTTCTCCGACAACGACTTTAAGGGTCGCTTTGCGCACTTTTTTTACGGAAAGAGGTTGAACAAAAACGCCTTCTACCGAAGTTCCCGCTGCGATGGCTTTTAAGTGATCGTTAGAGATTTCACAATCAGTTTTTGCGATATACTCTTTCTGGATATTGGAAGAGGGATGGATCACTTGGTTTGTGAATTCTCCGTCGTTAGTGACAATCAACAAGCCTGTAGTCTCTTTGTCGAGGCGCCCCACTGTGAACAGCCTTTCTTTAACCCCTTCAAAGAGATCTGTGACCAGTTTGCTTCCCTTTTTTCCATTTGGAGAGCAGAGGGTATTTAATGGCTTATTAAGCATAAAATAAACCTTTTTTTCCTGCCGGTTCACTTTTTTTCCGCTTACTGTGATCTTTTCACTGCCATCCACCAATAGTTGAGGTTGGCGGACAACCTCTCCATTTACGGAGACTTTTCCGGCGAAAATCAGGTCTTCGCATTTCCGGCGCGAAGCGATTCCGCAGGAAGCCAGGTGTTTTGCAATCCGTTTTTTATTCATTTTAGTAATAATTGCATTAGTGTAGTTGGATCAGTATACCTGTCTTAAGTGATTATTATCAATTAAACAATTAATTTTATTTTTAATGTTTTTTTTGATGGAAGCAATTCTTAAATTGTCCTATTATTTTGATAATACGGAGTCTATGGATGAGTCGACTAATATTGATGCGCCACGGTGAGTCGGAATGGAACAAGCTCAATCAATTTACCGGTTGGGTTGATGTTTCCCTCTCTAAAAAAGGGATCGAGGAAGCTATTGAAGCGGGAAAAGAGATTAAGGATATTCCCATCGATGTGATCTTTATGTCCACTTTGATCCGTTCCCAGCTGACCGCGATGCTTGCGATGAGCCAGCATAGCGAAGGGAAAGTTCCTGTTGTCATGCATAAAACAGATGAAAAGTTGAAAGAGTGGGGAAAAATCTACTCTGACGAGGCAAAAGAGAAGACGATTCCGTGTTTCGTCAGCTGGGAGATCAATGAACGGATGTATGGGGAGCTGCAAGGCTACAATAAAAAAAAGACAGCAGAGAAGTTTGGGGCAGATCAAGTAAAAGTCTGGAGAAGGAGCTACAGCACTCCTCCTCCTAGTGGTGAAAGCTTACAGATGACTGCGGAAAGAACCATTCCTTATTTTGAGAACACCATTGTCCCTTTTTTAAGGGAAGGACAGAATGTTCTTGTTTCTGCGCATGGAAACTCTCTCAGATCGATCATGATGGATCTGGACGCCCTTTCTGAAGAAGAGGTTGTGTCATTGGAAATTCCCACAGGGAAGCCAATCATTTATTCCTACGAAAACGGTAATTTTATTAGAAAATAGATGATTTATCTCGACAACAGCATGGCCGCGCGTCCCTCTAAAAAGGGAATCAGCGCAATGATGCCTTATTTTACCGATTATTGGGCTAGCCCTAGTTCGCCGCATGCGATGGGGCAGCAAACGACAGGGATGATCAGAGATGCTTATCAATCCCTTTATGATTTTTTGGGGGCGGGAAAAAGCGATGCAGTCGTTTTCACTTCCTGCGGTGCAGAATCGGCCAACCATGTTTTTCATTCGATCTATACCGATATTGCTCTTCCTAGAGGGAAAAACCATTTCATCACGGGAAAAACAAGCGAAGCGCCGGCATTAATGGCGATGCATCAGCTAGAAGAACTGGGATGTGTCGGTAAATGCGTTGATGTTGATCGACAGGGTCAGGTGACAAAAGAGTTGTTGGGCGATGTGTTGTCTCCGCGAGCAGCTCTTGTCAGTTTGTCTTGGGGTGATGGATTGACAGGTGTGATTCAGCCGGTGGAAGAGATAGCTGCACTTTGTGAAGAACGTGGGATTCTCTTGCATTTGGATGCGACCCATGTTCTGGGCAAACGGTACTTTACCTTGGAAGAGGTAAAAGCGGATCTAATCAGCTTCAACGGTTCTCAGATTCACGCTCCTCAAGGTACGGGAGCGTTGTATATTCGACATGGCTTGAAGATCAGCCCTTTCATTGCCGGAGGGATGGAGCAGGCCGGCCTTCGCGGAGGAGATTTGAATGTTCCAGGGCTCGCAGCGCTTAGCGTTGCTGCAAAAGAGGCGCTTGATGCTCGCGACTTAGTGTGTACGGAGACTGCCCGCTTGCGTGACCGTTTAGAGGAAAATGTGGCCTCTCAATTGGAAGATGTGACAATTTTTTACCAAGATCAAGAGCGTTTGCCGCATCTTTCTTGCATGGGGTTTCCTGGTGTGGCAAATGAAGCGCTTCTCTTCTTATTGAATAAAAAAGGCGTGATGGCTTGCATCGGAGGGGGCTCTTTCCAGCAAATCGGCCTTGTGCTGATGGCAGCGGGAGTAGAAGAAACGCTGGCGCATTCTTCGATGAGCTTCAGCTTGTCGAGGGAAACGACAGAATCCGAGATCGACCGTGCTTCGGAAATGATTGTGGAAGCAGTGAAGCAATTGCGTAAATCTTCGATGGGGATAAATTTATGACCTTTGAATTGCTCACAATGTCTTTCCCTTGGAACCGCTACAGCAGAAAGCTCTCGGCGAAAATTGAGAATCCTCACAACGTAGGCGTATTTGATCCTGAAGAGTCGGAAGCAAGAGGAATGCGGCTCGTCATCGGTATCGAAGGGGAGATTAGAGACGGCAATTGCGTGCAGATCTACTGGCTGGTAGATAAAGAGGATGGAACGATTGTTGACGCTAAGTTTCAGGTGTATGGTCAGTCTGCACTCATCGGGGCGGCAGAAGTTGCCTGCGATTTGATCGCGGGGAAAAATTACGATCAGGCGAAAAGAATCGGTGTGGACTTGATCGATAAACAGGTGCGGGACCGATCGGACGAACCAGCTTTTCCGCAAGAGACAGCTCCCCATTTGAATTTAGTTCTTGATGCTATTGATCATGCTGCCGATCAGTGCAGCGATATCCCTCTTCCCGTCGCTTATGCAGCTCCGCCGGCGCCGAAGCAATTTGGGGAAGTGCTTGAAGGCGGGTATCCGGGATGGGAGAAAATGTCTACAGCTAAAAAACTGGCTGTAATCGAGCAAGTTCTCAATGATGAAATCCGCCCTTACATCGCATTAGATGGCGGAGGGGTGGAGGTAAAAGAATTGAAAGAGAATGAGCTTGTGATTGCTTATCAAGGCAATTGCACTTCTTGTTTTTCCGCAGTTGGAGCGACTTTGTCCTATATTCAACAAACCGTTCAAGCTAGAGTACACCCCGATTTACGGGTTACCCCTGATATAAATATCTAATAGTTAATAAATTATAAAATATTGGATGGGCAAATTAAAAATAGTATATCATGATAGAGTAGTCACTATTAATTGTAAGGGGTTTGTTATGTCTAAGTATTTACTCTGTTTATTAATGATTTTTTCCGCTTTTTCCGTTTCTTACGCAAATATTTTGGAAGTGAACCTTGATGAGTATGTACAGGCTTCCAATGTGGAGCACTGGGATGATTCGAATTTTGATCACGCGATTGAGGAAGGGATTGTTGTTGTCGATTTTTATGCCGAGTGGTGCCCTCCATGCCGAAAATTCGGCCCTGTTTTCGAGCAAGTTGCCGGCGAACTGGAAGGGTCTGCTTTATTTGGAAAGGTCAACGTTGACAATGGCAGAAGAGTCGCAAGTCAGTACAGTGTTTCCAGCATTCCAACAATCATCCTTTTCAAAGATGGCAAAGAGATTCAGCGTAAAACCGGTGGAATGGATGCAGAGGCGTTCCGCTCTTGGGTTGAATCAGCGCTTTAATTTTGTTCTGGCAGAACCCTAGGGTTCTGCCATTTTCAATCGAGAATCTCTCCTGCAATGAAGCGCCTGACTTCTCCTGTCTCAAGTTTCAGGTTTAATGTGCCGTCATCATTGATGGAGTGAAATTTGCCTTTCCATTGGCAGTCCTTTTCGTGAAAGCTCAGTTCCTGATTTTCATGGTGATTCAAATGCGCTTTAAAAGCGGGCAGATAGGGGCTAAAGCCTGCGTCTAAAAATACAGAGAGAAACCGGGAAAACGTCTCTTTTAATTGATCCAGAAATTCTTCTAAGTCGATTTCTCGTTCGATCTCTGCTGAAAGCGATGTGACTGGTCTGGGAAGGTCTGGAGATGAATTGAGGTTGACGCCAATACCCACGGCATGGAAGATGTGCTGATCGTCGATGGAGGTCTCTGTCAGAATTCCTGCAATTTTTTTCTGTTGAACCAGCAGATCGTTTGGCCATTTGATTTTCGGCTGCACGCCCATTTTTTCCATGACCGAAATCGTAGCGAGCGCAATGAGTTGAGGAAGATTCGGCTGCACTCCTTGCTCCAACGGAATAAATACCCCGAATGTTGCATAGAGGTTGTTGGCATTGGGAGAGGTCCATTGATTTTTATGCCTGCCCCTTCCTTCACTTTGCTTTTTAGCATAGACCAGAGTGATTTTATCTCTTGGAAAGAGGTGAGTGTTGCTCAATGCCCAAGTGTTTGTCGAGTCAATATTAGGAAAATGGAAAGTTTTATAAAGCATAGTTATAGCAAAAAAAAATAAGTAATTGGTATAAAAGAATATAAATAAAATAAGGCTGCTTTGCAACAAAGAATATGTGGAATTGGCAAACACTGACTCGTATCGACTTTCGCATCCTTCCTGTCATCTTTGGGCTCATGATGGTGAGTTTACTTGTCATCTCTTCCAATTCCCAGCCTTCCCCAATAGAAGGTGGGGAAGAAGTGTTTCTTACACCGCTGGTCAAAAGTCAGATCAAGTGGTTTGCGATTGGCTGGGGGGTGTTTTCATTTTTTTCTGCTTTTGATTACAACAAGCTGCGTGAATGGACCTGGTTTTTGTATGCCTTGGTTTTGATCGCTCTTTTGGGGTTGTTTTTTACCAAATCGATTGTCGGAGTGAATCGTTGGTACCGAATTCCTTTGCTAGGGGTTAGTATTCAACCTTCCGAATATGCCAAACTTGTTGTGATTATCGCTTTGAGCTGGTTTTTGGAAAGAAGCAAGCAGCAGTCGCATCGCTTTGGAACGGTGGTTAAATCAGCCATGATTGTCGGCATCCCTTTTTTACTGATATTCAAACAACCGGATTTGGGCACGGCTTTGGTGCTGTTTCCCATTACGTTGGTGATGTTTTATTTTGGTGATATCCATCCGGTTGTCGTCAATACGATGAAATGGGTAGGCGGATCGGTTCTTCTTTTGGTTGCTTTGATTTTTTTAGGAGTGATCCCGCATGAAGACTTGCGGCCGATTGCTACGAAATTCTTAAAAGAGTATCAGTTTGACCGTTTGGATCCCAACACGCATCATCAAAGAGTTGCAGCTACTGCCATCGCGGTGGGAGGGGTAAGTGGAACAGGATGGGGGAAGAGCGAATTCACTGGGAGGGGGTGGCTGCCAGCTCCTTATACAGACTCAGTGTTTCCAGCTTTTGTTGAAGAATTCGGATTGATTGGGCTCGTTTTCTTATTGGTTCTTTTTTATCTTTTGATTTATTTTAGTTTCCAAGTGACCTCCGTAGCGAAAGATCATTTTGGCCGCCTGCTATCAGCAGGCGTGGCGGTGTATTTAGCCATGCATATCTTGATGAATATCGGAATGATGACCGGATTTCTACCCATCACCGGCGTTCCTTTGATTTTAGTGACGTACGGAGGATCCTCTATTTTGTCCACGATGACAGCACTGGGGATATTACAGAGCATTTATAGTCGGAGATTTATGTTTTGAGGGAGCAAAAACACAGATTTATCTTTGAGGCAGGACATTGGATCGGAGAAGGGACGGTTGGTTTTTCCGCATCTCCGGAACAGGTGCTGTTTTCAACATCCTGGACAATTGACCCTATCGAAAAAGAGGAGATCCGCTGTCAGCAGAGGGTGCAAATGGAAGGGGCTGAGGAGGATGTCTGCAATAAGATCCATATCTATGGTGTTACCCAAAACGCTTTTAGCATTTCTTTGGAAAATGAAATCTTGGGACAAGTGATCGGAGCGGGAATCATTGATGAACACACGATTGCTTGGGAGTTTCGTGGAGATATCGGTTTCCAGGGATATGAAATCTACGAAAAGAAACGGGATGGAAGCGAGTATCGTTTTCATGCCGAATATTCCTCTCCTGATCAGTTCCGCACGATCATCGACGGCATCATCACAAAAAGCTAGTACCGAAATGCACTCAAAACTTGCATTTTGAATGTTTTTCGGTATATACCGAATTAACTTCAAGAATCGGAATGTTGGCAAAGTCTTCAGGAGGTATGAGTATGAGCACTGCTCCTGTTAATCTCGCACAGTCTATTAACCAATCGTGGGTAAGCATTGAAGACACTTTTGTACTTGATTGCCCGGTTTTACCAGAGAAAGCCCCCCCAAATAGTTTGTTGCTCTCTGAGCTTTCTTACGTTGGAGAGCCTGAAGTGAAATCTTCGAATGAAGTTAAAAAGATGTGCATCGTGACAAAAAAAAATCAGGGAACTATTGTTTACTTTAAAAAATGTAGCGATGCTTATCCGCCTATCCTGGCGCAAATTGAGTCTGCCGGAAGCGCCTCCATGCGGTTAACTAGAGGAGCGAATGCGGCAAGGGTGCGTCCTGTCGTTGATGCAGAAGGGAACGTTGTCGGAGCAGCTTCTTATGAAATTCTCACCTTTGTTTCTCTTTCTAAAGAGAGTTTAAGCGTAGGTGTGATGGTGAGAATGGGAATCATCGATGAACTAGTCGCTCGTTATGTTAGAATGGAAGACGATCTGCATGGAGATCAGATTGGAATTGCCAAAGATTTGGGAATTGTTGGGCTTGACTACGATGAACTGTGGTATTCAGACATTACTGTAGAGATCAAAGGGGCTCGAGCCATCAACAATGGGATTCTTGCGCCTCTTCCCAAAGATCTTTTTCCGGTTACAGATAAAGATATCGACGCTTTTCCCAATATTAGGGATGCGCAGCCCTGCCATTGGCCGACAAAAATTCCCAATAATCTCGCTATCTGGAAACGGTTTCCAAATCGGGCAGAATTTGTCAAATTAGCCGAAGATTCCATGGCAATACGGCAAAAATATTACGCCTTTTTGCGAGAAATTTTGATCGATCCCGAAGATCATTTGCAAGTGATGATACCGAGCTTCTCTCGTGATGAAGAGGGAGTGGCCATGATACGGAAAATGCAATCCTGTATTGAAAAGAGGTGGAATCAGCAGTTGTTGGAAGGACTCATAAAAAATCAGGGGTTCAGACGGTTCGTCATTAGAAATAAAACATCTATTTTGGAAATTCTGGATCATTTTAAGGCATATAATTGCGAATTTGCTGAAAATGATGCGACGATTGACTTGGTGAAGGTGGAAAAGAGGTTCCAATATATTGTAAAAAAATGCATGGGAAAGGATCTGACAATGGTGCTTTATGATCTAGGCTGCACGCTGAGAGTCGATCGAAAGCAATGGGAAACTTATCATCCCTCCTATTTGAAGTTGATTGATGTGTGCGAGCAACTGGAAAGTAGCGATCACTCTTTTCCCGAAGCTTTTTTCCTATTTGAATGCGAATTGTGTAACATCGCGTTAATGTTTCGGGAAAGAATGGATGAGTGGAATCTTCTAATAAAAAATATCACGCAAGTGGTTGAAAATTATCGTGGTCTTGTAACGGAAAAGATCGGAACTCCTATCCATTCGATCCTAATTGACAGCTCCCATCAACAGGTCTCCTTCATGGATAAGCTATTAGATAAGGAGAAATGTCTGGCCAAAGCTCTTATGGAACTATTGGAAAATCATGCAAAGCATGAAGAGATCGTCGATGAGGTGCAAAAGGTGTTTAATGAATATGCGCCAATAGGACGCTCTTCCTCTTTAGGATCTGTTAATTTTTTTACCTATACCCGCACAAGATCAGATGATATTGAGCAACTGCTGAAAGATCTTAAAGACCGCCCTGGAGAAAGGGCGCAGTTGATCTCAGGTTTTTTCAATGAAGGAAAATGGAACATCAGCGGGTATGTGCGCAGTGGCTCGGCAAACGTGATGCTTGTTCGACGTTTGGTTGAAAAAGCCCTTGATGATTTTAAAAATGAAATCACTCTCGAACAATTGCGCAAGCACGAATTAGTAGAGATCTGTTTTGCAATTGAACAAAAGATGTTGGATATTGAGGCAAGCGCCCAAAAAATTGCGACTTTATTTCAGAAGATGATGAAGAAAAAAGCCACAGACTCCTGAGAATCTGTGGCTACTGAGAATTACGCTTTGATTTTAATATCTACACCAGCAGGTAGTGTAAGCGTTTTCAAAGCGTCAATCGTCTTTCCAGTTGGATTCTGGATATCGATTAAACGTTTATGCGTGCGGATTTCAAATTGCTCGCGACTCTTCCTATCGACGTGAGGAGAGCGCAGCACTGTGAACTTTTCACAACGCGTCGGAAGAGGAATTGGTCCAACAACCGTAGCGCCAGTCCGTTGCGCCGTTTCAACGATATCCAGCGTTGAACGGTCAAGCAAACGTTGATCGTATCCTTTCAACCGGATTCGGATCTTTTGCTTTTCTTGTTTTTCTTGTTTCGCCATCATTATACCTTTATTTCTTCATAATCTCTTCTGCGATCTTCGTTGGAACCGGAGCAAAATGACTTGGTTCCATAGAGTAGTTCGCACGCCCTGAAGTCAGAGACCGTAGCTGTGTGGAGTATCCGAACATTTCACTCAACGGCACTTCTGCATTGACAATTGCTCCTCCCTTGACAGTTTCTTGACCCATGATCTGACCGCGTCTGCGGTTAAGATCTCCGATCACATCTCCCATGCTTGTTTCAGGAGTTGTGACTTGTACCTTCATAATCGGTTCAAGCAGAATCGGTTTGCATTTTCTAGCAGCTTCTTTGACCGCCATGGAACCGCAGATTTTAAAGGCCATTTCGTTAGAGTCAACCTCGTGGTAGGAACCAAACACAATGCGCACTTTGACATCGACTAAGTTGTAGCCGGCAAGCACACCTGTTAAAAGTCCCTCTTCGACCCCTTTGATGACCGCAGGGATGTATTCGCGAGGAATGACACCGCCGACGATCTTGCTTTCGACTTCATTCCCTTTTCCTTTTTCATTCGGCTCGATCTCTAAGACAACATGAGCGTATTGACCACGGCCTCCAGTCTGCTTGACGAATTTTGTATCTGTTCCACCAGGGATTGTGATGGTTTCCCTGTAGGAAACTTGCGGTTTGCCGACGTTTGCCTCGACATTGAACTCACGCTTCATCCTATCATGGAGGACATCCAAGTGGAGTTCTCCCATTCCGGCGATGATCGTTTGCCCTGTCTCTTCATCTGTAGAGACCCGAAACGTCGGATCTTCTTCTGAAAGAGCAGAAAGCGCTTGTGATAGTTTTTCGCGGTCTGCTTTGGATTTAGGTTCGATGGCCATAGAAATGACAGGTTCGGGGAATTCCATCTTCTCTAAAATGTACGGCTTGTCAGGAGAGCAAAGAGAATCTCCTGTCGTCGTATTTTTTAGTCCGATGCAAGCTGCAATGTCTCCTGTGAAGAACTCATCGCGCTCCTCTCTTGTATTCGCGTGCATTTCGATGAGTCGGGAAATGCGCTCTTTCTTGTCTTTTGTCGAATTTAAGAGGTTCATTCCTTTTGTCAAGGTACCGCTGTAGATACGCACAAAAGTCAGACGTCCGACGTAAGGGTCTGTCATCACTTTGAATGCGAGAGCTCCTAGTGGGGCATCGTCGCTTGGTTCAAGAAGGATTTCATCTTCAGAATCAGGGAGGTGAGCTTTCACTGCACCTCGGTCGATTGGGGATGGCATCCATTTGATGATTGCATTTAGAAGCTGCTGCACGCCTTTGTTTTTGAGCGCACTTCCGCAAAGAACAGGGTTAAACAGGTTCTCGCAAACCCCTTTGCGGATCACTTGATGAATCTCATCAGGCGTTAGGGAATCCGGATCGTCCAAAACTTTGGCCATAAACGTTTCATTTTCTTCATCAATGACCGCAAGCTCATCAAGCAGTTGTGCGCGCAGTTCGTTTGCTTTTTCGAGATATTCTGCAGGGATATCGATCTCGTCCCATTCAATCCCTTGAGTTTCATCTTTGAAGACGATCGCCTTCATCGTGATCAAATCAATTAAGCCTTTGTAATCAGCTTCTGCTCCGATCGGAATCTGGACGGGAACCGCATTTGCATGCAGTTTTTCTTTCATCGATTCAATCGCGTCAAAAAAATCTGCTCCCATGCGGTCCATTTTATTGATGAATGCAATGCGTGGAACTTGATATTTCTCAGCTTGACGCCAAACCGTTTCAGACTGCGGTTCTACCCCGGAAACAGCATCGAAGACTGCCACGGCTCCATCAAGTACGCGCAGAGACCTTTCCACTTCAACTGTGAAGTCAACGTGTCCAGGAGTATCAATGACGTGGATTGGGTGGCCGTTCCAGTGGACTGTTGTTGCAGCAGAGGTGATTGTGATTCCACGCTCTTGCTCCTGCTCCATCCAGTCCATAGTCGCTGTTCCGTCGTGAGTTTCCCCAATGCGGTGCGTACGTCCGGTGAAAAAAAGAATCCGTTCTGTGACTGTTGTTTTACCGGCATCAATGTGCGCCATGATGCCGATATTTCTAACTTTATCTAATTTATCCTGTTCGGATCTGGGCATTCTCTAAACTCCTCCGTTTACCATTTGTAGTGTGCAAAGGCTTTATTTGCTTCGGCCATGCGATGGGTGTCATCTTTTTTCTTAATCGTCGTTCCCTGATTGTTGTAGCAATCAGACAACTCCATCGCAAGAGCAGTTTTCATCGGTTTTCCGGATTTGGAGCGAGAATGCTTAATGATCCAACGCATAGCCAATGCTGTACGGCGATCCGGAGCGATCTCAATAGGCACTTGATAAGTAGCGCCTCCGATTCGACGCGATTTAACTTCGAGAGAAGGTTTGGCATTTTCCAACGCTTGCTCGAAAGCTTCTAAAGGATCCTCTGCGTTGACTTTCTTTGCAAATTCCTCCATTGCATCGTAGACAATTTTGCTAGCGAGAGATTTCTTGCCGTCGAACATCAATTTGTTGATAAATTTGGTCAGCACGACGCTTTTGTAGACTGGATCAGGCACTACGACCCGTTTTTCTGCACGTCTTCTTCTTGACATGTATCTTCCTTATTTTTTTAAATTTTTTCATTTATAAGGAAAGATCTTGTAAATTCACCTGGAATTCGATGGATTTGTCGAATCCTGTGCGTGATCCACGCTTTCGTTTGCAAGCGCACATCACGAACCAGGATACCCATCAATAGAGTATCCTAGTGTTACTTAGGGCGTTTGGCCCCGTACTTAGATCTTCCTTGTTTGCGGTCTTGTACGGCTGCGCAATCAAGCGTTCCGCGCACGATATGGTAGCGCACACCCGGTAAGTCTTTGACTCGGCCGCCTCGTACAAGAACGATGCTGTGTTCCTGAAGGTTGTGCCCTTCACCGCCGATATAGGCAATCACTTCCTGTCCTGTTGACAGACGTACCCAAGCAACCTTTCTCAACGCAGAGTTGGGTTTCTTCGGTGTTTTAGTCTTCACCTGTAAACAAACACCGCGTCTTTGCGGGCATTTGCGGAGGGCAGGAGATTTCCTTTTTTTCCTTTTCGCTTTTCGAGGATTGCGAACTAGTTGGTTAATCGTTGGCATGTATGCCTTCTCCTTAATCATTCAATTACAAGTTAATTTTCTGCGTAACACAAAAAAGTTACACAAGAGAATAGGGGTATTATAAGGAATTAAGAGGATTAATGTATAGCTTCTTCAGAGACTTTTTTTAAGAAGTAGTATTCTTTTTTTGATCTCAAGAGCCATGGCTTCTTGTGCAGATTTTTTATCCATTTCCTTGAATGTATCGGGATAGATAGGTTCTCCAAAAATGCAACACGTTTTTCCCCATAGTTTGGGAAACTTTCTTTGACGGTTCCAAATTTCAAATGTTCCTTGGATATAAACGGGAATAATCGGAACTTGGGCGCGCATGGCGAGCATGCAGATGCCCGGCTTAATCTCGGCGAGTTCTCCGTCATGGGAGCGGATTCCTTCGGGAAAAATCATCACTTTTTTGTTGTCCTTAAGGATGTTGAGCACAACTTTCATTGAAGAAAGATCTTTAATTTTTCCCGAAACAGGGTAGGCGTTTAACTTGCGGATTAGAGTGCCTAGAAAAGGTTTGCTGAAAAGAGTCTCTCTTGCCAGAAAGGCCACGGGCTCGGGACAGGAAGCGCCGACAAGAGGAGGGTCTAAAAACGAGATGTGGTTAGGAGCGATAATTGCCGGTCCTTGGACAAATTTGTCGGCGTTCAGGATGCGGTGGCGGTAAAAAATACGGAAAAAAATGCGTAGGAAAGTGTGTGTGGTTTTATAAAGAAGGCTCATTTTCGTTTAAATTCAACTTAATAGGATCTTAATTTGGTTATATTAACATTTCAATTCATAAAATTTCAACCAGGAGTATTTTCATGAATATAGATTTTTCTTATACACATGGTGCCTCGGATTGGCTTCATGAGAAAAAAGCCAATCTTTTTTATTCGATTTCTGATGGATATCCAAAAGAGCAGGATAACTCTTACGATGGATATAAGAATGTAGTAGGAACCAAATGGACTTATTTATCCGGGTTCCCTAAAGGCGCGCATTGTGCTTTGCTTTCGATAGCTGCTCGAATCACAGCTGTTGGAGAGTGCCTTATCAAAGGTGTTGGCAATGTTTTCGGATCACCCTTTTCGAAGAAATTTTCTGTATCAACAGGGGTGAAACAACTGGGAGTGGATCTTCCGTTGAGCATTTTCAAACTCATTTTTCTCATGCCTGTAGAGGTGATTGCAGATGCAGTGATCTCTCCATTTGCTGTCATGATTGATAAAAATTATGCGGAAGCAAGAGGTGACTTTGAAAGAAATTTTTTTCCTGATGCGTGGTATGATGAATCTAGCAAGAGTGAGTTTTCGGAAGATGAAGAAGACATAGATCTCAGAAAGAGCTTTTAATCATTCGGTATCACTCATCTCATTTGGAAAGAGGAATTGATTTTAGAAGCGCTGATCGTCGCCCGGTCAATTCCTTCCTTTCCATTTTTACCCCTGATTGCGACCTAATCCCCGGACAAACATCTGATAGCTGAACGTCATCTTTTTCATTTTGCTCCTCGGGAATGTAGGAACATTCCCTTCATCACAAACTAAAAAATCTGCCGTCCGTCTACAGCGTTTGTCCGGGGATTAGGTCGCAATCAGGGGGTTTATTCACAATGCTTTTTGTAAAGAAGCAAAATGGCATTGAGAACTTCATCTGGCGAAAGTTTGGATGAATCGATGATATACGCATCTGTAGCAGGCTTAAGCGGGGAGTGCGCGCGGAGAGTGTCCCGTTCATCACGTTCTTTGACCTGTTTTAAAATATCTGCATAAGAAGTTTTCTGATCGGGAAATTTTTCTTCAACTTCCCTGAATCTTCTCTTTGCACGGATTTCTGGACTAGCCGTCAGGTAAATTTTCAGTTCAGCGTTGGGAAAAACAACGGTTCCCATGTCTCTTCCTTCAAACACGGCGTCCACTCCTTCTCCAATGCTGCGCTGCAACTCGACAAGCTTGTTTCTCACGAAGGGGGAGGCAGAAATTTGAGAAACTTGCGAAGTTACTTCTTCCTGACGGATTTTTATAGTGATATCCTCATTTTCGTAATAGTAACGTTTCTGACCGTCGACCTCTTTAATTTCAAAGGTAAATGCCGGAACAAATTTTTTGAGATCGGTCACTTTGTGCTTAAGCAATGCGTAGGTTAGGCAGCGGTACATGGCGCCTGTATCAATGAATTGAAAACCGATGGTTTCGGCTACCATTTTCGCAAGAGTGCTTTTCCCTGTCCCTACGGGACCGTCTATTGTGATGATCATGCTTTTAAATACAAGTAAAGCAGCGGTGCTGTGAAAACGAGGGAATCCACAACATCCAGCATGCCGCCAAGTCCGGGGATTTTGGAGCTGTCTTTAACGCCAACATCACGTTTAAGCAGAGATTCCGCCAAATCGCCCACCTGCGCGATTGTGCCGATACACGCACCAAGGATGATGCTTTGGACAACACTTAAGCTAATGGGGGCATAAAGGGAGAAAATCAGGCTGGCGATGATCGATGCAAGCAGTCCGCCGGCAGCACCTTCCCAGGTTTTTTTGGGGCTGATCACAGGAGCCATTTTGTGCTTTCCAAAAGTCTGTCCGGCGAAAAGTCCGCACGCGTCGGTCAAGTATGTTGTGCAAAGGAGGTAAAGCACCCACCATCTACCGTCTTCGGCTGACTCAGGGGGGAAAAAATAGTTGATTTGCAGTGTGCAGCTCAATGGGATAATTAGGTAAACGATGCCGAATAGAGTAATTGCGATATTGACCAATGGGTTTTTCCCATCGAAGAAAAAAGCCGAAAAGAGAACGAACAGACCGATTGCCAAAGCATAAAGGGGAAAAGAATCTTGATGACCGGAGAGTGATCCCAAATAGATGGCAAGAATGTAGGCGAGTCCTAAGGAATAAGCGGTTTTTTCCCGCGGTTTGAATCCTTTCCGTCTTGCAATGCTGTAATACTCTTTAAGTGCTGCTCCAAAACAAACGATTGCTAAAATTGGAACGAGCAGCGATAGGTAGGGGGTAAAAGAAAAATAGAGCGCAAAAAGTAAAAAAGCAGTGGCAATGGTGCTGGCAATCACTCTTTGAAAAATTGGTGGAAAGGAGGCTAACATCTAAGAACCTCCCAGGCGCCGTTCGCGGTGTTGGAACTCGATCACAGCTTCCAAAAAATCCCGTGGGGAAAATTCAGGCCAATGTTTCTTGGTTAGGTAGATTTCTGCATAGGATAATTGCCAAAGAAGGAAGTTGCTGATGCGCGATTCACCACTTGTGCGGATGAGAAGATCTGGATCGCTCCATTCACAAGTGTCAAGATATTCACTAATCAGGTTTTCAGAGATCTCTTCTTTAGTGAATATGCGATGCTCGTAAGCGTTAAGCATTTTGATAAATGCACGTTTAATATCGTCCCTTCCTCCATAGTTCATGGCAAACACAACATTGATATTGTCGAGGTGGGCAGTTTCCTGTTCGGTACGATTGATCAGCTCGATTAAATAGGGAGGGAATTTTGATAGGTCTCCAATTGGACGGAAGCGGACTCCGTTTTCCAACATGCGCGGTTTCTGCAGAGTCAGCGATTTTTCAAGCAGTTTCATTTGCGCGTTGATTTCTTTTTTCGGTCTCAGCCAATTCTCAGTGGAAAAAATGAAAAATGTCAATGTTTCAATCCCGATCTGGTGGCCGGCTTTGATGATATTGAGCAGAGAGTCGGCGCCTAGCTTATGTCCTTGTTCGGGAAGGATGCAGTGTTTTTTTGCCCATCTTCGATTGCCGTCCGGAATCAAGGCGACATGCTTGGGAATCGGGGAAGCGTGAAGCTCCTCAAGCTCTTTATCGGAAATGACCGGGCTTTCTTTCCAGCTTTTGACAGCGTTTGCGGCGGTCATTTAAACAGACTCCTTGGATTTGAATAGATCCATCAATGTAATGGTTTGCTCCCTCTCTGGTCCGACAGAAACCATGCTGATCTCTACGCCGGTAAGCTCTCCTAAACGTTGAATGTACTGTTTTGCTTCAGAAGGAAGGGCGTCGTAGCTTGTTATCTCTGTGGTTTTTTGTTTCCATCCAGGAAGTTCTTCGTAAACGGGTTTTAATTGAGCAAATTGCTCAGCTAAATAAGGGACGCTCTCGACACGTTCGCCGTCAAGTTCATAGGCAACGCAAATTTTAATTTTATCCACTTTGTCGAAAATATCGAGCTTTGTAATCGCAATGGAGTTCAATCCGTTGATCTTAGCTGCCTTTTGAGCTAACACGGCATCGAACCAACCAATCCGCCTTTTTCTTCTTGTCGTCGTTCCGAATTCCCGTGCTGTGAAGTGGTCGAGAAATTGATCGTTTTCCTTCACTTCGGAAGGGAGAGGGCCGTGTCCAACTCTTGTCGTGTACGCTTTGATTACTCCAACAGTGTGGTCGATCTGGCTGGGACCAATTCCTGATCCGGTGCAGATTCCTCCTGAAATGGTGCTTGAAGAGGTTACATAGGGGTAGGTGCCCATTGTCGTATCAAGAAAGGTTCCTTGAGCTCCCTCAAAGAGGACGTTCTCCTGTTGCTGAAGCGCAGCCTGAATTTTGTCTTCGACATGGGAAATATGGGGAGCCAGGTATTGGCCGTATCGGGTATATTCTGAGAAAATCTCCTCAAAGGAGAGAGGATCTGAGTTGTAAAGTTTTGTGATCTCTTCGTTTTTTAATTCAAGGGCATTTTTTAGAAGAGAGGGGAAGAGATTGGGATCCATCAATTCTGCCATGCGAATCCCTAAGCGATGGGCTTTGTCCGCATAGCAAGGGCCGATACCCCTGCCGGTTGTTCCTACCGCTTGCGACCCTTTTTTCTGTTCCAGCAATAAATCGAGTTTGCGGTGATAAGGAAAGATAATGTGGGCTGCAGGAGAGATCCAAAGCCGCCCGGTGAGATCGATTCCTCTTGATTGCAAAGTATTCATCTCAAAAACCAGCACTTCAGGGTCAATGACCGTCCCCGCTCCGATGTAGCATTGCGTATGCGGATGGAGAATACCAGATGGCGTGAGATGGAGTTTGTACTCGTCTTCGCCGATAATGATTGTATGGCCTGCGTTGTTGCCTCCTTGTGCACGCACGATGTGCTTAGCTTTGGAGGTAAGGATATCGATGATTTTTCCTTTTCCTTCATCGCCCCATTGGGCGCCGACGACAATGACACCAGGCATGATTGGCTACTAGTTCCTCTTAAAATAAAGTTTTCATTCCACTTTCGGTGGAAACTTAGATGAAATTATAACTGCCATCCATTAAATTGCACGAGTAAAATTTTCTTTACAGAGTACTAGTCGGACTCAGCTTTTAAGACAGCCATAAATGCGCTTTGAGGGATATTGACCTTTCCGATCTCTTTCATCTTCTTTTTACCCTTCTTTTGCTTTTCCCAAAGTTTTCGCTTACGGGAGATGTCTCCGCCGTAACATTTAGCTGTCACGTTTTTTGATAGGGCGCGAATCGTTTCCCTGGCAACGATCTTTCCTCCGATTGCGGCTTGAATCGGGATTTTAAACAGCTGCATTGGGATGACATCTTTTAGTTTTTCGCAGATCGCTCTTCCTTTAGATT
This sequence comes from Waddlia chondrophila WSU 86-1044, assembly GCF_000092785.1. Lineage (NCBI taxonomy): Bacteria > Pseudomonadati > Chlamydiota > Chlamydiia > Parachlamydiales > Waddliaceae > Waddlia > Waddlia chondrophila. Next base: position 351,459 of record NC_014225.1, read on the forward strand.
CAGCTTTGCTGCGGTGGACGAGGCAGGAAAAGGCGTCAACCGGTTCGTCATTGACGCGGATCTCGAGTTTGATGATCTCTCCTTTTTCATAGGAATCGGGCTCATAGTCAAAAGATCCATACCCTTTGGTCACTGATTTCAGCTTATCGCTAAAGTCGGTGATGATTTCGTTTAGAGGAAAACGGTATGTCAGGAGCAGGTGCTTATCGTTCATGTTTTCGGTTTTGACGCAGTTTCCCCGTTTTTCAAGTCCCAAGCTCATGATTGCTCCCAAATATTCAGAGGGTGCCATGATCATGCATTTGATCCAAGGCTCTTCAATAGTGTCGATATGGGTGGGATCGGGGTAGTGAGCAGGATTGTCGATCTCTTTGACGGTGCCGTCGTTCATGATGCAGCGGTAAATCACGCTGGGGGCAGTCGAGATGATGTCGAGGTCGAATTCCCTTTGCAACCGTTCAAAAACAATTTCCAAATGAAGCAATCCGAGAAATCCGCAGCGGAATCCAAATCCAAGAGCCAAGCTGCTTTCCTGCTCGATATGCAGTGAAGCATCGTTGAGTTGAAGTTTAACAAGAGCGTCTCTAAGGTTTTGAAAATCGGAAGAGTCGATGGGGTAGATTCCTGCAAAAACCACCGGTTTGATATGTTTGAATCCGGGTAGAGGTTCCTTAGCTGGGAATTTCTGCAAGGTGACGGTGTCTCCGATTTTGACGTCGGATGTATTCTTGATGTTGCCGATCAGGTAGCCGACTTCTCCGGCGCGCAAGGATGAAGTGGGTTTTTCCTTAGGAGAAAAGACCCCCACTTCAAGCACTTCATAAGAGCGGTTGGTCTCCATCATTTTGATTTGAGAGCCTTTTTTGATCTCGCCGCTCACAACGCGGATATAGACCATGACGCCGCGGTAGGTGTCGTAAAAAGAGTCGAAAACAAGCGCGCGCAAAAGATCGTCTTCCATTGTTTTAGGAGACGGGATATCCTGAACGATTCTTTCTAAAATCTCTTCAATTCCAACTCCAGTTTTAGCCGAACAACCGATTGCATGGCTGGCATCGAGGCCGATCACTTCTTCAATTTGTCTTTTTGCTTCCTCAGTATCAGCTGCGGGTAGGTCGATCTTGTTGAGTATGGGAAGAATTTCGCAGTCGCGGTCGATTGCCAGATGAACGTTGGCAAGGGTCTGCGCTTGAACTCCTTGGGCAGCGTCGACAACTAAAAGAGCCCCTTCGCATGCAGCTAGCGAGCGCGACACCTCATAGGTAAAATCGACGTGCCCTGGGGTATCGATCAGGTTGAGTTGATAAAACTCGCCGTTTTTTGCCTGATAGAACATGGTCACGGGATGGGATTTGATGGTGATCCCTCGTTCCCGTTCAAGTTCCATATCGTCGAGGAGCTGTTCCTGCATCTCTCTTTTTGAGACCGTTTGAGTCAATTCCATCAGCCGGTCGGCCAATGTAGATTTTCCATGATCGATATGAGCGATGATGGAAAAATTGCGGATTTTTTTAATGTCGTACGTATACATATTTATCTATTTGATGAGAAAACAAAGAAGCTCCCCTTCTTTGATTGAAAGACTAAAGGCGTCTCCTAAACAAATGTTTGAAATGCTTGCAAATGTTCCGTTAAGCGTTGCGTTTTCCAATTCCCACTTTAAACCTTTGGAAACGACCCCTTTTGCCGGTATCCCTAGTGGGAGTAGAGAAACTGTTTGACCTGGTGTACAAGGAATAGAGCAGTTTCCCTCAACAAAAAAAAGTGTTTCATAATCGGTTTCTATGGTCAATATTTCTTTGTAGCGGCTAAGCAGATGGAGATTGTAAAGGGAATGGTCGGTGCGCATCTTCAACGCGCAGAAAAGAGTGGCACGGTTAATTTTCTGCTTTTTGATTTCCAGAATTGCAAGTTCAAGATCTGTTTGGTCTTTTTCAGGGGAAAATGTTTTTTTTGGAATTTCAGGATAGGAAGCCAGCAGCTCAGAGCCTGCGGAATCCATGTCGCCGATGATAAAGTTGGGGCGCACGCCTAATTTGTGGCAAGTGTGCAGGCCGCCGTCAACTGCAATGATCGTTTTGAATCTAGCTAATTGATTCTTTAGAACCTCTCCGCTGCCGATTGGTCCATTGGCAACTAAGGCTACGGGAGCAGTAAATCTCGGAGTCATCGGTTCTTGAATTTTTCCTAAATAAATTGCGGCCAAGATGACTCGAACATCCACCGAGTTGCCTCGACTAGAACCTGAATCTAGCGCGTCTACCAATTCCGCCATGGCCGCATGATGAAGGGTTTACTATACAAGCTTTTATTAATAAAAGAAATCTTAAAATAAATTTTTTATAAATGTTGAGATAAATTAAGAAGGTCTGTATAATTTTGTATCGAAAACTACTTTAAGTTAATGATGAATCAAAACTACAGTCGCCTAAATCCTTATTTAGCTAAAATTATCGAAAGAGTTCCTCTTTGTTCAATCGATTCTGGAAAAGAGATCTATCACATCGTGATCGATATCAAAGGATCGGGAATTTCTTACGAGGTAGGAGACTGTCTGGCAATTTTGCCGTCGAATCATCCGGAAAGGGTTCAGAAGGTTTTGTCTGTACTTGGTTTGCGCGAGACCGATCGGTTAATTGATACACGTGCGAATGAAGATGTCGATGCGATTGAATTATTTAGTAAGCGGCTCAACATCAACGACTGTCCTCTTGCTTTGGTCAAAAAAGCCGCGGAATCTTCTACAGATGAGGATTTGCTGGCGATTGCTCAGGATAAACAGCAAGTCAAAGAGCTCGATCTTGTTTTATTTCTTGAGCGGTGCGGCATAGGGTCTTTAACGGCACAGGATGTGGCAGATCTTTTACGTCCGATGATGCCTAGATTTTATTCGATCGCATCGTCCATGGATGTTGTCGGAGAAGAGGTCCATTTGACTGTTGCTCTTGGGAAATGTGTGATCGACGGGATCAAAAGGCACGGTGTTTGCACCGATTATTTATGCCATCAAGCTCCTGTTGAGCGACCGGAGCTGCCTGTTTATCTCCATCCGCATCGTGGATTTACTCTACCGGAAAACCCTGAAACTCCGATCATTATGGTAGGGCCGGGAACGGGTATTGCTCCATTCCGCGGGTTCATGCAACAGAGGGAAAGGCGTGCATCGCACCACAAACATTGGCTGTTTTTTGGCGACTGGACCAAAAAGTCTCACTATTACTATAGTGATTATTGGGAAAATTTGTCGTCGAAAGGGATGTTGAAGCTTGATCTGGCTTTTTCTAGAGATCAAGAGGAGAAAATTTATGTCCAGCATCTCATGCGTCAAAACGGCAGGGAATTAGTCGACTGGTTAAGGGAAGGCGCTTACTTTTATGTCTGTGGAAATGCATCCAAGATGGCAAAAGATGTCGATCTTGCTCTCCATCAGGTATTGGAAGATCATGGAAATTTGACTGCTGAAGAGGCAAGAGCCTACGTTAAGCAGATGCGGGCAGATAAAAGATATTTGCGGGATGTTTATTGACCGGTATGGATTGGATTGCAGATCCGAACGGCTGGATCTCTTTGAGCATTTTAACGCTCTTAGAAGTTGTCCTCGGTATTGATAATATTATTTTCATCGCTATCTTAGTCGGCAGGCTCCCTGAAGAGCAGAGAAAAAGTGCTCGGATGCTTGGGTTAAGTTTGGCTATGCTTACTCGCATATTGCTGCTCTTTTCCCTAAGTTTTATCATGCGTCTAACTTCTCCTTTCGTTTCCATTTTGGATTTTTCATTTTCTGTACGCGATCTCATTTTGATTCTTGGAGGATTATTCCTGATTGCCAAGAGTACGTTGGAGATTCACCGGAAACTGGAAGATCATGAACAGCCGGCGATAGCTCCTAAGTATGGTCAATATTTTGGCGTGCTGATTCAGATTGCCATTTTGGATATTGTTTTTTCATTTGATTCTGTTATTACAGCTGTCGGGATGGCTAATGAGTTAGCGATCATGGTCATCGCTGTGATTGCGGCAGTTATTTTTATGATGTTTTTCGTCCATAGTATCAGCTGTTTTGTGGAGAGGCATCCGACGATCAAAATGCTGGCATTAAGTTTCCTGATTTTGATAGGCGTTGTTTTGGTTGGCGAAGGCCTGAGTTTCCACATTCCTAAAGGCTATATTTATTTCGCTATGGCCTATTCTATGTTAGTAGAGATGTTGAATTTGCGTATGCGCAGCAAGGATTAACTTTCAGTTGTTGTGATGATAGATAGCGCTTGAACGCCGTCTCCGCAGCCGAAGTCAGTCAGCCCCTCGCCGGAAATTGCAGTGATCCCTACCTGAGAAATGCTAAGTCCCATGATTCTGGCGATGTTTTCTCTCATTTCGAGGATTTTTTCTTCAAATCGGGGCTTTTTTGCCTCAATGGAAATGGCAACATGGGTAATTTTTTGCTGCCCCAACGTTTTCAAAGCTTCTTTTAGATAGACTTCGCTGTCGGTGATCCCGTCTTTCAAGCAAAGATCTTCCGCAATACCGCCAAGAATTTTTTCTCCGGTCAGGGATGAAATAGCGTTGCAGAGGGAGTGTAAAACGACATCGCCGTCTGAGTTTGCATTGAATCCTGGGGCATCGTCAAAGATTAAGCCTCCAATAACGCAAGGTTTGGAAGAGTCGGTTGATAAGAAGCGGTGGCTGTCTTGGCCTAGCCCCGATTTGACAGTCATTGATTTCTCCATAGATGAGTTGATACAAGCAAAAGCAAATGTTGGCATATCCCGTCATTAATCTGAAGAGGTAATTGTTGAATATTTAATCTGCAGATGTTATGAATCAATCCCTTATAAGAAGGGATGAAAGGATGTTATCGGACTTCAAGGCGACAGAGGTGATGGAAGTTGTTGGCGGGAAGCCTCTTATGGGGAAAATAAAGGCTTCCGGTGCGAAGAATGCAATGACAAAACTTCTGGTGGCTTCTCTTCTCTCTGATAAAAAATGCACGTTTTTCAACGTTCCAAATATTGGTGACGTCCAAATTACCGTTGAACTATGCCGCGAGATTGGAATGGATGTTAAATGGGACAAAGAAGCCGGTGTGATGGAGGTTCTGACAAGAACTTTACGCACCTCTTATATCCCCCAGCGTTTTTCCGGCTCCAATCGCATACCGATTCTGATGATCGGGGCGCTTCTCGGAAGGACCGATGAAGAAATTATCGTTCCGACTGTCGGTGGTTGTGTGCTTGGTCCACGGCCGGTGGATTTTCATATCAGCGCGCTTAGGCAATTGGGTGCAACGATAGAATTTCGACGGATGAAGCGTGAAGGAGCGTATTTTGCCCACGCACATGAAGGGCTTAAAGGAACAGTAATCGAGCTGCCATTCCCTTCTGTCGGAGCAACGGAGAATACTATTCTAGCCGGAGTTGCAGCCAGAGGGACGACGGAAATTCGCAATGCGGCAACCGAACCTGAAGTGGTCGATTTGATTCTGTTTTTGCAGAAATTGGGAGCAAACATCACACTTGATGTCGACCGCACGATTAGGATACAAGGAACGCGTCGTTTCTATGAGGTTGAACATACGGTAATTCCCGACCGCATTGAAGCGGCTTCATGGGGGATGGCGGCTATTGCTTCAAAAGGAAGAGTTTTTGTCGAAGGGGCCCAGCATCAACATCTTTTAACTTTTCTCAATAAAATCAGGGAGATTGGAGGCGGCTATCACGTCAGGCATGAAGGAATAGAGTTCTTTTACGACGGACCTCTTCAGGGAGGAATCCATCTTGAAACAGATGTGCACCCGGGATTTATGACCGATTGGCAGCAACCTTTTGTCGTCCTTCTTACTCAAGCGACAGGAACTTCGGTTGTTCACGAAACGGTTTATGAAAATCGTTTTGGATATACGGACACTTTAAAGGAAATGGGGGCTGAAATTACTCTCTTTAGGCAGTGCCTTGGAGGGAAAGAATGCCGCTTTTCTTCTCAAGCTTTTTCTCATAGTTTGATTGTTAAGGGGGTCTCTCCTTTGACAGGCAGGGAGATCAATATTCCGGATCTGCGAGCCGGTTTTTCTTATGTGATGGCGGCTTTGATTCCAAAAGAAAAAAGTGTGATCAAAGGGCTCTCTTTTTTGGATAGAGGCTATGAAAACCTCGATCAAAAATTGCTTTCTTTAGGAGCGGATATTTCCAGAAAATCGCTCAAAGAGAAAAATTCCAAAGCAGCCGAAGAACAGGAATTGATCTTCTCATCATTCCGTTAATCTGAAAATAAATCTTTACTGTTTCACCCTCAATGTGTTATAATGCCAGCTTCGATTACTCAATCTGTAGGCGGCTATGTATCAAACTTCAATTTCGAATCAGTGGCGACAAATCCAACGTCAGAACTTTACCAACTGGGAGAAACTTGCTGATTTTCTGGAATTAGACGAGTTTCATCGCCAAGAGATCATGAAAAATCCCCGATTTGTTCTCAATCTTCCGATTAGGCTGGCAAAAAAGATTGAAAAGGGGAATTTGAATGATCCCATTTTGAGGCAATTCCTTCCGATGGTTGCGGAAATGGTAGAAACGGCGGGTTTCGTCAGCGATCCTGTTGGCGACCATGCTTGCAGGAAAGCTTCCAAACTTTTACATAAATACAATGGCAGGGTTCTACTGGTTTCCACAAGCGCTTGCGCGATGCATTGCAGATATTGTTTTCGTCAAAATTTTGATTACGAAGTGGAAGATAAAACTTTTGATGAAGAGTTGGAAGTGATTTCGAAAGATGAGACGATCAAAGAGGTGATTCTAAGTGGAGGAGATCCTCTTTCCCTATCTAATCGCCATTTGGGTGCTTTGCTTGAAAAAATTTCGGCGATTCCCCACATTAACCGCCTCCGCTTTCACAGCAGGTTTCCTATTGGCATCCCGGAAAGAATCGATGATGAGTTCCTTGAGGCGGTCGATCGATTGCCGCATCAAGTCTGGTTTGTGATCCATTGCAACCATCCCAGGGAATTGGACAAAGATATTTTCGATCGTCTGAACACTTTGCGGAAATTAGGAGTCAATATTTTGAATCAGGCGGTTCTCTTAAGGGGAGTCAATGATGATGCGGATACTTTAGCTGAGCTTTGTGAAACATTATCTGATCATGGAATTTTTCCTTACTATCTTCATCAGCTGGACCGTGTTCAAGGCGCCTCCCATTTTGAAGTCAGTAAAGAAGAGGGATTGCAGTTGATCGATCAATTAACGCGCCGCTTGCCGGGATATGCTGTTCCTAAATATGTGCAAGAAATTGCTGGAGAACCTAGTAAAACCCCTTTGAATTGATGATGACGCAGCCGACTGGACATTTCCTCCCTCTTGAAGACCCTGATCCTAAGGAAAGGGGTGATTTTTCTGTCCACGAGCCTGCTATTGGGATCGAGAAGGTGTGCAAAATTGCTTTTCATGTGTTGACAGCCCTTGCAGTCCTTGCAACGGCTTCGGTCATCATCGCAACAGTCTTTACCGGCACATTGCCGCTTGCAGTCTTGATTGTTTCATCGACAGCTTTGGCAATCTTATTGACTGCACAAGCTGTCAATTTGGTTAAGCCATTTCTTCCTCAAAAGGTCCAGCATGGCATCAATGTGATCCAAGCGACCGTGGTCGATCTCTTTGCCCTTTTGGCATTGGCTTTCATGTTTCCAATGAAGCAAAGCTGGTTTGATCCTCAAACAGGCGATCCCGGTCAGACGCCGATTTTATTAGTGCATGGGTACCTTCATAATAGTTCAGGGTGGGTTTATCATCGGCATCACTATAAAAAAGCGGGTTTTACCAATGTATTCACAGTAGATCTTGGCCACCCTTTCCATTCGATTGAAGCGTATTCGCATGCAGTGCGGAAAAAAGTTGAAGAGATCCGGGAAAAAACAGGACGCAGCGATATTCGGTTGATCGGCCACTCGATGGGAGGGGTTGTTTCGGCGCACTACGCATTGCATCACGCAGAAGAGGATGGAGTTGAGGTGAAAGACTTAATCACGCTTGGCTCTCCTTTGATGGGAACGCGTGTGGGGCGGATTGGAGTGGGTAAATGTGCAAAGCAGATGTGTTTTGGCTCCGATTACATTTCCGACCTTAGCAATCGGTTGAAAGAAAGTACAATTCCTCATTTTCATCAGGGAAGCAAAGCTGACATCGTGATTCTGCCTCATCGTTCGTCGTTCAATGATTGCAGAGATAAAGATACTCTGGTTTACAGCGATTTAGGACATGGATCGTTCCTATTTTCCGACCGCGTCGTCCGCGCGAACATTCACAGGCTTTCGAGCGAATAGCTTGCCTGACAGCTCTCTTTTTGATAAATTGCCGGTATGATTGATCTACCGGCTGTTGCAATTCTTTCTTTTCTTTTTCTTTTGGGAGCTGTCTTTTGGAAATGGGGCAGTTCGTTTCAGGTTCCTCACCTGAAATTTTCCCAATTACAGCCTCTGATTGAAGGGCCGTTAAGCCTCAAACAAAAGTATGCAAAACTGCCCCGTTATCTGTTGATTGCAGCTGGTTTTTTCTTCTCAACGGCCTTTCTTGACCCTCATTACTTTGTAGAAAAAGCGCCGGAGGTGAAGAAAGAGACGCCTCTCCAGCAAGTCAGTATTCCCAGCGAAGGGATCGCGATCTATTTAGTGTTGGATCAGTCAGGGTCAATGTCGGAGGAAGTTAAAGTTTTCCGAAAAACAATCACTAAGATGGACCTGCTGAAAGAGGTCACTAAAGGCTTTGTCCTTGGAAATAAACAGGAAGGTTTAACCGGGCGCCCTCAGGATATGATGGGATTGGTGACTTTTGCTCGCGGGGCGCAGGTGCTAGCTCCCTTGACGCTTGACCATCAAGCGATCATCGACCAGCTGAGCAAGCTGCAGTACACAACGGATCTTGAGCAAGACGGCACTGCGATCGGATATGCTATCTACAAAACTGCCAATCTTATTGCTGCGACACGGCATTATGCGGAAGAATTAGAGGGAGCGGGAAAACCGGCATATACGATAAAAAACTCGATCATGATTTTAGTGACTGACGGATTGCAGGCGCCCAATCCTTTGGATCAGGGAAAAGAATTTAGAAATGTCGAGTTATTGGATGCAGCTGTTTACGCCAAAAAACTAGGAGTTAAGGTGTACATCATCAATGTAGAGCCTAGGATCGCTTCAGAAGAGTTTTCTGCACACCGTTTGCTGATGAAGAAAATCACAGAGCTGACAGGGGGGAGATTCTATATGGTCGACAACTCGCTCAATCTGTCAAGCATCTATTCTGAAATCGATCAGTTGGAAAAAAGTCCGCTTCCTTTGGAAACTCAATACATTTCACCTCCTAAATCGATGCAGCCGCAGCTGTATCGCAGGGTTTCTTTCTACCCGTATTTGGTTGCTGCAGGAATGCTCTGTTTTCTCCTTTCGATTGTTCTTGAAACGCGCGTATTTCGGAGGGTTCCATGATCCCTTCCGACCTTCATTTTGCTTTTCCTGAAGGACTTTATCTTTTTCCTTTGGCTTTTTTGATCACTTTTTTGCTTTGGGGGTTGATCCGCTATCGTGCAGATCTCCTTTCGACTTTTTTCCATCACACTGTCATTGAAGAGGTCAGGGTGCCGCGGTCTCAATACACCTCTTGGGGAAGAGTTGCAGCGAGTTTTCTTCTTTGGATTTTTGCAAGCTTTGCGTTCATGCAGCCTCAGGGAAATGGACGGTATCCTTTGGAAAGTGGAGTGCAGGGAGGAGAAAAGAAAGAAGAGGAAGGAGAGGCGACTGCACAAAGGAAAGCGCATGATATCATTTTTTTAGTTGATGCTTCAGCCTCGATGGGGGTCAGAGATACTCGTACAGGGGTCAGTCGACTGGAATACGCTAAAGAGACCGTAGATGAGATTGTCAGTAGACTGCGGGGAGAAAGCGTTGCACTGTACGCATTTACATCGGATACAACCCGTTTATCGCCTCCGACGATGGATTATTTGTTTGTTCGTTTGGTTTTGCGGGATATGGAAATTAATGAAGGGGATCTTGCGGGAACGAACCTTGTCGAAGCGTTGTCCGATATGCGGGATGCGTATTTTTCCGAACAGAGTCCCAAAATGAAAACACTTGTTCTGATTACTGACGGAGGGGATACTGAACTGGAGGAGATGAAGGGCGAGTCGCGAAACTCTCAGATTGAGATGCTTTTGTCTTTGATTCCAGATGCTGAAAAATATCAGCTTAGAATTTTTACGATTGGGATGGGAACGAAGAAAGGGGAAAAGATTCCGGGAGTTGAAGATAACGGGAAACCTGTTGTTTCAAGCCTCGATGAAGAGCTGCTGAAAAAACTTAGCGACAAAGGGCGGGGAGCCTATTATTTTGCCAATCAATGGACAGTTATGGATCTAGCGGGAGATTTGATGAAGAAGATAGGGGAGGAGAAACCTCCTCTCGAAGAGTTCACTGTTGCGCGTTCTTCAGGGCTTACCAAGGGAAAAAGCGACTTGGTGTATGATTTATATTTTCAATTTCCCCTTGGCATTGCGCTCTTTATGCTGCTGTGGGTACTCTTTTTCCCCGAAACCAGAGTGCGGCAGCGATGAGATGGTGCCTAGGGTTTTTCATCCTGTTGACCATGTTTCTTGGAGCTGATGAAGAGATGCAGCTAATTAGGCAAGCGGACGCTTATTTTCATGCAAAAGAGTATACGCGTGCTTTTGAGCTGTATGCTTCGCTGTTGAATGAGAACCTGGCCTCTTGGCAGCAAGCACGGCTGCGCTACAACCTAGGCACTATCTTGATGTGGAAGGGAGAGGCGGAAAAAGCTTCCCGTCAATTTTCCGAAGTGCCGTTTTCCATTAAGAGCACTCCCTATCTTGCACGCGCTTTGCAGACCAATCTTGCCATCTTAAACTTTCGCATGGCTCGAGCTGGTTTAAGCGGGGGAAAGGCTGATCTGGAAATATATTCTCAAGCGCTTCGAGAGTTGAGAACAGCGATGGAACATGTTGATAGGGCGGAAAAGGCAGAGTGTCGGCTGCAAGAGGTTAAAGGGGGAAAGAGATGCGGGTGGAAAAGCGATTTAAAGGAGCTTAGAGAAGCCATTAAGTATTGGCTAGCCGTTGTTTTAGACGATTATGGCAATGCTAAAGTGGTTGAATCGCCCTCAAAAGAAGGGATTCCTTATTTGATTACCGGAACCAATTTAGCAGAAGCCCACTTGGATTTTTTGGAATCTGTTCCTGCTGAGAATCCATTAAGAGACGCTTATCAAAAGCTGTTTACAAGAGACATGCAAGCTTGGGGTCTCTTTTGGCAGGCTCAGGAAGAGAAAATTGAAGAGCTTGCAAGCGCTCGCAGCGCGTTTGATCAAGGAACGCGTTTGATGGAGGAAGCAAAGTATGGCAAAAGCAGGCTTGCGTTTTTAGATGCGGAGGCTAAGCTGACTGAATTGATGCAGCAGCTTTTAGGGGATGATCCTTTTACTGAATTGCTAAGAAAGGTCCTGATCGACTATCAATATGCTTTGGATCAGCTTCCCGTACAACCTGCCACACTTTATCAACTTACTGTTCGTCAGAAGCAGGTCAATGAGATAGCAGAAGGCAGCAATGCAAAAATGGAATTTCTTGGGCTTTCGAATGTACAGCTTGAAATGGCTTTGGAATCTGCGAAAAGGGGACAGGAAGCGTTGTCTCGGCTGTATTTGCAAGAAGCTAGGCAATGGATGCGAAGGTTGCTGCGTGGAGAAAATCCGTCTCCGGAAGAAATATTGGAAGCCTCTTTACAGGATCAGGAACATGCCTTGGAGTTTAACTATGCGTTGGAACGTGTTGAAAATCGTGAAGAGAAGCTTGAAGCACTCTTGAAGGGAGCTCAAAGCTTGACTTTGCAGACTGCAGCTCCCTTCCTCAAGGCTGTTTTGGAGAAGGAGATCCAGGAATGGCCGAAACGTTGTCAGTGCACCCCTTGGAATCGTGTCATCCCCTTGTTTGCCAAAGGCGAGGAGGCGGCGCTTGCAGCCGAAGCCTTGTTCAAGCAGAATCATGAGAGTCCTCAAGGGATGCGCAAGCAGGAAGAGGCGGTAGACTATTGGAAGCAAGCGCTTCGCGCATTGCGCCATCCCGAGGAAGAAAAAAAAGAAGAAGAGAAGCCGCAGCAAAAGCCCCCTCCACCTCAGGAAGAAAAGGAGGAGAAACAGCCGATTGAAGAAGTGATGCGCCAGCTGCAAAAGATGCATCGCGATGATCGCAAGGCTGATCCTGGTTCCAGGCAAATACAAAAAGGAATACGTCCATGGTAAAAGCTTCGCAAGTGATCGGATTGCTGATGATGATCGTGACAACGGCTTTGGCTGCGCAGGATGTGATTGTAACTTCTGAAGTCGAGGAGAAGGGAAAGGTGGGGATGCCCTTAAAAGGGACAGTTACGATTACCCACGATCTCAAAGAGCAAGTCGATGAAAATAGTTTTATGCTGGGCGATGCACCTCTTGAAGTGGAGCATTTGAAAGAGGTGCAAGTCGCTCCCAATTCGCCTCTGACAATATCGATCTACACATTTACTCTGATGCCTGATGAAGCTGGGCTGCACGAATTGCCGCAGGTTAAAGTGACTGTTGGAGGAAAGGACTACAGATCGTTTGCAACGACCTACCGTGTAGAAGAGGTAAAAGCGACTCCGGTTACTCCCGGATCTTCTTCTTCCTCTTCTATCGTGTTGAGGATCGAACCGCTCATCGTGGGTGATACTCCCTTATATCCGGGGCAGCGCATTAAAGTTGGATACAGATATATTTTCAATTACAGCCAGGATTTGAAAAAGGAAATTGTTCCTTTGTTGGAAGCCAAGGGATTTCGCAAGGTCGGAGGAAAGACTCAGGAAACAAAGATGAGCGGCAAGTTGGTTCACTTAGATGTGTTGCAAGAGGTGGAGGCGATTGAACCCGGAGAGTATCATTTCGAGCCTGCAAAAATTCAAGGCCGAGCTTGGCGCAAAGGGCGGTTTGGGCAGAAAGATCTTGCTATCAACGACTCAGTTGCGGAAAGCGAGCCTATCTCAATTACAGTCCTTCCGTTTCCTAAACAAAACCAGCCGCCGTCGTTTAATGGGGCAATTGGGACAAAGCTCTCCTTTGATACGATTTTACTTACAGAGGATAAATTGACAGTAGGGGATAAGATGAAATTGAAGCTTGAGTTCAAAGGTACAGGAGAGCTTGCTTCCCTTCCTATCCTTGACATTTGTTGCCAACCTGGGATGAGCGGATTTTTTCGTTTGAGCGATTTGCCGCCTGAGGAGAGCTTGCAGGGGGATGCAAAGGTGTTTATTGTCGAGATGCGTCCCCTGACCGATCAAGCGAAAGAGATACCGGCGCTTGAGTTCTCCTACTTCAATCCAGAAAAGAAAAGCTACCAAACCGTTAAAAGCGATCCTATCCCTCTTGAGATTGCACCGTTGAAAGAGGGGGAAAAGATCGATGAAGAGGCATCCGATCAGAAACAGGACCTGGGAAAACCGCCTGTCATCGAGGAAAAATCTGAACTTCCGGCGATCGAAATTGAAGGCGCCAAAGGGGTGGAAGAAGCGGATCTTAAAAACCTTCCTTTCGGCTCTCCCTGGGTGATCTACTTCATTCCGTTTTTTATTGCAGGCTTATTATTTCAAAAGCATTTGCGAGAGCATCTTCTCAAAAAGCAGCAGGAAGAAAAGATCGAGACTAGCAGGGATCTTTTTTATGATGCTTTGGATGGGGGGGCGGCAGATCCGCAATTTTACCGAAAGCTTCACCGTGCATTTATTTTGCGGCTATATGAGCGAGGGCTTGTTAAAAACCTTTCGATGACAACAGATCTGCTTCCTGATGAGGGAGTTTCAGGAGATGTTAAAGCATTTCTAACTGAAATTGAAACCAAACGTTTTTCTGGAAGGGAAGAGGAGCTTGGTTTTGAAGAAATTAACCGCGCAAAGAAACTGTTTAAAGAAATTTAGGTAAAGTGCCATGAGAAATCCACTAACAGTGCTTATTCTTTTGATTTTTGCGGGAGCAGTTGTGAATCATTTTGTTTACAAGCATGAAGAAAAAATAGACCGGCTTGAAACTCTTAAAAAGGCGTATAGCGGATACGTCGAGGGGGAATCTGCTGAGAGTCTCGATGAAAGGGAGAAGGCGTTTAACCAATCTCTTAAGAACTACATAGATCTTGAGAGGGATGATCAACCCGAATACGGAAATGGAAAGCTTTACTTCGACATAGGAAATGCTTATTTTCAATTGGGGAATTATCCTTTTGCAGTGCTGTACTATTACAAGGCGCTCAAGTTGATGCCCAGAGAGGATATTGTGGGAAGAAATTTATCAACTGCGTTGAATAAATTAGGGATTGGCGAGAAGAAGAAAGAAACAGTGTTTCAAAATCTCTTTTTCTTCCATTTTTATCTTTCTGTACCGGAGAGGCTGCAGCTGTTTACTCTGTTTGCATTTGCTGCGTTTTTTCTTTTTTCCGTTTTTATCTGGTTGAGGAAAGAGCTGTTCAAAACAGTTGGGAAGATTGCAGCTTTTGCAGCGTTCCTTTTTTTTGCCAGCTTCCTCTATTCGCATTATCTTTCTCCGATAGAGGCAGTGATTGTGAAATCGAGCGACCTGTACAGGGATTCGGGGTTTCAGTATGCAAAGGTTCAAGAGGAACCCATTTTGTCAGGAAATAAAGTTGAGGTACTGGATGTGATTGATCAGGGTGCCTGGCTGAAGATCCGTTTGCAAGGGGGCGAGCTTGGTTATGTTCCGCAGGAGGCAGTCCGCATTATTTAAATCGCCTACAGGCTCTTAGAGTACGGTTGCAATTATCTTTTCGTTCCTTTTAATATATACCGAACCGACTTCAAAAACCGATTCTTGAAGTCGGTTCGGTATAGTATCTGCTCGAGATTAAGGAGAGAGTATGCAGAATTTGGTTAAACATCGCCGAAGCCACCCATGGCATGGACTGCCATTAGGGAAAAAAGCACCTGAAGAGATCAATTGTTTTATTGAAATCGTCCCTTCCGATACCATCAAATATGAACTGGATAAGGAAACCGGTCTGTTGAAGATCGACCGGCCTCAAAAATTTTCTAGTGTCTGTCCAACACTTTATGGATTTGTTCCTAGGACCTATGCCGGAAACCTTTCTGCTGCCCATTGTATGGAAAAGACAGGGTTGAAAGGGATCAAAGGAGACGGAGATCCAATAGATATCTGCGTTTTAACCGAAAAAATGATCCCCCGAGGCGATATTATGCTGCGCGCCATTCCAATTGGAGGGTTTCGCATGATCGATGGCAATGAAGCCGATGATAAATTGATCAGTGTTCTTGTTGATGACTTTGTTTATGGGGGAATGAAGGACTTGTCCGATTGCCCGCCGGCATTGATCGAACGATTGAGGCATTATTTTTTGACCTATAAAGATTATCCAGGCGCTGAGCCAAGGAAAGTTGTTATTGCACACGATTACGGTTTCCATGAAGCTATAGAAGTGATCAAGTGTGGAATTCAGGACTATTCAGACAAATTTTCAATCGATTAAAGTTGCATTTACAATGTAAAACTTTTATACTGCAACAGTTTCTTGAAGTTTAAAATCTTATAGATTTCATGGATATTGGACGACGCGCTCTTTATAATTTAATCCGCATGAATTGGATTAATGATCCTACGACTCCTTACGAAAGATGGCAGGTTGAGGATTATCGCTCCCTGTCCGATTCCCAACTTTTTCATCTATTGCAAGGTTTGGGTATTCCATGGGACAGTGAGGCGTTTCTCCTCTATGCCCAGTCCGTCGAATCTCCGGAAGAGCTTACCGATCTGCTGCTGAAAGACGCAGATCTTGAACCGGCCGAGCAGGACCGCATCTATCTTGTGCTGTTCGAAATTTGGCGGCGTTTGCTTCCGGATCGAATGAGTCTTTCCTTGTTTAGCGATGAGCTTGATCATCAGATTTTTATGTATGATAAAGGAGATGTCTCCACTGCTGAATCTATTCAGGATGCGATCGCCAATCTTCAGGATCTCATGGACGATCATGTCGATGAGGGGGAAAGCCACCAACAGATCTTTCAATTGATCAGCGAGGCTTGCGCCAATGACCTGGAAAGTTTTCTCTATGATTACATTGCCGAACAGATCGATAACGATGATTCGGGATATGCGGCGGAGCTAGTAGAGGGTCTGGATCCCTATATCGGCAAAAGCATGTGGTTTGAGCTGCTGAAGGTGCGTTTGCTAGAATTGGAAGATCCAGAAGCCTCGCAGGAGGAATTGCGCAAACTATTAGCTAAAGCAATGAGAGAAAAGGAATTGACGTTCAATTTGGAAGTGTTGGCATTTGTTTCGCAATGCGGAGAGAAGAAAGATTTCAACAAAATGGTGCGCGCGTCTATCCCCCTTCTCAATATAGAAGAGGATTTTCAGGAGCTTTTGTCTATTTGTGAAGATTATTACCGTTGCCTGGATGAAGATGGCAAAGAACAGGCAGTTCAGGAGATTCTAAATCCTCGCAGCTATTACGATCTTTCAGAAAATCTTGATCCTGATGATCCAGGCTTGAAAGAGCTTCTTGACCTCATCAAATAGTCGTGTCGAAAAAAAATCTGTTTCGTAATTAATTGGGAATCAATGTGATTCGCTTCGCTATTTTGTTAGATTTTTTTTTCACCTACTCGTTTTAAATCCAACATGTTAGAATCCCTGTCTTAGTGCTCTGTGTGAAAAGTTTTTGAAACAAATTTTCACACAGAGCACTAGCACATTTCCTAGAAAGTTTTTCAACAAATGCCGAAGTTGACTAAAATCTAGAAAAAAGTGATATCTAAACTCTGTCAAAACACAAATTGTTGTGGTTTTTTAGGGGGATAAACACAAGATATTGTGTTTACACTGATTGGTATAATTGTTGAACATTTTACAGCAAGGAAGGGAGAAGCAAGAAATGGTAAAACCTACGGCAAGAGCGATGGCAACATCATTAAGAACTTACCATCGGCCGATCAAAGAGGGTGAATCGGTATTGGAGAGTTGGGATGAAGTTGTTGGGCGTGTGATCAGCCATCAGCGGTGGTTATGGGAAAGAGCGCTTGGCAGAACGCTTAGCGAACGCGAGAGCCATGAATTGGAAGAGTGTCGGCAACTGATCACAAATCGTCAAATGGCTCCTGCCGGACGGACTCTTTGGCTTGGAGGCACAGAGCTTAGCCGTAAAAGAGAATCCAGCATGTTTAACTGCTCATTTACGTTTGTGGAGACGGTTTACGATTTAGTTGATGTTTTGTGGCTTTTACTTCAGGGGTGCGGCGTTGGATTTAAACCGATAACCGGTACCTTGAACGGCTTTAGGCGGCCCTTGCAAGAAATTAAAGTGATCCGCTCCAATCGTGCTGGAAAAGGGGGAGTTGTTCACAATGTGGAAACCTACGATCCTGAGACGCATACCTGGACGATTAAAGTGGGGGATTCCGCAATTGCTTGGGCGAAAGCGATTGGAAAGCTAGTGGCGGGAAAATTTCCTGCGAAGTCATTGATTTTGGATTTCTCTGAGATCCGCCCCGCAGGCACTCGTCTGAAAGGTTATGGATGGATTTCATCAGGAGATGAGCAGATTGCTAAAGCCTTTAAAGCGATTGCACAGATCCTCTCCGACCGCTCGGATCAACTGTTGACTCGGATGGATATTCTCGATATCGTCAATTGGCTGGGGACGATCCTTTCAAGCCGTCGGTCAGCACAAATTGCTCTTTTTGAGTACGGTCAGCCGGAATGGGAGGATTTTTCCCTTGCAAAGAAAGAGTGGTGGATCACAGGAAATGCTCATCGCCAGCAATCGAATAATAGTTTGCTGTTCCGGCAAAAGCCGACGAGAGAGGAGTTGGAAAATGTCTTTGAGATCATGTTGGACGCCGGCGGATCCGAACCAGGGATTATCAATGCCGAAGAAGCTGAGAGGCGTGCTCCTTGGTTTAAGGGATGCAATCCTTGTGTCGAAATTTTGCTTGGCAATAAGAGCTTCTGCAACTTGACGGAAGTCAATGTTCTTTCATTCAAAGGGGATAAAGTGGGGCTTGAGCGGGCGTTGTTTTTGGCAGGCCGCATGAACTATCGGCAAACGATGGTAGATCTTCGCGATGAAATTCTTCAGGAAGCGTGGCATTTGAACAATGAGTTCCTCCACCTTTGCGGCGTCGGTTTGACAGGAATCCGCGCGCGTTCCGATCTCACTGCCTATGATTACAAAAGAATGCGCAATATCACCGTAAGCGCAGCTTATAGCATGGCGAACGAGCTTGATTCTCCATTGCCCAAAAACGTCACATGCATTAAACCCAGCGGGACATTGAGCAAAATCATGGGAACAGAGGATTGGGGGGAAGTGCCTGAGGGGGTGCATATGCCTTTGGGTAAATACCTGTTCAATAATATCACCTATTCCAGGCATGATCCGTTGGTTGGCAAATTCCGCGTCGCCGGATATTCTGTTATTGAGAAGCCGTATGAACCTGAGTCGGTGCTTGTAAAATTTCCTGTGAAGTTTGAAAGCGTTCCATTTGCCCGCAAGACTGTAACGAGGAAAAATGGAAAGGTAGAAGAGGTAGATGTCAATGCAGATACAGCAGTAGAACAATTGGAGTGGTATAAGCTTTTGCAGGAAACCTGGTGCGAGCAAAACGTGTCCAATACAATTTCATACGATCCTTCTGAAGTGCCTCAGATCATTGATTGGTTTATGGAAAATTGGGACTCTTATGTGGGAGCTTCTTTTATTTTCCGCAATGATCCAACTAAAAATGCGGAAGATTTGGGATATGCGTACCTGCCGCAGGAAGTGGTGACTAAGGAGGCTTATGAGGAATATGTCTCTCAACTTAAAGAAATTGATTATAGCGGCTTAGAGATGCGCGATGAGGAGCTTCAAGAAGAGATGTGTCTCAATGGTGCTTGTCCAGTCCGATAGCTTTTTTTCATGACATAGGCGAAAGCTTACGCAGCTTTCGCCTTGTTTTTTGCCCTCTCTTCTTCTCTGAGAACCCTGCGCAGGATTTTTCCCACAGGAGTTTTAGGGAGTTCGTCTCGAAAGTCAATGTAATGGGGCACCTTGTAGGGAGTTAGCTGCTTCCGGCAAAAAGTGATGACGTCTTCAAATGTCAGACTGGGATCTTTTCGTACGATGACTGCCTTGACAGCTTCGCCTGTCCACTCAACATTCTCAACTCCAATCACAGCAGCTTCCAGAATTTGGGGGTGAGACATGAGCACTTCCTCAACTTCATTTGGATAAACATTGAATCCGGAGACTAGGATCATGTCTTTTTTTCTGTCGACCAGAAAGATCAACCCCTCGTTGTTGACCCTCACGATGTCTCCTGTGCGGAACCACCCATCTTTAAAGAATGCATGAGCAGTTTCTTCAGGCATGTTCCAATATTCCGACATCACTTGAGGACCTCTGACACACAGCTCTCCAACTTCCCCAATGGGAACAGAATTGCCGTTCTCGTCTTTGACATCGATCTCAGTGCTTGGAATCGGATATCCGATTCCTCCTGTAAAAGCCCTTTTTTCAAACGAATTGATGGTGACAACAGGGCTTGTTTCTGTTAGTCCATAGCCTTCCGTAATAGCGACACCGGTCACCTCTTCCCATTGATCAGCGACATTTTTCGTTGTAGGCATCCCTCCAGTGATGCAGCATTTCAATTTGGAAAAATCAACGGACTTAAATTCTTCGTTGTGCAACAGAGCGTTACACAAGGTGTTAATGCTGATCATAAAGGTGAATGGCGTGTGTTTGAGCTCTTTAATAAATCCTGGGATGTCTCGCGGATTGGTGATCAGCACGCATTCAGCTCCAAGTCCAATCATGACAAAACAGCTGATGGTCAGCGAAAATATATGGTAAAGCGGCAGAGGTGAAATCGTCACTTCTTTCCCTTCGGTTAATTGAAATTTCGCCCATTCAAGACATTGCAAGGTGTTAGCGACAATGTTTCTATGAGAAAGAACAGCTCCTTTTGCCACTCCTGTCGTTCCTCCGGTATATTGCAGGAATGCGGTGTCGCTTCCGGAAAGTTCGACTGATTGAAAAACTTTATTGGAGCCTTCCGATAAAACGGTATTGAACTCAATTGCATTAGGTAGAAAGAAAGAGGGGATCATCCGTTTGAAGTATTTAACAACGATATTGACGATATGCCCTTTAAGAAAGCCGTGCATGTCTCCCAATTGCGTCACGATGATGTTTTTAACAGGTGTATTCGGAAGAGATTCTTCCAGAGTATGGCCGAAGTTAGCCATGACAACGATAGATTCTGCGCCGGAATCTGAAAGCTGGTTTGTTAGTTCTTTCGGAGTATACAGAGGATTGACATTGACCACGATCAGCCCTGCCCTGAGCGCTCCGAATAGCGCTAAGTAATACTGCAAACAGTTGGGCATCATGATTGCTAACCGGTCGCCTTTTTTCAGGTGTAGGCAATGTTGTAGATAAGCTGCAAAGTGGCGTGTTTTTTCTTCGAGCTCTCGGTAAGTCAACGATGTACCCATATTGGAAACGGCTTTTAGGTCGGCAAACTTTTCGCAGTTCTTCTTGAAGAAATCGGCAATGGAACTGTATTGGTCAGGATCGATTTCCTGATGAATTCCTTCGGTATAAGATTTGTACCACACTTTTTCCATGGACGACCTCCTATTTGCCTCTAGTTATAGATATAAATTATTTTAAAATAAAATGCAAATAGGGAATGCTAAAAAAATAATTGATTTTTTATGTTGGAAGTCTTTTCCGTATAAAAATAGTTCCAACAAGATTAACGATAGAAGAGAGGGTATCTGGTTTTCTTTCTATTTTTAGCTCTTGAAGTTTCTGTTTGATGAAGTGTCGATTGACAATTTTTGGGTGTATGATCCCTATTATCGACACAGGGATAGAGCCTGCATGCACAATTGCTTCATAGCTATTTTCGTAAAAACATTTTTTAAATTTAGGAGCAAAGCCCATTGTAGCGGTTACTGCTATGGCTGAAAAAATAGTCATGGCCACGTTGTATATAAGAAATTCGAGGCCATCAAAAACAGCGCTAACAAAATCCATTCTTGTGCATAACGAGGTTTTAACGATCAATTCGTTTGGATCTTCTTTTTTGATGATACCAGCAGTGTGGTAGTAAAAGTAAAAATTTTTTATTTCAGAAATAATTCCGTTCATTGATATTTTTTAATTTAAAAAGGGATTATTTTAATAAAAATAAATTAAAAAATCAATAAATTTTAAGAGGTTGGAAATCAAGGTAATCACACGAAGTCAATGCATAGTTAACACCGTTTTTTTCTCCAAAGAGGGAAACTCCCTTTTTCAAACTATGCAGGTGGCCAAATACACAAGTTTGAATTCCATATTTTTCAAGAAGGCGTGATGCCCTGGAATCGGCAAGGCTTGCGCTGAGTGGAGGATAATGGGTCATACAGAGGCGATGAGAGGCATGATCTCTTAACTCTTTTAAGCTAAGTTCGAGGCGGATGAGCTCCTTAGCATAGATTTTCCCGTTTTTTTCATCCTCCGCTTCATAGGCGGCAAGCTTTTTGGCCGGGGTACCCTCTTTGACGTCGATGAAGGCGTTGAAATTGAATTCAGCAGTATCCCACAACCGAGCTCCTGCGATCGCGACTCCCTGAAAATTGAAGACGTTATTTTGAATGATGTGCAGCGAAGAGGGGAGTATACTTTCCACTTTGCTTTTGGACGACCACCAATAATCGTGATTGCCGCGTATCATCACTTTTGTTCCCGGAAGCTTATCTATCCATTCCAGATCTGGAATGGCATCCTCTAAGTGGGTTGCCCAGGAAATGTCTCCAGGAAGAAGCACTAGGTCTTGCGGTTTGATAGAGGAGATCCAATTGGATTTCAATCTTTCTGTCCAATTGCTCCACGTTTCCCCAAAAGCTTCCATCCCTTTATTGGGAACACCGAAAGAAAGGTGTAAATCGCCGATGGCCCAGATGTTAAAATTCATCGTTTGGCTTTCCATCCCTCTTTTCGGTAACGCTCAGCTTCTTTTGAAGGATCTTTGGCCTCTGTGATTCCACGTCCAACAATCATGATATCTGAGCCGTTGATACTCAGGATTTTTTCCGGGGTATTGTATTGTTGCCCTAAAGAGTCGGAACCTTCGGAGAGCTTGATTCCAGGAGTCATGTGGATGAAGCGGGGATCTTCTGTCAGTTTTTCCTGACAAATGAATCCGATCACAAAATCAGAATACTCTTTAGCTAAGCAGACAGCTTGGCTCGTGTAATCGCCTTGAGCAAGCGATCCCTTGGAACTCATTTGAGCAAGAAGCAACAGCCCGTTGCCTTTGGGAAGTCCAGTTTCCCGCAAGCCTTCGATGATGCCGGGGCCGGGGATGATGTGGCAATTTGTCAGGCTTGCCCAATCAGCGATTCGGTAGATTCCTTTTTCATACTGCTGCTTGGAGATAGTTCCGATATCGGCAAACTTTCGATCTTCGAAGATGAGAAACTGGTGGCGTTCAGCCAGCTGAGTGAGTTTTTGCGTAATAGAGGGGGTAAAATCTTCTAATAGATCAATGTGTGTTTTTAAGACGCAGATATGCGGGCCGACCTGTTCGATAAAATCGAGCAGCTGAGCTGAATGCGCCCCGTCGCAGTTAACTGCGAGATTCGTTTGCTTCTGCTCCATGAGTGTGAAAAGTTTTTTAGAGGCGGGATTTGAGCAAAGTGCGGCTCGATCGCCATATGATAGAATCGTTGTCATGTGATGCTGAAATGGTTTTGTTTGATGAATTGCTGCACATTTTGAACGATATCGCCCGTAACTACCCCTTGCGATTCAAGAGAAGTCAGCAAATCTGTGATCGTTAGGACGGAGTGGAGGCGATATCCCTCTTTCTCAAGCTTTTCTTTTGCCCCCTGCTGCCTGTCGAGAAGCACCGCTATGTCGCAGACCTCGATCCCTTCTGCTTGAAGGGGACGGATGGTTTCAAAAACACTTGCTCCGCTAGTCACCAGATCTTCGATAATCAAGCATCTCTGACCAGCCTTGTACAGTCCTTCGATTGCCTGTTTTGTCCCATACTCTTTTTTTTCTTTGCGCCTCATGACCATGGGAATTTGATGCTTAAGCGAAATGGCTGTCGCCATTGGAAGGACTGTGTAGGGAACGCCGCATAAGAGATCTTTAGGAAGAGAGTTGATCCTATTCCATATGGCGTCTGCAATGCAGCTGAGAAGGGAAGGAACAGAAATGATTAGGCGTAAGTCGATGTAGATCGGGGAGGTGATACCGCTTTTAAGCGTAAAGGTGCCGAACTTAATGGCGCCGATATTGTATAGGTCTCTCATCAGCGAATCATTAGGCATATTGGTGTCCTTGATGATATTTTGATGCCAGATAAGGATCCCACATCATTCCTGTAGCAGTCATTGCAATTGAGGCGCCGGCGTCTAGCATTTGCTTCAGGTGTTCTGGTTGAGTCGCGCCTCCGGTAGCCATAAGCTCTAAGCCAAGCTTCTCTTTGTCGATGACTTCCCGCGCCTCACGAGTGAATGCAAGGGCAGCTTTGAAAATGGGAGCGCCGCAAATGCCGCAGGTCTGCCGGCTGTGGGATAACGGAGGATGAACTGCCATGCTGATCGTATTGATGCCGCAGACTGCCCGAGCTCCAGCTCTTGCAGCTGCTGTGAGTACTTTTTGCAGTCGCCGTTGATCAGGAATCGCTCCCAGTTTGATCACAAGGGGAGTGTCGCCGATCACGCCGACTAGCTTGCGTGAAAGCTCCTCTACCGCTTCTGGATTTGCAAATAGGTTGCCCTCTTTTTTTGAGACATTGGGACAAGAAAGATTTGCTTCGATGACAGGCGATCCGCAAAGGCTTGCAAGCCTTGCACAATCTAAATATTCCTCTTCTGTTGTTCCAAAAATGGAGACGATCAGCAGCTGACCCGGATGCAGCTTTTCTATAGCGAGAGGGATATCCTTTTTTAAATAGTCGGGGGAGCGGGAGGGGTTGCCAAACGAGTTGGTGATCGCTAGCTGGTCGATGGAGGTTGGCGGCAGGTTTTGTCTTTTGATGCGATCCGGAAGATTTGCCGGGTCAAGCTGATCGGGAGCATCGATAAATGCGATGTTTGGGAGAGGATGGCTAGGATGCTCATAGCTGCGTATTGTTTTGTAGGTTAAGACATCGTAGCCGAGATCTGCTGCCAGGCTGATCCAATTAGCGTTTAAAAGGGGGCCTGCGGGCACTCCAATGGGAGATGCAATGTTGAATCCCAGAAACTCCTTCCATGAAAAGGGAGGTCTAACAGGGATGGTCCCTTTGAAAAAAGGTCCGTCGGCCAAATTTTCCAAATAGGTTTTTTCAGGATTATAGAGGGGTTGCATCTTCTGCCTTAAAAGGGTTGCCGTTTAAGATTGTATAGACGGGCCACCCTTTCAAAGTCATGCCTGAATAGGGGGACCATCCGCATTTGGTCAGCATATCAATGTCGCTGACTGTTTTTTCCATTTCCATATCCACAAGGACAGCGTCTGAGCTGCGGCAGAGATTGTAAATGTGTTCGAGATTGATGCGCATCAGTTTGACAACCTGTTCTAAAGAGATTTTCCCTTCGTTGCACGCGTTCAACAAAAGGGGAAGCGTTGTTTCTATCCCGGGGATGCCGGAAGGCGCTTTTCCAAAGGGGAGTTTTTTTTCGTCCAATGTATGCGGCGCATGATCGGAACCGATCGAGTCAATCGTTTCGTCATGGATCGCTTCCCAAAGCGCTTCCTGATCTTTTTTGGTGCGTAAAGGAGGATTGACTTGCACTTTTGTTCCCCATTTTTCGTATGCTTCCTCATTGAGGAAAAGGTGATGGGGGGTGGTTTCCGCAAAGACGAGGATCTGCTGCTTTCTTGCTTGCCTCACCAGGCTCAACTCCTCTTTTGTGCTGAGATGCAGAATGTAGACACGGGTGTTGTATTTGTCGGCTAGTGCGATCGCTAATTCCGTTGCTTTGATCGCTGCGGAGCGGTCTCTGATTTTTGAGTGGATAGCGGGATTTTTTTCATTGGCAAATTTTTTTTGACGCTCTTTAAGAATCTTTTCATCTTCCGCGTGGACAGCTACCATGAGATTGTGCTGGGCTGCCAGTTCAAATGCCCTGTCGATCGAC
Source organism: Waddlia chondrophila WSU 86-1044 (assembly GCF_000092785.1). NCBI lineage: Bacteria > Pseudomonadati > Chlamydiota > Chlamydiia > Parachlamydiales > Waddliaceae > Waddlia > Waddlia chondrophila. The sequence continues at coordinate 376,661 of NC_014225.1, forward strand.
TCCAGGTCTTCCATGACCAGTCCGCCGGTGGAAGATCCCATAAAGATTTTTATTCCAATCACTTCGCTGCTGATTTGTCCGACAGAGAGGATACGGTCTTTATCGGCGCCAAAAAACAGTTTGTAGTTCAAGGGAATCCCGCACTCTTTCAATTGCTTGTCGATCAGGAGCTTTTTTTGTTGAAAACTTTCCGGGTCGACACAAGGAGGCTGATTGTTGGGCATGTCGAAGACTGTTGTGATTCCGCCGCGGATGGCGGCTTTTGCCCCTGAGATCCAATTTTCCTTGTGTTCAGATCCCGGTGTGCGGAAATGTACGTGAGCGTCAATCAATCCTGGCAGGCGCACCAGCCTTTTTTCGCAGTCGATTGCCATCTCCTTTTCCGAACGGACAAGGAGGTCTTCGACTCCGTTTCCAAGCGTCATCACATTTTTCAATCGGATCATGAGTCTATCCGCATTAGATGTCCTGGTGTGAAAATTGTTTGCGGCAATAGTGGCATTGCAGCTGAATATTCCCTTTCCATCGCTCTTTGACAAGGATGATGGAGTCGACTTTTTCCTGACTAGAGATGCACAAAGTGTTCGGACAAGAAATCACGCTTTGAATTTTTTTGGGAAGCGAAACTTGAAATTTTTCCTGCACTTCGTAATTGTTAATGATGTTGACTGTGGCTAGCGGTGCAAGGATAGCGGTTTTAGACGCCGATTCAGAGGAAAGGACAAAGCCCTCTATTTTGATCAAATCTTTCAACCCGAGAATGCCGCTCGGCAGATTTAAACCCAGTGTAGTCTGGAGGCGTTCGGTCGATAGATTGAGCAATTTGACGATTTTCAAGGCTTTCCCCGCAGGGATATGGTCGATGACGGTGCCGTTTTGAATGGCAGATACCGGAAGTGTCTTTTCAAGCGTTGGCATCCTTAAATTTCTCCCAAAAGAGTTAATGCAAGCAGTGCCTGCCTTGTACAGAGTCCATTGCCTGCTTGCTGAAAATAATATGCCTTTGGTGAGTTGTCAACCTGTGGATCGATTTCCTGCATCCTTGGAAGGGGATGCAGCACCTTTAAGTTGGGCCGGCTCTGCTCCAATAGCTGAAGAGTTGCTTTGATCGATTGATTCACTGTTTGTAACTGTTTGCGGTCTTGAAAACGCTCTTCTTGTATCCGCGTCATATATAGGATATCTAGTTTAGGCATCACTTCTTCAAGAGATCTGTGAAAGGAAAATTTGATCCCGTTTTCTTTGAGGTGGTCGCAGAGCGGTTTCGGCATTTCCAAAGATTCCGGTGCGATAAAGTACAGGCGGCATTGAAAGGAAATCAATGCTTCCGCCAGCGAATGGACAGTGCGGCCGTGTTTCAGGTCTCCGGCAAGAGCGATGGAGAGACTCTCAAGCCTGCCTTGCGTCTCTCGTATGGTGAAGAGATCGAGAAATGTTTGCGTTGGGTGTTGATTTGAACCATCTCCGGCGTTGATCACGGGAATTTCGATGCTGTCGGCAGCTAATTGCGCCGAGCCTTCCAGAGGATGGCGGATCACGGCGATGTCCGCGTAATAATCGAGCATTTTCATGGAATCGCGAAGGGTTTCTCCCTTGCGTGTCGAGATATTGGAAGCATTATCGAAGCCGATGACAGATCCTCCTAAACGGTGCATTGCAGATTCAAAAGAGAGCCGCGTACGTGTAGAAGGTTCAAAAAAACAACTTCCGAGAATTTTTCCCCTTAATAGGTCGGATTGGGGCGACCGTTTAAGTTTTTCTGCAGTATCAAGAATGTGCAGGATTTCATCTCTTGAGAAATCTGCTATGTGAATGATATCGCGACTCTTATAGGCCATGCTCAAGGATGATGATGCGGGCCGGGTTATTTTTCAATAGGTTTTCAAGCTAAAAATAAATTTTCGACTCGATCAGCAAAATGTTGAGGGTATGGGCCCATCCTGTGGCCATGTTGATGTGCTGCATGAGATACAAACACCGGACCTTATTGCCTGTTTTCGATAAGGAAAGCTGGATACCTGCTCCAAAGCGATTTTCGAAAAATTTCTGCAGATTTCTAAAAAAAAATTCATTAGAAAAATAGAGGTCTCCTTTTTTACAATAAGGAATGATTGGATAGGCTAGTGAGATTCTATTTCGGTAGACCCAGTGATTTCCGTAATAGTGGATCACGAATCGATGGCGATTACTGATGTTGATTTCTCCAACATTCCATTTTCCACTAAAATCGATAAGCTGCTCAGGGTAGGTGGCCCAGCCATGATCGCTATTTCTGACTTTATGCCTGTAGTAAACATGGATGTTCCAATGGTCGTTAAATGTGTAGGCGATTCCTATGTCGTTTTGGTGTCTGACGAGGTTGCTATAGACGCCTTTCCATCTTTCTTCTGTTTGGAAAACAAACGACCATTTGTCTGTAATTTTTTGATTAAAGTAAGCAATTTGCCAGTATTGAAACTCAGTTCCTAAGCAGAATGCAGGTAAGAAAAAAAGAAAAAAAATACGGCTCATTTAAGTAAATATGAGCCGTGTTTCCCGTTATTGTCAATCTGCTTGTTGTTCTAGATAATACAGATACAACTCTTCGGCATTTCGCGGCATACGATCTGTTAAAATGACAGAAACCGTCTGGTAAAATTGATCGCGCAAGAGCCAATTCTCAAATCCTTTTAGGTCATAAGTGTCGGGAAGTGACTTAATCCAATCTCTAATGTTCTCAGCTTGATCTTCAAAAACGGTGTTCAAAGCAGTGCTTAACGCATCATATTCGGTTTTCATTTTGATTTTGAGCTCGATATCCAATGAAAAGGTTTTATTGATTCGTTCAATAGTCTCTTTGAGATCGCGATTAAGCTTTGCGTCTTCTTCGTTACTTAAATCAAATTCGACGTGTTGCAAGGGGTCGTGAATGTTTTCGGCCGCCTTCTCAACAAGCACTCTTAATTGGATATGGAAGTATTTCTGGTAGGGAGTGGTGATAGCGGCTTCTCCAAGAACGTCTAGAGCTGTGTTGACCAAGTTAACAAAATTTGGTAAATCGTTGCCGATAGATTCAAATAACTGCGCCTTTTTAAAGGCTGATAGACAACGAACAATGGATTTATTTCCTTCAAAATACTTGAAGAGTTCTTCAACTTTTGATCGATCTAAACGGACTTTTAAGAGATTTACTAATATCTTTTCTCTTAATTCATCGTCTAATGTCATGACGAGCGGTTCAAGGATGTTAATTTTTTCCTTTAAAGAGTCGTTTTCTGTATCGGTTGTTTCAAAAACTGCCAAGAATGTTTGATGGTATTTCTCTGCGATCTCCTGCTGTTTTTTGAGGAACTCTTCCGGCTTATCCGGCAGTGTTTTAACAAGCTTTGCCAGCGGAAGATACTGTTCTTCAAATTCTTCAAGAGGGTCGATCTTAAGTGCTGAAGCTTTTCTATTCAATTCATCAGCAATTGCGCCTTTAATGGAGTCAACAGCGTCAAAACGCTCAAATGCATCAGGGGAACTTTCCTCTATTGCCTGCTCTACCAATTGTTGCGCGGCATATTGAAGAATAGTCGGATTTTGAAGCCTTTCTAAAGGGAATCGATTCGCTTGTTGTTGCACAGCTTGCTTTTTTTCCTGAAGCCAGGTATTGAAGTCTCCACTTTGATAAGAATCGATGATGTGCTCAGCTAGTGCTCGCATACATTTGTTTACGACTCTGGCGATATTTGGGCTCTTTTCTTTATCTTCTTCGATTACCTCTGCTATTCTTTGCTCAAGCGTTGGAGGTGCTTTAACTTCAGGTTCATCAATCTCTTCAACTTTGTCAATCACGCTGTCAGAATCCGGATTGATCGGATCGGGAAAAGGATTTTCATGCTCTTCAGGTTTTTCAGATTCTTGCGATAAAAAGTCGGATCTGCTGTTCTCTAAGGGGTTTTCAATGGGAACAAAGTTCAGTAACTGAGCCATCAACGGACGTCCGTAAAATAGATTCTCAATATGAAAATAGGCCCGCATCGCATCATAAGGTTTGAAAAGTCCGATCAAAGAGACAATTTCCAAGGCGATGAAAGCAAATGGTTGAGCAACAGCGCGCAGAGCGTCTTTGCCGGTTTCTATTGCGCGAGCTTTGAAGTTGTAGCCATTCTCTTCTTTGTCTGTTTTCCAAAAGTGGTAGCCTGAGATGACTCGTAAAACACGAAAGCCAATGTTAGCGGTTGATAGTGCTAGATGTGTCAGAGGAGTGGAGATGGCTAATACGCCTGATTTCGCCCTCATGTCGCTTTTTTCAATAAGAGGATATGCTTGATTTGTTGTTTGATCGATAAGAAAACCATTGTGATTTGTCCATGTTCCTGAGATGTTGAATGACATGATATTTATCAAAGCCTTTACGATTTTTATTAAAAATACTATTTTAGTTTATTTGTATTAAGGCTTTATTAATTTTTTAATAGAATTTTTTTGTTTTTAACGAAATCTTGCCAAGAATGTGTCGGCAGTTGATCCACATCCAATTTTGTCAAACATTCCAAAAAAAATTTAGCAATATGCACGTTGGTGATCAAAGGAATGTGATGATCGATGGCTAAGCGCCTGATTAAGTACCCATCGGAATTATGGGTGCCGGTAGGAGTGGAACGTGGGATATTGATGATAAGGTCCACTTGCTTTTCGGAAAGAGCAGTGATCACATTTGGTTCAATGTCTTCAGATCCCTTATAAAGAAAGTGGGAGGCAACTCCATGCCGCGTCAGATAGTGATGGGTATTTTCAGTCGAGTAGATTTCCCAGCCCATCTCTTCGAGTTTTTTTAATTCTCCAAAAAGGCGCCCTTTTTTATCTCCTCCGATACTGGCCAGTATTCGTTTGCCATTGATCGTTTGCTCCGTTGCCAGCCAAGAGAGATAGAATGCTTTTTGAAGATCTTCTGCCAGGCAGGCAACTTCGCCTGTAGAGGCCATTTCGACATGTGCGACAGGATTGGCTCCTTTTAGCCTGTTATAGGAAAATTGCGGCGTCTTTACTCCGACATACTCCAGTTCCAATGTTTCGTAGTGTTTAGGAGTGTGCTTGCCGAGAATCGCTTGAGTTGCGATTTCAATGAAGTGATGATTGGTCACTTTTGAAACAAAAGGAAATGAACGAGCGGCTCGTAGATTGCATTCAATCACTTTGATTGCATTATCTTTGGCTATAAATTGAATATTGAAAGGGCCGGTGATGTTAAGTGCGCGTACAATATCCTTCGTCATTTTTTTCACTTGACGGATGGTTTCCAGGTAGAGTCTTTGAGGGGGAATAACGATTGTCGCATCACCGGAGTGGATGCCTGCATTTTCGATATGTTCGGAAATTGCTTCGATCACAACTTCGCCTTGACTTGCGACGCCATCTAATTCGAGCTCTTTGGCGTTCGTAATAAATTCCGAGATCACGACTGGATGATCGGGGCAGATCACGGTTGCCTGCTCGAGGTATTCCTTAAGCTCTTGATCAGAAAAGATGGTGTTCATCGCTGCGCCTGACAGCACATAAGAAGGGCGGACGAGGACAGGGTAGCCCACAGTTTTTGCGAACGCGCGGGCATTTTCAAAAGTGGTGACCTCTTCCCAGGCGGGTTGATCAATTCCCAGCTGATTAAGGAGAGAGGAAAACAACTTCCTGTTTTCCGCTTGGTCGATGGACGCAGCAGATGTTCCCAGAAGAGGGTATCCTTCTTGATGCAAAGGGAGGGCAAGATTATTGGCAATTTGTCCCCCTACGGAGACAATGATCCCTTTGCTTTTTTCAAAATCTGCGATATCCGATACCCTTTCCAGGGTGATCTCTTCAAAGTAGAGGCGGTCCGATTCGTCGTAGTCGGTAGAGACTGTTTCCGGATTTGAATTGATGATAATGGACTCTTCTTCAAGATTTTTGAGAGTTTTTACTGTGTTGACAGCGCACCAATCGAACTCGACGGAAGAACCGATGCAGTAAGGGCCGGAACCTAAAACGATAATGGGAGCTTTCTTGGCTGGCTGGATATCGTGGGTTGTTCCGTGATAGGTGAGATAGAGATAGTTCGTTTCAGCCTCAAATTCGCCGGCAAGAGTGTCTATCTGTTTAATCACAGGAACTACCCCTTTCTCTATCCTTTCCCGCCGCAATCGTGCAGGCGTTTTACTTTGCCGCTTGGCGATCGCGCGATCTGAAAAACCCATTTGTTTAGCGTTGAGAAGAAGCTCTTGTGTGAGAGGGTCTTGCTTAAGCCTGCTTTCCATCGCAGTCATTTCAGCGATCTGATTGAGAAACCAGGAGTCGATTCTTGAGAGCTCTTTCACCTCTTCCAACCTGCCCCCGTTTTGGAGAAAGCGGGCGATCGCAAACAACCTGCGGTCGGTTGCGTGTTCAATTTCTTTTTCGGGCTTATCGATTTCGTGCGGGTGGTCAAAAAGACCATCAGCGCCGATATTGAGCATGCGGATCGCTTTCTGCAAAGCCTCTGGAAATGAACGTCCGATCGCCATCACTTCGCCTACGCTTTTCATTTCGGTGCCGATCGTTCTTTCTGCCGCCTTGAGCTTTTGGATATCCCAACGGGGAATTTTGACAACGAGGTAGTCAAGAGCAGGTTCAAAAAAGGCGGACGTTTTTTTTGTGATCGAATTAGGGATCTCATGCAGCTTTTTTCCGAGTGCCAGCTTCGTTGAAACAAAGGCCAGAGGGTAGCCGGTCGCTTTTGATGCCAATGCACTGGAGCGGGAGAGGCGCGCGTTCATCTCAATGACGCGATAATCGCCGTTTTTTGGATTGAGGGCATATTGAATATTGCATTCGCCAATGATATTCATCCGCCTTGCCGAGCGGATCGCTATTTCCCGCAACAGATGGAACTCTTTGTTGCTCAACGTTTGGGACGGGGCAACGACAATGCTTTCCCCAGTGTGGATTCCCATGGGGTCGAAATTTTCCATGTTGCAGACGGTGATGGCATTGTCATCGGAGTCGCGGACAATTTCATACTCGATCTCCTTCCAGCCGAAAAGGCTTTCCTCAATCAAAATTTGAGGGACTTGGCTGAGAGCTTCTTGCGCCCTTTTCTTAAGCTGAAAAGGGGTGGCGACAACGCCTGACCCTAAGCCGCCTAAGGAGTAGGCGGAGCGCATCATCAAGGGGTAGCCGATTGTTTCCGCTGCCTTCAATGCATCCACAACACTTGTTACAGAAAGGCTGCGGGCTGTTTTGACATCGATGCTCTTAAGCGCTTCTTTAAACAGCTCTCTATCTTCTGTTAAGCGGATAGAGTCTGTCGGCGTCCCCAACACTTGGATGTGATTGTCCTTGAGAATGCCTGCATCTTCCAGCGCCAGGCCAAGGTTCAAAGCTGTCTGCCCTCCGACACTTAGCAAGATGCCATCCGGCTTTTCCCTCTCAATAATTTTTTTAACTGAGGAGACGTTCAAAGGCTGCAAGTACACCTGGTCAGCCATCTCCGCATCGGTTTGAACGGTTGCGATATTAGGATTCACGAGGACAGTCTGAATTCCCTCCTCTTTCAGCGCTTTAATGGCTTGGGAGCCGGAGTAGTCGAACTCGCCAGCCTGGCCGATGCGCAATCCACCCGAACCGAGTATCATGACCTTACGCTGAAATGAACGCAAACTTTCAAATTTTGTGTTCATTTCAGTAGAAACATGCAGCTTTCCTTCAATCAGCTGATGAAACCTTTGGAAGAGCCAAACGGTGTCGGTAGGTCCGGGAGCTGCTTCCGGATGGAATTGCACGGAAAAAAACGGCTTGCTTTTGTGAGCGATCCCTTCCACTGACTGGTCATTAAGATTTCTGAATGTCACTTCCCAATTTTCGGGAAGGGAGTGTTCGTCTATAGCATAACCGTGGTTCTGGCTGGTGATGTAACATTTTCCACTCTTTAAGTCCATGCAGGGCTGATTGTGGCCGCGGTGCCCGAAAGGGAGTTTGTATGTGGTTGCGCCTGCTGCAATTGCCATCAGCTGCGCTCCCAGGCAGATTCCAAAAATTGGCTTGTTCCCTTCCATGGCTTTTTTCAGCCGAGGAATGATCTCTGGGCATTGAGAGGGATCTCCCGGACCGTTTGAAATAAAAATTCCGTCGTAGGCGTCATGGGTAAAATCGTAGTTATAGGGAACTCTTTTGATCGTATAGGGGAGTTTTGACAGTTCCCTTAGGAGATTTTCCTTCATTCCGCAATCGATGGCGATGATTGTTTTTTCCCGTTTGTTATAGGTGCGTATGTCCGGACAAGCTGCGAGGGAAACAAAAGGCTTCTGATTTGGATTTTCAAACGGATTTTCCCATTTATCGCTTGAAGTAATGATGCCCGGCATTGATCCGTGCGCGCGTAAATTTTTTGTCAGGGCGCGTGTATCCATTCCCATGATACAGCCCACGCCTTGAACCTCGAGCCACTCAAGTAAAGAGTGGATCCCTTCGTAATGGCTCCAGCCGCTTGTCGTTTGAGAGATCACAACTCCACTGGCGTGGATCTTTTTCGATTCCCATTGATCTGGAGAGGGGATGCCGTAATTGCCGATCAATGGATAGGTAAATGCGAGGATCTGTCCTGTATAGGAGGGATCGGTTAAAGATTCGGGATACCCTGTCATGCCTGTTGTGAAAACCACTTCCCCTTTGACGGGAGTTTTTTGCCAAAGAGGGCAACGGCCGGAAAAAGACTCTCCATTCTGCAATCTCAGTTGTGCAGATTTGGTGTGAGACTGAAATAAATTCAAACATTGACTTTTGATATTGTCCAAATACATTTTCCAATAATGATCGGTATATTCATAACACGCTGTCTTGGGAAATATAGTTGAGAGTGCCGAATGTATCGCGAGTTTTGCAAATCAACACATCTTTTGGTTCCAGCATCTCTCCGTTGATCGAAGAGAACACTTTCATTTGAGCAAGCTCCACCCGCATTCCCTTGTCAGCGGGAAGGATGACTGGCGCGTTAGGAGCGTTAGTGTGATTTTTGCGGAACTCTTTCCGCATTTTTTTCATGATCTCCAGCCTGACATCTCCTTGCTTTCCGTCGAAACCGGTGATTAAATGCAATACAGGTTTCACCTCTTCCATCAATGTATAGGTACCGAAATAGCCGAGCTCATTTTCTTGATAATTGAGCTTGCCGTAATCATTCGGTTCGGTAGATCCGAAGCCGGAGAGCATCAAATCGATCCGGCTGAAATGGCTGCCAAGAGCAGGAGACCATCCGGCGCCTGAGACATACCCGATCCGTTTGACTTCAGCTCCCTTGTTCATTTCCAGCCAGATTGCAAGGGAGTAGGCTTTGTCATTTCCGGAGATGCTGCTTCGCGTTCCGGTAGAAAAATAGTGCAAAGAGACATCATTAGAAAGGGATTCTTTTTCAATATCTGGAGAGTCAAGAAAAAGCTCCAAGCTGTGGACGGTATTGCGCTCTTGTTTGAAATTGGGCTTCAACGTATGCGAAAGTCTTTGATGGGCGTTGTGGTTGAGGTAGTAACGGATGATATGCAGATCCGTTCTCACTTTGTTCAGTTCATAATTGAGATCGTAGATTTTTTGGATGTCTGCGTGTGCATCAGTATGCGGTTCAGTAACGATGACTGAATCGATCATGTTGAGGTGCAGCCCTGCCTTGTGGAATCGGTCGAGAAACGAGGTTCCGGGATTGATGGCAATGCCGTGTCCGTTCCAGCGGAGGAAAATGCCTCCGCTCTTTGGTGGAAGATGGGGAATCACGTCTCCTGAGCGCGGCTGATCCCATCCGCAGAGGACATGCAAGATATTTTCCTCTGTCTTTGGAGGTTTGGGAGCTTGCTCCAGATAGCTGCGGATAGAGGCTTTCGTTTTTTCACGGTGTGAATGGATTCTGCTTTCAAGCTCTTGTTCCGCTTCCACGTCAACTCCCAATTTAGAAGCAATAAAATCGCTGGAGGGTTCTGCCGGTACTTTCGGAGCAGGGGGCGTTTCAGGAGCTGTTTCTTCAACTTCATTAAGCGGTTCCCGATCGGCCTGCAGTTCGTGCTTTAAATCAAGACAGGATGGATCCTCAGGTTTCAGGGAAAGCGCTTTATCGAGAAAGTTTGCTGCTTTTTCCAGGTTTTTTCTCATAAATGAAACAAAGGCAGTCGCACGGTAGCAATAAAATTCAAATTCTTTGACCTGCCTTGCGCGCATGTAGTGGACGAGAGCTTTTTCGTAATTTTTCGAATAGAAGGCGTGCTCTCCTTTAAAAAACGTTTCCATCTCTGAAACGCCGGCGTACTTTGCTTGGTTTTCTTCGATGAGCTTAAGAATGGAATCTGTCTTATTTATTGGGTTAAGTTCTTTAATCTGAGTTTGATACTCTTCGATTGTTTTAGGTTCGAAAACCGATGTCATGGGTACCCCCGGATACGCGTTTACATTCATTTTTACGGAAATTCTTCATTGACTTCAAGTGGGAATTCCGATCATCATATTGTCTCGATGAATAAGAAAACATTTCTTCCATACGGCAGGCAGTCGATCTCAGACGACGATGTGCAATTTGTTGCTGACGCTCTCCGCAGTGATTGGATCACAAGGGGATCGAAGGTTCAAGAATTTGAAGAGGCGGTTGCCGAGTATTGCGGCGCTCGCTATGCAGTGGCTTTTTCGAGCGGAACGAGCGCTTTGCACGCTGCTGCACATGCTGCAAAGATCAGCCCTTATGACCGGGTGATGACGACGCCTAATACATTTGTTGCGTCGATTGGACCGTCGATTTTGAAGGGAGCGACCCCCGTCTTTGTCGATATCGACAGAGACACAGGAAATCTAAGTTTGGAACAGTTGAAGTATACCTTGGAAGTTCCCTTTACCAGGGGGCAGCAAGTGGTCATTCCTGTGCATTTTGGCGGAATCGCAGTCGACATGGAGACGTTGAGCAAGGCTCTTGTCCATCCGGATTCGCTGGTGATTGAAGATGCAGCTCATGCTTTGGGATCATCTTATCCGGATGGAAGCAAAGTGGGGTGCTGCGCCTATAGCGCGATGACGGTTTTCAGTTTCCATCCAGTAAAAGCGATTACTACGGGTGAGGGGGGGATGGTCACGACCAACGACTTTGAATGCTATCAGGCATTGAAGCAGTACCGCAATAATGGGATCGTGAAGCCGGAAAATTATCCGCAGCCTTGGTATTACGAGGTGGAGGAGTTGACAGGCAATCATCATTTGACCGATTTTCAGGCAGCGCTTGGTTTAAGCCAGCTTGGCAGACTTGACGCGTTTGCAGAGAAAAGGCGCGTGCTTGTCAAGAGGTACCGGCAGCAGTTGAAAGGATTGCCTTATCTCTCCCTTTTTACTGACTGTGCTGATGAGGATACTTGTTTTCACTTGATGGTGGTTCAGATCGATTTTGAAGCTTTAGGGAAGACTCGCGAAGGGTTGGTAGAGGCCTTGGAGCAGAAGGGGATAGGAACGCAAGTGCACTATATCCCGATCTATCGGCATCCGTTTTTCAAAAAGAAAATAAAGGATGTCAGCGCCTATTTCCCCAATATGGAAGCTTATTATTCTCGAGCGCTCTCTTTACCTCTGTTTGCAGAGATGGAAGAGAGCGATGTCGATTGCGTCGTTTCAGAAATTCAACGTTATCTATGCTAGTTTGAGGTGAAGTTGAGATCCCCAACTTTTTGCAAAATCATCGATATTTTCTGCAAAACGGCCTCTGTATATTTGAATATCGCGAGGCATTCTGGTAATGAGCCAGTAGAATCCTGTTTCAAGAGTTCCAAGAAGTAGCTTAGGCGGGCCGCTGTGGATGCCTTGTGCAATTGCGGATATGCCAAGTGCGCATTCTCTCAGTCCAGAGACAATTCCTGTGGTTCCACTTAATAGAGTCGCTGTCTCGGCATCCACGATACGCAAAGGGATAACGATGATTAAAGATCCTAATAAATTTAACGGAGAAGGTAGCAACACGGAAGCGGCGACGAGAGAAATCGCTGCCAGCGCTGCAATTGTTACCCTAATTGCTCCGGCGACAAGTTTTTGGCATTGTTCTTTAGTCGCATTCCCTTTGGCAAGATGATAAACTCCAGTGCCGATGTCGCGTGCGCTTGCAGGAAAAGTATAGTGGGCAATTGTTTGTAAATCCATGGGTTTCCTTTATTATTAATTTGATAAAATGTTTAATAATAAAGAAATTGTTTTTTTATTTCAATTTTAAAAATAAGAAAGTTTTATTGTTTAGCTAATTTGAAAATGATCTCTTATTCGTAGGCAAGGATGAGAGCTTTAGCCATATTGGAAATGGTGGGGTTTGGTTCCTTTTTGAGGATTTTTGCTAATTTCAATGCTTCTTCTTTGCGATTAAGCATGAGGAGGGCTTTTGTTAAATTAAGCAGGGTTGGAGCGTGATCTGCTTCCAGTTTGAGGGCTCTGTCAAGAAACTTTAGGGCTTCCGTCGGTTTGCCCAATTGGAGGTAAAGGGCGCCTAATTGTTGAAGATCGTAAGAGCTGGTTGGATCAAGAACGGTTAACGCTTCAAAAAACGGGAGCGCAATATCATACTTTCCTTGGCGGATGTAAGAATATCCAGCTAAACGCAAGTCTTCGATGTGATCTTCATTCCAACCGAGTTCTTTTAGCCAGTCAATGCGGCTCATAGGGCGTTAACCTTGTAAGAATTGTCCTACACGCCCTACTATAAAGCTCATCCAATTATTTATCTTGTCAATTTGATCAAGCAGAGCTAAAATCGCCCCTTTTTCCTTCTCTTCCTCAGGAGAATTGGTGCTTACCGACATCGCTTTCTCTTCATGTTCAGTGTGTTCCTCCAGAGAGCCCAGGCTTGGAACAATGCGGAAAAAAGCAAAGGGGGAGCGCCGGATGAAACGGTAGCGCTTAGGGGGATAGAAATAAGCCCAGGGAGTGACAACCGGCGCGACACCCAATAAGATGTCTAGCTCGGTCATTTTGGGCATTGTATCGATCAACTGCGTTTGTGGGGGAATGGAGCCTGCTTCCCCCAAACGCAAGTCCTGATTGATCTGTTCCATCATCCGGGTGCGGATGGCGTAAAGATTGTAGATGCTGATGTCCAATTGGTCGATTGTCGCCATTTTTTTCTTCCTCCAATAGATACTGCCGTTTTAGTATACTTAAATCCTATTGGGTGCAAGATGCATGTTTACCTACATTTGTGGCACACCCTAATAATAGATTAACATTTATAGTAATTTTTTGTAAATTAGGGCCTTATGATACCTCATTTATCTGTATTATTGGAAGAAGTCGCTGAAAGTTTCTCCGATGTCGATCTTAAGCGTTTTGTCGACGGGACTTTAGGAGCCGGCGGCCACTCTGCTGAAATCTTAAGCGCTCATCCGGAAATTCAGAGGTTTCTCGGCATCGATCAAGATCCGGATGCATTGGAAATCGCACGGGAAAGATTGTCGAAATGGTCTGAAAAAGTTATGTTTCAGAGAGGAAATTTTTCCGACTTAAAAGAACATCTTGCGCAAAACGGACTGGAAAAAGTGGATGGCATCCTTCTTGATCTTGGAGTTTCTTCAATGCAGTTTGACCGGCCTGAAAGAGGTTTTAGCCTTCAGCAGGACGGACCGCTCGATATGCGGATGAATCCGGAAGAACCGCTGACAGCTGCAGAGATCGTCAATACTTGGCCGGAAGCGGAATTAGGCGATCTGTTTAAGAAGTATGGGGAAGAAAAGAGGTGGCGGGCGGCTGCGCGGGCGGTTGCCGCTGCGCGGCCGATCTCCCGTACATTAGAGCTTGTGGAAGTTTTGACTTCCGTTCTAGGGAGGCCGAGAAAAGGGAAAATCCATCCTGCAACGCTTATCTTCCAGGCGTTGCGGCTTGCGGTAAACAGAGAAATCGAGCGGATCGAGGAAGTGATCCCACAGGCAATCGGCTGCTTGAATCCTGGAGGCAGATTGGCAGTGATCAGCTTCCACAGTCTCGAAGACCGCATTGTGAAGCGGCAGTTCCGCTATTTAGCCGATGATAAGGAAAGCACTAGAGGGGTTGGAGGCGTATTCATTTCAAAAGAGCCTGTCGTTAATCTAATTACCAGGAAACCCATTGTTCCAGGAAAAGCGGAAGTCGAAAGAAACCCTCGCTCAAGGAGTTCCAAATTGCGAGTGGTGGAAAAACGATGACGCAGCAAACCAAATTTTTGATTCGCATTTTAATCTGCATCGCAGTTGCGGCGATCACTCTCTACACAAATATCAATACAATCAACGATCTGACACTTTTACGCCTTGCGATTCCTGCATTGGAAAAAGAGTTGAAAGCTTTGCAAAGGGAAAATGAGAGGCTGCAGTATGAGATTGACTGCTTTGAGAGCCCTATCCATTTGATGGAATTGGCTCGCAAACCCGAATACGGCCACCTGAGGTATCCTAGGTTGGATGAGGTGATCGATATTAAAATCGATGAGGGGGAGAAATGAGGGATAAGGGACGCCGGCGGCTGGTTGCGATCTCCCTTGGAGTCTATTTCCTTTTTTCCTTGCTGATTTTTCAATTTTTCAAGTTGCAGATTGCTGAACATGAAAAATGGAGTGAAACTGCGCGTAAACAGCACTTTTTTGTCGTGAAAGAGCCATTTAGAAGGGGGACTTTTTGGTCGAACACAGCGATTAAAAAAAAACACCCGGAAGAGCCGCAGAAACTTGTTTTCGATATCCAGAAACATCACTTGTACATCGATCCGATGTCGATTTCGGAAGAGCACAGAGATGTCATCGCCGATGAAATTGCTCGAACACTTTCTCTTTCCGCCGATGAAAGGAAGAATATCCGCGACGCATTCGATCGGCGCAGTCGCAGCCGAAAGCTAGCCATGTGGCTGGATCAAGAAGAAAAAGATCAACTTTTGAACTGGTGGTCTCCGTTTGCCAGAAGACGTAAAATTCCCAGCAACGCACTGTATTTTGTCGCCGACTACAAGCGTTCGTACCCTTTTGGAAAGCTTTTAGGGCAGGTTTTGCATACTGTGCAGAATCAGCGGGATGAAACAACCAAGCAGGTCGTGCCGACGGGTGGATTGGAGCTTGCTTTCAATAAGGAGTTGCGCGGCAAAGAAGGGAGCCGTTTGCTGAAGCGTTCGCCCAAACACCGCTTTGAAACCGGGCAAGTGATGCATCCTTCTGTCAATGGCCAAGATATTCATTTGACGATCAATCACATTTTACAAGCGATTGCGGAAGAGGAGGTGGAAAAAGGGGTGAAGCGTTGTGGAGCGAAAAAAGGCTGGGCCGCTATGATGGATCCAGGAACCGGCGCTATACTTGCTTTGGCTCAATACCCGTTTTTCTATCCGGAAAGGTATCCGGAGTATTTCAATGATCCTGAAAAGGTGGGAGATACCAAGGTCAATGCGATTACCGATGCCTATGAACCGGGTTCCACGATGAAGCCGATTACCGTTGCCATTTCTCTTCAGGCTAACGATGAGTTGCGAAAAAGAGGAGAGCCTCCTCTATTTGATCCTGAGGAAATGATGCCTACACTCGATGGCCGCTTTCCCGGCAGGCAGAAGGTGATTTCGGATACTCGGGCCCACTCCTACCTGAATCTCAATATGGCCTTGCAGAAATCCTCCAACATTTATCCTGCCCGTTTGGTTGAAAGGATTATTAAGCGCTTAGGTAATGAATGGTATCGCTCTGCATTGACCGATACTTTTGGCTTTGGAAAACCTACAGGAATCGAACTTCCTTCCGAAAGTTGGGGTGTGGTTCCTCGCCCGGGAAAATTGCACCCTAATGGTGCTTTAGAGTGGTCAGCATCGACACCATTCTCTCTAGCTATGGGCTATAATCTTCAGGCCACCAGCTTGCAGATTTTAAGGGCTTGGGCAGTGATTGCAAACGGAGGCTATTGGATAACGCCGCATCTTGTCGCAGGGGGTGGAAATCTTCCTTCATTTCGGGTGTTGGATCAAGCTGTTATCGATCGGACGGTTGAAGCAATGAAGTATGTCACCAAAACAGGCGGAAGCGGAAGGCGGGCTGATATTTGGGGATTTACTGAGGTAGGCAAAACGGGGACTGCCGAAAAGATTGTAAACGGCAGATATTCAAAAAAACAAACAGTTGCCAGCTTCGTTGGCTTTGCTCCTGTCAAAGATCCAGTTTTTGTCTTGATTGTTGTCATGGATGAACCGGAATGCCGCTTTATCCCTGGAGTAGGGAGCAATCTTAATGGCAGCATTGCCGCAGCGCCTGTATTCAAAGAGATCGGACGAAGAACGCTTGAGTACCTAGGTATTCCTCCGGATGATCCAGGAGGTTATCCTTACGGAGATCCCCGCAGCGATCCTGAAAACGCGGATTGGGTAAAGGAAACACGCCAGTTGCAAGAAATCTATGAAAAATGGAATAAATGATATTCCATGAAGCTAAAACGACTCATCAAAGATCTTCCAAACGCAGAAATCAAAGGCTCGAAAGAGATTGAAATCACCGGAATTTGTGCGCATTCCAAGCAGGTAGCGCCCGGGAATCTGTTCATTGCCAAGAAGGGGAGAACGTTCGACGGTTCGCAGTACATCGCTGAAGCTGTAGAGACCGGAGCTGCCGCCGTACTCAATGATATCTTCGACCCATCATTGAAAGTGAGCCAGATTATTCATCCGAATGTAGCTGTTGTGGAAGGCAAGCTCGTCTCGGCGTTTTATCATCGCCCAGGAGAGGAGCTGCTGATGGTCGGGGTGACAGGAACAAACGGAAAAACAACAGTTTCTTATCTTATCAAGCATCTTTTTGATTCTTTGGAAATGCGCCCTGGATTGATCGGAACGATTGAATATCTGATTGGAGACCACGCCGCTCCGGCAACCCACACGACTCCGGACGTTGCCACCAATCACAAGCTGCTCAGGGAAATGGTCAATCAAAGATCTCAAGCTGCAGTAATGGAAGTGACCTCTCATGCATTGCATCAGGGAAGAGTGAGTGAAATCTCCTTTGATGTGGGGATTTTCACCAACTTATCTCAGGATCACCTCGATTATCACAAAACGATGGATGCCTATTGTGAAGAGAAGCGGAAGCTTTTTTTGTCTCTTGATCCGGAAGCTAAAAAAAGGAAAAATTATCCCAAAGCTGCTGTTGTTAATATCGACGATCCTTGGTTTGAAAAAATTATTGACGGCTGCCGGGTGCCGATCATTACGTATGGGATTGCCAATCATGCAGATCTGAGAGCAGAGGAAATACAGCTGGGTGCGGAAGGGATTGTGTATACGTTGGTGCATCAAGGAAAACGCTATCCTGTTTCTCTTCCGTTGATCGGCCGATTTAACGTTTTAAACAGCCTTGCGACGATCGGATGCGGAATATCTCTGGGAGTTCCTTTGAACAAAGTGTTGGACGCCGTGAAGAGCTTTCCTCCTGTGCCGGGCCGCTTGGAATATGTGCCCAACAAGCGCGGATTGAAGCTTTTCGTTGATTTTGCTCATACACCGGATGCGTTAAAAAATGTTTTAAATTGTTTAAAAGAGCTGACTCAAGGGAAGTTGATCGTTGTATTTGGCTGCGGCGGGGATCGCGATCCTTATAAGCGTTCGCAAATGGGGAGGATTGCCGAGGAATTTTCTGATTTGGCCATCATCACTTCCGATAATCCTCGTTCGGAAAATCCCGCAAACATCATGGATCAAATTGTTGCGGGCTTTAATGATCCTTCCTGTTTCATCAAGATTGAAGACAGGCGAAAGGCCATCGAGGAGGCAATTCATCGCGCGACACCGGAAGATGTGGTGCTGATTGCGGGCAGAGGGCATGAACCTTATCAAATATTTGCGCATCAAACAATAGAATTTAAAGATCGCGAAGTTGTAGAGGATATATTACATTCATGAGGAGAAGCAATCGCAGGGAATTCTTAAAAAATAGTGAGATAGGTTCATGATTAAGCGATGGATCAAAAACGTCTGGGTTGGATTGATCGCAGTTGTTTTTGCCGGCTGTGCGTCAAAATCTCCAGAGTGGGAACGTTCGGATCATGAGGTTGCGGCGGTGCGAGTCAGGCGTGAGGCGGTAAGGCCTGTGATTGTGATCGACGCAGGCCATGGAGGGAAAGATCTCGGAGCAAAATGTCCGGATCCACAAACTGAGGAGAAAGCCCTTAATTTGCAAACAGCCTTGCTGCTCAATCAGTTTTTGCAACAAAAAGGGTATCAGACCATATTAACCCGAGGCGAAGATTTTTTTGTCCCTTTGAAGATGCGTGCAGATTTTGCCAACAGCAACCGTGCGACCCTTTTTGTCAGTGTCCACTACAACTCTGCGCCTAATAAGGCTGCGGAAGGAGTCGAGGTTTATTATTATGATAATCAGGATGACCTTGTTCGAACTTCCCGTTCTAAAATTCTTGCTCAGAAGGTATTGGATCGCGTCATTGCTTCGACCAAAATGAAATCCAGGGGGATTAAAAACGGAAACTTTGCCGTGATCAGAGAAACGCGAATGCCGGCAATCTTGATTGAGGGAGGATTCATGACCAATGAAAAGGAGCTTGCCCGGCTGCGTGATCCTGCTCATATCCAGCGGATAGCGGAAAGCATTGCAAATGGTGTGCAGGATTATTTAAGATCTTGATGGATCATCATTGTCCCCGGCGCGATTCGAACGCACGACCTATTGCTTAGGAGGCAATCGCTCTATCCAACTGAGCTACGAGGACATATGCTTTAGCTTAACGAAAGCTTCTTTTTACATCAAGACGATTCTTGCATCCAATGGGAAGGTTAGTCCATGATGAAAATAGAATAACTATTGGGGAAAAAATGATGGTGGATAAAGCAGACATTGGTTTAGTCGGTCTGGCCGTTATGGGCCAAAACCTTGTTTTAAATATGAATGACAATGGCTACAAGGTCGCGGTATTTAACCGTACGGTATCAAAAGTCGATGATTTTCTTGAAGGGCCGGCAAAAGGAACTGAAATTGTTGGTGCTCATAGCCTTGAAGAGTTGGTTGGCTTGCTTAAAAGGCCGCGGAAGGTCATGTTGATGGTAAAGGCTGGCAAGCCGGTGGATGCCTTTATTGATCTGCTGCTTCCCTATTTGGAAGA
Organism: Waddlia chondrophila WSU 86-1044; assembly: GCF_000092785.1. Classification (NCBI taxonomy): domain Bacteria; kingdom Pseudomonadati; phylum Chlamydiota; class Chlamydiia; order Parachlamydiales; family Waddliaceae; genus Waddlia; species Waddlia chondrophila. The sequence goes on from NC_014225.1 coordinate 395,731, forward strand.
AGGAGATATTGTGATCGACGGAGGGAATAGCCGCTTTGATGACACGACAAGGCGCACCTGCGATTTGAAAGAAAAAGGGATCTTATACGTTGGAACGGGAATTTCCGGAGGAGAAGAGGGTGCCCGCCATGGACCTTCGATCATGCCCGGAGGAAATCCGGAGGCTTGGCCGCATGTGAAAGAGATTTTTCAGGCGATTGCAGCCAAGGTGAAAACAGGGGAGCCATGTTGCGATTGGGTTGGCGAAGAAGGTGCCGGCCATTACGTCAAAATGGTGCATAACGGCATAGAGTATGGCGATATGCAGCTGATTTGCGAGGCATACCAGCTGATGAAAGTTGGGTTGGGCTTCTCAAGCAAACAGCTGCATGATGTGTTTCACCATTGGAACGAGGGGGAACTCAACAGCTACTTGATCGAAATCACCTCCGATATTTTTTCCTATCAGGAGAATGGCGAGCCGCTTGTGGAGAAAATTCTCGACGTGGCGGGGCAAAAGGGAACGGGTAAATGGACGGCAATCAATGCTCTTGATTTCGGCATGCCTGTCACCTTAATTGCCGAGGCGGTTTTTGCGCGCTGCTTATCCGCTATCAAGGATGAACGGGTGTCAGCAAGCAAGGTGCTGCATGGTCCGGAAGCGATTTTCAAAGGGGATGCCGAAGATTTTGTCGATGCTGTCAAATCAGCTCTTTATGCATCAAAAATTGTGAGTTATGCCCAAGGCTTTATGCTGATGCGGGAAGCAGCCAAAGAATTTGGTTGGACTCTTAATTATGGCGGAATCGCTTTGATGTGGAGAGAGGGGTGCATTATCCGCAGCCGCTTTTTGGGTGATATTAAAAAAGCTTATGACAAAAATCCAGCCATTCAAAATTTGCTTCTCGACGATTTTTTCAAATCAGAAGTCGGGAAAGCGCAATCAGGCTGGCGGCAAGTGGTTGCAGCTGCTGCTCAACTAGGAATCCCTTGTCCCTGCTTTAGTTCGGCATTAGCGTTTTACGATGGTTATCGCACAGCCAGGCTGCCGGCCAATTTGTTGCAGGCGCAAAGGGATTATTTCGGAGCGCACACTTATGAACGTGTCGATAGGCCTCGAGGCGAGTCCTTTCACACCAACTGGACAGGAACAGGAGGAAAGGTCAGCTCTTCCACCTATAATGCATGAACCCTGGGGCGTGTCCATCATCTAATTGAGGACGCTCCCTAATCTTTTCTGGCAAATAGTGCGTTTATCTGTTATGATCTCAACTTTGCAAAGATGATGTCCATTTATTTGTTTGGAGAAAAGCGCGAATGTTTGCGAATTTAATTTATATAGTACTTGCAATTCTTGGTTTAAGTTTTCTGATCTTCATCCATGAGCTGGGCCATTATTGGATGGCGCGCCGTGTCGGCATGCGGGTGGAGACTTTCGCTATCGGATTTGGCAGACCTATTTATTCCTGGATGAGGGATGGGGTCAAGTGGCAGATCGGATGGCTCCTTTTCGGAGGATTTGTTAAAATCGCCGGTACAGATACAGATAGCACTGTCGATCCTTACGCGGTCAAAGACGGATTTTTTGGCAAAGGTCCCTGGAATAGAATTAAAGTGGCATTTATGGGGCCGTTCGTCAATCTCGTGTTTGCCCTGTTAGTGTTTGCTTTGCTGTGGGCGATCGGTGGCCGTACTAAGTCTTTTGCGGAGTATACGTCAAAAATTGGATGGGTAGATCCCAACTCTGAGTTATACGCTCTAGGCGTTCGTCCCGGGGATGAAGTCGATTCTTATGACGAGCATCCGTTTTCCAGTTATAAGGATCATTTGTATGCCTCTTTGCTAGGAGATGAGGAGATCAAGATCAAAGGGACGAAAATCGACTACGAAACAGGAGAGAGATTTCCTTTTGAATACACTGTCGCTTCTTATCCCAATCCCGCTTTTGCCGATAAAAAGATGAAAACAACAGGAATTCTTTCTTCAGCAAGCTATATCATTTACGACCGTTTGCATAATGGTCGTGAAAATCCGTTGCCTGAGGGCTCTCCATTGCAAAACAGCGGCATTCAATATGGCGATCGCATTCTTTGGGTGGATGGAGAGACGGTTTTCTCAAACGCGCAATTGAGCGAATTGCTTAACGATGGTCGCGTTCTAATGACAATTAAACGGGGAAATGACATCATTCATCGGCGTGTGCCTCGTGTCAGGGCGCAGGAACTTAGGCCCGACGTTGAGTTTAGGGAAGAGATGATCGATTGGATGTATGAAGCAGGGCTCAATTCCCGCCGCTTTCAAGATTTGTACGCGATCCCTTATAACCTGACTCATGACGGCGTTGTTGAGGAAGAGCTTCGTTTTATCGATAAAGCAGATCAGAAAAAAGCATTTCCCGTTCATCTGTTTTCCGATCTTGAAGAGCCTCTTCGTCCAGGAGATCGGATCATTGCAGTTCAGGGGCAACAGGTCAAGAGATCTTATGAGATTCTCCGCGGGCTTCAAACAAAGCAAGTACAGATCATTGTTGCGAGGGACTCTGCTGAAACGGCTGTTATCCCTTACCAAAAAGCGAATGTTTCATTTAATCAAAATATCGAGTGGATGCATTTGCACCAAATCGCAGATAGCATAGGAACTAATGCGTTAAAAGCACGTGCGGGAAACTTGGTTCTTTTAGCGCCTGTGACTCCTATGGCACGCAAGAATTTTCCGATGTCGGAAGAAACAAAGGCGTGGTATGCCGCAGAATTGCTTGAGAAGAAGCAGGAAATTGAAAAAATCGAAGATCCGGAGAGGCGTGCGCAGCTGCTTGGCCAGTTAAAAGAAAGTCAGGAACTTCTTGTGTTGGGCATTCCCAATCCTCAGGATCGTCAGGTGGTTTACAACCCAAATCCAGTGACTGTATTTTCAAATGTTGCCAAGGAGATCGGCCGTACAATGCAGGCTTTATTTTCAGGAACCCTCAGTCCAAAATATATTGCTGGACCTGTAGGCATTGTTCATATGGTGCAGACGACATCATCGCAAAGTTTGATGGAAGCGCTATTTTGGATTGGAGCGATTAGTTTGAACTTGGGTGTTTTGAATTTGCTGCCGGTGCCGATTTTAGATGGAGGAACGATTGTTTTTGCATTTATTGAGATGGTCACAGGGCGGCGCATGAAGCCGAAGACATTGGAAAAAGTGGTGATTGTTTTCGCTATTCTTTTGATCAGTTTTTTCCTCTTTCTAACGTATAATGATATTTCAAGGGTGTTTGGCTAGCGAGATGATTGGAGTTCTTTCCTTGGGAAAATGTGAAGGTTATTCTCCCAAGGAAAATTTATCCTTCTTCGCCGAAAGGCCCCTTCCTTTAGGTAGGGGATGCAAGGCGAAAAATCAGGGCTAACGTAAGCTGGGCGACCAAAACTTCCTCTTCCAATAAGATTGCTTAATTTCAAGGGATTCTTGATGTAGGCGCTTGGACGAAACGCCTTTTAAGCTGTTAACTTTTTAGTCTAAAGGCTTTGGACCGGTAAATTCTGCCTTTTTCTTGATCTCGTCGAGATGGATGTGCTCTTTTTTCTGAGGCACTCCCCAAGCATTAAACAGAATCGTATTGACCATTGTGTTGTGCTCATCGAGATTGGCAAGCAATTCCTCAAATCTTGCGTATGTAGCCTTAGTGAGTTTGCTATCCCTATCTGTCGTAATGACAGAAACATTTTCAATCACAGGAGTTATTTGTTTTGTGTTTAGATATTTTCCTCGCATGGTGATATATCCGTCTTTAGAACGCATATCTGCGTGAGCTGCCTTTCTAATGCAATCGTGCAGAAGGTAGTCGGATTCTGTAGATGAAATTCTTGTACTTGTTCTTCCTTTGATCAGCTGCAGCGTTTCTATTCCTTCTTGTAATGCTCGATAAGCAGCTATTTCGACTCTATCGTGCAGCTGTTTAACAATAACAGCATTGTAGATCTCTTCCGGAGTAAAGCCGTCATTGATTCTTTGCTGCACTTCATCAGTTTTGTAGCCGGCATCTGTAAGAAATTCTGCTTGAGCTTCACTAAATCCTAACTTAATGAACGAAGCGGATTGTTGATCAACAGGTGAATCACTTAACTGAAAAAATTGAGAGATTGAGGTAATTGGATAAAAAGACATAACTAATATATTCCTTATATTTTTTTTGAAAGATATTGGATTATATATATTTAAGTTTGTTTATTTCTATTAAAAAATTTTATTTTTTTAAAGTTCTGATTTTCAAGAATTATAAGAATATTTTTTTTATTTTTAAATTAATTAATTAACATTAAGTGTATTGAGAATGATGTTTTCTGATTAATGTTACTTTGTTATATGGGATGAATGAGGAAAACTTCATGGGAGGAGGAGATAATGAGCAGTTTGGCTTCATGCACGCAAACCGTTGGACATTCAGGTTGTTGCGGCATTATTCCGGAATACATGTTGAGAAAACTCGCTGAAAAGGAAGGCGATAATCAGATCAAAGAAATTGCCTTGAACACTCTGGGTAAGGATGATCGTGTGCGCAAAGAAAGGTGTCAGGTCCAGAAAGAATTTCATCGAAGGACTTTTGTTCCTTATAATCTCTCGGAAATTTCGGATTCTCAGACATCTGTTATCAAAATCTACGATGCAAAACGGTCGACACAGCTTCCCGGAACAAAAATTGTATCCCCTGATCTTTCGACAGATAAAGCAGTAGTGGATATTTATCGATGGGCCGTGAAGACAGATGAATTTTTCAGGAACATTTTTGAAAGGAACTCTATCGATAACAACGGAATGGAAGTCGTTTCTACAGTGCACTATGACAGAAACTATGCAAACGCGTTTTGGAATGGAAGTCAGATGGTATTTGGCGATGGAGATGGTAAGTACATTGCTTCTTTTACGATCGACAGTGATATTTACGCGCATGAATACATGCATGGAGTTTCGCAATTTGATACCAATTTACGCTATCAGGACCAGGCTGGAGCGTTGAATGAATCGATATCGGATGTCTTTGGCATCATGGCCAAGCAATCGATTCAGAAGGAAACTGTTGACAGCTCGAATTGGTTGATTGGAGAACATCTGTTGGTTGGCGGGAAGTATGCATTGCGTTCGATGAAAAATCCTGGGACAGCTTATCGCGATCATCCTGTATTTGGAGACGACCCGCAGACTGCAAGTATGGATGCTTACGACGACACTTTGGATGATAATGGAGGAGTGCACATCAATTCAGGAATTCCGAATAAAGCTTTTTATTTGGCTTCTACAAAATTGAGGGATTACGATCATGAGCGCTATGCTTATACTTGGAACGGAACGGGAAGAGTTTGGTATGAGGCTAGGCAAAGGGTAGGTAGCCATCCGACATTTTCCGACTTTGCGTCTAAGACAGTAGAGGTTGCCCAAGAGCTTTTTGGCAGAGAAAGCAACGTAGAAAAAGCATGTCGATATGCTTGGGGTGATGTCAAGGTAGAGCTGGGATCAACGCCTTCTCCAGCTCCAAAACCGATTGAGTGGTGCAATTTGCTATAGGCCTTCCTGGAAAATTATCCTGATTCCGGTTATGGTATGCCATTAAAAACCCAGCTCTAAAGAGCTGGGTTTTACGCTGTAATTAAGGATAAAATGGAAAAAAGCTTGTTTGAATCCTTGAAAAAGGTTCTTTGGCAATATAAAGAAAAATTTTTTCTTGGATTCCTGATGTTGCTAGTTTCAAATGGCCTTTTGATTTTCAATCCCCTTGTTTTCAGGCAGGCAGTCATCGCTGTCGACCCAAATTCTCCAGTTGAAGAGGGAATACTGCATGACTTTTTTTGGTGGCTATGGGGTGCTCAGGTAGGAAATATTTGGGTATGGGCACCCTCTTTGCTCTTGATTGCAATTCTTTCCGCCTATTTAAAATATCAGATGCGCGTTACATTCATTACGGTCAGCCGGGATGTGGAGGTGGAGATTCGGTCAAAGTTGTTTAGCAGGATTCAAAGCCAATCAATGGCGTTTTTCGATAATCACGGGATTGGCGAATTGCTGAGCCGCTTGACCAACGACATATCAGCTTATCGCGATGTCCTGGGGCCTGGGATCATGTATCCGTTGTTTTTTCTCACTTTAGTTATTCCGGGGCTTGCTGCTCTTTTTTTCATTTCTACGAAGCTTGCAGTGATTTCGATGATTCCTATGATCCTCATTCCGATCGTCAATTTTGCTATACGGGGACGTCTTTACGAACTCTCTAAAAGAGTGCAGAAAAGTCTTGCAGACTTAAGTAATATGGCTCAAGAGCATTACTCGGCAATTCGGACGATCAAGAGTTATGTGATCGAAAATACGCTTTTTAAATATTTTCTAGCTCTTTGCAATTCGCTGGTTTCTATGAATCTTCGGTTAGCAACCCTGCAAGGAGCTCTATTTCCTTTTTTCACTTTTTTGACAAAGGTGACTACCGTTGTTCTCGTGCTTTTTTCGGGTTTCGTCATCTTGAAAGGTTGGGGAGAGTTGAGCGCGGCCGATTTTGTGTCCTTCATGTGGATCCAATCCTATATCTTTTTCCCTGTTTTAATGCTTGCTTGGCTGATCCCTGTATTTGAACGGGGACGCGCAGCTTATGATCGGCTGCTGGAAATTTATGAGGAGCCGATCGAAGTGGTGGATCATCTGGTGTCGGAGTTGAAAATTCCGGCTGGGGCAAGGCTTGCCTTTAGAAATCTGACGTTTCGCTATCCTTCTCAGCAGATCCCTGCCTTATCGAATTTTAATCTAGAGATTGAAGGAGGGGCGTTTGTTGGGATCACAGGGCCGGTGGGTGCAGGAAAAAGCACACTGTTCAAGCTGCTTAATCGGGAGTATGAAATTCCGGAGGGGATGATTGAAATTGGAGGAAGAGATATCCATAAGTATCCTTTGAGCGCCTTTCATATGGAGGTTGTCACAGTAGAGCAGGTTCCTTTTCTTTTTTCAAAAAGCATTGAAGAGAATGTTAAATTTGGTAAACGGGAAGCAACTAAACAGGAGATTGAGGAGGTTTCCCGTTTTGCCGATTTTCATGAAACAGTTCTCGACTTTCCTGAACAGTATCATACATTGGTAGGAGAAAGGGGGGTGACACTATCGGGAGGGCAAAAGCAGCGCCTTGCCATGGCGCGCGCATTTCTGGTTAATCGTTCGATTTTACTATTGGACGACATCTTTTCAGCTGTTGATTCCGATACGGAGGCGCGCATTTTCCAATCGATGAGGAGGAATTTCAAAGGGAAAACAGTTTTGCTGATCACGCATCGTATGTCGATTTTGGAGCAGATGGACCGCGTCATCTATCTGTCAGGCGGCCAAGTTTCAGAAGAAGGCACTCCAAAAGAGTTAATGCAGTTGGGCGGTCAGTATGCAGCGTTGGTGGAATTGCAAAGGATAGACAGACATGAAAAAACTTGACCGTGAGCTTATGCACAAGCTATGGAAGTATTTGCTCCCCTATCGCACGATGGTTTTTTCCGCTGTGGCAATTTTATTAGTTTCTAAAGGAGTTGAATCCTATGTGCCCGTGTATATTGGCCAGGTGACAGATTCGATTTTAAAGGGGGACAGCAGCCAGCTGACAGCTATTGTCCGGCAATCGCTTATCATCATTGGAATGCTCTTTTTTGCCTATCTTTTGGATAGTTTAAACGTGTTGTTGAAAAATATCGTTGGACAACGCGCGCTGTTTGCTCTGCGCTCTGATGTGTACCGGCATATTCAGAGGATGCCGATCGATTTTTACAATCACCAAAAAGTGGGGACATTAATGACGAGGACGATACACGATGTTGATCAAATCAATCAAATGTTTGCCGAAAGTTTGATCCCATTGTTCGGAGGCGTTGTTCTGTTTATTAGCATCTGCATCTGCCTGATTGTTTTGAATTGGAAGGTTGCCATTTTGTTGATTGTCATTTTACCTTTCGTGTATCTGCTTACGCGTACATTCAGCCGGGAACAGCGGAGATGTTACGGACTCATTAGGAAAGCTGTGGCTAAAATGAACGCGTTCGTTCAAGAACATCTTTTAGGAACATCAACGATTAGAAGCTTTGGTCTTCAAAAAGAAGAAAAAAAAATTTTCGATGAGCTGAATCTGCAGCATCGCGAGGCGAATGTGGAGACGATTCATCACTTTGCCAAGTTTTTTGCCAGTATCGATTTTGTGCAGAGTTTTTCCTTAATCGCTGTTTTTGTGCTGTTGGTTCAGTGGGAGCCTTTAGGCCGCGGATTTCAAGCCGGGACATATTTCACTTTCAGCCTTTACGTACTTATGCTGTTCAGGCCTTTGTCTGATTTGGCGGAGCGCTACAATGTTTTGCAGTCTGCAGCAGCAGCAGCCGAAAGAATTTTTAGCGTTTTGGATCTTTCGGAAGAGGTCAAAGGGGGAGAAAAGGTTGTAGAAGAACTGAATCATTTGGCATTTGAAAATGTGTGGTTTGCTTATAGAAGCGAGGATTGGGTGTTAAAGGGGCTGAGCTTCGAAGTGAAAAAGGGGGAATCCGTTGCATTTGTCGGGATGACAGGAGCAGGCAAGACAACGATTCTCAACCTTCTTTTGCGATTTTACGATTATCAAAGGGGAAGGATTACAATTAATGGTAGGGAAATTACCGAGTATTCTATTTCTAGCTTGAGAAAGCTTTTTGGAGTTGTTTTACAGGATCCAGAATTGTTTTCCGGCTCAATACGGGAAAACATTTGTCTTGGCAATCCTGATATCAACGATCAACAGCTTCAGAAAACTTTGCGTTTTATGCAGTTGGATACGCTTTTAAGCAGCTATTCGGATGGACTGAATCACCGCTTGACGGAAAGGGGCAAGGGATTGTCTTCTGGAGAGAGGCAATTAGTTTCCATGGCGCGCGCCATGGCTCATAACCGCAGCTGCATGATCCTCGATGAGGCGACAGCAAATATTGATACCTCTCATGAAAAGATTATTCAGGAGGCGTTGAAAAAGATTCTCCATATGAAAACGTCGCTTGTGATCGCCCACCGACTTTCGACAATAAAAGATGTCACTAGGATTATTGTTTTACATCATGGAGCAGTTAAAGAATCGGGAGCCCATTTTGAGCTTCTTAAACAAAAAGGAATTTATGAGAAGCTTTATCGACTTCAATTTTTATCATGAATACGTTTTATCTGGGACCGAATATTTTTTACCACACCCGTTGATAAAGAGTCTTTGCTATTGACCGGAACGGTTGCGATTCCCACCTCTTTCGCCTTAGGATGTTGATAGTGATGATGGCTTCCGGAGGAGCGTTTGAGGATAAATCCAGCATTTGCAAGCTCTTTGCAAAGCGTTTTCCATTTGACATTATGTATCGAATAAGCTTTCTCGGAAAAATCACCTTCTTGCGCTGCTTCTGCGAGGCTATTTTGCAGTTTAGCCGTCGCTTCCTTCAATATTTGAGTGGCTTTTGTAATGGAAATCGTTTCTTTCGGATCGGGTTTATTTTCAACAATGGAAAAAGTTTTCTCTGTCAAATCAATGGCGCTTTCCTGTTTTTCCGCCTTGGCTCCGCTCTTTTTTTCGGATGAATCCGGTTTTGTTTGCCTTTTTCGGGAAATCGTCTTTTTTTGCTTGGCTGCTGAACCTTTAGGATTCCTTTTCTTTCGATCTCTTTCTTTGCGGTCTTGCGGAAGTTTTCCTTCAATCAGTGCATAAAGAAATTTGTTCAATTTTGGTGTCGTACTGCCTAAGGAGGCCATCATTTCTGTGGCGCATTGAATATTTCCGATCACTTTGTCGATCAATTCTGGATCTATCTTTTTTTTCCGAGTTTGTTCGTTTTCGATCACTTGGTAGATTTCCTGAAGAGTTTTAAGGATGAATTCCACTCCTTGATTCAAGCTGCCGCATACCGATCCTTTTAAATCTTGCAATGTAAAAAGAATCGCGGCAGCGTTGTCATCGGAAGATTCAATTAACTCTTCAAGGATTGTAGTGATATTTTCAATATGTATTCCCATATCGGAAAAAGAAAATTGTTGGGCTCCTGATGAGAAGACAGGCACTTTAGCTAGATCGTTTTTAATATTGATGAAGTATTGGGAAACACTTTTAGCTTCTTGAATAATTGCCTGTAAGATGTTTCTCTCTATTTTTATTCGGCTGCTTTTCATAGCATCCGCGAGAGAGGCGGACTGCATCGCTTGCAAGACAATAATGCGTCTACTATCTAGCTTGATCACTTTGGGAAGCCAGTTTGGGATCAAAAGCTGATAGAACAAAGCATTTTCTTTCTCGAGATCTGATTTTTCCATCAATTTCTTGATCGATTCCGACCATCCTAGAGGATCCAAGATTTGTTGTTTTGGAAAAGAATCAAGGATTTTCAGAGCATAAGTATGCATATTGCCAATTTTGTTCAAATGGACAGACAATGACTGATAAAACTGAACAAGGATTTTCGGGGTAAGGCTTTGGCTGTCTAGACGATGCTTGATGAGTTTTTGGACGAGTTCTAATCGTTTATCATAATTTGCGGTGTCTTCATGGAAATCGCATATTGTCCAAAAATGCGCATGTCGGTCATACCATTTGCAAGAGGTTTGCGTGTAGCGCAGCATGAGTTCAAGCCATTCATGCTGAGAGCGGACATTTTCATTCGGTTGTTCAATATGGATGGACGCTGTATTGAAAAGCTCGAATTGACATTTTTTTTCAGACAACTGTGCAGCTAAATAATCGAACGCTTCCGACACGTGTTGGCATTGGTCTTCTATCGCAGCTTTTTTTCCACTTCCCATTTTTTCAGTGAGAGCGGGCATTTGCTGACAAATTTCACGCCAGAGTTGCAAAAGGCCTTGTGCAAACTGAGGAAGTAAGACGCAAAGCCTTTCTTTTAATTGATTCTCGAAAATTTTCGCTTTTTCTCCTAATGACTCCGAAATCATATTCGCTTCTCTTACCAAGCCTAAAATGATCGAAAATTGCATATAAATGGAATCAAGGTCGATAGAGGGTACAAGGCTTGCAAGATTTATAAGGTTGCAATGCGTTTGCGTGTAGAAGAGTTCAAGGAGATTGAGATCCACCATTTTTATTCTCTTGGCGGTGTATTGCAATGCACGGGGCAGCTCTTCAATTTTTATCGAAGGATGAGGGTCGTGGATAGAGGGAATGACGGTGCTGATTACCGACATGGAATTTTTATCTATAAACGTTTCCAGTTGTCCAAAAAAATGACTTTTAGAATGATCAAGAATAGGAGGGGTCACTAATTTAATCCTTTTTTTAATTTGAAATATTGTCTCGATTTTTCAGTTTTAAAACAATGGATAACTCTGAATTTCATTTAGACTTGAAAAAAACTGAAAAGTTGAGATAATAAAAAATATTCATTTATTCAGGCCTAAAGCGACATGGACCGCTGGTTATCTTATTTGTTTGAGCGACTGAGCCCGTTTTCCTCTTTTTTGGTAATCGTGGGGGTTTCCATAAGCGCTGCGATCCTTGATGGCTCTCTTTTTAATCCAATCAATTTTACTACTTCTTGCATGGTCTGGCTTTTTTTGATGTTTTATTTTAGACTTCGCAATGATTTGGATGATATTGAGATTGACAAAGTTGCTCATCCCGGCCGCCCTTTGCAAAGAGGGTTGATTCAAAAGAAAGAGGTTGAGGTTGTTTTAAGAGGATTGGAGATAGCCCTTATTTTTTTAGGCGCTGCCATTGTTCTTTATTATGGGGCTTGGAGCCGTTTGTTAGTTTTTCTGATTGGCGGTTATTTTTGGCTGATCCGTCATCGTTTTTACCTAGGAAAAGCTCTTGATAAAAAGCCTCTTGCCAAAGCCTTAGCGTTCCAAGGGATTTTGATTCCGATGATCCTTCTTTCGATCAGTTTGTCCCATCCGCGTGCGTTGTTGACTGAAGCAAGTGTGTTTTACACACTTCTTTTATTCGGAGCTTTTTTTACGTTTGAGCTATGCCGCAAGCTAAATCCGTTTGCTCATCCAGCAGCGCAATCGCTTATTCATTTTTTTGGATTTAAGAAGGTCTTTCGTCTAGCGGCTGCTTCATTGTTTGCATCTGCAGTCGGCGCTTATGGTTTTGGAGTGTTTAGATATCTGGCTCCTTTGGAGATTTTGGTTCTGCTTGTTTTGATTTACATGTTTAAAAACCCCAGGCGGTATGCTGTTGCGAAAGCTGCGGCCAATCTTTCATTGATTGTCCATTCATGGTCGGCAATTTTTGAGAGAATTTCTTTATTTTAAAATTCGTTCTTTGATAAAATTGCAGGCATGGTGCAAGTGCAGGATTCAGTTTTAGGAAAAAAGACGTTTTATAAGGATCGGTACGATCCTTCGTTGCTCTTTCCCATCGTGCGATCCGATAAGAGAAAAGAGATCGGCATTGGAACAAAGCTGCCGTTTCATGGAGAAGATGTTTGGTTTGGTTACGAGCTTTCTTGGCTAAATGCAAAGGGGAAGCCGGCGATTACGTTGGCGGTTTTTACTTTTCCTTGCGAATCATCTCATCTCATCGAGTCAAAATCGTTTAAGCTGTATTTGAATTCCTTTAATCAGACTCGGTTTGAATCTTCCGATGATGTTTTGCAAACGTTGATTGAAGATTTATCCAAGGCTTGCGGAATGGGGGTCGGAGTGCAGTTTATCGATCGATTACCGCAGAACGATTTTAAAGGGATTTCGCTTGATTTATTGGATATTGAAGCGGACACCTATCAAGTCGATCCTTCCCTTTTGAAATGCGGAGGAGACCATGTGCAGGAGTCTATCCATACTAATTTGTTCAAATCTAATTGTTTAGTCACAGGTCAGCCTGACTGGGCATCATTGTTTATTCATTACCAAGGCCCACATATCGATCATGAATGTTTGCTTAGATATATTGTTTCCTACCGCCAGCATTTGGAGTTTCACGAGCAATGTATTGAAAGAATATTCATAGATCTTATGCGTGAGTGCTGCTGTGAAAAATTAACCGTTTTTGGCAAGTTTACCAGAAGAGGGGGTTTGGATATTAATCCATTCCGATCGAACTTTGAGCAGTCTTTGCCTCATTTCCAAACTGCTCGCCAATGAACCTATCCTTAAAGTATAAGAGTATGCGATGAGTTTATGGAATTTGTTTCCTTGGGGGAATCGGGCGGAGCCGTCGCCTCAGGAGATTCGAATCCCGCAGTTTGTCAAAGATCATGTGTATCTGACTGTTTCGGGAAGTTTGGCTTTGATTAAGGGTCCCAAAACCTTAGTTTTAGGTGGGGCTGGCGCTTTGTTTTGCAAGTTGGTGCAGTCTAGCAGAGTCTCTTCTCAAACTAAGCCGCTTGTCGACAGAGTTGTCGAGGTGATTCAGCCTGTTGTTGACGCCCCGATGACAACTGCTGATTTAGTGGCTCTTTGTGCTTGTATGATGTTTGATGATTTTGCTCCTTTTGCAACGGCATGGATCGGATTTACAGCAACTCTGATCCTTTTAGCCAAGCAGAATAGGGATTAATGAGCCGATTTTTTCAGAGGCGGCTATTTATAGAAACGATGCCGCTGGCGTAGAGCCATTGATTATTTTTCTTTAGAAAGCGGCTTTTTTCTGTAAACGAGATGTCTTGTCCATTTTGGCTGAGGGTAGCCTTGAAAGTTACGAAGGCTTCATTTTTTTTTTTCTGTGAAGGTGAAAATTTCCAATCCAATGAATTGCGTATGAATGGAGAAGGCCTGTAGTTCTTTTGTCCATTTTTTCTGATTGGATTGATAGGCAGGGTTATCGGGGTGGGTTGTTTTAATGATGTAATCGGGAAGGTTGAGTGCGTAGGCGGCGTATCGGGAGCGCATAAGTACTCGAGCGTTGGTTGCGGGTTTCCCTTGATGCAGGGGATGGCAACATCTTTCATAAGAGAGTCCGCTGTGACACGGGCAGGGTTTAGGCATAGAAGATAGCATATTCTTTTCTCTTTTAAATTTCATGAGAATTTGGTAGACTTCATTCCAATATTAGCCGATGTGGCGGAATTGGTAGACGCGGTGGATTCAAAATCCACTCTTGGCAACAAGGTTACGGTTCGAGTCCGTACATCGGCACTTCACCGGACAAATCCTCTTTGAAGAGACTTTGTCCGGTTTTTTTATTTTGTAACTCTCTGAATCAGAAAAGACGCTTAGATCAGGCTCTTCGATGCTTTTTAAAACATGATACTTGACTCTTCCTTGGTTTTTGTTTTAATTGACGACACTATCTAGTTGTATATTTGAACCCCTCATTGTTGTTGAGGAAAGGAAGAGGCTAACGTATAAGCATAAGAGATAATGATTTTCCATCCTTGGTCTTTCTGCTTGCAAAAAACATCCAATCCTTTTTCTTTTACTCTCTCAATCAGTTCGAAGTTTTTGTCAAAGACTTCTAAAGTCCAGATCAGCCTTACGATAGCTAAGTCTTCTACGGTAATGATTTGCTCAATTTCAGGCAGCTGATAACGGTATATCTTATTTGGGTCGGACAAGGATTCCGAAAGTTTTTGGCACATTCCTTCAAAATCTCTGTCGGGAGCTCCAGGATAGCTGGCAACTAAACTCGGAGAAAACAGCTCGCAAACAGCCGGAATATTTTTTTGATTAAAATCTTTTGGCCACTTTTGCAGAAGTTCCAAAATTTCAGCATGCGATTGAGGTGTGTCGTGATGCTCTAAAGCCGAAATGCTGTTTAGGCTCAAGTACATAGTAACAAGGGAAAAAAACAGAGATTTCACACTTGGCTCCTTGGTCTATTTTTAGATAGATATTTTCGATTCACCCTTGTATCCAAGAAGAGATTTAAGTTACACTGTTTTGATTGCTAACTGCAATGTTTAAAATAAAGGAATCCTATGTACCTAGAAGATTTTAACGAATTCAAAGAAACTTTAAATTCTTTTCATCAAACGCTGCGAAATGGTGTGGAAAATGACTCAGAATATGAAGGAGAAGCGGATGAATTACTCGGTTCTCTTGAAAGAGTTCAGGAAAAAATTAAGTCGATCGAAAATATTGACCAACTAAAAGAAACTGTCGGTCCATTCGGTTGGGACTTTTTACAAGTTTATCTTGCAATTGATGAGATCATGGCAATGGATGACGAAGACTTTGATTTCGAAGAAAACGAAGAGAACGCTTCTGTATAAAAGAAGGGGCTTTGCCCCTTCTTTAAACCTGTGATTGCGACTTAATCCCCCTGACAAACATCTGATAGCTGAACGTCATCTTTTTCATTTTGCTCCTCGGGAATGTAGGAACATTCCCTTCGTCACAAACTAAAAAATCTGCCGTCCATCTACAGCGTTTATCAGGGGATTAGGTCGCAATCACAGGTTAAAATCTTAAATAATTTTTGTAAGCTTTATCCCAGCTGTAAATGACCCTTTCTTTCGAATCAGGGTCGTATCTGACTTGCACGGCGATGTAAGGAAATGGGTGGCGGTTGTCGAAATTCCTTCCCTCGTTTTGTTTGAAAAGTTTGATATAAATCTCTTTGTTGTACCACGGTTTGGTTATGACACCTGTGTCATCCTTTTCATAACGTTGGAATTGACGGAAATCTTCATCTTGATGGTTTTTGTAGTAATCCATTAAAAGCTGGATAACTCTTTCCGGAGATTCCTCCAACCCTTTTACATAGAAGGACACCTCAGCTCCTACCTGATGTTTGGAGTAGAGGTTGCTTTTCGAAGAATCGACATATTGATTGTGCTCCGGACATCGGTGTCCTGAGGTGATCACGACTTTTTTTCCGGTCTCTGCCTGGATATGGTTCATTAAGGAAATAAGGATAGGCTGAACAAACTCTAAGCCGTCTTTTAACGGGAGGCTGTGCTTTTCAGCTCCTCCGCAATCGGTGATCCGTTCAAGCTGTCCATTCCGTTCGATCATTTTTTCAGGATTTAACAGGCTGCCGTTGCAACGGAAGTACTCTTTTGTAATTTTCGGAAGGTTTCCGACTAAACCTTCTTCCCATGGATAAAGAGGGGAAGGCTGGTAACGGGGAGGATCCAGGACTATGCTAACTTCATGGCTAAGCCTTGTGATCTGTTTTCCTTTATTCGCTCTTGCCGAATCCTTTTCCTTATCAAAGCATCCGGATAGGAAAAGAGAGAAGATTGTGAAAAACCCAAAGATGGGTGCATAATTGCGGGACATTGGATTTATACCGATCATGATGAAGAGTTAAAATTTGAATATGGGAATACGTTCTCAAAAGGAAAATCATAATGGAATGGACTAAAGATTATCAATTATTTCTCTTTGATTTTGACGGCCTGTTGGTCAATACGGAAGAGATCCACTATCAGGCATATAAAAAAATGTGCAGGGACCGAGGATTTGAATTGCCATGGGATTTTTCGAGATATTGCCAGGTGGCACATTATCATCAGGAAACTCTAAGAAGAGAGTTAATGCAATCGGTTCCTGGGTTGGAGAGAATGGAATCTGATTGGGAAGTTCTCTACCAAGAGAAAAAACAGGCAATGGTCGAGCTGCTAAGCAAAGGAAGTGTGACGATGATGCCAGGAGCTGAAAAGCTTTTAAGGGTGCTGGATCAAGAAGGAATCGAACGGTGCGTGGTGACGCATTCTCCCCTCGAGCAAATTGAATTGATTAAGCAGGGAAATCCGATACTTTTCTCAATTCCCCACTGGTTTACAAGGGAGAGCTACACTAAGGCAAAGCCAGATCCGGAATGTTATCTGAATGCGATTGAAAAGCTGTGTCCGGAGGAAGGAAAGGTGATTGGATTCGAAGATACCCCCAGAGGGATGCAAGCGTTGATGGAGACCCCCGCTGAAGCGGTTATGATTACTCAAGTCAACTATCCTGAACAGGAAACGTTTGTCAGCAGAGGGGCTAAGCTCTTTAACTCTTTAGCGGATTGGATACATAGTCGATCCTGACGAGAAAAAGACCTTTTGCAGGAGCTGCCCGCCCTGCATTTCTCCGGTCTTTTGATTCAAGGATTTTTTTGATCTCTTCAGGACTCAGTTTTCCTTTTGCAACATCGATTAGCGTGCCGGTCATGTTGCGCACCATCTTGTACAGAAAGCTTTCCCCTTCAAATTCCAGCCTCATGCCGATTCTTTCCGGAACAACGGAAATCCTTTTTAACGTTCGTATAGGATTTTTCTTTGCTGCGCCCTGGTTCGCCTCATTTGCGAAAGCAGAAAAATTGTGTGTTCCTATCAAGTAGGAAATCCCTTTTTTAAGCAATTCCATATTTAAAGAATTTGTAATATTCCAGCTGTATTGCTTCTCAAAAGGGTCCTGCACAGGTCCTAGATTCAAATGGTAGTAATAGATCTTATTGGTTGCACTGTAGCGTGCATGGAAATCCAGTGGAACCTCTTCCACATCCATGATTCGAATATCCTTAGGAAGAAGTCCATTGAGGGAGAGTCGAAGAAGGGAAGGGTTGAAAGGTGCCTCTACTTTAAAGTGCGCAACTTGCCCGATTGCATGCACCCCGGCATCTGTTCTTCCTGCTCCTGTTAAGGAGGTGCGGGTTTTTGTCAGCACTTTTAACTTTTCCTCCAAGACTTCCTGGATCGAAAGGGCATTGGGCTGCATTTGCCAACCGCTATACTGGGTGCCGTCGTATGCGATGATCAACTTGTATTTTTTCATGCCAAATAGTCGTTCCAATAATTAGCCATGACCTCTTTTCTTGGTCCTTTGAAGTGGAGGATTTTTTTATCAGGCTTAAAGTCAACCCATTCTCCTTGCGCTTCTATGGCATAATTATACTCAGAAGATGGAAGCAAGGCAATCTCGGCTCCTTCATAGATGAGATGATTGGGGAAAGCATTGTGCACTTTTTTAGGCACAAGGAGTTTGTTGAGGGAAGATTGAAACCCTCCCCATTCCTTGTATTCGGAATAATTCTCTAAGTAGCAGGAGTGGACGGTTTCCAAGAAATTGATCGCTTTGGTAAATCCTTCAGGGTGGATTCCTATAAAACCTCCATTAATGGGAGCTGGATGCAGGCCGCCTTCAAAAGACTTTCGATAGATAAGCGCCAAGTCAAAATTTTCCTTAAAAAGAAGCTCAATCGATTCTTGAAAAAGAAGATCGTAATCGCAAAATACAATAGGTTCTGAGGCAGTTGCTGTTTTTAAAAACTGTTGCTGCGCAATCAATCGCATGTATGCAGGCTGCTCAGGATCGACATCATAGCGGATCACTTCAACGCCTTCCATGATTTCAACAGGGGTATTTAGGTCAGTCAGCAGGATCAGTTTCGAGCGGGGATGGCAACGCTTAATTGATTGAAAACAAAAAGAGATTTCGTTGTCGACATTGAAGGGAAATCGCCTATCTAGATCTTTGAGATCAGGAAAAAATTTGCCGAATTTCTTTAAAAATGTTTTGCCAATCAGGGTGTAATAAATGGCAAAAATCATCAATTTTCCTTAAGGGTAAATTCTGTGATTTCTGGAGTTGAGAATAGCCGAAACGGCATGACCGAGCCTGTCCCGCGATTGACATACAGCCATTTTTTTCCTAATGAAAACAATCCTCTTTTGTATTGCGGCTGTTCCATTAAGGTAAAATGGTTCCATATCCATGGCAGGTTGACTTGGGCTCCGTGAGTATGGCCTGAAAGGATGAGATCTCCTGGAAACGCTTCCAAAAGAGGAATGCTGTCGGGATTATGAGAGAGGACAATTCCAGGAGCTTCAGCTTGATAATTGCTAAATGCTTTCTCAGGCAAGCAGCGGCCGAGCATGTATTCGCCTAATCCAGTCACGTTTAAGTCCTTTCCATTAATGGAAAGGACTTCTGTATGGTTGTTGAGAACTTTAAATGGAGTCTTTTCAAGAGTTTGCAGCAGTTCTGGATTGATCGGAATTTGTTTGACTGGCTTGCTGACCTTTCCCACAGGGTATTGAGGAGAGAAAAGTCTTTTGAAGCCTTGCTTGATCATTGATATCCGAAGTTCGTCAACATCATAAACTCCTTCATGATTGATAGAAACGGGTTGGTCGTAATCATGGTTTCCCATGATGGCAAAGCAGCCATAAACTGCCTTCAGACGGTTTAAAGTGGCGACCAACCTTTCTTTGTCTTCCATTTTGCAGCTGCAGAGGAAATCGCCGGTAAAAACGAGAATGTCGGGGTGTAGCAGATTGATTCTCTCCACAAGTTTGTCTAAGAAGTTTTGAGGAACTTTTCGACTCAGGTGAAGGTCGCTGAACTGTACAATTTTTGTTCCGCTAAGGGCAGGGGATAGGTTCGGGATGGGGAGGGTCAACTTGGTTGTTTTCAGAAGGCGCGGTTCGATAAACCTTGGCCAAATGCCCAAGACGGAACCGATACACCAAAGATCCCAAATTCGATCGGATAAATGTTGTTTCTTGGATTTTGCCATAGTTGAATACTGTGGAAGCTAAATGCTTCCACAGAGAGAAAGAAGTGTGTTTTATTTAGCACCCGCCGCTTCAGCTTCGTGCAGATGTTTAGAAACTTTGCTGGTCATTTTGAACATATCGATCGCTTGTGTGGAACCGAACACTTTCGCAAGCTTTTGATCAGGCACGATGTTTCTTTTGTTGTTTGGATCTTGCAGCTTGTTTTTCTTAATGTAGTCCCAAAGTTTTTTGGTGACTTCTGTACGAGCCATAGGTCCTTTGCCGACAATTTCGGCAAGAGCGTCGCTAACGCCTACAGGCTTCATGAACGCTGATGGTTTTTTTTGTTTTGTCATTGTTATTCTCCTTATTTTGAATCATGATCCGTCATAACGGACTTTTTTATCGTTTCCTCTAATTAATAGTCAAAGGATATCCCTGATAAAAAGGAAATTTTCTGCCCTTAAAGATAGCACAGATTTCTTTTTTATTGATTGCTCTTTCTTAAACCTATCCGTATATTGCTATTTACCAGGTTCATGAACTCAGGATTAGCATGATAGACAATCAACGGCTTGCCAGCTTGTCAAAATTACTCGCTGCTGCACAAGATGCTGATCAAAGGGTGCGCATCCTTCGCCAAAATTTAAACGTTCAAGAATATCTATCGGCAGCTAAACCTATTAATGACTGTCTTGTCCAAATGGATGGAGATTCCCAGGTCTCCCTATTATCTGTAATCGCTATCGGTGAAGGGGAAGTTGTTTTTCAGAATTGGCAGAGTGAGGCAGATTTGGCCGGTCAATTGAAAAAGCTGGCCGGCCAGCTTAATCAAGTTGAGCAGTTTTACCGCAGAATTGGAGGGGTCGTTGGTTATCACAATGCAGTTCTTGAATTAATCCGCGGATCTATTGATAAAAAAATTGAAAATTCATGCTTTTTGCAGCCTCCTGAGACAAGGATTGACAAGGGCTTTCTCGGAAGGGAAAGCTTTGTCAAGCGCGGAATCGAGGGAATGGAGCAGCTGGCAGAAATTTACGCGGTCGGAGGTGCTGGAGACCGCTTGAACTTGATGGATCATGAAAATGGCGAACCTCTTCCTGCAGCCGAGCTCCGTTTTGGAGGCATCACTCTTTTGGAGTGGTTGATCAGGGATTTAAAAGGGAGGGAATTCCTCTATGAACGGATCACTGGAAAGCCGATCGAGATTCCAATTGTGTTGATGACCTCCATGGAAAAAGATAATGACCGCAGAATTCGGGAAATTCTTGAAAGGCATCGCTGGTTTGAGCGTTCTCAAAATTCTTTTTATTTGATTATTCAACCGCTTGTTCCCGTTGTGACGGTTGAAGGGCATTGGGTGATGTCTGCTTCTTTTGACCTCTATAAGAAACCAGGGGGGCACGGAGTTCTATGGAAGTTGATGGAAGATCAGGGAGCTTTTGACTGGTTGCGCGAAAAAGGAAAGGAAAAAGCTCTTGTCAGGCAGATCAATAATCCTCTAGCCGGAGAGGATGACGGTTTATTTGCTTTCACAGGAGTGGGTTTGCAAGGGGATAAAGCGTTTGGTTTTGCCTCTTGTCCTCGGAAAGTCAATGCTTCCGAAGGAATGAATGTGTTGATCAAGTCAGAAAAGGAGAGTGGCAGCAGCTCTTACAGATTAACCAATGTCGAATATACCGATTTTAAGAAGTACGGAATCGAGGATATTCCAGAAAGAGAGGGAAGTCCTTATTCTCTTTTTCCAGCGAATACCAATATCCTTTTTGTCGATTTATCCGAAGTGCGTTCTCGAGCAAAGGAATATCCGGTTCCCGGCATGTTAATTAACCTAAAGTCCACAGCTTTGTACAGGTCGCCTGATGGGACGGCTCGCACCTTGAGAGCAGGAAGGCTGGAATCTACGATGCAAAATATCGCGGATGTTATTCCGTTTGATGCTGAGGAGCCGGAACATCAACCGGTTTACCTGACTTACAATGAACGGGAAAAAACGGTGGGATCAGTGAAGCAGGCTTTCGATCCCAATCGAGATGTGGAAGAGACGCCGGAGTTTTGCTACTACAAAATCTTGCTGCTGCATCGAGAGTTGCTGGCAAATGATTGCGGAGTGAAAGTGCCAAAGCTTGTGGATAAGGAAGAGTACTTGAAGATAGGTCCCAACTTGATTTTTTTATATACTCCTTCCCTGGGTCCCAACTATGCTTTGATTGCGAAAAAAATTCGTGGAGGAGAAATTTCCGATGATTCGGAAATGCACATCCAACTAGCTGACGTAGAGATCGACAACCTTCGCCTGGAAGGATCTTTATCGATCAGAGGAGAGAGCGGGCGTGCATTTTGCCGCTTGAAGAACGTTGCAGTAAAAAATAGGGGAATCGATCGGCAAAAGACTAGGGATTACTGGAAAAACGATCCGGTAAGGCATGAATTGCTAGAAATTTTCTTTGAAGGGAAAGGAGAGTTTATTGCTGAACAGGTTGTTTTCCATGGACAGCAACGCATTGTGATTCCCGATGGGGTTTGTGTCACAGCTTCAGAAGAGGGCAGTGAAATCACTCTTAAGAAAACACCTCTAAAAAGAGCGGCTAAAGTGTGGAAAATGCGGTTTGACAATGATGAGAAGATCATTGCTGAGATCTCTTGAACCCCTGATTGCGTCCTAATCCCCTGATAAACATCTGCCGTCCATCTACAGCGTTTGTCAGGGGATTAGGACGCAATCAGGGGTTGAAGAAAAATGGAAGAGCATAAGGGCTCTTCCAAAAAAAATGGACTAAATCAACGGAGCGTGAAATCCTATGGCGTAGCCGTATCCAAGAATGATTCCAGTTCCAATAGCTGTCACGATGGAAGCTGCCTGTAATGAAGCAGAAACCCACTTTTTCTCGTGATTGGTATGTGCTGCGTATCCAAGAGCAAGGCTTGATGCACCGAGAACAAGTCCCATTCCTGGAGCCGTTTTTAGAAAATCAGTTGTTCGGATCGCGAGATTTTTAAGAAATGGAAACACTGTGTTCCACGCTGTTTTGATCAATTCTGAGAATTTGTCGAAACCTTTAGTGATTTGGTGTCCTGCCCAAGCGGCCGCATTCTTGATTGGTGTAAAAACCTTTGCAGCAGCTTCACTAATTCCACTTTGAATAGATCCAATTGTCATAAGGATATCCTCCTATATTTTAAAAAAGCCATTTAATATTGTTCTTATATAGTACGAACCTATCCGAATAAAAGGATTTAATCATGCTTGGCGTTTTTTTTCAGGGCGTGCCCACACACCTTTCCGTTATTTTTCCTCGATCTGCATATTCATCTAATTGAGGAAACGCCTTAGAAAGAAAAATCGAAATTCGCCTAAAAAGATTCAAAGATCGACCATTTCTCGATTTTTTCCTTATAAGTGAATCCTTTATTCGGATAGGCTCTCTATCAACGACTAGAGATTTCAAAATAGAACTCGATAATCATTTTTGTCTATAATTTCTAAATAATCTCGAAATTATAGCAAATATACTGGCGATTTGTATTTTTTGCAATATACAAGTGGAAAATTGACAAAAACAATGGATGAAGATAAAATTATATCTTAAAACATAATATTTTTTGAAGTTAAGGTAAGGCTGTAGGGCCGATTTTTTTTAGGAGTCTTTGAATCATGAAACTGGATAAGAGTACATCTTCATTAGTAGTTGGGCTAGCATTGTTTGCCATGTTTTTCGGTTCAGGGAATTTGATCTATCCTCTGTTTGTTGGACAATTCGCACAAGATCAGTGGGTGACGATGGGTACAGGCTTTTTGTTGACGGCAGTCCTAATGCCTTTTCTTGGTGTTGTCGCTATGGTTGCCTATGAAGGATGCTATGCGAGTTTTTTCAACACGATCGGGCGTGTTCCGGGCTTTATCTTTAGAACGTTTCTATTGACGATTTGGATCCCTTTGGGGTCTGCTCCAAGATGCATGACCTTGGCATTTGCCAGCATGAAATCCTATTTCGCTTATATGCCGCCGCTTTGGATGTTTAGCCTGATTTATAGCGCACTAATTTTTGTGATTGTCGTAAAAAAACTGGGAATTCTTGACATCTTGGGAAAATGGATCACGCCTCTTCTTTTGGGCAGCATCGCTTGCGTTTTTTACCAGGGATTCACGTCTTTTTCTACTCCTTCCAGTGTTCAAGAAGTTAAGGACGGACTATTCTTTTCAGGCATTATCGAAGGCTACAACACGATGGACTTGATTGCCTCTTTTTTCTTCTCGGCATCTGTGATCCATATCATTAATTCCTCTGGAAGCACGATGAAACAGGCATTAAAACTTGTTGTGCGTTCGTCTGTAATCGGTATCGTTGTCTTAGCTGGTGTTTACGTGAGCTTGATTGCTGTTTCGGCCAGGCATGCAGGTTTACTGGAGGGGATTCCGAAAGACGAAGCTCTTGCTTACTTGGCACAAGTCTTGATGGGGCCGGCCTGGTCTTTCGCTGCGATTCTGGCCATTCTCCTTGCATGCTTTTCCACATCGATTGCCCTGATTTTGGTTTATACAGACTACTTGCATGATGAAGTACTGAAGAAAACGCAGCACCCTATTCTTTCCGTTATCATTGCTTTGGCAATCACTTATGTCATGTCGTTGTTCGGGCTGGAGGGGATTACGATGGTCACAGCTCCTGTGTTCAAAATTTGCTATCCCCTTCTGATTTGCCTGATCGTATGGAATGTGTGCGGGAAGCTTTTTTTTCAGAAAAAGGACAATGAACAGGTATACTCTAACAATTAAATCAGACAGAAGAAAGACAGATGACAAACGAACCTCAGAAAATTGACGTCAAAGACTTGGAAAAGAGAATCCTTCATATGTGGAGGTATCTTTGACATCCCTAAAAAAGAAAAACGGGTAGGCGAACTGCAGCTAAGTATGGAGGCTGCCGGCTTTTGGGATGATCCCGATGCCGCACAACAGGTAATTACCGAAATAAACTCCCTGAAACAGTGGACAATTCCTTGCAAAGAGCTCAAACGGCGGTTAGAAGATGTTAAGGAGCTTCAGCCCGAAGCTGAGGAGGCAGGTGACGAAGGTTTACTCGCGGATCTGAATCAGGAGCTTTTCCGCATCGAAAATGAATTGGGAGAGCTTGAGATACGCCGCATGCTGTCTGGAGAACTCGACAACAAAAATTGTTATCTAAGCATTAATGCAGGAGCGGGAGGAACCGAGGCGTGCGACTGGGTAGAGATGTTGTCGCGCATGTACCAGCGATGGTGCGATAAGAGGAAGTGGAAGTGCGAAGTGGTCGATATGGTTCCAGGAGAAGTGGCGGGAACTAAGAGTGTGACATTAAAGATGACCGGAAACTTTGCCTTTGGCTATTCAAAGGCCGAAAAGGGGGTGCATAGACTTGTGCGCATTTCGCCCTTCGACAGCGGTAGCCGCAGGCACACTAGTTTCGCATCTGTCGATGTCACTCCAGAAATTACTGATGATATCCAAATTGAGATCAATCCGGATGACATTAGAATTGATACATTTCGGGCGTCTGGAGCCGGAGGGCAGCATGTCAACGTCACGGATTCTGCAGTCAGAATGACTCACATTCCAACAGGAGTGGTTGTTTCCTGCCAATCGCAGCGCAGCCAGAACCAGAATAAGGAAGCCTGCTTTAAGATTTTGAAATCTAAACTCTACGAAATGGAAGTGATGGAGAGAGAAAAGAAAATCAAAGAGTTAGGGGGAGAAAAGATGGATATTGGCTGGGGCAGCCAGATTAGGAATTACGTTTTTCACCCCTATAGTCTTGTGAAAGATACCCGAACTAAAGTAGAATCAGCAAATGTGCAGGCAGTGATGGATGGCAGTCTAGATCTGTTTGTGAATGCTTATTTGAAAGAATTTGGTTAACCGCGATGACAATAGAAAAAAAAGAAATCGAAGGGTTGGATTTTCGCTACACGCAAAACAGCGATGCGAATTTTTTGAAAGATTGGCTGATGGATCCGTCAGTTGCTAAATGGTTTCCGATGGCGGATGAAGTGGAGATCGACGATGCTGTTAGTCGTTGGGTTGGATTTAGCCGATACCGATGCAGCATCACCGCCGAGATGCATGGGAAACCGTGCGGGATCTCAACTCTCTATTTACAGCCGTATAAAAAGTTAGCTCATCAGTGCGAATTTGGAATCATTGTCGGACCCGGGTACCGTGCTCAAGGGATCGGCGCTCAGCTTATATTAACTTTAATAGAATTAGCACGGGAAAGATTTAAAATAGAGCTTCTCCACCTACAGGTTTATGCAGAAAACCCTGCTAAGCGCCTGTATGAAAGGATGGGGTTTAAAGAATTCGGACGTCAGGATGAATGGATTAAAGAGGCGGATGGTTCGTACACCGGCCGCATTTTCATGGAAAGACGCCTTTAAATAATTATCGTTGTTCTTAATGAATCAAAATTTTTTTCTGGCTGATTTTCAACGCGAGCTTGAGCAGGCTTTGCGTAAAAGTGTCAAGCTTCGGATCAATAATAATCGATCGACGATGTTGAGTGTCAAATGGGAACCGGATTGCACGAAGGTTTCCATGCATCGGTTTTTTCTCGATGCTCCGAAGAATATCATGGATGACCTAGCATGCTATATTAAGAAAGAGTCGAAACAGTTGACTCCGGACGTGAAATCTTTCATGGAAGATAGAATCAACCGGCTTGACTACACTCACGAGTTGGGAAAAGTGAAGCTGAATTCGGCTGGCAGCATCTATAATTTGCGACAATTAATGGACCAGGTGAACCGGCAGTATTTTGAGAATCAGCTGGATTTGAACATTACCTGGTTTGAACAGCAGCGAAAAAAATTCAGATCGCAATTTACATTTGGTCTTTATCATCAACCTTTGCGCTTGGTAAAAATCAATCGGTTGTTGGATAGGGTGGATGTTCCGGAATACCTTTTGTCTTTTGTGATCTATCATGAGATGCTTCACTGTGTATTTCCCAGCTACTGCGATGGAGCTGGCAGAAGGAAAGTGCATCATCATCAGTTTAAAACAATGGAAAGGAAATTTCATGCGTACGATCACGCCATGGAGTGGATCGAATTAAATCGTGAACGATTGATTAGAATGAGGTAAATAATGGCAGGACATAGCAAATGGGCAAACATCAAACATAAAAAGGCGCGCGTTGATGCTAAAAAGGGCAAAATTTTTTCCCGTGTGGCGAAAGAAATTATCAGTGCAGTTAAAGTCGGAGGGCCTGACCCCAAAGCGAATCCCCGATTGAGGCTGGTTTTGCAAAAAGCCAAATCGCAGAATGTGCCCAATGACATTATTGATAGAAACATCAAAAAAGCAACGGATGCAGATCAAGCAGATTTCGATGAGTTGACTTACGAGCTCTATGGCCATGGGGGCGTAGGAATTATTTGCGACGTGATGACAGATAATAAAAACCGCTTGGCGTCTGAAATGAGGATAGCCACAAATAAAAAAGGGGGATCGATTGCGACTCCGGGATCGGTTTCGTTCAACTTTGACAGAAAAGGGGTGATCCAGATGGCTCTGGATCACGCAGTCGAAGAGGAGCTGTTCAATGCTTCCATCGAAGCTGGAGCGGAAGAATTTGAAAAAGAGGAGGGGATGTTTGTCATCACGACAGATCCTACCATGCTCTATGAGGTCAAAGAGGCAATCGAAAAGCTGGGATTTAAATGCGATGAGGCTTCTTTGGAGATGATTCCAAAAGTTTCTGTTGAATGCGATGTTGAAACTGCCAAGTCCAATCTGGAATTGATTGAATGGTTGGAGGAGATCGATGATGTTGATGTCGTTTATCACAATATGATCCTTCCCGATGAGCTTCAATAGATCCCGTTTAACGCGTGAACAGCTTCTAGCTATCGCCGGAAGGTATGCGGATCTTCCAGGGACATCTCTTTTTTATTCTGGCGGCTCTTTTGATTCTGCGCAAAAGTCTTTTCTGTGTTTGTTTCCGATTAGAAAAGTATCAGCTTCAAGTGACACTCCCTGGAATTTAGCTTTGCCGTTTTCAGGGAAGCCTTATCCTGAATGGACGGGATTTTTCTCTTACGAAATGGGAGCTTTCAGCGATCCTGATAAGAGCATTCCTCATTTTCAAAGCGAACTTCCCTATGCAGTGTTTTATCAACCTTCGGTCGTTCTTGAGGTTGATCATCAGACGGATGCTTTGCATGTGCATGGCGATCGAGAGTTTCCACTTGCAGACTTTCAAGAAAAACCTCCGCAGCCGTTTGCATTGCGTATGACTCAGAAAGGGGAGGGCAAGGGATGTTATATTGAAAAAATCCATGCTGCCAAGGAGTTGATCAAGAAGGGAGAGATTTATCAGGTCAATCTTTCTCAGGAATTTCTTTTTGAAGGATGCGCAGATCCTTTTCAATTATTTAAGACCGTTGCAGCGCTCAATCCCGCACCTTTCATGGCATATATAAGGCTTGAAGATCACGCCATCATTTCCTCTTCTCCTGAGCGTTTTCTACAAAAAAGAGGCAATGTCCTCGAAACGCGTCCGATCAAAGGAACATCTAAAAGGGGAAGCTCTCCCGAAGAGGATCTGCAGAGCAAGGAGGAGCTGTTGTCATCCCCTAAAGAGAAGGCTGAGCTTTTGATGATCACAGATTTAATGCGCAATGATCTTGGCCGTGTTAGCTTGTTGGGAAGTGTTAAAACGGAAAAAATTTGGCATTTGGAGAGTTATGCCAATGTTCACCACATGATTTCGATAATCAGATCGCTGGAAGATCCTAAATATAGACCTCTCGAAATCCTTCGAGCCTGCTTCCCTGGGGGATCGATCACAGGATGCCCAAAGCTTAGAGCCATGGAGGCAATCCATCAACTGGAGCAAAGAGCTCGCGGGATCTACACAGGATCGATCGGCTACTTCACCGGTTTAGGCGATTTTGACTTTAATATTGCTATTCGCACAATGCTTTGGAACAGAAAGGAGATCAGCGTCCAGCTTGGAGGTGGGATTGTCTTCGACTCTGTTCCAGAGAAAGAGTATGAAGAGACCTTGTACAAAGGGGAGTCCTTATTTCATTCTCTCTTGACCCAATATTAAACAATAAAATAAAGATAGAGGAATGACTAGTGCGTTATTAAGTGCAGCTGAAGCGGCGTTGGCGTTGAACGACGCTGTAGAGGAAGAGACTGGAGAGGCGTCCGGCTCTTTAAATGGAAGAGTTGTCACTCATTGGTCATATAAGCTTTTTATTGCTGGAACAGTTGTTGGAGTGGTCGTTGCAGTTGCTTGCTATGCGATTGGTATGCACGCCATTGCTATTTTCGGAGCCTTTCTTGCTGTCACCAATGGATTCGCTGCTTTTTATATCAAAAAATTTGCTGTTCTTAAAACCCTTGAAGATTATACCGGCAAGCTTGCTAAAAAAGTGAATGATTTAAAAGAGGTGAATCAAGACCTGGAAAAGGTAAATGGCGGTTTGCAGCAGATCCCGAGCGATTGGAGAGCGGAAATACAAAAGGGAAAACGGGAAATTGAGCGCAAAACCCGTCAGCTCAAAGATGTTTCCGAGAAATTGCAAGCAACTGAAAGAAAATTGCAGAAGTTAGCGGGGATCACTTGTGAGATTCAGAAAAGGACCGGAGAGCTCTCTGAGGCTGCAGTTAAATTCAGCAAGGAAAACCAGCTGTTTGGCGAAAAGGTGGAACGGCTGGAAGAAGGGGTGAAAAAGGTGGAAAAATACAATGTTCGCCTAGCTGATCTTATTATGGAAACAGACGTGAATACAGATGCCTATGAAAAGCTGAATCAACAATTTTCTGGACAACTGCAAATGCAGAGCGACCTATTTGGGTTAATGAAAGATCTATATATCAAAGCTCAAAAACGGATGAAGGATCTGGAAGCTCAGGTTGATGAATTGGGAGTCGTGATTCCTAAAGCAGTAAAAGCTGCAGAAGAGGCGAAACAGGTGCGCTTGGAAATGAAGCAGCTGCGGCAAGAGTATGAGCAGGTTGTCAATAAACTGGAAGCAACCGTTCACACAGTGGAGCGGTATCAGAAGTACAAAGAAGGCTATAAAGAATTGAAAGAATTGAAAAAAAGTGAAAAATGGCCGGAGATTGAACGTTTGTTAAAACTATAGGAGAATGTCGAGATGTTACCAGTGGAAAGTCGCGATATAGAGTTAGGTATCATTCCTCCTTCCGACGATGTGTTGGAATCTTCCAGTGCTCCTCTTGAAGAGCGCAATCAAAATTTTTGCGGCCGGATTGTTAAGGATTGGACGCAAGTCGTTGGCGGTTTTTTGACTTTAGCGGGTCTTGTTGGCGGCGGAGTGGGAGTCGGGTTAGAGGATTACCGCGTGATGCTGGGGGCTTCTGTAGTTATTCTTGCCAGCTCGGTGCTGTTATGCGCACGCATTAGCTGCTTAAAGCCTGAAAAAGAGTTAGAAAGGCAGGTTGCGTATTTCAGTGGAGAGGTAGATCGGCTGACACGCAACGAAGCTGAGCTAAAGACAAGTCGGGATGAACTCCGGAAAGTTTTGGGAGAAGCGGAAACGAGCATTCAAGAGTTAGCGTTGGCCATGAAAGTACCTGTGGATGAAATTGAAGGATTATCAGGGAAATTTGAAGCGATTGAAGAAAAACTGCATGTTTTGATCGATCTTTATCACCGCTACAAGGCTGTTGCAAAGGCTTTTAAAGATGACCTTGCGATTTTTAGAAAGAGCCAAAAAATCGCAGATGAAAATCTCTCCCGTTTAGGTGAAGAGACAAAAAAGATCAGCAGCTTTGAAGAGGAACTCGAAGAGTACCAGAAGGCAAAAGAGTTTCACCGGCAAAAGAATGAGGAGTTACAGGAGATTCTTTCAAGTTTTCAAGAGGATTTTGTCGATGTGCAAAAGCGCTTTCTTCTGATGAGAGGAGAATTAGAAGAGCTTAAACAACATGTTTTGAAGCTTGATGAGGTTGATGACAAATTCTCTTCGGGCGGTGCTGATTTTGAAGAAGGAATCGGTCAAGCGCGTTCCGAGCTGCTTCCCAAGTTAAAGGAGATCGTTGAACGTTTGGACAAAGCTGTAAAAGAATTAGGTGATGATTGACTTGGGTAATTTTAAATCATGAATGTGTTTTAGCGGATCGAGCATCTATTTCCATCAAGGACAGAGGATTTTTGTTTGGAGATGGTGTATTCACATCGGTAAAAGTGGAAAACGGCCGGTTGCTTCATTGGGATAGGCACTGCGAAAGAGTGACCGCTCAATGCGAAGCGCTCCATATCCAGCCTCCTGACATCAAGCAATCAAAAGTTGAGGAACTCATCGAGCGCAATGGGGCTGAGCAGGGGGTGTGGAAACTAAAAATAGTGATCACTGGCGGCATTGATTCAAGGCTTTCCCTTCCAACCCGTACATACGGGACGTATTTGGTCACTTTGGAAAAATATGAAATGCCGGAAGGGAAAGCGAAGTTGTGCCGCTATCCTTATCCGATTGAATCGCCGGCCTCTTCATTAAAAACGTTGGCATATCTGCCTCGATTGATGGTGAAACAGTATGCTCTTGAGCGAGGGTTCGATGATGCTGTTGTTTGTTCTTCCGAAGGGTGGGTGTTGGAAAGCGCCTTTTCTAATCTTTACTGGGAAGAGGGAGGAGCTGTGTTCACACCAATGTCCACTCTGCCGCTATTGGCAGGAACCTATCTCACTTCCATCGATCACTTAAAGGAAGAGCGGATCACTTATGAACAGCTGAAAGAAAAGCAGGCTGTCTTTATTTGTAATGCCATGGGATCGCGTTTAAGCGAGATCATATAGTAGCTCCTAAAAAAATATTCCTTGCAAGACAAACAAATTTTTTCGTGTAAAGTTTGCATTTTCAAAATCGGACCAGATGAAAATGCGCAAACTCTCTTTTTTACTCCTCCTCTTCCTTTCCACCCTCTATGCATCCGACAACGAGATCCCCGGGCGTCTGTCAGCCGACCAGCAGCCGCAGGCAGTCGTTGCAGGCTGCGTCAACACTGTTTCCGGCAGCTTTTTCTTTTCCGAAACCGACCTTCCAGCAGCAGGCCTTGGCACCCTTCAGCTCGTGCGCAGCTATGACAGCGGCAATGGCGGCAAAGGCTTTTTCGGCAAAGGAATGTCCCACACCTTTCCCACCAACCTCTGGATCAGAGAAAAAAAAGATCAAATCAAAGCCGCCCTTTCGACAAGCGAATCCTCAGAGATCCCCTATGAAGGGAAAGCTGGCGGCACCTTCTCTATCCCTTTCGATTTTAGGGAAGAATCCGGCTACACCGGCTCGATCAATCCCTTAAACCGCTTAGAGCCGCACCTAGGGCACATCCACATCAGCGGAGGCCAAGGCAAATGGAGAGCCCGGCTCTCCAACGGAGCCTTAAGACACTTTATACATAAAAAAGATCGCGACAACCGCCTCACGCTAGAAGAGCTCCCTAACGGACAAACCTTTCACTATCTCTATCCCTCTGATTCCATGTCCGTTTTTCAAAAAGATGCCGACGGCAGCCGCTTGTCCTCTTTATTCATCCTAAACGGAGACACGAAATACGCCAGCCTCGATAAACAAAAATACTGCACCTACCACTTCGATTCCAGAAAACGCCTAAAGGCAGTCGAAGCCGGCCACCTTCCCGCCCAAGGCTACGAATACAACAGAGCCGGCAAACTCTGCAAACTCTGGAAAGGAGGATCCGAGCAGCTCAAAATCGAGTACTTCAAAACAGACAAGCACCACAAAGGGAAAGTCAAAAACATCCAGCGTCCCAAAAGGTATGGCGGCCATGAAAAACTCTACACCTTTTCCTATAAAAAAGATCAAACCATCGTCACCTGTCCCCTTGGAAATGCGCAGATTTTCAACTACCACAACCGCAGAATCACCCAATTTGAAGACTGCGCAGCCAACAGATGCTGGAAATACCGCTACACCCCCCTTGCCGACATCCGAAGCCTTGCACTATTTGAAACCTCCACAAACACCTGCCTCCACTACATCAGCTACACCTACGATAAAAACGGCAACCCCTTAAGCAAAAAAACATACGGACAGATCACAGGCAATCAGGACAGCGCCGTCGCATTTCCCAACCAGGATCAGCCCCATCAAGAAACCGCATTCGAGTACTCG
This sequence comes from Waddlia chondrophila WSU 86-1044, assembly GCF_000092785.1. NCBI lineage: Bacteria > Pseudomonadati > Chlamydiota > Chlamydiia > Parachlamydiales > Waddliaceae > Waddlia > Waddlia chondrophila. Next base: position 428,226 of record NC_014225.1, read on the forward strand.
GAAGAGAACCGCTTAACCAAAGAGATCAAGCCAAACGGCACAGAAATCCACTACACCTACCATCCCGGCACCTCGCTTGTCCAATCCAAACAAATCATCAGCCAAGGCGTCTGCCAGCTCAGAGAGTTTTACACCTATAACAGCGCAGGATTTACAACAGAGATCATCGAAGACGACGGCAGCGGATCAGAGGCTGACGACCTTACGAACGCCACCTATCGCCTCAAAACCGTCAACACCTACGAAAAACTCCTGCCCCTCTCCACCTCTAAGCTTTACCAGGACCCCCAAACAAAAGAGTGGATCCTTCTTTCCCGCAAAGAAAACCACTACGACCACCTCAACCGGCCCATCGAACAAAGAACCTACGACGCCGGGGGAAGCCATGCCTACTCCACCCATACAGAATACGACGCCCACAACAACATCACCTCCCAGATCAACCCCTTAGGCGAACTCACCCTCTATACCTACGACCACCTCGACAGAAAAACCTCCGAAGAGCACTTCGGCACAGGAAAAATCACCCGTTTCCACTACAACAGATACAACCAGCTCATCAAAGAAACAGAAGAACATGCAGATGGCGAAACCCTTATCACCACCCATACCTATGATTTAGCCGGCAACCGCAAAAGAACAACCGACCCTTACGGCAACAAAACCATCTTTATCTATGACCAAAGCAGTCGCCTGATCTCCACCATCGACCCCTCAGGCAATCAAGAGACAACCACCTACGACATCTTCAATCATCCCATCATCGCCACAGATAAAAACGGCCATCAGACCCATAGAAGCTATAACATCTTCGGCCAGGTGCTCACCACCGCCCACCCCGACGGCACCTTTACCTGCAACCAGTACCGCCTCGATAGCACCCTCCATATCAAAACAGAAGCAGACGGATCCTATACCGAATACACCTACGACTATTTAGACCGCGTCATCAAAGAAGAGATCTTCAGCCCCGAGGGGAAAAGCCTTGCCGTTTCCACCAAGCATTATAAAGGAAAAAACCTCATTTTCGAAATCGATGCCCGAGGCATCAAAACCACATACACCCATGACCCCGCCGGCCGAAAAACCTCCATGCAAAGAGGCAGCCGCCTCGAAGAATACAGCTACGATTCCTTAGGCAGACTCTATTGCACCAAAACCCAAGACCGCATCGAGATCAAAGAGTTTGACAATTTAGACCGCGTCATCGAAGAAAGAGTCGAAGACCGTCAAAAGCTCCTGCGCAAGAAAACCCTTGCCTATGACCGCTTTGGCAACATCTGCCTGGAGCGTCAATACACCTCTTTAACAGAGTATTCAGAAATCCGCACCCTTTATAACTCCCATAACCTCATCGCATCCACTATCGATCCCCAAGGAAACGAAACCACCTATCACTACCTCTTTGATGACCAATTCACAAAAATACGGATCGACCCCTTAGGGCAAGAGCAGTGGGAGACATTCGACTGGAGCGGCAACTGCATCCGCAAAGAGATCCGCTTCTTTGGCAACGTATACGCCGGCCAGCGCAACCACTACGACCCCGTCGGCAACCTCATCAAGCAGATCCACGACATTTACATCGATACCGAGAAAACCGGCGAATACGTCATCGAGTGGCAATACAATGAAGTCGGACAGGTCGTCAAAGAAACCGAACAGAACCTAAAAACCACCGAGACCTACTATTTCCTTGGGAAAAAAACATGCGAAATCAAACCCGGAGGCGCCTCTCTTTGCTACGCCTACGATCATTTTGGCAGAGTGTCCGAGCTCTTTTCCTCCGACAGCACCATCCATTATCAATACCGCTACGACCCCGTCGGCAACCTCACTTCCTCAGAAGACCTCGTCAACCAAACCCTGCTTGAAAGAGAGTATGACGAGAACAACAACATCACCAAAGAGCGCCTGCCCAACGGGTATGAAAGCCGCTTTGACTACGACAGCCAAAACAGGCTCACTAAAATCATCCTTCCCGATCTCTCCGAAGTGCACTACATCTGGAATGCTGCCGATTTAATCGCCGTTAAGCGAGGAGATCAAGAGCATCGCTATACACTCGACTTAGCCGGCAACATCATCCAAGAAACCGGTTTTCACGGAGAGGTCGTTGACTACACCTACGATCCTAACCAGCGGATCACCTCCATTGTCTCAAAAAACTTTAAGCAGCACCTCGCCTTTGACGCCGTCGGCAATCTTGTCGAAGACAACGAGGAAGCGTATACCTACGATTTCCTCTATCAGCTCACCTCCGATCAAAACACCCATTACAAGTACGATTCGCTGAACAACCGCCTAGAGAAAGACAGCCTCTCCTATTCGCACACCCCCCTGCAGCAGGTGGCCTTCGACGGGGAGTCTGAGTATGCCTACGATGGCGACGGCAACCGAATCGTCAAAGGGAACACTTGCTATCAGTATGACGCTTTAAACCGTCTGATTGAAGCAGACGGCATCCGCTACAGCTACGACTCCTTCGGCCGTTTAATGAGCCGTAGCAACGAGTGCTTTTTTTACTACAAGAACTACGACCTCGGAAATCCCGATGCCTTAAGGTTGATCGGCAGGTCGACAATCGGGATCGAGACCTCTCAAGGACTTTTTTCCGCCCTTTGCGATTATCGGGGAAGTGTGTGCGTCATTTTGGATGAGGCGTTGAACAAAAGGGCAGAGTATCGCTACTCAGCTTTTGGCGAAACCGAAGCAACAGGAGATTTTCACTCTCCCTGGCAGTTTTATTCGCAGCGTGCAGATGCGGAGACAGGGTTTTTGCATTTTTAAAAAAGAGTTTACGACCCTGCCATCGGTCAATGGCTGACTCCCGATCCTCTAGGCTTTGCAGACGGCCCCAATCTCTATGCCTATGTGCACAGCAACCCCTTAAGGTTTTGCGATCCGTACGGTTTGTCGATGAAGGAATTTTTCAAGGGGTTTGCAGCATCGGCAGCTCAAGTAGGGGCGGCGTGTGTGGTTAAGTGGGCAATTGTCGGGGCTGTAACATTTGCTTGTCCTCCGGCAGGAGCTGCCGTGTCGTCTGCAATGACGGCGTACTCAGTGGGGATGACGGCATACAGCGTAGGGAAATGTGCGTATGACAACTACGATACGTTGCAGGAGATAGGAGACGCTGCACTCGCGGGCGACTTGGGACAGATTGCAGCATGGGGGATCGATGCGGTTTGCAGTATGTCTTATGAGCAGCTGGGGAGCCTGGCTTTCGATGCGGTGTCGATCGCAGCTCCTGTAGCCAGGGCAAAAGGGGCGAAGGCTGTGGCAGATGCCAAGGCTGCATCTGTAGCAGCGAGTGCTGAAAAGGTGGCGAAAGTTGCGCCGGTTGTTGGTTCTACAAAAAATTCTTTGCCTACTAAGTTGGATTTAGATGCATTGTCAAAAGCAGGGCAAGAATGGGATAGAGGAGGATTGACACGAGCTGGAAGGGCTTTGGATAAACATGGGAATAGGTCTGGAAGTGTTTTTCCTAGAGCTTTTGGTAATCCTGAATTTAAAAATGTACAAGGACAGTTTCATTTGGATGATATTTTAACTCATCCAGAGTCAAAATTTATTAATTGTGGTTTAAAAGGATTTGAAATCTACTCTCCTGATGGAAGAGGTGCATATTTTTATAAAGATGGGACATTTAGGGGATTCCTTAAATATAGAGAACTAGGAGATTGATATGGGAAAATTTAGAATCCGTGAATGTAGTGATTTAGATTATGATGGAATGGTAGTGGATATTATCTATGATGACAAATGGTTAGCTACTCTAAGTTGTGATGGCGGTTTTGATAAAACGGTTATAAAATTTTTTTGTGACAATAACGAAAATCCTTCTTGGGAATTTAACTTTTTTGAATTTATTCAAGTTTTAAATAATTCAATTAAAATTCTGAAAGAAATAAATAATTTAGATTAAATGATGAAGGTTTAACCGATGGATGTATCCAGAGATATCTGTTAGCCTTTGCAGACGGTCCCAATCTCTATGCCTATGTGCACAACAACCCCTTAAGGTTTTGCGATCCGTACGGTTTGTCGATGAAGGAATTTTTCAAGGGGTTTGCAGCATCGGCAGCTCAAGTAGGGGCGGCGTGTGTGGCCAAGTGGGCAGTTGTCGGAGCGGTGACAGCGGTTTGCTCCCCGGCAGGTGCTGCGCTGGGGTCTGCGTTGACAGCGTACTCGGTGGGGATGACGGCATACAGCGTAGGGAAATGTGCGTATGACAACTACGATACGTTGCAGGAGATAGGAGACGCTGCACTCGCGGGCGATCTAGGACAGATTGCAGCATGGGGGATCGATGCGGTTTGCAGCATGTCTTATGAGCAGCTGGGAAGCTTGGCTTTCGATGCCTTGTCGATCGCAGCTCCTGTAGCCAGGGTAAAAGGTGCGAAGGCTGCATCTGTAGCGGCGAAAGTTTATATGGTTGTTGGTACTACAAAAAAATCTTTACCCACTAAGTTGGATTTAGATGCATTGTCAAGAGCAGGGCAAAAATGGGATAGAGGATGATTGACACGATCTGGAAGAGTTTTGAATAAGAGGAATCGATTAGGAAATGTTTTTCTCAATTTTTTTGAAATATTGAAAAATATTTTTTAAATTTAGAAGAGAATGGACGCATTAGAAATTTATCTGCTTCGCCGAAAAACATGGACGCATACTGTAGATAGATCCTGTATTTTCCATTGTATTCTGGTACAATCCATGTTAAAATTGAACGCAATACCGTAGGACAGACGGGAATTAAAGTCTGTGGAGAGAGGTCTGAGAGGGATGATGACGATAAAAACCAAGCCATTTCCTCTGGGTAGTCTCATTGAAGCAGAAACCTGTTGAAAAGTGTGAGCAAGTACAACTTTTGTGAGTAATCATAAGGAATCACCTCCCTTTAGGTGGGTGAGGATGTCAATAAACTAAGTGATACCGAATTAACTTCAGGAATCGGAATTTTGCAAAGAGTTCCCTGTGTTTGAACCAAACGGAGCCGACGTGTCAAGCAGTCTCACGATGTATGAGACTCTAATGACGAGGTCAAATTCTGATTCTTCAAGTCGTTTCGGTATAAACGTAATATTTGGAATACCGACGTATGACACAAAGACGAGAAAAAACAGCAATCACTCCGACTAGGCAAGAAGATTATCCTGAGTGGTACCAGCAGGTGATCAAGGCTGCAGATATGGCCGAAAACTCTCCGGTAAGAGGGTGCATGGTGATCAAGCCTTGGGGATTCGGGATTTGGGAAAACATTAAATCGACCTTAGATCAAATGATTAAAGAAACGGGGCATGAAAATGTCTATTTTCCACTGTTTATTCCGTTAAGCTTTTTGGAAAAAGAAGCAGCGCATGTCGAAGGGTTTGCCAAGGAATGCGCAGTTGTGACGCATCATCGTCTGGAAGAGAAGGATGGTAAGCTGATTCCAACAGGAGAGCTGGAAGAGCCATTGATCGTGCGTCCAACCTCCGAAACAATTATTGGTGATTCTTTTTCCCGCTGGGTAGAGTCGTACAGAGACCTTCCTCTTTTGATCAACCAGTGGGCGAATGTGGTCAGATGGGAGATGCGGCCTAGAATCTTCTTGAGAACGTCTGAGTTTTTGTGGCAGGAAGGGCACACCGTTCATGCAACTAAGCAGGAAGCAAAAGAGGAAACGTTGAAGATGCTGGAGGTTTACAGAGTCCTTGCCGAAGAGGTGCTCGCGATTCCTGTGATCTTGGGAGAAAAATCTGCTGGAGAAAGGTTTCCCGGTGCAGAGAGTACCTACACGCTTGAAATGATGATGCAGGATCGCAAGGCCCTCCAAGGAGGGACGTCGCATTATCTTGGTCAGAATTTCGCTAGAGCGCAAGGCATCCAGTTTTCCGGAAAGGAAGGAGAGTTAGAATATGCCTATACCACTTCATGGGGCGTTACCACTCGTCTGATTGGAGGGATGATTATGTGCCACGGAGATGATGACGGGCTTCGTATCCCGCCGCGAGTGGCTCCAAAACAGATTGTCATCATCCCTGTCATTCCAAAACCCGAATTGGAAGAAGAAGTGCTTGCTTTCGCTGAAAAAGTTAAACAGCAGATCATTTCTCAAATGTTTTATGGCAAACCAATCTCGGTTCACATTGATAAAAGGGATCGCAGAGGTGGCGAGAAAAATTGGGAATGGGTCAAGAAAGGTGTTCCGGTTAGGATTGAAATTGGGCCGCGCGATATCGAATCAGATTCTGTGATGCTCGCAAGACGAGATCGGGGACATAAGGAGAAAGAAAAAGTCTCTTTAGAGACATTGGGAGCAATCATTCCTAATCTTCTTAATGAAATCCAAAAGAACTATTTTGAACAGGCAAAGGCTTTCCGTGAAATGCACATCCAGAGAGGAGTTGAAACTTTAGAGGCGTTGCGGGAGTTTTTCACTCCGAAAAATCCTGATAAGCCGGAAATTCACGGGGGATTTGTGTTAGCCAAATGGAGCGAAGATCCTGAGTCGGAAAAAATTTTAGATGAGATGAAGTTGACGATCCGCTGTTTGCCTTTGAGTCAATCAGGGACAAAAGGAAAATGCATCTTGACGGGAAAAGATGCAGTCAAAGATGTAATTATTGCTAAATCTTATTAACGTTTATCTGATGAAAAGCCAATGAGAGCCCACATTTCTATCTTGAAGAGCTTTTTTGCTTTTTAGAGGGTCTCTGATGTTGGTCAAATCGGTTGCTAATTTTTGCTCGATCTCTTTTTTCCTTTCTTGCAGTTGCTCCCAATTTTTCTCGGTAAAATTCTCTTTCTTTTCAATGAACCGGGAAAGTTGCTCCGATGTGATTTGGAGCTTGGAAAGCAAATCGGAATAATCTCTATCGATTTGACCGTTACGGATTTCTAATTCATTGATTTCTTTTTGTGTTTTATTAATGTTTTCGTCAAAATCTGAAGTTTTAAACATAACGATTTCCAATATAAATTTATAATTAGGCATTATACTAACAATAAGTATTTTAAGGCAATTTTCATGAATGATGTACGATTTAGCAGTGAAAGTCCTCTTTATACAACTGTCACAGAGGATTCAGGCGTCGAGCAAAAAAAGTCGAAGCAGCAATTGAAGCGTATCCATTCTATAAGAATCTCACGGATGTCTGTGAGCGATATTTACGACAATAGTGGCAAGCCAAATACGTTAAGCCTCCGTTCTCGTTGTGTGAAGCGTTCTCCGTCCAAGGTGACCCCTATTCTCAGGCAAGATGAACTAGATCGGATCCAATATGAGGATTCTATATTTGCAGATATTGATCTATCCAAAGAAAAAAGAGGTTTGAGGTTTGAGCCGGGGAATTTTTATCGTGTTTTAACGAAATGCATCCAGAACCCTTCCAGAAAGATTGCGGTTGGATCCAAAGGATATCCGGAAGCTTTTGCTACAATTGGAGGGGAACATTCCTTGGAATCCGCTGTTGCTGTCATGCGGCTTCTGCGACGTTCGATCGAACTGGAAGTGACAGGAATATTCACAGATCACGGTAAATGGGTGTCCATGAGAACCTTTTTAATGAAGATTCAAGCATTAATGGAAGCAGATCAAAAGTTTAAGGAGATCATGGACGAGGAAAACCTGTCATTACTGGAAAAGATCATAGATCGATATCCTAGCGAGGAAGACGATTCTCCCCGTGTGAACTTAAGAAAACTTCCTCTTCCTGATGGAGCCAAAAGGCTTAAAAAAGAAGATAGAAGGGTCGTGTACCTTTTGCAAAGACTTTACCCGTACGGAAAGTCAAGCCAAAAGGCAGTAGATCCAGTTAGATTGCTGTTAGTGTATCCCAAATATGTTTCAACAACGAGATTGTTTGAATTGGTTCATCTTCTTCTTAATGCTTCTGATGATCAGGTTCCTCTCATTCAAAAGCAGCGATTGCTCTGTTTTTGCTGCACATGGATTTCGCGAGGGTATCATTTAGATGGGGTCAACCATGCTGAACTTCATCAGATAGTTAAAGCAGGCAAGCTACTGAAAGACCCTGTTTCCTGCGATCTTGCCGACGAGCTGTCGGTTCTTCTCATGAAAATCCCAGTGTGTCTCAGACGCTACTCGTTTAAGAATGGAGATCCTCTGTCACTTGAATTGATCGATTCCCTCAATAAGGAGAACATAGATAAAATGACGAAGTTGTTTGTCGAAGACTGCTTTCGTATTTCACAAGGGTTAGCCTTAAATGTTCCATTGTACGAAATGTTGATGGATCCTTCTGAAACAACTCATCAAACGAAAACGATCGAATATTTTGAACAACTCTCTCGATTTATCGAAATGTCTATTCTATCTCCAGTTCAAGTTGAAGGAGTTGAAAAGGGAAGAGGAAAGGTTTATCAGCGGATTGAATTTTGGATCAAAGTTGCTTCAGGCTTGGTTGATAAGGGAGATTTCCACTCAGCTTTAGCGATTGTTGGAAGCTTGAACAGCACGTCGATTTCTCGTCTGTTTTGCAAAAAGGGAGAAAATGGAGAGACTAAAGCTAGCAAATTGTCTAAAAGCGGGCTTAAAAAATGGAAAAATTTAGATGTATTATTTTCTCCTTTAAAAGGGTTCTGTGTGATGAAGTATGAAACTTTGCGACGGAAAAAGGAAAAGCTGCCTGTTGTCCCCTATTCGGGAATCTTCTATACTCAATATCTCCACGCAGATGACGGAAACCCGGAGCTGGTTCGAGGACAGATCAATTTGGAGAAGCTCGAATTGATTGCTAAATTGATGCACGGTTTCTGGGAAGATTTGAACAGGGTTAGGAAAAACAGGAAAAACACAGGCTTTCAAACTCAGTTAGAGACCGATCTTAAAGACCAGCTAGAACGTTGTGAATACGATTGGGATCCTTGGGAAGTTTCTAAACAATTGAAGCCATCCGACCTAAAATGAAGCAGCTTGAAAAAGATCAGTTATTTTCCAAGTCCATTCTTTGGGATTTGCAATTGGCGGTTTACCGCGAGTTCGGCCCTTCAGCCTGGGCAGAAAAAGGGGTGCCTTTTTATTTGACGAGCAATCCTTTGCTTGCTCGTCAGTTCGTATCAGTAATTGAAAGTTATTTTTTTGAAATGCCGGCTTCCAATCCTTCAGAGCCGATCTATGTGTTTGATTTGGGAGCAGGCTCCGGGCGTTTGGCATTTCTCATACTGAAGGATTTGATTAAGCTTCGGGATCGGGTTCCGTTTGTGTATGTCATGACAGATATGGTGGAGGAAAATCTCAAGTTTTGGAGACAACATCCTCGCTTGAAGCCTTACTTTGAAAAAGGCGTTCTTGACTGTGCGTCGTACAAAAACGATCAGAAAGAACCTCTAAAGCTTCAAGTCAGCGGAAAAATCTTGGATGTTGTTCAAAATCCTATGGTATTAATCTGTACCTATTTTTTTGACACCATTCCACAGGATCTTTTCAGAGTCAAGAACGGCAAGTTGGAAGAGGGGCGCATATCGATTTCTGTTCCTGCTGGTTCTACGCAGTCGATCGATCCTGACTGGATTAACTCTTTAGAAGAGAGTTACTCGTTTCAACCGGTAGATAATGCAAGCAAGTATTATCCCAATGAGGCGGCGAACCAGATCTTGTGCGAATATGTTAAAGAGATGGAAGGGGCGACATTCCTTTTTCCATCGGGAAGTTTGCTTACGCTAGAGTATTTCCAGAAACTATCGAAAGGGAAAATGTTGCTGTTGGCTGCAGACCAGGGAGTCTGTTCCAAAGATCAGATCATGAGATGGGGAATCCCGCATATTTCTCGACATTCCAGTTTTTCCATAGCAGTTAATTATCATGCATTGGCAAGATATTTTGAGCTTCATGACGGTTTGGGATTTCTTCCTTCTTTACCCGACCACAGGTTTGCTTTGATTGCAGGAATCTTGGGAGAGGGGGTTTACAATCAGGCATGCTTGGCTTTCTATAAGGAAATGGATGTGTTGCAGCCGGTAGAGTATTGGCATTTGACGGGAATTTCGGATGAACAAGCAGATGAACTCAGTTTGAAGCAGCTGCTCATCCTTGTGAAAATGGGAAATAACGATCCCTTGAATATGCATTGTTTTTTTAAACAGATTCGCGACAAACTTTCAGAAGCTGATGAGGAAACACTCGATTTTTTGAAAAGCGTTGTTAAGAAATGCGTAGGGAACTTTTATCCGGTTTCCCCTTCAGAAGGTGATTTTGTGCAGAATATGGGAGTTCTTTTATTTGAAGCAAAGGACTACGAGAGTGCTGCGCAGGTGTTTGCTTACGCCGCTTCAATCAAAGGGCTGGATGCTCAGTTGATGCAAAACTTAGCTTTATGCAAAGCAAAGATTCATTCCCATTTGTAATCGTGCTTTCTCTGCTTGCAGGCATTTCAGTTGAATAATTTTATATCTTAAATAAATCTTAATTATTTATTAAAAATTTTTTGTTATAAATATTTTTTATAATTAATAGGTGATATTAATGATAGATCGATTAAATTATCAATTTGTGGGACCATCGTTTAAAAATGCCGATAGAAGAGAAAAAATTGGTGAAACCTTATTAAAACCTGCCAGGCTGGCTTTCGGTTGTGAAAAGACACGTATCTTCGTAAGCGCGAGAGGAAATTCTGCAGGCATCACAAAGGTTAAGGCCAGTGTTGTCTATATCTTTGCATTTTTTTTGACTTTGCCACTCTCTCTACCGCTTACAACTGCTGGAGCGCTCCTTTTGGGAAGTTCGAACACACACATGGATAAATACGCAGGCTATATTTCCCCTGAAAAAAAATCAGATTCAGTCTGAGTGAATCAGAGTACTAGCTTCATATTTGCTCGTCTTTTTAATCATGCACCGATTTCTTGCCCGATGATAGGTAAATGCCTGTGTATCGGGGATCTCTCCATCTAGTAAGATGGCAAGCCGCTGCTTGTTCTGCCTTCCAAGCATTTCCCTGGATAGTTGCAGCATTTCAGAATAGGTAAGGGATTGCATTCCCTTCTTTCTTTTATCCATCCATAGGAAATCCCCGTCATGCTTCACCATGAGTTCTGCCAGCAGTTTTCCCATCTCTTTGATGTTGTTCGCTGGCTGTTCCAGGTTTTGAAGAAGAGCTTGTTTGATTGTTTCAAACTGCTCCTCTGTCAATTCTGCTTTTCCTATTTCCTGCAGATAATTTTCAATAAACGTTTCAAAGCGATAGAGAAGGTCTTGAGGATCATGCGAATTTGATTGCACGACAAATAAATTGAACAGCTTTTTCTCGATTTCCTGGGCGAAGCTATCGACTATGTATCCTGTTTGCTGCTTCGTTCTCAACTCTTCAAAGAAAGGCTGTTTAATCGCTGTCATTAAAATCTGCTGGGCCGCTCTTTCTTTGAAGGAGAAGCGTGTGTTTTCGATCATGAGAAGCGCTGCGTTGCCTTGAGCTTTCGTGTGCAGTTCCAAATAAAAAGGGCCTTGCGTTTCCGGAAGCACGATAACTTTATCTAGTTTTTGTTCTGATTGCGGATAGACTCCATTGTAGAAGGATTTTTTCGTCAGTTCCATCGCTTCCCGTGCTTGGCTTTCACTCAAGTTTCCGTAGAACATTCCCTCTGTATAAGTGTTGAGGTAAAGCTGCCTGAGCCACTCGTTGAATTTCTTGAACGAGGCTTTTCCAGATGCCGATGCTTTCTCTTTGTTTGTCGCATAATCTTCGTACATCAGCGATTTCAGAATATCGATCGACTGTTCCAGAGGACTGGCTTTAGCGTGGTTGTGATACTCGCGCGAGACCGATTCTTTGTAGATTTTGTATTTTTCCGGTGTCGCGTTCAACGTCACCATTTGCTGCAGGATCTCTTCCCAAAGGAACTGCCCGTTTTCACTGTAGCCGTTTAGCGTCACTTGGATGCCATTATTTTTTCTTTCAATTTCGTAGTCAAGGCCAGCCATCTTAGCAGGGTAGCTGAATTTGTCCAACACGTCTTTGACGTATTTAATGTAGATGTCGGTAAAGACCGCTTTCAAAGGGTCGTCCTGTGTGACTTGAGGAGTTTTGATCAGGAGGGACCAGCTGATTTTAGGCACGCCGAAATAATTGTCTTGAGCAAAATAGAACTTGGAAGCACTGTCGTCCGAAAGGATTTTTACTTCAGGGATTTGATAGGTGTCTTGAATCAAGGAAGTGTCGACAAGTTCAAGATTTGTGGGGATGAACGGATTGTGCAAAGGAATGGCGATCTCTTGATGAGGTTCAAGGTGTTTCCATTTTCTAGATAGATCAGGCGATACAGGTTTAATGGCGTAGCTGACACCCATCCATTTCTCCTGGAGTGTGGGTTTGACCCCGGTTAGCCGCTGAGGAGCCATCACAAAAAGGAGCGCATGCTCGGGAGTTAGGTAAGAAAGCATTTCTTGCACTGCTTCAGGGTCGAAAATTTGGATCACCTTGGTTTTTTCAGGATAGGTTTCCATCTTTTCATCCTGAATGGTATATCCATGCATCAATAGGGTATAAAATTCATCCTCTCTTGATTGGTACTGGTATTGCAGCCGCTGCATGGTTTGTACTTCCTCAAAGATGTAGGGAGGAATCCCTTCCCTGCGCATTTGTTCGATCGTCTGAAATACCCGGGTCATGACCTTATCGACATCTACCACACCGCTGTTGGTCAGATCGATTTGAACATACAGGATAAATAAATTGTCTCCTGCTTTCATCCCTCCACTAGAGAGAGATTCGGCTAGTTTGTCTTTTTTCAGATTAGCCAGCAAACTTTTATCCCCTTCATATCCGAGGATATACGCAATCAATTCTTCCGGCTTGGAGTCGATTAAATGCGCAAATTTAGGGGGCAGTTCCCAGAAAATCGTTAACTTTTGCGTCTCTTTGATCGGATCGATGTAGACCACTTCTCCCGAAAGATTTTTGGGAAAGCTTGGCTGATTGTTGACATAGGGAGCCTTGTCGTGTGAGGGGATATCACTTAACTGATCTGCGACAAAGGTCTTCAATTCATCGATAGGAAGAGAAGAGTAGACAATCAACCGCATGAGATGCGCACTGTAGTGGTCTTGATACCATTTGCGCAAGGTGCTCTGAGACACTTTATCCAGTGTCTTGCTGTTTCCTATGTTAAATTGATGAAAAGGATGTTTGGGATCGGTCAATGCTTTCAATACGTAATATTGGCGGATCGAATCGTTTTCAAGATTTTTTGCGTATTCCTGATCGATTGCCTTCAATTCCCGAGAGACCCCAGAGGGATTGAAAAGAGGCTCTTTGAAAAATGAGGAAAATCTCTTGAAAGCTTCTTTAAATGCGTTATTTTGAATTGTGAATAGGTAGTTCGTCGTATTGCTGGAGGTGAACGCGTTTGTCTGACCGCCGTTTTCGCTGATAAACCGGCTGTATTCCGATTCGTCGGGATAGGCGCGTGTTCCCATAAAGAGCATATGTTCCAAAAAATGCGCCAGCCCTGGGTATTCCTGCGGGTCTTCCCAGCTGCCTGCATTGACAGACATCATTGCTCCCGATAAATTTAAATCAGGGTTGCTAATTAAGTAAGCTTCCAGCCCATTGCTTAAACGGATCTTTGCTGTTTTCTGGTCTTTGAAGGCTGCTGTGAGAATGGGAAGTTTTCCCTTTTCGGGGATCGTTTCGTATTGCGCAGCGGATAGGTGGAGGTGGAAGGTACATATGATCAAAGCCATCAAAATTAACAGTTTCAAACGCATGGGATTGCCTTATAAGTGAATCTGGGTTTTTATTTTAAAAAATTTCTGGATAGAGCACAAGCTATCTAATCCTCAAAAAAAGAGAAAACTTCATCCCACTCCTTATCAGGAATTCCCGGCTCCTGTTGAGGATCGGAAACTTTTTTGCGGGGAGATTTCTCTTCGGATAAATCTTCCGATTGAGGGAGATTCTCTAGAGAGCTTGAGGGCACATAGGATAAAAGAGAGGAGGCTTTTTTATAGGAATTACTAGGAGGAATCGGTATCTCTTTAGGGGAAACAAAGACACTAGCTGCTTTTTTATTAGTTTTTTCTACTGTTTCATCGCCTTTTTGATCCATAAATTTTTGGATATCAAAATCGCAATCATGCAGAGTGCTGATCTCTGAGAGCGAATAGCCAAGATATGCCAACACTTCATGGCACACAGCTTCTTTTTCTCGAGGCTTTCCAATCGTTGGTCCAAAGAATAGGGAACTCCAAACTTCGGGATTTTCATGAATGATTTTAGTAAGTTCACCGTGTTTAAAACCTTGAAAAGGGGTCATATTTCCTCCTTGAAATGGTCGTTTAAAATACGTCGTCAAACAATTAATTGATAAAGTTGATCGACAAGTGACCGAATGCAGCGAGCGCGTTCGATCCTTTGAGCTTTTTTATCTAAATTTATGGATATTGGCAATTGTTCGAAGAGAATTTCTTTTCCAAAGGCAAGATGGATGGGGGTAGTGTTTGGTAGCCGCTTTTCTCCTAATGATTTCTTGATTTCATCCGGTGGCGGAAGCAAGGGATAAGTGTTGAGTGCCAGGGGATAGAATCGAGTTGGAGTTTTTGACTGCTTAGCAATGAAGTGGAACATCTCAATGCTTTGGTGGTCGAACGGTGCAACCTCGACAACTCCTGCGGCATTCGGTCTGTCACGCCCTCCGCTGGGTGCGACATAAATGCACTGTCCGCCTTCTGTAAGGAGATCGCGCATCGTTTTCATGGTATGTTGGTTGTGGGCAATTTTTCGAGGCTTTTCTTCAGGGGGGTGATCGATGTAGTTTTTCGAATAGATACAAAGAAGATTGCATCCCATGCTCAAGGGAACGGCCATCGGATCTGTTGTCACTCTGTGACCTGCGACAAAGATCATGCGGTCGACAAGATCGGGATAGGTTTTCTCCAGAAGCAGGCTGATCGCTTGAGGATCGGGTTCAATTTGGTGATTGGCAAACAGAATGGCATTCTCCCCTCTTTTCATGCCAGTTTCGATCTCTTCGACAATGTCGAGTCCAAGAATTTTGGATTTTTCCAGCTGCACAAGGGGGCGGATAAAGTCGATCCCAAAGCGGTAAAGATCTTTCGGTTTTCTGATTTTTTTGTGAAAGGGCTCAAAAATAAAAGGGGATTTTAACTGAGCTTCCAATAGATCTAGAAAGGTGAGCAGCGGCTCTTGGCAATCGGCAACATCTACTCCGTTTTGCGAAACAGCTTGAGCATAGCTTGAATAAAATGCCTCTAAACTATCCAATAGAATCTTTGGATATGCAAAATCGCTCCGTATCTCCTGCAGCCGCTGTTGGAAGTCCATCCTTTAAGTCTCGATCTCTTCGCCATTTGTTGTCGAGTAGAAACGAAAGTCGTTGATATGAAGGTTGTCGTCCTGTTCGATTTCTAAACGCGCGTTCATTTTATCTGCAAGAGCGAGCAGGTACTCTTTGTCGTCAATGCAGAGATATCGGTAAAGCTCGGGATGGACGGTCAGCTTAAGAGCGAATTGCTGACTCAGGCCGACCACTTTTTTGAGCGATCTTTCCAATTCAATTGCGACACTCTCGTGCGTTTTAATCAATCCGCTGCCTGCGCAGTAAGGGCAGGTGGTAAAGACCGTTTGGATCAGCGACCCGCGGCTGCGCTGCCGCGTCATCTCTACTAATCCAAAATCGCTCATACTAAGAATGGTGCATTTAGCCGAGTCTTCTTTCATGCAGTCGCGCAGCCGGTCAAGGACGCGTCGTTGATTTTTTCGGTAGCGCATATCGATGAAATCGCAGATCACAAGCCCTCCGATATTTCTTAACCGAAGCTGTCTTGAAATCTCTTCGGCAGCTTCAAGGTTGATCTGCACCAAGGTTTCCTCTACATTGCTGTCGCTGCTGGAGCTGCGGCCTGAGTTGACATCGATCGTGTACATGGCCTCAGTGCGGTCGAAAAAGAGGTAGCCCCCGCTGTTCAGCCAAATTTTTCTGCGCAAAGATTTGTCGATCTCTTTTTCAACATTAAATCGCTCATACATCGGGACTTTATCGCGGTAAAGTTCGATTTTTAAAGGATGTTCATGCTGGTATTTGCTATAGTGCCTTTTGCATTTTTGATAGATGTTGTAATCGTCAATCAGAATGCGGTCGATTTTTTTATCGGCTGCTGTAATGAGAGCGCGTTTGATTAGATCAGATTCGGCAAATAAGATGCCCGATTCTTCTTTCGAGTTAAACTGCTCAATGATCTGCTCCCAGTTCTGAAGCAGATCGTTCGCTTCGTCGATCAGCATTTCCGGAGAGGCGTGTGCACTGGCCGTCCTACAGATCAATCCCATATCTTGAGGCATCTCAAACGAACGGATCAGCTTTTTCAGCCGCTCACGCGTATGCCTGTCCTCAATCCTTCTTGAGACTCCTCGATGCGATGAATTGGGAAGCAGTACAAGATATCTTCCCGCAATCGAGATATTTGATGTCAGCCGGGCGCCTTTTGTACCCATCGGCTCTTTGATCACTTGAACGAGAACAGGCTGATCCAGTTTGAGAACCTCGTCGATATTCAAATCGGCCTTTTTCTCATTGATTTTAGAGATGTCGTAATCAAGGTCGAATTCCAAATCGAACTGCTCATGGAATTTTTTTGTATTTTCGATGATGTCTGAGATATGAATGAATCCGTTTTCCCCTTCATTGATGTCGATGAAAGCGGATTGGATATTATGGAGAATATTTTTGACTTTGCCTTTGTAAATATTGCCTGTAAGCTGGCGGTCTTTCTTTCGCTCAACGATTAAGTCGTGAAGCACTCCGTGCTTCAGTAATGCGCAGCGGATCTCTTTGGACTCGATATTGAGTAAGATTTCTTGCATAATACCACCTTTTCAATTCCTTTTTCTCGTTCGCGGCGTCGTACGGCATTGGCATGCGTATGCGTAAGCGGACACTATAAAATTTAAGAGTACAGAATATAGGAATTGGGTGATCTTGCCTAGGGGTTTTTTTCTTCTTTTTGAGAAGAGTCTTCAGGGGGACGCTGCAATTTTTGCATGAGCTGCGTAAACTCTTTAATCATCCCAAAAAGATATCCAATGTCTTCAGTAATTCGGGTGATTTGCTCTTCGTAAGACTCTGATTGACCGCTTTCTGAAGTTTCCCGGCATTCTTCTTTCAAAGATTCGCATGAATCTTGGATTTGTTGAAGGAATTCCAAGGCCTTATATTGGCTTTTTTTCCTTTTCGGCTTTGGGAAAGCGGAAGGCTCTTGGGGAGTGTAGAACTCAAAAAGGAGGGTGCCTGAACGTTTGGAGTCGCTTTTTTTAAAGTCAATGACCCAGCAAATGGACGAATCCTTTTTTTTCATGATGTGAATTTCCTCCCTTTTCACTCTTTATTATATAGTGATTTTTTTAAAAAATCAAGGTTAAGGGAGTGTTTCGTAAACAAAAATAGTGGATGGAAATCCCGTTTTCAGCTAAGATTTATGATACTTATGTCCAATGAAGTCGATAACTATAAGATTTATGTAGATCAGTTGAGGGATGGCAAGATCGAATCGGTCGGCTGCTTTTTTCCTCCTGAGATGATGGATGTGCAGGATGACGCGCTTGCCTTCGATGCCCGTATTCATGTCAAGGGCGAGGCTTACGTCAGCGATCATGCTCTGATTTTGCATCTTGATTTACATGCATCAGCTGTGATTCCCTGTTCGATTTGCAATGCTTCCGTCGATACACCTGTTGTTGTCAAGGGAATCTATCATCTTGTTCCTCTAGACGAGATCAAAGGGCATATCTTTGATATAAGAGAGGTTGTCAGAGAGAATATTCTTCTCAACACTCCTTTGTTTTCGGAGTGTAATGAGGGAAATTGCAGCGAAAGGCAGTTTCTTAAAAAATATTTAAAAAGTGACGAAGATTTACAACAAAAACCCTTTGAAGGGCAACAGCCATTCAAGGATTTACCATTTATGTAGGAGTTAACTCATGGCAGTACCACGTAGTCGGTTATCTAATCAGAGAAAGAATACACGCCGCGCGCATCACGCCAAAAAACCCCGCAGCCTTATTGATTGTTCAAAATGCGGAGTGAAGCGGTTGCCGCACACCATTTGTCAATCATGCGGTTGGTACGGCGATCGTTCCGTTTTGGGGGGCAAGGAAGGCTCTCAGGAGTAGAGTAGGTCGTTTTGCGTATAGGTGTCGACCTAATGGGGAGCGAAAGTTCTCCAGGAGTTTTATTTGAGGCCGTTCTGGCCTCTGCTTCGTATTTATCTAAGCAGGATTCCCTTGTTGTTTTTTTGACCCGCTTCGCAATGGAAAGCATCTTGCGAGATTCTCGTTTCAGTTGTTTTTTAGATGAGCATTCGGGGCTTGTTGATCTTCATGTTGTGGAGGGAGAGATCTCCATGGAAGACGATCCGTTGGCGGCAGTAAGGTTGAAAAAGGAATCATCGGTTGTTGTCGGACTTCGACTGCTTAAAGAAAGGAACATCGATGCATTTGTTTCTGCTGGAAATACAGGGGCGATTGTTGCCGCAGCGGCTCTTATCTTGCCGAAAATGGGACTTGATCGTTGCTGTTTGCTGGCTTCCTTGCCTACTAAAAAAGATCCTTTAGCAGTGCTTGATGTCGGAGGGTTTTTAGATCCTACGCCGGAAATTTTGCTGCAGTATGCCAGGATCGGCGCGTTTTATCAGCGTGCGCTTTTAGGCAAAGAAACGCCCAATGTTGGATTGATGAATATCGGGGTTGAATCGAAAAAAGGCACTGGAGAAGTCAGAGAGGCGTACCGTTTGCTGAAACAAGAAGAGGGCGGGCAGTTTCATTTTGTTGGCAATATAGAGGGGCGGGAAGCTTTTGAAGGGGGAGTTGATGTTCTTGTCACAGACGGTTTTACTGGAAATGTTCTTTTAAAAGTCTCTCAGGGGGTCTCTTCATTTATTTTTGATTATCTAAAGTCTGAAATAAAAGAGATTTTAAATGATGAAGTTCATCAAGTGATCGATGATTTACACCGCCATTTCCGTTACGATGAGCATCCAGGGGCTTTTTTATGTGGTGTAGAGGGACTTGTGATTAAGTGTCATGGGGCCGCAACAGTGCGCAGCATGGTTCAGAGTATTTTAGGGGCAAAACGTCTTGTCCAGATTAACATTATTAATCAAATAAAAAGGAATTTTTATTAATGAGTATTCATCCTATATTAAATCCCAATTCAAAAAGTAATGAATGGATATGGGTTTCCGAAGATCCTTCTGGAAAGAGTGAAAGCTCTCTTCCGGAACCAAAAGAGACATCAACGCAGGTTAAAAATATAAAAACAACTCTTGGTAAAGTGGCTGAAGAATTTCTAAGTCTTCAAAAAAGTTTTGAAGAAATGGCGCTTAAGAATGCTGATAATGAACGTATGGTTAATAGCCTTATAAAAGAAAGAAGCGACCTTGTACAAGAAAATGGTCAATTGCGGCGCCAGACAGCTGATTTGCAGGAGTGCTATGCCAAGTTGCAGCATCTTGTGAATTGTTTGACCCAGGAAAATGCGCAGTTGCAGGATTTGACGAGCAATTTACAACATGGAAATGGTCAATTGCGGAACTCTGTAAGTCATTTCCAGAGAGAAAATGGTCAATTGCGGAGTTCTGTAAATCATTTCCGGAGTGAAAATTCTAGGTTGCAGCATCTTGTGAAATATTGGGAGAGTGCTCATCTTAGTTTATGGCTTGAGAAAAATGAAATGCAGCAAAAACGTCAAAAACAGGAAAGGGATTGCTCTGAACCGCATGAAAAACCCTCTTAACAGGAAATAGAAAAAAATATCAAAAATAATATCTAATTAGAATTTATTTAACCTCTGTCTGTAGCGCTTGGCCGCTTTTGCTTTTATTGTCGACCTCTTAATTTGAGGTCGACTTCTTATGCTAAGAGGAATTACGACATGGATGAAAAATCTCTTGTTCTTGTGCAGAACTCTGCAAATCAGTGGGAAGACAAGACTGAAGAGATTATCGAATATATTGTCGATCCTATTGAAGGATGTGTGAAAATCCTTTATAAAGGCAATTCCAGAAAATATACATATCGGCAAGGACGTGTGCGTCTGCTTGCTGCAACAGCTGTTTTGAATCCTTCAGAGGTTCAGCTCCGAGTTGGTGGTCGGCTTCTGCCTAAAGCTGATATGATTATTAAGTATCCCGGTTTTTATCTTGTTAAAACTCCTCGTTCTCGTAAGTTGTACGAAGAAGCTAAAGTCTGTGTGGAACGGGATATCGCTGTTGATCCTGCCTGTAAAATAGTATTGGACTATTTCCGTTCGGTGGCTAATCGGATTGGTATCAAAGGCGAGAATGAGCAATCGATATTGAAAGGGCAGTACAAATACTTGTCACGAGTACCTAATAGTAGCGTGCTGGCTGCTTACCTATCACCGGGTTCCAAACTGAAGGAATTAACAGCACCAGGTCCACTGATTTATCCTTTTGGCACTAATGCTAGCCAAAAAACTGCTGTCGAAAAGGTCTTTCAATCGCAGGTAAGTATTGTGCAAGGACCACCAGGAACTGGTAAAACGCAAACGATTTTAAACATTGTGGCAAATGCGATTTGCTTCAGACAGACGGTTGCCATCGTATCTAACAATAACGCAGCGACGAAAAATGTCGCTGACAAACTGAAAGCAAAGCAACAAGGTTTTAGATACTTGCGATGGTTTGAAGTTATTGGGGCGGAGTGGGATCGGGCAGGGAATTGAAAGGGGAGCGGGAGTTGTTGTTTTCGATCTGGCGATGCTTGTTTCGATCGGATTCATGGTTTGGGGGTTGACGATTGCTTTTAGCGAAGTGTTTCTTGCTAAATCCGCACCTGAGAATAGCGGTCACTTGTCGGAGTGGCCAATTAGTATCATCACCAATGTGTTTTTGATCTCCCTTATCTACTCCTGGACGATTAAAAGAGAACAGACGTTATATAAGACTAAGCGGATCATGGTCGAACATTTCCATTCAGGAGATATAGAGGAGGAGGGGCATGGATTACAAGGAGAGAGTTTAAATCGTTTGGTTGGCGCGTGTAATCACCTGCTAGATATGTTGGCGGAAAAGTGCCAGTTTAATACGCTGCCTTCTCAGTACCGTTTGGATCCCGATCGTTTGTGATTGCGAGGAGCGCATGCTCGAGTTGTTGAGCGTCCTGTTCCACTGTTGTTTCGCTTGTTTTGCCCAAAGTGACGGGATTGCCCCATTGTACCGTAATTGTGGAAAAGGGTTTGGGAAGCATCATGCCGTCCCATGTGTTGAATTTCCAGAAACGGTTTGCCGACCAGGAAAGAGGAATCACCTGAGCGTTGCACTTTCTGGCAGCTAAAGCAACACCGGGTTTAAGGGTATATTTTGGGCCGCGCGGTCCGTCAGGCGTGACAATGCCGATCTCATTGCTGGATTTTAATTGGTTGATCATCATTTGCAGTGCCTGCGCACGTTGATTGTGAGGCACCTTGATTGCTCTGCCTTCTTTATAGCTATTGGCGATCACAGCAATGAACTGGCCGTCGCGACTATTGCTCACCATCGCAGCGTACCGATATTGAGGCCCGGTCCGTTTAAGGATCTCTGTAATGATTCCTAAACGGTTATGCCAAGCGATTAAGATGCATTTTGAGTTTTTAGCGCTTTGGTGCAGCTTCTCAGTGCCAAGAATGCGAAAACGGCAGGTCATGGCAAGAAGGGAGATCACTCCTTTTAAGGTATACCCGAGAAAAAAGGGAATAACGGTTTTGCGGAAAAATTCTTTTTTGCGAAGCTTCATCCAATCAGTTCCCGAACGGCCAAGGCTGCTTGCCTGCTGGCATCTTTGTTTTGCAGAAGCTGATCGAGTTCTTGGCATTTTTCAATGCATTGCCGGCGCTCTTCTGTGTGGCCATTTAAAGGCATCAATTTTTTGTACAAATTTTGTGCAGATAAACCTTTCTCGATAACCTCAGGATAGACGGTTTGATTGCTGAGAATGTTCACAATGCAGTAATGAGGCAGGTTCAGTCGCAAAAGATATTTTGCAATGAAGCGGTTTAACCAAGTGAGTTTATACAAGACGACGGTAGGTGTTTGGTGCAAAGCAAGCTCAAGTGTAACTGTTCCCGATTTTGCAAGGGCACTTCGACAGTCCCGCATGAGTTCGTAAGAGTAGGTTTTCGGCAGGAGAAAAAGGTCTTGGTGCAGCTTCAACGAAACGTTGCGCAGCATTGGATGCATGACAGGCATGATTTTTTCATGCGCACAAGAAATTGCGAACACAAGATTCGGATTTTTCTTTTTCATTAATTCGCATGTTTTTAGTTGGTAGGGGAGATTCCTTTGAATCTCTCCTTTACGGCTTCCAGGAAAGATGGCGATCAGATGGTCCATTTTTTTGATGCCGAAAAGAGCGTGCCAGTTCTCATCGTGTTTGTGGTTCTGAACGATTTTTTTGACAGGATTGCCCACATATTCAACTTTCAAAGGGGAGTTCTCAAAATAAGCGGGCTCAAAAGGATAAATCGACAGCACTAAGTCAAGAGCTTCTTCCATCTTTTGCTTGCGTTTACGGCCCCATGCCCAGATGGTGGGACAAACATATTGGACGAGCTTTCCGCGATAGCCTTTCTTGCGTAGGGATTTTGCCATGCGGAGATTAAATCCTGGATAATCGATAAAAATGACAGCATCGGGATTCTTCGAAAGGATCCAGTTTCGAATTGTTTTAAACTGCTTGATTAGCTTGGGTACCGACCTGATGATATCTGAAAATCCATGAAGTTCGAAATCCTCAGTTCTCAATACGCAATCTAGCCCTTCCTGCCGCATTTCTTGTCCGCCGACTCCAGCGAAAGCGGTGCCAGGCATCTGCTCTTTCAGAGCTTTCATTAAATTGCACCCAAGCATGTCTCCACTTTTTTCGCCGGCGATTAAAAACAGAGAATGACTCATATGAAATTAGCTCTTTGTTGTTTTGTATTTTAACTGTCTCTTACGCATCCAGCGGACAGCAAACATATCAAAGACAGTGTTAAATGAACGATTTAGAAAATTGTACTTGGTTTTTCCCTGATCTCTTTTCCTGTGGTTGACCGCTAACTGGCCGACGCTGAACCCTTCGATCTTAAAAAGGGCGGGTAGAAATCTGTGCATTCCATGATACATTTTAATCTTGCTCAGACAGTTTTTCCTGTAGATTTTGAGAGAACAGCCTGTGTCTTGCACACCATCTCCGCAAAATCTGCTGCGGATGGCGTTAGCCCAATAAGAAATGGTGCGTTTCAACCACTTATCTCGTCGCTTTTTCCTGATTCCGCAGACAAGATCATATTGATCCGCCATAGCGATCATTTTTGGAATGTCGGAAGGGTCGTTTTGCCGGTCTCCGTCAAGAGTGATCACAAACTCTCCCAAAGCAGCACGAAATCCTGCGTCAAACGCGCTGGATTGTCCATAATTGCGGTCGAAGACAATTGTTCTTAAATACGGTTTTTCGACGCCAAGCTCGCTGAGGATCGCAAGCGTTCGGTCAGTGGAGCCATCATCAACGCAGATCAATTCCCATTTTTCATGCAAAGAGCACATAACGGGTTCGAGCTCTTCTATTAAAGGTCTAACATTCCCTTCCTCATCTTTCATAGGGATGACGATCGAGTATTTGACATTCGTAGGCATAAGAGATAATTATACAGTCTTTGCTGTTAATAAGGAAGCGATCCATTCAGCTCCCTCTTGAAAGGTTGAAGGAGGTGTGCCGTGCCCTTTGTGTCCGATGGACGAATTGATCACCAGCGTCACATCTGGGGAACGGATTTGACGCTCGTAGTTCAGATCGGTCAATTCACGGACAAATTGGTAGCAGGCGTCTGTTCCTACCCGAAGATCGCGATTGCCGATATAAAATTTGACCTTTTTTCCTACCAACAGGGATTTTTCGATTTCAAGGGATTGCGTAATGGGGTGGTTATGGATCTTGTTGAATTCTTGAATCGTGGCCATTGTCGTTAAAGGGGCAAATCCTAAAACCGTACTCAATTCGGGAACTCTGGAAGCAAGGTGAAGTGCAATAAATCCGCCTCGGGAAAGCCCGCCGACAGCCATCCGTTCGCTATCAACGATCCCATTTTGAATGAGGAAATGGATATTTTCCAGGCATTTTTCCAAAAAAGATGACAAAGGATTGACTCCTTGCTCAATCTTTTCTGCCCAAAATCCCATAGCTTCTGTGTTCTTCAGCCCTTCGCCGTGGCCAGGAATTGTAAAGGAAAAGGTGCGCAGAGGGTAGGATTCTAGAAAAAGTGCCGGTTGGTTAAAAGGGTCCAGGAACAGGCTGTCCTTTCCGGATAAGGCAAAGTAGAAAAAGGCTGGAAGCTTTCCTTCTTCTAGGGGAGCTCCGCGATGGTAAATAGGAAGCCCTGATGGAGAGGGGATCGCCTTCATTGCCTTTTTTCCAAGGGTGGCGGGTGGGGGTGCTTTTGATGCACCCCTTTCTTTAAGTGCTGGCGCCAGGCATTGTTCCAAGCTTTATAGGGTTTGAGCAGATCGGGATCAAGCGCTGCGCGCATTTTTAAAAATTGCAGTGCTTCGGGAAACTCGTTCATTGAGAGCGGTTTGTGTCGGATCGATTGCTTTCCTGACAGAGGAGTTAGCCGAAACTGCATGGTAATCAAGGAGGAAACTGCTGTGCTCAATTTTCTTGGAAGGAGGGAAAAAGAGGAGGCTACAAATTTTTTCATGACAGAAGAGGTTGCCATCATCACATCGCCAAGATGAAGGCATTTGTCTTGATCAACAGATTTTTTCTTCAATTCTTGGTCAACAATAGGGAATAGAAGGCAAGCGGTTAGAATGGGACGCGACAACAAAGATTCGGCCTGCTGCCGATGAATCTGGTCGGCAACTTGCAGAAGATCGTAGATCTGTTTCCCTTTTTCTGTTTCCAGGATGGTTGTCAACATGGGAAAAAGCAGGTGGAGCATTTTTGCTTGAGTCATTAAGTGGAAGAACTGAGCTGCTGCTCCGGACTCCAGCATCCGCAGCATCTCTTCGAGAATTCTAGCCGGAGAGCTTTTCGTAATTTCTTTTCGGGTAGCGATTAACGCCTGTTTTGTTTGTTCATCAATATTAAAGCCGAATCTGGCTCTGAATTTGATGAGGCGCAGCATGCGGACGGGATCCTGCTTGAAGCGGATGATCGGATCTCCAATGCTTCTTAACACTTTTTGATGGATGTCTTCCCATCCTCCGACGTAGTCAATGACTTTATGTTCAAAGGGATCGTAGAAAAGTCCGTTGATGGTAAAATCGCGCCGGATCACATCTTCTTCTTCGGTTCCCCAAGTATTATCCCGCACGATCAGGTCGCTTGCATTCTCTCCGGATCGGAAAGTGGAGACCTCGATAATTTTTTTGCCAAACTTGATGTGGGCGAGCCGGAATCTTTTCCCAATGAGGAAACAATTTCTTCGAAAAATTTTTTTTATTTCTTGCGGATGCGCAGAGGTGGAAATATCGAAATCCTTTGGCTCGCGTTTGACCAGAAGATCTCTGACACTTCCTCCAACAAGGTAGGCCGTGTAGCCGGCTTCGTTAAGTTTTCGAATCACATATAAAGCGTCGGAATCGACGTGGGCCGGATCAATTTCGTGATCGTCGGCCACAAATTCTCTGGGGCGCACTAGCTGACATCTCGAGTTAACAATCTAGGAAGAAATAAGCCCAAAAATCGGTGCTTTGGCGGCCAAAACCCCGATTTATGAGCTTTTTCGATCCAATAAATTGATGTTAAAAACTATCTTATCATCCCCAAAACTAAGGGAAATTTGTTAAATTGTCAACTGTTTTCCAGATATAAGCGACTGTCGGGATCTTATTTGATCGCACGCGTGAAATCCCTTCGAGATCTGTTTTTTCTGCACCGACTGATAAATAAAAAGATTGGTAAGGGTTTTCTTTGGCTATCCAGACAAAACATGAATGAAAACCGTTTTCAGTTAACCATTTGAAATATTTATTTACTAAATTTCTCCCAATCCCTTTGCCTCTGGATTCTTCAAGAAGGTAAATGGCATAGATCTCTGCATCGCAGTTTTCCAAAGTTTGGCGTGCCTGGCCTCCACTTAAGAAGCCTACAATCCGATCGTTTTCGACGGCGACTAAAATCGTTGCTTGACTGCCTAAAGACTTAATCGTTTCACGCCAGTTTTCTACGCGATCTTCCCAGTTCATCGCGCTAAGCACTTCTTCGTCGACAATTTTTTGGTAGGTTGTCTGCCAGCTTTTTACATGCACTTTTGCAATTTGTTCAGCATCTTCAGGTGTTGCGTTGCGGATTTCAATCATGTTTAACTTTTCTTTCACTTTATTAATACGAGTTGAATATGGTATCGTGATTTGGATTATTCAGAAAACATCCCTTTATTGAAATGAAAACATACCAAGAAAAAAAAATTTTTGGAACAGACGGCGTTAGAGGAAAAGCGAATTTCTCTCCGATGACAGTTGAAACGGCGCTTGCTTTGGGTCGCGCCGCAGGGAAGTTTTTCCGGCGCCACAATGGCAAACACCGGGTTGTGATCGGAAAAGATACTCGGTTGTCTTGCTATATGTTTGAAAATGCTCTCATTGCCGGTCTTTGTTCCATGGGTGTCGACACGCTCATGGTGGGACCTCTGCCTACGCCGGGAGTTGCGTTCATTACCCGCGCTTACAGAGCCGATGCCGGCATTGTGATTTCTGCTTCCCACAATTCGTACGAGGATAATGGAATTAAATTTTTTTCCTCGGACGGTATCAAACTCTCCGATGAATGGGAAAGAGAAATAGAAAAACTCATTGAGGAAAACGATTTTAACGATAGTCTGCCTGCTTCTCACTTGATCGGTCGAAATAAAAAAATTGATGACGCTGCAGGAAGATATATTGAATTTGTCAAAGCGACTTTTGGGAAAAAACTCTCTTTGAACGGGATGAAAATCGCTCTCGATTGCGCAAACGGAGCTGCCTATAGGGTAGCGCCGCATGTGTTCAATGAGTTGGACGGTCAGGTGTTTGCGTATGGCATCAATCCCAATGGATTAAATATCAATGATATGTGTGGATCTCTTCACCCTGAGGTGGTCCAAAAGGCTGTGATTGAGCATCACGCCGATGTTGGGATTGCTTTGGATGGAGATGGTGACAGAGTCATTCTCATCGATGAGCATGCTCAAATTGTTGATGGCGATCAAATGCTTGCCATTTGCGCTAAGCACATGCTTGGAGAGGGAACATTAAAAAATGCTCGCGTTGTTGCAACAATTATGACCAACATGGGCATTGTCAATGCAATGGAGCAGAGCGGAATCGAGGTGATCCGCTCAGCGGTCGGCGACCGCTATGTCGTCAAGGAAATGATCGATAACGGTGCTGAATTAGGCGGCGAACAGAGCGGGCATGTGATCTTTCTTGAACATAACACAACAGGGGACGGACTTGTTTCCGCGTTGCAGGTGCTGCGGATTATGCAGACGACGGGATTAAGGTTGTCTGAGCTTGCAAAGCCATTTGAAAAATTTCCCCAAGTCACAGTTAACGTTGCGGTCAAATCCAAACCTCCTTTAGAAGAGATCTCTGAGTTGCGTAAAGTGGTCCAAGATGTTGAGAAGAAGTTGCAAGGAAAAGGGCGTGTACTTGTTCGTTATTCGGGAACGGAGAATATGTGCCGCGTGATGGTCGAGGGGGAAAACCTGCATCAAGTTTCCGTATTCGCGGGGCAGATTGCAGAATCGGTGGAACAGGCAATAGGGTAATTGATCATGTGCGGTATTTTTGGATACGTAGGAAAGAAAAATTCCGTCAAGATTGCGATCGAGGGACTGAAGCGTTTAGAGTACAGGGGATACGATTCTGCGGGTATTGCAGGGGTTAGTTCGGGTCAGTTGTTTGCCTGCAAAGAGGTAGGAAAGGTTGCCATTCTTGAAACGATCGTAGAGAAAGCCGATATTTCACTTGATGCCGCGATCGCCCATACTAGATGGGCAACACACGGAAAGCCGAGTGGACTCAATGCGCATCCCCATCTGGATACCCTCCATTCACTTGCCGTTGTGCACAACGGTATTGTAGAAAATCATGACACTTTGCGCAGGCATTTGATGCAGCAAGGGGTTGCCTTCGAATCAGAAACTGATACCGAAGTGATCGCTCATCTCGTCAGCAGCTTTTATGAAGGGGATCTATTAAAAGCTGTAAAGGAGACGATTCCGTTGTTGGAAGGATCGTTTGCGATAGCTCTTGTCCATAAAGATTATCCCGATCAAATCATTGCTGTTGCTCATGAATCGCCCCTGGTGATTGGAATAGGAGAAGACGAAGCGTTCATTTCATCTGATTCTCATGCTTTTATCTCTCACACCAGGGAAGTGGTTTTCCTTTCGAATTCCGAAATCGCTGTTGTCACTCCTGACAAGTTGGAAATTTTCAATACTTCGCTTCAGCAGATTCAAAAAGAGCGTGAAATCCTTTCTATCGAAGCTGAAGAGATCTCAAAAAAGGGATATCAGCACTACACTCTGAAAGAGATTAATGAGCAGCCTCAGTCTATTCGAAACGCTCTGCTTTCCCGCTACTTTGAGGATTACGGAACTGCCGTTTTCGAAGAATTGACATTTGATGTCAATGAGTTGCTCTCTATCCAGCGAGTGTTGATTCTCGCTTGCGGCACTTCGTGGCATGCAGGCTGCGTTGGTTCCTATCTGATCGAGGATATGGCGCGCATTCCTGTCCAGGTGGAGATCTCTTCTGAATTTCGATATAAAAACCCTATCGTTCCCCCGGGTACATTTGTCGTGGCAGTCAGCCAGTCGGGCGAAACGGCCGACACTATTGCCGCATTGAGGGAGCTAAAGGCAAAAGCTGTAAAAGTATTGGGAATTTGCAATGTGCATAGCTCTACGCTGGCAAGAGAGTGCGACTGTACGATCTTTCTTAAAGCTGGACCTGAGATAGGCGTCTGTTCAACGAAAGCATTTGTTTCGCAAGTCGTTGTTTTTTCTCTTTTCTCTCTCCTGCTTGCACGGATGCGCCATATGAGCAAAGCAGACGGACAAGAATTTATTCAAGCGCTGAAGGTCTTGCCTGAACAGGTGCAAAAAGTGTTGAATCAGGCAGATGCCATCCAGTCTCTTGCTAAAAAGTATGCGAAATACGACAACTTTTTTTACTTGGGCCGCCACTACATGTTTCCTACAGCGTTGGAAGGAGCATTGAAGTTGAAAGAGATCTCTTATATCAATGCCAATGGATATCCAGCCGGTGAGATGAAGCATGGACCGATCGCTTTGATCGGGCCTGATTGTCCGACAGTCGCTTTTTGCGCTAATCGGCTGACTTATGACAAGCTGTTAAGCAATTTGATGGAAATCAAGTCTCGGAGCGGGCCGATCATTGCAATTTCAGAAGAGGGAAGTGCCGGGATCGACAGTATTGCCGATGATGTGATCTGGGTTCCGGCATCCAGAGATGAGATTGCTGTGGTTCCTACAACCGTCGCTGCGCAGTTATTTGCCTACTATGTTGCATTGGAAAGAGGAGAGGATATCGATCAGCCGCGCAATTTGGCTAAATCGGTCACAGTCGAATAACGAAAAGAAATTCTATGGATAGAAAACTTATTATAGGAACGTTGCTCGTTTCCGGAACGTGCATAGGGGGGGGGATGCTCGCGCTTCCCGTCTTGACCAGCTTAGGAGGGTTTGTCCCTTCCATGGTGATTTTCTTGTTATGCTGGCTTTTTATGGCGGGAACCGGGTTGCTGTTTTTGGAAGTTTGCCATTGGATGAATGGAGACACTAATATTGTTTCTATGGCAGGAAAAACTCTGGGAAAAGGGGGAAAGGCGTTTGCCTGGCTTCTCTATCTCTTTATGTTTTATTGTCTGACGCTTGCCTATATCGTTGGATGCGGAAATCTCGTGACTGAAATCCTTCCCTTGCCTGCTTGGGCGGGCTCTCTTGTTTTTGTTGCGGTTTTTTCGCCCGCGGTCTTTTTTGGAGCACGTGTTGTCGGCAGGGTCAACAGCTTGTTGATGGTAGGACTGTTGGTTTCTTATTTCGTTTTTGTTGCCATTGGAATTCCTTATGTCAACGTTGAGAATTTGAAGCATATTGACTGGCCTTCATCGCTTCTTGCACTTCCTGTTGCCTTCACATCGTTTGCTTATCAAGGAATTATTCCCACGTTATCCCGCTACATGGAGTTTAATATCAGGAAAACTCGATCTGCAATTTTACTGGGGAGCTTTTTGCCTTTTGCTGCCTATGTCATTTGGCAATGGCTCATTTTAGGGATTGTCCCCACTTTCAGTGAAAACGGGTTGGCAGATACCTTGGAGGTCGGCGGCAACGCAGTCGATCCCCTTAAATTTTTTATCAAACACTCATCTGTGTACACCGTCGGGCAATTTTTCGCCTTTTTTGCTTTGACGACATCTTTCTACGGGGTAACCTTAGGACTGCTCGATTTTTTAGCTGACGGTCTGGACATCAAAAAAGATGCTAAAGGGAAGTTCTTTTTGTCGATGCTTGTTTTTGTCCCGCCTCTTTTTCTAGCTGTCTCTTATCCTCGAGTTTTCCTCACCTCTTTAGAATACGCAGGAGGATACGGAAGTGCATTGCTTCTCGGATTGCTGCCTATTCTCATGGTTTGGTCAGGAAGATATTGCCAGAAGCTGCCTTCAAAATATTCCTTGTTTGGAGGGAGAATCACCCTTGTTTTAATGCTGCTGTTTGTGATTTTTGAGATCATTTTTGAAACAGCGCATCTCATTTTTCATTAACAGCATGAGGTTCAGTAATGCCGAAAAAGCCACAGATGGACGCAGATGAACATGGATTGGAAACTGCCAAAGGGCAGTTTCTTGTGTATCAAGCGGAAGATGGTCGTTTAAAGCTAGATGTACGCCTCGAAGGAGAGACGGTCTGGTTGACGCAACCCTTGATAGCGGAACTATTCCAGACTACCCAGCAAAATATAAGCCAACATATTTTAAGTATTTACGAAGAAGGTGAGCTGGCTCCTGAGACAACTCACAAGAAATTCTTGTCGGTTCGATCAGAGGGAAAGCGGGAAGTCAAACGACTGCTGGATTACTACAGCCTGGACATGATTATCTCGGTTGGCTATCGGGTGAAAAGTCATGTGGCTACTCGTTTCCGCATCTGGGCGACTCAACAACTAACCGAGTTTGTCAAAAAGGGCTTTCTGTTGGATGACGAACGCCTAAAAAACCCTGATCAGCCTTTCGATTATTTTGAAGAGCTCGAACGGCGCATTCAGGATATTCGTATTTCCGAGCGCCGATTTTATCAGAAGATTACCGACATCTACGCCACCAGCATCGATTACGACCCTACGTTGGATATCAGCATTGAGTTCTTTAAAACTGTCCAGAATAAGATGCATTGGGCTATTACCGGCCAAACAGCGGCAGAAATCATCCATTCCCGTGCCGATGCGGACAAGCCGAATATGGGTTTAACAAGTTACCGTTGATTGGAACAGGTATATAGACAAGCCTTTTGACTGGCTAAGGAGGAAATGAACATGTTTGATTGGCAAACGGGGGGCGAGAAATGGCCTTTGAACGGATAAGCAAATTCAAAAACAATTGGATTTTTCGCGGCGGCCAGGGAGATTTTATATGCTGACCAGCAACGCAACTGGTGCCAATCGATCTTCCTCTATATCAAAACTCGACAGCTTACTATATGAGTACGAATCAGAATATCACTATCTTTTTAGTCTTGTTTACGAAGCAGCCAATTCTAAAGAAAAGGCTGGCTTGCAACAAAATTACCCTCTGCCCAATATCGCTCGAAGGCTCTTGGAATCATTTCTTGCGTTTCGCCTGCCGTCAAAGTCTGGAGAATTGCGCCAGCAACTCGATTTTATCGATTTCGATGTAGTGAAAAAGACCAGAATTCTCAGATTTCTTCATACATACTCTCACTCTGGACAGATATCCGACTCGGAACACGATCCATCAATTCTTATTGAAACGAAACAGGTACTAAACGACCTGCTTTGCTTGATTCAAAAAGACGATTACCGCCACTTTAACCAGATGAAGGCGTTGGTTACCAAATGAGAGTTCTTCACACATCCGACTGGCACATTGGCCGCACCCTCTACGGCAGAAAACGCTACGAAGAATTCGAAGCCTTTCTGGCCTGGCTAGCGGAAACGATTCAGCAGAATGAAATTGATACGCTGCTCGTGGCAGGTGATGTCTTTGACACCAGTACTCCGAGCAATCGCGCCCAGGAGCTTTATTACCGCTTTTTATGCCGTGTAGCCGCCTCATCCTGTCGGCATGTTGTTGTCGTCGCGGGCAATCACGATTCACCGTCCTTTCTCAATGCTTCCAAGGAACTGCTCAAAGCTTTAGATGTCCACGTGGTCGGTAGTAGCACGGAATCCCCGGAAGACGAAGTGCTGGTGCTCCGTAACGAGCAGGACGCTCCGGAATTGATTATCTGTGCTGTGCCTTACCTTCGCGACAGGGATATCCGTGTGGCGGAAGCGGGTGAAAGCGTCGAGGACAAAGAGCGGAAATTAATTGACGGCATCCGTACTCATTACGCCACTGTTGCCTCCCTGGCAGAACAGAGGCGAGAGGAACTCGGGGCCGATATTCCCATTATTGGCATGGGGCATCTGTTCACTGCAGGCGGCCAAACTGTCGATGGTGATGGCGTGCGCGAACTCTACATCGGCTCCTTGGCTCATGTGACAGCCGGAATTTTTCCTACCTGTTTCAACTATCTGGCGCTTGGTCACCTCCATATCCCGCAAAAAGTGAACGGCTCCGAAACTATAAGGTACAGCGGCTCTCCATTGCCCATGGGATTTGGAGAGGCAAAACAGCAGAAGAGTGTTTGTCAGGTTGAATTCCACAGCACGACCGCATCCGTACAACTGATCGACGTGCCGGTGTTTCAGAAATTCGAGCGCGTCAAGGGAGACTGGGATGACATCTTAAACCGCATCATCGAATTGTCGGCAACCGACTTTCAAGGTTGGCTCGAAGTTATTTATGATGGCATTGAGGTTATTGGCAATCTGAGTGAGCGTCTGGAGGTTGCGATTTCCGGCACTCAAATGGAAATTCTACGGATAAAGAACAACCGCGTCATCGACCGCGTTCTGGAGCGAATCCATGAAGAAGAAACGCTTGACGATCTGAACGTGAACGACGTGTTCGAGCGCTGTCTTGCTGTCCATGAGGTGTCTGAAGAGCAGCGGCCGGAGCTGCTTCGGACCTACCAGGAAACGATCTTGTCTCTCTATGAAGACGATCTGCAGGCGGATTAGAGGGGCTGTCGATGAGAATATTACAGGTGCGCTTCAAGAATCTGAACTCTCTGGTCGGCGAATGGCAAATTGACCTGACCCACCCGGTTTTTGCGTCTGACGGCATCTTTGCCATCACCGGCCCCACCGGTGCGGGGAAGACCACAATCCTTGATGCTATTTGCCTCGCTCTTTATGGGCGGACACCGCGCCTGAACAAGGTTACCAAGAGCGGAAACGAAATCATGTCCCGTCAGACCGCCGAATGTTTTGCCGAGGTGATCTTCGAAACCCAGACAGGGCGTTATCTCTGCCACTGGAGTCAACACCGAGCACGCAGGAAGCTAGACGGCGAACTCCAGGCCCCGAAACACGAAATTGCCAATGCCGATTCTGGCGATCTCTTCGAATCCAAAATCAGAGGCGTAGCTGACCAGATCGAATCAGTTACCGGCATGGATTTTGACCGTTTCACCCGCTCCATGTTGTTGGCCCAGGGCGGCTTTGCCGTGTTTCTTCAGGCGGCACCGGATGACCGTGCTCCGATTCTGGAACAGATAACTGGCACAGAGATCTACAGCCAGATATCTATCTGTGTCCACGAGCGCCAGCGCGAAGAGAGGGAAAAATTGAACCTGCTTCAAGCTGAAACGGTAGGTATCGTGATTCTTGAGACGGAGCAGGAACAAGAGATTGGGCAGACTCTTGAAACAAGGCTGAAAGAGGAGAGAGATCTTGCCGCCAAATCCGCTGACACAGGGAAGGCTATTACCTGGCTTGCCAACATCGATGGGTTGAAGAAAGAACTCGCCAACCTAGCCGATGAAGCGAGTAAGCTGCAGGGCGATATCGAGGCGTTCAAACCGGATCGCGAAAAGCTGGGCAGGGCTTTGAGCGCCGCTGCACTGGACGGCGCATACGCAACGCTTACTGCCATCCGCAAACAGCAGGCGGATGACAATGCAGGCTTGAAAGCCTGGAAAGAGACTCTTCCCGAGCTGGAATCCTCTGCCAAGGAATTGGCCAAGGCACTGAAATCAGCAGAGCAACAAACTGCTCTGATCAAAGAAGAACTGAAAGCGGCCGTGCCTACATTGCAGAAAGTTCGCTCTCTTGATCAGAAACTTACCGATCAGAAAAAAGCCGTTTTGGAAGGTAATGAGGATTGTAAAAAGGATGCGGGAAAGATTGATGCAGACAAAAAAGCTAGGCTAGAGGAGGAGAGAAAACGATCCAAGGCTTATGAGGCGCTGGATCTCGTAGACGGCTATCTTAAGGAGCATGCAAAGGATGAATGGCTGGTTAGTGGTCTGGCTGGGGTTGAAGAGCAGATCGCCGGCCTGCTCTCCAAGCAAAATGAAATCTTACAACAAGAGGCTACTCAAGAAACGGTCACGAAGGCTCTGGAACAGGCGACAAAGTCATTCGACGACTGTCAGAAGCTATCTGGCATTCGGAAGCAAGAACTGAAGGGTAAATCAAAACAGATTCAGCAGGGCAAGGATGCTTTGAACCGGCTTTTGGGAGATCGCTTGTTGCGGGAATATCGCACCGAGAAAGAAACGTTGCTGCGTGAAATGGCCTTCCTGACGAAAATTGCGGAGCTTAAAGATCACAGGGAAAAACTGGAAGACGGCAAGCCCTGTCCTCTTTGCGGCGCAATCAAACACCCCTTCGCTGAAGAGAATATCCCTGCCCCTGATAAAACCGAACAAGAGATCGACGCCCTAACCAGGCTGATCAGCAAAGCCGAGGATCAGGAAATCACCATCAAAAAATTCGAAGAAGCAGAAAATCTGGCCCGCAAAAATTTGACGGAGGCTGAAAAGCTGGAGTCAGTAGCGGATAATGAAAAGAAGGCTGCCGAGAAAATCCTTGCCGAGGTGAGGGACTGCCTGGTAAAACTCCGTTCCGATTTTACCGAACGGAGGCAGGCTATTACTATCAAACTCCAGCCACTTGGTATTGCAGACATCCCTGAAACGGACATTTCATTACTGATCGGAACCCTCAAGGTGCGGCTCAAGGCGTGGCAGGCCAAGGTAAAGAAAAAGGTGGAGATCGAGAAACAGATTGCCGACATCGACAGCGAGGTGAAGCGGCTGGATGCGGTTATCGAAATTCAAAGCACTGCCCTAGCCGAAAAGCTGGAGCGCTTGGGTTTCTTGAAAAAGGAACTTGCAACCGAAAGCAATGAACGTAAGGCTCTTTACGGCGACAAGAATCCGGGCGATGAGGAGCGCCGTTTAAATAAGGCAATTTCGGATGCCGAAGGTTCAGAAAAGCAGATAAGAGAACGGCATAATGAACTCCAACAAAAATGGAATACCGCGAAGTCCCATGTTGAATCTCTGAAGAAACGCATCGAACAACGAGAGCCGGAACTGAGAAGGTTTGAAATAGAATTCTCCGCAGCGCTTGAGCCTGTGGAATTTTCAAATGAAGAACAGTTTTTGGCGGCCATATTGCCCTCTGAAGCTCGGGCGAAGTTGATGGCTACAGCCAAGGATCTGGATGAACGTCAAACAGATCTGAAAGCGAGGCAGAAGGATCGGGAAACGCGCTTGATCGCGGAAATGGCTAGAGAAGTTGCCGACAAGCCTATAGAAGAGCTCGAGACCCAACTCAAGGAGCACGAGGAAGTCCTGAAAGAGCTGCGAGACATCATTGCCGGTCTTAAGCACAAGCTAAGTGAGAATATGGCTGCAAAAGAGCGGATAAAGGAAAAGCAGACAGCTATCGAAGCCCAGAAAAAAGAGTGCCGCAGGTGGGAAAACCTGCACGAGTTGATTGGCTCCGCAGACGGCAAGAAGTACCGCAATTTTGCTCAGGGGCTGACCTTTGAAATAATGATTGGTCACGCCAACCGGCAATTGCAGAAAATGACCGACCGCTACTTGCTGGCTCGGGACAATGCTCAGCCTCTGGAACTCAACGTGGTCGACAACTATCAAGCAGGGGAGATTCGCTCCACGAAAAACCTTTCCGGTGGAGAGAGTTTTATCGTCAGCCTGTCCTTGGCGCTAGGCTTGTCTCATATGGCCAGCAAAAATGTTCGGGTGGATTCGCTGTTTCTAGATGAAGGCTTTGGCACCTTGGACGAAGAAGCCCTAGACACCGCCCTGGAAACTCTTGCAAGCCTGCAGCAGGACGGCAAGTTGATCGGCGTCATTTCACACGTGCCCGCTTTAAAGGAGCGAATCAGCACGCAGATCCAAGTAACACCTCAAACAGGTGGCAGAAGTCAGATATCAGGGCCTGGATGCAACAAATTCTAACTTTGAGGCTTGCTTGTATTGCGTGAGCCTGAACAGACTCACGCTGCTTGGTGCACCGGCTTTATTTGATTCCCGCATCTATCTGATGCGGAAGTAAACTCCGGCGCCGCCTCTTGGATAATAGTGATAGCGGTAATATGGGCCATAATAGGGATCGCGGTAGTGATGATAGTATCTTGGTTGATAACGATAGTGGTTTCTCGGATAATAGCGATATCGGTCATGATGCCGGTAATATCTGGGACTTCCTCCGAAATAGATTCCGAAGCCGCTGCTAGCGATCTCCTGGCCCTTATTAGGAACTGTTGTTTCTGCTGTTGCTTGCGGCATGAAAAATGGCGTGGCTGCAAATAATCCAACGAGCAACCAATGGTATACACGAGGCTTAATGTTAATCATCTCCAGACCTCCTCAGACATTCTTTTAGTTATAGAACGCCTTTTGTGATTAGATGACAAATGGATCTTTCCTTCCAATTCTTATTATAAAAAATATTTTATAAATCGTCAATCAAGCAAAGCTTGGGAGAAATGGGCGGGATTAAACGGCTCTAAGTCACTTAGCGTTTCACCGACGCCAATAAATTTTACAGGAATGCCAAGTTGTTTCTGAATATTGATGACAACCCCCCCCTTTGCTGTTCCATCCAGCTTGGTCAGGCAAAGTCCGGAAATAGGGGTGTATTCGTGGAAAATTTTCGCCTGATCGATCGCATTTTGCCCAATTGTCGCATCAAGAACGAGAAGTGTTTCGTGTGGAGAACCCGGCATCACTTTGTTGCATACCCGTTTAATCTTCTCCAGCTCTTGCATCAAGTCTTTGCGGGTGTGGAGCCTGCCTGCTGTATCGATCAGGACGACATCTGCGCCTCTTGCTTTTGCTGCTGTCATTGCATCGAAAGCGACTGCTGCAGCGTCGCTGTTAGGGGCGCCTTTCACAAGATCCGATCCAATTCTGCTGGTCCATACTTCCAGCTGTGCAACCGCTGCTGCCCGGTAGGTGTCGGCTGCTGCAATCAACACCTTTTTCCCGGCATCTTGATAGCGCTTGGCAAGTTTGGCAACAGTTGTGGTTTTACCATTTCCATTCACCCCGACAACAAGGATGACTGTAGGAGGGTCGGGGTTTTCGGCCATTTCTGCCGAGATTTTGGAAAGAGATTGCTCGATTTCCTTCTTCATCTCCACAATCAGTCCTTCGGCGTCCAGATTGGGATTTTTGCGGTAAATCTCTTTGACTTTTGCGGTCAGTTCTACAGATGCCTGAATTCCAAGGTCTGCTTCGTAAAAAAGCTGTTCAAGCTGTTCCAGTGTTTCTTCATCGATTTTTCCACTGAAAAGAGAACGCAATTTTTCTCCCAGAGCGGAACGCGTTTTGGAGAGGGCATTTTTAACTTTTTCAAAACTAGATTTTAAGAATTTTAGTACCATTGGAAGTCTCAGTTGTGTAAGATAAGAGTTTAAAGTCTAACATAACAGATACAATAAGAAAAGATGAACACACACGAATTTCAAGCAAAGAAGATTCTGGAAAAGTACGGTATGCCTATTCCACCATTCAGGGTGATCTCCGATCTTTCCGAGCTGGAATCGGTTATTTCCGATCTTGCACTTGACCAAGCGGTCATAAAAGTGCAAGTCCATGCGGGCGGGAGAGGCAAGGCCGGAGGGGTTAAATTGGCGAAAACTCCGGAGCAGATCCGTGAGGCAGCTAAAGAGCTTCTTGGCATGAAAATTGTCAACAACCAGACGGGAGAAGAGGGGGTAGTTGCACACAAGATTCTGATCACTGCTCTTACAGACTATCGGAAGGAATACTACATGGGAGCTGTGATCGATCGGCAGAATGCGCGTGCAGTGCTTATGGTGTCGCCGGATGGAGGAGTGGATATTGAAGAAGTGGCGGAGAAAACTCCGGATAGAATTTTAAAGCTTCCGATGAGCTTGAACGGAACTTTTAGAAACTATCAACTGATCGAATTGGTAAAATTTATGGGATGGTCGAAAGAGACTGCCAAGCAGGGCATCGCATTGGCCAAAGGTCTCGCTAAAGCGTTTATGGACAGTGATGCTTCCCTTTTTGAGATCAATCCTCTGGTTGAAACGGAAGAAGGCGATCTGCTCGTTTTGGATGCCAAGCTTTCTGTCGATGACAATGCACTCTACCGCCAAAAAGAGATCGCTTCATTTTACGATGAAACGCAAATCCCGAAAAATGAGGCGATGGCTCATGAACACAATCTTGCTTACGTTTCTCTTGAAGGGGAGGTGGGCTGCATGGTTAACGGAGCAGGACTTGCGATGGCGACTATGGATATGGTCTACCATTTTGGAGGGACGCCGGCGAATTTTCTCGACGTCGGCGGCGGAGCATCCAAAGAAAAGGTTGCCGAGGGATTTAAGATTATTTTGACCGATCCCAATGTTAAAGCAATTCTGGTCAACATTTTCGGCGGGATCATGAATTGCGCAACTCTTGCTTCAGGGATTGTTGCTGCGGTGAATGAGTTAAAATTGCAGGTGCCTCTAGTCGTTAGAATGGAAGGGACAAATGTAGATGAAGGGCGCCGCATTTTGGCGGGATCGGGGTTGAATATCGACATTGCAGATAGTATGACAGCTGCTGCGGAAAAAGCGGTTGCTGCGGCAAAGGGGGTGTAAATCATGGCGATATTAGTCAACAAGAAAACGAAAGTCATGACACAAGGGATCACAGGGAATGCTGGTTCCTTCCATACTGAGCAATGCCTTGAATACGGCTCCCAATTTGTGGGAGGGGTCACCCCTTGGAAAGGGGGACAGACGTGTTTGGGGCTTCCAGTGTTTGATACAGTGAAGGAAGCAAAAAAAGCGACCGGCTGCGACGCTACCATGATTTTTGTTCCTCCTCCATTTGCTGCCGAGGCGATTTTGGAAGCAGAGGATGCCGGTATTCCGCTTATCGTGTGCATTACCGAGGGAATTCCTGTGCGCGATATGCTGGAAGTGAGCCAGGTAATGAAGCGCAGCAAAAAAAGTCGTTTGATTGGTCCGAATTGTCCAGGAGTGATCACTCCTGGGGAATGCAAGATCGGGATTATGCCTGGATATATTCATCAAAGAGGAAGAGTTGGGATTGTCTCCCGTTCGGGAACATTGACTTATGAAGCTGTTTGGCAAACGACTCAACTGGAGTTGGGCCAATCCTCTTGCGTGGGAATTGGGGGAGATCCGCTAAACGGTACAAACTTCATTGATGTATTGGAGCTTTTTGAAAACGATCCGGAAACTGAGGGAATTCTGCTGATTGGCGAGATTGGAGGCGATGCTGAAGAGCAGGCAGCAGAGTGGATTAGAGAGCGTTGTTCAAAACCTGTTGCAGCTTTTGTCGCGGGACAGACGGCTCCTCCTGGAAGACGGATGGGTCATGCCGGAGCGATCATTTCCGGAAATCAAGGAACAGCTCAGAACAAAATTGAGGCGCTTAAACATGCAGGAGTGACTGTGGCCGAAACTCCAGCTGATTTGGGAAAGGCGATGCTGAGTGCGTTTAACGAAAAGCTAAAGAGATGCAACTGAATTTCGGATCAATTCCTATTCGTATACAGCCATTTTTTCTTGTGTTGATTTTTCTTATTGGTTGGTTAAGCACACAGTCTCTCTTGCTGACGTTTTTGTGGGCGTTTGTGATTTTTTATTCTGTTCTTGCTCATGAATTAGGACACGCATTAACGGCAAAAAAGTTCAATCAATCGGTGATGATCGAACTGTTTGGGATGGGCGGAGTCACCTATCGCCAAGGCCCTCCTTTGCGCAAATGGCAGGATTTCGTGATAGTTTTTAACGGCCCTCTTGCTGGCTTTTCATTGGCAGCGACCGCTTATCTTCTTTTAAAAATCTTGGGAGCAAATCCTCCCAATTTATTTTCCTATCTTCTTATTGTTACGTTCAACGTGAACCTATTTTGGACAGTCGTCAATCTTTTACCAGTTCATCCTTTGGATGGCGGACACCTGTTGCGCATTTTATTTGAGGGAATGATGGGATTTCGCGGTGCTCAAGCGGCACTGCTTTTGAGTACTCTGTTTGGCCTTGCCTTCAGCATTTTATTTTTCATCATCCATTTTTGGATCGCCGGTGCGCTGTTTTTTATGTTTACTTTCGAAAGCTTTAGAAAATTTCAAAGCACGCTTCAACTTTCGAATAGTGACCAGAGTGAAGAGCTTCAAGCGTTGTACAAAGAGGCTGAAGAGGTGCGCGTTTCTGGAATGGATGAACAATCGCTTCAGCTCTTTCTTGAGCTGCGGAAAAAGGCTGGCGAAGGGGTGTTGTTCTTGGGAGCTTCGGAATCGGCAGCACAACTCCTAGTCCGTTTGGGCCGTTTAAAGGAGGCGTATAAAATTTTATTGCCGATTTCCAAAAAACTTAGTATGAGCAGCCTGTTTTTACTTCATCAATTGGCTTATGAACTTGGACACTGGAAGGAAGCAGCCACAATTGGGAATCAAGTCTTTCAACAACGTCCCGAATATGAGATAGCTGCAATTAACTCCCTTTGTCATGCCGCACTTGGAGAAGCAGAGCCTGCTGTTGGTTGGCTTCAAGCAGCGATTGACGCAGGTTTGCCAAATCTCTCTGAATTTTTGCAGAAAAGAGAGTATGACCGTATTCGAGAAAACGATCAATTTAAAAAATTAAAAATTAAGTAAAATTTATCTTATTAATTTATTTATTTAATCTTTATGATTTTTTAATCTTATTCTTTCAAGATTTATAAATTTCAACAAAAAGTACAAAGGGGCATAATTATGGTATCGCCAGCAAGACTAGTACCTGGAGGAGATCGTCGGAGAAACGATCTTGGAGTTTTTGGATCGCGTCAGATTCCGGGGGTAGACAGAAGAACACATGTCGTTTATGAAAGATCAAGGCCCTTTTATCGAACAAGGCCCTCTAATCATTCGGTACACATCATGCATACGCCGCCAGCTGCAAGAGTTAGCAAACTTTCGGCATTAATTGTTGGGATTGCACTGGCAATTTTTGGCGTTTGCATTTTCCCTGCCAATCCTATTGCAGGTTTCATCATAGGAGGAGTAGGGGGTGTTATAGCCGCTTCTGGAGCGATTGCTTATAACGCGGGTCGCCGCTAAATAGTGAAAATAAAACGCCGCCTTTTTAAAAAGGAGGCGTTTTATCACTTATTCTTCCTCAACAATTCTAGGAGGAAAGATCCCATATGGTTGAAACATCAAAGGATTCATCATTGGTGTTCCCATGTAGGCAAAACGAAGGCGTGTTGAACCGGTTGTAAACTCTTTGGTTGCTATTGGACGAGCTGTTCCTATCTGTTGCCCTAAGAAAGAGTTAGCCGATGAGATGATATTTTTAAAAACATCATAGAGATATCCACGCCATCCTTGCGTTTTCTTGGTCGGATTCACTTTGGCGATCGTGTGATCTTGAGAGGCTGTTCGTCTTTGATATGAATGGTTGGTGTGTAAAAGAGCAAAAACGGAAAATAATACTCCTACTCCTGCAATTCCCACCATTCTAGGATTAAACCCTAAACGAGAGCTGATGCCAACTGCTTTAGAGATCGAGTTAATACTTGATGTAGGAGGAATTATGGAAGGTTGCGGA
This sequence comes from Waddlia chondrophila WSU 86-1044, assembly GCF_000092785.1. Lineage (NCBI taxonomy): Bacteria > Pseudomonadati > Chlamydiota > Chlamydiia > Parachlamydiales > Waddliaceae > Waddlia > Waddlia chondrophila. Next base: position 470,417 of record NC_014225.1, read on the forward strand.
TTAGAGCTTGCCATGAGATGAAGCTCTTCTCGAAGTGCTTTCTCAAACAATGCTGTTGATGCTAAAAGCGTAATCGCTGGAGTGCTGTTAATCAGGTCTTTTTCCGTATCTTCTGAAAGATCTTCAGGGTTATCCTCCAATTGCAGACGGCCGTGGCTGCTGCCGCCTTCTAATTGCAATACGCGTTTATGTGCACCTTGCAGCTCGAATGGAAGCTGTTGATGAAGGTTAGACATGACCATATCTATAGGAGATCGATCTCCTGTTAGCGGTGTGTCCAAAGAGATTTTGACGAGATGTTCAACACGATCCAAAACAATGAGAATTGTCGCATCGGCTTTGAGATGAGGTTCTTCATGACCAGCGATATAGTTCCATCCTTGGCTAAGTATAGAGCTGAGAGAGCTTAAATAACCGCTGTTTTGCGTTGGAATGAGGCTCCTTTCACTTAATGGATTGGCTTGGTCTTCAATTTGCAGCGGAGGGGGACTATGCAAGACTTGCTCCGGACTCATGCCGAAGATTTCCAGGTTCATTTCTAGTACCGTAAAAGTCATTTCTGGTAGAGGCCTTCCTTGTTCAATATTCGGAGTCAGAGGAAAAGGTTGTCCGATAAAAGGGTTGGTTTGAACGATACCAAGGTCTTGATTATGTGGAGAGATAGTATCCGGTTCAACATTTTCACCAGAAGAAATAGGAGGATCTTCCGGGGCTTCGATCTTTTCGTCGGTTCCTTCATTTTTGGCTTCTTGTATTGGTTTATCTTTTCTGCCACTGACAATTTCACTGATCTCTTTATTATGGAAGACGCGCCCGTATTCTCTTTTTAAGAAAGAATTTTCACCCCGTAGAAGTTCAAAATTGATCGTAAAAACTGTTAAAATATTTAATAAGATTAATCCTGTACCTTCAAAAATTTTTCTAGCGATGCTATAGGTTTTTTTGTCTATTTTATTTAAATCTTTATTAGATTTTTCTTGTTTCTCAATCTGAGAATAATTTTGTTTAATACTATCTGTAGAATTTACCATCTTTAATCCGTCCTCTTTATTTTATTTATAATAGAATTTTAAAATATTTATTTTAATTTATTATAAAGAAATTTTTAAGATAAAAATGTTAGGCAATGATGATTGCCTAACATTTTCTTAAGATGATCAATCTAGTTCTCTATTATCATTTAATCGAATGCCTAATAAATCCACTTTGACAGGAACATTGCCAACGTTGATGATTCTGGTGTCAATGGGGGTTGCGTTTTGCCACCAAAGTTTAGAAGAATAAGTTCTCGCAGACTGCCCAATATAAGCGATGGCTTTAGTGAAAACGGAGTAGAAACGGGAGTACCAAGGCTGGCTTTTCTCCGGTGTTTTTGCAGTGAATCGATCTGCTCCCATGTTTGCACCTCTCATGTGCATCATTGCCCAGTACATGATAAATCCAACTAATGGGGGAGTTTGTGTGTATTTTGGTTTGGGGCGTTCGCTTTCTCTTTGAGGTGCTTGTTGCCGCTCTTCGGTTTTTACAACAGGTTGTCTTTTGTTTTGCACTTGCGGGGGAATGCCCAAGTGTTTTGGAGCTTCTTGATTTGTTAAGAAAAGAGAGGGTGAACATTTTGAGATGCTGGTTTTCATAACAGGCCGGCTTCCCTCCAGCATTAGTGGTTGAGGAGGAGAGGAGATTTTTTTGGAAACAGAAAAATTTGGCTGAGAACTGCCTTCAATTTGCCCAAATATATTGCCTGCAACGGAATTCATGAATTGAGGCGTCAAACGTTCTGCAGGTACATTGAATGATATTTTGAATATTGTTTCGATATTGTCGATTGTTAAGCGCATGGTAGAGCTCTGCTGAACTGTTGCCTCGGAAAGCTGGCCTCTGAAGCCGAACACTTGATTAAAAGCTTGCCCTGCTCCATTCCAAAGACGGCTTAATGCACTAGAAGAACTTTGATGCTCTAATTGGGGGAGATGAGATGTCGTGAAGTTGTTAGGGGAAGAAATCAGCGTTGTCACTAGATCAAGAATTTCTAATTCGCCTTTCACGCCATTTGCCAGTTGAATGGTAAATTTTTTTCCAACTAAAGAACTTTCTTTGGTTTTTGGATTTTCCTCTAGTGCTCCTATGTTGCTTCTCGTTGCTAAGTCTGTTGAAACTTTGGGAACCAGGCTCTGTTCAACTTGCTGAGACGGACTTTGAGAAGTTTTTATCACTTCTATAGTGCGCCCATTCCAAACTGCTTGATATTCTTTCCTTAGCCAGGAATCTTCTTTTAAAAGATCGAGGTTGATCAAAAATGCTGTTCCTATGTTCCATAAAGCAAGTTGTCCCGCTTTAATTGTCCTTTCTCCTAAAGTGTGAGTTTTTTCTACAATCTCTTCGATAACCGGTAGATCGGCTGTTTGAACTGAATTTTTTACTGGATTGGAACCCAATGATTCTACATGATTCATAAATAATTTATTCCTTTATTATTTTTTTAAAAGAAATTATAAAGTAATGCTTTATAAAAAAACAATAAAAATTATTTTTAATTATGTGGGTGGGAGTTATTTTTTCTGATCGAAGATCGGTTTTTTGATGATGCGAACATGACGGTTTCCTCCAAGATACATGATCATCCACTGCATCATCACGATAAGGCGATTGGGGAAGCTAATCAGGTAAAAAATATGGATGAAGCACCATGCGAACCAAGCAAGCAGGCCTGTAAAACATCGTTTGCCGATGGCTGCAACGGCTTTAGATGTACCGACGGTTGCCATCACACCTTTGTCTACATAGTGAAACGGAGGCCTTTCTCCTGTTTCGATCACTTTAGCTACATAGCGGCCCTGTTGAATGGCAACAGGAGCGATTCCGGGTAGGGGATTGCCTTCCCTATTTTTTGCACACGCTGCGTCGCCGATCACAAAGACATTGGAATATCCGGGAATGGACAGGTCTTCGTTAACAATGGCCCGTCCGGAGCGATCTTGTGGAACATTCAGTGTTTTTAAAAGAGGGGAAGCTTGATTTCCGGCGGCCCAGATGACGTTGGAGGTGGGGATGAACTCTTCGTTGATATACACCCCTTTTTCAGTAATGTTTGTAACGTGGGTATGAGTGCGTACCTTGACACCCATCTGCTGCAAATCTTCCAATGCTTTTTTGGAGAGTTCTTCAGGAAAAGTGTGAAGAAGTCGGTCAGTCCCTTCGATGATAAGAATTTCGGAATTTTCAGGGACGATCCGTCTAAAATTATTAAACAATGTTTTGCGCGCAATTTCTGCAATCGATCCCGCCATTTCGACACCGGTTGGTCCTCCGCCGACGATGACAAAACGCAGCTCGCTTGCGATCTGTTCAGGGTCGTTACTTCGTTCAGCCCTTTCAAAAGCCAGTAAAATACTTTCTCGGACCGCAATTGCATCGTTTAACGTTTTAAGGCCTGGAGCAAACGGCTCCCATTGTTCATTGCCGAAATAAGAGTGCCTAGCTCCGGTGGCAACGATGAGGTAGTCATACTCCATCGTTTCTCCATGAAGCATGATGATTTTTTTGCTCTCCTTATCGATTGCGGTCACTTCTCCCATGATGACTGCTGCATTTTTCTGGTTGCGCAAAATTTCACGGATGGGAAGAGCTATATTTCCCGGAGAAAGAGCTGCTGTTGCCACTTGATAGAGGAGAGGTTGAAAGAGATGATGATTCGTGCGGTCGATGACTGTTAGATCGATGTTGGCATTTGCAAGTTCGCGGGCAGCGTTGATCCCGCCAAAACCGCCTCCAATAATAATGACTTTAGGTTTGCTCATATCTTGTTTATATAATTAAAAATGATTTTAAAAATCCAGATTAAAATTGTTCGACGAGTTGATGGATTTCTGAAAAGGAAAGGGGGTTCTGAGGGAGCAAAGTGTTCCAGTCGGAAGCTCCGTTCCTGCTTAGGTGCGAATACAGATGGTAGGCTTTATGCTCCATTTCCAATGCGACATCAGCGCGGACAGTGCCGGAGGCAAGTCTTAAAGGGCGATTCTCTTTGACATTGTATAAAAAAGATCTTGAGGTTTCCAAAGAGGAGAGTTGGCTGTTGATGAGCACGCAATTTTCTATCGTAAGCGACTCTGCTTCAACACCGATCAGAACAGAATTTTTTATGGATCCGCCCCGGATTTGAGAGTCGATTAAATAAGAATTCCTATCCATGATGACTCGGTTTTCCAAGCAGTAGTTAGCTGGAGTGTTCAGGTTGAATAAACTTCTCATATAATGGCTTTCTTTGGTGTTTCCAGTCAGTTTTAAAAGCGTGCGGTAGTAGGAATTCACTGAACGGAAGTCCCACCAATATCCATCTGTTCCAATATCGAGCGGTTTGAAAAAAGAGCGGGAAGGATCTTGTTTGACTAGCTGTTTTTTCAGGTCTGCCATCCGATGGAAATGCATTTGATATTCAGGATAAGGGATAAGAGATGCGTATGTTTGGTAGTTTAGTGTCAATGGCATCCAAAAATGGGCATTTGCGTCCATTTGGCCCGATTCTTTTCCCAGTTCCTGTTTAAACTCTTTGAGAAGTGCTTGAAGCATCTCCCAAGAAAGGCTGAAAGAGGAAAGGTTGGATGCCATCGGACTTTTTGTTTGAAGAAAGATCGGTTTTGCCATATCGAACACTCTGGCGCCTGCGGGCTTTAAGACGATCAGTTTCTTTCCTGGTTGATGCTGCGGCAATCTCTGGCAAAAAAGGTCGATATGACTATCTGGAGAGTATGAGAAAGTTTTTGATGGATAAAAAATTTGATTACAGTGGAAAACGGATAATCTTCTTTCTCTGTTTTTTGAAAAATGTTCGTTGGTTTGTTTGATCACCGTTTCTAATAAGTAGCAGTTTTTAGAAAGGATCCGAAGGTTGGCGATCGAATTATTTTCGCTTGCAGTTAGAGGAAAAAGATTTTTCCCATCTCCTGCAGTGTGATAAAGCGCGACAGAAGCGCCTGCATTGTGCATTTGGAGAAGGTCGCAGTGATATTTGAATTTTGCTTTTTCTGCGGCCTTTTGATAGGCATACAATGTTCCCAGTCCGGTTCCAGCACCTCCAGCCCAATTTTCCGCGATAGTGATGATCAATGCGCCTGGCTTGCAGATCTCTTTGCTTGAGGAACGCAGCCTTTTATGCCAGAACTCCTCTTGCGAGGAGTTCCGGGTGGAGACGATCACGATATCGAAGCCTTGCCTCATCGTGGGCAGCTATCCTGTTTTAATGGAAACAAAATGCATGTAATCGCCCTGTTTTACAAGAAGCAGTATCGGTTTTTGGGGATCTGCTTTAGATATCTGCTGATTAAAGGCTTCCACTGAATCGATCTTGACGTGGTTGACTGCAGTGATCAGGGCTCCCTGCTTAATTCCAGCCATAGCAGCAGGGCTGCCTGCGGAAATTTTGCTGACGACCACTCCTTTCAAATCGACATAGCCGAGATTGTGCGCGATATCTGCTGTCAAAGGTTTGACTTCGATCCCAAGTTTATTCGTTTTGGAGGAGGCGATTTCCTCTTCATCAGGGAATTCTCCAACTGTGAGTGGAATGTGGATTTCTTTTCCGTCGCGTAAGACTTTTAAAGTGATTTTAGAGCCGGGCTTCATAAAAGAGACAGCATTGCGTAAGCTGGAGATTGTCGAGACCTCTTTTCCGTTGTAATCCAGAATAATATCTCCCTGTTTCAAACCTGCTTTTTGCGCTGGCGAGTCAGGGGTCACATCGGAAACCAAAGCTCCCTTTACTTTGCTTAAGCTGAACGATTGAGCTAAGTTGTTGTCGATCGGCTGTAGATTGATGCCGATAAATCCGCGGGTCACAGAACCGTTTGCGATCAATTGTTCCATAATGTTTTGGATCATATTGCTTGGAATGGCAAAACCGATTCCCATATATCCTCCGGAACCCATATTGGTGACGATTGCTGTGTTCATTCCAATGACATTGCCGTCGAGGTCGAGAAGCGGCCCTCCGGAATTTCCTCTATTGATTGCAGCATCTGTTTGAATAAAGTCTTCAATGCGCGCAAGGTCCAGGCCGCTGCGCCCTTTTGCGCTGACCACTCCGGCTGTAACTGATGCCTGTAGGCCAAGGGGATTGCCGATAGCGATGACCCACTGTCCCACTTCAAGGTCATCTGAATTTCCAAGATTGAGATAAGGAAGGTTTTTATCGTTGATTTTGATGACGGCGATATCGGTGCTGCTGTCGATTCCGATCAATTCTGCATTGTATTCTCTGCCGTCATTGAACAAAACAGAGATCTCTTCTGCTCCGTTGACAACGTGGCCGTTTGTCAGGATATAGCCGTCTTCACTGATGATGAAACCGGATCCCTGTCCTGTTTGGTATTGAGGTTCTTGCGGATGTGCCGGGCTGCGCGGACGGCGTCCAAAAAAATGGCCGAAGAAATCGTCATGGTTGAAAAAATCGAAAGGATCGCTGTCTCCAAATTGAAAGGAATTTCTTTTAGTTTTGGATTTGACTTTTACTGAAACGACTGCAGGCGTTGCTTTTTTTACGACCTCTGTAAAGTCCAGAGATGTCCTCCCTAGTGGTTGATCTTTGCAAAATCCGCTGATGGGAAAGCAGACGAAGGCCATAAAAGCTGCAACCATCGACCATTTTTTCGCGTATGAAATTGAATCGGGCTGATGATTCATATTGATTGCCTCTCTTTATTTTTGATCAAGAAAATACCTCTATTTTTTTAGGAAATTTCTGGAAAAAATTCAACCTTTCAAAAAAAATTAAATATTTAGAATTCCCAAAGCCATGATCAACGCTCCTTTTTCCAGTCTGTCAATGCCAAAGTGCTCGTTGGGTGCGTGCATGTAATCATCGGCTAGGCCAAGCCCAAGCAGGATCACTTCCGATCCGCTAGCTTCTGACAATGCATTGATGATCGGAATCGATCCCCCTTCGTAAGTATAGCTGATGGGTTGTCCGAAGACCTCCTCATAGGCTTTGGAAAATGCTTGCACTCCTTTCGAACGGATGTCGCTGCGGCAAGCGCTTCCTGAGCCAGGATGTACGTTGACTTCAACTTCTATTCCTTCAGGGGCAAGGCTTTTCAAATATTCAGCAACGAGAGGCCCGATCTGTTTAGGGTCCTGCCTTGGGACAAGTCTGCAGGAAATCTTTGCGGAGGCTTGTGCAGGGATGACTGTTTTGAACCCGTCGCCTGTGTAGCCTCCGTGAATTCCATTGATTTCAAGCGTTGGACGTGTCCAGGCACGTTCAAAAGGGGTCAATCGGGTTTCCCCTCCTGTGGGTAGAGCTCCGAATGCTTGATGATACTCCTTTTCATCGAAATCCAGAAAGAGCCTCTCTTTTTCACGATCATTGATAGGGGATACAGAATCATAAAAACCGGGAACGGTAATTTTTCCCTCCTTATCTCGGCAGCTGGATAAGATGTGCACGAGGGCGTGGATGGGATTGAAGACGATGCCTCCATGGACTCCTGAGTGCAAGTCGGTATTAGACCCTTTGACAACGATGTCCATGGTCAAGATGCCTCTCGTCCCCAGCGTAATAGCGGGAATATTCGGCCCTGGAATGCCCAGGTCCACAATGGCTAAGTAGTCAGCTTTAAGCTCTTGGCTTTTCTCTGCTAGGATCCCTTCAAGTCCTTCACTTCCTGTTTCTTCTTCACCTTCGATGAGCCATTTAATATTGATTGGGTAGCCGCCGTTTTTCTCCCTCAATAGCTTCAAGGCTTGCATCACGTAAAAACACTGTCCTTTGTTGTCTTGAGCCCCTCTTGCATAGATTTGCCCATTGCGGATCGCTGGCTCAAACGGAGGCGACTTCCAAAGTTCGAGCGGGTCCACCGGCTGTACGTCGTAGTGATTGTAGATGAGAAGAGTCGGTTTGCTTGGGCCTGCGCTGAGATCCTCTCCAAACAGGATGGGGTGCCCTGATGTTTTCCACAGTTGGGTGGTAAGTCCAAGCGAATTCATCTTCTCTCTCAGCCAACCTGCGCACTCCAGAAGATGCGGAGTGTATTCCGCTTCTGAACTGATGCTTGGAAATGACAAAAATTTCTGGAATGCTTCCAAAGCTTTTGCTTCAGATTGCTTATAGGAATGCCTGAGTTGATCTAAGGTTTTCATGGTTTGGTATTTTCTAAAAAAAACTTTTGTAAGTAAAGATAATTCCTACCCCAAGCAGAATAAAGTAGAGGATCAAACTGAGCCTGACGTGTTGATGGTGTTTGGCGATTAACAACGGGTCTTTTTTTGTTGCCTCTAAGAAATCGATCCGCTTTTGGATGCTGTAGTGGTGCCAGCAAGGCACTTGATGAGTGCCGCCGGTGGCATGTCCGATTTCGTCCAGTGCAAGCTGCATATCCTCTACAGGAATGCCCAACTGATACACATGCAGATCTGCCTGCCTTTCGAACAAGCGGGAAAAATAGCCGAATACCACGCGTAGATAGATGAAAAAAACGAGGGAGTAAAGGGCAAAAAATGTAAAAGAAGAGGCGATCGGCTCAAGCAGCGGCGTTCCTAGAGCAAACAAGACCAGTATGCCAAAGATGACTGCAGGATAATATAAGAGGTGCTTGTGTGCACAGTGCCCGATTTCATGAGCTAAGATGGCATTGATCGATCGGGGAGAAAGCTCGTTAAGCAGGCGTTTTGTAAACATGATGTAGCGGAAGCGGGGGAGAATGCCGATGATGGCGGCTGTGTAGGAGTGGTTTAGCACCGTCCAGGTTTTTATTCCTGCATGTTTAAATTGTGCCTTTACACAGAGGGCGTCCAGATTTTGCTTGAGTTTGCTTGAAGAGAGATCGCGGCATTTCCAAATACGTATTGTTAACGGCGGATAGAATAAAACGATTAGGAGAAGAAGCGCTAGTAAGCCGATTGTAAAAAGCGCAGAGTAGCTTCTGCTTAATTCCACCTTGTCTGCTGGAATCAGTGTGATCGCATCCATGATGCAGGCAATGAGAAGGAAAGGCAGGCAGAAGGGAAGTAAAAACCGGAGATGATTGATCGCATAGAGATTAGCAGAGCTGGCTAATCCACGGCTTCCGGCTGGAATACGGGGGTAGGCGCTTCGGTGGAAGACGTAGAGTCCTCCAAAATAAAGGGTGAGCGAAGCTGCCGAGACAAGGAGTATAGATGGAAAAATCAATAGGGAGTGAATGGCTAGCAGAAACAAAATGAGGAGCGCATTTGCTGTGGCAAGCAGAATGTGGTGAGTGTTTCGCAGCCATTTTGAAAAGAGGATATTTTGAAGAGCAATGAGTATCAGAGTGAAAATGTAGGCTGCGGATCCTAAGAGAAAAGCTGGCAATGGAGAGAGGGTTAAGGGAGGCTGTTGATGCTGCGGTGAAAAGCTGATGATGAGTAACACCACTGTAAGATAAAAAATTTGGGTGAACATTGCCTGGAATTGCCCCATTCATTTAAAATGTTTTCCAGATTATGAAGAAAAAACGTGTTTTGGTTAAAGTTTTTCTAGCGATTGCTTTAGGTGCTGCCGCTGGTTTAGCCGCCGGTAAGGATGCGGGAATTTTTGGCATTCCCTGGATTCGGATTTTTAATCTGATGGGGCAGCTTTTTTTGAATGCTCTAACTATCGTTGTCGTCCCTTTGGTCTCCTCGTCGATTATTACAGGCACTGCACGAGTGGGGGCTGACAAAGAATTTGCCAAACTTGGGCGGCGTACATTTTTCTATTTTATTTTGACAAGTCTCATTGCAGTCTTAACGGGATTGACTTTGACTTTGCTTATCGGGCCCGGAGATTCGGTCGATTTTAGGCTCCTGTCGGAAATATCGCCATCTCCTGAAATTGTGGATCTGCAAGGAGCAGCTGCGGGAGGGTTGTTTGATAAATTCGAAAATATTTTGTTCCGCCTTGTTCCGTCCAATATTCTTTCTGCCGCTGCTCAAGGGCAGCTTTTGGGATTGATCTTCTTTAGCTTGCTCTTTGGCTATTTTATCCCTCGCGTGGATAAGGAGCTTTCAGAAACAATGCAGCGTTTTTGGGATGGCGTTTTCCAGATCATGATGCGCATGACTCATCTTGTGATGGAATTCTTGCCGATCGGTGTCTTTGGATTAGTGGCAAAGGTGACAGCGACCACAGGTCTTGGAACTGTCAAGCCGGTTTCTATTTTCTTTTTAACTGTGATGGCTGGCTTGGGAATCCATATGTTTTTCATGCTGTCTTTTCTGTTGAAAGCAAGAGGCGGCATCAATCCTCTTCAACACTTCAAAGCTGTCTTACCTGCGATCGTCACCGCATACAGTACGAGTTCATCTGCAGCGACGTTGCCGGTCACCATCGAGTGCATGGAAGAGCGGGCAGGTCTCCCTAACAGCTTATGCAGCTTTATCCTGCCTTTAGGCAGCACCGTTAATCTTGCAGGAACAGCTCTCTATGTGACAAGCGCTGTAATCTTTATCTCCCAGGCTTATCATCTTGAGATGAATCTTGCAACTCTCCTCCCAATCATCGTTCTTGGCCTTTTTACAAGTCTTGGGATGGTGGCCGGCATCCCTTCAGGAAGCATTGTCAGTATTGTCATTATCTTGCAAAGCATTGGACTTCCTTCTGATGGGATCGTGTTGATTTTGGCCGTGGAAAGGATTCTGGATATGTTCCGCACTTCGGTTAGTGTTTATAACAACACGTGCTGCGCTTCTCTTGTTCATGAGTGGTAGATAGCGGCAGGGCGTGTTTTTTCAGGATAACCAAGATGTTTCATCATGCTTTCCACAGCGTGGCTGTGAGATTTGATTCTGGAGTTGAAGGCGCTTGGTATCATGAATTGTTTACCAAAATTGCCTGGTGTGCGCACTCCTAATGCGCTTAGGAATCGATCGAATAGGTGTGTAATCTGAAGATCGGTTAGCCAATCTTTTTTGACGGTCAAGTGAGTGATGGTTTGGCGTGCTATTTTCAACCGTTCTGCTCCAATCTTTTGTTGCAAGCCGGCTCCTAAAGGGACTGCATTCACGCAAAACGCTTCCTTTTGATGCATGAGTGCGGCATATGAGGCCAGCGATGCGCCGTAGCATTGTCCGGTAAAGATCACTTTTTTTCCTGAAAAGCGGGGATCTTTAAGCAGATCGGAGACTAGCTGGTCTGCTTGTTCGTAGATAGCAGGGACTCCTCCAAAGATATTCAGGCATGTATTGATGATCGGCAGTGCCGTTATTTTGTGTCTTTCATCTGCATTGTATGGGATTTCGGATTTATCCGATCCTTTGGCGCCAAAGGTAATTAAATAGACATCTTCCTTTCTTACAACGGTGGCTTTTAGCCCTGTCTTTGGATCGAAGAAGCATCTCTCCCTTGATTCAATCGTCTGATCTATTTCTGAAAATGATGCGGGTGTTTCGATATGATAACCAAAAGGTTCTATCCATTCCGGATTGCAGTTATGAACAAAAGCGCAACTGCACGCAAGGTCTATTTTTTCATGCAACTCTTTAGAAGACATATCCGTTCTATCGTTGAAAGAGTAGCCGAACGTTTCTTTCGATCCCATGTAGCGCTTGGGGAACTGTAATATTTCTTTTAGAATATGTAAGATTTTGAGCGTGAGTTCTTTCAAACGGATAATGCCCTGTTCGCAAGCGAGAGCAAACTTGCTAGGCTGACTATGAGCTGTTACAAGACTAACCATGATGGACCTCCTTCATCATGACGGTAGTGAGCGGAGGGATTGTTACCTTGTAGCTTTTTCCTTTGCTTCCGGAGACGATGTCCACAGCAAGGTTGATTTGTCCTGAACCGCCAAATTCTACGGCATCGCTATTGAAAATTTCCAGAGGGGCTTCAATGGAATTTGCGCTGCATTTGATCGTGAACGTGCGCTCCTTGTCTGTGAAGTTGTGCAGGCAGACGCAGCTATCTCCAGAAGAGCTTTTCCTGCGGTAAGCATGTACTTTTTTCTCGGGGTCTTCAATCCACTCAAGATCATGCCCGTTATTATCTGATTCCCATAATTCCTTATGTTCCCGGTAGAGGGTATTCAGCCTGGCTATCATCTCGAGTATTTCTTCTTTCTCTCGGGAAGGATCGGCAAAAGACTCATGCGAAGCAAACGCTTCCAGCCAGGAATTTTCGTTGCCTGAATCGCTTCCCATGAAAAGCAGCTTTTTCCCGGGCAGGCACATCATGAAACTCAGCATCGCTTTAAGATTGGCCAGCTTCTCTTCTTCAGTCAAGTCGGGAGTTAAAGCAATGAGTCCCTTTGAATGGAAATCGTCGTGCGACAGGGCCATTACCTGCTTGTGGAAATTATCGCTTTGGATCGCTTTTTTTAGTTCTTCATATCTTTTCGAACGGTTTTTTGGAGAAATTTTAAAAAAGGACAATGCACCTTTTAACCAGCCGACGTGCCATTTCATGTCGAAGCCTAAACCGTCAAGCCAGACAGGCTTGGTGACGGATGTATCGCCTGAATACTCTTCGGCAATTGTGACTGCTCCCGGGCAATGCTCATGGACAACAGCATTCAAATCCCGCATGAATTGATTAGCGGATTGCTGATCCTCACTGTTGAGCATGCTGCGTACGCAGTCTACGCGCAGCCCGTCGATATGCATCTCTTTCAGCCAAAAGGCGGCGCTCGAAATCAAAAATTCCCTTACTGATTTTTTGCTATAGTCAAAATGTTTGCATCCGTAGGAAAAGGCCAGTTTTCTAATGCTAAGTTGATACTTCAGTCCGCTAGCTTCATATAAGTTGGAGCCGTCAAAATCCATCAGGCCATAATCATCTTTTGCGAAGTGGGCGGGAACCCAATCCATAATGATTCCGATGCCGTTTGCATGCAGGTGATCGACCATGAATTTAAAGTCGTCGACCGAACCCATGCGGCTGTTGGGAGCGAAATATCCCGATACCTGATAACCCCAGGACTCTTCATAAAAATGTTCTAGAATCCCCATGGGCTCCACATGGGTATATCCTACTTTTTTACAATGTTTGACTAGCTCACTTGCCAGCTCGCGATAGTTTAAGGGTTTGCGCTCTTTTCTTTTCCAGGTAGTGGGATGGAATTCAAAAATGCTCATTGGTTTAGGCTTTCCCTTATCGCTTTCCCGTTGTGTCATCCACTCCTTATCGTTCCATTCAAAAGTTGAGTGGGTGACGATCGAATAGGGTGCTTGATGTTTGTTTGAAAAAGAGGTATAGGAGCGGCTATAAGGATCGATCTTGATTTTGCCATCGACGACATAGTGATAGCGCTGTCCCTGCTTGATTTGGCCAAAGATTGTTTCCCATTCCCCCTTGCTATTTTTTTTCATTGGCGCTTCGCAGAATAGATTTTCCTGTTCGTCGTACAGCCGGACTTTAACGCCGAGCGCATGCGGAGCGTATACCCTGAAAGTTGTCTCATCCTCTCGATAAAAAGCTCCATATTCGTTGTATCTGGTATGATTGACATGCTTTCCATAAGGCGAAGGGACAGCAATGCGCCAATCAGTCGGCACTGTGGAATAGGTTTGATACAGTTCTGCGCTATCCAATCCGCTCTGGTAGTATTGCTGCATATACGATTCTTCAGGGAAAGTTTCCGCTTTTTTTGCGGGGTCGACCACGATCTCACGTGCAACGGCGTCAATTCTGTAGACGCTGTTTTCTTGCCGTCCTCTGTTTCCTATCCGTCTTTTTGCGTTTTCATAGGAAAATCGATACTTTTCCGCAGGAGTAAACCCTCGTGGAGAGCTATGCCATCCATATTTTTTCCCCTCTTTCATCAAACGGCTCATGATTGCCCTCTTTGATGAGTCGCTTTGCTCACCCCAGAATTTAAGGGATTTTGCAACCACTGCTGCGGCCGAATTGTCAACACTTCCCTCTCTTTCGAACAGGAAGCCATTAAATGCATTCTCTTCTTTTTCAGGGGAGATAATGGTGTCGGCAAGCCCGCCGGTATTCGAACCGATTGCCAAAGAGCCGAACAGCCATCCTTCAAATTGCACAAGCCCGCAGGGTTCAAATCTCGAAGGCACATACAAGAAATCCGAAACAGCCCTTAGCAAAGATCCCATTCCGGGGCGTTCCGCGTTGCCTTGCTGGAAATGGATGCGTCCATCAGGATCCTTGTAGTCGCGCACGAAAAGGACCCCTTCTTTGTATTTTTTCTCTAGTTTGTCCAGTATGCGTGCGGCCTCGGGGTCTTCCCCCATGCCCATTGCTATAAATTGGCCGCCGTTTTCGAGGGTGGCCTCGATGGCCTCTTCGAACTTATCGACTCCTTTCTGATAGCTATCGAATCGCCCAATGAAAGTGACCAGCGGTTTGGAAAAATCAATCTTTGACTCCGGCATATATTTCTCTGTCCATAACTGCAGCTGCTCTCTGGCCAAGCCTTTTTTCTCCAGTATGTCTTCGTCATCCGGCCCATAAGAAAGGTTAAGGGGTTCGCCGCTTTTTAGATCTTTCCACTTGACTAACAGCGGATCGGTTTTCGGATCCCATCGATCCGTATTCGTGCCATTGACGATCCCAACTAACTTGCCTACTTTTGCAGCTTGGCGGACGGCGAAAGAGACTCCTTCTCCAAACTTCTCTTGCTGCGATTCAAGACCGAACATTTCAGATACTGTCGTCATGGCATCGGCCGACATCAGGGTCGAAACAAAGAGATTGTCATTCTTGCTGGTGATGCCGCTGTCCTGAAACCCTTTGACAACAGGATCATAGTTATACGCGCCAAGAAGGATTCTTCCTTGCGCGCAGCGGTTGTTGTTGTGAAAGGTAAACAAAACAGGAGGGATTTCACCGCTTTGCCATTCCTCTTGATGATCCTGCTTCAATTTAAGGCCGACACCAGAAACATGCCAGTCATGAAGATGGATCACATCTGTATCTTTTTGCTCCCAGATCAATTCTGCGGCAAGCTCTGAAAATTTAGCAAAGCGCGTTGCCTGCGTTTGCATATCGGGGCCGTAAATATCAGGTTTTTCTTCTGAGAGAACAAAGGAAGGATCTTCAATGAAATAGCATTCAACTCCATTGATGTCAAGTCGGTAGACATTGAATGTTCCATTTTTTCCCGAGTGAACAACAGGATCATGCAATTGTTCTTGAATGTTTTTTGGAAGATGGCTGTATTTTGGAAAAATGAGCTTAACCCTGTTCTGTTCATTCTGCTCCTTGATGCCGCGGCTCAATCCCTCCAACGCTTCGGCTAAACCACCCTGCTTGACAAGGCCGGCATATTCGACCCCTACCATCGTTACCGTAATGGGTTTTTCTAAAAGAGTTTCCGAAAGATCGCCTAGGACGCCTTCCGTAGAAACATCGTAGATGACTTTTTCCTTGTTGCGTCTTCTGGAGAAAATTAAATCATTTTTCGCGATGACGGTTTGCAAATCCCTTTGATCCTCTTGTGCATCGAGGGCATTAAGCTTGCTGTAAGCGTCTGCCTGGGAATGAATGATTCTAGCGATTTCTTCGATAGCAGTGGTGCTGTTTTCTTCTTTTTTCAATAAAAGCAGCGGATTCTCTTTGACTGTTTCCGCATAACGTTCTCTTACCACCTTACGCAGCAGTTCCCGCAGGAATTTAGGCAGGCTTTTGTATTCCTTGTACAATTGTTCAGGGGTTGCGTCAGCAGTCTTTTCTTCAAATGCGGCCAATTGCGATTCCAGTTTCTGAAACTGCACTTGCTGCAGATAGGTTAGGCCTGATTGTACCCAAGTTTCGATTTGCTCATGCTTCAATTGTGCGGGATAATCCATCTTTTCGGGATTTAAAATCTCGGTGTATTTGCGATGCAGTAATTTTGCGCAGCGGTTGGAGGTTAGCAGTCCGTCGATTTTATTAAACTCTGCATTGAAGATTTTCATAACGAAGTTGATAATTTTTAAAATTAAAACTTGTAATTTATTTAATTTCACTTTTTTGACGAGTTCTTTGGACTTCGCAATGGCCTGCGTGTCCGAAGAAAGGTCTACACAGATTTTCATTTGCAAATCCATTTCGTTCTTGCGGGCATCAAAATTGAAGAAACTTGAAAACGAATCGATTTTTTCAATGGCGGAAACGGTCATTGTACACCTTTTTCAATTATCTAAAATAAAATTATATTTTTTAATTGTTAAGTTTTAATTAAATTGAACTTACAAAAATTACCAGTGGTAGGGTTTTTTTGGCATCTGAATATTGAAGCTTGAAAAACGATGATGGTTGAAGCTTTTGAATAATCCGGCAAAATGGACCACCTTTGCTTCAGGGTTTTGACCCCACTCCTTGACGATCCAATTGTAGGTGTTCGGCAGGCGGTTGACCTCGATCCTTTGTTCGTAGATGAGAGCATTTAAAATATCTTGATCGCCAAAATACCACTGATCTCTGCAGACAGAAGCAACAGTCCAGTCGTTGATCAAGGCATCTCCTCTTTGAAAACAGATGACTCCGCTGTTAAAAAGAACTTGATCATCGGAAGGTTTTTGCTGCTGCGCCGGGTTCAACTGTTTATAAGGGGACATGGGAGTTAGGGCAATTCCGTTTTTGCAATAGTCGAAAATCGGAGAAAGAGAGGCTTGTACCCGGCAGTCGATATCGATCCAGACAGAGTGCTGATAAGGGGACTGTAGTAGTGCGAACGGTTTGAAAAAATAGGAGAAGCGCTCCAAATTTTTCTTTCTCAACGCTTTGGTAGAATGCTTTTCTTTCAATTGTTCCGGAAGAAGAATCCGTTTTTTTAACAAATATTTAGGAATGAGAAGTGGAGCAACTCGCCCTCTTCTTTCGCAATAGTGCCGCATGGTGTCTGACAGTCCCATATCGATGAATGTAACAGGAAGGGCGTTGTATTTGCTATAGTGCTCCCACCACCAAGGGATCATTGCTTGCATTTTCCAGTTGCAGCCGATGATAAAACCTTCCGGTTCGATCTTTTCCCATTGCTTCCAGCGGGTAAATTCTTGGAAAATATCTTTTAAATACGGATGAGGGTAATTGCTGAGTTCCATATGGGAAAAAGTTGCATTTTATGTAAATATTTTGTATAATATTTTCAAATATTTAAATATAAGTTGTTTAAATGTCAAGAACTGTTGTCGTAGGTTTGTCCGGAGGTGTTGATTCAGCCGTTGCAGCCCTGTTGCTCAAGCAACAGGGGTATTCGGTCATTGGCCTCTTCATGAAAAACTGGGAAGAGAAAGATAGTGACGGTCAATGCTCTTCTGCGGCAGATTACGAAGATGTTTCACGCGTATGCGATCTTTTGGACATTCCTTATTACGGAGTCAATTTTTCTCAGGAATATTGGGATTCGGTTTTTGCTGATTGCCTTGAGGAATTTAAAAAAGGGCATACTCCAAATCCGGATGTGTTGTGCAACCGTGAGATAAAATTTAAAGTGTTATTTGAAAAAGCGAAAGAGCTTGGCGGAGACTATCTAGCGACTGGCCACTATTGCCGTACTCGGATTTACGAAGGGGAAGCACAGTTGCTGAAGGGGGCCGACCCTGATAAAGACCAAAGCTATTTTCTTTACATGATCAAAAGCGATATTTTGCAGAGTGTGCTGTTTCCGATTGGCTCTCTCCCAAAAAAAGAGGTGCGAGAGATCGCCCGTCGTCACAATCTTCCGGTCCATTCCAAAAAGGACAGCACAGGAATTTGCTTTATCGGAGAGAGGAATTTTAAAGAATTTTTAGGTCAGTACATCTCTTTTGCTCCAGGCGAGTTTCAAACAATGGATGGGAAAACTGTAGGTCGGCATGACGGCGTTCCATTTTATACCATTGGCCAGCGTAGAGGGTTAGGGATTGGCGGCGCGGGAGATGCCTGGTTTGTTGTTGGCAAGGATGTCGAGAAAAACATTGTATTTGTCGAACAAGGAGCTGATCATCCAGCTTTATACGCAACTGATTTGTATGCGGATGAACTCTCTTGGGTTTCTTCAAAGGGAGCTCCGGAAAAAACGTTTGTCTGCTCTTCGAAGATCCGCTATCGTCAGAAGGACAAGCCCTGCCGGATTACAGCGATCGAAGAGGGCATTGCTCGCGTAGAATTCCCGGAAAAGCAGCGTGCAGTGACTCCGAGACAGTCGATTGTGTTTTATGACGGCGATGTCTGCCTTGGCGGAGGGATGATTCGATGAGAAAATCTCTCTCTATTTTATTTTTAGCCATTTTTGTAGAGCTGTTCAGCTTTCCTGCGGCGAAAATTGAGCGAGTAGGCAACTCCGAATTTGAGAGCTTCACGACATTCAAAGCTCATTCATGCATTGCTCAACATGAGTGGCAAGAGGAGAGATCGCAACCTAAAAGACAGGGAAATTCGCCTACAGGAAAAGACGCTCAAGATCTACCTTTTATTCTTCATCATGAAAAGTTCTTGACAGAACTTTTAGTGATTTCTCTTCACTTCCACCCTGTTTCCCCGTCTTATGACGAAGCGAAATTGGAAGTATTAAAATCCAGATCCCACCCTCCAACAAAATTATTATTTTAATTTAAAAAATAAAATTTAAAATTAAAATAATGAGGTTTAAAATGAGTTGTTTAACAAATAACTGCTATCCTTGGAGAAAAGAATTTCCAGAAATTTCAAAAGTACTTAATAATAAAGAAGTTGAGTCTGTTGAAAGCCTGTTTTCTAAAAAAGGAATCGATCGAGCTGCTGAGAGGTTGGAAGGAGTGCTCTTCCTGCCTGACGGTGAATCGCGAACCGTGCAGCTTATCCATTTGGCTCGGATTGGCGATGATGAGTCATTAAGACCATTGACTGAAAAGCAGGAGCGTATTTTTGAAGTCGGTCAACGTACAGATAAGGTCGCCGTCAACTGGTTGAATGGCGGCTGCGGCCTTTATGCTGTGACCAGTCTCGTTAGTTTTACGACTTGCGGGCCAACTTATGCTTTGAGTTGGATTCCTGCTTCGATTTCTACTCTCTTTAATGTAGTCAGTACCGGAGTGAGTTATTTATCAACGGGGTGCTATCCGCATATGGCCAGCGTTGAGGGTAACAAAATGCAGAACACGTTTCATGAAGCAAAAAGAATGTATACTGAGCTTGGCAGCCATTTAATCAGTATCTATGAAATTGATTCTAAAAAAGCGGAGAAATTAGCAGAAAAAATTGATATTCAGAGTATTATCAATCGGTTGGAAGATTTTTTCTCCGATAGAGAAGCTGTTTCTTTAACTGAACCTTTGGCGGCAGCAAGACGTTTTGTTTTGAAGAAAGAAATACCGGATGGTCCGGTGGAAATTAGAAACAGTGCCCGGCTTGTTTTGCTCAGTGAAGAAGTGGAGCATTTGCAAAAACAAAACAAGAAACTTAAAGGGAAACATCTCTAACATTTGGGAAAATATGGCGTGAAATCACGCCATATTTTCTTTTTAGCATTTGCCAAAAGAGAATCAATTAATTAGATTGAGGGAAAACGATTGAAGGGGAATTCTCAATGGAAAATGTGCAACCAGAAGAAAGTCTTCCCGATGCAGCGGTGCCTTCGTGCCGGATAAGGAAGGTTTTAAAAGGGCAAAAAGCTTTGGTGACGGGAGGGGACTCCGGTATTGGTAAAGGCATTGCGCTTTCTCTTGCTCAAGCAGGAGCTGATATTGTTGTCAATTATGCTTCCAACGAAGCGGCAGCCGGGGAAACTGTCGAAGAGATTAAACAAAAAAACCCTGAAGTTCAGGTGTTTGCGCACCAAACAGATGTCTCCGATGAGAGCCAGGTACAGGGGATGTTTAAGGGGATGATTAAGCAGTTCGGAGCAATCGATATCTTGGTCAATAATGCAGGGCTTCAGCAGGATTCTCCCTTTCACGAGATGACCTTGGAAAAATGGAATAAAGTGATCAATGTCAATTTGACAGGGCAGTTCCTTTGCGCTCGTGAAGCTGTCAGGGAATTTATGCGTCAGGGGGTCAAAGAGAAGGTCTCTTGTTCTGCTGGAAAAATTATTTGTATCAGTTCTGTGCATGAAGTGATCCCTTGGGCGGGTCATGTCAACTATGCCGCCTCCAAGGGGGGAATCATGATGATGATGAAAAGCATTGCTCAAGAGGTTGCCCGCTATAAAATTCGAGTGAACAGCATTTGTCCCGGAGCTATCCGTACACCGATCAATCGCTCTGCATGGGACACTCCCGAGGCCTACAAGTCATTAATGTCGCTCATTCCTTATAACCGCATTGGCGAAGCGGACGATATTGGGAGAGCGGCAGTGTGGTTGGCCTCTGATGAAGCAGACTATGTCTGTGGAGTCAGCTTTTTCGTTGACGGAGGGATGACGCTTTATCCAGGATTTACTTCTGGAGGATAATCACCAGAGGATTCTGTGGTTGTCTAAGCTTCGGTTCAATTCGAAGGCTGCACTGATTAATGCGAGATGGGTGAAGGCTTGAGGAAAGTTTCCAAGTTGCCGTCCTTCGACTGAAAGCTCTTCTGCATATAAACCTAGGTGATTAGCATAGCTTAACATTTTCTCAAAAAGATAGCGTGCCTGCTGCACGTCTCCTGAGCGGGAAAGGCACTCTACATACCAAAAGGAGCACATGTTGAAGGTTCCTTCAGATCCTTGGAGGCCGTCTGGAGCTCCTTCCTGGGTGCGATAGCGGAAGACAAGAGAGTCTTCGACGAGATTTTTTTTCATGGCTTGCAAGGTGGATAGCCAGCGTGGATCGACAGGGCTGATGTAGCGGATCATGGGCATGAGAAGATTCGAAGCATCGACTGATTGGCTGTTTTTATATTGCACAAAGGCTTGATGTTTATGATCCCAAAAATTTTTGATGATGTCTTCATGGATTTGATTTCTGACTGCGTGCCACTTTTCCATCGGGGCGGCTAGAGAACGTTTTTGGGCAAGCCTCATTGCTCGGTCGACGGCTACCCAGCACATGACACGGGAGTAAAGAAATTCCTTCTGCCCTCCTCGTACTTCCCAGATCCCTTCGTCTTTTCGCTGCCAGTTATTTGTCACCCAATCAATGAGGATTTTTAATTTATCCCATAGGTCGAAGGAGATTCCTTTGCCGTATTTGTCGTAAAGATAAACAGAATCCATCAACTCTCCATAGATATCTAACTGCAGCTGATCATAAGCGCCATTGCCGATTCTGACAGGAGAGGAGCCTTCATACCCTTCAAAATGGGGTAGAGGTTCTTCCGTGAGGGTTTTGCGGCCGTCGATTCCATACATGATTTGCAGAGGGGAGTTGGGATTCATATCGGCACATCTATCCCAAACCCATTTCATGAACGCTTCCGATTCTTCAACGAATCCCAATCGCATCAATCCGTAAAGAGTAAAAGAAGCGTCGCGGATCCAGGTGAATCTGTAGTCCCAATTTCTCTCTCCGCCTAATTCTTCCGGCAATCCGAAAGTGGGGGAGGCAACGATCGATCCATATTTTCTCGAAGTCAATAATTTCAATGTGAGAGCGGAGCGGTTGACCATTTCCTGCCAGCGTCCGCGGTAGTTGGAGCGGCTGATCCAGCGCTGCCAATAATTCATCGTATCTTTGAAGCTTTTGACTGCATAGGAGGGATGCGTGGAAGGGGTGATCTCTTCATCTTCTCCAAGTTCAAGAATAAAGGTCGCTGTTTCTCCTTCTTCCAGGATAAATTCCGAAACGACATCGCCGTTCTGGACGTTTAGAGGAAATTCCGATTTAAGACGGATGGCATCGATCTTTTCATTTTCCGGGATGAAAATCACTTCATTGCCCTTTTGACGTACTTTGTGGCTGCATCGAGCGTAATCAAAACGGGGGCTGCATTCGATTCTGAACTTCACTCTTCCTCTGACGGCTTTAGCACGCCTTACAAGTGTGTTGTGATACTCCTCTTCGTGGATCACCATATAGTCGGATATTTCGCTGATGCCGCCGCTGCAAAGGGCCCGGGTCAGCAAGATGTTGGATCCGGGAAGATACATCTGTTTGCGGACAACATTTTCGATTTGAGGGGCGATCAGAAACCGTCCCCCTTTTTTGTGATCTAGCAGAGAAGCAAATACAGAAGGAGAATCGAAGTAGGGAAAGCACATAAAATCAATGGAGCCATCAATTCCCACAAGAGCGACTGTGTCGAGGTCGCCGATGATTCCGTAATCTTCAATTCGTTTGTAAACCATATAGCCCTCTTAAAACCTCAAATTAGAGCTTTTAAGAGGATTTGTCAAATTCAAAACCAGCGGACCAGCCCGATTTTGCCGCCGCGGCCTCTGATTCCGTTCTTTTCCCGGCTATAACTTTCGTTGTAGGCAGTTGCGAAATTCACCGACCAGTAGTCGGAAAAGTCATATTCGATCATCGCTGCGTAAGCCGGGCCGCGCGAGTCGCTTGTTGCTTTAAGAAGGTCTTTAATTTCTGTTTCTGATCGGCTCCATGCATACTGCCCGCTGAGGCTCAAACGGAGATTTGAACGCAGGCGGTAAGTGATTTCAAGACCTATATAGGGAGCCCATCCGTCAAATGTCTCGTCAAAGGTGAAAAATCTGCCATCGCCGAATAACAGATCAATGGTTGTGTCTAAACGCGTATAATTGGCTCCTACACTGGGAGAGACGAGAAAACACTTTCCCAAAGGGATGCATACTCCAAGACAAGCGCCTGCAGTGATCAATTCACTTTCATCTTTTTTCCCCCACATTCCGAACGGTTTAATGTACATGCCTTTTCCCATGTTCCAGGCGCCTTCGACTCTGATTGCAGGCATATCGATATCTTTCATGGTAATGCCCGACTCAATCAAATCAATATGCACATAGCTTGCAGCCACTTCCAATTTTCCCTTTGTTTCTGAAAATAAAGGATTCGAGGAGATAAAAAGTAGAAAAGCGCTAAGAATTAATTGGGTAAGGTTTTGTGTTAGATTGTCCGAAAGTTTGTGAAATATCTGTGTCAAAGTCATTTTGATACCTCTAGAAAAGTGAAAAAACAGCTAATATACGCTTTATCCATTTAAACTTCTTTAAAAAAAACAAGATCGTTTAAGATGAAAAATATTTTTTTTTAATTTTTGGGAGGATAAGCAATGTCATTGAGCACAAGCATTAAGATGGAGAGCGGTTGGCAGATTCTGCCTGATTTGGTTGCCAATCTATTGGATGGGCGCGCTGAAAAGCAAAGGTTTAAGATGTATGAAAACGGGACCTATCAAGGGACAATCCAGATCAGGCTTCTTAAAGAGGGGCAATTTAAACCAAGAGTTAGAACTTCTGGTTCATTGAATGTTGTGTACATGGCAGAGCCTGTTAAGGATTTTATCTTTTCCTCTCACCTTGCTCCTTTTTATCATCTGCATGATCGCGATACGGCTTGCTTGATCCATTCAATTTTTTTAAGCGTGATGAAAGGGATTGAGAAAGAAGAATTCTCTCTTTCGGATGATGCTCGAATCCAGTATCGATATGGAGGCGGAACGATCCGATTTTATAAGGTAAGCGAGTCGTTGAATGAGGAGCAGATGGCAATAGTAAATGTTGCGAGCGATTTTTTTGGTTCGGTAAATGTTGGAGATCTATTTGGAAAAATCAAAATTTAATCTGTCTCCTTGTCAAATTTTCAATTTTCAAGTTTACTAACCAATATGTGGATGGGTTTATGGACGAAGAAGAAAAAAAATTAGCGGAGGAGTTGCTTTTTTCCGAGAAGAAAAATCCAAGTTTTGCCAAGCAGCTGTTTTTAGGGAAGTTTGATCACTCGCTTGTGTTCCCTTATCCCTACCCTGAAAAATCGGAAGAGGAAGAAACTGCGAGATTTGTTGGCAAAGTCTCAGAATTTGCCAGTGTTCATCTTAATGCTGCTGAAATCGATCGCCAAGCGCAAATTCCTGATGAGGTGTTGAAAGGGCTGGCAGACATGGGTGTGCTTGGAATGACTGTGCCGAAGGAGTATGCTGGTTTAGGCATGTCTCAACGCGCTTACTGCAAGGTAACCGATCGGATTGCCCGGCAATGTGGATCGACTGCGCTGTTTATCAATGTCCATCAAAGCATCGGGCTTAAAGCTCTTCTTCTTTTCGGAACAGAGGAGCAGAAAGAAAAATGGCTTCCTGATTTGGCAAAAGGGAAGAAGTATGCGGCATTTTCACTGACGGAGCCAAATGCAGGATCGGATGCTAATGGTGTGGAGACGAAGGCAGTTTATGACCCTGAAAAAAAAGTTTATCGTATCAATGGTTTGAAACAGTGGACAACCAATGGAAGCATTGCCGATATTTTGACGGTCATGGCAAAAACCGAGGTGGAGACCAAGGAGGGAGTTCAAGAGCGTGTCACAGCATTTTTGGTAACTCCGGACATGCCGGGGTTTATTGTTCGTGATAAGGCATTGGACAAGTTGGGAACGCGAGGGGCATGGACTGCGAACTTAGCATTCAATCATCTCGAAGTTCCGGAGGAAAATATCCTAGGCCCTCTAGGAGGCGGCCTCAAGGTGTGTTTAACATTGTTGGATTATGGCCGCACAACATTTGGTGCGATGTGTACGGGAGCGGCTCGAGAGCTGGTGCAGCTAGGTGTTAAACACGCCAGGGAGCGGTATCAATTTAAGCGTCCGTTGGCTTCATTTTCCTTGGTAAAAAAGAAAATTGCCAAGATCTGTTCTCTTCTTTATGCGATGGATGCCTCGACGTATCTTACTGCCGGTTTGATTGATAGCGGGGTAGAAGATATTATGCTTGAATCAGCCATTCTCAAAGTGTTTACGAGCGATGCGCTTTGGGAAATTATCTATGAAGTGATGCAGATTTTGGGAGGCCGTTCATTTTTTACCGACCAGCCTTATGAGAGGATGATGCGCGATGCTCGTTTGAACATGATCGGCGAAGGTTCCAACGAGGTGTTGCGAGCGTTCATCGGCGCCGTTGGCATGCGCGGTTTAGGAGTCGAGCTTCAAAAAGGAGTGTTTTCCAATGCAGGAAAATTGTTTAGCCGGCTGTTTTTGCCTGCGATTCCTGTTAGATCGCAGCGGCTGAGTAAAGAAGCGAAAGAGTTGGCGGCGGTTCTTCGAAAATTGCATTGGTATTCTGCGGGCCTTCTTGCAAAGCACGGTGAGGACATTGTCGAGTGTCAGCTGCAGTTAAACAGGATCGCTTCCATTGCGATGTCGGTGTATACCATGAGTGCTGTTTTAAGCAAGCTTGATACCGATAAACCATCGGGCAGAGACTTGTCCGTAGGGATCTATTTTATTCGAAGCCAGCTTGCCCTGTGCCGTCGATGGTTCAAAGGGATTGGATCAAATGATGATGAAGCAAGTGTTAAGTTGGCTGACGCGATCACAGGGATTTAGATGACTTTGCTCCGGTTGACAGAAGAGTTGCAAGCCGAAGAACAGAGGCTTAGGCAAGGAGGCGGGGAGAAAGGGCGCGAAAGGCAGCGCAAGTATGGACGGCTGACTGTGCGCGAGAGACTGGAAAAGTTGCTGGATGATGCGGCTCATTTTCAGGAATTGCAATTATGGGCTGCTTACGGAATGTATACTGAATGGGGCGGGGCTCCATCTGCAGGTGTTGTGGCAGGTATCGGCAAGGTTTGCGGCAGAGACTTTATGGTTATCGCCAACGATGCAACGGTGAAAGCAGGGGCAATGTTCCCTCAATCAGTGAAAAAGATTCTGCGTGCGCAGCGGATCGCTTTTGAATGCCGGCTGCCGATCATTTATCTGGTGGATTCGGCGGGCGTGTTTTTGCCGATGCAGGATGAAATTTTTCCAGATGAGGATGACTTTGGACGAATTTTCCGCAATAACTCCATCATCTCAGCTGCCGGGATTCCGCAATACGCAGCGATTATGGGCAACTGCATCGCTGGAGGGGGGTATCTCCCTGTATTATGCGATAAACTCTTGATGACCAAAGGGAGTAGTTTGAATTTGGCAGGACCTGCTCTTGTAAAGGCGGCGATTGGCCACGAAGTGGATCCCGAAGCGCTTGGCGGAGCTGAAATGCACGCATCGATCAGCGGCACTGTGGATTTTTTGGAAGAGAACGACGATTCATGCTTGGAGCGTTTGCGTGCGTTGGCTGATTTACTGCCGATGGATGAATCCGTGAAAAGCAGCTATCAGACAGAAATGCCGCCGGATCATCTTTACGATTTGATGGATGCAGCTTATGATGCCCGCGATCTTTTGGCCTGTATTGTCGATAAGGAATCGATCCTGGAATATAAGGCCGATTATGGCAAGCCTCTTGTGACAGCCTTTGCAAAAATTGACGGGCATCCAGTGGGAGTGATCGCTAACCAACGGCACCAGACGAAGACAGGAAGAGGAGAGGTAGAGATTGGCGGGGTGATTTATGCCGATAGTGCGGACAAGGCGGCTCGTTTTGTGATGGATTGCAATCAAACCAAGATTCCCCTCATCTTTTTTCAGGATGTCATGGGATTTATGGTCGGAGAAGCTGCCGAGCAAGCGGGGATCATCCGATCAGGAGCTAAGCTTGTTAATGCTGTGAGCAATTCGATCGTGCCGAAAATTACTGTAGTGGTGGGAAATTCATTTGGAGCAGGGAATTATGCCTTATGCGGCAAAGCGTATGATCCCAACTTTCTTTTTGCTTGGCCAAATGCCAAATATGCTGTGATGGGAGCCGATCAGGCGGCCGGGACTTTGCTGAGCATTCGCGCTAAACAAGCGGAAAAGGAAGAAAACACGGACGTATTCCAAAAAATTCGCGAATCGTATGCGCAGCAGATGGATATTCGCTATGGAGCAGCAAGAGGATGGATCGATGCAATCATAGCTCCCCATGAGACGCGTAAAGTGTTAACCAATTGCTTGCGGTTTGTCAAGCGAGCGCCCCTGTCTGAAAAAACGTTTCACACCGGAGTGATGCAGGTATGATTAACCTGTATTTCTCACAAGATCTCGGTGAAGGTGGGCAAGATGTTTGGTCGGATTTGCTTTCAAGTACCCGAGAACATTGTCAGATGACCAAGGCGAGGGTATTTGAAAGCAAAGATGGCCGGGCAGATTGTCCAGATTCACCAAGAGGTTATGAGAAATGCGGGTTAAGATAGGAAATGCTCAAGGGTTTTGGGGTGATCAAGCAGGTGCGGCGGCGCGCCTGCTTGCGCTTCAGCCCGATCTTGACTATCTCACGATGGATTACCTTGCCGAGGTCTCCCTTTCCCTTTTGGCAATACAGAAGGAGCGTATCCCTTCTCTGGGGTATGCCAGAGATTTTATCGAAGAATTGCGCGGATTGATCCCGCACTGGGAGAAAGGTTCGCACGTTAAAGTGGTGGTGAATGCCGGAGGATTGAATCCTATAGCTTGCGCGCGATCTTGCGCTGAGATGTTAAAGAACAGTAAGAAAATAGCGGTTGTGATCGGAGATGATGTACTCGAGATCATCGCTCGAGGGGGAGAGTATCTCAATTTAGATACCGGAGAAGAGGTGGAAAGCGTTCGGCCTCTTCTCGTTTCAGCAAATGCTTATGTTGGGGCAGCTGCAATCGCGGAAGCATTGAATCGGGGAGCAGATATTGTGATTACCGGAAGGGTTGCAGATCCGAGTTTAGTTGTAGCTTGCTGCATTTCGCATTTTAACTGGAAGCTTGATGCGTATGATCAGCTTGCACAAGCGACCGTTGCGGGGCATTTGATTGAGTGTGGAACACAGGTGACCGGCGGGATTTCCACGCATTGGCTTGACATTGAAAATAGGGAAAATTTGGGTTTCCCTATCGTAGAAGTGGAGGCCAACGGGACATTTGTCGTGACGAAACCGGAAGGAACCGGTGGTGTTGTCAATGAACAGACAGTTAAAGAACAGCTTCTTTATGAGATTGGAGATCCCGATCGCTATCTCAGCCCGGATGTAGAGGTCTCTTTTTTAGAGCTGTCTTTGGAGGAAAGAGGCGAAAACAGGATACAAGTGAGCGGAGCTATTGGAAGATCGCCTCCGAGTACTTATAAGGTGAGTGCGACATTTCGCGATGGGTTTGCAGCGGAAGGGATGGTGGCTCTTTTCGGCACTTATCTAAGGGAAAAGGCTTCTCTTTGCGGACAAATGGTTTTTGAAAGGGTGAAGCAGGCGGGGTTTGTTTTGGAAAGCACGCATGTTGAATGCATAGGCTTAGGAGACGTCGTCAAGGGCGTGATGCAGCCTATTGATGATCGGAATCTTCGCGAAGGGATGCTGCGTATCGGTGCCAAGGACAGTAGAAGAGAGGCGATCGACTGCTTTGCAAAAGCGATCGCTCCTTTGGTTACGAGCGGTCCGCAAGGGGTTACAGGCTATTTCCATGCACGGCCGAAAACGCGTCAAGTATTTGGTTTCTGGCCCTGTCTGATTCCCGTGGATCTTGTGCATTTATCCGTTGAGTGGGTGGAGGCTTAAGTGATCAAAGAAAAGGTGCGGCTTAGGGAAATCGCCTACGCAAGAAGCGGAGATAAAGGAAGGCATGCCAATGTTGGAGTCATTGCCTATACAGAAGATGGCTATAGATTTTTGGCGGAAAACCTGACAGAAGAGATCGTCCATGCCTTTTTTGAACAGATGGGTGTAGAAGAGACAGAGCGCTATTTGCTGCCAAATTTGGGAGCATTAAATTTTTTTCTCAAAGGGATTTTAGGAGAAGGAGGAAGCCGCTCGCTTAGGATTGATGCGCAAGGAAAAGCTCTTGGGCAGGCGTTGCTTGAATTGGAACTCGTGGTTCCGGAGGATGTGTTATGTCGGTGCAGGTTGTAAAAAACGATCATTATACAGTGATCCGGATGAACCGTCCGGAAAAGCGGAATGCCCTCTCTTGTGCATTGATGAAGGAGATGATCGCAGCTCTTGATGAGATCAGACAGGATTCCGATCAGCGCGCTGTTTTGTTCATTGGCGAAGGGCCTGTATTTTGTTCAGGTCTTGATTTGCGGGAAATGTCAGACCTTAGCAAATCCAGGGATTCTGCTGATTGTTTAAGTCGGTTGCTCAGCATCATTTATTCTTTTCCGTTGACGACAGTCTGCGGTGTACATGGCGCTGCAGTTGCCGGAGGGGCTGCCATCATGTCTGCATGCGATCTCGTCTATGCGGAGGAGGGAGCAAAAATCTGGTTTCCTGAAGTGCGAAAAGGAATCGTTGCCGGCTTCGTGAGTGCACTGCTCCAGAAGCAAATGCGGATGAGAGAAATGAAAGAGCTGTTGTTGCTAGGAGATCCAGTTTCGGCGCAGCGGGCTTGCGAAATGGGATTAGTCACACGTGTGATTCCCGATGGAAGCTTAGCGGATGAAACAAAGAAAGTTTTAGCTCAGATTTTGAAAGGAGCTCCTCAAACCATGCGTTTAAGTAAGGAATTGCTTGAAAAATTAGATTCTTCGCCTTTGGAGCATTCTTGGAAAGTCGCTGAGAGTTTTCATCTCCAGTCCCGGGCTTCCGAGGAGGCGCGTGAAGGCGCTTTGGCGTTTATTGAAAAGCGGGAACCGAAATGGTTAAAACAATGAAATTTTTTGCAATTGAAGGAAACCGTCAACATCTTGATGGAGGCGCGATGTTTGGCAACGCGCCTAAAGCGATGTGGGAGAAGTGGGTGTATCCTGACGATCTAAACCGCATTCCGCTTGCGACGCGCGCACTGTTGGTTCGCTTAGATGATGGCCGCAACGTCTTGTTTGAAGTTGGAGTTGGGGCATTTTTCGATCCCGAGCTAAAAAAGAGATTTGGGATCGAACCTGAAGAGGATCTCTTGCTCAAAAATCTCAATCAGAGCGGCGTGGGGGAGGCAGATATCGACATCGTTGTGCTTTCCCATTTGCACTTTGATCATGCGGGAGGACTTCTGCCTGAATATGGAGACGATCCTCCAAAATTGAAATTTCCCAATGCTGTTTACTATGTGGGAGCAGAGCATTGGGAATATGCACAAAATCCGCATCCCCGCGAGCGCGCATCGTTTATTCCGCTTCTTCATGAGCTACTGCACGCATCCGATCGACTTGTTCTCATCGATAAACCCGAGCATCCTGATTTGAATTTCGGAGTCACGTTCCGTTTTTCGGAAGGGCATACTCGAGGGATGATGCTTTCTCAGCTTGCTACCGATGATGGTCCTCTTATTTTTGTGACCGATCTTATCCCGGGAAACGCTTGGGTGCATTTGCCGTTGACGATGGGATATGATCGGTTTCCTGAGCTGAAAGTGGACGAAAAGCGGGAGCTTTACGAGTCTTTGTTGGAAAAGGGTGCGAGATTTTTCTACACTCACGACCCCAATATTGCCTGCGCTGCATTGAAGCAGAATGAAGAGGGGAGGTATTTTGGAGAGCCGGTGGAATTATAACGATTATGATAATGAACCTATCCCGATATTCAAATTTGACATCTATTCCTTCTTTTTGGCTCTTTTTTTCGACCGCTTCTTGTAAATCTTCACTAAGATTCACAGCGAAGCGGTCGAAGAAAATTTCTCAAAAAGAAAAAACATCTGCACAAATAGCAATATCGGGATAGGTTCATGAGTCTTCAAATAGCATCCTGCGCCCATTTTTCCGTGGAGAATTATCCATAAATAATTCTTATCAATAAATTGTCGAGTCGATTAGGATCCATGTCCATAAAAAATGGAGTTGTCGATGCTGAAGCGATTATTGATTTTTGTTTTCCTTCCGTTTTTGATTTACAGCGATGAAGAGAATCAAGTGGAGCTTCTTTCAGACCGTTTTCAAGCGCCTTCAGGCATCGTTGCCGGCTGCGTCAATGTCGTCACAGGCAATTACTTCCTCGTTGAAACAGACCTTTATGTTCCAGGCCCCGTACCGATTATTTACAAACGTTTTTACAATAGCGGAAACCTTGGAGGCGGAATACTTGGCGGAGCTTGGGGGGCGTGGAACGATAACTACCACACTTTAGCAATCCGCCATAAGTGTGTAGTATCAGAAGGCCCGGCAATCGTTCATATTAATGATGGAGCAGGGGTTTTGCAGTATGAAGGGGAGTTAAACACAGACTATGAGCATTTAAGCTATGCCAGCGACCATCTCAAATGGGGAGTGATCAACGGACTTCAGGGATCAGATAGCGCGCGCTATAACGTCATGAAGCGAAAGGTTTATTTGAAATGCGATCCTTATCCTGCAATCAAGATTGCTCATGAAAATGGGGAGGAGTGGCAGTTTACCGCGTTTTCAGACTCTCCTTTTCGCAACTGGATGCGGATGAATCAAAAGATAAGCGACAACCAAACATATCAAAGCTATAGTTATCAAGGGCCCGGCAACGTTGTGATTGACTGTGTCAAATTTTACGACAGCCGGGACCTCATGCTAGGCTCCCTTAAATTCATCAGGCATTACAACAACAAAGAACTGAAGCAGCTCGACTTAAACTTGCATGACGGCCAATGGGCCACAATGTTGTATAAGAACGAAAAGATTGCTTATGTTTCAAGACCTGTTGCAGCGCACACAGCTTACGACTGGAAAGATGGCCGCATCGTCAAGCGGATGCTTCAAGTCGATACCCATTTCACAGAAATTCAATATTATGAGAAGGGAAAACCAACCATTGGCGGCAGAAAAGTCAATATCAGATATGAAGACGACCGGCGTATCGGACGAGTCGCCGAGCTTCGGGCACCCGTTGGAACA
The DNA here is from genome assembly GCF_000092785.1 of Waddlia chondrophila WSU 86-1044. Lineage (NCBI taxonomy): Bacteria > Pseudomonadati > Chlamydiota > Chlamydiia > Parachlamydiales > Waddliaceae > Waddlia > Waddlia chondrophila. Next base: position 501,977 of record NC_014225.1, read on the forward strand.
AGTGCAGCCCCCATTGCCACACATCGATTTTACTATTATTTACAAGATAAAAATCGGGCAAAAGGCCCAATTAGCGGCTTTTGTGAAGTAAGGGATGCTTATGACTATAAGAAAGTGTACACCTTTAACAACAAGCAGCGTCTGACCTGTATTGAGGATTACACCCGAACAGAAGAGATTTACCGAACAGAAAGATTTTTTTGGGATAGCCACTATTTCGCATTTAGCTGCAAACATGATGAATCGGAGAAGATCTCAAAAGGTTATTTCCAACACTACGACGACCAGCGAAATATTTCCCAATGCACCATTGTAGGCAACTTAACCGGATTATGCGAAAAACTGCCTGAATATCTACCTTTATATCAATCCGTATATCCACCTAGGTACGTCTCTGGGCGGAGAAAAAAAATAAAGTACGAGAGTCATCACATCCATTACAAGTACAATGACCGCAATCTCGTCACCGAAAAAAATGACGGCAGGCAAACCGTCCACACCACCTATGTAGGAGACTCTTCTCAAATAGCTTCCAAGATCATATCGGATAGCGATGGCATAAAAGAGAGAACTTTTTACACATATGATGCCGCAGGCGCAGTCATTGAAGAGATCAAAGATAACGGCAGCACACCCCATGTTTCCGACTTAACAGGAGTATCGCAAAGATTAATCACACGTACACAGCCGACAACAACATCACCTGTAGGCCTTCCGAGAATCGTCGAAGAGTTTTACCTGAACCTTGAGACGCAAGAAGAAATCTTCCTGAAAAAAACAATCAACACCTACGATCGGTGCGGCAGCCTGATTAAGCAAGATATTTACGACTCAGAAGGCAATCATGCCTCCACTCGCGAATGGAAATACAACGAGCACCGCAAAGTCACCTGGGAAAAAGATCCATTAGGAAGAGTTTCAACCTATACCTATGATGCCCATGACAACTGCCGCAAGAAAATCACCCCGACACAAGAAGAGGAATGCACATACGATTTCTCTAACCGTTTAATCAAAAGAACAATCCGTCGGCCCGTTTTCCTAACCGAGTCGTATACCTACGACTACAAGCACAACTGCACCTCCTCAACCGATATCTATGGCAATACCACTCATTACGCTTACGATGAATTTGACCGGTTGATCAAAAAAACACTTCCGGAGGGCGCCGTTGAAGAGTATCGCTACGATATCGACGATAATCAGACACAAGTCATCGACGGCAATGGACACCTGACGCAGAAAAAATATACCGCATACGGCCTTCCCTACCATATCAAATATCCCGATGGAACAGAAGAGAGATACATCTATCAAACAGACGGCGTATTAGAACAGCACATCGACCAAAACGGCACGCGCACCGTCTACACCCACGACTACAAAAAGCGGAAAACCTCAGAAGAGGTTTACTCTGATAAAGAAGAGCTTCTGTTATCGAAATACTGGATCTATAACGCCTACCATCTCATAAAAGAGATCGATCCCGAAGGAACAGTCACCGAATACAGCTATGATGGAGCCGGAAGGCTCGCTTCAAAAACATGCGGAGAGCGTGAAACCCTCTACGGCTACGATTCCCTCGGCAGGCAGAATCAAACATGGGAAAAATTTGCCGAAGGGCAATACCGCGTCTCCATTAAAATCTTCGATCCCTTAGATCAAGTCATTGAAGAGCGGATCGAAGATCAAGAAGGCACCCTTTTTTCAAAAACCCTCTTTTCCTACGACTTCGACGGCAACCTCGTTAAGCGCACCCGTTTGACAGACAACGGCTTGGAGACAGCCTCCAAGGAGTATAACGCCTTAGGTCAAGTGACAAAAACCATCGACCCCAATGGAAACGAAACCCATTTTACCTATACCTATGGCAAGCAGCCCGCCACCACCAAAACCGATCCCCTCGGCCGGCAGACCCGCTCGCTATTTGACAGCCAGAACAACCTCATCAAAGAAGAGAAGTTGGATCCTTTAGGAAACCCCCTTCATACAGCCATCTTCGTTTACGACCCCGTCGGCAATCTCTTAGAAAGAGAAGATCGTGTCTATGTCGATCAGACACATGAAAGAACGCTTTTCACAGCATTTGAATACGATGCCTTAAACAGGCAGACAGCCATCATCGAACCTGAAGGGAAGATCACTCGGACCGACTATACACCGACAGGGAAAGTTGCCTGCATCTACAAACCGGACGGCAAAGCGATCATCCACGTTTATGACCCTCTAGATCGATTAAAAGAACTGTTCTCATCCGATGGAACCGTGCATGACCATTATTGCTACGACCTGAACGATCAGATCGTTCAAACCACAGATCAGATCCATCAAACAACACTTGAAAGAGTCTTTGATGCCCATGGAAACATCCTTTCAGAAAGCTTCGGCGATTACACTATCGACTATGCTTATGACCCCTTAGGGCGTTTAATCAAGCAGACGCTTCCCGACGGCTCCACAATCAACTACACCTACAATGCAGAGCATCTGTTGTCTGTTGCGCGGGATCATTGTATTCACCAGTATGCCTACGATTTGTCAGGGCGGGTAAAAGAGACCCATTCACGCACGGCAGGCAAGACAGTGTATCATTATAACTTAAACGGAGCTCCCCTTGCATTGGAGTCGGAGAAACTGGTTCAGGAGTGTACCTATGATGCCGTTGGGAATTTGACCGCGTTAAAGCAGATCGACCCGTTAGGGGAGGTCAACTGTCAGTATCGCTACGATCATTTAGATCAACTCGTATCAGAGTCTGGATTTGCGGAGTACACCTATCATTCAGACTCCTTTGCAAACAGACGGCTAAAAGATCAATCGCACTATCAGGTAAACGATTTAAACCAGCTTATCGATCTCGACGGCCGGCATTTTTCCTACGATCAAAATGGCAACTTAGAATCTTTTGAAACAGAGCACAATTGTGTCTACGACGCTCTCGATCGCCTGATTGAAGTGCACACGCAAGAGTGCACCTGCCTCTATACCTATGATCCCTTTCATCGCCGGCTGAGTCGAACGGTATTGAACCAAGAGGGATCTTTGCAGCAACACTATCTCTATAGCGGCGATAAGGAGATTGGTTTGCTTGTGCAGGGAGAGATTCGTCAGTTGAGGATCTTAGGCAACCCCGCTGAAGAGATCGGCTCGGCAGTGCTGTTTGAAATCGATGGCATCAAGTACGTTCCCCAGCATGATTTAAGGGGGAATGTTGTCCTTTTGCTCAGTCCAGCCGGAAAGGCAGAGGTCTATCGTTACTCAGCATTTGGAGAGGAGTTGTTTCAGGAACCGGTTTCTCCGTGGCGTTTTTCTTCCAAGCGGGTAGATGAAGAGACGGGCTGGGTCTATTTCGGGAGGCGTTATTACGCACCTTCTTGGGGAAGGTGGACGACAGCAGACCCCGCCTGGTTTGCAGACGGCCCGAACCTCTATGCCTATGTGCACAACAACCCTTTAAAATATGTGGATCCGGACGGTCTGTCGGCAATCGAGCATCAGCAGATGAACAGACCCGGGACGCAAGGGACGTTTTTTGGAAGCTTTTCCCGAGGCATATTAGATGATACGAGCTGGGGAGCAAGCAGCTGGATGCTGGGAGATTACGTGTGTGATAACTGGCAGTCGAGCTTGGGATATGGAATGGGGACCGGAGTCTCCATGATGGCAGGTCTTGTCTATGGCGGAACAGAGGCGAAGTTGCTTGGTGCTGCAGGGAAGGGGGTGAACCGGGCGGCGCGTTGGCTTAACTTTGCAGAGAAGGAGGTGAAGGCTGCGTGCAAGATGGAGGGAACGGCAGCTAAGATCTCAAGAGACATTGCGCCAAAGATTGAACGGTCTGTGAAGGATGTTGTTTCGAATGGAGGAAAGGGGAATTACCAGGCTCTTAGTTCAAAATCAGGAGCAGACCTTAATCGTCATTTATTTTATAGTCAAAAATATGGAAAGGAAACTACTCGACATCTCGAAAATGGTAGAGTTAGATATTATGGTACTCTTAAGCTTCCTCGCACTCCAGGAGAAATGATTGGAAGAAGATATGTTCATGAGTTTGATCCTGCCACGGGATTATCTAGAGGATGGCATGAAACTCTGGATTCTTCTTTGAAAGTCAGGCAGGTACGACCTCAAACTTCTTTTCAACCTAAACGTCACTATTTTTTTGATCAGAATGGTTTATTGGAAAAAATATGGTAAAAATCATGGTAATGCTTACTTTGGATTCAGTTCGCAAAGTGTTTTTAGATGTTATTGAAGAAAAAAAATCTTTTGGGGAAGCTAGTCGTTGGGCTTCTGAAATGATTGAAAAAGACGAAAGAGGATTGCTCGAATTTGATCCTAAGGAGGACATTTCGACCATATTCTCGGGTTTAACCTATTTATTAGGAGTTGATTTAGAAGAATCTCCAGGTGTGTATTTTCACTCAATTCAGAACGTAAAAGATGAGTATAACGAACTTTTTTATTAAGTAAACTAGACGAGACTTAATCAGACACCTTGGCGCTCAACTTTTAGGATATGATCCCTTTCATCGCCGGCTGAGTCGAACGGTTTGCCATCAGGGAAATCTTCTCAATGAGCAGCGCTACCTTTATAGCGGCGATAAGGAGATCGGCTTGCTTGAGCAGGGAGAGATTCGTCAGTTGAGGATCTTAGGCGACCCTGTTGAAGAGATCGGCTCGGCAGTGCTGTTTGAAATCGATGGCATCAAGTATGTTCCCCAGCATGATTTAAGGGGGAATGTTGTCCTTTTACTCAGTCCAGCCGGAAAGGCAGAGGTCTATCGTTACTCAGCATTTGGAGAGGAGTTGTTTCAAGAAACAGTGTCTCCATGGCGTTTTTCTTCCAAGCGGGTAGATGAGGAGACGGGCTGGGTTTATTTTGGGAGGCGTTATTATGCACCTTCTTGGGGAAGGTGGACAACAGCGGACCCCGCCTGGTTTGCAGACGGCCCTAATCTCTATGCCTATGTGCACAACAACCCTCTGAGATATGTGGATCCGGACGGTCTGTCGGCAATCGAGCATCAGCAGATGAACAGACCCGGGACGCAAGGGACGTTTTTTGGAAGCTTTTCCCGAGGCATATTAGATGATACGAGCTGGGGAGCAAGCAGCTGGATGCTGGGAGATTACGTGTGTGATAACTGGCAGTCGAGCTTGGGATATGGAATGGGGACCGGAGTCTCCATGATGACAGGTCTTGTCTATGGCGGAACGGAGGCGAAGCTGCTTGGTGTTGCCGGGAAAGGGCCTGAACCGGGCGGCGCGTTGGCTTAACTTTGCAGAGAAGGAGGTGAAGGCTGCGTGCAAGATGGAAGGGATGGCAGCTAAGATCTCTAGGGAGATTGCGCCAAAGATTGAACGGCCTGTGAAGGATGTTGTTTCGAATGGAGGAAAGGGACAGATTTGGTCCGAGACAAAGAAAAGATCATCGGTAACTAATGCTTATAAACATTGGAAGGATCATGGTAATGAATTTCCTGAGTTAAATAATGCAAAGGAGTATGTAGATCGAGCTCATAATTTTTTAAGAGATCCAAGTGCTTTATCAAGAACTAGACCGAACGGAGAAATATTGAAATATGATTCTCGTAGCAATACATTCGGCTCATATACCAAGGATGGAATTCCTAAAACACTTTTTAAGCCAGATCCATCAAAACATAGACATTCAACTAATCTTGAGTACTTTTATGGCCAATGATAAATTAAAAAAAAATTGTAGGGTTTGTGGTCTTGTTCTAGACGATCCTCCTTGGGGAGAAGATGGTGCTACCCCCTCTTTTGATTATTGTCCTTGTTGTGGTGTTGAATTTGGCTATCAAGACTGTTCTACAGAGGCTGCTAAGCATTATAGAAAATGTTGGATCAGTGAGGGAGCGAACTGGGCTGAAAAAAACGAAATGCCTTTTAACTGGTCTTTAGAAGAGCAACTTAAAAATATTCCTAATGAATTTAAATAGATAATTGGCAGTCGAGTTGAGGGTCTTAGGCGATCCCCCTGAAGAGATCGGCTCGGCCGGCAGACCCGCTCGCTATTTGACAGCCAAAACAACCTCATCAAAGAAGAGAAGCTCGACCCCTTAGGAAACCCCCTTCATACAGCCATCTTCGTTTACGACCCCGCCGGCAATCTCTTAGAAAGAGAAGATCGTGTCTATGTCGATCAGACACATGAAAGAACGCTTTTCACAGCATTTGAATACGATGCCTTAAACAGGCAGACAGCCATCATCGAACCTGAAGGGAAGATCACTCGGACCGACTATACACCGACAGGGAAAGTTGCCTGCATCTACAAACCGGACGGCAAAGCGATCATCCACGTTTATGACCCTCTAGATCGATTAAAAGAACTGTTCTCATCCGATGGAACCGTGCATGACCATTATTGCTACGACCTGAACGATCAGATCGTTCAAACCACAGATCAGATCCATCAAACAACACTTGAAAGAGTCTTTGATGCCCATGGAAACATCCTTTCAGAAAGCTTCGGCGATTACACTATCGACTATGCTTATGACCCCTTAGGGCGTTTAATCAAGCAGACGCTTCCCGACGGCTCCACAATCAACTACACCTACAATGCAGAGCATCTGTTGTCTGTTGCGCGGGATCATTGTATTCACCAGTATGCCTACGATTTGTCAGGGCGGGTAAAAGAGACCCATTCACGCACGGCAGGCAAGACAGTGTATCATTATAACTTAAACGGAGCTCCCCTTGCATTGGAGTCGGAGAAACTGGTTCAGGAGTGTACCTATGATGCCGTTGGGAATTTGACCGCGTTAAAGCAGATCGACCCGTTAGGGGAGGTCAACTGTCAGTATCGCTACGATCATTTAGATCAACTCGTATCAGAGTCTGGATTTGCGGAGTACACCTATCATTCAGACTCCTTTGCAAACAGACGGCTAAAAGATCAATCGCACTATCAGGTAAACGATTTAAACCAGCTTATCGATCTCGACGGCCGGCATTTTTCCTACGATCAAAATGGCAACTTAGAATCTTTTGAAACAGAGCACAATTGTGTCTATGACGCTCTCGATCGCCTGATTGAAGTGCACACGCAAGAGTGCACTTACCTCTACACCTACGATCCCTTTCATCGCCGGCTGAGTCGAACGGTACTGAACCAAGAGGGATCTTTGCAGCAACACTATCTCTATAGCGGCGATAAAGAGATTGGTTTGCTTGAGCAGGGGAGGATTCGTCAGTTGAGGATCTTAGGCAACCCCGCTGAAGAAATCGGCTCGGCAGTGCTGTTTGAAATCGATGGCATCAAGTACGTTCCCCAGCATGATTTAAGGGGGAATGTTGCCCTTTTGCTCAGTCCAGCCGGAAAGGCAGAGGTCTATCGTTACTCAGCATTTGGAGAGGAGTTGTTTCAAGAAACAGTGTCTCCATGGCGTTTTTCTTCCAAGCGGGTAGATGAGGAGACGGGCTGGGTTTATTTTGGGAGGCGTTATTATGCACCTTCTTGGGGAAGGTGGACAACAGCGGACCCCGCCTGGTTTGCAGACGGCCCGAACCTCTATGCCTATGTGCACAATAACCCTTTGAAATATGTGGATCCGGACGGTCTGTCGGCAATCGAGCATCAGCAGATGAACAGGCCCGGGACGCAAGGGACGTTTTTTGGAAGCTTTTCCCGAGGCATATTGGATGATACCAGCTGGGGAGCGAGCAGCTGGATGCTGGGAGATTACGTGTGTGATAACTGGCAGTCGAGCTTGGGATATGGAATGGGAACCGAAGTCTCCACGATGGCAGGGTTTGTCTATGGCGGGGCGTAGGTGAAGGCTATGTAAAAAATATGCTGACTGTCAGATCAAGTCTTGACCAGGACAATTTAAGAATCTCGCGAGTAGTGCTTCATTAAAACATCTTTTAACAGCTTGGGAATGGGAATTTTCTTTCGATTTTTCTTATCAATGGTGACATGAACGGTTTTGGCTCGGCCAACTTCCAATCCATCTTCGCGGTAAATTTGATATGACAGGGTAAATGAAGTGCGGCCAATTTCCTTGCACACCATATGCACTTCAAGGTCATCTCCTAGCCTCATTGAGTGGAAATAATCGGATTCGCAGTGGACAATCACAAACATAAAATCTTTTTCGTAAAAGAGTGTTTCGAACGGCATCCCTTCTTGGGACATAAAATCTTCTAATGTATCGTGCACAAATCGGAACTGCCTAGGGAAATAAAGCAGTCCGGCCATATCCATATCGTGCATCCTCACCTGATTTTTTCCGACAAACATCTTTACTACCTCTTCTTTTTCCTCTATTTAGTATAATATTTAAATTTTATGTTATACCGATCATTATACTCAAATTTGAGATTTTTCTCTTCTTTTTGGCTTCTCTTTTCCGCTCGCTTCTTGCAAAGCTTCAAAGAGAAGCGGTCGGAAAAAATCTCTCAAAAAGAAAAAAATCTGCACAAGTAGCAATATCTGGATAGATTTATGATTTACCGAATTTTAACAGCTTCATCCCTTTATGACGGCCATGATGCTGCAATCAATGTATTCCGCCGCCTTTTTCAAAAAGCAGGACTGGAAGTGATCCATATCGGCCACAACCGAAGCGTGGAAGAACTTGTCAAGACAGCGATCGAAGAAGATGTTAATGCTGTCTGTGTCAGCTCCTATCAAGGGGGGCATATGGAGTATTTCCGCTATCTCAGACAACGGCTAAACGAGGAAGGAGGGGAGGAGATCGCAATTTTTGGTGGAGGTGGAGGAACGATTCTTCCCAGCGAGATCAAACAGCTGGAGAGTGAAGGAATCACGCGCCTCTATCATCCTGAAGACGGACAAAAGCTGGGTCTGAGAGGAATCATCAAGGATGCTATTTCCCGCATGAAGCCAAAAAAAAGGGAGGCAGATACGCTTGCCAAAGCTTTGACCCGCATTGAATTGGGTGAGTCCGTTTCGGTGCCCAAAAAAGATGTTCAGGCAGTTGTGATAGGATTGACAGGTCCAGGGGGAGCGGGTAAAAGCTCCTTGATGGATGAATTAATCCTACGTTATCTCTATTCGACACCTTCCGGCCGAGTAGGTGTGCTTGCCTTTGATCCAACAAAAAGGAAAACAGGCGGAGCCCTGCTCGGCGACCGCATACGTATGAACTCCATTTATAACGAAAGAGTATTCCTCCGTTCGATGGCAACGCGAGGATCAGGAACAGAGATGAGCAGCGTTGCCAAAAACGCGTTGGAGCTGATGAAACGTTCCGGATTCGATCTAATCATTTTGGAGACAACGGGGATCGGGCAAGGAGATGCTGAGATTGTTGATTTAGCAGACTTTTGCCTTTATGTGATGACCAGTGAATATGGCGCTTCGACGCAGCTGGAGAAGATCGATATGCTCGATTATGCCGATGTGATCGTTCTTAACAAGTTCGATCGAATGGGGTCTGAAGGCGCTTTTGAAGATGTACTGCATGCATACGCCGACTCGCGAGGGGTGCGGGTGACTGAGAAAAATCGCGACAAACTGCCTGTATTCGGCACTATAGCATCTGACTTTAATAACCCTGGTGTGACGCGTTTATTTATCCGACTGATGCAGATATTAAAGGAAAAAGGACTTCTGACATCTACGGGAAATCAAGAGCTTGATTTGGAAAAAACTCGGGAGCTGAATAATTCTTACACCTTTGCGATTATCCCTTCCGAAAAGACCTTCTATCTCGGAAAAATTGCCTCTGCTTTGCGCAACTACCATAGAGAAACAAAGCAGAAAGGGGAGATCGCCTCTGAGATTTACAAGCTAAGAACAACCGGAAGAGATGCGGAGAAGTTGGAAAAGGAGCTTGGAGCGGACAACCAAGAACTCTTGGAACAGTACCGTCAACTTCAAACCAAGTATCGTGAGGAAGAACTAGGATACGAGGTGCGGGGCAAGACGATTAAAAGACCTTTGTTTTCAAAATCTCTTTCCGGCCTCTTTATCTCTCGCATAGCCCTTCCTAAATATCGCGATTGGGGAGATATTCTGAATTTTATGCGAAAAGAAAATCTTCCTGGACATTTTCCGTATACCGCGGGAGTCTTTCCTTTGAAAAATGTAGAGGAGGAGCCAAAGCGGCAGTTTGCAGGCGAGGGGGCGCCTGAGAGGACGAACAAGCGGTTCCATTATTTGACGCGCAATGATCAAGCGCACCGTTTGAGCACAGCGTTTGATTCTGTGACTTTATACGGTGAAGATCCGCGCAATCGACCGGATGTCTACGGGAAAATCGGCAACAGCGGCGTGAACATTGCGACTTTGGACGATATGAAAGCGTTGTACAAGGGGTTTAATCTGATCGATCCCTTGACATCCGTGTCTCTGACGATCAACGGCCCTGCTCCAATGATTTTGGCGATGTTTTTGAACACGGCCATTGATTTCGAAATGGAAAAGCAGGGTCAAGAGCCATATGAGAAAGTTAAGGAAAGAGTTTTGCAAGTTGTTCGAGGAACTGTGCAAGCTGATATTCTAAAAGAGGAGCAGGCACAAAACACTTGTATTTTCTCCTCTAAATTTGCGTTGAAGATGATGGGAGATATCCAAGAGTACTTCATCGACCACAATGTCAGAAATTTCTATTCTGTCAGCATCAGCGGTTATCATATTGCAGAGGCAGGTGCTAATCCTATTTCTCAACTGGCTTTCACTTTGGCCAACGGGTTCACTCTCGTTGAGTACTACTTATCAAGAGGAATGAAAATCGATGATTTTGCTCCCAACCTCTCTTTTTTCTTCAGTATGGGAATGGATCCTGAATACTCTGTGATCGGGCGCGTGGCCAGACGTATTTGGGCGATTGCGATGCGAGAGCGGTATGGAGGGAATGAGCGCAGCTGCAAATTGAAATACCACATTCAGACATCCGGCCGCAGCCTGCACGCGCAAGAGATTGCTTTTAACGATATCCGTACCACACTACAGGCGCTTTATGCGGTTAATGACAATTGTAATAGCCTGCATACTAATGCTTATGATGAGGCGATCACCACTCCGACAGAGGAATCGGTGCGGCGGGCAATGGCGATTCAAATGATCCTCAATCGGGAATATGGGACGACTAAGTGCGAGAATGCTATCCAAGGATCGTATTTTATTGAAGAACTGACCGACCTTGTCGAGGAAGCCGTGATGGAGGAGTTTGATTCTCTTTCTCGAAGAGGAGGTGTTCTGGGAGCGATGGAGAAACAGTATCAGCGGCACCGTATTCAGAGTGAATCGATGAAGTATGAACTGATGAAAGAGTCGGGTGAACTGCCGATTATTGGCGTCAATACGTTTACCTCGGAAGCAGGCCAGCCGGACTATGAGCATATGGAGGTGATTCGCGCGACTGAAGAGGAAAAACAGTCGCAAATTGAAAGAACACAGAAATTTATAGAGCGGGCTGGTGATCGGAATGCGGAAGCTCTTGAACGCTTGAGGCATACCGCACTTTCTGGGGAAAACATTTTTGCAGAGTTGATGGAAACAGTTAAATACTGCTCATTGGGGCAGATTACCCGTCTCCTGTATGAGTGCGGCGGTCAATACCGCCGATCAATCTGATTCTAAAATATTGAGATCGAGAGGCAGTTGATGGTTCCGCCATTCATCCGGAATGGTGATCACTTGGAGAGCGTCCAAATTTTCATGTTCATAAAAACTATTTTCCTCAATCAAGCCGGCGAGCTTGAAACGATCGTAAGTGTAAGCGACAGGATTTGAGCCTATGGGAGAAGGTGCATCCATCAAATGCAGATGCAGATGAGGAGCTGACGTGTTGCCAGAGTTGCCTACTCTAGCAATCTCATCTCCTTTGGATACTGAATTGCCTTCTTTTACTCGAATGCTTCCCTTCTTAAGATGGGCGTAGAAAGCGTACACACCTGAGCTGAGCTTGAGAATAATATGGTTTCCGGTCACTGTTTTTAGTGTGATTGAGTTGGGATCGGGTAAAGCGCCGGGGGGCTGGTCTTCCAATCCTTCCAGTACACTGATGACTAAGCCGTCCTCAACCGCGTAGACTTTTTCATTGTAGCAGTGCCAGTTGGAAGGAACGGAGGGGTCTCCGCTGTACAAAGTCCCCTTGTCGTCTAGCTTCATGAAATCGATCGCATACCGTTGAGCATTGTATAAAGTGCCATTGACGGGCAGCAATGAATTTTGGTGGGCTCCTGCAGACGAGCAGCATCCATTGAACACGATCCATCCTTTACCTCTCAAGGGAAGAGCAAGCGCTGGGAGGTCTTTTTTGCAGACGCAGAAAGATCCTGCTTCATAAGTCAGCGATGATTGCGATTTGCTTCCCGGTCCTGCAGAGCCCTTAAGCTTCAGGCGGTGCTTAAGTGAGCCGGGGATCTTTTCTTTTTGATCAAATGCCAGCTTTACGAAAAATATTCTTGAGGAATCGATATCGAAGTTGCCGGACTCAGCCGGCGTTGCGTTGAGGTGGGCTAAATTGCTGAGCAGATCGTTTCCTGAAAAAGCTTGTACAACTTTTCCTTCGCAGCCATCCAAGACTTCGATAGATTCCAGTTGAGCAGGAAGGTTTCCTGCATTTGTCAGACGAAGCCCGTAAAGGAGGTGGTATTTATTGTCTGTTCCGGGGAAGGGAGGGGTTGGTTCGAAAATTTCAGCCAGGATGGGGGTGAATTGATCTTCGTTGTGTTTAGAACAGTTTTCCTTTCTGTCTTGGCAGCTGGCCAAGCTTAAGGAGGCGCAAAGTAAAAATATCCAGCTCTTATTCATTGTTGTCAGAATAGTGAAATTGAATTTTAATTTGCAAGAGGGTAAACAAAAGTCTATGAAGATACCAACGATTGCTTACTTAAGCGCAGAAGGAAAACTCTCAAGCTCTTGCAAGACTAAAATTCCGGAAAAGAGCTTGTTGAAAGGTTATCGCATCATGTGTCTGACACGGCACAATGATGAACGGATGATCACTTTGCAGAGGCAGGGTGTGATCTCTTTTGCGATGAGCTCCAAGGGGGAAGAGTGTTGTGCAGTTGCCAGTGCTGCTGCATTGAAAGCTTCTGACTGGATGTACCCGCAGTATCGCGAAGCAGGGATTGTCTTTTGGCGCGGAATGAGCGTGGAGGACTATGTCAACCACATGTTTTGCAACGCTAAAGATATCATCTTGGGAAGGCAGATGCCTAATCACTTCGGTTCAAGGGAGCTCAACATCGTCACCGTCTCATCGCCAATCGGAACGAAAATTCCCCATGCGGCAGGTTCTGCTTACGCAATGAGGGTGAAAAAAGAGAAAAACGTTGCGATTTGCTATTTTGGCGAAGGGGCGTCTTCAGAAGGGGATTTTCATGTTGGCCTTACCTTTGCTGCTGTTAGAAAAGCACCTGTAATTTTCTTTTGCCGCAATAATGGCTATGCGATTTCTACGCCGACTTCAAAGCAGTTTGGCTCCGAAGGCGTTGCTCCGGAGGGGATTGGGCATGGCATCACAACTTACCGTGTAGACGGCAACGATTTTTTTGCTGTTTATGAAACAGTTTTAAACGCGCGCAAAGAGTGTATTCAGGGAAAAGGGCCTGTGTTGATCGAAGCGATGACGTACCGCATGGGGGCGCACTCCACTTCGGATGATCCTTCTCGCTATCGGGATGATAAAGAGTGTAGGAAGTGGGAGAAGAGGTGTCCCATTTTGAGGTTGAAGCGCTACTTGGAAAAGAAAAAGTTATGGAATGAAGAGGAAGAGAAGAAGTTGCAGAAAAAGATAAAACAAGAAGTGGATGCGGCGATTGCCGCAGCAAAAGAGGTGCTTCCTCCTTCTTTGGAGACATTGATTCAGGATGTATATTTTGCGCCGACACCTCGTTTGCGCGAACAATTACAGGAACTCAAACGTTTTTTCCCAGGAAGACAGTGATGCCGGAAATGACGATCATCCAATCGCTTAATCATACGCTGCACGAGGAATTTGCTCGCGATGAGCGGTTGATTTCATTTGGCGAGGATGCAGGCGCTTTTGGAGGCGTTTTTCGTGTCACAGAAGGATTGCAGGAAAAATTTGGCGAGGAGCGTGTTTTTGATACTCCGCTTGCAGAACAGGGAATCGTTGGATTTGCCATCGGTATTGCACAAAATGGTTTGAAGCCGATCTGCGAAATTCAATTCGCCGATTATATTTTTCCGGCGTATGATCAAATTGTCAACGAGATGGCTAAAATGCGGTACCGGACGGCGAATCAGTACTCTGCACCAGTAGTGATCCGTACGCCGTGTGGAGGAGGAATTCATGGAGGGCATTACCACTCCCAGTCGCCGGCAGCTCAGTTTTTACATACGCCAGGCTTGATTGTGATTTGCGTGTCGGGACCTTATGATGCAAAAGGTTTACTGACAGCTGCCATTGAATGCAATGATCCTGTGCTTTTTTTCGAACCTAAGCGGATTTATCGGTCAGTCAAAGAAGAGGTGCCTTTAGAGCGTTATACGATTCCTATAGGCAAAGCGGATTTGGCGCGGCAGGGGAAAGACATCACGCTCATTGGTTGGGGAGCGCAGCACCATCAGAACATGGCCGCTGCTGAGGAACTTGCGCAAGAGGGAATCGATGTTGAGGTGCTCAACTTGCGTACGTTGAATCCTTTGGATGAGCCTGCGATTGTTGCTTCTGTGCAAAAGACAGGGCGCTGCGTGGTGGCTGACGAAGCGCCTAAAACAATGAGTTTTGCAGCGGAGATTGCTGCAACGATTATGGAAAAATGTTTTTTATCCCTCGAAGCTCCGGTTGAAAGATGCTGTGGTCTCGATACGCCTTTCCCACATACGCTTGAACATGAATATCTTCCGGATGCCTACAAAGTCAGGCAGGCGGTGATTGACACACTGGAGTACTGATGCCGCAGATGTTTACTGTCACATTGCCGGATATTGGCGAAGGAGTCGTTGAAGGAGAAGTGGTTGAGTGGCTTAAAAGAGTGGGCGATGAGCTAGAGCAGGACGAGCCTGTCGTCGTTGTCATGACTGATAAGGCCACAGTCGAGCTTCCGGCGCCCCATCCCGGCATCTTATCCAAACAGTATTTGCAAGCAGGTGAAATAGCCGTTAAGGACCGTCCTCTTTATGAAATCGAGTTGGAAGGGGAGGTAAGTGGCAAGCCTGAAAAAGAAACCCCTAAAATTGTGCCGTTGAAGAAGCAGAAGAGGAGAACGGAGCTGCGAGGAGTGAAAGCATTGGCAACACCTTCAGTGCGTAAGATAGCAAAAGAGATGGGAGTCGACTTGAATCAAGTGATCGGGACAGGCAAGGATGGCAGGGTATTAGCTGAAGATTTGAAGCAGTCGATGGATAGAGTTCCTCACAGGGATGACGATGAAGAAGTCGCTTGGATTGGGGTGCGTGGGATGATGGCGAGAAAAATGGCGGAATCAAAAAAATTGATCCCGCATTTTTCCTATTTTGAGAAAGTGGATGCCGGAAGGTTGCTCAAACTGCATGCCAATGTGAAGAAACAGGGAGAGAAGGAGGGGATGCGTGTCACATTCATGCCCTATTTTATTCGGGCTTTATCTTTGACGATTCGTGAATTTCCCGAGTTGAATAGCTCTTTGGACGGGCAAACGCTTTTGATCCACAAGCACCACAACATCGGGATCGCCATGAGTACTGAACAGGGGCTGATTGTTCCAGTATTGAAAAACGTGGAGGAAAAGTCGTTTGAAGAGGTGGTTCGTTCTTATGAAGCGTTCAAGAATAAGAAGCCTTTCGAGCCTGTGGATATGAAAGAGGGGACGATCACGATCAGTAATTTTGGTGTATTTGGCAATGGGGGAGTTTGGGCGACTCCGATCATTAATCCTCCAGAGTCTGCGATCTTAGCCATCAACCGCATCCAAAAACAGCCTGTGGTACGTCAGGGAGGCGTAGAGATTGCCGATCTTTTAGATCTTTCCTGGAGCTTCGACCATCGAGTGATTGATGGCAGTTTGGCTTCTAAAATCTCCCACCATTTTGCGAAGTTGATTGAAAACCCTGCGCACTTACTCTAACTTTTCGAGATACTCTTTTAGGATCAGTGCGTGTGTGTGCTTTTTGTCTTTAGCAGCGTATAAAAGAACTAGTTGATGACCAGGAATGTTTTTCAGCAGTTCTTTAGCCCTCTCTTTGAGCAAGGACAGTTCAGACAAATATTCTTTGCGGAACCCCTTCCATTTCTCAGGATCGTGGCCAAACCATTTTCGTAAGTGGTCGCTTGGTGCCAATTCTTTCCAGTGAGCGTCCAGGTCTGCTTTCTCGCGGGAAATACCGCGAGGCCATAGGCGGTCAACGAGAACGCGATATCCATGCGGGCCGTCCTCTTCATAGATGCGGTGAAGATGAATTTTCATACTGTTGCCATTTGTTCGAGTTGTTGTCTGGGACCAAAGAATTCGAAATGAAGCTGAGAGTTGGGGATGCCCCATGCCATAAGATTTTGATAAATGTTGATCATAAAGAATTCCGGACCGCAGAAATAATACTCTGCATAGCGGTCAGGTATGAGGGAATCAATTAACTCTGCATCTACAAAACCTGTTGAACAATTTCCTTCTCGTTTGACTCCTTCTGTTTCTGGATTGCTGTAACGATAATGAATTTTTAGCTTTGAGTGGTCTTTTGCCAGTTGATCGATTGTGCTTTTAAATGCCTGAACTTTTTCATTTAAGCAGCCGTGAATAAAAACGATCTCACGTTTTGGCATCGTTTCAACAGCTGTTTTTAAGATGCTCAGTATCGGTGTAATGCCAACGCCAGCTGCAAGAAGAACCAGAGGATGTTCTCCATGGTTTTCTGCGTCCAGGAAGAATTCACCGCATGGCGGGCCAATTTCAAGAACATCGCCAACGTTAATTTCATCATGAAGCTTATGAGAAACATATCCTTTGGGAGTATTGCTTCTGATACCGATTTCTCTTTTAACGCTGATGCGGAAATGATCTTGTCCGGGTTTATCTGACAAGCTGTAATTGCGCATGGTTGTCGATCCGTCCGGCGTTGGAATGCGCACAGTGATATATTGACCAGGAAGGTATTTAGGCAATGGATTGCCATCTGCAGGTTTCAGATAAAAGGATGTGATTACACTGCTTTCCGCTTCTTTTTTTTCAACATTGAAGCGTCTAAACCCTTCCCAACCTCCTGTTTTCTTAGCATTGCTGTTGTAAATCTGCTTTTCCCGTCCAGTCAGAATATTTGCCAGAAAATCATAAGCATGGCTCCATGCGTGAATCACATCGTCTGTTGCGTCTTCTCCGAGTACTTCACGGATTGAAGCTAGAAGATTAGCTCCGACTATTGGATAATGCTGAGGTTTGATCATCAGAGATGCATGTTTATGAGCGATCTGTTCAAGCGTTTCTTTCAGTGCGTTCAAATTGTCGATATTAGCTGCGTAAGTGCAAATGGCTTCAGCCAGAGCCCTCTGCTGTGCACCTTCTGTTTGGTTGGCAGAGTTGAAATAGGGAGCCACTTCAGGGTTTTGAGAGAACATGCGTTTGTAAAAATATTTTGTCAGAGTTTCTCCCTGTTCCTGTAAAATAGGAACTGTGGATTTAACAAGATCGATTGTTTGTTGAGAAAGCATGTAAGACTCCATAAAAAAATTATTTTTCAACTTCCCGAGAGATTGCATGAATCATGTGAAAGATGGTTTCAGCCATTTGATTTTGTTGATCGAGGAGGGGATTCACCTCAGCAAATTCGAGGCAGCGGACCTTTGGAGAAGCGCAAAAGCCCAGTAGAAGATTTTCAGCTTCCTTTTTAGTGAGGCCATTAGCTGCGGGAGTGTCTGTTCCTTGAGAAATGGGAGAATTCATGCTGTTCACATCGAATGAAAGATAGATGACGTCGCAATGCCGCAGCCTGCGGAGAATTTCTGAGATCACTTCCTCTATTCCTTTTCCGCGGATATCTTCTAAAGGGTAATTTTTCAGATTGTATTTTCGCATGAGGAATTCTTCTTGAGGGTCTTTATCTCTGACAGTCAAATAGACAAGATCGGAAGGTTGGATATTGCGATTGGGTCCGCCGATCTCTTTGATTTTTTCCCATAGTACGATTGTTTCGCTATCTGGTTTGTTCTTTTTTTTCAGATGATTGTCTTCGCTTAGAGCAATAGCGACTGGCATTCTTTGGAGGTTTCCTGAAGGAGTGGTATAGGGGGAATGGAGATCTGCATGAGCGTCTATCCAGATAACGCCTATCCTCTGTTTAGGAAAAGCTTTCTTCATTCCTGCCAGGGTTCCTGCAGCTGTGCTATGGTCGCCGGCAATCACGATTAAGAAGGTGTTTTTTTCTCGCATGATTTGAGCGACGGAGGTAGAGGTTTTTTCCATCACTTTTGCAAAAGCGTTGATGTTTTTAGCGTATGGAGTCGTTTGTTTTAGGTAAAGTGCTTGGTTTTCAGGTTCGATTTTTGTTGTCGCATGTTGATGAAAAAAATCGCTGTTTGTATTGATTGCTGCAATTTCGATTGCTCTGGGTCCTAAGCTGGCGCCTCGTTTGTCGGCTCCAATTTCGGAGGGAACTTCAAGAATTTTGATGGTCTTGGCAGAAATGCAGGTGGTGAGAAGAATCAGAATCAGGGTAAAGGACTTTTTCATAATGATCCTCTCCAAGTTTTTGGAACAATTGCTGGATCCACTGTAAGCGATCGAGGTTGTTTAATGCAAAAAAGTAAAAATTTTCTCTATCGCCTTTGTTCATCAATTGTTGCATGGCGCCTTGCGATTTGTGTTCTGCGATTACCCAATTGACAATGATCTGATAATCAAGCTGGTTTTTGAAGCCGAATGTCTTTCGTTTATTAAAAAAAACGATCGGTTTAGTAGGGGTCATCTTCGTTTGAGGATATCCGGGTAGTTCTTCAAAAGGTTGAGCGGGGTTCGCTTCATCTGAGATCGCAGCGGCTAGAATGACTGGTCGGCATTTTTCGGGCAGTTTTAGGACAGCGTTGAGAGCGATCAAAGTTGCGGCTTTGTGATGTCCATGTGTTTGCTGCGTTGGAAGCATGGTAAAGACTGCGTCATAGCGGTGGCATTTCATCAGATTGGCTAGTTTGTTCTCTATGGTGGAGATGTTCCAAATTCCCTGAAAGACTTCCTTCTCATTCAGCGTGTATCTGTGATCTACTTCGTTGAAAAAGTAATAGTGGCGCACACCCATGATTTTTCCGCCGTTCAATGCTTCTTGTTTCCGGATGGAGGGCAATGCAGCTCTTCCTATTTCTTCTCTAGTTAGCTTCAAGTTGTAATAGGGTTCTGCAAGAGTAGAGTATTTGTAGCCTCCTTCTCCGTTTGTGATCATGACGACATCTACTGTGCCTTTCAGGTGATGAGTGATTGCGTAGACGGTGGCGGCAAAAAGAGTTTCATCATCCGGGTGTGCCACGACGCAGAGAATTTTTGGATGAGCTTGTAGAGATCCAATCGTGATAAGAAAAAAGAAAATGAGATTTCTCATTGTTTTCCAAAGATGGGATGGGTTTATGAGTGGACAATATCCAAAAGGGGAGATAAATGAAAGGATGGTCATTGAGATTGACCATAAAGGAGTAAAAGAGGTAATCTTTAGCTCGTTCGCTCGGATGGTGGAATAGGTAGACACTAGGGACTTAAAATCCCTTGCTCTTTTGAGCGTGTGGGTTCGAGTCCCACTCCGAGCAAACTAACACACAGCAATTTAGGTTACACACGATAACCTCCTAAACGGAAGAAACAATAGGTAAGGACCAATTTTGGACCGGTAGGTTCCAAAGGTCACCTAAGGAGGAACAGTGTATGCCAATGATTGATAAGCGTGTGCATCCTAATGGTAAGGTGACTTATCGAGTAAGGGGCGAATGCGTGGAGTGCCCACGCAAACGAGGCCTTTTAAGGACAAAAAGTCGAAGCAGCGGTTAGAGAAGGAAAAAATTTTCCCGAGAGTCAAACGCGAAAACGAAAGTTCAAAGACTTAGTCGACAAATACATTCTCGAGATGCTTCCATCAAAGCCGAAAAGCGTAGAGAAACAAGCTATGCAATCAAATTGGTGGAAGAGTCAAATAGGCTATCTACTTCTTTGTGAGGTCACACCTAACGTGACCGCTCAATCAACAGTAAACCGTACTTAGCTACTTTATCTCACGCTTTTACTATTGCCATTAAAGAATAGCAATAGCTGTTTGATAATCCTGTATCTCTTATTACACGTTCAAAAGAACCATGTAGACGCGATCGTTATTTATACAACAAGAATGGTATTACGTGGACTTCCTCTTTTCAAGAGTATATTGATCGGACTCTATCAGGAAGTGGATGTATTAATCAATTTCCTTTGCCGGATTATGTTGGTATGAGTTGTAAGATGACTGTTCAGTCATTCAGGGGAGGTCTTCACTTGAAAGACTACTTTCTGTTGTGCTTTTTTGAATGTTTGCCTGAGTTTTCTGTGTCCGAAACCGGACGATAAGTAAGCTGGGTTTCATCATCTTTATTGACTCGGAATCCAAGGTTTAGCCAATATTTCTCAGAATTCTGAGCGACGGTTTTCACATTTTTTTTGAAATTTAGTATATGGTTAACCAAAAATGTTCCGGATCCTTTTGAATTTGGATCACAAATGTTTCTTAAAAGAAAACGGATTTGAATGCCATCAGGGAGATCATCGGCGATCAATATTGAGCAGCACCTATTGTCTAGGTTCGCAAAAAGAATATACGCGTGCCGTTCGCTTAGCGCAGAAAGGATTTGGTCGGCAATGGAGCTTGCATTGGCGTAAGTTTTATTTTTCTTCTTCTTAGAATCAAAGCTCTGTTTCCAGGAATCTACAGTTGATTCTGCTGTGATTTTTGAAGGACGGACTAATGTGAACATCGGGAATGCTATTATTTAAATTAAATAACATTTTAAAATAAAAATAGATTTTATTTCAATATTTATTTTTATTTTTTTTGAAATGCTAAATTGTTAAAGGGGTTATTTTTAAATGCAGGAGGTAGATAGTTTCCAGCAGCGATGAATTTTTTTTTGGTGAAAATCAAGAGGAATTGTTTTGTGTGAAATTTCCTGAATGAAGCAGTGGGGAAAAAGTGAAGAATCAAAGAGAAACTTGCGTGAGTTGGTGCTGAACAGGATAACTCCTTCTTTTGAAAGGAGTTTTAACCCCATTGTCATCAGGAAGGTATAGTCTTTTTGGACATCGAACATTTTTCCCATTTTTTTCGAACGGGAAATGGTCGGAGGATCGATGACAATGACATCATATCGATTGTTGGAGCGCACCTCTTCTTCCAAAAACTTTAGACAGTCAGCGCGCACGATTGGATGATTTTTTGCAGCGATATCGTTTAAAATAAAATTATTTTTACTCCATTCAGTGTAAGTATTTGAGAGGTCGACACTTTTGGTGAAAGCGGCTCCCGCAAGAGCGGCGTGGACGCTAAAGGAACTTGTATAGGAAAACAAGTTTAATAACCGCTTTCCTTTTGAAAGAGACGCTGCCATCTGCCGGGTTTCCCGATGATCAAGAAACAACCCAGTATCCAGGTAGTCTTGAAGATTCACCTTAAACTTCGCTCCGTACTCGAGAACAGTAAAAAAATCCTTTTCTTCCGCTTGCTTCTCGTATTGCTCGAATTTTCGGCGTTTGATGCGTGATCGCCAGTAGATAAGGCCTGGCGCAGTTCCGAAAATAGAGTTAAGCACATCATTGATTTCCTTGACCAGTTCTTCCGGAGCGTTGTCATTGTCGTGGTCAAACGAGAAAAACTGGACGCAGAAGCGGCCATCATAAAAATCGATGGCAAGTGGATACTCTTTTATATCGCGGTCGTAGATTCGAAAACAGTTTGTCTTTGTGCGATTGGCCCATTTGCGCAGATGGCGGTAGTTTTTGCGAATCCGATTTTTCAGAGGAAAGCTTTTATCCTCGTTATCGGTAATCAGAGGAAGAAATAAAGTGTTTTGATTCATATGTTTAAAGTAAAGCCAAGTGTATAATGATACATCTTTTTCCCAATTTTCAGGAAGAGCTTAAGTGTTCTGCTTTGAGGCATGCAAAGACAACTAAAAAGTTCGATTCAGTATGGCGAACCAACTTCAAGAATCGGTTTTTGACGCCATCGTTAGTCTTTGATTTTGAGATCTGCTTGCATCGCTGAAGCCTATTCAGGTTGAGCTGCAATAGCTTCGGCTTTGCCTGGCTCAAATTCAAGGCGACTCTCTGTCAAAACGATTCTTGAAGTTGATTCGGTATAAACAGGTCTCTTAGCGACCGGTCATCCCTTCTGGTTGTTCTGGTCGCTCCTTGGATCGGGATCTCCGCTGTCGCATCATCAATTTCCTGAAGGTCGTTGCTAGTCAGTTTAATGATGATAGATTCAATATTTTCTTCCAGTTTTTTTTCTTTTACTCGATCGTTTTTCGTGTCAACAACCGTGGCAAAGACGGCAATCTTTTCAGAGGCTCTTAAACATCGGGTGAGAGCGTCAATGAGAGGAGATACTCGCCCAGTCTGTAATTTGTACACACAAGAAATATTCCAATTTGTGATAGTACCAACAAAAGAAGTCTACCCTAAACTCAAAGCAACGAAAGTTTTGACAAAAACAAGCCCTTGATTATAATGCTGTTGTGTTAGTTATACGGAAACAAACTCAAAATTAAAAGTTGACAACGACGTCAAAAACCAATTTTTGGGTTTATTTCCGTATAACGCCAGGGCATTTTCATAGTTAAAATTTGACATTCATTAGTTTCAGAAGATAGTCAGGATTCCAGCTCGCTTTCTTTCGTTTGAGTTCTATCCCCCCTTTTGTTTGCTTTTCCTGCTTCAGCAAAATAAGCGCCATCTTGCGTATGAAAGATAGATTTTCAGCTATATGTCCGATTCGTGCCCTCAATGTATCTTCCCTAAATGCTATGTCAAGAATCCAGTGACAACTTTCTATTCCCCAGTGCGATCGGATCGCATATGCAATACGACGTGCATCGGCTGGCAGACTTGAAATATACATCCGTAGCTCCGTGGAAGTGACACTATCTATCGTTCGTTCTGTCTTCAGGAGAATAATCGTTTTTAACTTCTTCCATCGATCATAATCCGGCAGCCAATCGATATCTTCCGTCACAAAAAATGAACGTTTTTCTAATCTTCCGTGCCCTTCCTCTATCATGTGATATGATTGATGATCAACGCCTTCAAACTCTACTTGCTGCGCTTGAATAAAATAATTCGATACCTCGTCATGAAGAGATGACTGATTTCCCTTCAATGCCAGAATATATTCGCCACCATCTTCAATGATCTGTGCTGCAATCGCAGTTTGGGTTCCCATTGCGTCAATCGTTATCGTTGCGCCAGTTATGTCGATCATTTCCAATAATTTTGGGATCGCTGTGATTTCATTGGATTTGTCTTTTACTTTTACCTGCCCTAACGTAAGTTGTTGACCACATGCCCAGAGGCTGACTGTGTGAATAAAAGAATTTGGTCGACCCTTGATTGCAGTACCTCTCAAAGCCTTTCCATCGATCGCATATACTTGATTGTCATCTTGCCTTACCAGTGTGGAAATCCATTTTGAAAACCCATTATGAAATTCGGTGGGATCGAGCATAACGAAAGTCCACCAAAATGTGCTGTAGTGTGGTACCCCATTTTCAAGTTTAAGTACATTTGTCAACCATGTTTCTCGCTCCTCTGCATAGACTGCAACCTCTTTAATTTTGTCGGCACCGCAAAGAACTGCACACAACGTAATGAAAAGAATGTCGATCAATTTGTGTCGTATAGCTCCAGTCAAAACACGGGGATCTTGCACATCTGCAAACGCTTGAAAAATCGATTCTTGAAACTCTTCTAACTCCTCAAGGGAATAATCAATCTGCCTCGGTTTTCTTTTTGACATAGCTGAACCTCTGAACTTTGGTAATTCAGCTACAAAGAAAAGCGGATAGAAACTATTTTATCAAGTTTTGACTATGAAAACGCCCTGATTGTGGCAGGCAACCCTGCTAAGGTTGTCAAGATGCGATTCGATGGCAAAATTATTGAGCGTTTATTGAAAATTTCATGGTGGAATTGGCCTATTGAAAAAATAAACCAAAATTTGTCCCTGATTTCTGGAACAGATATTGATCAATTGGAAGAAATTTCATATGCCGAATCATAAATGATTCTTAATCCAAAAATAAACAAAGAAATCACCTTTATGAATTCAACTAAAATGTAAAAAACATGAATAGAAGATTTTGGAGCGATCATTCCTTGAGAAATAATGTCAGTTCTTTCGTTTAATAATGGAAGTAGAAAAAATGTTTGTGAAAGAAGAATTAAAATTGGAATAATTAATATTTTTGTTTTTCTAAATTTCAGTATTTTTTTATTAAACAATATCAACATTAATGTTGTAATTAAAAAAAACCATTCCACGATATTTAAGGCCGAAAAAATAAGTTTTCCAATTCCTAACCCTATAGATAATGAAACGTTAGGTGCTCGAAATTTTAACCAGGCTTCCATAAAGCTGATCGAACAGACAAAACCAATCCAAAGAAAAGTTGGAATCAGTATGAAAGAATATGAAATTTCTTTACGATTTTTTCTTTCCATGTGTACATAAAACAGGTTGTTCACGATTTTTTGAAAAAGTACTTAACGAGCAATCTTTGAAAATTTTTTGAAAATCGGCGTATACGTTGTCTAATTTTCTATGAAGAGGACATAATGTCTTGTGCTCAGCAATGCCAAGAGGGCATTCATCAAATCTTGTAAACGGATCAACTGCATTGATGATGTCGAATAAAGAAATCTCATCTGCAGACCTGCTTAAAAGATATCCTCCTCCCAATCCTTTTTGAGCTTGAACTAAACCCGCTCTATTCAATAATTGCAAAATTTTCGCAGAGTAAGCCTCTGAGACTTTTGTTTCTTTAGCAAGTTCTTTCCCTTTTAGAAATGAATTCTCTTTTTGATGAGCTAAAATTACCATGATGCGCAAGGCATATTCCGAAGTACTTGATAACATGATTTTATTTTTCCGTTGCCTTTATCTATGATGAAAAGCTAAATTATATACCAATGGATAAATTTGTCCAGATATCTTTTGTTCATACGTTATAAAAAGGAGAAGTGTGATGAATTTCCTAAATGAAAATGCAAAAATTGGAAGTTTGGTAGAGAAAAAACCCGAATACGCAAATGTTTTTGAAAAGTTTGGATTAGATTACTGCTGCAAAGGCGATAGAACGTTGAAAGAGGCTTGCGATGAGAAAAAACTCAACATCAACGAAGTGTTGGATCATCTAAAGGAAATACAAACCTCCGATGGAGGCATCAATTGGAGTCAAATGTCTATGAAGGAAATGATCGAGAGTATCATAGATAAATACCATCTCTATCTAAGGCAAGAGCTGCCAAGAATCAGTCAATTGCTCAAGAAAATAAAGATTAAACATGGACAGAGATATGCCTATATTTCCGATCTTCAAAATATTTTTGAAAATATGAAGGGCTCTCTTTTAAAGCATATAGATGAAGAAGAACAGCTCGTTTTTCCCCTTGTGATGAATCTTGAAGTCAATAAAGATTCTCATAAAGAAGAGATAAAAAAATATTTAAGCTCTTTAGACGAGGATCACTTAGAGGCAGGAGAAGCATTGGAAAAAATGAAAGAATTGACAAATGGTTACACTCCGCCTTCTGATGCATGCATGTCCCATATTGTTATGCTCAACAGCTTGGAACGCTTGGAACGAAATTTACATGAACATATCCATAAGGAAAATCAGATTTTATTTCCTCGCGCAAAAGCTATGCTTTGAACAAAAAATGTACAGACGAAAAATGGAGTTTTAAAATGTCGTTTGATCTTGAAAAGAATGAAAAGATTTCCCCTTGGTGGAGATATATCAGCCTCCTTGTTTTGGTTATTGGCTTTACAATCTTAGGAGCTGTAACAAAGGTTGCTTATGATAATACGCCTCCTATTCCAAAACAAGTGGTTGACTCTAGCGGACAAGTGATTTTTACAGGAGATCAAGTGATCCGTGGGCAAGGGGTATTTCTCAAAAAAAATTTAATGGAACACGGAACTTTATGGGGGCATGGGGCTTACCTAGGACCAGACTATAGCGCCTCCCATTTGCACGAGCAAACGTTATTTATGCAAGAGTATTTGGCTGATAAAATTTATCAAAAACCGTTCGACCAGCTAGATTCGTTTGAGAGGGGATCGGTTTTAAGGGAAATTCCTAAAATTTTAAAGGAAAACCGCTATGACAGTGAGTCAGACTCTTTGCTGTTTACCGAAGTAGAAGCTAAATCATATGAACATAGCATAAATGTTTGGAAAAATTATTTTGCTTCAGAAAAAGCTCAAGGATTGCCGAAGGGCTATATTTCAGATCCAGAAGAACTTTCCGATCTTTCTTCGTTTTTTGCCTGGGCATCCTGGGCATCTGCAGCTAATCGTCCTGGAGAGGACTTTACCTATACGAACAATTTTCCTTACGACCCAGTTGCAGGAAACTATCCAAGTGCCGACGCCTATCTCTGGAGCGCAATCAGTTTGCTTTTTATTATTGGGGTGACAGGGCTTGTTCTCTTCATTGTTAGCAAATTTGGTTTTGGGTGGGGAGAAAAGTCTAAACAACAGCATATTTGTGAGACATACTTGACTTTGCCAACTCTGACCGCGAGTCAAAGAGCTACCGGTAAATTTTTCGTTATTGCTATTTTCTTGTTTCTTTTTCAAAGCTTGATAGGAGGGCTTTTGGCCCATTATCGGGTAGAACCGACATTTTATGGATTTCCTATTGCAGATTTTCTCCCTTACAATCTTTTGCGTACCTGGCATTTGCAGTTGGCGATTTTTTGGATTGCGACAGCATGGGTGGCTGCAGGATTGTTTATTGCACCTCTTCTTAGTGAACATGAGCCTCGCAACCAAGCGCTGGGTGTCAATCTTCTTTTCGGAGCTCTTTTAATTGTTGTCGTGGGAAGTCTTTTTGGCGAGTTTTTAAGCAGTCGAGATTTTTTTACAGGCGATTGGTGGTTCTGGTTTGGAAATCAGGGATCCGAATATTTAGATCTAGGCCGCTTTTGGCAGTATCTGCTAATTGTAGGTTTCTCTTTTTGGTTATACCTGCTTTTTGGAGCATTAAAACCGGCATTTCGATTACCGCGTAGAAGAGAGCTTTCGATTTTGTTCTTTTTAGCATCTTCAACGATTCCGATTTTTTATGTTCCTGCGGTGTTTTATAACCATGAAACGCATTTCACTCTGATCGATAATTGGCGGTTTTGGATTATTCATCTTTGGGTTGAAGGATTTTTTGAGGTGTTTGCTACTGTTCTTGTTGCAATTATTGCTTTGCAGATGGGAATCATCAGAGCGATTACCGCACTTCGCATTATTTATTTGGACGTGATCCTTTATCTCCTAGGTGGAGTTGTGGGGACAGGGCACCACTGGTATTTTACAGGCCAGACGAACCTTAACATGGCGTTGTCAGCTTGTTTTTCTGCGATGGAGGTTGTGCCTTTAACTCTCCTTACAATGGAAGCAAGGCATTTTATTCGCGTGACTCATTCTAAATGTGAGAAATGCGGGCATTATATGGCTGAAAAACAGTTATGGACAGTTTATTTTCTCATCGCGGTAGGAGTGTGGAATTTTGTGGGAGCTGGAATGTTTGGTTTCTTAATCAATCTTCCGGTCATTTCCTATTTCGAGGTGGGAACTAACTTGACACCTAATCATGGCCATGCTGCCATGTTTGGTGTTTTTGGAATGCTTGCCCTTGGAGCAACGATGTTTTGCATGCGGGCTATGCAAGATGAAGAGGTTTGGAAATATAACAAAACTTTGATAAAAATCGGATTTTGGGGTCTCAATGGCGGCATGGGATTGATGGTTGTTCTGGATCTTTTCCCTGCCGGAGTCCTTCAGCTTTGGGATGCGATGCAGAACGGTTATTGGCACGCAAGAGAGTTAACTTTCTTGATGTCCGGCTATTTTTATACCTTGGAATGGATGCGCATGGCTGGTGATTTAATTTTTATCTTTGTTGGGGTTGTTCCCACTGTTATTGCAATTTTGCGCGCATTTTTGTCTTGTGGGTTTTCAAAGCAGAAGGTAGCTGCATGATATTCTAAACCGTTTCCGATCGCTTTGCGAGGCGATCGGAAAGAAGAAATAAGGATCTATTTGTAAGATGTATAAAAAACAGCATTGTGAAATTTGCAAAAAACCATTTTTTTTAAGAGATCTGTATCCGGCAGTTTTAATACGCGACAATACATTTGAAGCGGCAAAGAAGAAGTGTCCTGAGATGGATCGCAAAGGGTATATTTGCTTTCCCGATTTGCGTAAAATCCACGCCTCCTATTATGAGGAGATCCTTACTCAAGAAAGAGGAGAGCTTTCCAAGTTGGAAAAGGAGGTTTTATCTAGCTTGGAACAACACGATATCTTATCGGAAAACATTAACGAGGAATTTGATGCAACTAGGACATTAGGGGGAAGGATTGCCGATAAAGTGGCCTCATTTGGGGGAAGTTGGACGTTTATTTTTATCTTTGGTTTTGTCTTGCTTAGTTGGATGGCGATTAACTCCTATCAATTTTTCTTCGAAAAAGCCTTAGATCCCTATCCCTATATTTTATTAAATTTTTTTCTTTCCTGCTTGACAACTATTCAGGCTCCTATTATCATGATGAGCCAAAATAGGCAAACGGCTAAAGACCGGCTTACTCAAGAAAACGATTATCAAATTAATCTAAAGTCTGAGCTTCAGATTCGGCAATTAAATGCGCGTTTGGATATGTTCATGAGGCACAGTTGGCAGAAGTTGAACGAAATTTCCCAAATACAAGAGGAAATTTTGGAAATTTTGGAAAATTTGGGTAGATAGTTGCCCTGTCTTTACTAAATCTTGATAAAAAATTCATTAAATAAAAACTTTGGAATGGTATCTTTGTTATAAAAAAGGAGGTGAAAGATGGTAGGTTACTTAGTCCGCCTTGAAAAACCCTGAATTTCTTGAGGTTTTCGATTAAATATCTGAATGTATCTCTCGCCATAGGGATTATTTTCTGTATCAAGATCTGTGGATTTGTAAAATCATCAAAATTTTCCGAGTTTTTTGGAAAAATCTGATATTTGGAGGTAGCAAGAATTCTGACTCGAGGCTTGTTTCCTGGAGATAATGTGTTTTATACCAGCTGCATCTTTCTATCAAAGTGATTGAGAATCAGCCGTATGTTGTGACCAATTCCGCATAAAATAGCGTTTAGACAGTCACCCACCCTTCCTTTCAAATAATTTCTGTTGAGCTTGCCATCGCTTTTCATATGGCCTATCGTCGGCTCAATCGCCTGACACCTTCTCAGCATTTTTTTGAAGTGTAGGGTCAACTTCCTTTTACCTGAAATAAAAACTTCTTTCCCTTTCACCTTATGTCCTCGATACCCCTTATCGACGAACAAACGACGGATTTCCTTTTGACTACAAGCTTCCGCATCTACGATCGCTTGCTTTAATGTGTGTCCGTCAAAAGGATTGCCATGCAGAGCTTCTGAGCTTAAAACAAAACCCTGGTTATGTGTAGTAACGATAGAGACCTTGCATCCAAATTCATATTTCTTATGAGCTTTTCCTTTTGAAATACACTCCACCTGAGGCTCATGTACACTGTAAATCTTTGGAGAATCTGTCCGCTTTTGTTCGAAGATACCTCTTAAAATTGATAACCACTCCGAAGTCATTCTTTTTAGCTCAGAGTCTTTCTCTACATGGCGTTCTATTTCTCTAAGTACTCTGCCAAAATACGTCTTCAAACGCTTCGTTTCACGCTTGGCCAATTTCATTTTTCTAGAGTGAACATACTGGGAAACTCGCCTTAAAGTCTTTTTGGATAAAAACACATAACTCTGACGAAGTTCGATATTAAATCGTTTAGCGAAACGAACCAGTTGTTTCAGGCATCTGTAATACAAAGAGATATGATCAAAAGTTGTGTTTGAGATAAAAAGAGCGTACCCTATGAAATTTTGAAACAAAAAATAAATTTTATAGGAGATACGCTCATGAAAGATGATGTCATTTTTTTGGATAAATTTCACGCAACAAGTGAAATGAAGAGTTTTCTGGAACAAACTTTGAGGGAGGGAGCTCGCTTTCTGCTTCAACAGGCTGTTGAAAATGAAGTCAATGAATACCTTGAATCGATGAGTAGCAGAACGAACTCCGAAGGAAGAAAACAATTTGTGCGCAACGGTTACCTGCCTGAAAGAGAAGTGCAAACAGGAATTGGGCCAATAGCTGTGAAACAACCTCGAGTACGCGATAAGAACGGCTTTACAAAGTACTCAAGCGCAATTCTTCCAAAATATTTGAGGAGAACGCCGTCTCTAGAGGCAGTGATTCCAGCTCTTTATCTCAGAGGAATATCTACGAATAATTTCCAGGAGGCTCTTGAAGCGATAATGGGCAAGGATGCGAAAGGATTATCCGCAGCTAACATCACTCGTTTAAAACAATCTTGGGAGCAGGAATACAAAGACTGGAACAAGCGCTCTCTTGAAGGAAAGCACTACGCTTACATCTGGGTAGATGGGATCTATTTCAATGTTCGTCTTGAAGATGACCGCATCTGTTTTCTTGTCATTCTCGGCGCTTTGCCCAATGGAAAAAAAGAGCTTATAGCGATCCACAATGGTTATAGAGAGAGCAAGATTTCCTGGACGGAGGTTTTAGAAAATTTAAAGCGGCGCGGGTTATGCACTCCACCTGAGCTTGCTATAGGAGACGGGGCGCTTGGATTTTGGTCTGCGATAGAAGAAGTATTCCCGAAGACAAAGCAGCAGCGGTGTTGGGTGCATAAGACGGCCAATGTGCTTGATAAGATGCCTAAAAGCGTGCAGGTAAATGCGAAAAAGGCCATCCATGAAATCTATCTGGCTCCAACCAAAGAAGATGGGTTGGCTGCATTTGAAACATTTTTAAAAACATATCGAGACAAATACCCCAAAGCCTGCGCTTGTCTTGAAAAAGATAAGGCGCAGCTGTTTACCTTCTACAACTTCCCTGCAATCCATTGGCAGCACATCAGGACAACCAATCCAATCGAGTCCACTTTTGCAACAATTAGGCATCGGACAAGGCAGACCAAGGGTTGTGGTTCAGTTACTGCCACATTGACCATGGTATTCAAACTAGCCACATCAGCTGAAAAGAAATGGAGAAAGCTTAAGGGCTGTGAAATGATTGAAAAAGTGATCAGGGGAGTGATTTTTAAAAATGGTGAAGAGGTAATGGATAAAGAAAAAATAGCTTAGAAAAATTTTTAAAACAGGGTGCGCTTAAGGATTCCAAACACAACATTTGAAAATATCTCACATCATTGCGTCAAAGTAGATAAGGTGATTGTTTCAACGCTTCCTGTAGGAATGGATTCTCCATATAAGGCTCGTTTTCTCGATCAGGCAGACAGGGCTTATATTCTAGATGTCAGGCCAAAGGTAAAGGATTGGACAAAAAAAGCGATTACCAGGAAATCTGGCGAGTCTGTCTCTGAAATATCAGAGCCTGTAGGTATTCGAGAAACTCGTGTATAGGAAGGATGTGCCGTCATGTCTGGTCAAAATAGATCAGGAAGCAGATCGCATTGATCATGATCAATGAAACGCGGAACATCTGCTTGCCCCAACGCGTATCATTTTTTGCATAAAAACCCAACAAGCAAAGAACAAGCCAGAGAATTCCTAGAGAACCGGTGACGGCAAAAAATAGACTGCCTGTATATCCCAGGGCTGTTAGAAGAAACAAAACAGGGATTAACAAAAGAATGTAGGCAATCATATGTATTTTTGTGCGTTGGATCCCTTTGGCAACCGGCATAATTGGCAGATTCGCTTTGGAGTAGTCACTCCATCGCCAAATACCGATGGCAAAAAAGTGAGGCATTTGCCAAAAAAATAAGATTAAAAAGAGTAAAAGAGCGGCCATATCCAAGCGGTTGCTGACTGCGCAGTACCCAACCAGAGGAGGAATGGCTCCGGAAATGCTTCCGATAAGAGTGCTCAAAGGTGTTCGAGCTTTGATAAAGCTATAAATGCACACGTAGACGAAAAACCCTGTATCGGCAACTAGTACTGTTAAAGCATTGGAGTAGAGATATAAAATACTATTGCCGACAAATCCTAAAACGGTTCCGTAAATCAATGCGGAAGAGCAGCTGACAGCTCCTGTCACCAGGGCGCGCTCTTTTGTACGGCTCATTTTTCGATCGGCATCACGGTTGATGTAGTTATTAAAAACGCAGGCAGAGGCGATCACCATTGCAAGGCCAATCAGTGTGGTTAAAAAAAGCTTTAGATCAAAGCTCCCTTTAGAAGCGAGGACAAAGCCCGCAGCAAAAGTGATGAGATTGCCTAGGATAACTCCAGGCTTGATGAGTAAATAATAATTAATCATGGTGGGCAGCCGTCATATTATGCTTCGGCATCATTCTTTCGTTCAGGTCGTTCATGACCCAAAGTGATCCGACAACAATGATCAGTAAAATTAAAAGCATAAAGAAAAAAATAAATGTTTCCCAGTGCGGCTTTCCCTCTTGTCCTAAGTGCAGGAAAAAGATGAGTTGAACGACAGCTTGCAAGAAGGCAAGGGTCGCGATCGTGTAGATAAGCGATACCGGAGGAAATGCATCATAGGCGACAAGGAGAAATGAAATGGAAGTAAAGACCAAGGAAACGAAAAAACCGATTCCATAGGAGAGGTAAGTGCCGTGCCAAAGCTTTTTTTCCTCATTGAGGCTAACTCTTGTGCTCATGTTAAATCACTCCTATTAGATAGACAAAAGTAAAGATGAAGATCCAAATCAAATCAAGAAAATGCCAAAACAAACTGAACAAGACTAGGCGGCGGAATGTGTCGATTGTCAACCCATAGTAAAACAGCTGACAGATCATGGCACTTGCCCAAATCAGGCCAAACGTGATGTGCAGTCCGTGAGTGCCGACCAAAGCAAAGAA
Organism: Waddlia chondrophila WSU 86-1044; assembly: GCF_000092785.1. Taxonomy (NCBI): domain Bacteria; kingdom Pseudomonadati; phylum Chlamydiota; class Chlamydiia; order Parachlamydiales; family Waddliaceae; genus Waddlia; species Waddlia chondrophila. The sequence continues at coordinate 535,007 of NC_014225.1, forward strand.
AGAGGAGAGAAATGCGCTGACGGTCCAGCTGTGGCCCTCTGAAATAAAGTGATGGAATTCCGAAATCTCCATGGTTAAGAACGAAAGACCTAAGGCAATGGTGGCTCCTAAAAAGGCAATCGATGTGCGCAAGCGTTGATGGACGGCGGCAAGAACGGCAAGGCCGCAGGTTACGCTGCTGATCAGCAGGACAAAGGTCTCGCCGAAAGCAAGGCGCAAATCGAAGAGGTCTTTGCTCGAAGGGCCTCCAAAGGTGTTAGCTTGCAAAACGGCGTGGGTGATGAACAGCGTGGCAAAAAGGATGCAGTCAGTCATCAGGTAAACCCAAAATCCAATGAACCTCATGGAGAAATAGTCTTGATGAGGATCGGGGACGCTGGTATTCGGATTTGGTTCGGGAGTATGGTGAACGATTAATGAGTCGGTCATGCGATTTGCTGCCTTTTACTGTAAGATTCTTCGATTTTTTTCACTTCTTCGGCTGAGATCGTAAAATGCTCGTCTTTGCTGGACAGCCGGGCAATGATCAGTCCGAGGATACCTGCGAAGCTCAAGACTCCCAGCCAGTAGATCTGCCAAGTCATGGCAAATCCCAGCACCATGCTTAATGCTCCTATGTAGAAGCTGATAGGAGTGTTGGCGGGAAGATGGATATCTTCGTACTCCGGCTTCTCTTCTGTTGCCGGCTTTTCAGCCCATAACGGATCCCGCTGGTTGATCGTTGGAATGACGGCAAAGTTATAGATAGGGGGAGGAGAGTGGGTTGCCCACTCCAGAGTTCTGCCGTTCCAAGGGTTTCCTCCAGTGGTATCCATGTTGTCTTTCCGCTTGTAGATGCTCCAGAATAGCCCAACGAATTGGATCAGAGCACCGATGAAAATAATCACCCCTCCCATAGCAGCAATGACGAATAACGGCTGCCATCCGGTAGAGGGATCGTAGTGATCCAGACGTCTAGTCGCTCCCATAAAGCCGAGCATGTACAGAGGCATAAACGCTAAAAGGAAGCCGGCGAACCAGCAGAAAAAGGCCCATCTATTGAGTCGTTCGCTAATAAAAAATCCTGTGTATTTTGGAAACCAGTAGGTGAAGCCGGCAAAAAATCCGAAGAGCACGCCGCCGATCACCATGCCGTGAAAGTGGGCGATCAGAAAAAGGCTGTTGTGTACTTGAAAGTCCACAGGTGGAGCGGCCAGTAAAATTCCTGTCATTCCTGCGATGCTGAAGTTAAGAACAAAGGAGAAAAACCAAAGCATTGGCGAGGTGAAGTGCACTTTTCCCCGATATTTGGTGAAAAGCCAGTTGAAAATTTTCACTCCTGTAGGAATGGCCACTAGCATCGTCATCACGCTAAAGAAGGTATTAACGCTTGGACTTGCTCCCATTGTAAAGAAGTGGTGGAGCCAGACGAGAAATGACAAAAAAGCAATGAGGACCATTGCCCACACCATTGAGGTATAGCCAAAAAGGCGTTTTTCAGAGAAGGTGGGAACCACCTCGGAGAAAATTCCAAACGCAGGGAGAATCAGGATATAGACTTCCGGGTGCCCCCAAGCCCAAATGAGATTAAAATAGAGCATAGGATTTCCCCCGCCGCTGGCGGTGAAGAAATGCATCCCTAAATAGCGGTCCAGCATCAATAATCCGACTGTTGCTGTCAGGATGGGAAACGCGAAGATCACAAGGACCATGGCACATAAGCTGCTCCAAACAAAAATGGGCATTTTCATCAGTGTCATCCCGGGGCAGCGCATCTTTAAGATCGTAACGAGAAAGTTAATCCCTGAAAAGGTCGATCCTATCCCTGAAATCTGTACCGACCAGGCCCAGTAGTCCACCCCTTCATTTGGACTATATGCAACTTCAGAAAGAGGGGGATAGGCAAGCCAGCCGGACACTGAAAAATGGCCAATTCCCAAAGAGATCAGAATGAGCATTCCTCCTGCAGCGAATAACCAAAAGCTCACGGCGTTTAAAAAGGGAAAGGCTAAGTCGCGTGCGCCGATTTGTAGAGGAATGATCAGGTTCATGATTCCGAACATAAACCCCATAGCGACAAAAAAGATCATTGTTGCGCCGTGGGCGGAAAACACTTCCTGAAAATGCTCGGAAGTCAGAAAGGGGTTTGCAGCTCCTGTTGCCGTCGCCTGTTGAATCCGCATCATCATCGCATCAGCAAATCCTTTTAAAAACATGATCAGAACGACAACAATGTACATCATGCCGATCTTCTTGTGATCGACAGTTGTGATCCATTCGTTCCATAGCCACTTCCAACGTTTGAGGTATGTGATTAGCGCAATCAGTAAAATGCCGTTCACAACACCGCCTAGTACCGCCATATTCTGGACAAAGTCGTGCTGAAACGCTTCTAGAGTGAGATTTCCAAACATCATTAAATCTTTGATTGAGGTTTCATAAATTTCATAACAATTTCATGGAAAAGATGATTTTCCTCCAGTTGATACAACTTGACGGAAGTGTCTTCCGAAGGTTTTGCCAGCTCTCGGTAAACGGGGATATTCATAGGTTGGTCCGACTTTTTTACAGAAGCAACCCATTCCTCGTACTCTTCTTGTGTGGAGGCTTTAGCTACAAATGTCATATCGGCAAAGCCTTTGCCGCTGATATTTGCCGACGATCCTCTAAACTCGCCCGCTTCGTCAGCGATTAGATTGAGTTCGGTCGTCATGCCTGGCATGGCATAGATCATCCCTCCAAGACGAGGAATCCAAAACGCGTTCATCGGAGCATCGGCTGTGATTTTGAAATGGATGGGAGTCTCTTTTGGAAACTGGATATAATTGACAGTGGCGATCTTTTCTTCCGGATAGATAAACAGCCATCTCCACTGGAGGGCGACAGCTTCGATCTCTATCGCTTTTTTATCCGAAGCAATAGGTTTATAGGGGTCTAGTTCGTATGTTTTATAAGCGGTGATGATGCAAATCAACACTGTCATGATCAGAGGAAGTCCCCACCAAACAATTTCTGCGACTTTGTGGTCAATGAGGTCGGGATCATATTCCGATTGATCATTATCTGCTCGGTACCACCATGAAAAGATGAAGGTCATGATGTAGATGGGAATGATGAAAAGAAGCATCAATGCCTGGATCAGAAGGAGTAGATTCCTCTGTTCCAACCCAATCCATCCCTTGGGAAATAGAACAACGATGTCCTTTAGTAAGATGTACACTTCTAAAGGCTGCATTAAGAGGATGATGATGAGGATGATGCCGGAAAAGATGAGCTTGTTGAAGATGGGCCGCGTGGTTTCTTTCATTCGATACCAAAAATTTGTACTTAACTTTAAGTATTCAATATAAAAATATTTTTCTACTTGTCAAGCACAAGAAAATTATTTTGGGATATAACTATTTAGGCGGCCAATGCTCTCTTCAATGGCTGAGAGCTCTCCTTGAAGTAATTTGAGCGCCTCTGAGCCTTCAGGAGAGTGTTTTACAAGCTCTTTCATAAATAACTGATATCTTGGTCCTCTTTGTATAGGCGTTATCAAAAAGGCTCCGATATCTTTACCCATATTAGTTGGCCGCTGTGTGAAATCTCCCATAAGAGGTTGAGCTTCTTTTTTCTTAAGGGTGTTTTCCATGATCTGAATCACTTGTTTGTGCTTGATTGCCATACAAGAGATTTCGGATATGATCTCTTTTTGTCTTTCCTTTCTGAAGGCATGAATACAGTTTTTAAGTTGATCTTCAGGGGGTAAACGCTTAAATGCTTCTTCTGCAGACTTTAGAGTTGATTGAAGGTCTGAGTTTTTGGGATAAGGAATTCCTGAAAGTTCGCAAAGTGTGAGCATTGATTGTTCCAGACATGTGTCAAGATGTGCTTGCAAAATACTCGATTCATAAGAAGAGATCAGTCCTTCGTGCTCCATTCTTTCAAAGATATTCATCGCTTTGCCATCTACACCCCAGGTTTTTTCAGTAAGAGAGTATAGACCTTTAACGTAGGAAACCTCTGTAGCGAAAATTTCTTTTAAAATGTTCTTTGTTTGGAGGGCACTAGGAGGGGTAGTGCTTATTGAAACACTTGATGTATCCGGCTTGGATTTATCTTCCTCTTTTATTTCAAAATTGCGCACTACCGAATCATAATTGGCAGCTAATTCCCTGGCTTTGACAGCGGATTGAAGAAAGGCTTTCTTTTGTTTTTCAGACGTTATCGGCATTTTTTCGAGAGCCATTGCAATTTCTGGCGAGTATTTCTTCACAGAATCCAGAGTATCGTTGCGAAAACTATTGAACAAACTCGTATTTTTGGCAATGGCTTTGCGTCCATTTTTTTTAGTGATCACCTTTTGAAGAATTTCCTTGGTCGATCTTGTGACTTTTATGTTTTCTTTTTCTGTCTTATCGGAATCTGGTTCGGCTTTCGCTTTTGGAACTTCTGCAGTCCAACTAATCTCCGTAACGTTGTGTGATTCTAATTCCATGATTGCTTCAACGATTTCCCGATACTGTTTACTATCTAATTTCGTTTTCGATGCCAATTCCAATTGATTAGGATTTGCAGATACAGTTCCATCAAATCTTACCAGCATACCCTTTAAATTTTCGATTCTGACCATTGTTTCAGCAGCTTTTTGAGCTTGTTCAGTAGAACCTGATGTAAGAGTTTTCCTTAACTCACCGATACTACTTTTTCGTCGTGAGGGTTGTGTTTGAGTGGGCGAATCCCTAGAAAGTAAATGCATTGATGTAGAGCTAGGATCAGAGTCTATTTCCTCGAAGCTAACTCTAAGAGGGGTTTTGGACCCTTTTTCTTCCGGCAACGTAGAGATAGGCCCAAGGTCTTCAATGTTTTGGCCGGAAGGATCCATTTCCTCAAAGCGAACTTTAGTAGTGAGGTTTTCGGTTTTTTTTTCTGGCGGTTTAGGCAGAGGCTTTGGCGGAGATTTTTCAGATGAACTTTTGATTAATTGACCGATATTCGACTGTTCAAAGGCTTTGACCACCTTTGATGCACTTGATCCAAGAGCGGCTAAATCTGGATCCTCACTGCCTGCTAATTCTCCAAGGGTTCTTTGTTCGCCGCCTTTTAGTTTTACTTTTGTGTGCTCCGGATCATCCAATTTAGCGGTTATTTGGTATCCCGATAATTTTGCGATAGACGCAGCATCCATGCTATCGACAATCTTATCGACAACACTTGCAAGATCAGCTCGGTCTGAACCTGCTTTTTGGACATGTTCTCTGAGTTTAGCGTCGTTGAAGCCTACACGAACTTTATAGCTTCTTTCAGTGCCGTCAGGCATCTGCATTTTGACACTATAAGAAGCAAATGTCTTTCCGGATTCTCCAGTTTCCAACTCGCCGACACGTGTAGCTGTTCCCATTTTTTGCGGTTGGCCATTCTCGGAAACAGACATTTGAAGGTGAGAATCGCCACTTATTGACATTTTTAATTACCTTATTAAGCATGACCACGCCCAATTATATCAAATAAAAATTTTATACACAAATGTGATTAAGTGGAAAATATAGGTAATAGAGGTTTATTTAGGCTTTGAAATTTCCGGTTTTCAGATTCAAGAAGCTCTTTTTCTGCAAATACGACTGTCACGCTTTCCTGCATTTGTGGAGCAAGGTGAGTTTTAACTGCTTCTTTGACCTGCTCTCGAGTAAGAGACAGGACTTGATTGCGATACTGTTGCCTGATTTCAAGCGATTTGCCGCTGCGAAGCCAAGAATATGCGGTGTATGCGCGGCTTCCGGGGCTGATGGGGCTGTCCAGCCCTTGAATGATTTCCAGTTTTGCCTCTTCCAAATCCTCTTCAGAAAAGCTGCCTTCAGCAATTTTTTGTACAGAAAGCGCAAAAGCGTCTAGAGAAGAGGCGATGCAAGGATCGCGATAGGTGTAAAAAGTGAATGTTCCTTGTGTGGCATGATTGATCGCACCTGCTCCATAGGCGCCTCCTTTTTCCCGAATTTGAGGATGTAGGATCAGATTGTCGAACATTTTGGCTGCTGCGGTAATGGCAGGAGTATCGGGGTGTTTATAGGGGATGCTCCTGGTTGCTGTCGATGTGAAGGCAACAGGGGAAGCGATGATTCGTCCTTGCGATTCTACTTTTGGAATTTGATGATTAGTTATCCAGTGAGCAGCTTCCTTGGTTTCTATTTCGCAAAGGCCGTAACAATGCTCTTTTTTCAACGCTTCATAGTCGGAGGCGCTGCAGGAAAGCACCAAGTGGGGAGATCCGGCTCCAAGCAATCGATTTTGAAGTGATTGCAAAGATGTAATCAACGATTCCAGGCGGGAATCGAGGTTTTCCATCAGTTCTTTTAGAAAATGATAGTAAGTTAAGCCTCCCATTACTTGGTTGATCCGATTTGCGGGGCTGAATGGGGATGTGGAAAGTCCCATGGCGTAGCGAAGAGCGTTTTGAGTAAATTTGCTTTGCATGCCGGTAAAATGTTTAACGAGCACCTCTTTGATGCGAGAGGCATCGGTAAAATCGGTGGATGTTGTCATTTCTCGCAGCAGCTTGAACAGCTTGCCTTGGTTTCTCTTTAATGCTTTCCCTTCGATGGTAAGATAAGGATCCAGCAAGCTGGGATCACTTATCTGAGCATTGAGGGTTTCCGACACGCTGATGCCGCCAGTATGTGCTTGAATATACTCCAAATTCTCAATGTAGGAGCGGCCGCCGCAGCCCAATTGAGGAAGGAGAAGCGTAAATAAGCGTAAAAAGGGGAGCTCTTGCTCTTCAATACGTGGAAGAGGGAAGACCAGGTCGCTGTAGATGATCTCATTGGTGAAACAGTCGTGGTGGTACAGGGTAAAGTTGTTGAAGGCCTCTTGTTCAAGAGGAAAATTCATAGAATTTTTTGGCACATCTTTGAGAGAAATCTTGGGGAGGATATCGATATTGATCTCTTCCTGCTCTTTTTGAAAGGCGGAGAGCTCTGCTGCGCGTTTGACGAGAAACTCCTTTTGAGAATCATCAAGAGCAATTTCTTTTTCTTTCAGTTTTTTTTCTTCCAACTCCCTTTCTTTATTGTTTAACTCAGGATCAGGAGCGGCAAGGATGGAGACAAAATGAGGATTGTGGATGAAGTGCTTTGTGATCAGTTCACTTAGGTAGCGAGGATTTTTTTTGAGTTTTGCGAGCAAGTCATCGCAGAGGGAATGAACGAGAAGGCTGCTCTCCGGATTTCCACCGTGTTGCATCAAGAGGCCGCAGCGTAAAAAAAGGGAAAGACCGTAAGGGTAATGATCGCCGGTGATCTCGCTGCGGTGGAATTCTACCTGATGCAGGGCGCTTTGGATAAGAGTGTCAGAGAGGCCTTGCTCTGCGATCTCCTGCAACTTTTCTTTGATAAGAATTTTCAACTTCTGGATATTGTCAGGATTGCACCCTTTGACAACGATCGATACAGGAATTTCGCTGTTATCGTCGCCAACGCTTGCAAAGACTTGCTTGCACAAGCCTGATTTTAAAAGTGCTTTTTTAAGCGGCGCTGCGTCTGTTCCGAAGAGAACAAGAGTAATGATTTCTAGCGCTAATGTGGTTTCTTGCTCCAAAATCCCGCAGGTTAGCCACCCGAAAGCCGCCATTGCTTGCTCGGAAGGATCTTCATCGCGTGAAAAGGGGTAGCCGATCTCTTTGCTTTTCTCTTCTTGAAATCGCTTTTGTCTAGAAAGATGGGGGATCGGTTCAACTTTTTCCACTCCTGAGAGGATGTTTTTTTGAATAAAATCAAGGTGGCGCTCAACAGGGAGATTTCCGTAAAAATAGAAGAGGCAGCGGCTGGGATGGTAGAATTTGCTGTGGAAAGCTTTAAGTTCTTCGTAGGTAAGTTCCGGAATCACCATGGGGTCTCCTCCGGAGTTGACGCTATAGGTCAAATCGGGAAATAGAGCGTGGTCGATCGCATTGTACAACCTTTGATCCGGAGAGGCCATGGCGCCTTTCATTTCGTTGTAGACGATCCCTTTATATTCTAGAGGGCTTGAAGGGTCTTCGGGGATGGAAAACTCAAGTCGATGCCCTTCTTGAAGGAAACTGTATTCTTTGAGATTGGGATGAAAAACCGCATCTAAGTAGACTTCTAAAAGATTGTAAAAATCCTGAGGGACTTGGGATGCGGCAGGATAACAGGTGAAGTCGTCTCCCGTAAAGGCGTTCATAAAGGTGTTGAGGCTGCGTCTGGTCATGGAGAAGAACGGGTCTTTAACAGGGAATTTTTTTGAACCGCAGAGCACTGTGTGCTCTAGAATGTGCGCAACCCCGTTTGAAGTTTCGGGGATGGTGCGGAAGGAGAGGCAAAACACATTTTCCGGATCGTTGTTTTCGATGTGGAGAACTTTTGCTCCAGAGGGTTCGTGTTCAATTTCTCTTAACAGGCAATTGATTTCCGGAAGAGGGACTAATCTTTTCAGTTTAAATGCGTTGTAGGTGTCGCCGATCTTATTCAAAGCCATAATATATCCTTCATTAAGGTTTTGAAGATATCTTATTGTTCCTTTAATGCCAATGGTTTATAATAGTTCCTTATGAAGAAAGTTCATTTGTTGCCCAATGCTGTGACTGCTTTCGGCCTCTCTTGTGGGTTGTTTGTCATTTTTAAGTTGAATATGACTCCCATAGGAGGTGCGTCAATGCAGGTGCTGACGCAGACAGCGGGGATTTTGCTTCTTGCTGCGATCGCCGATCTTCTAGATGGGGGGATTGCACGGGCGATGAATGCTGAAAGCGAATTTGGCGGATTTTTTGATTCGATGGCAGACGCGGTCACCTTTGGTGTTGCCCCGTCGGTGATTGTGCTGAAGAGTTTTTCCGTTGAACCGGGGACTGAGCTATCGTTTTTTTTAACGATATCGGTCATGGTCTTTTCGTTATGCGGTGTGCTTCGGTTGGTGCGTTTTAGCGTTAGTGCGCAGACCGCTAAAGGAAGCGAGGATCTTTTGTCGGCGCACAAGAAAAATTTTGTCGGACTTCCCATTCCTGGAGCTGCGGCTGCGGCGGTTTCTTTGAATTTATTTTTAGCTTCCGATCTTTTCAACAGCCTTTTTTCTTTGACCGATGAGTTGCGGGCATCCTTGCTTGTTTTTGTCATGATTTCTCTTGGCTATTTAATGGTTTGCCGCTGGAAGTTTCCCAGTTTGAAAACACTTCGTTTAAAGGTGTTTTCGTTTCAACAGGTCTTTTTTATTGTTCTGATTGCTGTGGTGATCTTCTACGGCATCATGTACCATTTCGCAACGGTCTTTTTTATCTTTTCTTGGGGATATATTGCTCTTGCGATGACTTTGTCATTGATCCGGTTAATTTCTGGAAAACGATCCAAAACATTAGAAGATTTTGAGCCCGCCCCGGACGATATCGAGTTTACCGATCAATGAAATAAACGCCAAAGTCCTACGAGGACGCCGTGGATCGTGAGTTGGTCATGGCGAAGGGCGGTTTCCTCTTTTGACAGAGAAGTGATCAGCCGGACAGAGTTTCCCTCCGGAAAGTATTGTTTGACAAATGTGCGGCGGTCTTCCAAGGCGCCGATGATAATTTCTCCGGCAAGCGCCTCAGATCTTGCCTCTGTTAAAAGGAGATCTCCGTCTTGGATCATTTCTTGAGATAAAGAGTCTCCTTTGGCGCGAAGAACATAGGTTTTCTCTACATTGTGGACCAGGAATTTAGGAACGGTCAATGTCTGGGTAAGCGGAAATGTTTCAATCGGGACTCCTCCCATGATATGTCCGATGAACGGCAGCTCCGCTTCCGCAGATTCCTTTTGTTGGGGAGTGCTATCGCAAGGAGTGATCGAGCGGCGGCTGTTTTTTTTGGTCGTAATGGCGCCTTTACTCTGGAGAACACCCAAGTGTTTGGATACCGAGGCGATTGATAGGAATCCGAAGTGTTCCATGATTTCCCGATAACTCGGAGAGTATCTGTTGCTTTTGATATACTCCTGAATGTAATCGAAAATTTCCCTTTGCCTTTTGGTCAAACCCTTCATTGAGCAGTCCCTTTTTTTTCAAATAAAATCTTATCAAACATAAGGGCGGTCAACCACATGATCAAAGCTGTTGCGAGAATATCGGAAAAGAAATGGCCTCCTTGCAAGATGCGGGCGGCTCCAAGTCCGAAGCCTAGTAAAAGGCTGACAAAGGTTCCTAAAATTGAGATCCACGGCTTCTTCAAGCGTTTCCCTAAAAAATAAAAAGAGAAAAACGCAAATCCCATGGTGCAGTGGCCGCAGGGAAACGACTTCATCGATTTGGATTGTTTGCTGAAGTTGGGTTTCCAAAACGGACGGTACTCTTCTGTTCCTCCAAACTCGATCACCTGCCTTGGACGAGGGCGTCCCCAATGGTCTTTCAACAGGGCGTGGGTAATGAATCCTGCTCCGATTGCCAATGTGGCAACAAGGTAGAGTGCTTGCTTTCTATATCGCTTGTATTTGTTTACTAGATAAGAGACGATGAGTGCGATCAGGGAAAAGGCGATCAGCAGCTGCCCTGGAAGCAACCCCCATTTGAAGATAAAGTCAAGCAAGGGACCGGAGTGGAAAGAGTTTGTTAAATAGCTCATTTGCGACAAGGCAAGATCAATCGTTGAGGTAAAGGGAGCAATGAGGAAAAGCAGGGCGATAGGGGAGAACCACATCAAATGAGAACTGTTCATGACGTGTTTTGGTTATGGGGGTAATAGTACAATTCACTGTGTTCAACTTGGTCGAAGCAGGTGACAAAGGCGAGAACTCCACAGTTTTGCGATTGATTGATCACAAGCTGAAGGTAATCTGCGTACTCTTCATAGGAATCGCTGTTTTCAAAATGTTGGAGACATAAAAATGTTAAATCGGCTTTGCTGGAATACTTTTCCATGTAGAGAAACGGATCAAAAGCGTTCGATTCGTGGATGATTTTTGGAGTCATCTTCAAACGGCTTTTTGTCACAAACTGCTGAATATATTCTTTTAGAGGGTCTTGAGCGCTTGGATGTGGAGAGAGAACATTCAGGTACACTTTGGTGTTGCGCCATGTTTTGCTATCATAAAGGGTTTTTACCAAAGAAGCGGCCAGATTGAAGCTTTTGCTCGATGTACCGTCCCACCATAGATCAATCCGCTTTTTCGGGCTGATGGACGGCTTGATGAACCGCTTGTCTGCTACCTTCTTAGAGTCTTTAAAAAAAATCAAATTTTTTTGCATCGTACGGCAGGCATCGACAATTTCAATCAATTTTTCAATATCGGGATTTTCAACATCCAAGTCAACAAGAATTGTATTTGGTTGAATCGGCCCGATTCCGAAGGTCTTAATCATGTTCAGCATCCCTTCATGCAGAGATGGAGCAGGCAGGACTTCCAGCAGACAGCCGATATTTTGCTTCATGAAGTGATTCTCCAGAGATTGTCTGGAAGCTGCGATCTTTTCGGCGCTAGACCAAGTATCCTCAGGAACGATCGATCCGAAAGTCAGAATGCCGCTTCGTCTTGTCAGTTGGTGGGATAAGTGGACAAGTTTTTTCGATTGAGTCGGAGAAGAGGGGAATACCAAGAGCTGAGGATGCCAAACGATCGCGTATTCCGCAGGATTGGATAAATGGTAGAGTGCAAAGCGGGAGAAAAAGAAAACGACACTTTCTCTTAGATCTTGGAATCCGGCATCCAAATTGCGCTTTTGAAGCAATAGCAGGATTGCAATGACTAAAAAGATCGATCCGAAAGACCACAGAGGGGAGATGATAATCATGAGGAATAAAGAGAGAAAAACACCCAGCATGGGAATGGACCAATGGATTCTGAATTGCGGCCGCCAGCTTGGAGTGTTCATTAATTCTGCGATTGCTGCGATGAAATTCAACATGCCATAAGTGATTAGGCAGATCATTGTCAAAATGGGAAGAATTTGGTCTAGCGTAGTAAAAAGGATGATGAAAAGGGAAGCGATTGTTGTCAGCAGCAGAGACCAGATCGGCTCTTGATACTTGCCGATTGTCTTTGCGAAGACAACTGGTGCAACTCCGTCTTCTGCTAAGCTTTGAAAGATTCTCGGAGCTCCGACAAGGCTTCCAAGCGCACTGGAAAGAGTGGCGCAAAACACCCCTAGGATCACAAGTTTTGAGCTATAGGCATAGGAAACGAGCACGAAAGGATCAGATTTAAGTAGTGTCAACGGGATCTTTTGATAAACGAAGATCGAAAGCAGAGCGTAGGTGAGCGCGACAAAGATTAAAGAGCTGATATTTCCATAAGCAAGAGATTTTGCCGGATTTTTTAAATTGCCTGAAAGAGCCATGCCTGCCTCAATTCCGGTTAGGGCAGGGTAAAATAGGGCGAACGCTGCAAGGAAAGTGAGGCTGCCGCCTGGATAGAAGGGGGTGATATCTTTCGGAGCAGGGATCTGATTGGAAGACCCCAAAAAAACGGAGCCGATCGCTAAGAGAATGAGTGCAAAAATCACTCCTTGTGCACGCAGAGCAAGGGAGGTGGAAATACAAGCAAGTAAAGATAAGGCGATGAGAGCTGCGACTTCGACCTGTACTGGAGTGAAAGCTGGGAAAATGTCGCAAAAAAGGTATGCGAAACCGGTAATGGTCAAGGAGATCGAGATGAGTTGCGCAAGATAGACAGCAATTCCCACTGCACCGCCAAGTTCGATGCCCAATGTGCGCGTGATGAGATAATACACGCCTCCTGTTCCCACCTCCATGTTCGTTGCGATTGAAGCAATGGAAAAACTTGTGATCAACATGAAAGTCAGTGAAAGCGCGATGACAGCCAATTGAGGCCATAATCCGATGTGCGAGACGATAATCGGAAGGCGTAAAAATAAAATGACGCCGAACATCATCGTGACATTAGGGATGAATACCCCTTTGATGAGGCCGAATTTTTTATCTTCCATTAGTCAAAATTTTAATCATGAGTCGGCTCAAGCATATCATAGAAATAAGGACTGGTCAAATTTAACCGGCCAACGTAGAATCAGGCTCCGTTAATTGAGTTGATCTTGCCGTATGGATGTTATTTTTCATTTTTTTCTTTCTTATCTTCCTTGGATTTTGACGTCGGTCATGCTGTTTGCTTGCACAGGGGTTTTGGGTTGGCTTTTGTGGAGAAAAGAGGTTAGGTTGCGTACTTTTCAAGAAGAGAACCGGCAATTGCTTTCCAGAAGAGCCGAGCTTGAAGCGACTTTGGAACATGAAAGGAGAGCCCATGGAGAAAAAGTTTCCTTGCTCAATGAGGCTCAAACGAAAATGAGTCATGCATTCAAAGCTTTGTCCGTTGATGTCTTGAAAAACAATTCTGAATCTTTTTTGGAGATTGCCACTGCAAAATTAGAGAAGCTTCAAGAAGCTGCTAAGGGGGATTTGAGTGTCAAGCATTATGCGATCAAAGAATCTTTAGAAAAAGTGAATGATAAAATCCACATGTTGGAGAAGGCAAGGACAGATGCTTATGCTAGTTTAACGGAACAGGTGAAGTTGCTGGCCATGACACAGACTCGATTGCAGAGTGAGACTTCGAATCTGGTGAAAGCGTTGAGGCAGCCTGTTGTGCGCGGTCGTTGGGGAGAGATTCAGTTGCGGAGAGTGGTAGAAATGGCCGGGATGGTGGAACATTGCGATTTTTTACAGCAGGAAAGCGTTCAGTCGGAAAATGGGCGTTTGCGTCCGGATTTGATTATTCGGCTGCCCAATAATAAACAGGTTGTTGTTGATTCTAAAGCTTCATTAAGTGCATATCTTGAATCGCTGGAAATAGACTCTGAAAAAGAGAAGCTTGAGAAACTTAAAGACCATGCGAAACAGATCCGTCATCACATCACTCAGTTGTCAGCAAAAAGTTACTGGGATCAATTTCAACCCGCTCCCGAGTTTGTCGTTTTGTTTATTCCCGGCGAGACTTTTTTTAGTGCTGCTCTTGAGCAGGAACCTTCGTTGATCGAACATGGGGTTGAGCAGAAAGTTATTTTAGCAACTCCTACAACATTGATTGCTCTCCTCCGAGCTGTTGCCTATGGCTGGAGGCAGGAACAGATTGCTGAAAATGCTTTAGCGATCAGCGAATTGGGAAAAACACTGTATGAAAGAATTCGTGTGATGGGCGAGCATATTGAAGAGATACGAAAAGGGCTCGAGCGATCCGTCAATGGATACAATTCTGCAGTAGGGTCGCTTGAAGGAAGGGTGTTGGTGACGGCTAGAAAGTTTAAAGAGTTAGGCGCTTCTGCTGGAAAAGAGTTGCCGGTTCTGAAAAATGTCGATTTGTCTTTGCGTAAACTTTCCGAGGAAGTTTCCGATTCGGAGTATATAACCGATTAACTTTAAGAATTGATATACACACAACTTATCTATTTATCCCGTTAGACGATTTCTTTTTTAAATTCCTGAATCTTAATCATTTCATCTCTAACATCTTTCTTTTTATCAAGAGCCTTTGTTTTCCTTTCTTCAGAAATTCTCTCTTGCTCAAACAGAAATTCAATTTTTTGATTTAGTTTTTGTCTGTTTTTAGAGAATGCTTCGATCTGTCCTTGGAATATCTTGTTTGCAACAACTGTTTGATCTTTTTTAAAATTTGATGTGAATTCCTTCTGATTTGCGAGCTCTTTCAGCTTAATACCGGTTTTTTCTTCACTATCAACTTCTTTTTGCTGTCTAGCAATAAACGTTAGATGCGTCATTGCTTCAGAATGGATGTGTTTATACTGCGAATCGTTAAGAGACCCAATTGTTATGTCTCTACTTCCAAAATCACTGATGCATTCCGTTCCATCATCAGATTCCCTGTGTATTCTAATAAATTTTTTATCTAATTGTTTTGCCTCACCGGCTCTTGTCATCAGAACAGGTGCATGTCCTTCCTTTTCAAGCAAAAGACCTGCGAGAATTCTTTCTGAAGGGGGAAGTTGATCTTTTCCAAGTTTAACAAAACGGCTTGCATCATAAAAATCTATACACTCATGATCTGCAGAATCAATTTTTCTAATATCAGCAAATACTTCTGTTTTTTTTATTTTTTGAATCTTAATATCTGAACTAGAATTTTCTACACCCAGGGCAATTTCATGAAAAATACTTGATACACTAAATTCTTTAGTATTAGACTCTTTAGTCAACCCCACCAAGGAGATGGATATGACTGAAGAAGATCTTGATCAAGACACCAGCAACGCTTTTAGAAAATCACTTGAAGAACACTTTGGCTGCCTCGACGATTACAGACGACAAGGTAGCATAAGGTATCGATTAATAGACATTCTGTTTATCACGATTTGCGCAGTGATAAGTGGAGCCAATGATCTCAAGGCTGTGGCGATGTATGCGCAGCGCAAGCGCCGCTGGCTAACGAGCACCCTTGCACTTGAGGATGACGTCCCATCCTACACTACCTTTTGGACTATCTTTGTCCTATTATCCCCTGTTGCCTTGGAACAATGCTTCGTGCAATGGGTACGATCGAAAATCGGCGCAAACACGCCTGATGGCCACAATGTAAGCATTGATGGTAAAGCCCAGAGGGGAACTGCGAAAAAAGGCGAACCTCATTCATTTGTTCACATTGTAAGCGCCTGGGCTGCGACACACAACCTAACCTTGGGGCAGCTAAAAGTAGATGGAAAATCCAATGAAATAACGGCCATCCCGAAGTTGTTGGATATGATCGATGTTGCGGGAGCCACGATTACGATTGATGCGATGGGCTGCCAAACAGCAATCGCGGAAAAAATTGTAGACAAAAGTGGAGATTATGTTTTGGCTCTAAAGGGCAATCAAGGCCATCTTTCAGATGAGGTGGAAAACTACTTCGTCCAAGCGGAGCAAATTGATTTTGAAGGTGTTTTATGTAACGCTGTAGGGTCAAAACACTGTGCACACGGGCGGATAGAAATGCGTGAGATATACATTACAGAAGACATTGACTGGTTGCAGCAAAAAGAAGAGTGGAAAAACCTAAAATCCTTGATCATGGTGAAGAGTGAACGCATAATACCTGGGCGATCGACTTCGACTGAAAGGAGATATTACATATCAAGTTTGTCGGCAGATGCATTAAGGGTCGCCAATATAATACGAGGGCACTGGGGCATAGAGAATTGTGTCCACTGGATTTTAGACGTAGCTTTTAGGGAGGATGAACAGAACGCAAATGCAGGAAATATAGCTGAAAACATGTCGATGATAAGGAGATTATCGCTGAATCTTCTTAAGCAGGAAAAGACTGCTAAATGTGGGATTGAGATTAAACGTCAGATGGCAGGTTGGGATGATGAGTACTTGCTAAAAGTGCTGGGTGTCAAATCTTTTTCATGAAATCGCCCTGTTTCTACACCTGAATTGATGCTGACTAAGTCATCAAAACTGAAGTTCCCAAATCCATCAAAATTAAAGTCTGAGTTGCTTGATCCCCCAATTAAACTCATGTTTTTCCCTCTCTCTCTTGATTTTTCCAAAATCCCATTGTAAACATTATAACATATTTCAATTTATTTTTTACAATTTTAATTGATCTAAATTCTGAATTTCTCTATAATATTAAGAAACTATAAACTTAAATAAGGATGTTGTTATGTCAATACAAGGAGATTATCCATTCTCTATGAGCCCTCTTTTGGATTCTGGATTCAAAACATGGACAGTGGATTTTGAAGAAACAATTCAATATCAAATGGTCTATGTGCGTGAGTTTTCAGAGGATAAAAAACAAGTGATGATCAGAACTTTAGACTGGGAAAATGATGAATGCTTAACAAAAGCTAGAAATCTAGTTGCTAATCGATTAATCGGCGCCCTGCAAACCAATAAAGAAGGAGTAGTTCTTTGGGTTTCTGATAAGTTGAAGCCGAATTTTGAAAAGGGTAGAGAATTGAAAGTGGTTTATCAAGGAAAGGATACATCTACAGATATTTGTGATCTAAGAGGTATTGCTTTCTTAAATGAAACAAAGTTCGCAGAAACCACTCCTTGGTTTAGAGAATTTTGCATAAAGTCTGCGCAACGAAGAACAGAAAAATCATCTGTATAGGCTCATTTTTTCAATTGCACAAAAATGTTTCATCTATTTGACGAGGTTTCTACCTCGTCGAATGGATGACGTTAATTTTGTATAAATCTCCTCTATTTCATTTTTTATAACATGTAATTTGTTATTTTAATTCGACAAATTCATGATCTCATGATTTAATATAAGAAAAACTATGTTGATTGGATATGTGAGTGTTTCGTTGGGTTCGGATTGTCACCCCTGATTTTTGAAGTTAATTCGGTATAAAGTTACCTTGGAGTTTTTTTATGAAAAAACAGTTGTCGGGCATTGGAATCAAGCAGTCAGCTAAATTTATGGCTGTTTTATATTTTATTCTTTCTGCCATCTTTTGCATACCAGTTGGAATCCTTTTGATCATACAGGAAGGTTTTCAGGAAAGGGGCTACATCCTTCTTGTCCCGATCGTTTATGGATTACTTACCTGGATTTTTACTGCATTTGTCGCGTTTATCTATAATATCGTCGCGGATATGGTGGGAGGATTGGAACTTACATTAAAAGATGTTGATGAAACAATCTAAAAATATCCCTATCTTGCGATAGGGATATTGAACGCATTGTCTATTCTGCCTTTAGGATATAATAGGCGGGATAGGCAAAATTATTGTTTGGACGTAAGACAGCTTCCAACGAAACTTCCTGGCCGACATAATCTTGCAGGTTCACCTGAGTGCTGTAGATATAAGCGATCGGCAGGCGGTTGCCTCGGTTGACTAACAGGTAATCTCCAGGTTTGTTTCTAATCGGACGATCATAGGGTTCTACGATGCCGCGCAGTGCCATCGCATGTCCGCGCTGCTCTTTATAGAACTCTTGAATCGGACGATTTTGGTTATCTTTTGCCCACTTCTCGTAATAAGCAATCTCAACCGGAATCCAAAGCGCCATGCGTGCATTCACATCGGATGCTGCTTGTTCGTGCACCCACTTTTTATACACTTGGCTTGCATCGGCTTGGGAAGAATTTGCAGATGGTTGCTGATGATCCTGCATGGCTGTTTCCGATTGACCGCGATGTTTCCAATCAGTATCGGCCTTGCTCGCTTTGTCTTCTAAATAGTTGACTTTCTTATGAAGATAAGTTTCCTGAAACTTTGCAAGAGAGTCTTTTGCCTGCTTGACTTCGCGGGGAAACTCTGTGTATTCTTCAATAATTTTTTGGTAATTTTTAACCACTTTTTCCGGTTGGATTTCACTGAAAGGCTTCTGCAGTTCCTGCTGGCTGATGAGGTAGGTGCCATTAAGCAGGTCGTTGACATCGTTTTCCCTTTTTTCAAAATGGGCAAGGTAATCGGCGTCACCGATTTTCTCAACGAAATCTGCTGATACATAGAAGCGGGTCATTTCCGGGGGATCGATCTCGAGCCACTTGCTGTTTTTATCGCTGATCTTTCCTTTGATACGCTCTCCCATGTTTAACTGGCCGATCACAGGAGCTTCGAGATGAGGCTCGATCCTGACATTGACTTTATTTCCTTCCACAACACCGTCTAAAATATAGGTGCGGTATACATAAGCCTTTGTTCCATTTAAAGGTTTGATTGCGTAGAAGTCGTCTTCTTCTCCGGTCACAAGGAACATGTCTCCCCGATTCAGCTCTTTGATGATCGGGCTGTCGGTGGAGGCGCTAAGGCGAAGGCGGACGCGGTCGCGCGAGACTCTCCCTGTAAACGCTTTGCTATTATGATGAGCTGCCTTGTTGAAACCACATTCGGAATCCGTAGGGGACCCGTCGCTAAAAACGGGAGCACTGAATAAGGTTGAAGCAATAAATAGGTAGGATGATGCTTTGAGCATGTGATGTCTCCTAGGATATTTCTGTTTTGTGCACAAATCATCTTTACGAAAAAAAAATCCGCAAAGACGTGCTCTAGATTCTAGACTTTTTAGGTAATTTCCCGCAAACTAACTTTTAAGGACTGCAAGGATGTGTTCACATCCCTCTTTCCCACAGGTACATCCCACCGGATGGCCAAGGAAGACATTGTATTTTTCTTCGGTGTCCAATTTATTAGTCACTGTGTACATTTTTTCGTCGGTTTGGATGATCTGCCACTGTTGAAATTGAAGATCGGAGTCGCGAACCTCTTCTTGAGAAACATCGATGACTCTCTCTTCCTTCTTGTCCTCCTCATTATCCCAAGCGTTCTGCCCGTCCCATCCTTCGTGCAGAGCTTTGGCTACTTGGCAATACATGCAGTTGCAATGAGGTTCCCCTTTGGGGGCGCTCTCGAGGGCTTCCTTTGGAATCAAAATCTTTGACAGCGATCGAATTTTGCTAAGAATCTCTTCTGGAAGATTGTCCATATTTGCCTGTTCGGGATTGTGCTGCATGGCAGCCTGGAAATTTTCAAATCCGCCGGCTCCGAACTTGAATGGAAATTCTCCTGTTTGCAGCCCTCCTTGAGCAAAGGGGAATTGGAATGTTGCTGTCTGAGGTTGCTTGGGAGGTTGGTCGCCGCCTGATTCAATAAATGAGGCATGAGCGTCGAAAATAGACTCGAGCAATTGAGGATCGACGTCGGGAATCGACACGGATTCCCCATTGTATAAGGAGATAATGAGCGAAGTGTGCTCCATATGAAGCGACTCGACATTTGTCCAGCTTGTTGAAATATAGGGAGGGAGGCTTAAAATTTTTTTATTTATTTTCATTATCTACCTCAAAACGTTGCTTTTTATACCGAGTTTTTCTACGCTCCGTTTCATTTTTCCGTTGATGTGGAGCTTTGGAATTACCTCTTGAATTCAATCACTAAATATATCTAAATAAACCTATTTAAGTCAATTGATTTAGCACTCTCAAGCTATAAGTGCTATTAAAAAGGAGCGTATGTGAAGAAAAAGACCTTTGTATTAGATACTAATGTTTTACTGCACGATCCCGAGTCGATCTTGAAATTCCCAAAAAGTTATGTCGTGATTCCTGTTACGGTATTGGAGGAATTGAACCGCATGAAGCGTTTGCCTGATGAATTGGGAAAACATTCTCGAACTGTGTTTCGACTGTTTGATTCGATATCTAAAGAGGGGAGGGGAGATCTTCACAAAGGGCTGAATTTAGACAATGGAGCGAGTTTGAGAATTCAGCTTCACAGCAAAGCAGGGATGTTGGGAGATCTCACTCCGTCGATCAGAGATAACAGAATTTTAATGTCGGCCCTTCTTCTTCAAGAACAGGGAGAGGTTGTCGTTTTTGTTTCCAAGGATTTTGCAGCGCGGATCAAAGCTGAAGCGATCGGCTTAGAGGCTGAAGATTATGAAAATCTCAAATTTTCCTATGATGACCTGTATCGGGGGATTCGCTTGATTGATGTCACAAAGCGGGAAGTGGATGAATTTTTCAAAGACAGTATTTTAAAAGTTGAGGCAAATGGGTGGAAGCCAAACGAGTATTGTGTGATGAAGTCGCCGGAGAACTCCTCTGCAATCGGTAAGTACGATGCGGCAGATGGATCTGTGAAGCCTCTGATCAAATTTTCCGATTTATGGGGGGTGCGGCCGCGCAATGTCGAACAAAAGTGCGCTGTTGATCTTTTATTGCGCGACGACATCAAGCTTGTGACTCTTATAGGGCCTGCTGGAACGGGGAAAACGCTTCTTGCTCTAGCTTGCGGAATGCGGAAAGTGTTTGACGATAATGAGTTTATGCGCATTCTTGTTAGCCGCCCTGTAGTGCCTCTTGGAAGGGATATTGGTTACCTTCCTGGGACAAAGGAGGAGAAACTGTTTCACTGGATGCAGCCGATCTACGACAATTTAGAATATCTTTGCGATTCAACAAGCGGTAACGGACCGAACGACACTTTGCAGTGGGTCATGGATAGCAAGAAAATTGAGATGGAGGCTGTAACCTACATCCGCGGCCGCTCTTTGCCTAAGGCATATATTATTGTTGACGAGGCGCAAAATTTAACCCCCCACGAAATGAAGACGATCATCTCGCGGGCCGGGGAAGGAACGAAGGTTGTGCTGACGGGAGATCCGACTCAGATTGACAACCCCTATCTTGATCAAGACTCCAATGGCTTGACGTATACCGTGGGAAGATTCAGCGATGAGAAGTTGTACGGCCACGTTTACCTTTCCAAGACGGAGAGGTCTGAGTTGGCCGCTCTTGCTGCTGAGATCCTTTGAATGCTCTGCCGGCACTGGGTTTTTTATGACGGTGCTTGCCTTTCCACTTGTTTGCAGGCCTTTTGGCCGGCTTGTTTTTGTGTTCTGTTTTGATCGGTTTTGGTTCAAGGCCGGCCACAACAGCTACATCAATTGGCTGTCCGGTGTACTCCTCGATTTTTTTAACCAGAGAGGTGTCTTTTCCAGAGGCAAAGGAAAGCGCTGTTCCGGCTGCTCCGGCGCGTCCCGTTCTTCCTATGCGGTGTACGTAGTCTTCTACATTGCGTGGAAGGTCGAAATTGATCACATGGGTGATGTTTTGTACGTCGATTCCGCGTGCTGCCACATCAGTGGCAACAAGAACTTTGATTTTTCCAGTCCGTAGCTGAGCAATTGTCCGGGAACGCTGCCGCTGGCTCATGTCGCCGTGTAAAGCACCGGCTAGCAGTCCTTTATCATGCAGTTCGAAAACTAGCTGGGATGCGTGCCGTTTTGTAGAGGTGAACACGATCGCGTGTTTGACCACGTCATCATTTAAGATATGCTCCAAAAGTTGATTTTTATGCTGGAGTCCATCGACATAATGAAGCTTTTGAGTGATGTTCTCGTGTTTTGTTTTCTCTGAATGGATCACGATGTCCATCGGTTCGTTAAGCAGGCGGTTGGACAGATTTAATACGCTTCCTTGCATGGTTGCTGAAAAAAGGAGGGTTTGCCTACTTGACGGTGTTGCAGCGGCGATTTTCTCCACCGGCTCGATAAAGCCCATGTCAAGCATGCGATCAGCTTCGTCAAGCACTAGGATCTCAATGGCTGAAAGATTGATCGCTTTCTGGTTGATGTAGTCGATCAGGCGCCCGGGAGTGGCGATCAAGATTTCATAAGGGCGCCTAAGCTTGCGTTGTTGAACGTGGTAGGGGACTCCTCCACTGATGCAGACTGATTTCACGCGATTGAGGAATTTGCTGTATTTATCCGCTTGGGTTGCGATCTGCATTGCTAGCTCTCTTGTCGGAGAAAGAATCAGAACGCGCGGACCAACTGTCGGTTTACGCGGATTTGCAACGCAGTGATGAAGGGCTGGCAGTAAAAATGCGGCGGTCTTTCCAGAACCGGTTTGCGCTGAGGCGCGCAGATCAAAACCTTTGACCGCTTTGGGAATGGCTTTGCATTGAATCTCTGTAGGGCTTTTATATCCCGCAGCGTTCAGTGCTTTTAAAAGATCGGAATGGAGGTTTAAAGCGTCAAAAGTCATTAATTGGCCTAATTTTAAAAGGGTTGGAAAAGACAGTATAGTAGAAAAGTTATTTAAATGCGAGCAGGTTTAACGTTTTCTTCATTAATTAACTTCCAGAGAGAAAAAGCGTTATAAGCTGCAATGGTTAAGAGGAGCCAGTGGAGGGAGGAAAGATTGACGAAAGAGATGATCGGTACAGCAACAGCTACGCCTAAAATGCCTGAAAAGCTAAGAAACAGACTTTCTTTGACAGCAAATTCCCCTCTCATGACAAAAGCGGATGCTGTAGCGGTTTGAACGATGGCGCCTGCTGTCGTCATGATCGGGAACGCGGCAAGAGGGGAGAGCCCTAGAAGAAAAAGGATGGTTTGAATGGGAACATAGATCCCTGCACCGATAGCGGGCAGCATCCCTGCAAAAACCATAGCAACGGCTCCGACAGCCATTTTAAACGGAGGAAGCGAAGTGGCAAATCCGGCATTGGGAAGCAGGCCTCCTTTTTGAGAGAGGATAAGCATGACGACTCCAACGAATCCGGCGCACATTAATTGGCGGATAGCCTTTTTGTCCAGTTTTGACACTAGGTAGCCGCTTAAAAATCCTCCGAAGCAGGCGGATGCGACAAACAAAAGGAGAAGATAGAGATCGACTTCGACAAAATTGAGAAAAAGGATGGATTGCAGCATCGATGGCAGAACGCTTTGAGCATTCAGGGTGCCGGGGACTATTTTGTCGTCGAATGTTCGAAAACGGTTGTTTAAGGCAACAACGACTGCAAAACTCCCTAATCCTATTGTATCTGAAATATTGCTGATAAAACCTGTAAATAGTAAGGCGCATGTTTTTTTGAAACTAAATGGCTCTTTCTTCATCTGCCGATAGTGCGTCAGAATTTGAAAAAAGACAAACAAACAGGCTGTGGCAACAATTAATTTTATAGCGTTATTCACTATGAACCTATCCCGATATTGCTATTTTTGCAGATATTTTTTCTTTTTGAGAAATTTTCTTCGACCGCTTCGCTGTGAATCTTAGTGAAGATTTACAAGAAGTGATCGAAAAAAAGAGCCAAAAAGAAGGAATAGATGTCAAATTTGAATATCGGGATAGGTTCATAATTCCTTAAACTTATTGTGCAGATTATAAATGTAAAAGCAGATAAAATCAAATTCGCGAAATAGCAATAGGTTCAGGTTTATGAAAATTGTTGTGATTGGGGGGGGTGCCGCGGGCTTTTTCTCAGCTCTTACTGCAAAACAGTCCAATCCTGAAATCGAGGTGATTCTCATCGAAAAAACTGCGCAGCTGCTGAGTAAAGTGCGTGTTTCTGGAGGCGGCAGGTGCAATGTCACCCACTCTTGTTTTGATCCGCGCATGTTGGCAGCTAACTACCCAAGAGGCAGGAAGGAATTGTTGGGGCCTTTTCACCGGTTTCAACCGAAGGATGTGATTGAGTGGTTTCGATTGCGCGGCGTGCGGTTAAAAACCGAAGGCGATGGCAGAATGTTTCCGATTACAGACTCCTCCGAGACTATTATTGACTGTTTGCTGAACGAGGTTCAAAAATGCGGGGTAAAAATTTGGACCCGTTGCAAGCTGAAAAGCGTGCAAATTGCAGAGCCTGGATTTTTGTTGGATGTAGGTACTGCGGTTCCTCTGAAAGCCGACCGATTGATTATGGCGACCGGAAGTTCTCGTCAGGGGTGGGAGTTTGCTTGTTTGCTTGGCCATGCAATTGAGGAGCCTGTGCCATCGCTTTTCACTTTTAATGTGCCGGAATTTCCTTTGGAACATTTTGCAGGGGTCTCGGTAACTCCAGCAAAAATTGCCATTCAGGGAACAAAATTAGAACAGACAGGGCCTTTATTGATCACTCATTGGGGATTTAGCGGACCTGCAGCGTTGAAACTCTCAGCTTTCGGTGCTCGTTATTTGGCAGAGCGCCATTACGAGGTTTGCCTTAGCATCGATTGGGTGCCAGAATTTTCGATCCAGAAATTTAAGGAAGAGCACAGCTCTCATCCTAAGAAGCTTCTCAGACAGGCGAACCCGCCTTCTCTTCCTAAAAAATTGTGGTGTGCGCTTTTAAAAAAGGCAGGTGTCGGCGATGAAACAGTGTTCGCAGGATTTGGCAAAGAAAAGTCAGCTGCATTGGCACAAGTGTTAAGTAAAGATCTTTATAATGTTAGGGGGAAAACGACCAATAAGGAGGAGTTTGTCACATGTGGAGGAATCAGGCTCTCTCAGGTAGATTTTAAAACGATGGAAAGTAAAATCTGCCCCAACCTCTATTTTTGCGGCGAGATTCTCGATATTGATGGAATCACCGGCGGATTCAATTTTCAAAATGCTTGGACGACAGGTTGGATAGCTGGTCGATCGGCTTCCGATTTTTCTTAAGAAAATAAAAAGAGGGTTAAACGATGCGTATTTTTCACCATTATGGAATTCCTACAACTGAGCAAAGGGATGATGAAACGTTGGTTGAAGTGGGCGGTTTTAAATTTTATTCGACTCCGTTCGAAGGAAACCGCTGGCATATTCAATGGCACCGTTTCCCGGAAGGCCATGGTTTGCCAGAACTTGTGACTCAGGTTCCCCATCTCGCTTTTCAGGTAGACGATCTGGATAGGGAGATTGAGGGGGCTAACATTCTCTTTGGCCCTTATAGTCCTTTAGAAGGATATCGCGTAGCCATGATTGAGGAACAGGGAGTGCCGATTGAATTGGTTGAAACGAAGCTTTCTGATGAGGAACTATCTGAGTTGGAGAGGAAAGAATTCAACAAAGGTTATTACCCCTGATCCAAAAAGACGATGGCTCCTTTCTGCACCTTGCGAACTGCTTCGCTGTCTTCGATTGTTTCAAGAGGAGTGTTGGAAGAGAGTAAAAAGAGGGGAATTGCTTTCGGATTTTTCTCTTTCCATTCTTTATATCCAAACTGTTTCGTCAGTTGAGTGGAGCGGATCACTGAACCGTTGTCAACTTTTTGACGCAGCTGCGAGTGGTCGATCTCTTTGGAAAAGAGTCCTCGTCCGGTCAGATGATTCGGGATTTTTTCGGTTTCCGGATGAAATTGATAGAGTTGTTCTCGATCGAAAAATCGGGAAAAATGATTGATTGCCAGGCTGTTGACCTCGTCATTTTCTGTGAGTGCCAGCACGACTCCTATTTCGGCAAGAGTGTCCTGATTTTCTTCTTCGAAAGAGATGAAGCTTCCGTAGAACACGTTTCCCTTTTGCTTCTTAGCTTCAGAAGCTTTCCAAAAATTGGTATCAATATAGTAAGGGATTAATCCTCTTTCAGAAAGCGATTTGCCCACTTCACGAGCGAAAGAGTTCGCTCCGATAATCAGGACTCCAGGCTCAAAAGATGAGGCAAGTTTTAAAAGAGGGGCAAAAACAAACGTTCCAATGGCGCAGAAGCAGACGGTTAGAGCAATAACACTGAATACGATGGATGTTAACCAGGCGGTTTCTTTGAATCCTAGTTCTGCAAGTTCCAGTGCAAATAGGGAAGCTACTGAAGCAGAGACGATTCCTCGAGGGGCGACAATAATCATAAGAGTTTTTTCTCTCCAGCTCAACTGTGAGCCAAATGTAGAGATAAAAACGACAAGCGGTCTGACAATGAAAAGAAGAAATAGCGTAATCATGAGAGATTCTTTCCAGTATTTCAGCACAACTTGAGGATCGATGCTGGCAGCCAGTGTGATAAAGAGGAATGCAATCAGAATGACGCGGAGGCTCTCTTTAAATTCTACGATATGTTTGACAGAGAGATTCTTTTGGTTCGCAAGAGTAAATCCCATGACTGTCGCTGTCACAAGGCCGGAATCCGTTTGGATATAGTTGGAAATGCTGTAAGCAAAAATCAGCAAAAGAAGGACGACTGAGTTATGTAGGATGTCCGGAATGAGATAGCGTTTCAGTGCAAGAATAAAAAGGAATGCGCAAAGCACTCCCAATCCAACGCCGATTAGAATGCTTAGAGAAAGGCCTATGGCAAATGTTTCTGTCGGAGAGTGGGAGGTTTTGAAAAATGCTTCAAAGATAAGAACGGCTGTGATGGCACCGATCGGATCGATGATGATCCCTTCCCAGCGCAGGATCGATCTAGCAGGTTCTTTGATGTGGAGCTGCTGCAGCAAAGGAATGATCACTGTTGGGCCTGTAATCACCAGAATTGATGCGAGAAGAACAGCGTATTCATAGGAAAACTTTGCGTAATGCTGAAGAAAAATCCCTGCTAAGACAATTCCTAAGAGTGTGCTGAAAATGACCAATCGCATGACGATCGGGCCGATCTTCTTTACTTTTCGGATCTCCAGGCTTAAGCCCCCCTCGAATAAGATGATGGCGACCGAGAGAGAGACGATTGGCAAAAGCAAATCTCCGAACAGCTCCTGTGGATTGATGAGGCCGGTGATCGGTCCGACCAGGAATCCCATCAGCAGCATGAGCAAGATATTGGGAATATGAATCAGCTCCGCTATCCAAGTGGATAGAAGGCCGACGATCAAGATGATTGAAAGTTGGAAAAAAGGATCTTCCATATTTGCTGTTATACGTTTTAACAATCAGTTTTTAAAGAAAAAAAGTTTGCCTTTTCAAGAAAATTTGCTATCTCTTTAAGCATGGTAAAATCGAATGAAGAAAAGCCTAAGTTGGTCATTAGAAATGCTGCTGTGCGCGATGTGCCTGCAATTCAGAAGCTTTCGGTCAAGGTTTATAAAGAGCACTACCAATATAGCCAGGCTGAGCTTCGAGGGCAGATACGTCATTTTCCTGAAGGGCAGTTTGTTGCAGAATACAATGGCAAAGTGATTGGATATTGCGCTTCGCTCATCGTGCATCGGCAAAAAGCAATGAGGAGCCATTCCTGGAGGGAAATTACAGGGAACGGTTATTGTTCGACCCACACGCGCAATGGCGATTTTCTCTATGGAGTTGATATTTTCGTCGATCCCGCCTACCGCCGCATGCGGATAGGGGAAAGATTTTATAGAGAGCGAATCAGTTTGTGTAAGTTTCTAAGGTTAAAGGGGATTATTTTTGCTGGCCGCTTGCCTTTATTGAAGAAAAAATTTAAACAGGTGGGGTCTGCAGAGGGATATTTGCAAGCTGTTTTGGATAAGAAAATTCGAGATCCTGTGATCAACTTTCAATTGAGGCAAGGGTTTGAGATCTTAGGAATTCTTGAGAAATACGACCCCAAAGATACTGAATCGATGGGGTATGCAGCGCATATGATCTGGTACAATCCCGAAATGTCTTCCCAGGATGCCACAGAATCGGGTAACAGAAGCGGCAGCGATGCACTTCGCGTCGCTTCTGTTCAGTACATGCAAAGAGAGATCGGCTCCTTTGATGAATTTAAAAAAATAATCACCTATTATATTGATGTCGTGCATGATTATCGCTGCGATTTTGTTCTTTTTCCTGAATTTTTTACGCTTCAGCTGCTTTCGATAGAATCGGAAAAATTATCTCCGGAAAAGGCGATTTTGCGCCTGGCGGAGTACACGGAAGATTTGAAGGAATTTTTTAAAGATTTAGCGATCAAATACAATACGAATATCATTGCAGGTTCGCATCCGGTCAGAGTCAGCGATACTGAGGTGCAAAATATTTGTTTTATTTTTCTTCGAGACGGTTCTGTCCATGAGCAGCCGAAAATTCATCCGACTCCCGATGAGAAGTATTGGTGGAACATCACTGGCGGCGACAAGTTAGAGCCGATTGAAACTGATTGCGGAGCGATCGGCGTTCTAATCTGTTATGATTCAGAGTTTCCCGAACTGGCCCGGTATCTAGTCGATCAGGGGGCAAATATCTTATTTGTTCCATTTTGCACAGATCAGAGGCAGGGATATTTGCGCGTACGTTATTGTTCTCAAGCAAGAGCTGTGGAGAATCAGTGTTATGTGGTGATGTCGGGAAATGTGGGAAACTTGCCCAAAGTGGAGAATATGGATATTAACTATGGGCAGAGTTGTATCCTAACTCCTTGCGACTTTGTTTTTTCGCGCGATGGAATTGCCGCTGAATGCGAGCCGAATGTGGAGACGATCATTTTTGCTGACCTACACCTGAACGATCTCTTCGAATCCCGTTCTTCCGGAAGTGTGATCAATCTGCGCGATCGCCGCCACGATTTGTTTAGCGTTGTTTGGCATAAGAAACATTAATGCCTTGGACCGGTTGGCCTGTTTGAGATCCGTTTGTTCTTCATAGGATCGATGTCGTGAACATAGACGTTAACGATTACATGGTCGACGCCAGGAATATCAAGTGCGATATCTCTCAACAACTCTTGTTCTCTCTTGGAATCCACTCTTCCTTTAAACAACACTTTCCCATGATTAACTGAAACATGCACATGGTTTTGATGATAATCGTACCCGTGGGACTGCAATCTTCTATGAATGGCATAAAAAATTTCTTCGTCCTCTGCGCTGAATTTCAAATTTGACCCGCATGTTTTGCAGTCTGCCGATAATGTGGTCGTTGTTACTGTTAGAACTGATAAAATTAAGGCCAGCTTCTTTAACATTTGATTTTCCTAATTGATTTGATTCACTATCCCGCCTTCAACTTTCACTGACGAGCCGTTTGTCAAAGCAGCTAGCGGACTGCAGAGGAAGGCTGCCATATGCGCGACCTCTTCTACTCGTGCAAATCGTCGAATTAAAGAGTCTGGCCGGTTTTTTTTGACAAAATCGTCAATCAGCTCCTGCTTATCGATCCCTTTGTCCTCTGCGATCTTTGTTAAAAACTGATCGACTCCTTCTGTAAGAGTTGGTCCGGGAAGGAGAGCATTGACTGTCACTTGGGTTCCTTTGGTTAACTTGGCTAAACCGCGCATGATGGACAGTTGAGCTGCTTTAGTGAAACCGTAATGGATCATCTCTTCAGGGATATTGAGGCCGCTTTCGCTGGAAACAAAAATGACTCTTCCCCAATTGCGCTTAAGCATGGGTTTAAGAAAATGTCTTGAAAGGGCGACTCCTGTAAGTACATTGCTTTCAAAGTAATGTCTCCAAAGGCCGTCGGTTGTGTCAAAAAAGTCGACGACCTCATAAATGCCGAAATTGTTGATTAAAAGATCAATGGGTTCTTTGATTGCATCAATTAGCTTTGCGCATCCATCAGGCTTGTTTAAGTCTGCTCCTATTCCGGCAACTTTTGGGTATTTTGACTGAAATTCATTAACGGCTTTTTCTGCGGAAGCGTCTCGGCTGCCATGGATGATGACGCTTGCGCCTTCTTTCAGCAGTTCTTCAGCAATTGCCTTGCCGATTCCTCCCGTCGATGCCGTAACAAGAGCTGTTTTCCCTTCTAATTGCAGGTCCATGTTTAACCTTTTAAAGATTTCATATCGATAACGAAGCGGTATTTTACATCACTTTTCAACATCCTTTCATAAGCTTCATTGATCTGATCGATATGGATCATTTCCACATCGCAGACAATGTTGTGTTTGCCGCAAAAATCTAGCATCTCTTGCGTTTCCTTCAGCCCTCCGATTAGTGAGCCTGCCAGTTTGCGCCTTTGAAAGATCAGGCTGAAAGCGGCAACAGGGACAGGTTCCGGAGGAGCGCCGACCAAGACCATTGCTCCTGAGCATTTGAGTAAGTTGAGATAGAGGTTTAGGTCGTGCTCTGCAGAGACGGTATCCAAGATAAAATCAAAGCGATTGACAGCTTTTTCCAATTGGTTTTGATCTTTTGTGTAGATGACGTCTTTAGCGCCAAGTTTCAGTGCGTCCTCTCTCTTATTATCAGAATGGGTAAGCACCGTTACCTCAGCACCCATTGCTGCAGCAAGTTTCACACCCATATGTCCCAATCCTCCCAAGCCGACAACGCCGACTTTTTGGCCGGGACCGACATTGTATTGCCTAAGGGGTGAATACGTGGTGATTCCGGCGCAGAGCAGAGGGGCGGCAGCGGCGAAATCAAGGTTGTCTGGCATTTTTAAGACAAAGTCTTCGTCAACAACGATCATTTCCGAGTAGCCGCCGTAGGTTGTGTCTTTTAGGTGCTTGTCTGGGCTGTTGTAGGTCATCGTTGCGCCGTTTTCACAGTGCTGTTCCAGATTTTCTTTGCAGCTGCTGCATGTTCGACAGGAATCGACAAGACAGCCGACAGCAACTTTGTCGCCTTTTTGATATTTTGTTGCACCGGATCCCGTTTCGACAACAATTCCAACGATCTCATGTCCTGGTACGCAAGGGTAGGTTGTGTTTTGCCATTCATTGCGTGCTGTATGGAGATCGCTGTGGCACACCCCGCAGTAATGGATATCGATCACGACATCCTTAGACGTAGGAGAGCGTCTGTTAATTGTGGTTTGAGAAAGCGGTTTTTCAGCAGTTGGAGCCGCGTAGGCTTTGACAGTTTTAGACACGGGAGCCTCCTTTTTCTTATCTTTTAACATAGAGGCAAGAAAAACGTGAAATTTTATTTCCAAAAAGAGATTAACTTTTTTATAAGAGGGATATACTGAAATGAATTCAAAATTTAGAATCAGGTGTTGATTTAGATGAAGTTAAGTTATTTGTCAGGCGGCATTTTTTTTATTCTCCTGGGGGGAATTTACTTTTATTTTCTAAGGCATCCTGTAGATGATATTGCAAGGGTGCATTCGTATAATGTTCCCGATAAATATGACCTATATGATCCGGAAATGGCTCCGGAGGAAATCCGTGATCAGGTGGTAAGCGGCTTCCAAATGATGATCGAAACCAAAAATCAGCTTCCTCAATATGTTGGTAATGATATGAACTGCCGAAACTGCCATTTTAACGGGGGAAATTCCATGGGGGGAAGAAGCTGCGGATTTTCCTTGGTAGGTGTTGTGCATAAATATCCTCGAAAGCTTCCCTCAGGAAAAGAGTATACGTTGGAAGAGCGAGTGAACTCCTGTTTTATGAGAAGTATGAATGGCAAGCCTTTGCCGGTAGACAGCAAAGAAATGCGGGCATTAGTTACGTATATGGAGTGGATTTCAAACGGTATTCCAAAGCTTGAAAGCTACCCTTGGTTAGGTGCAAAGAAATTGACAAGCTCCCATGTACCCGATCCAAAGAGAGGAGAAAAGCTGTTCGCGATGAAGTGCGCCCCTTGTCATGGAGAAAATGGAGAAGGGCAGAAACGTCCTTATCAATTGGACTATCCACCTCTTTGGGGTAATGGGGCATTCAACGACGGAGCCGGTATGAGCAAACTTGATATGTTCGCTTATTTTATCTATAAGAACATGCCCTACAATGATCCGAGACTTTCTGTTGAGGAGGCGCTCGATATAGCTTCTTATGTCACTAAGCAGCCCCGTCCCAAGCTCGAGAATCATGAGTAAAGTACAAAAGACACAATCACTAGAAAAATGCCGAAGATAGCCCGCAGGATCCGGGTGGGGAGCATGTAGGCGAGGTTTGCTCCAAAAGGAGCGCTGAGAACAGATGAGAGGCCGGCGATGAGCATTCCGGGAAGATATAGATACCCCAAACTTCCATTGGAGACTTGGCTGCCCAGCCCAAAATATAGATAAGAAAGAGTTCCAACGGTACCAACCAGCAAGCTCACAAAGGCTGATGTAGAAATTGCATGCTTTAATTGGACGTGATGCGAAGTAAGAAAAGGAATGGTGATTGGAGCGCCGCCTACGCCCAAGATTGAGCAGATAGTTCCCCCGATTAAACCAACTCCTCCTGTTGTTATTGCACGTGGAGGTTTTTTATGATCCTTGAATTGATAAGGGTTTTCCTTTTTAAAAGCTGTGTAAATAAAATAGATGCCGAAGCAGAAAATGTAGGTACTGAAGAGGGTGACGAGTTTTCTATTAGGGAGAGTGTGTGCGATCAAGGCTCCAAAGACCGTTCCACAAATGATACCCGGTGCATAGTAGCGCAAATAGTCCCACTGGATTCCCTTCTTTAGAAAATGTGCTCCGCTTGAAGAAATTGCAGTGAATATCATGACTCCAAGTGAAGTGCCGATGGCAACATGAATCGTGTAGGTAGCGGGGAATTCAAAAACGTGGAAAAAGAAAAGGAAAGCGGGGACGGTAAAAATGCCTCCCCCAATGCCCAGAAGCCCTCCTAAGAGTCCTGCAATGATTCCAATCAAGGATAAGGCAAGATATTCAATGATCATGACGCTTCTAAAGGAATGAATTGAAAAGTTTCCGCATCAAACAGACCCAAATCGCTTAATTTAAGCGAAGGGATCACTAGAAGAGCCAGAAATGACAAGGTCATTAAAGGGTCGTGCAGCTTGGATCCAAGGCTATGTGAGAGCTTTTTGATCCTTGCGTAGTCGGCGGCAACTTGCCATCCGTCTTTATCGCTCATCAACCCTGCGACGGGGAGAGGAACACATTCTATTTGATCGTTTGCTGCCGCAACGCCGCCTTTGGATTCAATCACAGCATTGATTGCGCGGCACAGCGATTGGTCGTCGACGCCTACGGCAACGATGTTGTGAGAGTCGTGAGCGATGGAAGACGCCAGAGCGCCTGATTTTAAGCCAAGTCCCTGAACAAAAGCAATTGCTGGCGGGGCGTCTTGATATCTATTGACGACAACGAGCTTGAGCACGTCCTTGTCCACATCTGAAATGTATTCCCCTTTTTCGATGCATGCAGGAAGGATCAATTTTCCAGTCACAAGCTCTCCTTGGACTGCCTGGATGACGTGAATGTTTTCTCCTTTGGCAGCGATTTTAAAAGCATTCTCCTTTTTTAAGGAGCAGGCAAATCGGTTGATCGGAGAAACAGCAACGGAATCGATCAGGCTTTTTCCTTCGGAAGCTACTTGAATCCCTTGAATAAAGGTGGATTTAACGTTGAAAGTTTCTAAATCTTCCAAGACGATAAAGTCGGCTGAATCGTTTAGGCGAAGAAGGCCAACATTCATGCGATAATGTTCCACAGGATGGATGCAGGCAGCACGCAGAACGTCCATTAAATCGTAACCTAATTCTATGGATCGCTTCACGATCAGGTTGATATGCCCTTCAATCAACTCATCGGGGTGTTTATCATCGGAGCAGAACATTATTCGATCGGGATGCGATTTGATAAGAGGATGCAAGGCTTGAAAATTTTTTGCAGCAGATCCTTCGCGTATCAGGATTTTCATTCCATAGAGGATTTTGCCTAACGCCTCTTCTAGAGTGAAACATTCGTGATCTGTGCTGATTCCGGCATTGATATAGGCTTTTGCCTGATCTTTCTTCAACCCGGGCGAGTGGCCGTCGATGGGAAATCCAAATGATTGCGCGACTGCGATTTTTTGCATGACCTCAGGGTCCTGGTGCAGTACACCGGGGAAGTTCATCATTTCGCTTAAGTATTTTAGTCTGTCTTTTTCAAACAGCGTATGGATGTCATCTGCTGTGATTGAGGCGCCGGCAGTTTCGAAGGAGGTTGCAGGAACGCAAGAGGGAGCTCCGAAATGGAAGTGGAAGGGCACTTTGCTGCCATTTTCGAGCATGAAGCGGATCCCTTCCATGCCTGCCACATTGGCGATTTCGTGAGGATCGGAGATCGTCCCGACTGTCCCGTGAAGAACCGCTATGCGAGCAAACTCCGAAGGGATGAGCATCGAGCTTTCAATGTGGATATGTGCATCGATGAAGCCGGGAAGGATATATTGATCGGGCGCTTTTTCTTTTTCAGAAATTGACGCGATCCTGCCATCAGCGAGTGTGATTTCTCCTGGAAAGATCCGTTTTGCAAAGAGATCGACGATCTGGCCTGAAATGGAGAGGTTAGTCATCGCCTGCGGCCGCCAAGTCCAAAGACGCCTAGCAAGCCTCTGGAAATTTCCCTAGCGATAGTTCGGCCTATTTGCCGGGCGGCAGAGCTGTCTACGATCTTTTCCAGCATCGATTTTTCTTTTTTTGCTTTTTTAAAATCTTGTTGAATTTCGTCTTGTTTCTCTTTTTTGTTGAACGCCTTGATCTTCGCATTTAGGATCTCATAGGCGCTTTCCGAGTCAATTTCTGCATTGTATTTTTGCACAAGATGAGATTTGCTGACAATCTCATCGATCTCATCTAAGGTCAGCACTCCCATTCGAGATCTTGGAGCAGACAGTAGAGTCGCAATGAGAGGGGTTGGAACGCCTTTTTCACTCAGGGCAGTAATAAGCGCTTCTCCGATTCCGAGGCTGGTCAGCAGTTCTGTTGTGTTATAGTAATGAGAGGTTGGATAATTTTCCGCTGTCAATTTGATTGCTTTTCTGTCTTTAGCTGTGAAGGCGCGTAGAGCGTGCTGTATTTTAAGCCCCAATTGGCTGAGGATATTACTTGGGATATCTGTCGGCAGCTGCGTGCAAAAAATCATGCCGACTCCTTTGGAGCGGATCAATTTTACGATGGAATCAAGTTGATCTAAAAGCGCTTTTGAAGCTTCTTCGAAGACCAAATGCGCTTCATCGATGAAAATCACAAGTTTAGGTTTTTCCAAATCTCCTTCTTCGGGAAAGCTTCCATAGATTTCCGCTAACAAGCTGAGCATAAATGTTGAGAAGAGGTTTGGTTTGTCCTGGATATCAGTGAGTCTAAGGATGGAAATGCAGCCTTTTCCCTCTTCATCGATTCTGGCCAAATCCTTGACCTCAAACGAGCGTTCGCCGAAAAAGCGGGTTGCTCCCTGCTGTTCCAATTCGATGATTTTTCTAAGAATAATTCCCATTGATCTGTTGGAGATTGCGCCATATTGAGATTCGATCTCCTCTTTTCCTTCATTGGTCATGTACTGAATCACTTTTTTTAGATCTTTCAGATCGAGAAGGGGAAGATGGTGATTGTCGCAGTAGCTGAAGATGATTGAGACAAGGCTTGCTTGGGTATCGTTCAGTTCAAGAATTTTTGAGAGAAGGATCGGGCCGAATTCTGAAACGGTCGCCCTTACCTTCACTCCTTTTTCTTCTGAAAGGCTGAGAAATTCGACAGGATACTGTTCTGGCTTAAAATCAATGCCTAGTGTTTTCTGCCGCTCTTCAATTCGGGGAGTGGATTCGCCAGCCTTTGCAATGCCGCTCAAGTCTCCCTTGATATCCATCAACAAGGTGGGAACTCCTTTGGAAGAGAGAGCGCCGGCGAGAAGTTGGAGTGTTTTTGTTTTTCCAGTTCCCGTTGCGCCGCTGATCAGCCCATGTCGGTTGAGAGTTTTCAAAGGGATGTTGACCCTTGCCTTCTTTAGGCACTTGTTGTCCAATAAGCCGGCTCCAAGGGTGATTGACTCTCCTTTTGGGAGATAGGCGGCTTCCATTTCTTTAATGAATTGTTCAGTTTGTTCCATGTTGATGGTCGACCATGCGTTCTAATTCCTCTGGATATCGGGAGCCTTGAATCGTTATGCTTTCTGCCGTTCGATCAATTTCATGCAAGTCTTCTTCTGTTAGTTCGATGTTAACTGCTGCAATGTTTTCTTCCAGGCGGTGGAGCTTAGTTGTTCCCGGGATGGGGACGATCCAAGGTTTTTGCGCAAGTATCCAAGCAAGAGAGATTTGAGCCGGTGTACATGCCTTTCTTTCAGCAATTTTCTGAAGAGACTTCACTAGGGCGAGGTTCTCTTGCCGTGCTTCATGAGCAAAGCGAGGCAGTTTCTTGCGAAAGTCGGACAGATCAAAGTCTGCGGTTTCATCAATTTTTCCAGTCAGAAAGCCTCTTCCCAGGGGACTGTAGGGAACAAATCCGATGCCAAGCTCTTCCAAAACAGGGAATAGTTCTTTTTCAGGCTGTCTCCACCACAAAGAGTATTCGCTTTGAAGAGCGGTTACTGGCAGCACAGCGTGTGCCCGCCTCAGCGTTTCTTCTCCAGCTTCAGATAAGCCAAAGTGTTTGACTTTTCCTTCTTGAATCAGATTTTTTACAGTTCCCGCAACATCTTCAATAGGGACGTTTGGATCGACACGATGTTGATAGAGGAGATCGATGGATTCGACTTTGAGCCGCTTAAGAGATCCGTCGACAACTTCTCGGATATGTTCGGAACGGCTGTCCAGCCCATCATAACCAGGATCTTTTCCGAATTTAAGCTTAAATCCGAATTTGGTTGCGATGGTCACTTGATTTCTGATTGGCTTCAGAGCTTCTCCTACAAGTTCTTCATTGGCGTAAGGGCCGTAGACTTCTGCAGTGTCGAAAAAGGTGATTCCGTGCTCGACGGCTTTTTTTAGAAGGTCGCTCATCTCCTTTTTATCTTTAGGGGGGCCATAGCCGAAGCTCATTCCCATGCATCCAAGTCCCAGAGCTGAGACCTCTAAACCACTTTTTCCGAGGGTGCGTTTTTTCATGACAATCCTTCGATCTTTCCCTCACATTGGAAGATATGGTGGAAAATGTCAATTATACCGATCATGTTTCAAAATTAAATTTCTTGCACCGTCGGCTAGTCGCTGAATTTTAGCCCGCTTGCATCATCCAACTCATTCGAGTTGAACTGCTTGACGCATCGACTGCCTCCGGAACGAATTCAATGAAGGTTTTTGATAAATTTTCTTTGCTAATAAAAGTAATGTTATTATCATTGTTGTTTTTAGTTAATTTAATCCATGGATATTTTATGAAAATCAATAAATTTATTTTATTATCAAAAATTTTAATTGTATTATTTATCTTTAATCTTAACACTCTTTGTGCCGCACGCCCGCATCGAGCATATAGCATAGAAAGTTCACTTGAAGCGAGGCATCCAAATGTTAGAGCCGTCATTCTCCAGTTAAAGCGCATGCCTGAATCAAACGAAGTGATTAGGCAAGCTCTTGGAATGGGGTCGATCACTGTTGAGATGAGTTCTAAAGGAATGCCTTTCAATGCAATGTGGGAAAACTATGAAAGAAGAATTGTCGTTGACAAAAGAGCTTCAAAAGATCAGGGGAGTCTTTTATGCCATCTATTGTTTGAGTTGACGAATGCAGTTGCTGAGCCTAGATATCAAGAATTATGCGAGTTGGCAATTGATGGTTTGATCGATTGCGATTCTTATGTAGAGGCTGTGGAGAGGATCGAATATGAAAATATGGTTCGAACAGTTGCGATTATTGAAAAGGGGATTTCTTCTGGCATTTTTCCGTCGACTGCGGGATGGGAAGTGATTCATGACTTTGACATCCATTACAAAATTCAGCAATTAGCTGGACATTCCTTATTAATTGCCAAGGAGTATCAGGAAATCACGGGAAGAAAACGCTTTTCTTCTTATCAAGGCACTGTAAAAAATCTTAAGAGAATGTCTCATTCAGAAAAAATGTCGCTGATCGAATACCTGAGTTCGCAATATTTTCACTCAAAAAGAAAGATCTCCAACGCGTAGGGTAATTCATAAACAGTTTTACCCCTGATTGCGTCCATCTACAGCGTTTGTCCGGGGATTAGGCCGCAATCAGGGGTTTCAGTTCTTGTCAAAATTCCTTAATTCATTTACTACTTCAGATCTGTATCAATTCGATTTCGAAAAATAAATGGGGATTGCCGTTAATGTGTACTCGCATTCTTTGGAATACTAATCATTTAGCTGTTGTCACAGGACGGTCGATGGACTGGCCGGAGCCTACCCAGCCACAATTGATGGTACTGCCTCGTGGGATGAAGCGAGATGGTGGACGTTTAGGGCCGGAGGTGGTGGTTGAAGAGAATCCCTTGCAGTGGACGTCAAAGTATGGAAGCATTGTTGTGACGATTTACGGTTTAGGTTCTGTCGATGGACTTAATGAAGAAGGACTTGGAATGCACTTGCTTTTCTTAACTGCAACAGATTATGGACCGCGTGATCGCAGCAAGCAGGGAGTTCAGGCTATGCTTTGGGGGCAGTATCTGCTCGATAATGCTTCAACTGTGGAAGAAGCAATAGAGCTGGTCGAACAAATTCAGCCTGTGATGGTTGGATATGCGGGCTATAAATCCTCAGTACATTTAGCTATTGAGGACAGGCTAGGGGACTCAGCAGTGATTGAATATGTTGAAGGGAAACCAAGAATTTACCATGGGAAGCATTACCAAGTGATGACAAATGATCCGCCTTATGATCAGCAGTTGGATATTTTGAAAACTTACGACTTCTCAAATGCTACGCGCGAAACTCCGTTGCCGGGAAATGTAGATCCCGTTTCGCGGTTTGTGCGGGCTAACTATTTTTTGCAAACGCAGCGGGAGCCAAAAAGCGAAAGGGAAGCAATTGCGGCAATCCTTTCGATTTCACGTAATACTTCTGTACCTTTCAACTCTCCCAACAAAGACCCAGGAACGATTTACGATACAGAATATCGTACTGTTTTAGATTCGACAAACCAACGCTACTTTTTTGAACTGACAACAAGTCCTAACTTAGTATGGGCTGAGCTCGCTAAGTTTGATTTATCTTCAAACGCTTCTGCTTTCGTTGTCAATCCTGACAACATAACGTTATCGGGTGATATTTCCAAAAAATTTGAAGAAATTCAAAAGAATCCATTTTAATTCTTAATCTTTGAAAGGAGTATTGGTCATGACTTTAAGAATTTCTGGCTCAGGGATAAATTCTTCTTCAGATTCATCAGAATCTGTGTGGTCTGATCGAGACCCTAAGCATGTTGAGAGTCTCGTTCGAAAGGCTGTGGATAAGCTGGATTTGCCTTACAAAAAAACTGTGAGTCATCCTTATTCTAACGAAGTTCAGAAATTAACAATCCAATGGATCCACAGATATCGGATCATTGAAGATCATGCTAAAATCGAAAAGATCAATGCTTCAAAATTTGCTGATTTTTTAGGACGGGCGCATCCTAGAGCTGATAAGGAAACATTAAGCATCGTTGTCGATTTTGCCACATGGTTATTTATCTATGACGATATGATCGAAAAATGCAGCAATCAAGAGACCGTTAACCGTTTTCATGAGCGTTCAATTGCCGTCCTTTCTGGAGAAAAAGTGAACGATGAAGACGATCCATTGACTCTTGGGTTGTCTGATATTGCTGAAAGAATAACGAAGATATGCAGCTCTCTGATTTGGAGGCAGCGGTTAATTAAAGAGATGCAGCGTTATTGTAATGGAACTCTTTGGGAGTTGTTCAATCGGGAAAAATCGAGAGTACCTCTTCTTGAAGAGTATCAATGCAAACGGTTGGATACGAGTGGAACGCAAGCCATGTTTTGCTTTATTGAGATGATTGAAAAAGTGCAAATTTCACAAACAGTTTTTGAAAGCGATTATTTTAAAAAAATTTGCAGATTGGGAGCGAATTTGGTGAATTGGGAAAACGATCTTCTCTCAGCGCCTAAAGAGATTAAGAGCGGCGATTTGCATAACCTCGTTTTTGTTTATCAAGGTCCATCCAGCAGCGGTTATGAAAAGGCTATTGAAAGTGTTTGCGAAGATTTAAAAGACGATCTTGAACGTTTTCGGAAGTTGGCAAAAGAAATTCCGGATTTTGGATCTGAAACAGAAGCTGTGAAGAAGTATTTAACAGGAATTCAGGATTGGGTAGCGGCCCACCATTTTTGGGCAATAGAGTCGCCTCGTTATGTCATTAGTAAGAGCGTTTGAAAATTTATTAAATTGGAGAATTTCATGAATTCGTTATCAGATTTTTCCGTTAGCTCGTCTTCATCGTCTTCTATAGTGGTCGATGGAGGCCTCGAGTCTCCTCGTTCAGTTTTCAAAAAGCATCCCTTTACCTTAGCTGAAGGCAAATTGAAACCGACAAATTACATTAACCCGGGTATAGGAAAAAGGCTTGAAGAAAGTTATAGAGATGTAAGAGAAATTAATAAGAAGATTGAGAAAAGCATGAGAAAACTGAATCCCGAGGATCTCAGCGTTGTCAATCAAAAAGCATTGGAAAGATTAGGCTTTTTGATCAGGAAACAGCAGGAGGCTTACGGTCGATATTGTCACAATATGAGCATGCTGCATATCGGAACAGATTACGTTGAGCGGGAACAAGGGAAGAAATTTCCTTTTTTTCTCTTTTGTCGAGAAACTTTTTTTCAAAACACTGATGAGAAATTGAGAGAATATCTCAATAAGACAATTGTCTTGGATCCTTCGAAACCTTTTCACAAAAAGCAGCGTTTTGATCTTGTGCATCCGAAGTGGCTGCAAGAATTGTTTCCTAAGGAGAAAAAAGAGCAGACTGTTGAGGTCGATAAAAAAAAGAGAGAGTTGCATCTCTTGGTCTTATACAAAGAAGCTCTTTGCTATTTTTGTCATCGGTTGAAAAATGAACAGGCTTCTTTAAAGAAAACAAGTGAATTTGCCAATGTGGATCAAGTGGATCAAATGATTGGAAAAATCAAGAAAATTTTAGAAAAGAATAAGGATGTTCAGAAGCTTTTGGAGCTTGTTTCAGAGGAGGTTTCGATTTATCTCGAAGGGTCTTTTCAGCAGCAAATTTTTGACAAGGCTGCAGAGGCGTTTCTTCATGCTTTGGAAAAGAGTTATCAAAGAGAGGTAGCTTATTGCAATGAGAGCATTTGCAAAGCTGTGTTGGAAGCGTTCAATAGTGAGAAAAACCGCCCTTTAGCTGTTGAGTCCAGTCGTGCAGTGATCGGAGGCATCATCACTTTCTTGGAAAAACGGGGTAAGCATGACAAAATACTTCTTCCTCCTTTTAAAGGTCCTCCAATGGATGCAGAAGGCGATGCCGATTATGAAAAGCTTATGGAAAGGAAGGTGCAAGAGTACGTTGTTGAATGTCAAAAGTTAGTTGGGGAGAAGGTGTTTTGCGATGATCAAGTTGTGATCAACTTTTCGATGCTTCTACCGCAGTTTGCAAGCCAAGAGTGTCCGGGGCCTGAGAATGAAAGCGCGCTAAGCGCGCAGGAGCGTATTTTTAATTTTCTGATGACTTTGGAAGAAGATCAAGGGCTTACAAAAAAATTTCGGGCGTTTATGAATGCAGAGCTTATGCGATCCAATAGAAAGTGTATGAAAAGATTGGGAGAGAAAAATAAGGATTGCATGGAGATTCGCAAGTATTTGCTGTATTTTTACCGCGCACCATTTCAAACTTACTTGAATGAACCTGTAAAGGCTTTAAAAGAGATTGATGAGAGGATTTTCAAAGAGATTTACAAGACTTCGATTTTTGTGCAGTTGAAGGATTGGAAAGATGACGAAACGAAAAAAATCATTATTGGTTTTGATGAAGAGGTTGTAAATTTTCAATTTTTGAGAAGGGGAGCGATTGGATTGGCGAGTGAGAATCCTGCAGGAGTTCTTGTGCAAGATCTTTCGATTATGGTTTCGCGTCCAAGGAAATACGAGACGGAAATCAAGGATCCGGTCAAATTAAGGTTTTATTGTGAGAAACGCAAGGATTTGACAAGAGAGGAAGAGAAGGAATTGAATCGCTACTTGGGAAGGATAGCATTTATTTTGAAAATGTTAAAATTTCCTCCTCTGGAAATCAGGGAGATAGAAGACGAATCATAGGTGATTGCGAGATATTTTCAAATGTTGTGTTTCGAATCCTTAAGTGCACCCTGATTTGAAATTTATTTATGCTATTTTTTCAGCCTCTTGAGCTTCTATTCCGTCTTTAAAAATCACTCCCTTGATCACTTTTTCAATCATTTCACAGCCCTTAAGCTTTCTCCATTTCTTTTCAGCCGATGTCGCTAGTTTGAATACCATGGTCAATGTGGCAGTAACTGAACCACAACCTTTGGTCTGTCTTGTCCGATGTCTAATTGTTGCAAAAGTGGACTCGATTGGATTGGTTGTCCTGATGTGCTGCCAATGGATTGCAGGGAAGTTATAGAAGCTAAACAGCTGCGCCTTATCTTTTTCAAGACAAGCGCAGGCTTTGGGGTATTTGTCTCGATATGTTTTTAAAAATGTTTCAAATGCAGCCAATCCATCTTCTTTGGTTGGAGCCATATAGATTTCATGGATGGCCTTTTTCGCATTTACCTGCACGCTTTTAGGCATCTTATCAAGCACATTGGCCGTCTTATGCACCCAACACCGCTGCTGCTTTGTCTTCGGGAATACTTCTTCTATCGCAGACCAAAATCCAAGCGCGCCGTCTCCTATCGCAAGCTCTGGTGGAGTGCATAACCCGCGCCGCTTTAAATTTTCTAAAACCTCCGTCCAGGAAATCTTGCCCTCTCTATAACCATTGTGGATCGCTATAAGCTCTTTTTTTCTATTGGGCAAAGCGCCGAGAATGACAAGAAAACAGATGCGGTCATCTTCAAGACGAACATTGAAATAGATGCCATCTACCCAGATGTAAGCGTAGCGCTTTCCTTGAAGAGAGCGCTTGTTCCAGTCTTTGTATTCCTGCTCCCAAGATTGTTTTAAACGAGTGATGTTAGCTGCGGATAATCCTTTCGCATCCTTGCCCATTATCGCTTCAAGAGCCTCCTGGAAATTATTCGTAGATATTCCTCTGAGATAAAGAGCTGGAATGACCGCCTCTAGAGACGGCGCTCTCCTCAAATATTTTGGAAGAATTGCGCTTGAGTACTTTGTAAAGCCGTTCTTATCGCGTACTCGAGGTTGTTTCACAGCTATTGGCCCAATTCCTGTTTGCACTTCCCTTTCAGGCAGGTAACCGTTGCGCACAAATTGTTTTCTTCCTTCGGAGTTCGTCCTGCTACTCATCGATTCAAGGTGTTCATTGACTTCATTTTCAACAGCAAAAATGACAAGGCTTTCGTAATGTTTAATAAGGTTTGGAGGTTTCCACCTCCAACAGCACCTTGTCAAAGCACAAACGGCTTCCATCACCCCATCTTTCCAGCGATACACTCCTCGTCAGACCGATAGGTCTGACTTCGTCGCGATCGTGAAAATCTGAAGCAATAGAAGCCGTTTGTATCTTCAAACAGTACTGTTGGAGGTGGAGAGAATCGAACTCTATTCTATTGCTAAAACCAGGTTAAACTAGAATAAACAAGATTGAGACTATAAGCGATTTACGAAAAATTGAGTGAGCTGGTATGTGCTATTTTACACTGGTTTTTTCTGGTCTAGTGCGTAAAATTTGCGCAAAAATTGAACTCTCTAAAACGAGTCTTGGATATCACTGATCCAATCATCGCTATTCCAGGAAGAGAGATAATTTTTGATAGGTAGCAGCTTTTCAAGAGGATTTCCTGCCTGCCATTTTCCTGCAAGCTCAGAAAATGGGATTTTAATCGTAAAGGGACCGTCGGCAAATCCACCAACTGTATAGGGTTGGAAAATGAGGATTAACGATTCGTGGTCTACAACAAAAGTTTTTAGAAATTCTAAATCTAATCGATCATGGAGAGGCTCTGAACTTTGGAAATAAGAGAGCTCAATCTTATTCTTGAGAGAGTTTTCGCAATAAATTCTCAAAAACTCTTTTTGATTATCCAAAGGAAACAAGTCCTCTAAAGTGATCTCTTTAAAAGAGCCATTTGTTTTCACATAGGTTTT
This sequence comes from Waddlia chondrophila WSU 86-1044, assembly GCF_000092785.1. NCBI lineage: Bacteria > Pseudomonadati > Chlamydiota > Chlamydiia > Parachlamydiales > Waddliaceae > Waddlia > Waddlia chondrophila. The sequence goes on from NC_014225.1 coordinate 578,794, forward strand.
ACCTTCATAATGGATCCATCCATGGGGCAGATGTGCATACACAAACAAATCTCCCATCAGGCTCACCACATCATCTGAAAACAAAACAGTTTTCAAATGGTAATTCATGCGGAAAGGACCTTCTTCTAAAGCACTTTCTGTTAAAATAGTGGAGATGAAATCTTTTTTGATCTCCTCTAAATCGCCAAAACTCTTTCGCTCTTTATCAGTAGAGCATCCAGTACAGATAAGAAGAAAAAAAAGGCAAAACATTTTCATAGGAACAAATTAAACCCTTTTAAGTAACGACAACGAAACTGTGCTGACCATGCTCAGGACGTAGATAGTGATTTCCATTTTTCATATGGACAAGGACTGCATGCAGCCTACCTTCAAAGGCCCATTTTATAGCATCTTGTTTTAGGAGCCATACAGGTCCACCTTCGATGCAAACCTGATATTCGGTAATAACACCTTGTTTCTTGTGCACTCCAGAAATAATCCATCTTGGAATAAAATCTTCATTGCCAACTTCCCAGCATTCATTTTTTTCTATAGCTTTCCAGTATCTTTCAAATTCCTCATCCGATAGAGAGCTGATTTTGCGATTAGGATCAAGATTGCTCATTTTTGCAATCTTTGGACCATGACCAGGATCCTCTTGAACATATCTGATTGAGGCTTCTAATAACGTTAGGTTTCGATAGCGGCTGCCTCTTAACATAACAATCAAAGCCTCATGTCCTGTTTCATAGTCGGGATAAACAGCATATTCATACCCCCCAGATCCTGCTGAGCCGATAGCACGTCTATCTTTGCCCATACTATAACGACTTTTAAGAAGCGCTCCTGGATTATTACATCTCCAAGTTCGTTTACCACCGCTTCGGATAACCATGTTGCCTTGTTCATCGAAATACTGAACCGTGAACATATTTGGTGGGTCTCCAATATTAGGAGGACCTGCTTTAGCTTTCACAAAAACCATTTTATTCACCTAACTATGCTATTAAGGAGCCAAATGCCATCCTATTGTAGCGATGTCCAAGGAAAAATCAAATGGATTTCGTTTTTCAGACTCGGGTGCGTCATTGGTCTTATTTCTTGAGTTCTTACTTTGGTGTCTTTTTCGAAGACCTTTTCTTTTGGACAACAGGAAGAGAGCTAAGTTCTGCCTCGATTTCATCGATGGAGGGGAGTTTGCCTTTCAGTTTTTTAGGCAGTGAGGAGATAATTTTTGTTTCGTATTCTGCTACGCCCATGGGCTTATTGATGTCGCGAAGCGCATATTCAACGATAAAATTGTCTTTTCTTCTGCAAATAAGAATGCCGATTGTTGGACTGTCAGCAGGGTATCGCATAAGATCATCGACGGCAGATAGATAGAAATTCATTTTGCCGGCAAATTCTGGCTTGAAATCTGTTGCTTTTAGCTCGACAACTACAAAACATCGTAGTTTCAAGTGGTAGAACAGCAGGTCAATGTAAAAGTCCTTGTTACCCACTTTAAGGGGCACTTGTCTTCCTACGAAAGAGAATCCTTGACCGAGTTCACATATGAATTTTTCGACATGTTCAATAAGGCCATCTTCCAAGTCCTTTTCGACATGCTCTCTTGTCAATTCCAAAAAATCAAAATTATAAGGATCTTTTAATGTTTCATGGGCAAGTTGTGATTGTGGATCGGGAAGTCTTACATGAAAGTTGGTGATAGCTTTTCCATGGCGTTTGTAGGTTTTGATTTTGATGGCGTCGAGTAGCGCATTTTGAGACCAGCCCTCCTGAATGACCATGTTAGCATACTAAAGACGTTCTTCAAGAGTTTTAACACCTTCGAAAATGGCAATATTTTGCCCCCAAGGGATATTAAAAACAGGGAGATCTTCTAATTGTCGCACAGCTTGTGCGACTTTTTCATAAGACAGATAAAATGTTTTCATTCTGAATAAGTTAGATCTGGAAAATCCCTCTATCCCAGGAAATTCATTCTGAATATCTTTGGAAATGCGCTCGATGACACTTGTGCCCCACCCATCTTTCTGTTGCCTATCTAAGATTTCTTTTCCAATTTCCCAATACAAACGAATGAGTTCACGGTTAACAGCGAGAGCTGCCTTAAATTGTGCGGAGCGTATTTTTAGCTTCAGGTGAGTGACAAACTTTACATAGCTTGCTTGAGATGGAGAAGAAACTGTTTTTGTAGTTTTTTTGGGCTTCTGCATAGAGAATTAAAAAATGGGTGTTGAGTGTTAATAGTTTGCCTATAGCCTACAGACTGCTAAAGGGATTGTCAAGGATGTGTTTAAGACTTTATTTTTCAGGAATGGAGGTCTGCGGATTAAGTTGGCAGGAGACGTCTGAAAAGCATCCCCAAGGCTTTTAGTAAATGGACATGGCCAAAGGCGTAAATTGGAATATTGCCTCATCCAAAACGCACAATGCTTTTTTCCTGCTTCATCAAAGTCTAAAGACAGAAGGATCAAAGGAGCTTGTCTGAGTATGGTGTCCAGCTTGGCATCAGGCTTTTTGCTTACACCTCCTAGGGCTACACTGCAAACTAAATGGGAGGCTTCTTGCTGGGCTAGGATGGCGTCCAGCTCAGATTCGACAATTATGATAGGCTTCGTTGTATCTCCATAGATGGTTGGCGATGGCTTGCTTCCAGAGACTTCTATGTACTTTGGCAGAGGGTCTTGTTTTGTCCAGTTATCTCTTCGAATTTTTATTTTCATAGGAATAGTTTTCTTGAAGGAGGGAATTACGATCCCTTTGGGAAGCCATAGCTTCCTTGGATTACCATTTTCCTTTATCTCTTCAGATAGTCCCCAAGTTGTTCTTGGCTGAAAAAGGGTTGTAGGATTCCAGCCTAGATGAAAATGTTGGATCGTTTTCAGAGTTAAACCTCTTTGAGTAAGCTGTGCAATTGATGTGGAAGAGTTCAGGAGGTTCATATGCGCGAAGGAAACAAACCGTTTAATAGTCTCTTGCCTGGCTATTGTTTGCGACTTCTGTTTTTTCCATCGTTTGCCGTATCCAAATCCAATGAAGATTAAAAAAACGTGTAATTGTTTGTAATTTTATTGGTGAGCGATGATGCTCCTGTCTCTTACTGAGAGGAGAGTAACAGGAAGCATGGAAAAGAGGAATGGTTTTATGTTGGTTTCATCTAGTCTAGTGCGTAAATACTGCGTAATTAATCTTTATGCAGCTAAATTTTTCGATAAGAATTTCGTATTGCATGTATCTAAAAATAAAAAGCTTCACTTCGAAAAGTGAAGCCTTAAATTTGACTGGAGGTGGAGAGAATCGAACTCTCGTCCTAAGTATACTCCATAATGACTACTACATGCTTAGTGCTCTGAAAAATGGGCCAACCGCTATGCAGAGCACTCCAATACGATTAACCCGCCTTATTCAATCTCGATACGGCAACCTAAAGACTGTCGGTCCGCCGCACCATACCAAGTACTTAACGATAGACCCTAAAACCCTCGGTCCAATTTTAGGCTATCGGGCTGCTTAATCGGTTAAGATTAAGCTGCAACTGCAGCTGTAGCAAGGTCAAGATCAGCAGCTACGAATTGAGCTGGGAAATCTACAACTTTGCTTCCAGTTACTTTTGTGCTTGATTTGGCACTTAATGTTCTATCGGCTTTTTAAAGAGGCCAACCGATATCCTCTGCATGCAATCAATACTTCGCATCCCAGTCGAAACCAGTACACCCCCATATCGATGTAATCTTTTGATACAGCACTCATTATAACATGAAAAGGGAATTTCTGAAAAGAAATGGACTTTAACGAAGAAGAACGCCTATAATTCCACTCAAATTTAAAAAAAAATAAAGGCAAGTTCAATGTTCGACGAGATCCAGCAGGAATCCTTCGATGAAAGGGAAAAACGTATCCTCGATTCCTGGGAGAGAGACCAAATTTTTGAAAAATCGGTTGAAAACCGGAAAAACCATCCGCAGTTCTCCTTTTATGACGGACCTCCGTTCGCTACGGGACTTCCCCATTACGGCCACTTTCTTGCTGGCACCATCAAAGATGTTGTCCTCCGTTATAAAACGATGAAAGGATTCTACGCTCCCAGGAGATTCGGGTGGGATTGCCATGGGCTGCCTGTCGAATACGAAGTAGAAAAAGCCAATAACCTCTCAGGATCCGGTTCTATTGAAGATTTTGGCATCGCTAAATTTAACGAAGCTTGCCGCTCCATCGTTCTTCGATACACTGAAGAATGGAAAGATCAAGTGAAACGGATGGGACGCTGGGTTGACTTTGGCAACACCTACCGCACCATGGATCTCAACTTTATGGAATCGGTTTGGTGGGTTTTCAAACAACTCTACGAAAAAGGACTGGTCTACCAAGGCCACAAAGTGATGCCGTTTTCTGCCAAATTGGGCACGCCCCTTTCCAATTTCGAAGCTGGAGAAAACTACAAGGAGGTGGATGATCCATCTCTTACCGTCGCCTTCGATGTGGAAGGGGAGGAGAATACCTGCTTTCTCGCTTGGACAACGACTCCCTGGACTCTAATCTCTAACCTTGCCCTTATGGTTGGGCCTGATGTTGACTACGTGAAAATCAAAGATGCCGATAATGGAAAATTCTACATCCTGGCTAAGGACTGCCTTGGCACCTACTATAAAAATGATGAGGGGTACGAGATCGTTCAAACAGTGAAGGGAAGCGAATTGGCTGGGAAAAAATACTGTCCGCTATTCAATTACTTCAAAGATCAAGAAAATGCCTTTCAAGTCTTATTGGAAGAAAGTGTCGACCTTAGCGAAGGAACAGGAATCGTCCATTCGGCTCCGGCTTTTGGCGAAGTGGATTTCTATGCTTGCGAGCGAGCGGGGATAGGCTTAGTCTGCCCTGTAGACAACAATGGGCGTTACACCAACGAGATTCCGGAATACACGGGGATGTTTGTTAAAGATGCTGACAAGCAGATCATCAAACGGCTGAAAGAGATGGGAAGGGTCGTGCACCACGGTACCTGCCGCCACCGCTATCCGTTCTGCTGGCGCTCGGATACTCCTTTGATTTACAAAGCGGTCTCTACTTGGTTTGTTTCCGTTGAGAAAATCAAAGATGCCATGCTGGCCAACAATGACAAGATTCACTGGATGCCTGAACATTTAAAAGAGGGGCGTTTCGGCAAATGGCTCGAAGGTGCACGCGACTGGGCAATCAGCCGCAACCGTTACTGGGGAACACCGATCCCGCTTTGGATTGCCGATGACGGGGAAATCTACGTTGCGGGAAGCATTCATGAATTGGAAGTTGCCACCAATACAGAGATCACCGATCTGCACCGGCATTTTATTGATGATCTGACATTTATTAGAAATGGCAAAACTTTTAAGCGTATTCCTGAAGTGTTCGACTGTTGGTTTGAATCGGGCTCGATGCCTTATGCTCAAAATCACTACCCTTTTAACAACAGGGCGCTGTTTGAATCGAATTTTCCCGCGGATTTTATCGCCGAAGGACTGGATCAAACTCGAGGGTGGTTTTACACGTTGACTGTGCTGTCGACGGCTTTATTCAATAAGCCGGCATTTAAGAATGTTGTCGTCAATGGAATTGTACTTGCTGAAGATGGCAACAAAATGTCAAAGAGGTTGAAAAATTACCCCGATCCCATGGATGTGGTGAAAAAATACGGAGCCGATGCGATTCGTCTCTACATGATGCACAGTGGGGCGGTAAAAGGGGAGGATTTGAGATTCCAAGAAAAGGGTGTAGAATTGATCCTTAGGCAGATATTCATCCCCTTCTGGAATGCTTACAGCTTTTTTGTTACTTATGCTCGGATCTATGATTGGAAGCCTTCAGACAGCTATCCCCATCCGCAGGCGGTGATCGATCGGTGGATCCTTTCGATGGTGAACAAACTTAATCGCGATGTGGAAGCTGGCATGGACGAGTATAATTTGAGCCGTGCTGTCGAACCTTTTATTGGCTTTATCGATCAGCTGACAAACTGGTATATCCGTCGCAGCCGCCGCCGTTTCTGGGAGGAAGAGGCGACTCGGGATCGTGACGAGGCGTTTCAGACGCTTTATCAGGTGTTGCTGGCGCTTACCAAAATTGCAGCACCGTTTGTCCCATTTATTAGCGATGCAATTTACCGAAATTTGCGCTCCAAAGGTGATCCTGAATCTGCGCACTTATGCGATTATCCGCAATACCATCCGGAAAGCCGTGATGAAAAATTGGAAGCAGAGATGTTTGTTGTGCAGAAAACTGTGAGCTTGGGGCATGCTTTGCGCAAAGAGTACAAAATGAAGGTGCGGCAGCCGTTGCCTGCGGTTCATGTAGCTTCCTCTAATCCACAGGTACTGGAATTTTTGTGCGAGCAGCGGCATCTTGTCGCTGATGAACTCAATGTCAAAGAGGTAATCTTTTCTTCCGATGAGACAGATTTTGTGCGATTAAAGGCTAAGCCGAATTTCCGTACTCTGGGAAGGCGGTTGGGTAAATTAATGAAACCTGCTCAAGAGGTGATCTCAAAGTTTTCTTCAGCAGAGTTGGAGAAGCTGCGCAGCGGACAGGCTTTGCGCGTTATCCTTGAAGGGGAAGAGATGGAGTTGACTTCGGAAGATGTAGAGGTCGAAAGGGAAGTGCGCGAGGGGTTGATTGCCGCGAATGAAGGAGAGATCACAATTGCTCTTGATACATCTCTCAATGAATCGCTGGTGATTGAAGGATTAGCTAGAGAGGTGGTCAACAAAATTAATTCGATGCGTCGTGATGGCGGGTTTGATGTTACAGATCGTATCCATGTGAAAATTCAAACGACCGATAAAGTCCGTACCTGTTTTGAGGTGCATGGCGATTATATCTGCAATGAAGTGCTTGCTCTTTCAGTTGATTTTCAGGAATGTGATGGAATTCAGTGGGATCTGAATGGCGAAGACGCCAGAATCTTGATCGAAAAAGTCGAGCAGAAATAAAACGGTATTGTAAAAAAAATCTTAATGATTATAGTTGCAGAGAAGAATACGTGATATTTTTTTTAAACGAGACAAGACTGTATGAGGTTGTATGGATACTGTAGCTGCTTCGGAAGCTAAGGATAAGCTTCAAGAAATGATCAAAGAGGCGGTGAGAAATCGTCAGCAATACAAAATTATAGGAAACGAAGGCTCTGTTGTATTGCTGCCGCAGGAAACGTATGACAACATTCTTGTGACTCTTGAGCTTCTATCGACTCCTGGTCTTTTGGACCAAATCAAACTGCAAGAGGTGGAAGAGGAATTTTCCAAGGCATTTAATCATTAGCTGTTTTTATGAGGGCTTCTTGGCGATCACAACAAAGCTTCTTCCCAATCCTTGCATTCCCAGCCATTGATAAAAGGATTCCAATAGCTTGGGGTTATTCGCGAGCATCAATTTTTCAAGCGTTTTTCGTTTTCCGTGTACTTCCCGTCCTAAAGCATGATTTTCTATATAATTATCGTCGCAAAGAAGGAAGAACTCCATGGGAAAGGTGCCTAAAGACTCTACGACTTGCAGCTGATGCTGTTTAAAAAGAGATTGGATGGAAGTAAAATCAAAGTAGTTGAGGTGGTGGCGGGGAACTATCCACCAAGGTGGATAGTTTTTTTGATTTCGCAAAATTTTCTGGAGGGGGTTGTAGTCGTTGGGAGAGATTACGCAAAGAAGTCCACCAGGATTCAGAAGAGAGCTGCAAAGCGCAATCATCGAAGAGGGGTTAGGAACGTGTTCAAGAAGGGTATCCATAAAAATGAGATCGAATGTTCCAAGTTTTTTTGCAGTTTCTTCATGAAAAAAATCATGGATCACAGGCACATCAAATTGTTTGGAAAAGGCGACAGCTTGCTTTGAAGGTTCTATCCCAAGCACATCCCATCCATGCTCTTTCCCCACTTTGAGGAAAAAGCCCGGGCCGGATCCGATTTCAAACAGGCTGGGAGCTTCTTTTTTTAGATGTTTGTCAAATAGATGGAAATATTGCCGGTAGGTCATCTCCCACCATTCTTGATCTTCCTCTGAATCTTTGAGATATTGAGGTTTGTCTAAGCTGTAGTACTCCTTTTTGTAGAGAGTCTCTAGTTCTTCTTGTGATGGTAAAGGATTGACATGCTTAAAACCGCAAACAGTGCATTCGATCACATCGATTCCATCGATCGTGTCGATAACGTTTCCTTGGTGGATTTTATTTTTCTCCGTCATGAGGAAACAGCCGTGTCTGCATTTTTTTTCTGTGGAATCCATACCACACAGCAAAGATCAATGCCGCAATCCCCCAAATGATGAGACGGGGAGCATTAAAGAGCGGATATGCTGTTTGTGGAGGCGTGCCCCATCGCTCTCCTGGAGGCCACAGGATGAGACTGGGAGCGCCTTCCAGGTTCTCTTGAGGAACGAATCCAAAAACTCGGGAATCTGCGCTCATCGCGTGATTATCTCCAAGGACAAAATAATGTTTCTCAGGGATTTTGAGTCCGAATGTACGGATTTTTTCCTTATCTAATTCACCGTTTTTGATAGGAGCTCCAAAATCTAGAAAAGGGAGGTAAGGAGCATAAGCTGTGGAATGGGAGGCTTTTTCCTTTTCAGATTCGATAAATGCTTTTAGTAAGGGATCTTCTTTATTCATCACTTTAGCGCCCATTAAATAGAAGTCGCCATCGCGAAAGTAGGCGTAGCGATGGGGAAAGTAGTATCTATAGAAAGCGTCGCTGTTCGTGCTGCCATACAAGTCGACTCCCATATTAAACAGTTCCTGGATGTGATCGGGGTCGTGGCTGTATAGGGGGTGATTCTTGGGCAGTTTTGTCGTTATCCCTTGAAACCCGACTTTTTCTGCTGCGCCTCGAGTAAATTCATAGGTTCCTTCAGGAATTCCCAAAAATTTCGCCGATGCCATGGTTGTAGCGCCGCCTTCTGTTGTGTAGCGTTTCAGTCTTCCTTTATTGATGACAAACCGCGCAGTGTAGAGGTGATCCATGATTTTGTTCAGATGTTCTTGATTTAAGGGAATCAAGGACTCGAAAACGGGCATGCGCACGTTTAAATAGCCTCCTTCCTGGTAAATTTTCGGACTGGGATAAGTGAGATTAGGAGAGTGGCGCAAGTGAAGATACAGCAAGCCTTTGCCAACTTCTTCCGGATCGAAGTTTGTGTATTTTCTGACCTGCTCTGCGGTTAAAAGGCGTGCCATTGCGAAATTTTTTATCCCCCACAAATCGCCGAAGGTTCCCAAGACATCAGGGTTGCTATTTAGAAGGTTGTCCAGTTTCCATTTTTTGCCGTCGAATAACTCGCCATGGGCTTTGCCGAATGGCGATAAAGTGAGCTTGCCGACAGGGATCTGCATGTGCTTAAACAAAACCTCATCTTTGCGCGGCATGGAAGGCTCTCCTTCGAAGGAGAGAAAGGGGATATGCTCAATTTTTTTCATCCAGGGATCTTCTAAAAGCTCTGTCAAAGGATTGCCGTCTTTATCGATGCCATAAATGTTTCCTCCATAAAAATAGAGGGTATCGCCGGGTTTGCCGATCATTCGTTTAATGTACCGTTTTTTATAAGGTAGAATGCCGAAGTAGGTGGCGTCAGTGTCCGGAAGAGAAATATTATCTCCCGAAAAAATAACCACTTTTCCCCTTTCAACAAGATCGGGATCGAAGATAAAGTGGCCGGTGCGCAAAGGGATATTGATTCCAAAAGAGGTTTTAGTTACGCTCAGGCGATCCTTTTCTCGAAAAGAGGGGCGCATGGAGCCTGTGGGGATTTCATAGAGCTCAAACCACGTTTGCCTAACAACAGTTGCGACGATTAAAGCAAATGCAATGGCAATGACAACTTCTAGACCCTTTTCCCACCATTTTTTCTTAAAATGAGTGTATGTCAAATGTTCCGCTTCTTCTGCAAGAGTGCTTGCGGAGGGGCGGTTTTTCTCAAAGATTGCGTTTTCAAGGTTTTTTAATATTTCCAGAAACCGAGCTTTTTCAGAATCGGAAAGGGTCGCCTCTTTTTTCTTGTAGATTCGGTAAGCGTGATGCAGAGTTTTACGTGATTTTCTCAGTGAATGCATAGTTATCCTTTAGGGGCAGGCCTTATTAATGCACTTTTCTTGGAGGTGCAGAGCGGGGGGATCGCATGCGGTGGCCAGAGTCTACAATGCTGATCTTTGCTTTTCCCAACATCCCTTGGATTTCTAGCCAATAAGGGAAGTAGGTAGGGTATTTTTTTTCGTCTTCAGGAAGATAAACAGTGATTGTTTTTCCCGATAGCTCGCTGCAATCGCGCGGCCAGCGGGTGCGCCACGCTTCGAACTCTGCGCCATAAATCGTTTCTCCTTCATAAACCAGCTTAGGAGTCCAGATTCTTCGGGAGTCCTGGCCATATTTTTCTGAGGGAGGGACGACTCCGACCCGCTTCATATTTTCGCGCGGAATCTTGACAAAGCGTAAGTTGAGCAGCGTCGATAGGAAATTGTTGACGTCGGACATGCTGTGCCACTGCTCGCTTGTATAGGAGAAATATTCGCGCATCATGCCTGAGTCAACGTGGATCGTGTAAAGCAGCCAGGAAGTGTGGCCGTTCGCGCCGTTTTCCACCCAATGTTTCCAGCCGGCCCAAGGGAATCGCTTGTCATGCAGGCGTTGCACAGGAATACTGATCTCTTCAATGGAAATTTGGTGTTCCGATCTTTCTTTGATTAAGAGCACCGTATAGGTGTTGTCGATTCGGGTAACGATATAGTCGCCGTCCCTGCTGCTCTGGAGCCTGTCTTTAAGAAAAGTGGCAGCGTCTAGTTGGACAAATAAAAACAGTAGCAGAGTAAGGAGATACTTCGGAAATTTCATCTCACACCTATGGTCAAAATAGATAAATATTGAAATATACCATAAAAAGTCAGGTAGACTCAAATAAAAATCGAAGGATAAAGCTCATGAAAGTGATGGTTGCTCCTCAGGCATTCAAAGGAACTCTTACTGTTTTTGAAGTTGGTGAGGCGATGATGCGAGGAGTGCAAAAGGCTTTGCCTGGATGCGAGTGTGTGTTTGTCCCCATTGCTGATGGGGGAGATGGTTTTATGGATGTCCTTTTTTATTACCGCCAGGGGACCTTAATCCAGCAGCAGGTAACAGGTCCATTAGGAGAGAGGATCTTAGTAGAATGGGGAATTGACGAGGCATCCCAAACGGCAGTGATCGAATTGAGCAAATTTTCCGGACTTTCCCTAATTCCTGAACACAGGAGGAATCCACTGGCAGCGACAACTTTTGGTATCGGGGAGGCGATCCTCTTAGCGTTGGATAAGGGAATCCGTCATTTTCTGATTGGAATAGGGGGGAGCGGGACCAACGACTGCGGTGCAGGAGTGATTGAGGCTCTGGGAGGGCGATTTCTCGATGAGTGGGGAAATCCCTTGCCAAGAGGAGGAGCAGCACTTAAGGAGTTGAAAACGATCGATCTCAAAGGATTGGACGATCGGTTGTTGGAATCGACATTTATTGTAGGGTACGATGTTAAAAATCCCATGACAGGCCCTGAGGGGGCCTCGCTCGTTTATTCTTCTCAGAAAGGAGCGGATCCAGTCGAGGCAGAAAGATTGGAACAGGCTGTATTGCGGTTTGTTGAAGTTATTCAGAGTCAGTTGGGGATCGAGCTTAATGCCATTGAAGGAAGCGGAGCTGCTGGAGGTGCGGGAGGAGGGTTGCATGCTTTATTGGGAGCTCGATTGATTTCCGGTATCGACTTAGTGTTGGATCGCGCAGGATTTGACAGGCTTCTTAAGGACGCGGACTTGGTGGTCACTGGAGAGGGAAGAATTGACAGGCAGACCACCTATGGCAAGGGACCGATTGTTGTTGCCCATAGGGCAAAAGCGAGAGGGATTCCAGTCTACGCTTTTGTTGGTTCTGTTGGAGAAGGGTATGAAGCCGTTTATGATCATGGCATAACCAAAGTGATTCCATTGTAAAATTGTTTTTCCTATGTTACAATAGCTCCCATGAACTCTTTAAGTCCGTTCCGTTATCATCAGTCTCTTGCGTTGTTGACCGATTTGTATCAGATTACAATGTCCTATGGGTATTGGAAAAATGGTCTTCAGGATAAAGAAGCTGTTTTCCATCTGTTTTTCAGAAAGTGTCCTTTTCGCGGTGGTTATGCGATCGCAGCTGGGCTTGAGCTTGTCATCGATTATTTAAACAACTTTCGCTTCGATGACAGCGATCTGAATTATTTAGCAGGTCTTAAAGGGGCAGATGGCAATCCTTTATTCGAAGAAGGTTTTTTTGATTATCTGTCAAAAATGGAGTTCTCTTGCAATGTCGATGCCGTGCCGGAAGGGACTGCTGTTTTTCCTTATGAGCCGATGGTGAGGGTATCGGGGCCTTTAATTCAAGCGCAGATTTTGGAGACGCCCATTCTCAATTTAATCAATTTTTCTTCTCTGATTGCGACCAAGGCGTCCCGTATTTGCGCTGCTGCAGACGGAGACAATGTACTGGAATTTGGACTGCGTCGTGCACAAGGGATTGATGGAGCTATAACTGGTGCACGTTCAGCGTATATTGGAGGGTGTTCATCAACTTCCAATGTGTTAGCGGGGAAATTATTCGGTATTCCAGTTGAAGGAACCCATTCCCATAGCTGGGTCATGACATTCGAAGATGAGCAGGATTCGTTCGAGTCTTTTGCGGATGCCTTGCCGGCTAACTGTGTTTTCCTTGTCGATACTTATAACTCCATTGAGGGAGTTAAGAAAGCCATCAATGTTGGAAAAAAGCTGAAAGAGAGGGGAAAGCGGATGCTTGGCATCCGATTAGATTCTGGAGATTTGGCTTATTTAAGCAAAGTCAGTCGCCAGATGTTGGACGAAGCTGGGTTTGAAGACGCTGTGATTGTCGCGAGTAACGAGCTTGACGAGACCATTATCAGCGATTTGAAAAAGCAAGGGGCTAAGATTGCAGTGTGGGGGGTTGGAACAAATCTGATCACAGCTAAAGATCAGCCGGCTCTGGATGGTGTTTACAAGTTGTCTGCGATTAGGAATCCCGGAGAGGAGTGGCAGTTTCGCCTGAAGCTTTCTGAGCAGATGGTCAAAATTTCTAATCCAGGCGTGCTGCAAGTGCGCCGTTATTTTAACCAGAAGGAGTATGTTGCTGACGCCATTTTCAATGAGGGAGATGACTTAAGCAGTGGGTGTTTTATTGTTGATCCATTGGATTCCACGCGTCAAAAAAGGATCGATCCGAATCTTTTGCACAAGGATTTGCTTGTTCCGATATTTCGAAATGGCAAATGCATTTATACTCTTCCTTTGCTTCAGGATATCCGGAAAAGTGTCCGGAGCGAGCTTTCCCGTGTTCATGAAGGAGTTAAGCGGTTTATTTTTCCGCATCAATATGTTGTTGGTTTGGAGCGTTCGCTTTATGACCGCAAGCTGGAATTAATCAAGCAAATACGTCGTATATCGTGAGCAAATACATGAACCTATCCGCATATTCAAATCTGTTTTCCGATCGCTTCTTGCAAAGCTTTTCCAAGCTTTACTTGCGAAGCGATCGAAAAAATCTCTCAAAAAGAAAAAAAATTTGCACAAATAGCAATATACGGATAGGTTCATGAAAAGAGCATTTCTTGTGGTTGATGTCCAAAATGATTTTTTGCCTGGGGGAGCGTTGGAAGTCAAAGAGGGCGATAAAGTCATTCCTTTAATTAACGAGCTGTTGAAGCTGCCTTTTGAGTTGGTTGTTGCCAGTAAAGATTGGCATCCTGTTAATCATGGCAGTTTCGCTGATACTCACGGCAAAGGAGTGGGGGACTTTATCAAGCTGCGGGAATTGGATCAAATTTTATGGCCGGTGCATTGCGTGCAAGATTCTCTTGGGGCCGAGTTTAGTGATAGGTTGGATCAGAGCCGTTTCGATAAAGTGTTTCATAAGGGCACGGACGAGGGTATTGATAGTTACAGCGCTTTTTTCGACAATGGTCATTTGAAGGCGACCGGCATGGGCGATTATCTCAAAGAAGAGGGAATTACCGATCTCTATATTGCAGGTCTTACGACCGATTTCTGTGTCAAATATTCCGTACTCGATGCTGTTAACCTAGGATTTCGTACCCATGTAGTCAGAGACGCTTGCAAGGCGGTTAATCTCTCTCCCGATGATGAGGAAAAGGCTGTAGAGGAGATGAAAAAGGCGGGAGCACAGGTTGTCGCATCAGAGCAGGTGATTAAGGAGTTTGATGGGTAAAAAAAGAGTAAAGGAGGCTTTAGAAGCCATACTAACTGATCTTGGGGCTAGCGTATCGTTGATCGAAGAGTATTTTCATCCTGATTACGTCCAGAAGGTGGATGGAAAAACACTGGATTTTGAGGGATTTGTCGCTCATATGCATTCTTTAAGATCGAAAGTAGATAGGCTCAAGCTCACGTTTGAGAAGCTATTTGAAGAGGGGGAGAATGTGTGTTCTGTCCATATTGTTGATGTTGCGAAAAAAGATGGATCGAATGCTCGGATGAAAGTAATCGCGCATTTTAAACTGTCTGGAGGTAAGATCATTTATTGTGACGAGCTTACCTTTCTCATTGCCGGAGAGGCTCAAGATGCTCAGCTTGGATCATGCTTTTCTTAAGCAAGTTTGGCATGATGCATACTCAGGTATAATACTTTTCAGATGTGGATATCAACAAAAGAGGGAGTCGTGCTCCCGGTCAAACTGATTCCGAACGCAGGCAAAGACGAGATTTCCGGTTGGGAGAACGGCATTTTGAAGGTGCGCATCACAGCCGTTCCGGAAAAGGGAAAGGCTAATGCTCATCTGATCAAGTTCCTTGCCAGTCAGCTCAAAGTATCCAAATCGGACATTACCTTGATTAAAGGGGAGAAGAATCGACATAAGACCCTGCTGATTAAAGGGGATGCCGATGTCGTTGGTGAACGGCTTTCTATTTATACCTAATCAACTTGAAAGAATTGGTATTATCGGTCGACGTGATAGATCTTACCGGTTTGCGACCCTTCAACACTTCTGACATACGCTTGCGTTACATTGTACGCTTGTACAGGGATAAAGCCTCTAAAGTAGTTTTCCAGGCGTTCATAGGATTCGACCAGGATTGTTGGGCTTACGGCATTGATTCGGCATCCTTTAGGCAATTCAATAGCAGCGCCTTTGACGAAGCCTTCGATTGCCGCATTGGTCATTGCAGCGGGAGTGCCGCTTGCGATTGGTTCCCTATTGAGGATTCCGCTGGTGAGTGTGAAGGAGCCTTTTTCGTTGATTGTTTGCAGTCCTAGGCGTACCAGATTGACTTGTCCCATCAATTTGCTTTGGAGGCCTACATAATAATTCTCTTCAGTCAGTTCTTTTAGTGGAGCGAAATGCACTTTTCCCGCGCAGCAGATTAGCGCATCGAATGTTCCGATATCAGAAAACATTTTTTCGATGGATTCAGTTGATGTCAGATCGCATTGAAAATCTCCGGATTGCGAGCCGACAGGAATCACTTCATGCCTTTCGCTTAGGACGTTGACCACTTCTCTCCCAATCGTTCCGGTTCCGCCGACAACAATGATTCTTTGCATTTCACCCCTCGCTTTTTGTAGAATCATAGATCATTAAGTGAATTTATTCGATACATGAAAAGATTTGAGAGAAGAAATGTTTTAATTACCGGCGCTGCATCAGGGATCGGTCGAGCTGCTGCTTTTCGGATTGCGAGTGAGGGAGGATCTTTGGCTTTGCTTGACCGCGACTGGAATAAGCTGTCAGAAACAGTCGATGAGCTTTCTTCTTGTGGTGTTCGTGTAGTTGGAGAAGCTTGCGACGTTTCTGATTTTACTCAGACACGAGAAGTCATCGATAAGTTGGCTGAGCGGCTTGGAGGGATACATTCTTTAAGTCATAATGCGGGGATTTTGCGGTGTTATCGGACGCATGAGATGTTACCTTCGGACTGGGACGAGATCATTTCGATTAATTTGACAGGGACATTTAATGTAAACCGTCATGCTTTGCCGCATCTTCTAAAAAATAAGGTGAGTTATCTTGTGAATACATCATCGATTGCTTCGTATTATCGGCATCCTTGGACGAGTGCGTATTCTGCAACGAAGGGTGCGATTGTGTCGTTTACGCGGTCGTTGTTTATTGAGTATTTTCAGGAGGGGTTACGGGCGAACTGTGTGTTACCAGGGGGTATTGATACGCCGTTGGCGCGGGCTTACAAAGTTCCCGAGGGTGCGAATCCCGAGTTGATTCAGAGTTTAGTGCCATTTAAGGAGCCGGTGATGGTGTCTCCGGAGAGTGTAGCTGGGGCGATTGCATTTTTGGCATCGGATGATGCGTATCACATCAATGGGACTGAGATAACTGTTGATGGCGGGAAAGTATGATTTTCTTGCTATTCTTGTCGTTGAGTGTTATTTTACTTGTTTTATTTCACAATGGGGCAATAGCTCAGTGGTTAGAGCAGCGGACTCATAACCCGCCGGTCGCTGGTTCAAGTCCAGCTTGCCCCATATTATTTAAACTACTGTGGTAGAGTGATTAAGGTTTATGCTAATGACAACAAAACATTAGAAAAACCAGCCACAAACAGGGTCGTGGCACACATATGGCACACTTCGACCCTACACACCACAGCAAATCTCAGCACATCACAACACATTCATCGTGTTACTGCTCACGCTAACCAAGAAAACGGAGCATGAGCAATATGGCATCAATTCGAAAATTCAAAAAGAAAAATGGAAAGTACAGTTACAAGGCAATCGTTCGGGTGAATGATGGCTATCCACCCGACTACAAATCTTTCCCCACTCGCAAAGAAGCAAAAGATTGGGGTACACAGATCGAGGCCAGTAGAAGACAGGGAAGCTATTTTCCTGAGCAGGTTAAGGCGAAGCATACTCTAGCTGATTTGATTGATCGATATCTGAATATTCTGCAATCAACAAAACCAAAAAGTACTAAGGATATCGTTAGGCACCTGGAATGGTGGAAAAAAAGACTGGGCAAATATGCAGTAAGAAATATTACAGCAGACTTAATTGCAGGGTGTCGTCAAGAATTGGCAGAGGGAAGTACATATAAAGGAACCATGCGGTCGCCATCTACAGTTAACCGATACTTGGCATCACTTTCTGGGGTGTAGTGCTACCCGTTAATCAAGCAAAAACTAAGAGAGTTTTCGCCCCCCTGATACAGGAATTTTCGAAGCTCTCAGATTGCAGTAAATGCTGCCTTTCAGCTCGCTAACGCTCGGCATTGACCGCAATCTGATTTCTCCTTCAATGCTTCCTATCAGGGGCGCTCGCATTAAGCAGCCTCACATTTATAATAATGTTTTTCCATTTCATTTGGAGATCGGTATTTCAAAGTAGAGTGCAGGTAATCGGAATTGTATTTCAGAACCCAACTTTGCAATTCTTTTGAGAGTTCTTCTGAAGACCTCCATTCTTTTAGCCATAAAAGCTCCTCTTTCATGGTGCGCATGAATCGCTCGGTCTCTGCATTTCCCTTTGGATTGTTGTAGCTTGTGTAAATTTGCTCTACATCTACTTTTGAGCAGTAACGCATATAAGCCTCTGAAGTGGGCTGACATCCGTTATCTGAGACAAGTTTTAGTCCTTTGCCACGGGCCCCTTCTGGAAATTGCGTGTTAAGCGCCCGGTCTAATGCTTCTAGCCAGTCTATTGACTTAGAGCGCCTTCCAGACTTCAACCCCACAATTTTTTTCGTGTACCAGTCAAGTACAACTGTTATGTAAGTCCAGCCATCGCCTTCGACAAAAACTTTTGTCATGTCTGTTCCCCATATCTGATTAGGTTTTTCCGCCTTGGGCTTCGGTCGATGATGTCTATCAGCAGTTTTAGGCCTCATTTTTTTGGCGCAAAGAAGATTTCGCTCTTTCATAATTCGATAAATGCGTTTCAAATTGCACGGTATTCCATCTCTATAACGCAAACTTGCCCATACTCGCCTGTAACCCCAAAAGGGGTGCTCCATTTTTATCTGAGCAATTCTTTCGGCGAGGACATCATCGATTTTTCTTCTTATCTCAGGACGTTTTCTCTTCACAGATACCACTCCTCGTCGTTTTTTTTTAACTCGAGAGTAAGATCTGCAACCACTTGTTTCAAACGATTGTTTTGCTTCTGAAGACGTGCTTCCTTTTGGTCTGATTTTCCTTTTTCAAACGCTCGGCTCGCATTGTTTAGAAAACAGTCCTTCCATTGGTAGAACTGAGCCTGACTTATTTCGTATTCAGTGCAAATTTCGGCAAGGGGACGACCCTTTAATCCTTCCAATACAATTTTTGTTTTTAATTCAGGAGTCCATTTTCTTCGTTTCATGAGTAAAACCCTATAGTTTAGATAGTTATTTTACTCTCTTAGCACCTTTTATGTCTTAACGGGGAGCAGTATATGCAGTCTATGCAGAGGAGCGAGAAACATGGTTGACAAATGTACTTAAACTTGAAAATGGGGTACCACACTACAGCACATTTTGGTGGACTTTCGTTATGCTCGATCCCACCGAATTTCATAATGGGTTTTCAAAATGGATTTCCACACTGGTAAGGCAAGATGACAATCAAGTATATGCGATCGATGGAAAGGCTTTGAGAGGTACTGCAATCAAGGGTCGACCAAATTCTTTTATTCACACAGTCAGCCTCTGGGCATGTGGTCAACAACTTACGTTAGGGCAGGTAAAAGTAAAAGACAAATCCAATGAAATCACAGCGATCCCAAAATTATTGGAAATGATCGACATAACTGGCGCAACGATAACGATTGACGCAATGGGAACCCAAACTGCGATTGCAGCACAGATCATTGAAGATGGTGGCGAATATATTCTGGCATTGAAGGGAAATCAGTCATCTCTTCATGACGAGGTATCGAATTATTTTATTCAAGCGCAGCAAGTAGAGTTTGAAGGCGTTGATCATCAATCATATCACATGATAGAGGAAGGGCACGGAAGATTAGAAAAACGTTCATTTTTTGTGACGGAAGATATCGATTGGCTGCCGGATTATGATCGATGGAAGAAGTTAAAAACGATTATTCTCCTGAAGACAGAACGAACGATAGATAGTGTCACTTCCACGGAGCTACGGATGTATATTTCAAGTCTGCCAGCCGATGCACGTCGTATTGCATATGCGATCCGATCGCACTGGGGAATAGAAAGTTGTCACTGGATTCTTGACATAGCATTTAGGGAAGATACATTGAGGGCACGAATCGGACATATAGCTGAAAATCTATCTTTCATACGCAAGATGGCGCTTATTTTGCTGAAGCAGGAAAAGCAAACAAAAGGGGGGATAGAACTCAAACGAAAGAAAGCGAGCTGGAATCCTGACTATCTTCTGAAACTAATGAATGTCAAATTTTAACTATGAAAATGCCCTGCTTCCATATCCTAATAAGATTCCCATTCTAATGTGATATTTTGATTTTTGTTCATCAGAGCAGTTTACATAATTTTCAAGTTTTTCGCTTTTGAGGAATGTGTCAGTATCGTACCCAGGAGAGAAAAAGTCGTTGTTGTTTTTGATACTTTCATTAAATAACGTTTTTTTGATTAACACTAGGTCGATGTAGTCCTTTCCCATTGCAAGTGTGCGTTCTTGTAATATGTATTTATTGCTAGGAAACTTTTTTTCGTACTTCTTCCAAACAGAATATGATTCAATAAAATCTTCATTCACGGTGAAGTAGGGTCGTTTTTTATTATAGTCAGGTTCAGCTAACCAGCACAGAAGGGAGACTGGCTTGTCTCCAAATAGGGTGTAGCCAAAACCGTATTGCTTAATTAATGTCCTAAAAAAATGCTCAATCTTTTCTTGTTCTGCGTTTGGCATGCCTTGTAGTTCTTTTTGTATGTCAACAGAAGAATCTGCATAGAGAAGAAAATTTGTGAAAATTAAAATTAAAAGTATTTTGTTCATTTTGAATAGTTGAGTGTTTGTGTAGAGAAAGACTCTGTTAAATTAAAAGAGTCTTTCTCATAGTTGATGTGAATCAATACTGAGAGGTTGTATGTGAATTAAACTTTTAGGTATAAATTAGCGCATTTTTTGAATATGTGGGGGCTAAAATGCGCAAACCTTATCCGGATGACCTAACAGACAAAGAGTGGGAGCAAATCAAGCCACTTTTAACCAGCTCAACTTACCGTAATGCCGGCAGGAAGCCAAAGCACTCTCGACGGGAAATGTTTAATGCTATCTTTTACCTTTTGAGAACAGGATGCCAATGGAGACATCTCCCTCATGATTTTCCTCCATGGACAGCTGTACAGGGCCAATATTCTCGTTGGAAAAGAAAGGGAGTTTTTCACATGGTTCACGATTATTTACGTAGAAGATTGCGAATTCTTCTTGGTAAGAGATATGATCAAAAGTTGTGTTTGAGATAAAAAGAGCGTACCCTATGAAATTTTAGAATCAAAAAAATTTATAGGAGATACGCTCATGAAGAATGATGTCATTTCTTTGGATAAATTTCACGCAACAAGTGAAATGAACAGCTTGCTGGAACAAACATTGAGGGAAGGAGCTCGCCTGTTGCTTCAACAGGCTATTGAAAATGAAGTCAATGAATACCTGGAATCGATGAAAGGCAGGAGGGATTTCGAGGGAAGAAAACAATTTGTCCGCAACGGCTACCTCCCTGAAAGAGAAGTACAAACAGGAATCGGACCGATATCAGTAAAGCAACCTAGAATTCGAAACAGAGAAGAGAGCTCTGAAGGGTACTCAAGCGCAATTCTTCCGAAATATCTAAGGAGGGTGCCATCTCTTGATGCGGTGATTCCAGCTCTTTACCTCAGGGGGATTTCTACAAGCAATTTCCAGGATGCACTTGAAGCGATCATGGGCAAGGATGCGAAAGGATTATCCGCAGCTAACATCACTCGTTTAAAACAATCTTGGGAGCAGGAATACAAAGACTGGAACAAGCGCTCTCTTGAAGGAAAGCGCTACGCTTACATCTGGGTAGATGGGATCTATTTCAATGTTCGTCTTGGAGATGACCGAATTTGCTTTCTCGTGATTCTTGGCGCTCTTCCTAATGGTAAAAAGGAACTTGTGGCGATCCACAATGGTTATAGAGAGAGCAAAATTTCCTGGACAGAGGTATTGGAGAGTTTGAAGCGGCGCGGGCTGTGTACAGCTCCTGAGCTTGCGATAGGAGATGGTGCGCTTGGATTTTGGTCGGCAATAGAGGAAGTTTTTCCGAAGACAAAGCAGCAGCGGTGTTGGGTGCATAAAACGGCCAATGTGCTGGATAAAATGCCCAAAAGTATTCAAGTGAATGCGAAAAAGGCCATTCATGAAATTTATATGGCCCCTACCAAAGAAGATGGACTGGCGGCGTTTGAGGTGTTTTTAAAAACATACCGAGACAAATACCCCAAAGCCTGTGCTTGTCTTGAGAAGGATAAGGCGCAACTGTTTACCTTCTACAATTTTCCGGCGATCCATTGGCAGCACGTCAGGACAACTAACCCGATTGAATCGACTTTTGCAACAATAAGACACCGGACAAGGCAAACCAAAGGCTGCGGTTCAGTGCCTGCCACTTTGACAATGGTATTCAAGCTGGCTACTACAGCCGAGAAAAAATGGAGAAAACTCAAAGGTTGTGAAATGATTGAAAAAGTAATCAACGGAGTGGTCTTTAAAGATGGAGAAGAGGTTCTGGAAAAAGAAAAAGTAGCTTAAAAGAATTTTTAAATTAGGGTGCGCTTAACGATTCCAAACACAACATTTGAAAATATCTCCTTCAGGTGATGGGGTTGCCATTAGCGAAGGAAAGGCTCTGCGTTTTGAAGCAAAGAGCGATGCGGAAATCATGCTTTTTGATCTGGCTTAGGTCTATCGCTGCCGCTATTTCCCTGATCATCTTCTCGGCGTTTCTGCCTCCGATCTCGTCTGCTATCGCTCCTTTTGCGGATTTCTTGCCTGATTTCCGAGGGTTGATTTCTCCTTGGCTGAACCCGCTGAGGCTGTCTTTGAATTTCTTCGGAAGGTCCCTCTCTAAATCCGGGAGGATAAGAAATTCTGGGTTTTTCAGGTTGGCGAATTTCACGTATTGGCGGAAAGGTTCTCCGTTCGGGTAGACGATCAAAGCCTGGGCGTTTGACATCCTGTTGAGATTCGCGGGGTAACTTTAGCCTTGACCGGGAAGGTTGGCGCACAGCAGGACGTTCAAAATCAGGACGGTCGAAATCAACTCTTGGGCGCGTGGGTCTTCTTATCGGAGGCTGTTCGCCATCCGGACGGCGGGGAGGGCGACGTTGTATGTCTGGTTTTTGAGCTTGAGGGACGGAAGGTCTTTCTGGCCTTTTGGGAATCTTGGGTAGACGCCCTTCAGGCGCTCGGGGCACGCGCTGTACCGGCTCCGTGTCAATTCGAGGTTTTTTTAGACTGGATCGTCTGATATCAGGATTAAAGGGACGAGGGCGACCTTCCGGCCTGATCTTTTCATTTCCTTTTGGCGACACCTCTTGCCAAATTTTATCCCGCTGAGCACGGTTTGATGGGAAGATGGGCCTGCGGCTTCCGCTGATTCTTTGTGTTTCTTTCAGAATGGTATTCGGTGGCACGATTCCTCTTGGGGTGATGAATTCAGGTGGCCTTACTTTTTTCATATGATTGTAAAGAGCCGGGCGGGGAGGGGGAAGAGTTGAGCTGATGTTTCCTGTGATCCAAAGAGGAGCGGGATACCCTGGATTCGAATACCACCACCACAAGCCCCATTGATTGCTCCAGGAAAGCCCCCACCAAGTGTCCCACAGCCACCATTGAGGGGCGCAGCAGTGGTTTTCCCAGTAATGAGGGTGGTAATGGAAGTGGTGATAGTAAAAGCTGGTGTAATCCGGGTAGGTGTAGAAATAGTGGTCGATGATGTAAGAAACTTCGACAATTTTCGTTGGTTCGTAGACGATCGTTTCCCGTTGTGCAGGAGGAATATAAACAGGTTCGTACGCTTCTCCAAGGGAATCTAGCGGCCAATCCCAATAAGCGTCAATAAATACATACCCCTCAGGCCTCCAAGTGTAATGCGCAGGGATCAAGACCCAGTTGGGATCTAGTTCTTCCCATCGGCCATCTACCCATTCATATTCATTGGCATTTGGGTTGTACCACCAAAATCCTGGATTCCAAAAATAGTTGTCTTGGGGCGCTGAAGGAACATTTTCGTCAATCGCAGAAGGAGGCGCGAGGTTGATGTAGCTTAGTTGACTGAGATTTTTATCGGACCAAAAACCGGGGATCCACGCCCATCCATCATTAAATTCTTTCCAAAATCCATCAATCCATTGATGCCCTGGAGGAGGGCGTCTCCATACGCCCGATGTCCAAATGTAGTCTTGTTTACTATCGGACCAAGCCCAGTAACCTCCCAGCCAAATGGCGGCATTGTCCGTTTGGCGCGGGATGCGCTCACGTATAGGAGTAGGAGGCGGCTTCGAATGGGCATCAATTAGGATGTTTCCTGCCACCCGAGTAACGAATGCCTCGTGCACATCGCCATTTTCAACGGGTTGATACTCTTGCGCCCAGTTTTGATTCGAGAAGGAGAGTGTAAAAATAAATGAAAGGAACCAAAAGGCAATGGATGATTGTTTCATGAATGATCACCGTTAAATTTGTATACTTGTGTGTATAAAAAAAATCATTTTTGAGTCGACAATAAAATTGTCAGAGCTTCCTTGGTTATCTTATAAGCCACTGCAAAGCTGCCGACAGCCAAGGCTTTGACTGGTCCCCCTTTCATTGCGTGGCTTAAATTGTTCACTTGAATCCCTTTTTGCCAGCAGGTTAGAGCTGTATCTGCCGGATGGCTGATCAAACTGCCGAAAGCTGCGCTAAAAAATGTTGAGCCGTAGATCACAGAAGGGTGGTCGCCGAACTTGTTTTTCATATGATTGCTTACAGGATCGCTGATTCGGATCGATAACAGAAAGCAGGTCTCTCTTGCAACGATCGCTGCTGTTTGCAGTAGGGAAAGTCCTTTGAGGCTTTGCATTAAAGACTTTCCCATCGACTGTCCATTAAAAACGGCTAATCCCGGAGCGGAAAGTGTTCCGACAAATGCCGAACTTACCAACATCGACAGCAGGCTTGGCTGCTGACCCTCTATAGGAGGGGTAAATAGTTTTTTCTCTGCGATTTCTTGGATGACCAGCTGAGCTCCGATCACTGCGCCGATTGTCGGGGAGGCTCTGAGCCCTTCCCATAGCCCTCTGAAAACTGTCATGCGAGGTGCGGGCTTCCCAAGTTGTTGTGCGCTTTTTATTATAAACCCACGAAAAACAGGGATGATGGATGCTCCTGCTGATACGGGAGGAATGATGTAGGGCAGGTAGGGGGCGAATGGACTGTGCCCTTCAAGGTTTGTGGACATTTTAACTCCTTTAATTTTTACTAGAATCTGTTAATAATTTTTTGTAGTCTTTCGTAATAGACCATTTCGGCGATCCCTTTAAAGCTGTCAGCAGAGTTTTGTCAGCAATACCGTCATCTTTCATCCAGCAGGAAGGTTTCCATTGCGCAAAAGTTTCGACAAAGGGAAGCCGGGGTTATGGCAATGCTGATTAGAATGTGGAATATCTTCATGGTTAATATTGGATGTTAGTTAAGATTAGAGTAATGAAAACAGGTAGTCCTAAACAAGTAATGCCATCCTTTTGTTGTAATCACAAATGAAATACTGAATCATACCAATATGGTTGGCTAATTTTTTTGAAAATGACAGGGTTTTCCTAACCAGCCTCGAACATCTTTGCCTCAAGGTGTTGTTAAATCTTTCAATGTAACTCGTTTTTCCTGAATTTTTTCCGACTGCCTGGTGTTGCTTCCAAGGAAGGACTTCGTAGTACACAGAGAACTTATCAGAGTAAAAGAAGGTTTTTTTTTTAAATCCTCAGGAAGTTTTGCTAATAATGCTTCGGCAGCTCTCTTATCCCTTTTTCCTACATGCATTGCCAAAACCTGCCTGCTAGCCAAATGGAACGCCAACCAAAGCCATTGCTGATTTTTCTTATTTCCGACATAACTCCACTGTTCATCAAGCTCTATAATTGCCACTTCAAAATCCTTATAATCCTTGACCACAGTAGCGTTTAAATCGTCGGGCAACTCATAAATTATCTGTTGTATAAAGCTCAATAACCAGGGCATACTCACACTGAAAATTCTACAGATGCCTTCTAAAGAAACTCTTTCCAGAAGTGCTTGACGGACCTCACTTTTAGTTTGATCTGTAATAATTTTTTGTTGGGGGTCTAGAACAAATTGGCGGCCGCAAACAAGGCAACGATGATTTTGTTTTCCATTGTGGATATGTCCATTCTTTTTTACCGCGGTTGACTCGCATTTAGGGCACGATGGGTTCATTTCATTTCTCCAGCTGTTATGGCTGAATATGAAACTTTAAATTTCCATCAGTGTCAAACGAATTTTGATTTGAGCATTACATGTTTAGGACTACCTGAAAACATCATATTAATGTCTATGAGTTGCCATTTTCTCAAAAAACGATGATAATTAGCACATGACGTCTTCATTTATTGGCATTCATTCGATTTCTAAATCATTCGGGTCTCGCAAGTTATTCGAGAATATCTCATTGACGATTTCAAAAGGAGAGCGAATCGGCCTGTTAGGTCCAAATGGAGCGGGGAAATCAACCTTGCTGAAGATTTTAATGGGAATGGAGCTCCCAGACGATGGCGAGATCTCAAAACGAAAAGGTCTGCGGATCGGATATGCCAGCCAAATACCGGAGTTTTCTGATTTGACCGTTGAGGAGGTGTTGACTCGCTCCATATCCGCAGGAGATCCTCATGAACTCGAAACGCGTGCCCGCGTTTTATTGGGGAAAGCGCAGTTTATCGATTTTAACCAAAATGCCGCAGCTCTTTCCGGAGGTTGGAAAAAACGCCTCGACATTATCCGAGCGTTAATGAACGAGCCGGATCTTTTGCTGTTGGACGAACCGACCAATCATCTGGATTTAGAAGGGATTCTCTGGTTGGAAAATTTTTTGTCCCGTGAGAATTTTACTTATGTCATCGTCAGCCACGATAGATATTTTTTAGAAGCTACAGCAAATAAGATGATCGAGTTGAATAAATGCTTTCCTCAAGGCATTTTTGAGAGCGAAGGAAAAATGAGCGGCTTTATGGAGCAAAGGGAAGCCTTTCTGGAAGCTCAGGAGAAGCGGGAAAAGGGATTGGCCTCATCTGTTAGGGGGGAAGTTGATTGGTTGAGGCAGTCTCCGAAAGCAAGAACGACGAAATCGCGCTCTCGCATCCAAAGAGCGTATCAGATGATGGATGAACTTGCTTCGGTCAAAAAAAGGAATCGGCAGGAAACTGTTGGAATTGACTTTTCAGCATCGGAACGTTCGACGCGTAAATTATTAGCTGCAAAGAATCTCGGAAAATCAATTGAAGGAAAGGTGTTATTCAAAGGAGTCGATGTCACACTGTCGCCTGGTACAAGGCTGGGCATTGTCGGAAAGAACGGCACAGGAAAGACAACTCTTCTAAAGGTCTTATCCGGTATGGTTCCTCAGGATATGGGAACGATTAAGACTGCCGATGATCTGAAAATCGTGTATTTCGATCAGCACCGGGAAAAAATCCCTTTGAATGCTTCTCTTAAAGAGGCACTGTCTCCTTCCGGAGATCATGTCAATTACAGGGGACAGCAGATTCATGTCAACGGATGGGCGCGCAAATTTCTCTTCGATACAGACCGCATGGAGCTTCCAGTCTCCCGTTTATCCGGAGGGGAAAGAGCTCGCATCCTCATCGCTAGGCTCATGCTGGAGCCTGCCGATGTGCTCTTTCTTGATGAACCGACCAACGACCTTGATATTCCAACGTTGGAAGTGATTGAAGAGAGTTTGATCGAGTTCAATGGAGCTGTCGTTCTCATTACTCACGACCGTTGCTTAATGGATCGCGTCTGCACTGAAGTGATCGGTTTGGGCGAAGGGAATGAGCGTCAGATATTTGCCGACTATGACCAATGGAATCAAGCGTGCCTTCCGAGGGAACAGCTGCCTAAAATAGAAAAAAAGGAGAGGCAGATCCGGCAGGCAGTTAAGATGTCCTATAAAGAGAAAAAGGAACTGGAAGGAATGGAAGAAGCTATTCTGTTGGCAGAAAATCAGCTGGAGGAGCTGCAAAAGCAGGCAAGCGATCCATTGCTTGCTGCCAATTCCGAAAGATCTTTGGGGCATTACGAACTGATGGGCAAAGCTCAAAAACAGTTGGAGGAACTCTATGAGCGTTGGCAGCTTCTTATCGATAAATCAGAGCTGTGAAGTTTCTCGTCGATGAAGTCGATAAGCGCTCTTACTTTGCGCGGTGTGTATTTTCTCGGAGGTAAAACAACGTAGATGGGGACGTCATCTTGTGATAGATTCTGAAAAAGTTCCTG
This sequence comes from Waddlia chondrophila WSU 86-1044, assembly GCF_000092785.1. NCBI lineage: Bacteria > Pseudomonadati > Chlamydiota > Chlamydiia > Parachlamydiales > Waddliaceae > Waddlia > Waddlia chondrophila. The sequence continues at coordinate 606,260 of NC_014225.1, forward strand.
CAGCTCTCCACTTTGCAGATATTTTTTTACTGTGTAGTGATGCAACTGGACAATACCTATTCCCTGAAACGCTAGGTCAACTAATATTTTGGCATCGTTGACTTTGATGTAAGGGGCAAAGGCGACTTTCTTTTTGTCTTTGAAGTAGAGAAGATTGTCCGGACAGCGCATGCGATGCGTAAGAATGCGGTGATCTTTCAAGTCATTAAAGTGCTTTGGCTCCCCATACCTTTTCAAATAGCTTGGAGCAGCGCAAATCGCGTATCGCGTAGTCAATAGGCGGCGGTGGACTAAATCGCTCCCTGCTTGCATGCTGTTTCCCATCATCACATCGATCTTTTCCCCTTCGAAGTGGGGAATTCTTTCACCGATCTCTAACTCTAATTCAATCTTTGGATAGAGATTCAAAAATTCAGCAATGTTCGGCACAACAATGCGGCTTGCGAAGTGGGGAGTACAAAAAACTCTTAGCTTCCCGCAAGGAATTGCTTTCATTTGCGACACTAATGCCTTTGATGCTTCAAGCTCTTCAATAATCCTGTGCACCTGTTCCAAATACGCTGCGCCTATATCGGTAAATGCCAGCTTTCTTGTTGTGCGCACAAGAAGTTGAATGCCTAGCTCTTTTTCAAGTTTTGAGATCTGCTTGCTAACCGCAGCTGATGAAACGCCGAGCTCCCGCGCTGCGCCTGCTAGGCTTCCATGTCGACCGACGGAGGCCAATGTTTCAATTTGATGTAATCGACTCATTCTTAACAAAAAGTTAATAAGTATTAATATTTTGTGTTATTATAAACAAACTCGAAATCTATTACAATAGTAGAAAAGGAGATGTCGATGAAAAAAATTGCGATTAGCCTTTGTCTAATTATTGGGTTGGTTAGTCTGCCGCAGATTAGCGAAACGATTTACACGCCTGCTTTGCCAGATGTTGCGAAAGGATTGAAGGCAAGCGTGCATGCTGTTGAAGCTTCTTTGTCTGTCTATTTTCTGGGCTTTGCATTTGGAGTTTTTTTATGGGGAGGATGTTCCGATCTGATTGGCAGGCGGAAAACGCTGTTGATCGGATTGACGATCTACATCATCAGCTGCGTTGCCTGCTTGATTTCTCATCGGATCGATCTGTTGCTGGTTTGGAGATTTTTTCAAGCTGTTGGAGCAAGCGTCGGTTCAGTAATCACGCAAACAATACTGCGGGATGTGTATGAAGGGAAAGAGCGTTCCAGGCTTTTTGCAACAATTTCTGCAGCTCTCAGTTTGTCACCTGCGATTGGGCCAGTTATTGGAGGCTTGTTAAGCGAGGATTGGGGATGGCGTTCGAATTTTGCGTTTCTGATTGCCCTTGGATCAGTTTTGCTTGCTTGGGCGTATTTGAAGTTGCCGGAAACGCGTCCATCTCATGTAGAGCTGCCTGGAAAAAGGGAATATCAGAATCTGTGCAGGCGTATGTTTAGCTCTACTGCTTTATGGGGGCATGTGCTATTAATAGGGGCGACAAACGGGATTCTGTTCTGTTTTTACCAAGAGGCTCCGTTTATTTTTATCAATCAAATAGGTCTTAGCCCGAAAGCGTATGGTTTGCTTGGATTAGTTGTAGCCAGTGCAACTGTGTTTTCGGCGAGGCTCACTTATCGATTGGCTGGCAAGTACTCCCAGGAATGCTTGATTTCTTCCGGTGCTTTTACAGCAACGATTGGAGCGATTGCTTTGATCCTTCTGCAACAGGCAGGATATTTTCAGATCGAGGGCCTAACATCTGTTGTGTTTGCCTTATTTGTGACTTTTGTTGGAGTGGGAATGATTATTCCGAATAGTTTAAGCATTGCCCTTAAGGATTACCAAGCAATGGTTGGCACGGCAGGATCGATTTTTGGCGCGTTATACTACTTGATCATTTCTCTGGCGACTTGGGGAATGAGCATACTGCATGATGGATCAGCTTTGCCCCTTCCTTTGTATCTGACGCTTCTTTGTTTGCTTCTCTTGATCGGAAGCTTTTTTATTCAACAGACTCTCACTGTTGAGGAAGTTATTGATCAACCAGAGCAATCAGCCTGATAGGAGCTTCCGTGCCTCCGCGGATTTTCGGAGGCAGTGCGATTGCTAAGGCGCCGCTGTCGGGAACACTAGGTAAGTTGGCAATATTTTCGATGATGTATTTTCCCTTTTTTAGCAGCAGATGATGCACAGGAAAGTTCATATTTCTCCCATCAGGAGAGAGGGTATCGATCCCTATGCCCACGATTTTTCTTTTGAGAAGAACCTCCGCTGATTCAACAGAGAAGCCAGGAAAGTGGGTTTTATTTCGGTATTTTGAAGGGTTGTTCCAATGCTTGGCCCAGCCTGTGTCTGCAACAACAAGGCTTCCTGGAGAGATCTTCCCATGTTTTGCTTCATAGTCTTTAATGTTTTGGGGAGTGACGAGAATATCGGGAAAGGAATCGGAGTCGACTCTAATGATGCAAAGGGGAGCGACAAAAATGCTGACATCTAGATCAGAGATATTTTCTCCGTTGGGATTGAAGTGGGAAGGAGCATCCATATGTGTGCCGATTCCAGATTCCATATCATAGTGCATGACTCGGCAGCCTTCTTCATCATAATCCATTTCGACAGTGATGCGGAACCCGCATTGCCCACTCCAGGTAGGAATGTTTGGATGCACCTCGTGGCTGAGATCGATCACCTCAGGGATTTTCATTTTATCCTCCTTTCGGTATATATCTTTTTTAAAACAAATGTTTTTTTGTTAAAAGGAGTCATTTATACTGAAATCATGTTTGAGTTATTGATGATTGTTGCCTGCATTGGCATGAACGCTTTTCTTGCGGCATATGAGACCGCTTTTATTGCTTCCAGCAAACCTCTTGTGCGCAGGATTGCAGCAGATAAAACAAAAACCGACTACTTGAAGCTGTTGTTTCTTAAAGACAATCCTGAACGCACGTTATCTGTGATTCAAGTGGGGATCACTTTTGTCGGTATGTTTGCTGCTGCAGTGGGTGGAGTGGGAGTTGAAAAAGGGTTGTCCCCTTATTTTCGGGAAACGTTAGGGCTTAGATCGGAATTAGCCGAACTTTTATCCCTACTGGCTGCGGCTGTGCCATTGACCTATTTTACAGTTGTTTTTGGAGAGTTGATCCCAAAAACGTTTGCCCTTAGAAATCCTTTAAGGACTGCATCGCGGTTTTCCCATGCGATTTCTAAGATGAGCAAGGTGTTTTGGCCTGTTGTTTTGTTATTGGAAAAATCAACGAAAGCTTTGCTGAAGTGGATTCCTAGGCTGCATGAGAGTGAACAAAAAGACCTTGATGATGTTTCCGAAGAGTTCGAGACAATGTCAGCTCAGAGTAAAGAATATGTGCTGAATCTGTTTAAAATTGAAAAAACTAAAGTCGCATCTGTTTTCATTCCATGGAATGAAGTCGATATTTTGGAAAAAGATCAGCCTATACAGGAAGTTGAAGAGAAAATCATTCGGTTCGGCCATACCCGCTTGCCGGTGTTTGAATCTGGTCGTTGCGTAGGTGTTTTGAATGCAAAAGAGTTTTTGGCGCTTTTAAAAGCTGGCAAAAGCGATTGGAGCTCTATCATCCATCCCAGTGTCATCCTCTACGAGCAAGCGCCTTTGTTGTCTGCTTTCAGAATAATGCAAAAAAGGAAAGCGCATATGGGAATTGTGAAAGATCTTCATGGAGTTCATTTGGGGATCGTCACCATGGAGGATATCTTCGAAGAGATTGTCGGAGACATTTATGATGAAGATGACGACGGGAGCATCTTGAAAATATTGATGGGACGGGGCTTACCCTTTTAAAACCAGTTGAGGGCGGAGTTTGGCCACCATGCGGGCAAGGCCGGCTTCCTGCACAGCTTCCACAACAGCATCTACATCCTTGTAGGCATCGGGCATCTCTTCGGCAATTGTACGGTAGGAGCGGGCAGCCACTTTCACTCCTTGATTTTCCATATACTCGACAGGATCTCGCCCTTTCCAAGCTTGCAAAGACTTGATGCGGCTGCGAGCGCGTCCAGCTCCATGACAGGAGCTGCACCAGGTCAGCGGGTTGCCCTGGCCAGCCATTAAATGGCTGGCACGTCCCATATCTCCAGGGACAAGGACAGGCTGCCCCGTGGTTTGAAACACCGGCGCCAGTTCCTCGGCACCTGGACCAAAGGCTCGGGTAGCGCCCTTGCGATGGACGCAGACTGTTTTTAACTTTCCGTCGATTGTGTACTGTTCGAATTTGGCAATATTGTGGCAGACGTCATAAATGAGGCGGATGCTTTCCGCACTGGTTCCCAAGACTTCCAGAAAGCTTTGACGCACTTGATGAAGGATCCTTTGCCGGTTGTTGAACGCGAAATTTGCTGCGGAGGCCATTGCTTGGAAATATTGTTTTCCCAAAGCGCTGCGGATAGGAGCGGCGATTAACTGCTTATCAGGCAGGCCCTCATCCAGATTCTTCTTAACGAACGTATTCAATGTATCTTGGCAAATCTGGTGGCCGAACCCGCGCGATCCTGAATGGATGAGGATATAGGTCATCCCTTTGACAATTCCCCATGTTTGTGCAATCTCTTCAAGGTAGAGATGGCTGACCTCTCCGATCTCTACAAAGTGGTTGCCAGATCCTACAGATCCAAGTTGATGACGTCCTCGTTCTTTTGCAAGAGGAGAGACGGCGTCAATCTCTCCTCCTTCGATGAACCCGCGGCTTTCCGTATGCTCAAGGTCTTGAGGCAAGCCGAACCCTTGCTCAACAGACCATCTTGATCCTTTTTCGACAATCTGTTTGTAGTCGGATTCTGTTAATTCCTTTCCCTGTTTTGTCCCTCTTCCTACTCCAGAGGGGACACGCTTGAAGATGGCTTGAAGAAGTGCATCTTTTTCCTTTGCTTTAAGTGTTTGGAAGGGCAGAGGAACAACAGCAAGGCGTACGCCGCAATTGATGTCGTATCCTACTCCTCCGGGGCTGATCACTCCCTCTTCCAGATCCATGGCTGCCACCCCGCCGATGGGAAATCCGTATCCCCAGTGGATGTCGGGCATTGCGATACTATAGCCGATGATCCCGGGCAGATGAGCGACATTGCGCACTTGCTGTAGAGGCTGGTCAAGCGCAGCGTCCTGCAGTAAGCGATCTGTTGCGATGACTAAGCCGGGAACGCGCATTCCCTCTTCGATAGGCAGTTCGTAGCATCCTGAATCGATAAGCTTCAAGTTAAACATCAATCATCATCTCCCATTGCAAAAAGCCTTGCATCTCTTTGATTCTACCGTGAAAACTCACCGCTTTAAATGCGCATCCTGATTCAGTGTCGATCTTGGTGATCAGCGAGTTGAGGTGGATGATGATCGTATCGAGATCTGCGCTTGAGCGTGGAATGGGAATGAACGGGATCATTTGCGGTTCGTAAAAAGCTAAAGCAGCCAAAGCATGGTAATGGAGTTGCTCCAGATCTTCCCCTTTAACAGCGAATGCGATATCGGCGGTGTGGTCGATCTCTTCGAAGGCCGGAGGGAACGAAAGCGACCAGATAGAAGCTTTATCTTCGAAAAGGTGAACGGTATGGGCGGAAAAAGGAGTCAGATCGCGGTAAAGGGCAGCTGGAAGGTGTCCTGATAAATGTAGAACGCGGGGTTCATCAATATAAAAGCGGACGGGCGATCCCAATGTTCCTGCCAACCCGACTTTCCAGATCGGATGCACCCTTTTTGGCTCGCTTAAGTGCGAGACATGGAGAAAGGAGCTTTGATCTGCAGCTGGGGTTGTGATTTCAAGAGAGAGTGTGTATGTTTTCATGATAAGGGATCTCAAAGAATGGGTCGGGTTCTTGAAGGATATAGCGTTCTTCGATAAAACTGATGATCCGCCTTTGATTGGAAAATTGCAGATACTTGAGCGCCTCCTCTAGAGGCTTCCAGATAAAGCAACGATGCTCGGTAGGGGAGAGGCGCACAGCCTGTTCGGGATTGACGATTGCTAAGAAAATTGGGCCGAACAAAATTTTATCAAGCTCAAGTTCGTAAAAGCTTTCGACTTGATCGACTTTGTAGAAAATTTTCGGCTTCAGGCTGGTTTCTTCGTATAGTTCTCTAAGAGCTGCTTGCCATGCAGTTTCTCCTGTTTGAATTGAACCGGTCACCATTTGCCAGTTGCCGTTGAGGTATTCGCTGCAGCGTTGCATCAATAAATATTCGCTCTGGCCGTTAACCATGCGAACGACATAGCAGACCGTGTGTGTTGGCTGAATCATGAAGGCGGTTTGACTAAAGTTCATCGATAACTCCTGCAGCTTTAAGAACCGCCTTGGCTCCAGCCATAAGAGGAAGAATATCTGCTTGAGATGGTGGAATCCATTGATATTCAAGATGTTCGGAATTGATGTTGACCTCCGGCTTTGCATCGAGAAGGATTAAGAACATATGATAAACATAGTCGATTGCAGGCTTTCGGATATACCGCTTTCCTTTTTCAATGAATTTCTCAGGAGGCAGCCCAATTCCGGTTTCTTCCTTCAATTCACGGAGAGCCCCCTCCAAAGGAGTTTCTCCCGGGTCGATTTTACCGGCAGGCACACCCCATAATCCCTCTTCGGGCTTCCCATAGCTCCGTTTCAAAAGAAGCATTTCATTACTATAGAGAAGATAGCAGGCGGCAACTTCGATTTGTGGAGCAAAATCGGTTGGCGGGTGATTAAAAATTTCCAATTGGTTTTTACAGTCTTGAAGTTTTTTTGTTACAAACGTCATATTAGCTAAATATGACGAAAAAAGGAATAGATTGCCATGAAAGTTATTCAGATTCGGGAGCTTAAAAGAACGGTTGAGGAGGCGATTCACTCACTGGAGGTGGTGGAAAAGCCGATTCCTGATCCAAAACCCGGCCAGGTTCTTGTCAAAATGGCAGCCGCTCCTTGCAACCCTTCCGATCTGTTATTTTTGAGCGGCAAATACGGCGTGAAAAAGTCTTACCCAGCTGTCCCTGGGTGGGAAGGGGCGGGGATAGTTGTCAAAAGCGGCGGCGGAGCTTTAGGCTGGTGGCTGAAAGGAAAAAGGGTTGCTTGTGGAGGGCAGTCGAAATTGGATGGAACATGGGCAGAATACTACATCGCTGATGCTAAGGCTTGCGTCCCTTTGCGTGACGAAGTCAGCTTCGAGCAAGGAGCGACACTGTTGATCAATCCTTTGACTGCTGTTGGAATGATGGAGGAGGTTTTGAAAGGGAAGCACAAAGCAGTGGTGCAAAACGCATCTCTTAGCCAAGTTGGCAGGCTTCTTCGGAAATTAGCAGAAATAGAGGGAATTCCTCTTATCGATATCGTTAGGAGGAGTGAGCATGAACGGCAGCTTAGACAAGAGGGAGCAAGGCATGTGGTGAATTCATCAGAGGAAAACTTTAGGGATCAATTGAAAAAGCTTTGCGATGAACTTAGTGCGACAATTGCTTTTGATGCAGTTGCTGGAGAAATGACTGGGGATTTGGCAAATGCGATGCCGGAGAAATCTTTTGTCTTTGTTTACGGAGCTTTATCTGGAAAACCTAGTGCAGGCGTCACCCCTTACAGTCTGATCTTCCAAAGTAAGTGTGTCCGCGGTTTTTGGTTGTCGAAATGGATCAAAGAAAAAGGAGTGCTGCGGACGCTCCTTGCGATCCGCAAAGTGCAGCAATTAATGGGAAGCGGGGGCTTTCATACAACGATCAGGGAAGTGGTAGGTCCGGAGAAGTGGTCGAAAGCTTTATTGGAATATAGCCGAAGCATGAGCGGCGGCAAGATTCTTCTCTCTTTTCAGAACGTTTAGGAAAGCGGTTTTTCGTGTACCGGCTTAAGTTTGTTTCCGTCTTCTCTGACCATAACCTTCCAGTCAAAGAGGGGGGAAACAAATTCGATCAATTTTTTTTGCGTTTCCGGATCGACGACATACTCATTTTGTGCATTGATCAAATGATAAGGTCTAACCAATGTGTACATCGCAGAGTTTTCTTTGAATATTCGGATCACAGGAAGGCCATCATGGACGAACTTCCCTGAAGAATCCCAGCCTTCTCTCCAGTCTTCAATAGGGCACTCGACAATCTCTTTTGAGAATGGGCTTCGAACGAAATAGGTGATTGAATTTGTCATGCATTTCTCCTATGATAAGAGGTCTTGAAAAGCCATTGTAAAGGAATCACCGAGGATATGCAACTTTCTGAAAAAGATTTTATTCATGAAACTAAATCCTCAGAAGGCTGGAAAGTTTGGCTTGGACTAGGTATTGTTGCCTTAGCTTTTATTTTATTGGTTTTTTCCTCGAAATGGATGCTGGATCAGACCCACCAAAAGATTAACAAGTCTCCTTTTCTTCAGGTGACAAATCGCGAGTTTTCCTTGTTCCTTTGGCAAAACCCGGAGTTTATGCGCTCGAATCGCAAGAAAAAGACTGGCTATCTTTCCGGTTTTCACTCATACCCGAAAGCTTCTCCGATCCCCGAACAAGCAGATGAATGGGTTTCAGCGCCTCCGGATGTTTTATTTCTTTATCATACCTGGAAACGTTTGTTGAGCAGCGATCGCTTCTCTCGTTCCGTCTCTATCGTGGAGTTTCACGAGTTTCTTGATGATGCAAAAGAGTGGCAGCCGATCTATTGGAAAGGGGCCTCTCCAGAATATACTCAGCTTGTTTCCCGCTTGCTTCAACTGGACCAGATTGATATTCGCGATCAGCTTCCTGAACCAGTGCTTCAGGCGTTTATCGGCTGGAAAAACTACTACAAAGAAGGGAAAAAGATCAATGACTCTGCATACACTTCCGCTTATGTGGCTTCCTTCCTAAAAAAGCATCCTGCTTATGCCTCAAATTATTGGCGCCCGATGTATCCCGACTATCTTCGTTCCTTAGACCCTTCTTCAAGGGAGACAATTCCTAGTTCCGAAATTCCCTCCTTTTTGAAAGCTGCGCTATACAACTCTAAAGATCCTTCGGAGAAAATTCCAGATTGAGATAAAGGATTGTTTGATTCCGTTTCCGATCCTAATAAAGAAGCGCACGATTGCTGACTGTTTTTTTTGCGTTTGATCCGTTGCTTCTACAGAGAGTTTTTCACTATTGGAGGCAATATGTGAATCTAGAGGTAAAGAATCTTCTACAACATCAGCTGAATTGCTTATGATTTCGTCTATATTTTTTTTCTGAGCCTTTTCTTTTTTTCCAAGAAATCGATTTTCATAGATTTTTGTAAGAGCTCGACTTAGCTTTATATGATTTTGTGTAAATGTTGCTTGCCCTTTTTCAATGAAGTCGGAGGTGTTCTTAAACTGTCCCAATCCAAGCTTGTATTGAAGCCAACTTCTGACATTTTCTTCGCTGTATTCTGTTCCTTCCACAAATTTTTTTGCTAATTTTTCCACGCGATCTACAAGAAAGTCTATTGAAGCCTTATGTCGATCAAGTTTTTCATCCGTGTCGCTGTCTTCTCTTTTTCTCCAGCTATGAATGTTATAATCGTATAACAATCCATCTGGTTTTTGCGCTTGGATCAAGAAAACAGCAAGTGGAGTGGAATAAACAGTTTTTATCGCTTCTTTTAAATGAGCTTTGCGTTCTTCGTTTTTGTAGAGTTTTCGGACCTCGCGCCTTCCTTCTGCAGCATGTAAAATAGGTGTTATGCTCATGAGTTCTCCTTTTTTAAAACCACAAAGAGTGGCACGAATTGAAAATAATAGGCAAGCAAATGAATTTATGCGGAAACGAAACCGTCTGGATAAATCGGGCCATTTTTACCGATGACAAGATTCCCGGTAAAATAATCTTCGTAGACTTTAAGCCCTTGTTTGGCATTTTGCACACAAAAAAAGCAGTTGCTCAGCCACTCTGAGCCTTTATTTGTTCCACTTTTAAGATTCATTTGAAAGCGTGAGGTGATTTTTGCATGCCAATACTCTTTTTCTCCGAAAAGAAGAATTGGAGTTGGCTTGATGGCTCCCACTTTTCTTCTTACCTCTTCAAGGCAATATTCAAAATCAGTGCCGATGCCTCCTTTGAGGAAGATGGGGAAGTCCAGATTGAATTCCGCCTGCCGCTCCACTAATTTATCCAGGCGGTAAGTCATCTTTGCTTCGATGTAAGGATTTTGCTTTTGCTCGTTGAGAACTGCTTCGTCGTCTGCCGGCCTAAAATCGACAATGTTTGCGCAGGATAGGATTTCCAGCTCTTTGGCGATGCGGTTCCCAACCTCCATCGCTCCGGGGCCCCCTCCGGTAACTAGTGCAAGCGGTGTGTGTTCATTGAGTTTGGGGTGGGTCGTTTTGCATTGCATTTTTTTGATTCCTGCCATCAGCTCTCTGAGCTCTTTTTCAAAATCTCCTTCCATAAGATTGGAGCCGTAGATGCCGAATACCGTCGATTGTAAAAACGCTTCTCTTTTGTCTAATGGGACAAAGAGGCCGTTGTCGCTATCCGGTTTTTGAATATACTGAAGAATTTTGCGAGAGTCTTTGTCTACCCAGAATACTGGAATGGCAAATTTGTATAAATCCGCTAGAAGAGCTCTGTCTTCAGCGGAGAAATAGGAATCAAAAGAGCGTGAGGGATATTGAAAGTATAGCCCTTTGAGACATGTCTGCATCTGATCGCTTAATAGCATCCGTTTCATCATTGGGCTGGGAAAATACCGGGCAAGTAAAATTCCCTGACTTGTAATTCTTTCTTCAATAATCGCTTTCAAGAAAGGGGTAGAAGGCTGTTGCTCAATGTAGCGATCGACCATCAACGCCTGCCTTTCACTGTGGGTAAGTCCAGGGAAATCGTGAAAGCGAGGTTCTCTGACGATCCAGTCGCTCTCTTTGAGATTGAGCAGCTGTTCTCCTTTGACGATGAAGACTGCTGTCCGTTTTTCAATTGGCTTTGGAGCGCTGTCAAAGGCATCAAGCAGGCTTTCTTCATTGTCCAAACAGATCTGAAGCTGATCGCGGTCCTCGAAAAAAATATACTCGCGATGAGGTTCAAGAGTATAAAACTCTAAGGGGATATCGGTCAGCTCCCTTTTGCTATTTCCATAGAGCTCGTAAATATCACCTGACGCTTCTGTATCAGGCTGTAAGATGGATGCGGTGGTGTGATAGTAGCCCTTAGAAAGAAGCTCGGGCACAACATGAGCAAAGACGGTTCGAATATGCAAGGGGAGAGTTTTCACAAGCAGAAGCTCGTCCTCTTCAATGTTGTGGGGAACCATCGCTTGCCACTCTTGATGCAGCTTCAATATTTCTCTGAAGGAAGTATCGGCGATCAACCCTTGTCCTAAAGTCGGTAGAAACCCATAGATTGAGGAGTCATATTCCACTTTTCCACTGCGTAAAGAGAGGTAGGCAACTGCCCGCCCTTCCACTTTGTCCAAAATAAGATCGCGGCTGCCTTGCATCCCTCCTAAAGAAAGAAGGGGCCTGCCCCAACGGTCAGAGCGGCCAAACATCCGTGTCAGATAGTGCGGGTCCCTGACTCGTCTTCTTTCGTCAGCAGCGAACAGTTTTCCAATCTTAGCTCCCGTTTTAATGAACGGAAGCATTGTTCTTCCCAGGCGGCCGATGGCGTGTAACTTGATTTTTATTTGAGCACATCTTCTGATTGGATCCAAATGATACTCTAGTCCTATGCCGTTGATGCCGACTTGAGCCAAAGTGCTTTTAATATTGAAAAATACCCGCTCCGGTTCGATTTCAAAACCTACGAAAGCAGGAGAGATCTCCTCGATAAACACAACAGCTTCTGCTACTGAGTCATCTATTGAGGTCAAATTAGTGATCGTTCCGTCAGGAGTGACTAAGTCATAGTGTCCTGCGCCTAAATAAGATTCCATAATGAACATCATAGCTTAAGGTAAATTATCCTGTTAAGAGAAAAACAAAAATTCAATGTTCGCTATATGTTTGCCAAAAATAACTAAGTCGTTGGGAATAAGTAGGGATTTTTTGTGGATTTCTTGAAGATAAAATATCCCTTACAAAGAGCAGAAGGAAAAAAAGAGGATTTCATCTTAAAAATATTAAAGGATCTAAGATTTTAATATTTTTCTTCAATTTATTAAAAATTAAAGAGATAGGTAATGTAATCTCATTCAGATGGTATTTGAGAGGCGATTTCTTAGGAGTTCTTTGAGGGAGAAACAAATGATTGTCGATAACTAGACCGAATATCGGTATAGAAGGAGCGTTTCCTTTTTTTAAATTTTATGTTAAATTAAGTGTCATGGAAATCATAGTCAAAGAAGCGGCTCATTTTGTGGCTTTAATAGCAGAATTTGTGGCTATTCTGGTAATCCTTTTGGGGGTGATCAAAACAACCATCTTTTATTTCAAAAGTCCTCTTCCTTGGCGGTTTGTTCCCGAAGCATTTTTGAAAATGAGGGTGCAGCTTGGAGGTGCTCTCAGTCTTAGTTTAGAATTCCTGATTGGAGCAGACATCTTGAAAACAGCCATATCGCCGACTTGGAGTGAGATTGGAATTTTGGGATCCGTCGTTGTGATCCGAACTGTGTTGAATTACTTTCTGACTCAGGAGCTAAGCGAAGGAATCGGAAAAGTTAAGTGACAAGCAGAGTTGCGGCTCTCTTTGGTTTCCTATGAGACGTTCTCTTGTTCATTTTTTTTTTCAGACTTTTACAGAAAACCTGTATTTGCCGTAATATCGTTACTTGCTTGCAAAATTTCGCGGTTTGGTCAATGAGTCAAGAAAAAAATCCTAAAAGTTTCGGCACCCATGATGGTTCCTTTCACGCAGATGAGGTGACCGCTTGCGCCTTGTTGCTTTTATTCGAATTGATTGAAGAAGAGAAAATTCATCGGACCCGAGAGAGGTCAGTCCTGGAAAAATGCGAGTATGTGTGCGACGTAGGCGGAATCTACGATCCATCGAAGAAGCTGTTTGATCATCATCAAGTAGATTATCAAGGGCCTCTTAGCAGCGCTGGAATGACTTTGTTGTATTTGAAAGATTCCGGGGTGATTTCCGAAAAAATGTATCATTTCTACAATGAAACCCTTATCATCGGAGTGGATGACCATGACAACGGCAAAGATATGCAACCGAGAGGGCACAGCTCTTATTCCTATGTGGTATCGAACTTTGCGCCAATTCCCTACAACCCTACTGAAGAGGAGCAAAACGCGGCGTTTAGAGAGGCTTTGCATTTTGCTGTAGGCCATTTAGGCCGTCTTAGGAAAAGGTATGAGTACGTGCAGTCCTGCCGGCAAGTGGTGGAAGAGACAATGAAATCTAGCGATGAGGTGTTAATTTTCGACGAGGGCATCCCCTGGTTGCAGCTGTTTTTTGATCTGGGCGGCAAGAATCATCCGGCGAAATTTGTGATCATGCCTTCTGGGCCTCATTGGAATTTGCGGGGAATTCCTCCCAGTTATGAGGAAAGGATGGATGTACGGATTCCTCTTCCAAAAGAGTGGGCAGGCCTTCTTGAAGGCGAACTGAAGAAAGTTTGTCCAATCCCTGGCGGCGTCTTTTGTCATAAAGGTCGCTTTATCTCTGTATGGGAAACGAAAGAATCTGCGCTGCAGGCGTTGAATTATGTCTTAAGCCAAGTAAAGGAGAAGCGATGACAACCATATTCGGAAAAATTATCGCAGGCGAGATGCCCGCGCAAAAAGTGTTCGAAAATGAGCGTATCCTTGCGATCAAAGATCTTTTTCCCAAGGCGCCTGTCCACCTATTGATCATGCCAAAAAAAGAGATTCCGAATCTACAGTCCGTTTCAAAAGAAGACCTTCCGTTGATTTCTGAAATTGTAGAGATTGCTCAGAATCTGGCGGATACGTTTAATGTTGCCGAAGGTTATCGACTGATTGTCAATAATGGTGCTGAAGCAGGCCAATCAGTTTCTCATCTCCACTTTCATCTGATTGGCGGAAAGACTTTAGGGGGGATGGCATAATGACGAGATTTGCTATTGATAGAAACAAATCCGGATTGATCGTCGTCGATGTGCAGGAAAAGCTTTATCCTAAAATCGATCGCTATGAAGAGCTGTTTCAGTCTCTTTACAAAGTGATCTGCGGATGCCGTGTTCTCGGTTTGCCGATTGTCGTCTCCGAACAGTATCCAAAAGGATTGGGGGAAACCCTTTCTCAATTGATTCAACTTGTTGGAGAGGAAGCAATTAAGTTGACTAAGACAACCTTTTCCGCCCTTGGTGATGAGGAGTGCAGGCAACAGCTGCTCAGCCTGCCTGTCGAGCAATGGGTGGTGGTCGGTATAGAGGCGCATGTCTGTGTGCTCCAAACTGCCCGAGACTTAATCCAGGAAGGGAAAGAGGTTGTCGTGATCAATGATGCTGTAGGATCGCGCTCCATTTACGACTTTTCTTCGGCTATTGCTGAATGTCGGGACATGGGAGCACGGGTTAGCAGTACGGAAACATTGCTGTTTGAATTGCTTCGCGACTCAAAGGCGCCAGAATTTAAGGAGATCAGCAAGCTCGTCCAATGCGCTCAATGTTCTTGCTAGCTTTTCTGCTGCTACTCACAAATTTTTCTCAAGCTTCCGAAGAAAAACGGGTGTTGAATTTTCTCATTTTAGATGATGTATCTACGGCATGTTCCGAAGGGAATGCATTAGTTCAGAAGTATCCTCAGTCGAAAGGGTGCTGGGAAGCTTATCTTCAAGCATCGGCAAAAAAAGGGGATACCTATCAATGGCTGCAAGTTTGGGACAGCTTCATTGAGCGGTTTCCGGATTGTGCAAACGATCGGTTTTTGCTTGAATCGATCGCTTGGGGAGTGATTGAAAACAGTAGCAAATCCGATTCTCCTATTATCCGTTCTTATGCCCTCATCGGTGCTTTATATGGTCAAGACGCCAGAGGTGTGCAAATTATTGAAAAAGGAATGCAAGATTCCAATGTCGCTGTGCGTGGATTGGCTTTAAAATTATCGAGTTTTTTGCGTGATGATAGATTGCAAGAGAAGGTGTTGCGCATTCTGGAAGAGGATCATAACCTTCAAATTCGCTTAGGAGCAATTGAAGCTGTTGGAGTCATGAAAATCAAGCAGGCTCAAAGTCGATTGTTGAAGATTTTGCAAAGTTCGACTTCTCGTGCGGAAGAGAAATTGGCTGCGATACAAGCGTTTGTTTCTTTATATGATCAGATCTCTTTGAGCCAGGTGCGGATGCTAATCAAAAGCAGCAGGGCTGCTTTGAGGGAATTGGCTTGTCGTGTGGTGCTGCATTCGGAGATGAAAGAAGCTGTTCCTGATATTTCCTCTTTGTTAAGCGATGCATCACCGGATGTACGTTCTGCAGCATTGGAAACGGTCGGGTTCCTTAAGGAGGCAGCAACCGATGATCTGATCGATCGAGTGCGCACTCTTTCTCTGGACCCGAATCCGAGAGTCTCTATTAGCGCCTCCTGGGCTTTGATGTTTTTTGACGCGCAGGAAGGCTATTTATCCCTTAAGAAACATTTGGAGGGGGGCAATCGAGATTGCTGTTTATTAGCAGGCTCTGCGTTGGCATCTACAGGGCAGTTTGGAAATGGCTTTTTAGAAGAAGCGTTTGATGCAGCCGACGATCCCTATTTGAGAATGAATTTAGCGCTGGGTCTTTTAGCTAATGACCAGAGAGTAGAAGAATCTTGTCAGTCGATTGTAGAAAGGTTTGTTGATGACAGGGAACAGTGGATGTGGAAGCAAGAAGGGATTTTTCGAGTGTTGGCGCCTAGCGAGATTAAGCATGTTCCCTGGATTCCAAATCAACCTGAAATGGTTAATCAAATGACCCGTTTGGAAGTGCTGAATGTGTTGGCAATTAAAGAATCCCCAACTGCTCTAGATGCTGTGAAAAGCTTTTTGTCAAGAAGGCAATGGGGAATTTCGGGCATGGCTTCTTCATTGCTGCTGCAAGAAGGAGATGAAAGCTCTATCGATCTTGTCCGATCGCTATTAGATGATTCGAATCAAAGGATTAGAGTGCAGGCTGCGTTAGTGCTGGCAATGTGGGGAGGAGACAGCCAGGCAGTGCATATTCTTCAAGAGTCTTATCACAAGGTTGACAGAGAAATAAAAGAGAGAATATTAGAAGGCCTGGGGAGTGTCGGATCGAAAAATTCTCTGTCATTTTTAACACAGCGTTTAGGAGATCCGCAGCCGACACTAAAAGTGATTTCAGCTGCAGCTTTATTACAATGTCTTTACCGCTAAGAATTTTTCCGATGATTGCATTGATTTGTCTCTTCTGGCTAGGCTGGGAGTGGATGTGTTTGACTTCTGATCTTCTGCAATTTTCTCTTCCTCCTCCTTCAAAAATCATTAACAGTTTATGGACATATCGGGGACGTTTTCTTTTCCACACCATATCTACGTTTAAAGAGATGGCGGGAGGTTTTGCATTAGCATCGGTTTGTGCTTTCCCCTTGGCTTGGCTGATGGCGCGGTGGAAAGTTATGCGAGCCGTTTTGCAGCCGCTGTTCATTTTCACCCAGTGCATTCCCATGTTTGCTTTGGCTCCATTGATGGTCTTGTGGTTTGATTGGTCCTACTTGGCTGTGATTGTTCCGACAGCACTGATGATCTTTTTTCCTTTAACGATGAATCTGTATAGAGGCCTTGTCTCGACTCCGCAGCATCTTTTGGACTTTTTCCGTTTGCATGAGGCAACTTCCATGCAAATTTTCTGGAAATTGCGTTTTCCATGGGCAGTTCCCTATATGTGGGCAGGATTGCGCATTTCAGCAGCAGTTGCCGGAATTGGCGCTGTTGCCGGGGAGTGGGCCGGTGCTCAGTCCGGGTTGGGTATTTTGATGCTGGAAAGCCGCCGAGCGGCTGAGATCGATGTGATGTTTGGCGCGCTTTTTTGTCTATCGGCGATGAGTTTTGCGCTTTATGCCTGTATTTCGCTTTTTGAAAGGAATCGTTTACGCTTAAGAGGCGTGATGGCGGCTCTTTTTTTTATCGTGATGATCGGCTGTCAGGCTGCTGATTCCGGCAAGACGCGTTTGGTTTTGGATTGGTTGCCAAATCCCAATCATGTTCCTTTATATGCAGGTATTGCGAAGGGATTTTTTAAAGAGCATGGCATCGATCTTGAGATTAAAAAAATACACGATCCAAGCGACCCCATCCCGCTGCTGATTTCCAGGCAAACCGATTTAGCGATCTCTTACTCTAGCTATGTTTTACGAGCGGTTAATCGTGGAGCAGAGATTAAGCCCGTGGGAATTTTGATCGAGGAACCTTTGAATTGTCTCATTTATCGAAAAAATCTTGGAATTGATTCGATATCCGACCTAAATGGAAAAGTGATTGGTTATTCTCTGGATGGCTCGGAAACGCGTTTGCTTAGGCAGCTTTTGCAGTGGAATCATGTCGTTCCTAAAGAGTTGAAAAATTTACAGTTTGATCTCGTTGGAAGTTTGGCTATTGGCCGGGTCGATGCGTTTTACGGAGGATATTGGAATATTGAATCGGAACAGCTGCATATGATGGGGGTGGATACCGATTATTTTTCCATTTCGGAATTAGGAATCCCTCCAATTTATGAGTTAGTCGTCATTTCCCGCAGGAGTGGATCAAGCGCGGAAGCATTTAAAAAGGCTTTGCAAAAAAGTATCGATTATAGCTTGGAACACCCCGAAGAAGCATTTGCCTTATATTTAGATGCACATCCTGACAAAAGTTCTTCGACAAGGAATTGGGAGAAAAAAGCTTGGCTGCGCACATTAAAAGCGCTTCCTAAATCTCAAAGTTTTGATTGGGAAAGGTGGGAACACTTTTTCCAGTGGATGGATGCGCATCATTTGCTTTAGGATACAATCACAGGTTTCTATACCGATCAAATAAGATTTATTGATTTTTTTTTAAAAAATAAATATAATAAATCTAAGGCCGATTTACAAGCATAACTCTATGTAATTCTTATATTTAATTAGGAAAATTTTTAGAAAAAATCGTAATTCAAAGAGATAAATCCATGAGTAACTTTGCAGATTTCCATACATCAGATGCCTTTGGAAAGTGGAAAAAAGAGAATTTCGAAGATGGGAAAATTAAGCTCTATCGCGAAGTTAAGATTGGAGCCAATACCTACAAGATCAGTGTTGGTTATAATGAACATCTTGCCTCGCATATCGATCATCCAGATCAACCGCTTGACACTACTGTAAAAAAAGTGATTGATGAATCTCAGGAACAAATCGAGGCACTCGTCAAATCTTTGGAACAAGAGGCGCAGCCAATTGAAAAAGTGACCGTAAAAACGGACTTAGTCAAGCGCACGAGCACAGTTTCATTAAAAATTTTGGAAAAAGAAGAAGATGTCCTTTCCTTTGATCAACTCCAAGAGAAAAATATTTCGTTTCAAAAAGCAACGACTGGATTTGTTCAATTTGTTGCCAGTTATTTGAAAAAGACGACGGATCTAAATCCGGTTGAAGAGATCCGCTTTTTAGAGAATAAGACTGTTGGATTGGATACTTACAAGCAAAGAACGGTTCAGCAATTAGAATCCATTCTAGCTCAAGTGCGGCAGCAAACCGATCCAGGAATTGATGAGCATGGGGTAAAGAGATGGAAAGACTTTCAAGTTGGTGGACAGAGGGTTGAAATAAAGGAGTTTACAGAGGAAGCCTATAACGGCCCGTTAATGGAGGATTTTAAGGGGAGGCAGCATCTGGTCTATCGGGCCGTCAATACATTTCTGGAAAATAATAAAGAAAATATTGAGAATTTTGGGAAAGTTTCCAAGGGGCTTGTCGAGTTGAATAAGCAATTTGAGGAAAAATACAAGGAATACCAACTCGACTATAAACAGATGCGAGAAGGCATTGTTGCTACCGATCATTTTGTGGAAGTGAATGAAAAACAAGTGGAATTGATCGCGCAGTTCGCGCGGGATGCTCAAGCCCTTGTCAACAAGTCTTTATCTTCCGGAGAGTTGACAATTGACGATATTGATCGGTTGGAAAGAGAAGAGATCGCACGGGAAGGACGGCCAGTTGTCGTGAATATTTTTACAGTTAAAGGTCAAAAATTTTTCAGCATGCAAACTCCGGAATCGAAAGATGATCAAGGCAAAAGTACGCCAACAATTCCAAGCACCTTGAGAGATCAGCCAGGGTTGGCAAATTACGTTGCCACCTCTTTTGGAACGATTTCAGAAGATCAGCAAATTAACATAGACCATTTAGCAGTTCGGCACTCTTCTTACGGACCGATTGCGGTTGAAGATGATTCTTTACGACAGGCCTACGCGATTAAGAATGTCAAACAACTAATGACTGACTTGGCTTCCGCAGCTCTAGAAGGGCAGGAAGGAGGAGCTTCTGAAGATCATCCTCTCACAATCCCGTTGCGCAGCATGATGCTGCTCACTCCGTTAAAAGGAGACCGTTATTACAGAAACCGCAAGCGGTTTGTGGCAGGAAAATGGACAGGAGAAAGCGAAACTCAGCAATTAAAGGAATCTGCTCTTGCCTTAACCGTCATGAGAGATCGAGTGATCCCGTTGCAAATTAACGGGAGAACGGTCTTTGTCAAGCTTGACAGCAGCTACATGAATTTAGGAGCAAATAAAGAAGCGGCAAGGATGGGGGTATTCGGAAAAATTCCTTTATCTTCTTATGAACGAGAAATTAATCATCGCGGATATGCCGAGTTTTTAAGAGATGTAGAAAAACATCTATTACAGCAAGAGATCTCGCAGGAATGTAAGAGTTACTTAAACGAGTTAATTAACAGAGAGTGTCCATCAGAATATAAGTTGAAGCAAAGAGAACTGCAAAAAACAATCTCAGGAATGAGAAGCATGCTAAATAATAAAAAAGAGGCGTTGGAAGACCTCTATATGGAGTATGAAGGCTCTAGGGCTCCGCAAGTTGCCAAAAAGATCGACAGTGCTTGCAAGGAGATAAGAAGAATAGAAAAAAAGATTAACAAGCAGTTTGGAGAACTTTATGCATTACGGATGGAGGCCGTCGATCAAAATCACGAGAACATTCAAGAGCTTCAGAAAGAAATGATAAACAAGTTGAATGAGGAAATACAAGGTGAGATCGATCTATTCAGGAAAAAAAAATTGGAAAGGACCAGGGATATCGTTCACAATTATTTCCTGGCAAAAGAGATTTATCAATCTAAAACGTATCGACAGCCGGAAACAGTGATGGATTTCCAAACGCTATATTTGCAAACGTATGAAATGATTGGGTATATGACCGAGTTTTTTTGCAAAAGTGCTGAAGACCGCACCGGCCGCATCGACAATAAGATCCAGGAACGGCATGCCTTCAGTGCGCTGTATCATCATCAGCCATCGAAGTCCGATAAAAAAGAGATCGATGAAGAGATCGCTCCAGCCATTCACCAGTATTCAACCAGCAAAGACAACACACGGTTTAATTCAGAATCGCCTGGTTTGCAGATTTCCCAAGATGTAAACCCCTCCTTGACGGCGAAAATCGATCACACAAATGCGACAATGGCTAAAAGAGTGATCAAAAAAGCTAAAGAACTTTCGCCAAGCGAGATCATTGTTGAATTGGAACGCAAGTCCGGTTCCTGATTTTATGAAGAAGTTGGCCAGTTTGAGAGGGATCTTTTCTAATCTCTTCAGTAATGTTCCAGCGACTTTTAATGCTCCCATTGCTTAACCATAAAATTTCATCTGCGATTGTAATGGCATCGCGATAATCATGAGTCACGATCAATAGAGTCGATCCATTTTTTTTCTGAATGCTTTTCAAGAGTTGGAAAAGATGTTCTCTTGTATGGATATCCAAAGAGGAAAAAGGTTCATCCATTAAAAGGAGCGAGTGTTCTCGAAGAATGGCCTGAGCCAAAGACACCCTTCTTTTCATTCCTCCTGAAAGTTGATAGGGAAGTTTGTTTTCCGATCCCTCAAGATTGAGCAGGTGCAGAAGCTCCTGCAATAGAGAGCGGTCGATCTCCTTATTTTGCAGTTCTAAGATCAGAGTCAAGTGTTCCCAAACTGTTCTCCAAGGAAGCAGCGTGTCTTCTTGCATAAGGTAGGAGCAGTTGCCCTCAATGTTTATTCTGCCTTCCGAAAGAGGAAGCAGCTTCGCGATCAATTTGAGAAACGTTGTCTTTCCAGAGCCGGAGGCGCCAATGAGTGCCGAGGTGGTCCCTGGCTGAAGAGTGATTGATAGCTCTTCAATAACCTTGATTGCTCCAAAAGAAAATGTTAGATTTTCTATCATTAATGTCATGAGAAATAGGATAGAGGATTTTGTATGGATTTTCCAGATAAACTCAAAGAGGTGCAAAAATATCTTTTTGAAAAGTGTTTAGATGGTTGGCTGTTGTACGATTTTAGAAACCAAAATGATCTGGCTACTCGGTTTTTAGAAATTCCTGATTCGAAAATGTTGACCCGCAGGTTTTTCTATTGGATTCCTGCAAAAGGAGAGCCCCAGAAATTTGTCCATGCGATCGAAGCCGATAACCTTAGCCACTTGCCTGGAAAGCAGGTCCTATATTCCACATGGCAGAAACTAGAAGAGATACTTAAAAAAGCTTTGTCAGGAAAAGAAATCATTTTAATGGAGTACTCTAAAAATAACGCAATTCCTTACCTATCCAAAGTTGATGGGGGAACATTGGAACTTGTGAAAGGGTGCGGTGTTGAAGTGGAGAGCTCTGGCACTCTTTTGCAGCGTTACACAAGCGTTTGGTCAAAAGATCAATATGCCGATCACGTTGAAGCTGCCAGTGTATTATCGAAAGCGGCCGAAGACGCCTGGAGGTTTGTAGGGGAAAAACTCAAGAATCAGGAACAGGTTAATGAATATCAGGTGCAGCAAAAAATACTGGAAGTGATCAAAAGCTGCGGCTGCCAAACCGAAGAGCCTCCTATTGTCGCTGTCAACGCTCATTCTGCCGATCCTCACTATTTGCCCTGTTCGGATCGATGGGACCCAATTAAAAGAGGGGATTTTTTATTAATCGACCTCTACTGCCGGAAAAATAAAGAAAGAGCTCCTTATGCAGATATCACCCGGGTTGCCGTCGCAGCATCCAAACCTCAAGAAAAGCACAGGGAAGTGTTTGAAATTGTTAGACGTGCGCAGGCTGCTGCACTCGAACTTGTCAGGCAGAGATTTCAGGAAAAAAAGAAGCTAATGGGACGGGAAGTGGATCGGGTTTGCCGGACATTGATCGATGCCAGCGGCTATGGGCAGTATTTTATCCATCGTACAGGCCATAATCTCGATGTTCAGCTTCACGGACCGGGAGCAAATCTTGACGATTTCGAAACCCGGGACGAAAGGGAACTTTTACCGGGCACCTGCTTTACCATAGAGCCTGGCATCTATCTCCCGGGAGAGTTTGGCATTAGGCTAGAGTATGATGTGTTTGTTCATCTCGATGGAGAAGTTGTCGTCAATGGAGGAATGCAAAACGAAATCGCCTGTTTATTGTAATGCTCCAATTATGCTATCATAATGCACGCATTATTAGCGGAGAGTTTTAGTGGAGCATAAAAAAAGTACATTATCTGCAATTTTCCTTGTCGCAGGCACCTGTATCGGCGGCGGTATGCTGGCGTTGCCAATTGCTACCGGAATCAGTGGTTTTTTCCCTTCTTTGGCAATCATGGCGATCTGCTGGTTGGCAATGACTACAACAGCCTTGCTGTTGATGGAAGTGAGCCTTTGGATGCCTGAAGGAGCGCATATCATCTCCATGACGTCCAGCATTCTAGGTCCTTGGGGGAAACGGGTTGCCTGGATTCTGTATTTATTTATTTGTTATGCTTCTCTAGTCGCTTATGCTGCAGGAGGAGGCGTGCAGATGGCGTCTGCATGCGACTTTTATTGCCAGCTGCCGATTTCCAAAGACTGGGGAGCTGTGCTATTTACGCTATTGTTAACAGCCGTCATTTTTGTCGGGAACTGGTTTGTCGGACGTATCAATACGTTGCTGTTCGGAGCGATGATTTTTGCTTATTTCATGCTCGTGGGCACCGGTTTTTCTGAGATTAAGCCTTCGCTTTTACTGCATTCGAACTGGTCAACATCTTTGATCGCTGTGCCTTTGCTTCTGACAGCATTCAGCTTTCAGACAATGGTGCCTAGTTTAACCCCTTATTTAAAACGAAACGTTAAATCGCTCAGAACAGCAATCATTGGCGGTACCGTGCTTGCCCTGTTTATTTATCTCATCTGGCAGGCGATGATTCTTGGTATCGTTCCCGTCGAAGGGGAGAATGGATTGGCACAAGCCTTATCTCAAGCGAATTTGCCTGCAACAGAGTTTTTACGCCAGCATGTGATCGGAAGATGGGTGTCTATCATTGCTGAATTTTTTGCCTATTTTGCTATTGCAACTTCTTTTTTAGGGATAGCAATGGGGCTGTTCGATTTCTTGGCCGATGGATTGAAAATCAAAAAAAATTTGACAGGAAAAACAATCATTGCTTTGATGATCGTCATTCCAACATTGATTATTGCTACGCGGTTTGAAAGGGTTTTTATGACTGCAATGGATGCTTCAGGCGGGATTGGCGACTCTATTCTCAACGGAATCATTCCAGTTTTGATGGTGTGGAAAGGGCGTTATCTTCTAGGGTATCAAAACGGATTCCGTCTTCCCGGCGGTAAAGTTGCTTTGGCCGTGATTTGTGCCTTCTTCATTTCTGCGTTGATTATTGAAATCTTGGGAATGGGCGGATGGATGCCTTCTGTTTATGAATCCCATATTCCTTTAGAAATTCATAACCCTTCCGAAATCATTGATTAAGATCCCTCTTCCATAAAGGTTTCCAGTGCAATTTGTTTCATGCGAAGGTGAATGTGATACAAGCCATTTGCCCGGTTGGGGCTTAAGCTCGAACTGACGCCGATCTCTTCCAAGTAATCAGGGGGGCATTTGAGAATGACAATAGGTTCCTCCCCACTGTAAACATGAGTAAGCAAGGCCGCCAGTCCGGAAGAGATCAGAGCTTCGGACTCGGCTTCAAAAAATAATTTCCCATTTTTAAGAAATGCCCGCATATGCATTAAACTTTGACATCCCTGCACTTCATTTGCAGGGATCTTATACTCCGCTTCTAATCCAAGAGAGGATCTCCCGATCTCAATAATTTTTTGATAAATTTCCTCTTTAGAGCGGCAGGATTCGAAAAGTTTTTTTACGTTTTGCTGTTTTTTGATACACGATTCAAACATACAAAAATCTTCATTTTTAAAAGACGATTATAGACAAAGAGTTGATTGACAACAATGGAATTATGCGATTAAATATTCCTATAAAGATCCAAGGGGGATTCAAAGAAAGTACATGGCTAAAGAAGATACAATTAAATTAGATGGTATTGTTGAAGAATTGTTACCGAATATGCATTTTAAAGTGAAACTGGAAAATGGTATGAATGTAACCGCTCATCTATGTGGAAAAATGAGAATGCGCAATATCCGTGTATTGGCAGGAGACACAGTGACGGTGGAGATGTCTCCTTATGATCTCTCCAAAGCTAGGATTATTTATCGTCAAAAATAATTTTCTTAAGAAATTTCATCAGTTGCTGTTGATTTTTTTTGCATAACACACTACAATTACAACCTTTCAAGTTTTAGGGTGTTTCTCTTAGCAGATGAATAGATGAATTTTCGGCTGTTTAGGGAAGCATCCTATAAGATCTTGATTTTTATGGTCTTGCCCAGATAGCTCAGAGGTAGAGCACTTGCATGGTAAGCAAGCGGTCGTAGGTTCAATTCCTATTCTGGGCAAACAAGAAAACAAACAAAAGACTGGAGCCTTAACGGAGGAAGTTAAATGGCGAAAGAAACATTTCAAAGAAATAAGCCGCACGTCAACATCGGAACGATTGGCCACGTTGACCACGGTAAAACGACATTAACTGCTGCTATCACAAATGTGTTGGCTAAAAAGATGGGTGGAAAGGCCCGTTCTTTCGAGGAGATCGATAATACTCCGGAAGAGAAAGCGCGTGGGATTACGATTAACTCGTCTCATGTTGAGTATGAAACGCCTAACCGCCATTATGCTCACGTCGACTGTCCTGGACACGCCGACTATGTCAAAAACATGATTACAGGTGCTGCTCAGATGGACGGAGCGATTCTTGTAGTAGCAGCAACAGACGGGGCGATGCCGCAAACTCGCGAGCACATTCTCCTTGCTCACCAGATGCAGGTGCCAAAAATTGTTGTGTTCCTCAACAAGTGCGATATGCTGGGCGAAGGCGACCAGGAACTTCTTGATCTCGTTGAACTTGAGCTGCAAGAGCTGCTTGAAGCAAAAGGTTATGAGAACGCTCCGATCGTGCGAGGTTCTGCACTTAAAGCGCTTGAAGGCGATGCAGAGTGGGAAGAGAAGATTCTTGAACTCATGAGCACTGTCGATGATAATGTTCCTGAACCTCAGCGTGATGTTGACAAACCATTCCTAATGCCGGTTGAGGATGTTTTCTCCATTTCCGGACGTGGTACCGTAGCGACAGGTCGTGTTGAACGTGGAGTGATTAAACTTAACGATAAAGTGGAAATTGTCCGATTCGGTGATAAGAAAGAATCTGTAGCGACAGGTCTTGAAATGTTCAATAAGCTTCTTGATGAAGCACGTGCCGGCGAGAACGTTGGAGTTCTTTTACGCGGTGTGAACAAAGACGAGATTCAGCGTGGTCAGATTTTAGCAGCTCCCGGATCCTGCAAGCCTCATAAGAAATTTAAGGGTCCTGTCTACGTCTTAACAAAAGATGAAGGTGGACGCCACAAGCCTTTCTTTACAGGCTACAGACCTCAAATTTACATCAGAACAACTGACGTAACAGGTACTGTAAAACTTCCTGAAGGTGTTGAGATGGTCATGCCTGGAGATAACGTGGAAATTGAGGTAGAGTTGATCTACCCTGTTGCGTTGGAGAAAGGGATGCGTTTTGCTATCCGTGAGGGTGGACGTACAATCGGAGCAGGAACAGTTTCCGAAATTATTGAGTAAGACTTCTAGAGTCGCTCTTTTTCTGCGCTTCTGAAAAAGAAGCGTAGATGGGTGTGTAGCTCAGCTGGTAGAGCAGCGGTCTCCAAAGCCGCCGGTCGGGGGTTCGAATCCCTCCGCACTCGATAGCAAGTTTCCCGCATAGGTTGGAAACATGATAAAAATGGAGAAAGCAACTGTGAGTGCTAAGATTATGGATGATAAAAGATCGCAATCCAAGCCTATGGCAGGAAGTGGCGCTTTTAACTTTTTGGGAGAAGTGAAGCAAGAGTTCAAAAAGATCTCTTGGACTGACAAGGACGAACTGAAAGTGTATACAAAAGTTGTTGTCGCTTTCACGTTTATTTTTGGAATGTCGGTTTTGTTTGTCGATGTCATCATTCAACAGGCACTTGCTGGTTTGAACGGATTTATCAGGTTAATTACCGGCTAGAGAAAGATAAGGATAAACTTACATGCATAATTGGTTTGTCGTTCACGTATTGTCGGCACAAGAAAAAAAAGTAAAAAAAGCGATTGAAGAGCAGCGCGACTTAAAAGGCATGACTGACTTGATCGATATTGTACTTCTGCCGGTGGAGAATATTTCGGAAGTTAAAAAGGGGCAGCAGAAGGTGGTCGAAAAGAGAATGTGGCCTGGTTATCTGCTGGTCAAAATGACTCTGACTGATGAATCGTGGGGCTATATTTGTGACGTTCCAGGTGTTATCGGATTTTTGGGGGGAGATCAACCGACGCCTCTGACTCCTCAGGAAGTCGATGAGATTCTGCAAGATATTGAAGAAAAGAAAGAAAAAGTTGTCCAGAAGCATCAATTCGAGGTCGGTGACAATGTGAAGATCATCGATGGTGTTTTCGTGAATTTTGTGGGTACAGTCACAGATGTGCAGCCGGATAAAGGCAGGCTTAGCGTGCAGGTCTCGATTTTTGGAAGAGAGACTCAGGTGGACGACCTTGAATTTGTTCAAGTCGAAGAAGTCACTGAAGAGAGCGAATAAAAAGGAAATCTTGGAAAATGGCAAAAAAAGCAGAAAAATTTATCAAACTGCAAATTCCGGCAGGAAAAGCTAATCCTGCTCCGCCAATCGGACCCGCATTGGGTGCGGCAGGCGTGAACATCATGGCCTTCTGCAAGGAATTTAATGCAAAAACTCAACAAATGGCAGGAGACATTCTTCCTGTTGTGATTACTGTCTACTCAGACAAGTCATTCACTTTTATTTGTAAAAAACCACCCATGGCTCAGATGTTGAAAAAAACATTGGGGCTTGAAAAAGGATCGGCTGTTCCTAATAGGGATAAAGTTGGCAAAATCACAAGAGAGCAGGCGGAACAGATTGCGAAAGATAAAATGCAGGATCTGAACTGTCGAGATCTTGATGCTGCTGTCAATATCGTTTTAGGAACAGCTCGTTCAATGGGAATTGAACTCGTAACATAAAGGATAATATGGGACGCCTTAGTAAACGTTTTCGGGAGATAGCGGAATCTATTGATGTGCAAAAACAACACACTTTAGAAGAAGCCGTCGAATTATTAAAACAACTTCCTCCGGTTAAGTTTGATCAATCGATTGAAGTTGCGTTGAAGTTGGGCGTGGACCCCCGTAAGTCAGACCAAAACGTACGTGGAACTGTTTCATTACCGAATGGAACAGGTAAAACCACACGTATTCTCGTGTTCGCTCGAGGCGACAAGATTCAAGAAGCTCTTGACGCTGGTGCGGATTATGCAGGGGATGACGAATACTTTGAAAAAGTCGGCAAGGGATGGACGGATTTTGACGCCGTCGTTGCTACGCCTGACTTGATGCGGGATGTGGGAAAATTGGGTAAAATACTGGGCCCTCGCGGCTTAATGCCCACCCCAAAAGCTGGTACGGTCACAAATGAGATCGGAAAAGCCATTCAGGATTTGAAAGGTGGAAAGATTGAATTTAAAGTTGATCGGTATGGGGTTGTCAATGCAGCTGTTGGTAAGCTCTCTTTCACTGTACAGCAGTTGGTAGAGAATATCAAGTCGTTGATTGACGCCATTCAGAAGCAAAAACCCGCTAGTTCAAAGGGTCAATACATGAAATCGTTGGTTCTTTCTTCAACGATGGGTCCAGGCCTCAAAATCGAACTACGCAAAGTAGAGACAATATAGGGGAGATGTGAAAGATGAGATCAGAAAAGCAACTTCTCCTTGACGAAATTAAGGAACAGATTGAAGGGCATGATAGCTTTGTTATCATGCAGTATTCAGGTCTGGATGCAAATCGTACAAGCGACTTTAGACGTCAGATAGCCGATCACGGCGGTAGTATCGAGATTGTCAAAAAGAGAGTCTTAATCAAGGCCGCTAACGAGTTAGGTATTGAGCTTGAGCTTGATCAGCTTCCTGGTCATATTGGAATTGTTTTCACAGGTGAAGACTCTATTCAAGCCACTAAAGCTGTTTTCGAACTTCGAAAGGCGACTAATAACGGCGTCAATGTTCTTGGCGGTCAGTTTGATGGGCGTCTGCTCAATGCTGAAGATGTTGAAACCTTGTCTAAACTGCCAGGCAAAGATGAAATGCGAGCGCAGTTGCTAGGTGTGTTCGCAGCACCAATGCAGCAAACAGTGGGTGCGATGAATGCTCTCTTGTGTTCCATTTTGTACTGCTTGGATAACAAGGTAAAAAAAGAAGAAGGATCTAACTAAAAGTTAACTATTTTTGAGAGGAATAAAAAGTGAGTACAAAAACAGAAAAACTCGTAGAAGAACTCAGTAAATTGACTGTTCTTGAGATGTCTGAGTTGAAAAAAGCTTTAGAAGAGCACTGGGGTGTAGAGGCTGCAGCAGCAGCTGTTGTCGCAGCTCCTGTTGCTGCTGCAGCTGGCGGAGAAGCCGCTGAGGAAGAAGCTACTGACTTCGAAGTGACTTTAACAGAAGTACCTGCTGACAAGAAAATTGCGGTGATTAAGATTGTCCGCGAAGTTACAGGTCTTGGACTAAAAGAAGCTAAAGAGTTGGCTGAGTCTGCTCCTAAAGTTTTGAAAGAGTCTGCTCCTAAAGCGGAAGCGGAAGAGATCAAGAAAAAGCTAGAAGACGCTGGTGCTAAAGCAGTCTTAAAGGGAGTCTAGTTCTTGATTAGTGCTGCAAACGTTGAATTTCAATTATTTCAGTGCTAAAATTATGCCCAGGCTTTAAGAAATATCAATAATATTTCTTATTGCCTGGTCTTGTGTATACCGATCGTGATTCAAAAATTGGGAATTTGACGAGAAAATGCCTGGGATTTGGATGAACCGAAGTTGATGATGTCAAAAATCAATTTTTGAATCACGATCGCTATATTTGTGAGTTTTTTTAGGTTTACAGTAGGGAGTCCTCCATTTATGACGCAACGGCCACCAAATCGTGTCAGTTTCAAAGAAAGCAAAGAGATTATAGATCTTCCCAATCTCATAGAGATTCAAATTAAATCATTCAATCAATTTCTGCAGATCGATAAATATCCTGAAGAAAGGGATAATATCGGCCTACAAGAGGTTTACAACGAAATTTTCCCCATCAAGTCTTATGATGAAAAAACGATCATCGAATTTTTGTCTTACAGTCTTGGTGTGCCAAAATATCCGCCTGATGAGTGCATTCGACGAGGAATCAGCTACAATGTCACTCTGAAAGTTAAATTTCGCCTGACAGATGAAACCGGTATCAAGGAGGAAGAGGTCTATATGGGGACCATTCCGATCATGACCGACAAAGGGACTTTCATCATCAACGGTGCTGAAAGGGTTGTCGTTTCCCAGCTTCACCGCTCTCCTGGAATTTGCTTTGAGCAGGAAAGGCATCCACGTGGAAACATTTTGTATTCTTTCCGCATCATCCCATACCGTGGGAGCTGGCTTGAAGGGGCATTCGATACAAATGACATGATTCACATTTATATCGATAGAAAAAAAAGACGCCGAAAAATTTTGGCAACGACATTTATCCGTTCTTTGGGGTATTCCACAAACGCCGATATTATTGAAGAGTTCTTTAGCACTCGTAAAATGAAAATTAAGTCGGAAAAAGATTTCGAAAAGCTTGTTGGTAAAATTCTTGCTGAGGATGTGCTTGATGAAGAAAGCGGGCTGATTTTTGGCAAGGCTGGCGAGAAATTGACAACAGCGATGCTCAAGAGAATGGCAGACTCTGATATCAGCATGGTCAGAATCGCAGAAGATGCTGACGAAACCAGTCCGATCATAAAAATGCTGGCAAAGGACCCGACGGACTCATACGAAACAGCTCTTAAGGATTTTTATAGGAAAATCCGTCCTGGAGAGCCTGCAACGCTTTCCAATGCCCGTTCGGCAATGATGCGTCTGTTTTTCGATCCCAAACGGTATAATCTTGGAAGAGTTGGCCGTTATAAGCTTAACTCCAAACTTGGATGCGAAGTGAATGATGAGGTGCTTGAAGTTGTGACCTTGTCTAAAGATGATGTGATTAACGCTGTCAAATACTTGATCCGTCTTCGATCCGGCGATGAAAATGCGTATATTGATGATATCGACCATTTAGGAAATCGGCGCGTGCGCTCTGTTGGCGAGTTGATTCAGAACCAGTGCCGCATCGGCTTGGCGCGCATGGAAAAGATCATTCGCGAAAGGATGAATCTTTTCGACTTTACTTCCGATACGCTTACTCCCGGTAAAATTGTGTCTGCCAAGGGGCTTTCAGGTGTCTTGAAAGATTTCTTCGGCCGTTCTCAACTTTCACAATTTATGGACCAGACAAATCCTGTTGCGGAATTAACGCATAAGAGGCGTCTTTCCTCTCTTGGGCCGGGAGGCCTCAATCGCGATCGTGCCGGTTTTGAGGTGCGCGACGTGCATACAAGCCACTATGGAAGGATTTGTCCAATTGAAACACCTGAAGGTCCGAACATTGGTTTGATCACCTCTCTTTCTTCTTTTGCGAAGATTAACGAATTCGGATTCATCGAGACTCCGTATAGAATCGTGCGCGATGGGGTTGTAACGGAAGAGATCGAATACATGACTGCTGATCAGGAAGAGAACTGCGTCATTGCTCAGGCTTCTGTTTCATTAGATGAGTTCAACATGTTTGAAGATGAAATTTGTTGGGCAAGGTACCGTGGAGAACCGCTTGAGATCGAGTCATCCAGAGTGACTCATATGGATGTTTCCCCTAAGCAGCTTGTCTCGATTGTCACAGGGTTGATCCCGTTTCTTGAACACGATGATGCTAACCGTGCGTTGATGGGATCAAACATGCAGCGTCAGGGCGTACCTTTATTGGCTCCTGAAGCGCCGATTGTTGGAACGGGGCTGGAAGCGCGTGCAGCCAGAGACTCGGGAGCTGTTGTGATTGCGGAAGAAGATGGCACAGTTCAGTATATCGATGGCAATAAGATTGTCATTGCTCCGAAGAAAAACCCCATGGAGAAGAAAACTTATCTTCTGAAAAAGTTCATGAGGTCGAACTCTGGTTCCTGCATCAACCAAAAGCCTTTGTGCAAAGTCGGGGAAAAAATTAAGTCCGGCGATGTGATTGCCGATGGTCCTGCTACCGATAATGGCGAGATTGCTCTTGGGCGCAATGTGCTTGTAGCGTTTATGCCTTGGATGGGATATAACTACGAGGATGCGATTATTATCTCGGAGAAGCTTCTTAGGGAAGATGCTTACACATCAATTTATGTAGAAGAGTTCGAGCTGACAGCGCGCGATACGAAACTAGGTAAAGAAGAGATTACCAGAGATATTCCAAATGTCTCTGAAGATGCCTTGATTAACTTAGGCGATGATGGAATTATCCGAATCGGAGCCGAAGTGAAGCCGGGCGATATCCTCGTCGGTAAAATCACGCCTAAATCGGAAACCGAGCTTGCTCCGGAAGAGCGTTTGCTTAGGGCAATTTTCGGAGAAAAAGCTGCTGATGTAAAAGATGCCTCGCTTGTCGTTCCTCCGGGGACTGAAGGGGTTGTGATGGATGTCAAAGTATTCAGCCGCCGCGACAGACTCTCCAAAACGGATGAGGAGTTAGTCGAAGAAGCTTCCCGTCTAAAGGATTTGCAAAGAGAGTATAAGCAGAAGCGCAGCGAGCTGAAGATGGAGCGTCATGAACGTTTGGGAGCTCTTTTGTTGAATGATAAAGCTCCAGGCACCATTGTTCATCGTAAAACAGCGGAAATTGTGCTTGAAGAGGGAGTGCTCTTAACTCAAGATGTGATTGAAACGTTTGAAGATTACAACGTCGATGATCTCATCATGCCGGAAAATCAGGTTTACCAAACGCTCAAGCAGGTGCTTCATGATTATGATGTTAAGCTGCAGACGTTGGAAACGCACTTTAAAACTCAGCTTGAGCATCTCAAGAAAGGGGATACCGATCTTGAGGCTGGAGTGATCCGCCAAGTGAAGGTTTACGTCGCATCCAAACGCAAGCTGCAAGTTGGTGATAAGATGGCAGGCCGCCACGGAAATAAAGGGGTTGTCTCCAATATCGTTCCGGAAGCAGACATGCCTTTTCTTGAAAGCGGCCAAACTGTCGAGATGATCCTCAACCCGCTTGGGGTGCCTTCACGTATGAACATGGGTCAGCTGTTTGAAACCCATCTTGGCTTTGCCGCCAAATTAAAAGGGATTAAAATTAAGACTCCTGTGTTTGAAGGATTTCCTGAAGAGGAGATCTGGAAGATGATGAAAGAGCAAGGACTTCCGGAAAACGGCAAGTTTTTCTTGCAGGACGGACGGACTGGAAACCGTTTCGACAACACCGTTGTTGTCGGATACATTTACATGCTTAAATTAAGCCACCTCGTTGCTGATAAAATTCACGCGCGTGCTGTGGGGCCATATTCGCTTGTTACCCAACAGCCGCTTGGTGGTAAAGCACAAATGGGTGGACAGCGTTTCGGGGAAATGGAAGTGTGGGCTGCCGAAGCTTATGGCGCCGCACACTTGTTACAGGAATTATTGACTGTAAAATCTGATGACGTAACAGGTCGTACCCGTATCTATGAATCAATTGTCAAAGGGGAAAATGTTCTGCGCAGTGGAACACCTGAATCCTTTAATGTATTGATTAAAGAGATGCAGGGATTGTGCCTTGATGTGCGCACAGAATCAGTTGAGGAATCAGAATTTTAGTCTTATAGGAGTTGTGAAATAAATGGCAGACTTAAGTGAACAACAGCAGGAATTTGATAAGCTCACCATTCAGATTGCAGCTGATGATGTGATCCGAGGCGACTGGTCCCATGGGGAGATTAAAAAGCCTGAAACGATTAATTACCGTACGTTCAAACCTGAGAAAGGCGGGCTATTTTGCGAAAAGATTTTTGGACCGACTCGTGATTGGGAATGCGCTTGCGGGAAATACAAAAAGATTAAGCATAAAGGGATTGTTTGTGATCGTTGCGGCGTAGAAGTGACGCTTTCAAAAGTTCGGCGTGAAAGAATGGCCCACATTGATCTTGCAGTGCCGGTCGTCCACATTTGGTTTTTCAAAACAATGCCTTCCCGTATCGGCAACGTCCTTGGAATGTCAACGACTGATCTGGAAAGAGTTATCTACTATGAAGAATATGTCGTGACGGATCCAGGGCACACTGAACTTGAGAAAAAACAGCTTCTGAACGATGTAGAATATCGGGAAGCTCAAGAGAAGTGGGGAAGGGACGCGTTTGCCGCTCGTATGGGAGGTGAAGCAGTCTATGAACTGCTTGCCACAGAAGATCTTCAACTTCTGCTGATCGATTTAAAGGAAAAGCTTCGTCGCACAAAATCGCAGCAAGCACGCATGAAGCTTGCCAAGCGTTTGAAAATTGTTGAGAGCTTTGTGACTTCAGGTAACAAGCCTGAGTCAATGGTGATGTCTTGTGTTCCGGTTATTCCTCCAGAGCTAAGGCCTCTTGTGCCGTTAGATGGCGGAAGATTTGCAACTTCGGATTTGAATGACTTATACCGTCGGGTGATCAACCGAAACAATCGTCTGAAGGCAATTCTCAAACTCAAAACACCGGAAGTGATTGTCCGTAACGAAAAGAGAATGCTTCAAGAAGCTGTCGACGCTCTTTTTGACAACGGACGCCATGGTCATCCTGTCATGGGTGCAGGAAATCGTCCTTTGAAATCTTTATCTGAAATGTTGAAGGGGAAACAGGGACGTTTCCGTCAAAATCTCCTTGGTAAACGTGTCGACTATTCCGGGCGCTCTGTGATTATTGTAGGACCTGAATTGAAATTCAATCAGTGTGGTCTTCCAAAGTTAATGGCGCTTGAATTGTTTGAACCGTTTATTGTGAAGCGTTTGAAGGATCTTGGCTATGTCTATACCATTCGGTCAGCTAAAAAGATGATCCAAAGGCAATCGACAGAAGTTTGGGATGTTCTCGATGAAATCATCAAAGGGCATCCGGTTCTTCTCAACCGTGCGCCGACGTTGCACAGATTGGGAATTCAAGCGTTTGAGCCGGTACTTATCGAAGGTAAGGCGATCCGTATCCATCCGTTAGTCTGTGCGGCATTTAACGCCGACTTTGACGGTGACCAAATGGCTGTTTACGTCCCATTATCTGTAGAAGCACAGTTAGAAGCAAAGCTTCTGATGATGGCGCCGGATAATATCTTCTTGCCCTCTTCAGGAAAGCCGGTGGCGATTCCTTCTCAGGATATGACCCTGGGATTGTATTACCTCATGTGCGATCCGATGTATTTCCCGCAGGAACATGGAAAGAAAACACGCGTCTTTAGTAATGCTGAAGAGGTTTTATTGGCATTGCATGCCAGCGGTTCTTATTCATGGTACGAAGAGGAAAAAGGGGAGGAGCACCTGTTCTATAATCGGGGCATCCGCATCCATGAAGAGATTAAGCTAAGAACCAAAGACGGGATCATCAAAACAACTCCAGGGCGTGTTGTTTTCAATACGATTGTGCCAGAAGAGTTGGGCTTTCAGAACTACAGTCTTCCAAAACAGAAAGTCGGACAGCTGATTCAGACTTGCTATAAGAAGGTTGGGCTTGAACGCACTGTTCAATTTTTAGACAATTTGAAAAACCTTGGCTTTAGAGAAGCGACTCGTGCTGCACTTTCCATGGGGGTTTCAGATGTTTGTGTACCGGATAAGAAGCAGAAAATTATTGATGAAGCCCACGAAAAAGTTGCTGTGATTAAGAAGCAATACGAAGACGGGATCATCACTGATGGTGAGCGGAAATCAAAAACCATTAGCATTTGGACAGAAGTTCAAGAAGTGCTGTCTGATGAACTTTTCGAAATGTTGACTGATGTCCGCGATGGTACGCGCAATCCGATCTATTTGATGATGGATTCCGGTGCTCGAGGAAATAAATCTCAAGCTAGACAGCTGGGAGCTTTGCGTGGATTGATGGCTAAGCCTTCTGGAGAAATTATTGAATCTCCGATTACATCTAACTTCCGTGAAGGGTTGTCTGTTCTGGAATTTTCGATCTCTTCTCACGGTGCGCGTAAAGGTCTTGCGGATACTGCTTTGAAAACAGCGGATTCCGGATATTTGACTCGTCGTCTTGTCGATGTGTCTCAAGATGTGATCATCACCGAAGATGATTGCGGAACGTTGAATGGAATTGAAGTTTCTGCGATCAAGCAGGGGCAAGAGGAGCTGCTTCCGTTGAAAGACCGTATTTATGGCCGCACTGTTTGTGAAGATATTCTTCTTCCAGGCGATTCAACGAAAATTTTAGCTAAAACTGGCGATGTACTGACTCTTGTGCAAGCAGAAAGCATAGACGACTCAGGGATTGAAACGGTGAAGATCCGTTCTGTATTGACTTGTGAGACACGTCGCGGTGTTTGTCAAAAGTGCTATGGAACGAACTTGGCGAACGGTAAATTGATTAGCCAGGGAGAGGCAGTCGGTATTATTGCTGCTCAGTCGATTGGTGAACCGGGAACTCAGTTGACGATGAGAACCTTCCACCTCGGGGGGATCGCATCTGCTTCCTCTAGCCCTCACCTTGAAACAGAGTATGAAGGAATTCTGGTCTATCAAGATTTGCGCACGGTTCTGAATGAAGAAGGACAGTGGGTGACTTTGAACAAGAACGGAACTCTTAATATCGTACCGGACGAGGGGCGTTCTCTTGAAGAGTATAAGAAGCTCTTGTCGACGAAATCGATCGAACCGCTGCAAACATTTACAATTGAGCTCGGAACGAAGATTCTTGTCGCAGATGGTTCTGTCGTTAAAAAAGATCAATTGATCGCTCAGTGGGAGCAACATAACATTCCAATTATCTGCGATCGTCCGGGATACTTGAAGTATGAAGACCTTGTTGAAGGGATTTCGACAGAAAGGGAAGTGAATAAACAAACTGGACAGGTAGAGCTTGTCGTCAAACAGCATCGCGGAGAGCTTCACCCTCAGATTACTGTCTATGCTGATGAAGAGTGCAAGGAGCTTGTCGGTACCTATCCGATCCCTTCGGGGGCAATCATTTCTGTTGAAGAAGGTCAGTATGCAAAAGCTGGAACGATGCTTGCACGTCTGCCTCGCGGAGCGATGAAGACGAAAGACATTACTGGCGGTCTGCCTCGGGTAGCAGAGCTGTTTGAGGCTCGCAAGCCGAAAGATTCTGCTGAGATTGCGAAGATTGACGGAACTGTTGATTTTCGTGGTGTTCAGAAGAATAAGCGGATTGTCGTTGTCAGAGATGAAGTTTCGGGAATGGAAGAGGAACATCTGATTCCTCACAACAAGCATTTGATTGTGCAAAAAGGAGATCATGTTGTTAAAGGGCAGCAATTGACAGATGGTGTTGTGATCCCCCATGAGATCCTTGAAATTTGCGGTGTTCGCGAGTTGCAGAAATATCTGGTTAATCAGGTGCAGGAGGTTTACCGTCTGCAGGGAGTCGACATCAACGATAAGCATGTTGAGATCATCATCAGACAGATGTTGAAAAAAGTGCGTGTTGTTGATCCTGGCGATACAAGACTTTTGTTTGGCGAGGAAGTGGATAAAAAAGAATTTGAGCTTGAAAACTTGAAAACAGTTGCCGATGGTGGAAAGGCTGCACAGGCAGCTCCTGTCCTTTTAGGAATTACCAAGTCTTCGTTAAGCACGGATTCGTTTATTTCTGCTGCTTCATTCCAGGATACGACACGTGTGTTGACTGAAGCTGCGTGTGCAGGAAAAACCGACTATCTGCTTGGTTTTAAAGAAAACGTGATCATGGGGCATGTTATCCCTGGTGGTACTGGTTTTGAGAAACACAAGCGTGTCAAAAAATTTGTCGATCGTGAATTGATCGAAGAGTTAGTCTTCGATTTTGAAAGTGTTCCAAATTAATTGGAATGCTTCTTTATTAAAGGCGAGGTTCTACAACCTCGCCTTTTTTCCATACTGAATCCCTCAGATTTTGAATTTATTTCACTATATATGGAATCAACTTCAAAAATCGGTTTTTGACGTCGTCGGCAGCTTCTAATTTTGAGGCCTATTCAGGCTCGCGCTGCAACAGCTTCGGCTTTGCCTGGTTCAAATTCAATACAATAAGAAATGTCAAATATTCAATAGATTGATTTAATTTAATTAATAAATTATAATTTTTTAAGGGTGTTTTTGTTAAATGAGGTGGGAAATGACAGTTAATTCAATTTTTGGAGGAGAAAGAAATTTTGATCAATTAAGTTATCAAGAGATGATGGATTGTGAGATAGATAAAGGGGTTAAAATTTCTGATGTTATCTTAGTGATGTCAAAAGCTAATCATGCAGGGCGTTTTTTTACTCAGTTAGGTTTTTTTTTTAAAGGAAAAGGATGGGTTAGTCCCGATATGCTAAAAAATTTGAGTATTAACGATTTAATACAGATACGGCAAATCTGTAAGAAAACTATCGACCTTTCAGGAAAAATACAAGAAAAGGCCAATGTAAAGAAACAAAAAAAAATCATGCAGCAGGTTGCTGTATTGGGGACGGCTACTCTCACAGAAGTCTCCCAAAGAGAAGAAAGTTTATCAGATTTTCTTAAAGATATAGCTGAAGTTTCACCTAAAGTATTACATGCAAGCCCAAAACTTTCTGCTCTCTATTCCTCCTATCTTCAAATGGTTAATCAAAATCAAGAGGAATCCGATCTAAAAGGCTTTAGTCATTATTTAGCTAAAAAGGAAGCCGAACATAATTTTTCGAAACTTGAAGAATTTGATATTCACATTGGAAGGAACCAATTGATAGGCAATCAAAAGGAAGAGGAAAATTGGCAACAAAAAATGAAAGATTATTTGCTTGCATTAATGACTCCTTATAAAGATCAGGAAGGGGCGAAAAAGTTGTTCGAAGAATCTCCAGAGATGAAAGAAGCATACGAGGCGTTCAAAGAAGAATGCTATGATGCAATAGATAAAGAACATGGAATTTTATGTAAATCTGATTATCAGAAAATCTTAGAAAAAAAAGAAAATGCAGTTAAGACAGCTTCTTCTGCAGAAGCTAAGAAGGATGCAGAAAAAGAATTGGAATATATTAGAAAACAGATCGAAAAGCTACCAGAAAAAAGATCAGATGATCAAAGAAGTATTTCAAAATTTAAAAGGCGTAACGAGTATCCTTTTTATGATGTTTTTCTGAATCAGATCATTGAAAAGAGGATTGTTGGAGTTCCTGTTCAGAGCAATGAAGGAAAATGGTTGGAGGGTTTACCTGAGCAGTTAAATTTTTGCTCTGATTTATATAAGAAAGCATTTGAAAACCTCGGCATTATGATCTCTTTAAAAAATAGCAATATACGAGACAGTGAACGTAAACAATTCCAGTATATTAAAGTTCTTGTTGAAGACCCTAGGTTTCAATTGAGTGCAAAAAAATTTTTAGAAAATTTTTTGAAAAATGAAATGAATTATCAGGAATTGTATAGTAAATATGCTAAAAATTTCGATCAATTAAAGAAAAATTATGAAGATTTGATCTTTAAAGAAAAAGGAATTAAGCCGCCAGATACGTACAGTAGGAATTTCGCATCTGCTTTGTATTTAGCTGCTGCGTTACATTTAAGTGCTGATGAACTGGAAAAATTTGGCAGTCGTATGGAGAATTTGGAGAAAACTGTTTCGGGAAGAGATGAAGCCTCTAACTTTATTGCTACCTTAGCATCTGGAGTTCGTTGGCCAAAAAAGGTGGGAGAATCTGACCCTTATGCGGATTAAGTTTTTGCGAGTTGCTGATCGACTTTTTTTCCCAAAAGAAAAACACAGCGGATGCAAAGGCTGATTCCAATAATCACCAGTATTCCTACAACAGGTGCGCAAGCAGACACGGTTGGAAGCCCGATCAGCAGTGCTTGGTAGATCATCGAGCTTCCCGTTTTTCCCACTCGCGCGCCCACGCCGTCGATTGCCGCTTTGCCATGGATCTTTTCTGACTGAGACAAAGGGGTAAATGCGAGCTCTTTGGTCGGTTCAAATAGCGTGTATTTTCCTCCACAGCTGAGACAGATGTGTAAGGAACCTAGGAAAGCTACTGTTGAAAGAGGAATAACCACCGGATCTCTTTCAGAAAAAAATAACGCTGTAAAAAACACCGCAGCTGTTGCTAATGTGACAAGAGGCGTTAACAAGGCTGTTTTTGTCCATCCGCAATGTTTTAAAAAAGGACGGCAGATGAAAAGGGTAAAAACTGTCGAAATCAAACCTGTGACAAGCGTGACGTAGCTCAAATAGGATGTAAAATCTTGCGGATCTGGATAAAGCTTTAGAACTTCATTTTTCCAAACAACATCTGACAAGTTAATCACAAGGTTGTAAGTGAGTCCTATCGACGCTAAAATCATCAAATAGCGTGATTTGAATACTCCAATAAATGTTTTAAGAAAATGTTTCTTCTCTTTAGCCTCGGTTTCTTTAGACGGTACTGAAGGGCAGTACTTGAGGAAAATGATCAATGCAGCGATTCCGCAGAAAAGAACAAGAGTGGTGAGAGTGTAAAGAGAAAAATCAAATGGGTTGGCAAAGAGGTGAGAGAAGCGGCTTGATGTCAAAAAGATCGCTATCGGTCCGGCAAACAAAGCGGCTGTTGTTCCCGCTAATGTCAAAAAGGGATAGATCTCTTTTGCATCATGAAATTTTGTAACTGCGTTTGCGTACCCCCAGAAGACAACCGAATAGACCATCGTGCACCAGCATTCCGCAGTCACATAAAATAACGAATAGCTCCAATATCGAACAACTGCGATCAATCCTTTCCATCCAGCTGGAAGGATAAGCTGCATTTGATCGGCAACGCTGTTTAAATGTAGAGACTCGCGTAAAGGATAGCAGAAAAAGGTGAAAAAGGCATAAGAGGAAAGAAAAAATACGATGATTGATGAAACAGCAAACCGAAATGAAATTCTTGTTGCCATCCAAGTGAAAACTGCTAGAAACACCATACTTATAGGAAAAAGGAGCCACATTTTCGCAAAAGGGATCGCTTCAGCTCCTGCATCAGGAGCTGTCACTAGCAAGGTTTCTTTTAATGCCTTTAAAATAAAGTAATTAAATGCTAAGAAAAACGAGACGAATACTAACGGAAAATAATGGCTCTTAAACTTTTGCATTTTAACAGATTATCAAATAATCTGTTAAATATCAATCGTTCGAGGAAGTTTTGCAACTTCCTCATTCTAAAAATACTTGTCCTGTATCTTTTTTTCAAGCTTGGCAGAGTCTGCTGCGAATTTACGAATCCCTTCGGCTAATTTTTCTGTCGCCATCGCATTTTCATTGAGCATCCAACGAAATGTTTTTTCATCGATTTCAATTTTTTCGATCGGCTCGTCTTTGGCATGATCTGCAGAAAGCTTAATGGGAAGTTCGCCTTTCTCATTGCTGATCTCCTCAAGAAGGTTTGGAGAGATCGTCAAAAGATCGCATCCAGCGAGCTCGAGCACTTCCTCTTTATTCCGGAAGCTGGCACCCATGACTTGTGTTTTAATTCCAAATTTCTTGAAATAATGATAAATTTGGGTGACTGAAAGCACTCCGGGATCTTGATCGGCAGGATAGCTTTCTACTCCTTCTGATTTTTTATACCAATCGAGAATGCGACCGACAAAAGGAGAGATGAGCGTCGCGCGCGCATCGGAGCAGGCGACTGCTTGTCCTATGCTGAACATGAGCGTCATATTGCAGTGGATTCCCTCTTTTTCCAGCTCTCGGCAGGCTTGGATTCCTTCCCATGTCGAGGCGAGCTTAATCAGAACTTTTTCCCTAGGAACCCCGACTTCATGATAAAGGCTGATAAGGTCCCGTGCAGTTTGGATGCTCTCCTCCACATCAAAAGAGAGGCGGGCATCTACCTCTGTAGAAACACGGCCAGGAATAAACTTCAGGATTTCAGCGCCGAAATTGACAAACAGCTTTTCCATCAAGAGTTTTACCGAGCCGCCTTTACCTTTGGCATAATGGACTGCATCTTCGATCAGATGGGCATATTGCGGCTTTTCCGTTGCCTGCAAAATAAGAGAGGGATTGGTGGTCGCATCTGTTGGGGCATGAGCTTTTACCGCATCAATATCACCAGTATCCGCAACGATTGTGGTGACTTTTTTTAGTTGTTCAAGTTTATTCATTTTTTTACCTCTCACTTCTTAAGTCTAAGCCAGGTTCCATGCGAAACAAGATGGAGACACTGCGATCGCCGATCGTTAAGTCTAGGCTTGAATTCAGCCTGGTAAGCAAGAGATTATAAGGGATTTTAACCTTTTGGCTGCCAACGTCGATACCAATCGCAGCGTTTCCTAAAATCTCCTCGCTCTCAACAATCTGCCTGCAAAGCGCTTCAAATTTTCGCAGCTGTCTTCTCAGGGTTTCATCATCGAGAACGTAATGCTTCCGACAACCCGAGCATATGATGGGAGAGTCTGGTTTGTCCAGATCAAAAATCGAAAAATTCACAGGTTCGCTGCACTCTAGGCAGTCAAACTCCAAATGGTGGCCTTTTTGCATAAATCGTCCGTTGAATTTGGCTTCTCTTAAGCTATCTTAACATAGCTGCCTCCAATTGCTCAAGTTGATGTTTGAATTAAATAAGCCATTGAGTAAGAATAGTATCAGCGGCATAAGTTCTTAGCGAGAGGATCGGTTTCTGTATGAAACCTATTGATTTTCAGGGTATTGCAAATTTTGATAAGGCTCTTCTTGAGCATCTTCACGCTTATCTTTCCTATAGCGAATCTCAGCTGGCTAAAAGCATTATCTATTCCATTCATCCATTGCCTGGAAAAGCTTTGCCTCTCGTTCTTCCTCAACTGGACTCTGAACGGCTGCGCTCAAGAGATGCAGTGCAGAGTTTTGGCAAATCTGTTGCAATGATTACCCAAAGCGATGAGAAAATCGTTGCCTCGAACGACTGGGAATCGGCATCGAGACAGCTCAACGGTGCGTTATGGGAATATGTGGAAATTTTGGAAGGCTGTGCAACTGAGCTTTTCCAACAGCTAAATCAAGTGGGATTTGAACAGTGGCGTTCTGACTTGATGAATATCGTGGAGCAGGTGAAACAGTCTCTTCTTCGTCAGATGAAAGAGTGCGAGTGGCTGTTGAATAGGATGGAACCTCTGCTGAAAGATTATCGCAAGGCTTGTCAAAAAGAAGGGAAAAAGGGCAGTTTTTGGAAGTCTCTCTTTGGTTTTAGGGCTTCAATGATCGATCGTTCTCTTTATTCTTATCTGAGAAAAAGCAGGCGCTTTCTTCATCTCCAGTTCAAATGGTTTTCTCAAAGATTGAGCGATTATCAAAAACTAAAAGAGAAGATTGAAAAATCTTCACGCAAATTCAAGAGTTATCACGCTTTTGCAGAGTTGGATGAATCGGTTCAAAAAGATTTCAAGAAACTCTATGAACTATTGAAATTATGGAATTTGAATCAAAAAACGAAGTCGCTGCCTCCGAGAGAACCCATCAGAGCGCTCCGCAGTTTATTTAGTCTGGAGCGTGCAAAAGAGGTGTTCAGCCACTATTTCTGGATGCTCGAGGAGGCATTGTATGAGAAAAGCAGGGCGGTCAAGACCGATCCAGCCGATTTGTATCGGAACCCGTCTAATAGGCAGACAGTTGCTGAGCTTGTCAAAGGGATGCAAGCGGAAGTTCACACTCTTGGAGCAACAATTGAGGGCTACCGCGACTTCGACCTGAGAACCCACCCTGATCCCTATGTAAGAAATAGGTGGGGATTTACAGAATGGGTTGTCGGTCCTGAGCCGGAAAAAACGCGAGAGCTGCTTGATTTGGTCTATGAAGTGGAACTGCTGGGTAAATTGTTCGAAAGATTCAGCGCTTCTCTCAACAAAGAGGATCAACAAAGCGATTTTCTATATTCGCAGTACGAGGCGATTAATCGTACTTTGCATGAAATGGGACAGCCTTTGTCTTCTCGTGTGATCATGCGTGCTAGAGCAGAGAGGCTTCTGGAGCAGGTTGACGCAATGGATGAGCTGGGGTCTTTCAATTTGCTGGCCATAGACTATGCGGGAAGAGTTTTTTCTAAAGCGATGCGGGCAGATTGGCAGTACAATGTTTTGTTTGAAATTCCTCAATTTCATCACCTCTATCGAGTGCATCATGGATTGGTTGGAAAGAATCTGGATCAGAAGCATCTGAGCAGGCTAAATAAATTCAAAGAAATTATTGAAGAACTTCAAGGGTGGGTTAAAAAATGCGACACTCATCGGCACGTGCATGAAATTGAGGCTGATATGAACGATATGAAAGGTTACCTTCAAGATTTTTTAGGATTTGTTCAGCGTGTTTGCAGTAAAGAAAATTTAGATGCATTCGATGCAAAAAATGAGATCTCAGAAATTTTCAATCAACTGCTTGAGTACCGCTACTTGTTCGGTTCTTTTTTTCACAT
Source organism: Waddlia chondrophila WSU 86-1044 (assembly GCF_000092785.1). Lineage (NCBI taxonomy): Bacteria > Pseudomonadati > Chlamydiota > Chlamydiia > Parachlamydiales > Waddliaceae > Waddlia > Waddlia chondrophila. The sequence goes on from NC_014225.1 coordinate 650,082, forward strand.
GCTTCTTCAGCATGAGCCAGAAGGAAAACTGATTAGAAACCAATTCTTATTTGTGGATCAATACTTTGAAGCAGTAGAAAGCCAGCTGCATGAAATGCAGCAGAAATGGCGCTTACCTAGATAGTGCTTACTGAGTATGAGCATTTGTCGTATGCGAGCTTGAACTGCGGTTGTGAACGCCGACTGCAATGATTCCAGCGATAGCCACTAAAGCAAATGCGATTGCCGGTGCGATGCAGCACGATTGATAGGCATCTTCGTAAGCACATCCTCCGGTGTCTGTGCAGTACTCAATCCCCTCGGAAGTGTTTAAGCATAGCATTGATGAGCAAGTTAAAAGAATTGCGGTTTTTTTCCAAAGCTTCATAAGAGAATCCTTAAGTTAATCACTATGTGCGTGGATCACAACTCCTGTGTCCCCGCTATTGTTCGTCAAAGCAATGATGGTAGCAAGTGACGCGACTGCAACGACGCCCACCGCTAAACAGGGGGAAAAGCAGAGGGTGTTGCAAGCGCTTTCATAAGCTCTTCCTGCAGCGGGGATGTAGCCTCCGTAATCTTTACAGCATTGTTGGGAGGAACCGCATCCTTGGTAGCATTCGACATTGCCGGGCGTGAAGCACAACAATGCAAAGGTAATGACCGAAGCGAAGAATTTTTTCAACATAGCACTATCCCACCATAAAGCTAATCAAACGAGGGAGCTTGCTCATCTTTCGCCCAAAAATGCCGCAAAGCCCGAGTCAAGGTATTCATTTCCCTATCTTTTCTCATAAAGATTTATTTTTTGACAATGCTTTTTTGAAAAATTTCCTGGAGAAATTTTGACATCAAAGCGTCCGGCAATCATCGCAACGGGTTTATTTTCCAGCAGCGCTTGGACAAGAAGATCTCGAGCATCTTCGGGTAAAAGCAGCCGCTGCCCTCCTTCCAATCTGTGCGCAAGGAAGATCTGCTCTTCATCTTCGATTTTGATGACAACTTTCGTCTTATTCTCATCTAAGCGATCAGAAGGGAATGTTAAAGAGAAGACGTTGAGATAAGCGTGCGTTCTTGAAGAGGTGCGGACGAATTCCAGCTCCATTCCACGGTAGAGATTATCAGGTTTTTGAGAGATGCTGCAAGCCTGATAAGAGGGGTGGCGGCTTTTTGTCTCGCTTACTTTCCAAGATGGCGGACTTGACTGGCAAGAGACCGCTAGCAGGCATGGAATGAGATTACGAATGATTGTGGCTATGGCTGTGATTGTGGCTGTGGTTGGAAAATCCATGGCTGTTTCCATTGGTAAACACGAGTGTGATGACTCCAGTTGCGATGACTAAACCTAAAGCATAGGAGGGAGAAATGTGGGGAGCGCGCCTGCAGTCTTCATAGGCGTATCCTGAATTGCAGCTGTCATCTGCATACGTATGGGGTATGGCAAACAGCATGGATGCGATAAATCCGGCAAATGCTAAATGGGTTAATTTCTTCATAAGATTCTCCTTATTCAGTGATGAGGTGCTATATTTGTGATTTTCAATGATTTGAAACTTTTAAAAAATGTCTGGTAGAGAGTCGGAAATTCTTTTTTTAAGGAGGCTGCAGTCAAAATGTAGATGACGTCATCGCGTAAAAGGATGACGTGCATCATCCGTATAGGTCCCCATTCTGTGATTGCGTCAGCTTGAGAGAGGCTGGCATCGCCCGCTTCTGTTTTGATCATCCCGAGATTTTTCCATTCAGATCCTTGCGAGGAATTGATCTCTTTGACAATTGCAAGATATTCCCTAAGTGTTCCTTTGTATTCTTCAGTACTGAGGTTAATCGAAGGGGGAAATTCATATTTTCCTTTTCCGATCACCATGAAGCGAACATTGCCTTTCAGCTGTTTCGCATCGACCATCCGCCAGTTCTTTGGAGGAACGAAGGTGACTGTGCCAGGTTCTTCTAGAGGCTTCTCCACAGCCGCTTGAGCAGGCAGACAAACTGTTAGAACAAAAAGGCATATGGAGAGAAAGCTCTTTTTCACGATCGGTCCTCTTGGATTTGTCTCAGTATAGCATTGTCTAATAAAATAGATGTAGAAAAATTGGTAGACACGTGCTAACCTACGGAATCGAAAGTGAATAAAAAATTGGTGGCGGAATGGAAAAGACTCTCGAAAAAGGCGAAGAAAAAATCCAAAAGATTTGCGATGCCCTGCGTAAAGAAACTTTGGAGCCGGCAAAGAAGGAGGCTGAAGAACTGGTCAATGATGCTAAGCTGCGTGGAGAGCAGATCATTGCAGAGGCTAGACAGGAAGCTGAGAAAATTCTTGCTCACGCCAGGGAAAATATTGAACAGGAGCGCAATGTCTTTCACTCCTCGCTTGAACAAGCTTCGCGTCAAAGCATTGAAGAACTGAAGCAAACGATTGAGAAGCGATTGTTTAATGATGAACTCTCTCAATTGGTCTCTAAACATGTTCAAGACCCGAAGGTGATTGGCAAGTTGATTGACGCAATTGTCAAGGCAATTGAAAAAGAGGGGTTGAAAACAGAAGTTTCTGCAGTGATCCCCGAAACTGTCAAGCCTGAAGAGGTCAACGCAGTGCTTGCCGGCAGCGTGTTGAAAAAGCTGAAAGAGGGCAGCGTCAAAATCGGCGGCTTCACAGGCGGAGCGCAAGTAAAGCTGCTTGATCAAAGAATGACGATCGACATCAGTGAGCAGTCGATCATTCATTTATTGGCAAAATATTTAAGGAAAGACTTTCGACAGTTGATTTTCGGAGATTAAAAGAGAGATGGATTACTATTTTTTAGCGTCTGCTCTACCTGAGTTGCAAATCGGGTATCCTCCAGATATCCATTTCAAGGCGCTGGATGCCTTGATGAAGATCAACCTGACTAAGGAAGATTATCAAAAGGCTGCGGTGTTGCGACGCTATTACGATATTCAAAACATCCGAGCGTTTTGGCTGGGAGAAGAGATCGACCGCAGAGGCATATTCAATGAGGTGGATCTGGAAGAATCTCTGGTTACTCGACTTGGGCTTCCAGAGTATGTATATGCGTTTCTCGAAAAATATGACAATAAAGAGAGTCGGCTCAAGCATTTTCCGGAGCTCGTGGCTGCCTACTTCAAAGAAGAGGGGGCAAGCGCTGAAGGGTTTCTCAAAGAGTATCTTGCGTTTGAAAGGGAAATGAGAATTGTGTTGATCGGATTCCGTGCAAAAAAAATGGGCAAGGATTTAGCTTTTGAGTTGCAGTATGAAGATCCTTATGATGAGATTGTAGCTCAGGTTCTTGCACAGAAAGATAGCAAAAATTATGAGCCGCCTACGCGTTATGCAGACCTAAAAGCCTTATTCGAAGAGCACTATGAAGAACCGCTGAAATTGCACCAGGCGCTTTGCGAATACAGGTTTTACAAAGTTGAAGGGATGTACGAAATGGATCTATTCTCAATCGGACGGATCCTGGCTTATCTTGCGCAATTGATGATTGTTGAGAGATGGCTTGAGTTGGATAAGAAAAAAGGACTAGAAGTTATAGACACTATTGTAAAGGAAGCATCATGAATCAAGAAAGCAACGCCTCGTCCGATGTCAAAGGTAAAGTTGTGAAAGCCTTTGGAAACTTGCTGGAAGTGAAATTTGACGGAAGCATTCGCCAAGGCGAAGTGGCAATGGTTCAGGTTGGAAGTTTGGAACTGAAAGCTGAAGTGATTGAAATTATCGGAGATATTGCAAAGATACAGGTTTTTGAAGACACGAAAGGCATTCAGTTAAACACTCCTGTCAGATTCACTGGAGATCTTCTGGAAGCTGAACTTGGTCCGGGCCTACTCTCATCAATCTTCGACGGGTTGCAGAACCCTCTGGTGGAGGTTGCTGAAGAAGCCGGACTTTTTCTTCCTAGAGGCATTTATCTTAATGCGCTTGATCGAGATAAAAACTGGGAATACGAGTCGAAGGTCAAGGTTGGCGATGTTGTGAAGCGGGGAGATACCCTTGGGGTGACTCATGAAGGAAGATTCCGCCATTACGTCATGGTGCCATTTAAGAATTTTGGAGAGTATACGATCACCTGGGTGATTGATAAAGGCTCTTATAATATCGACACGGTTGTTGCCAAGGGCAAAGACAAAAATGGCAATGAGCATCGCTTCACAATGGTGCAGAAATGGCCGGTCAAAACAGGGTTGATGCAAGGGGAAAAAATTCGTCCGACAGAGATGATGGATACGGGCTGCCGCATTCTGGATACTCAGGTTCCGGTTGTGAAAGGAGGCACGTTTTGCAGTCCTGGGCCGTTTGGAGCGGGTAAAACCGTGTTGCAGCACCATTTAGCCAAATACTCCTCTGTCGATATCGTCGTTGTTGTCGCTTGCGGAGAACGCGCAGGAGAGGTGGTGGAGATGTTGAGAGAATTCCCCCATCTCATCGACCCTCATACGGGAGAAACGTTGATCACTCGTACAGTGATTATTTGCAACACCTCTTCAATGCCGGTGGCTGCTCGCGAGTCTTCTATCTACATGGGAATGACGGTTGCAGAGTACTATCGCCAGATGGGATTGGATGTGCTTCTGCTTGCCGATTCAACATCCCGCTGGGCGCAAGCTTTGCGCGAAATGTCTGGTCGATTGGAGGAGATTCCGGGAGAAGAGGCGTTTCCTGCGTATCTCTCTTCACGCATTGCCGATTTTTATGAGCGCTCAGGTGTTGTTTCCTTAGACGATGGCAAAACGGGCTCTGTCACTGTTGGAGGAGCGGTTTCTCCGGCAGGAGGTAACTTCGAGGAACCTGTGACGCAGGCGACTCTGTCTGTAGTTGGTGCTTTCCATGCGTTGTCTAGAGAGCGTTCAGATGCCCGTCGTTATCCAGCGATCGATCCGCTTCTCTCTTGGTCGAAATACATCAAAGATGTTGGACGCAAGCTTGAGTCTCAGGCGGAGGGCTGGTCTGAGATGGTGGAAAAGGCAAATTGGTTCCTGCGTAACGGCAATGAAATTGGAAAGCGGATGGAAGTTGTCGGAGAAGAGGGAACGGCAATTGATGATATGGTTGTTTATCTGAAAGCAGAGCTCTACGATTTTAGCTACTTGCAGCAGAATGCGTTTGATAAAGAAGACGCTTACTGTCCCTTGCCGCGGCAGATTGCTCAGTTCAGTCTCATCAACAAGGTTTTCGATACGGAATTTGATTTTAAAACCCATGATGAAGCCAGGGAATTTTTCCTTTCCTTGCAGAATCAGGTGAAAAACTTAAACTACATGACATTTGATTCTGGAGAATATCGATCCGCTTACGAAAAGCTTGTCGAGTTGATCCAGAGTCGTGAAAAACAAGAGGTTTTGGCTTAAGTGAAAACGGTATACGACAGAATCAATGATATGCGAGGCAACCTCGTGACGGTGACAGCGGAAGGGGTTGGTTTAGGGGAATTGGCTCAAATACAACTCAAAGACGGCAGAAGCGTATATGCCTCAGTCCTTAGAATTGATGGAAAAGAAGTGACTCTTCAGGTTTTTCAGAATACGCGCGGGATTTCCACTGAGGATAAGGTCACTTTTCTCAATCATCAGATGCAAGCGACATATGGCAACAGCTTGTTAGGAAGGCGCCTCAGTGGATCTGGAAAGCCTATCGACGGCGGTCCGTCAATCATCGGCGAGCAAATCGATATCGGCCAGCCTTCGTTTAATCCTGTGAAGAGGATTATTCCAAGAGAGATGGTGCGTACGAATATCCCAATGATCGATATGTTCAACACATTGGTGCGTTCGCAGAAAATCCCCATTTTCTCTGTGGCGGGCGAACCTTACAACCAGCTTCTTATGCGGATTGCAAACCAGACCGATGCGGATGTGGTTGTGATTGCGGGCATGGGACTGACATTCAATGAGTATCAAGCATTTATCGACAACGCCGAACAGGCGGGGTCATTGAATAAAACGGTGATGTTTATCCATCGTGCTACAGACCCTGCTGTTGAGTGCATGCTGGTTCCGGATATGGCTCTTGCTTGTGCTGAAAAATTTGCAATCGATGATAAGAACGTGATTGTGCTTCTGACAGATATGACAGCATTTTCCGATGCGATTAAGGAAATTTCCATTACGATGGATCAGGTTCCCTCCAATAGAGGGTATCCGGGATCGCTTTATTCCGACCTTGCTTCTCGTTATGAAAAAGCTGTTGAAATTGAAGGCAGCGGTTCGATTACGGTGGTAGGCGTGACAACGATGCCTGGCGATGACGTTACTCACCCTGTGCCGGATAATACCGGCTACATCACAGAGGGGCAGTTTTATCTGCACGGAGGACAGATCGATCCGTTTGGATCGCTTTCCCGTTTGAAACAGCTTGTGATTGGAAAAGTGACAAGGGAAGATCACGGCGATTTGGCTAATACGATGATCCGCCTCTATGCCGATTCGAAAAAATCAAAGGAGCGGCAAAGCATGGGCTTTAAGCTTTCCCGTTGGGATGAACAGTTGTTAAGCTATTCAAAATTGTTTGAGGTGCAGATGATGGATTGGAATGTCAACCTGCCTTTGGAAGAGGCTTTGGACACGGGTTGGAGGATGCTTGCACAGTGTTTCAAACCTGAAGAAGTGGGAATCCGCGATGATGTGTTGAAAAAATTCTGGCCTAAATAGGTAGGGCCATGGCGGAAATCAAGTTTACAAAAAATGAACTCAGGGCTCAGGAAAAGAAATTAGGGCAGCTGAAAAAGTATCTCCCTACATTGCAGCTGAAAAAAGCGATGCTGCAGGCGGAGATTTACGAAGCGCGTCTTGAAATTGACCATTGCGAAAAAGAGTTGCAAAAGCAAAGAGGCAAAGCTGAAGAGTTTTCCCCTTTGCTTTCTGCACGCCTTTCCCTGAATCTCAAAGATGTTGCGCGGATCGATAAAGTGGAAAAACGGTACGATAATATTGCAGGTGTTGAAGTCCCCTATTTCGAGTCGATCTCTTTTCACAAGGTAGAATATGGGTTGTTCGATACCCCTGCTTGGGTTGATGCGGCCGTGATTTTGCTGAGAAAGCTTGCGGAAGGGAAAGTGCGCGTGATGGTTGCAGAAGAGAAAAAGGGTGCGTTGGAAGAAGAGCTGCGCATGGTCTCTATTCGCGTGAACCTTTTTGAAAAGATCCTGATTCCGAGAGCGCAGGGAAATATCAAGAAAATTAAAGTCTTTTTGGGCGATCAGGAGTTGGCCGCGGTTTCTCGCGCGAAGGTTGCCAAACAGAAGATTGAGCAGAAAAAAACACAGTTGGCGACATGAGAGTAGATGTAAAGAAATTTCTGTTTGTGGGATTTAGAGGAGCTCTCCAAGCGTTTTTTGAAAAAGCGCAGGAGGCGGGTTTGGTGCATTTTATCGACCCGCGCCGCTTGAAAGCGAAAGAGGTTCCTCAAAAAATACAGGATATTGTCAATGCGATCAAGGTTGTTAGGGAGCTGCCGACCCTTAAACAGGAAGAACCGGAGAAATTTTCTGAAGTCAATGTAATCGCTGAAAAAATTCTCTCTATGAAGCACGACATTGAGCGCTTGGAAGAAGAAAAGCGGACATTGAAGCTGGAAATTTCTCGTGTCGATGTGTTTGGCGATTTTTCTTTAGAGGACATTCAGCACATTGAAAAAGAAACCGGCAGAACTCTTCAGTTTTATTTTGGAAAAAAGGGGACTGTAGAGGAAGAGCTTCCCGATGAAGTGATTTATATTGCTTCTAAGCATGGACTTGATTATTTCATGGCGGTCAATAAGGAACTGAAACACTATGAGCAGCTCGTCGAAATGAAGATCGATCAGGAGCTCCATGTGCTCCGTTCCCGTCTAGAAGAGGTTCAAAATGACATTGTCCGCTTGGAGGCTTCGCTAAAAAAATATAACAAATATAACGAATTTTTACACTACGCCCTGACAGTCAAATATAACGCTCATGAACTGGACAAGGCAGCAAGCTATGTGGAAGAACCGATCGAGGGGCAACTTTTTTCTGTTGAAGGCTGGGTGCCGGTTAATCGAGTTGAGGAGTTGAAACATGATTTAGCCGATACCGAGGTTCACTTGGCAGAGATCTCTTTGAATGAAGGTGAGGAGCCGCCTACCTATTTGGAAAATAAGGGCTATAGCCGAATAGGGGAAGATCTGGTTCATATTTATGATACTCCATCGAACACAGACAAAGATCCCTCTCTTTGGGTTTTAGTCTCTTTTGCAGTCTTCTTTGCAATGATTATCAATGACGGAGGATACGGCCTTTTGTTTTTGGCTGGAGCTCTCTATTACAGATTTAAAAATGGTCAGTTAAAGAAGGCTGGCATGCGTGTTTGGAAACTGCTGGTTGTTCTTTTCGGTTCTTGCGTTGTTTGGGGGTTGTTGACAAATTCGTTCTTTGGAGTAAGCATTGGTCCAGATAATCCGTTGAGGAAGGTGTCCGCATTGCACTGGCTTGTGGAAAAGAAAGCTGAATATCATTTGAAGCAGAAGGATGAAGTCTACAAAGATTGGGTGAAAAAATTTCCCGGTATTGCGAATGCCGAGGATCCTCAGGCATTTTTGTTGGGAGCTAAAAAAGAAAGCAATGGCAAGACGGCTTACGAAATGATCGATAAATTTAGTGACGGCATTTTAATGGAGCTTGCGCTATTGGTCGGAATTATTCATGTCTGCATCTCGTTTATTCGTTATCTAGGCCGCAATTGGGCAGGGCTTGGTTGGGTGATCGCAATTATCGGAAGCTACCTCTATCTCCCGCTTTTCTTGGGAGCTACCTCGCTTGCGACTTATGGTTTTGGTTTAAATCGCGAAGAGATTGCTCAAGGTGGTTTGTATATGATTTATGGAGGCATTGCCATTGCTGTCATATTGGGGATTGTCAAAGATAAGTGGCTTGGGTTGTTAGAAGTTACGAACGTGATCCAGATTTTTGCCGATGTCCTTTCCTATCTTCGATTGTATGCGCTTGGCCTTGCTGGGGCGATCATTGGCCAAACAGTCAATGATATTGCAGGCTCGCTGATGTATCTTCCCGCTTTAATCTTGATTGGGATTGGACATGGATTGAATATGGTGTTAGCAGTGGTTGGCGGTGTGATCCACGGGCTTCGTCTCAATTTTATTGAATGGTACCACTACAGTTTTGAAGGGGGTGGAAAACTGTTCACGCCTTTAAAAAAGTTAGAAACAGATTGAAATTCAAGGAGTATAGAACATGAGCTATGATATGATTGGGCCGGCACTTGCACTGGGCTTAAGCGCGATCGGCAGCAGTATTGGCTGTGGGATAGGAGGAATGGCTTCGCACGCAGTGATGAGCCGAGTGGAAGAGGGACATGGTAAATTCATTGCGATGTCTGCGATGCCTTCTTCTCAGATCATTTATGGATTTATTTTAATGCTTTTGATGCGCGATGCAATTGCTCAAGGTTCGCTTTCAGCTCTTTCAGGGATAGGAATCGGATTTTCTTCGGGGTTGGCAATCATGATTTCGGCAATTTATCAAGGACGTGCAGCCGCTTCCGGAATTCAGGCTTCTGCTAAGCAGCCTGCCATTTTCGGTAAATGTTTAGCGGCATTGGGAATTATCGAGTCGTTTGCCTTATTTGCATTTGTCTTTGCCCTCATGCTGCTGTGATGGAAGCGAGGATTGAGAAAGACTCGTTAGGCGAGGTTGCTGTTCCGGCCGATAAATACTGGGGAGCGCAAACAGAGCGCTCTCTGGAAAATTTTCCCATTGGCAGCCACAAGATGCCGATTGAAGTGGTGCATGCGCTTGCTTTTGTGAAAAAAGCTGCAGCTCTTGTCAATTTCGATTTCGGTTTGTTAGAGGAAAAAAAATGCATCGTGATCTGCAGCGTTTGCGATGAGATTATCGAAGGGAAGCTCGATGGGCATTTCCCTTTGGTTGTTTGGCAAACAGGATCGGGTACGCAGACCAACATGAATGTGAATGAAGTGATCAGCAACCGATGCATTGAACTTCTTGGCGGCAAGATGGGAAGCAAAATTCCTATCCATCCTAATGATGATGTCAACAAATCGCAATCCTCCAATGATACGTTTCCTACTGCAATGCACATCTCTTCTGTACGGATGATTGACCAGCTCTTTTTTCCCAAGCTGCGGGCTTTGCGGCAGTCGCTGGAGGAAAAGACTGTTGCATTTATGGAGATTGTCAAGATTGGACGGACGCACTTAATGGATGCTACCCCTTTGACTTTGGGGCAGGAGTTTTCCGGGTATGTCAGCCAGATCGACCACGCTCTGAAAGCTGTAGAGAATGCCTTGCCGCATTTGCGCGAGCTGGCATTGGGAGGAACTGCTGTGGGGACGGGAATCAACACCCCGCCAGGATTTGCGGAAAAAGTTGCAGCTAAGATTGCCGAGCTGACTGGCTATCCTTTCATCACTGCGCAGAATAAGTTTGAAGCGTTGGCTGCGCATGACGCTATCGTTGAAATGAGCGGTGCGATCAGGCAAACTGCTGTATCATTGATGAAGATTGCCAATGACATCCGTTTAATGGGATCTGGGCCTCGGTGCGGGATTGGAGAGCTGATTCTGCCGGCAAACGAGCCTGGATCGTCCATTATGCCTGGAAAAGTCAATCCCACACAATGCGAGGCGTTGACAATGGTCTGCACCCAGGTGATTGGCAATGACGCAGCAATAGCGATCGCGGGAATGAATGGACATTTTGAACTCAATGTCTTCAAGCCGATCATGATTTACAATTTGCTGGAATCGATCAGGATTTTAGCGGATGCTTCATTGAGCTTCAAAGAGAGATGCATTGATGGTATCCAGCCGAATAAAAAACGGATTAAACAGCTTTTAGATCAATCGTTAATGTTGGCGACGGCTCTGAATACTGAGATCGGCTACGATCAGGCTGCTCAAATCGTCAAAAAAGCCTTTACTGAAGAGATCACCTTAAAAAAAGCAGCCCTTTCCCTAGGATTGTTATCAGAAGAGGCTTTTGATCGCATCGTTGATCCATCTAAAATGATCAATAGATGAAATCTTTATTAATTCTTTAAATAAAATTATCATAATTTGAGTTTGAAAATTAATAAAATTTAACTATAGATGAATTTTAATTTAGAAGTTTCATTTGTTCAAAGGGGAGTTGAAAATTTAATTTCTTTTCGATCCCGTCATGAAAGCAATTTGGGAAAAATTTCGACTGTATTTGGAGGGATTGGTCTTGGATTAGCTGGATTAATCGAAACGATTTCAAGTTTTGCTTTAAGTCTTTTGACGCTGCCCGCACGATTAGTGGGTAGCGATCTCTCGGAAAAGTTTTATTCCAGGGCGTGTAGTGGAATTAACATGACGGCAATAAGCGCTACGCTGCTGCAATATTACAACATCTTTGGCACCGCACGAGATTTTCAAACGGAGTAAAAGATGGCAACGTCAACGCTTATCCATTCCATTAGCTACGATTTCAAAGTTGTAGGGTCGCTCCGCGAAAACGAACGGCTGTTGACGAATGGAAGAAAATTTTCAAAATTACAAGCCCCCGACCGTTTTTTTAAAAATTCGCAAAACCCGCTTTTAAAACTCCTGCACAAAATTGTTACCCTGGCACTGAAAATCTTGCAAGCCTTGGAAAGGGCAATACGTGGAGAGCAGTCGGAAATCAATCTGCACAATGTAGAGGAGTTGACGCATGAGCTATCCACAGTTTTGGAGAACGATCTCCTTCTTGAAAGAGAAGGGGAGTTGTATACGGTCTTGAAGGATTTAGGGCACCTTTCTCACAGCCTTCATCAAAGTGTTAGCGGAAGCTTGGAGAATTACAAGACAACTCTATTGAGTAGAAGTGCGTGTGTAGATGCCAGTTCGATGGATGACGAGGCTTGGCAAATGGAAAAGTTTAAAAAAATCACAGATCAAGTTGCAAATGAGATTCTCCCTAAATTAGGTCGTGTGATTGAAGGTCTCGAATCTAAAGTTGCAGAAGAGGATCGTAAACAGTCAGAGAAATTTTTCAGCCAATTATTCAGCAAAGATCCATTAGATTTGGATATTCGAGTTTCTGCAAAATCGTATACAGAAATTTTAAAATCCAAATTTGGAGTGTCTGCAGTTGAGCGTGCATTGCGCGACTATGAGCTTGAATATGAACTTGCCCTGTCAGGATCGGATATGGCTGCGCTGGCAATTGGAGTGGTTGCTCATTTCAAAGAGGAAGATTTAAAGGAATATATTCCTCTTTTCGATCAAGAGTCTGAAGAGGCACTGTGCTGGCAGCTGATTGATTTGCGATCAAGCATGAATCCTCACGTTTTTTCGATGAGAGTGTCCAAGCCATATCGATGTCAGTTGGAACACGATCAGAAATTTTTACAGTATGTCAATGATATCGAAGATTGGGTTGCAGTTGATGAGCATGTAAAATCTAAAGGATTAAAGCATTACTCCTATGCGGAATATCTGTCGCGGCATATCATCTATGCGCTTTTTAGCGAGTCTCATGCTTGCTTTCCTGATGGCCTTTTGGTTCCGATGTACGATGAAGCGAATGCCTTGCGTTTGATGACTGTGCATCAACTTGTTTCTGTCAAAGGGCTTCACGGAGCTCTTTTCAAATCTTTTCGCCCAGTAAGCGAACAGAATAAAATGCATGTCGTTTTTAGAGGGACCTATTGCAGATATTCCATTTTGCGTGATATCAGCCCAACGGAAACGATGCAAAATCGTTTGTTCGATGGTCCGGGTCGTTACAGCTTTACAAAACACCAAGAAAACATCTATGACAAAATATTGGAGCATGCGTCGTCGGTTCCCCATCCAGTCTTTGAGTTTGGAGGGCATAGCTTGGGAGCTTCTGACGCTATGCGGGCGATGGAGTATTTCATGTATCGGCAGGCAGAAAGTGTGGAGCGATTTCCTCTTACTAAGTTTGTTCTCAATGCATTTAACACACCAGGTATCGAACCAGACGTTTCTCGAAGGTTTATGCAGAGTTTGAAAATATTGAATGTTGAAACGGATTTACGCTATTTTGATGTGCATCACGATATCGTTCAGGAGCTAGGGGCTGTCCGTTTAGGATATTGGAGAAGCGATGAAACACGCCCTGACTTTTTAAAGATCTCTATTTTTAAATTTAACCGCAGAGTTGAAGAACGTTTAGTGGCATTGGCCAGAAATTTTTTCAAGAAGATGAGTTTTAATCTGAAACAAGCTCTGGAGGCGCATACCTTCTATTGTTTAAAGCTGCATGATACTGAAAATCCTAAGAGATTGAACGATACCTTTATCCAGGAAATTCTGTCCAACCATCCTGATGATCTCGGCGTTTCTTATGGCAAAGAGGGTGATAAGAAATCTGAATTAGCATCAGACGATCAGTTATCCGACAGCTTGCTGACCACAAGCTGCCGGATCGGAAGAAAGCTCAAGCAGATGAGCAAAAAGGTCGCCACTTTGTTCCACAGGTTGACGACTTTCAGAGCAACCGCTTCTCATATATAGAGGTGGCGGATGCTTTCAGGGATCTCTTTTTCCTGAGTTTGCTCCTTCAAAGCCTTTTCAAAATCCTCCATTGTGACCATACCTTCAGGATGGGTGCTCAGTTCTTCCTTGGGACATTTCAGTTTGCTAAGGCGTGCAAGAGAAAAGAGAGAAGCAGACTCCACAATTCCTTCAATTGCAGCTCCTGGAAGCTTATCGGTTTTTTCAGCTAAAACATCTAAATTGACACTCTCGTGAAGCAGTCCCTCTTTTGCCAGTTTGCGTGTGTGTACCTCGAAAATCTTTCGGCGAGCAGTTTTAGTAGGCAGGCCGATTTCAATGTGAACCCCTAACCGCCCGTGACGAAGCGCTGCTGGATCGATCTCGTTTTTTCTATTGGTCAGCCCAATGACCAGCAAATTGTTTAATTCATTCAATCCATCAATTTCACCGAGGAATTGGTTGACAAGACTGTCGCGCACTTTATTAACAGATCCGCCTCTTTGAGGAAGGAGAGCGTCGATTTCATCGATAATAACGATGTAAAGCGGGCTCTTGTTGCCGTATTTTTTCTGCGCTTCCCGTGCAGGTTCAAAGAGCTCTCGAATGTTTTCTTCGGATTTTCCGAACCACATGTTGAACATTTCTGTTGCCGTAATCAATTGCAGACGTTCTCCGGAGCATCCAAGCATATCGCCTACATGACGTGCGAGAGTTGTTTTCCCTGTGCCTGGAGGACCGTAAAACAGAATCCCTTTAATCGGCTTTGTCCCTCTTCTGCGTGCTTCTTCAATAAGTCGATCACTGCGAGAGTAAAAGATGCGAAAGGCTTGCTCAAACTCTTTATCGATACCTGCCATTCCGAGATCTTCCAGGTAAGCGATAGGATCTTCTACTTCCAGTACTTTAGGCTCGGAACGGATGGCAATGCTTGTTTTTTCCTTGCCTCGGAAAAGGATTTCCGTTTCTGGAGTGATGGCAGTGAAAATTTTCTCCTTATTGATCGAAGAGACTTCATTTTTCAGCTTCACTTCTTCAATTTGAACAAAGAGAGTATGGTTGTTCTTTGTTTCCAACTTAAGGATTTGCCCTCTGATTAGTTGGTCTGGAAGAACTTCCATTAATGCTTTTTTGATTTCCCCTTCCTTAATCGAGATGTGTTCTCCCGATTTTTTTGGGAAGACGATGAACTTAATTTTCTCCAAAGGATAAATCTTCCCATTATCGATTGGCGTCAGATCCAAAGAGGAATCAACCATTGCGCTGACTTTTGTCTCTTCAGAAAGCTGCCAAATCGTTTCTCTTCTTTTTTTAGGCAGCTTTGCTTTGCGATCTTTTGGCTTTGCTGATTTAACTTCCACAATGTACTGTCCGGTTTTGAGATGAACGAAAATTTTCTCTCCGATGACCAAAGGCCGGCCCTTTTCCAACAGTTCTCTTTTCAACTCTTCTACGTTGATCCAAGACCCCTTTTCAAGAGAAGTATCCTCTGTCGTAAAATCCTCTTTTATAGAAATAATTTCTAAATGCACTCTCGCTGCTGAGATAGGGCTTCCTTGAGTAAGGGCAATCAGTTGGGCTCCTCCTTCAAGAAGCACTTCTGTCTCCTCTTGAATCGCGTAACCTTCCTTCAGAGAGCGAGACGACTGGGCATGCGGACCGCTTTTCTTCAATAATCCTTTGCGGAAGGTGACTTCGATATCCCATCCGTTATCGAACGAAAAGGATTTGCTGAACCCTTCTGTAATGTAGGGGTGTTTGGCTAATTCTTCTCTAATAAGACGAGTCAGCTCCATTCGGTTAATAATTATTGGAGGATTGTCATGCTTACCCAGATCGCTTTGTTTAGAAGCGCGCATGGAAAAGCGCATTGCTTTGAGATTTTCGGAGTGCACTTGCTCAACCACGGTTAATTTTTCGGATGGAGATGTGGAAAAATCTATTTCAGAGTTTTCTTTGAGAACTCCGAAAACCGATACTTCATCCGTTTTTTCAACGGATTCGCCAAACATGGTGCGCAGGACTTTGAATTCCAGCCGATCTCTATCTTCTGTTATTACTGAGAAAATATGATTTTCTACAAGCCGTTTCGGTGCTTGTGTAAGAGCTAGTTTCTTTAGTTGGTCGAAAGTGATTTGCAACCCTTTTTCGGGAATTTTCTCCGATTTAATCTGAATTGATGCTCGCTTGATCGGATGAATGCTGTGATCTTTGAGCACATTGAGATTGAGTTCTTTTTCTGTGGCGATTTGAATGTCTGTCTCCTTTTTGACTAACCAGAGCGGTTCGGTTGTTTTCCGCTTTAGCTCACCTGTTCCTTCTAAACTTTGAGCTTTAATCGTTTCGATGTAGAAGCTGCCCGAAGAAAGAGAAACTTCAAACATTTCGCCAACAGCAAAAGGACGATCAAGTTTCAAGATTGCCTGTTTAAGCTCTTCTAAGGCGATCCAAAGCTCCTTTTCGTGGTCGATATCCACTTTCTGAACTCCTGGAAGATCAAAAATTTTAAATGTGATTTTTTCAGCAGGTTTGGGCTCTCCTTCACTTAAAAGAATGCTGGATGATTTTTTTAGACGGATCGGAGTCTCCTCCGACAAGATAAATCCAGGAGTGTAGTCGAACAAAGGCAGCTCGCGCTTACTCTTTCCATCTTCAGCTAATATCCCCTCGCTGAATTTGACTGTGATATCCCAGCCATTGGAGTGATGGATCGTGAATTCAGCTTCTTTAGCCACAACACGGTTTTTAAATCGATTTCTAATTTCCATCATGATTTCTTCTTGCGAAATGCAAACGGGAAACATTGAATGAGAAGCAAATTGAGAGCGTTTAGTTACCGATAACTGAAAATCCATGCGCTCCACCTCTTCTCGATAAATGTGATCAGTTATGATTACGTGTGGAGACAATTTCGGGATAATGGCCAATTCAGTGTCTCGCTGAAGAGTTCCGAAAGCTGTATCGGAAACTATTGTTTCCTCCGCCGGATGAATCGCACGAATTGTGATCTTAAAAGCTCCTTGTGGAAGCGTCAGAATCAACGTTTTATTGCGTGTGATGACCTCATTTTTCAGCATTTTTTTCAGATGGTGCTGAACGTCGTTTACAGAAATAATGCATTGGTGATCTTTGCTAAAAGGGGTTGCCTCATCATCGATTTCGACTTCCAATTTTCCGATTGCGAAAGGGATGTGCTCAGATATCTCGTATGGGGAGGCACTAATTCCACGGTAATTAGTGGTGCTGTAGATCCCTTCGGCAACTGAATCCATTTGAAAATCAGCCATTCCTATGCGTCCTTGATCAATGACTGCTAGAGCAACCCGGAAAATTTGGCCGGCAATCTGGAGATATTTGGGAGAGTCTAAGCCGACTTCTCCAAAAATTTGGATAAAATCCAGCTCATTTAGCAAGACGACATTTTTTTTCTTCAAAGAAAGCTCTGAAACAGGCTGTATTTCTAGAGCTTTTTGCACAGGGAGTTTCTTGAACTGAGGGACTTCAAGATGTTGACCATCTGTTTCTATTCCTTCTAAAGAATGCGATGTGTCTGATTTTATTCTTACTGTCATCGGGATACCTCCTAATTTGAGGGATATTAAGGCATGATTGTCTTTATAGAATTAGCAAACAATTTATTTGAAATCATTTTTTTAAATATGTGAAAAATATTTTTACTCAGGGCGTGTCGTCAATTAGCTAAATGTGCAGATTGTCGTCGATTTTCATGAATTGAGCAAATTTCAAGGAGGAAATGATGATCGATTTTGAAAGTATCAGTTGGATTGTTCCTAAAGAGCAAGATCACCAAAGTTTGTCTGAAAGCCCTTTTTCAATGATTCCTGAGCCCATTATTCTTAAGATTTTTAAGAAGATCGGCGAGGAAAATTTAAATCGAGCGTCTTCAGTATGTCATTTGTTTCATCGGATCAGCTATGATCGAACATTGATTGTAAAAGATGTAAGAGCGGCTGTTGCACTTTTGAAGTATCTGTTTTCAATCATTCAAGAGGGAAACACTTTGTCGGGAGAACTTGAACGCTTGATGGAAAGCAAAGATTTGCTTCCTCTTAAGTTAATGAAGTTGATTAAGTGGAGCGAGCATCTTTTGTTGAATTTGCCATTTGATGCTGCCGTTAAGTGGTCGCCGCCAGTGAGCAGCCATAGAGTACAGGCTTTTACGAACAATACCTACAAACAATTTTGGAACGTTTTCATAGAGAAAAATTTAAAAGAGTATCGCTCGATTAATTTGAACGCTTTTTTTCAGGATTGGGCATTTGATCAGTGTTTGGAAGCGCTCATTGAAAAGAAAAAGGTTCCTGGATTACTTGTCGGAGAGCTTCTTTCCAAGCAGCATGTTGAAAAGTTGGCAGAGGCCATTGAATCGGGATGTTTGGAAGTGGGTCAATGCTCGTTTTTTGGAGCAGCTCTTTTAGAGGCTTTATTGCAAGCGCTTTCAGCCAGCTCCGCTTTGAAAAAACTCTCTTTTTCCATGTGCAATCTGTGGGATGCCGATATCAAAAAAATTGCGCAATTGTTTCAGCAACATGAATCATTGGAGGAAATTTCAATTAAAAAATTCGCTTTCTCTTTGAATGGAATAAAGAACTTGTTGAAGATGTGCCGCTTGGCGCCGTCTCTTTCAGTACTTAGATTGGAAGAATGTTCTGATGAAGAATTACGAGCGCTAGTTGATCGGCACGGAAAAAGTGGATTGCGGGAATTGCATCTATCTTGCTTGAGCTTATCTCTTCAAACTGAAAGTGCGATCATCGAAAAGTTTAAGGAGGCATCGACTGTGGATCGCTTTATTCTTTATTACCGCGATTATTCAGCCAGGTTTTCTTTCGAACGTATGGAGAAATGTTTGAAAGGCTCTTTTTATTATCGGGTAAAGGAAAGGGGTTCTCATCAGATAGAGATCGCAAAGCTGTGAGTCTATGCGTCAAATTTTCAATTCATTTCAGTATGCCAAGTTTGATGAAGCTTTCTTTCAATGACAAGTTTTCAGGTTTCTCAAATGCTTCCGACTTCGCCAGCCATTTGACGTAATCTTCCGGCACTTCTTGAAGCGGCTTGCCTTGGTATTTGCCAAAAGGCATCACTGTGATGTCTCTTGGCATGCATAGCAAAGAATAGGATTGTTCGATGTCTAGATCATCGCTCATCTTTTCAAAAACCTTATGAAGGACAATCACATCATCAAGAGCTCTGTGGGCGTTGTTTGCTTCAATACTGTAGATTTCCCTCAAGAACTGTAGCGCGTGGCGAGGAAGATCTGGGCGATAGCGGCGCGCCCATTTTAATGTATCGAAAAAACGCCATTCCGGCATTTCTAATGCATGCCGCTTAAATTCATGGCGGAGAAAATGAACGTCAAAATTGTCGTTGTTGTGAGCGATTAGAATCACATCGCCAGAGCAAAACTCGATGAATTTTTGGCCAACCTCCTTGAATGTCGGAGCATCTTTGACCATATCGTCTGTGATATGGTGTACCTTGCTAGCTTCTTTGGGAATTGGAATGCCGGGGTTGACAAGCTCTTCTAAAGAGCAACCGCTGATTGGGTCGTAAGCGGCGATCTCGACAATGCGATCGTGTTCAGCCTTGATTCCAGTTGTTTCCGTATCATAAAAGATAGGTCTAGCCGGCATTTTTTGCTTTCCTAAGAATTTCTTCAAACGTTGCAACCTCGCTTGCTACGGCGATTACTGTCGGCGCAATTTGTTCACAAATAAGTGTTAACGATTTTAGATAAGATTCCAATACCCGTTCGTCGATTTTGTTATCAATAGTCGGTAGCATGACTCGGTAAAAGCAAGTATCTGAGTCTTCATCCATACCAAATCCTGGAATGTCCAACTCTTTGTTGATCTGATGCAGCAGTCTAGCCAGATCGCTTTTGGCACGGCTTTTTATAGGGATCGGGATGAAAACCAGGAGTTGCAGCAATTCGCTTCCTTCAAATGGACGTAGGAAAAGAGGAAATTCGCGATTGGCAATTTTAAGAATGGAGACCACTTGACCGGTTTCTTTTTGAATTTCGGACTTGAATCCATTTTTTTTGAGAAAATCGATAAGGGTTTCTTTAGTGATTGACAACATAAATAAGGAGGTCCTTTAAGAGGGTGTTTACAAAGTAAATGGAATTCGAATTCCATTTACTTTGTAAACACCTCCTAAGATGCTTCGAGTTCTACTCGGGAAATTTGTTCATTTTCTTCGTTGATGAGTTCATTTCGGTAGATAGGAGTTTCTTTATCGGCTTCAATCCCTATAGATACCTTATCTCCTTGAATTTTTAAAATTGTGATGACAACTTTTTTATCTTTTCCAATAGTGACTTTTTCTTCTGATTTCCTGGTCAGAACTAGCATGTCTATTCCTCTTGAATTGGTGAACCTAGATGTATCCCAAATAGAAGCAAATCCTTTTATTCAGATAGATTCGTGGATTTTGAATTTCATTTACTTTCTGAACACTCTTTTAGAAGCCACTGGATGTCAAAGGGTTTTCAGGTTTATGAGTGCCGACAACAGAGGGATTGTTAGTGGCAGGGATTACTGAGTATTCGCCTTCTTTTGGAATGCGATAACAGCCTGTCATGAGAGTAAAATTTAGTGCCAGAATCGTAAATGTAAAAAGAAATTTTTCAATTTTCAAAATTTTATTCCTTCTCATATGATGTGTGAAGGACATCATACGAGAGGCTGAAAATATCGGCAAGTTGAAAATCACGATTCAAAATTCAACGTATGCAATAATCTGATTGATGTGTGAAGCGTGTTTATGGGGTCATCAGTTCGTCGAAAGAGGCATTATCGTTAGCTTTTCCCAGCCGTGTTTCTCCTAGTTTAGTGACTCCGTTTAACGATTCGGCAATTGTGTAAGTTTTATCTTGAAAGCCAACGACATACAGCGTTGTTTTTTGCGAAAGAGTACGGCTTTCCAGAATTTTAATTGCGCTGCTTCGATTGGATTGTTGGATTTTTGCAGACATCATTCTTTTAAGAATCCACATAAAAAGAACCATAAAGGCAACGATGCCTGTCAAGTAGATCATCATTTGAATGAATTCATCGAAGAAGCGGGAATCGCCGGATTGGTCGGCATTCTTCAGCTCTTCAGCAAAGTATTCTGGATATTTTTCCAGAGGGTCATCGTTTTTTTTCTCCTGGGCAGGCAAGGGAGAAAAAAGGATGAGGAAAGCAAGGATTATCTTTTTCATAATCTAAATTAATAGAGGACAGGGGAAATAAATTCAATCTTATACCGATCATTCCCCCCCATCTTTTTTCAGAAAATTATTTTTATTTGCGTTTATTTTTTGAATTTTTCTATTCTTTTTGAATTCTCATCATTGCGGAGTCATTTATGCTAAAGAAATTATTGATATCTCTATTGTTCCTTCCGTTTTTGATTTACAGCGATGAAGAGAATCAAGTGGAGCTTCTTTCAGACCGTTTTCAAGCGCCTTCAGGCATCGTTGCCGGCTGCGTCAATGTCGTCACAGGCAATTACTTCCTCGTTGAAACAGACCTTTATGTTCCAGGCCCCGTACCGATTATTTACAAACGTTTTTACAATAGCGGAAACCTTGGAGGCGGAATACTTGGCGGAGCTTGGGGGGCGTGGAACGATAACTACCACACTTTAGCAATCCGCCATAAGTGTGTAGTATCAGAAGGCCCGGCAATCGTTCATATTAATGATGGAGCAGGGGTTTTGCAGTATGAAGGGGAGTTAAACACAGACTATGAGCATTTAAGCTATGCCAGCGACCATCTCAAATGGGGAGTGATCAACGGACTTCAGGGATCAGATAGCGCGCGCTATAACGTCATGAAGCGAAAGGTTTATTTGAAATGCGATCCTTATCCTGCAATCAAGATTGCTCATGAAAATGGGGAGGAGTGGCAGTTTACCGCGTTTTCAGACTCTCCTTTTCGCAACTGGATGCGGATGAATCAAAAGATAAGCGACAACCAAACATATCAAAGCTATAGTTATCAAGGGCCCGGCAACGTTGTGATTGACTGTGTCAAATTTTACGACAGCCGGGACCTCATGCTAGGCTCCCTTAAATTCATCAGGCATTACAACAACAAAGAACTGAAGCAGCTCGACTTAAACTTGCATGACGGCCAATGGGCCACAATGTTGTATAAGAACGAAAAGATTGCTTATGTTTCAAGACCTGTTGCAGCGCACACAGCTTACGACTGGAAAGATGGCCGCATCGTCAAGCGGATGCTTCAAGTCGATACCCATTTCACAGAAATTCAATATTATGAGAAGGGAAAACCAACCATTGGCGGCAGAAAAGTCAATATCAGATATGAAGACGACCGGCGTATCGGACGAGTCGCCGAGCTTCGGGCACCCGTTGGAACAAGTGCAGCCCCCATTGCCACACATCGATTTTACTATTATTTACAAGATAAAAATCGGGCAAAAGGCCCAATTAGCGGCTTTTGTGAAGTAAGGGATGCTTATGACTATAAGAAAGTGTACACCTTTAACAACAAGCAGCGTCTGACCTGTATTGAGGATTACACCCGAACAGAAGAGATTTACCGAACAGAAAGATTTTTTTGGGATAGCCACTATTTCGCATTTAGCTGCAAACATGATGAATCGGAGAAGATCTCAAAAGGTTATTTCCAACACTACGACGACCAGCGAAATATTTCCCAATGCACCATTGTAGGCAACTTAACCGGATTATGCGAAAAACTGCCTGAATATCTCCCTTTATATCAATCCGTATATCCACCTAGGTACGTCTCTGGGCGGAGAAAAAAAATAAAGTACGAGAGTCATCACATCCATTACAAGTACAATGACCGCAATCTCGTCACCGAAAAAAATGACGGCAGGCAAACCGTCCACACCACCTATGTAGGAGACTCTTCTCAAATAGCTTCCAAGATCATATCGGATAGCGATGGCATAAAAGAGAGAACTTTTTACACATATGATGCCGCAGGCGCAGTCATTGAAGAGATCAAAGATAACGGCAGCACACCCCATGTTTCCGACTTAACAGGAGTATCGCAAAGATTAATCACACGTACACAGCCGACAACAACATCACCTGTAGGCCTTCCGAGAATCGTCGAAGAGTTTTACCTGAACCTTGAGACGCAAGAAGAAATCTTCCTGAAAAAAACAATCAACACCTACGATCGGTGCGGCAGCCTGATTAAGCAAGATATTTACGACTCAGAAGGCAATCATGCCTCCACTCGCGAATGGAAATACAACGAGCACCGCAAAGTCACCTGGGAAAAAGATCCATTAGGAAGAGTTTCAACCTATACCTATGATGCCCATGACAACTGCCGCAAGAAAATCACCCCGACACAAGAAGAGGAATGCACATACGATTTCTCTAACCGTTTAATCAAAAGAACAATCCGTCGGCCCGTTTTCCTAACCGAGTCGTATACCTACGACTACAAGCACAACTGCACCTCCTCAACCGATATCTATGGCAATACCACTCATTACGCTTACGATGAATTTGACCGGTTGATCAAAAAAACACTTCCGGAGGGCGCCGTTGAAGAGTATCGCTACGATATCGACGATAATCAGACACAAGTCATCGACGGCAATGGACACCTGACGCAGAAAAAATATACCGCATACGGCCTTCCCTACCATATCAAATATCCCGATGGAACAGAAGAGAGATACATCTATCAAACAGACGGCGTATTAGAACAGCACATCGACCAAAACGGCACGCGCACCGTCTACACCCACGACTACAAAAAGCGGAAAACCTCAGAAGAGGTTTACTCTGATAAAGAAGAGCTTCTGTTATCGAAATACTGGATCTATAACGCCTACCATCTCATAAAAGAGATCGATCCCGAAGGAACAGTCACCGAATACAGCTATGATGGAGCCGGAAGGCTCGCTTCAAAAACATGCGGAGAGCGTGAAACCCTCTACGGCTACGATTCCCTCGGCAGGCAGAATCAAACATGGGAAAAATTTGCCGAAGGGCAATACCGCGTCTCCATTAAAATCTTCGATCCCTTAGATCAAGTCATTGAAGAGCGGATCGAAGATCAAGAAGGCACCCTTTTTTCAAAAACCCTCTTTTCCTACGACTTCGACGGCAACCTCGTTAAGCGCACCCGTTTGACAGACAACGGCTTGGAGACAGCCTCCAAGGAGTATAACGCCTTAGGTCAAGTGACAAAAACCATCGACCCCAATGGAAACGAAACCCATTTTACCTATACCTATGGCAAGCAGCCCGCCACCACCAAAACCGATCCCCTCGGCCGGCAGACCCGCTCGCTATTTGACAGCCAGAACAACCTCATCAAAGAAGAGAAGTTGGATCCTTTAGGAAACCCCCTTCATACAGCCATCTTCGTTTACGACCCCGCCGGCAATCTCTTAGAAAGAGAAGATCGTGTCTATGTCGATCAGACACATGAAAGAACGCTTTTCACAGCATTTGAATACGATGCCTTAAACAGGCAGACAGCCATCATCGAACCTGAAGGGAAGATCACTCGGACCGACTATACACCGACAGGGAAAGTTGCCTGCATCTACAAACCGGACGGCAAAGCGATCATCCACGTTTATGACCCTCTAGATCGATTAAAAGAACTGTTCTCATCCGATGGAACCGTGCATGACCATTATTGCTACGACCTGAACGATCAGATCGTTCAAACCACAGATCAGATCCATCAAACAACACTTGAAAGAGTCTTTGATGCCCATGGAAACATCCTTTCAGAAAGCTTCGGCGATTACACTATCGACTATGCTTATGACCCCTTAGGGCGTTTAATCAAGCAGACGCTTCCCGACGGCTCCACAATCAACTACACCTACAATGCAGAGCATCTGTTGTCTGTTGCGCGGGATCATTGTATTCACCAGTATGCTTATGATTTGTCAGGGCGGGTAAAAGAGACCCATTCACGCACGGCAGGCAAGACAGCGTATCATTATAACTTAAACGGAGCTCCCCTTGCATTGGAGTCAGAGAAACTGGTTCAGGAGTGCACCTATGATGCCGTTGGGAATTTGACCGCGTTAAAGCAGATCGACCCGTTAGGGGAGGTCAACTGCCAGTATCGCTACGATCATTTAGATCAACTCGTATCAGAGTCTGGATTTGCGGAGCACACCTATCATTCAGACTCCCTTGCAAACAGGCGGCTAAAAGATCAATCGCACTATCAGGTAAACGATTTAAACCAGCTTATCGATCTCGACGGCCGGCAGTTTTCCTACGATCAAAATGGCAACTTAGAATCTTTTGAAACAGAGCACAATTGTGTCTACGACGCTCTCGATCGCCTGATTGAAGTGCACACGCAAGAGTGCACCTGCCTCTATACCTACGATCCCTTTCATCGCCGGCTGAGTCGAACGGTACTGAACCAAGAGGGATCTTTGCAGCAACACTATCTCTATAGCGGCGATAAAGAGATTGGTTTGCTTGAGCAGGGGAGGATTCGTCAGTTGAGGATCTTAGGCAACCCCGCTGAAGAGATCGGCTCGGCAGTCCTGTTTGAAATCGATGGCATCAAGTACGTTCCCCAGCATGATTTAAGGGGGAATGTTGCCCTTTTGCTCAGTCCAGCCGGAAAGGCAGAGGTCTATCGTTACTCAGCATTTGGAGAGGAGTTGTTTCAGGAACCGGTTTCTCCTTGGCGTTTTTCTTCCAAGCGGGTAGATGAAGAGACGGGCTGGGTTTATTTTGGAAGGCGTTATTACGCACCTTCTTGGGGAAGGTGGACGACAGCGGACCCCGCCTGGTTTGCAGACGGCCCGAACCTCTATGCCTATGTGCACAACAACCCTTTGAAATATGTGGATCCGGACGGTCTGTCGGCAATCGAGCATCAGCAGATGAACAGGCCCGGGACGCAAGGGACGTTTTTTGGAAGCTTTTCCCGAGGCATATTGGATGATACCAGCTGGGGAGCGAGCAGCTGGATGCTGGGAGATTACGTGTGTGATAACTGGCAGTCAAGTCTAGGATATGGAATGGGGACCGGAGTCTCCATGATGGCAGGTCTTGTCTATGGCGGAACGGAGGCGAAGTTGCTTGGCGCTGCAGGAAAGGGCCTGAACCGGGCGGCGCGTTGGCTTAACTTTGCAGAGAAGGAGGTGAAGGCTGCGTGCAAGATGGAGGGAACGGCAGCTAAAATCTCCAGAGACATTGCGCCAAAGATTGAACGGTCTGTGAAGGATGTTGTTTCGAATGGAATACCTTCAAAGGTTAGGGATACACTGGATCATATTAACAAAACTGGAAATATTCCCTCTGGATATAAGGGAGGGAGAATATTCAAGAATGATGGCCGGGGTGGTGGGCAACAACTTCCTCAAAAAGATGTATTTGGAAATCGAATCACATATAAAGAATATGACGTCGCTCCGTATCAGAAAGGTGTGAATCGAGGAGCTGAACGTCTTGTTCGCGGAAATGATGGAAAGTCTTATTACACGAACGATCACTATAAAACATTTACACCTATGGAGTGATGGCAATGACCATTTCTGGATTTATTTCTAGGCCCGAGAAACCTTGGTTGTTTACTACACAAAAGACAATTACTCAGCAAGATATTCCTGAAGGTATTCTTCTTTTGGAGTTAAATGCTGTTTCTATGTCTAATTTGGATGATCTATATCGGGAATTTGCTGCTGCATTTAAATTTCCTGATTATTTTGGATATAACTTTAATGCTCTTGATGAGTGCATAACTGATTTAGAATGGCTTCCTGCTGATGGCTATCTATTAGTAATTAAAAATTCTGATCGCCTACTTAGTAAAGAGCCTAATGATATTTTGGAAAGCTTTTTATCGATACTGGACAGCGCTGGAGAGGAATGGGCAACTCCTATCGTGCAAGGCGAAGACTGGGATCGAGAGGAAGTGCCTTTTCATGTGCTTCTAGAGTTAGATAAGGGTAAAGTTCCTAGTTTTCAGTCAAGGCTTAAAAACCTTGGTTTTGAGATCGATAATTTATGAAAACAATAATTAGTCGGGGAAGGAGGTGAAGCTGCATCAAAAGTAGAGGGAACAGCAGCTAAAATCGACAGGGATATTGCGCCAAAAATTGAACGGTCTATGAAGGATGTTGTTTCGAATGGAGGAAAGGCTAGAAATGTTTTCCCTGAAAATCCAAAAAATTTGCTTTCAGATCTTCCTCGTGATGCAAAAGGACATATTTATGCATCTGATAACATTCGCATACGACCGGAGCAACATTTGCTAAGAGGTTGTATGTGAATTAAACTTTTAGGTATAAATTAGCGCATTTTTTGAATATGTGGGGGCTAAAATGCGCAAACCTTATCCGGATGACCTAACAGACAAAGAGTGGGAGCAAATCAAGCCACTTTTAACCAGCTCAACTTACCGTAATGCCGGCAGGAAGCCAAAGCACTCTCGACGGGAAATGTTTAATGCTATCTTTTACCTTTTGAGAACAGGATGCCAATGGAGACATCTCCCTCATGATTTTCCTCCATGGACAGCTGTACAGGGCCAATATTCTCGTTGGAAAAGAAAGGGAGTTTTTCACATGGTTCACGATTATTTACGTAGAAGATTGCGAATTCTTCTTGGTAAAGCCGAGGATGCAAGCGCGGGTATAGCAGATAGCCAGTCTGTAAAAACAACAGAAAAAGGGGGCTTAAGGGCTATGACGGAGGTAAAAAAATCAAGGGTCGAAAAAGGCATATAGTAGTTGATACCTTGGGTTTCATCATAGCTGTAGCAGTTGGGAGCGCTTGCTCAGGAGATCGAAATGGGTTTATACTGCTCCCCGTTAAGACATAAAAGGAGCTAAGAGAGTAAAATAACTATCTAAACTATAGGGTTTTACTCATGAAACGAAGAAAATGGACTCCTGAATTAAAAACAAAAATTATATTGGAAGGATTAAGGGGTCGTCCCCTTGCCGAAATTTGCACTGAATACGAAATAAGTCAGGCTCAGTTCTACCAATGGAAGGACTGTTTTCTAAACAATGCGAGCCGAGCGTTTGAAAAAGGAAAATCAGACCAAAAGGAAGCACGTCTTCAGAAGCAAAACAATCGTTTGAAACAAGTGGTTGCAGATCTTACTCTCGAGTTAAAAAAAAACGACGAGGAGTGGTATCTGTGAAGAGAAAACGTCCTGAGATAAGAAGAAAAATCGATGATGTCCTCGCCGAAAGAATTGCTCAGATAAAAATGGAGCACCCCTTTTGGGGTTACAGGCGAGTATGGGCAAGTTTGCGTTATAGAGATGGAATACCGTGCAATTTGAAACGCATTTATCGAATTATGAAAGAGCGAAATCTTCTTTGCGCCAAAAAAATGAGGCCTAAAACTGCTGATAGACATCATCGACCGAAGCCCAAGGCGGAAAAACCTAATCAGATATGGGGAACAGACATGACAAAAGTTTTTGTCGAAGGCGATGGCTGGACTTACATAACAGTTGTACTTGACTGGTACACGAAAAAAATTGTGGGGTTGAAGTCTGGAAGGCGCTCTAAGTCAATAGACTGGCTAGAAGCATTAGACCGGGCGCTTAACACGCAATTTCCAGAAGGGGCCCGTGGCAAAGGACTAAAACTTGTCTCAGATAACGGATGTCAGCCCACTTCAGAGGCTTATATGCGTTACTGCTCAAAAGTAGATGTAGAGCAAATTTACACAAGCTACAACAATCCAAAGGGAAATGCAGAGACCGAGCGATTCATGCGCACCATGAAAGAGGAGCTTTTATGGCTAAAAGAATGGAGGTCTTCAGAAGAACTCTCAAAAGAATTGCAAAGTTGGGTTCTGAAATACAATTCCGATTACCTGCACTCTACTTTGAAATACCGATCTCCAAATGAAATGGAAAAACATTATTATAAATGTGAGGCTGCTTAATGCGAGCGCCCCTGATAGGAAGCATTGAAGGAGAAATCAGATTGCGGTCAATGCCGAGCGTTAGCGAGCTGAAAGGCAGCATTTACTGCAATCTGAGAGCTTCGAAAATTCCTGTATCAGGGGGGCGAAAACTCTCTTAGTTTTTGCTTGATTAACGGGTAGCACTACAGGTTGAGAGTCCTGCTCGATAGATTTCAAAGTGCTTTTCTCAAGCTAAAGTTATTGTGGACAGATATGGGGTACAACGGGGAAGAGATGCAAGACGATCTTTTTAGTTTAGGAGTTCGACAAGAGGTAATTGGTGGAATCAGATCAAAAGGCAAAGGGTTCCATGTTGAACCGAAAAGGTGGATCGTGGAAAGAACTTTTGCATGGCTTGGACGGTTTCGAAGGCTCAGCAAAGATTATGAATACTACCCATCCACGAGTGAATCTATGATTTACTTAAGTATGAGTCGTTTAATGCTGAAGAGGATTGCTAAATTGAGTTAATTCTGACCTTGCCCCATAATTAGGTCCAGTTTCAACTAGAGGTTCCTGTTAACTGTAGCATTTTTTCACTAGAGTTCAAACACTCACTGAGCTGGCTAGCCAGCTCGTGAGGCGTCAGTCCTCCAAGTGCACTATGTGGACGATATAAATTGTATTCATTAGCCCACTTTCCGACAATTCTCCTTGCATCTGATAAATTTAAAAACCAATTTTCATTCAAACATTCATCTCGAAGCTTGCCGTTAAAACTCTCTATGTTACCATTTTGATATGGTTTCCCTGGCTCTATGTATTGCCAATCTATTCCCTGATCAGACGACCATTTTAGCACGGTATTCGAGGTAAACTCTGTTCCGTTATCACTAAGGACTACCTTTGGCTTTCCATTTGCAACCATAATTTCGCTTAATATCTCTGTTACCTTCCTCCCATTTATAGATGTGTCCACAAATATCCGAAGGCATTCTCTGGTGTAGGTATCAATCACAGTCAGGAGCCTGATTCTCCTGCCATTAGCTAGAGCATCATGGACAAAATCAAGAGCCCACTGTTGATTGCGAGCGAAAGGTTTATCTTGAGCTCTTCTTGAGCCAATAGCGCGTTTTCTTCCCCCTCTCTTCAGGACCTTTAATCCACAGGCACGGTAAATACGGTACACCTTTTTATGATTGACTTTCACGCCTTCGCGTTTGAGTATCATATGTATGCGACGATATCCAAACCGCCGTTTCTCGTAAGCGATTTGTTTTATCTTGGTTATAAGAGCGGTTTCATCTTGTTTTCTTGAGCTGTATCGTACAACCGATCGATGAACCCCAACAAGCTGACATGCGCGCCGCTCACTTCTCTTGTGTTGTTTTACAAGAATTTGCACGCATGCCTTCTTGGCTCGCGGGGTTACCACTTTCGCGAAACAACATCCTTCAAAGCTACGATGTCGAGAGCTTGCTCAGCAACCAATCGCTTTAGCTTGTTGTTTTCTGCTTCAAGAGAGCGAAGCTTTTTTGCATCTGAAGCAACCATACCGTCAAATTTAGCTTTCCAGTTGTAGTAAGTAGCATTTGAAATTCCGTATTTGCGACAGGCTTCTTCGACTTTAAGACCTGCTTTTACTTCATTGAGAACATTTATTATTTGTTCTTCCGAAAATCTTTTTTTCATGGCTTGTGTTCCTTTTTGTGGTTAATAGTTTACACAAACCTCTAATTTTATATGGACCGATTTCAGGGGAGCAGGTCAATTCGCCTACACCCTCTAAGGCAAGGTGAAACATATAATGCTAGACATCATGGACAGCATTACCATGTTGATATTCGCCGTGATCCTATGCTGAGTTGGAATAATCGAAATAATGTTATTAAATTAAAACCAGAAGGCTATTCCTCTGGTTCTGGAACGGGATTCCTTCCAGGTGAAAAATTTCCAGGAGGGATAATGTAATGTCTATTAATAAAGATCTTATTGAAATTGATGTAGGAGTTGGCTTGAGTGATTCTGAATTAATTTCTTATTTTTATCATAAAACAGAAAACAAACTTGTAATTAAATTGCAGATTTGGGATGCAAGCGTCGTAGAAATTTGTTGCGATAGTCCAATATTATTTGTGGATAGAGGGTGTGGTGAAACATCTCTATTTTGTCAGAAGACATCAGATTCGGACATGCTAAAAAGGGCATTAGAAACAAATTATGACAAAGGGATTATTCCAAATAACCATCCTTATAAGGTATATCAAATTCTAGACCTTGATGATAATCCCTCAATAGAAATTATTTGCAAAGGTATTGAGATTCATAGAATAAGGTAATGGGATTTACAGGAATGGAGGTGTCGCTATTCAGCATTTGGAGAAGAGTTGTTTCAAGAATCGGTTTCTCCGTGGCGTTTTTCTTCCAAGCGGGTAGATGAAGAGACAGGCTGGGTTTATTTTGGGAGGCGTTATTACGCATCTTCTTGGGGAAGGTGGACGACAGCGGACCCTGCCTGGTTTGCAGACGGCCCGAACCTCTATGCCTATGTGCACAACAACCCTTTGAAATATGTGGATCCGGACGGTCTGTCGGCAATCGAGCATCAGCAGATGAACAGGCTCGGGACGCAAGGGACGTTTTTTGGAAGCTTTTCCCGAGGCATATTGGATGATACCAGCTGGGGAGCGAGCAGCTGGATGCTGGGAGATTACGTGTGTGATAACTGGCAGTCAAGTCTAGGATATGGAATGGGGACAGGCGTCTCCATGATGGCAGGTCTTGTCTATGGCGGAACGGAGGCGAAGTTGCTTGGCGCTGCAGGAAAGGGCCTGAACCGGGCGGCGCGTTGGCTTAACTTTGCAGAGAAGGAGGTGAAGGCTGCGTGCAAGATGGAGGGAACGGCAGCTAAAATCTCCAGGGATATTGCGCCAAAGATTGAAAGAAATTTGCCGGATGTAGGAAAAGGGAGCTATGTACCGGGTGTAGGAGGTTCTCCTAAGTCAATGCCTGAAGGGCATATGTGGACTTCTGGAAGCCCTTTTAAAAACAAAACTGCAGAAGAGCTTCATCAGATGTTTGTTGATAAAGGGTATGACTATGGAGCAAGGAGTCCTGAACTGCTAATAAGAGGAAAGGGAAATTACATTAATCCTAAGAACGGCCGCCAATTTCACATCGATCCAAAAAATTCCGGGAGATATAGAGAGCCAAATCATGTGGATGTTTCAAGACCAGAAAAATATAATGGAAGTTTACCCAAAAAGAGGTTTTCATATTTAGATGATTGATTTTGACAATTTACCTGCAGATATTACAAACCACATCCTGCTTTTCAGGGAATTTCTAAATATTTCATGGGATCATGTGATTTATAAGATAATGGATGAGCATGACTGGGATGATGATGGTAATTTCATATATAATTGGATGCAGATAAATTGGGAGTTATTGGTTGAGAGAGAGCTTCTTGGGAAATCTTTCAATTTATCCCAATTTTCTTCTACCCATCTTTCCGACAATATTTTGCACCCTAATGTAAAACCAGATTTTATGGTTGTTGGAAAATCTTCAAGGGATTTAATAGATATTAGATCAGGTAAGGAAATATCAAAAAATCAAACTTTAAGGCTGTTTACATTTAAAACACATACTTATGAATCTAAAGGTTTTGCTTTTGGGCCTCCTTTTGAAGTAGCTGGTTTAATTGATATCGAAACAAATGAACTGTATCATGTTCTGTTCGAAGAGTTATCCTTTTGGTTAGAAAAATTCATCAGTTGAGCGGCTTCGAAAGTGTATGTTAAAGGATAGTACGTTCATTATCCTTTGGTGGATCTCGACGGCCGGCAGTTTGCCTACGATCAAAATGGCAACTTAGAATCTTTTGAAACAGAGCACAATTGTGTCTATGACGCTCTCGATCGTCTGATTGAAGTGCACACGCAAGAGTGCACCTGCCTCTATACCTACGATCCCTTTCATCGCCGGCTGAGTCGAACGGTATTGAACCAAGAGGGATCTTTGCAGCAACACTATCTCTATAGCGGCGATAAGGAGATTGGTTTGCTTGTGCAGGGAGAGATTCGTCAGTTGAGGATCTTAGGCAACCCCGTTGAAGAGATCGGCTCGGCAGTGCTGTTTGAAATCGATGGCATCAAGTACGTTCCCCAGCATGATTTAAGGGGGAATGTTGCCCTTTTGCTCAGTCCAGCCGGAAAGGCAGAGGTCTATCGTTACTCAGCATTTGGAGAGGAGTTGTTTCAGGAATCAGTTTCTCCTTGGCGTTTTTCTTCCAAGCGGGTAGATGAAGAGACGGGCTGGGTTTATTTTGGAAGGCGTTATTACGCACCTTCTTGGGGAAGGTGGACGACAGCAGACCCCGCCTGGTTTGCAGACGGCCCGAACCTCTATGCCTATGTGCACAACAACCCTTTGAAATATGTGGATCCGGACGGTCTGTCGGCAATCGAGCATCAGCAGATGAACAGGCCCGGGACGCAAGGGACGTTTTTTGGAAGCTTTTCCCGAGGCATATTGGATGATACCAGCTGGGGAGCGAGCAGCTGGATGCTGGGAGATTACGTGTGTGATAACTGGCAGTCAAGTCTAGGATATGGAATGGGGACAGGCGTCTCCATGATGGCAGGTCTTGTCTATGGCGGAACGGAGGCGAAGTTGCTTGGCGCTGCAGGAAAGGGCCTGAACCGGGCGGCGCGTTGGCTTAACTTTGCAGAGAAGGAGGTGAAGGCTGCGTGCAAGATGGAGGGAACGGCAGCTAAAATCTCCAGGGATATTGCGCCAAAGATTGAAAGAAATTTGCCGGATGTAGGAAAAGGGAGCTATGTACCGGGTGTAGGAGGTTCTCCTAAGTCAATGCCTGAAGGGCATATGTGGACTTCTGGAAGCCCTTTTAAAAACAAAACTGCAGAAGAGCTTCATCAGATGTTTGTTGATAAAGGGTAGTCCTAAACAAGTAATGCCATCCTTTTGTTGTAATCACAAATGAAATACTGAATCATACCAATATGGTTGGCTAATTTTTTTGAAAATGACAGGGTTTTCCTAACCAGCCTCGAACATCTTTGCCTCAAGGTGTTGTTAAATCTTTCAATGTAACTCGTTTTTCCTGAATTTTTTCCGACTGCCTGGTGTTGCTTCCAAGGAAGGACTTCGTAGTACACAGAGAACCTATCAGAGTAAAAGAAGGCTTTTTTTTTAAATCCTCAGGAAGTTTTGCTAATAATGCTTCGGCAGCTCTCTTATCCCTTTTTCCTACATGCATTGCCAAAACCTGCCTGCTAGCCGAATGGAACGCCAACCAAAGCCATTGCTGATTTTTCTTATTTCCGACATAACTCCACTGTTCATCAAGCTCTATAATTGCCACTTCAAAATCCTTATAATCCTTGACCACAGTAGCGTTTAAATCGTCGGGCAACTCATAAATTATCTGTTGTATAAAGCTCAATAACCAGGGCATACTCACACTGAAAATTCTACAGATGCCTTCTAAAGAAACTCTTTCCAGAAGTGCTTGACGGACCTCACTTTTAGTTTGATCTGTAATAATTTTTTGTTGGGGGTCTAGAACAAATTGGCGGCCGCAAACAAGACAACGATGATTTTGTTTTCCATTGTGGATATGTCCATTCTTTTTTACCGCAGTTGACTCGCATTTAGGGCACGATGGGTTCATTTCATTTCTCCAGCTGTTATGGCTGAATATGAAACTTTAAATTTCCATCAGTGTCAAACGAATTTTGATTTGAGCATTACATGTTTAGGACTACCTGATAAAGGGTATAAACTTAAACCCGAAAATTCTGATTTATTAATGAGAGGAAAAGGGAGTTATATTAATCCCAAAAATAAGCGTCAGTACCATATCGACCCAAAATATTCAGGGCGTTATCGTGAGCCAAATCACGTAGACGTGTCAAGGCCTAAAGGCTATGAAGGTAATTTACCTAAAAAGAGGTTTTCATATTTAGATGATTGATTTTGACAATTTGCCAGCAGATATCACAAACCATATCATGCTTTTCAGAGAATTTCTAAATATTTCATGGGATCATGTGATCTATAAGATAATGGATGAGCATAATTGGGACGATGATAGTGATTTTATTGACGATTGGATGCAAATTAATTGGGAATTACTAGTTGAAAGAGAATTATTAGAAAATCGTTTTACTCTAGCACAATTTTCCACTACGCACTTAGGAGAAAATATCTTGAATCCTGGTAAGTTACCTGATTTTATGGTTGTGGGAAAATCTGATCATCTGGAACTAAAAGATATTGTTTCAAGTACTGTTATATCTGAAGACAAAATCTTGAGATTATTTACCTTCAATACATGGTCTCTTAAGTCTAAAGCACTTGCCTTCGGTCCTCCTTTTGAGGTGGCTGGATTAGTGGATATCGAGACCAATGAAATATTTCACGTATTAGTAGAACATTTATCGTTTTGGCTATACAAAATTCAAACACATACATACATGAAAGGTATGTGTAAATTTCAGAAATATGTGTTGGATAACAATTAGAGGAATTCCATGGTAAAGATCAATCATGGTAGCCGCTAAACAGCGGACCCCACCAAAACATAGACATTCAACTAATCTTGAGTACTTTTATGGCGAATGATAAATTTAAAAAAAAATTAGTGTTTGAGGTCTTATTCTAGACGATCCTCCTTGGGAAGAAGATGGTGCTACCCCAGAGATATTTTCAAATGTTGTGTTTGGAATCCTTAAACGCACCCTAATTTAAAAATTCTTTTAAGCTACTTTTTCTTTTTCCAGAACCTCTTCTCCATCTTTAAAGACCACTCCGTTGATTACTTTTTCAATCATTTCACAACCTTTGAGTTTTCTCCATTTTTTCTCGGCTGTAGTAGCCAGCTTGAATACCATTGTCAAAGTGGCAGCCACTGAACCGCAGCCTTTGGTTTGCCTTGTCCGGTGTCTTATTGTTGCAAAAGTCGATTCAATCGGGTTAGTTGTCCTGACGTGCTGCCAATGGATCGCCGGAAAATTGTAGAAGGTAAACAGTTGCGCCTTATCCTTCTCAAGACAAGCACAGGCTTTGGGGTATTTGTCTCGGTATGTTTTTAAAAACACCTCAAACGCCGCCAGTCCATCTTCTTTGGTAGGGGCCATATAAATTTCATGAATGGCCTTTTTCGCATTCACTTGAATACTTTTGGGCATTTTATCCAGCACATTGGCCGTTTTATGCACCCAACACCGCTGCTGCTTTGTCTTCGGAAAAACTTCCTCTATTGCCGACCAAAATCCAAGCGCACCATCTCCTATCGCAAGCTCAGGAGCTGTACACAGCCCGCGCCGCTTCAAACTCTCCAATACCTCTGTCCAGGAAATTTTGCTCTCTCTATAACCATTGTGGATCGCCACAAGTTCCTTTTTACCATTAGGAAGAGCACCAAGAATCACGAGAAAGCAAATTCGGTCATCTCCAAGACGAACATTGAAATAGATCCCATCTACCCAGATGTAAGCGTAGCGCTTTCCTTCAAGAGAGCGCTTGTTCCAGTCTTTGTATTCCTGCTCCCAAGATTGTTTTAAACGAGTGATGTTAGCTGCGGATAATCCTTTCGCATCCTTGCCCATGATCGCTTCAAGTGCATCCTGGAAATTGCTTGTAGAAATCCCCCTGAGGTAAAGAGCTGGAATCACCGCATCAAGAGATGGCACCCTCCTTAGATATTTCGGAAGAATTGCGCTTGAGTACCCTTCAGAGCTCTCTTCTCTGTTTCGAATTCTAGGTTGCTTCACTGATATCGGTCCGATTCCTGTTTGTACTTCTCTTTCAGGGAGGTAGCCGTTGCGGACAAATTGTTTTCTTCCCTCGAAATCCCTCCTGCTTTTCATCGATTCCAGGTATTCATTGACTTCATTTTCAATAGCCTGTTGAAGCAACAGGCGAGCTCCTTCCCTCAAAGTTTGTTCCAGCAAGCTGTTCATTTCACTTGTTGCGTGAAATTTATCCAAAGAAATGACATCATTCTTCATGAGCGTATCTCCTATAATTTTTTTTGATTCTAAAATTTCATAGGGTACGCTCTTTTTATCTCAAACACAACTTTTGATCATATCTCAGGCGAAGTTGCTTGGCGCTGCAGGGAAGGGAGTGAACCGGGCGGCGCGTTGGCTTAACTTTGCAGAGAAGGAGGTGAAGGCTGCGTCTGAGATGGAAGAAACGGCAGCTATAATCTGACATTTTGGTGTTCTAAAAGTAGGAGATAAAATGAATACACTAATCGCACTTGACATTGACGGCACATTGACCTCAGACTTGCACTCCATACCTCAAGAGATTGAATCCTATCTAGGACTGCTTGCTGGCAAGGAGGTCATGATCGCCCTTGTCACTGGCCGTTGTTTTTCTCTTGCTTATCCCCTTTTGAAGAGCTGGACGTTTCCCTATCTCCTTGCTATTCACAATGGAGCGATTATCTTGCGCATGCCGGAAAAGAAGATTATTTTTAAACAGTATATCGATCCGAAAGTTGTCGAGACGCTTGATGAAATTGTTTCTGGCGAGGAAACTGACTTCGCGTTGTATACAGGAATTGAAAATGAAGATATTTGCTATTTTCGCCCGAAGCAGTTTTCTCCAAGATTGCGCAGCTATGTACGCAAGCGTGCAGAACTGTGCAAAGAAAATTGGGTGGCAGTCGATCATTTTGATTCATTGCAATTGAATAGCTTAACCGCTATCAAATGTTTCGGCAGCAAGGAATCTGCCCAGCGAATAAAAGGAAAGATAGAGAAGCAGCTGTCGCTGCATGTTCCTGTGATTAAAGATCCCGTTGACCAATCCGTCTATATTGCACAAGCGACACATCCCAACATTGATAAAGGAACGGCATTAGGGTCTATTTTGAATGGGGAAAAATATTTAATTATTGCCGCTGGAGACGATCACAATGATCTGCCCATGCTGAAAAAAGCAGATGTTAAAATTGTGATGGATTCTGCGCCAAGCGAGCTGAAGCAGATGGCAGACATTGTTGCTAAGCCCGCACAAGAACTTGGAATTATTGAGGCACTGGAAAATGCAAGGAACTATTGGATTTAATCATTTACGCATCAATTGCATCATTGGCGATCTCCCTGAAGAAAGAGAAAAGGTGCAAGAAATTGAAGTTTCAGTCAAAGTCGCCTGCGATTTTTACGCTTGTTCATTATCCGACGATCTCGCAGACACTGTAGACTATGTTTCTCTCGCTGCTGCTTGCCGTCGGGAAGCTGAGGAGGGGAGATATCACATGCTGGAAACATACGCCAGTCGTACATTAGATAAATTGTTGGAGGAGTTTCCCATCGATTATGCGTGGATTCAGGTAAAAAAGGCGTCAGGGCTTCCTGACGCCGATTGCTCTTTCGTGGAGCTCTCAAAGAAGAAAAAATATCCGGGTTAGGGACACGTTTAAGCTGCTTGAGGTGATAAATAGACCTCAAAATATCGGTAGAGTCTATGAGGATTTGTATTGATCTTTTTCATCACATATTTTCCTTTTCCTCGGTTCGCTAGAAAAATGATAAATGGAATTAAGCTGGTATAAGCCACCAATGCTGCAAGGCAGGAAACAACTCCCAAAACAATGACACCCACTGTATAGGCTAAAAATTGTCCCCAACTTCTTGATTTTAACTGATCTCTTGTTAAATGTTTTACCCTCCAGAAGGAAATCTGCTTAATTTGTTTTGCATTTGTGAGATATCT
Source organism: Waddlia chondrophila WSU 86-1044 (assembly GCF_000092785.1). Lineage (NCBI taxonomy): Bacteria > Pseudomonadati > Chlamydiota > Chlamydiia > Parachlamydiales > Waddliaceae > Waddlia > Waddlia chondrophila. Next base: position 688,163 of record NC_014225.1, read on the forward strand.
AAGCCGTGATGAGGCGAGATACTGAATTTTTTCTGGCTCAAGAGCGTCAATGATCGGCTTCTCCACGCGTCCCCAAAGAGGATGCCGACTTTCAAGAGTATTGACTTGCTCGATAGTCACATTTGCCACTTGTTCCGCTGTCAAATGTTCTGCAGCTCTTCGGTTCCGAATCAAGTGGATTTGTTCCGGTCGAACGCGCTCAATTAAAGGATAAGCATTCTCATTGACCTGCAAACGCTCTACAAGGGCATCGTCAAAGTTCGCAACAACATCAGGGTTGACAGCGTGGATTTGAAGTGGTGAAAGCCTTTTTAATTCGTCCAGACAATCCATTTGGGAAATCTGATCTTCAGATAGCAGTGTAATCTGCTCATCTGTTAAGTATTGAAATTGTTTTTTGGTAAATTTTTGCACCCAGGCTTTTTCTGCCGGACAGTGTTGGACTTGTTCTTCCCCTTCCAAATAAGGAACTTGATTTTTACTAATATGGGGAACTTGCGTTTCCGGGTCAAGATGCTTGACTAATTCATCTGGACAAGCTTGAACTTGCCAAGGTTCTTGGAGAAATGGAACTTGGACGTCCGATAAGTGATCATGGATTTGATCGGCAGCTAATAAATCAATAAGCTCTTGACTATCGAAACAGTTAATCTGATGAGCTGTCAACCGATCTCTAAAATCAGGCCATTCATCCCCACTCTTTAATGGATGTAGCTGCAAAAGCTGCTCATTCGTTAAACCATGTATTTGTGTAGGGATTAGCCAGCCAATCTGCTCTTTTTTTAACAAGGAAATGTGTTGATCATTGATCAGGTGAGGCACCTGCTTTGCATCCATTTCATGGATCCATTCCTGTTTAACAGGGCAAGCTCGAATTTGCCAGGGTTGTTGGAGAAATTTAACTTGAGTTTTCAGTAAATCGTTCGTCACTTGCTCTTCACTAAGTAAATCGATCAACTCTTGATTGTCAAATGTTTCGATTTGGGATCGAACAAGTTCTTGTTGGAAGGGGATCCAATGATCGACTTGATTGAATTTTTTCAGAAGCTGATCATTATTTAAGCCTTTTACATGGCTGGGATTGACCCAAGGAATCTGAAGATCGTCGATCCATTTCATTTGAGAAGCCTTAAGACCTTCAAAGATTTGGGGAGACTTAATCACTTGAACTTGTCTTTTACCCACAAGAAATTTCGCTTGTCTTTGTTCAATCAATGGCACTTGTGTTAAGGGAAGCAACTCCTTGACAAGATGATCCGGGCATGAGGCCACTTGCTCTTTTATTAGAAGGAATTTTACTTGATCCTTGCAGAGCCATTTGTTGATCTGTTCTGGGGAGAGAAGATCGATGAGAGCTTGACTGTCAAATGTGCTGACTTGAGCTTCGACAAGCCCATCAGAGATTTCTTCCCATTTGTCTGGATATCGTTGCTTTAAAGTGAGTAATTGATGGTTTGAAAGTCCTTGTACCTGTGTTTCGGTAACGAGTGCAAGTTGATCCTCGGTGATATGGGTCATTTGATTGACGGTTTTCTGCTCTAAAGACTCAACAGCCGTTAAATGGGAGAAGCGTTTAGGATCTGTGAGCGCTTGGATCTGGTGAGGCAGCTTGAGGAAGGGAATTTGGTCAAAGGAAAGATAATTGAGCTGATCACCTTCAAGATGGGAGATTAACTCCTTTGGACATGCTTGAATTTGCGCTTCTCCTTCAAGAAGTTTGACTTGTGAACTCTCAGTAATCAAAGGAACCTGTGTGGCGGGATCCAAAAAGCGAATTTGCTCATTCGGAACAGCGCGAATCTGTTCTGAATGATTTAAAAATCGCAGCTGACTTTTAAAATCAATAAAAGGTACCATTTCTTTTGAAATCCATGAGGTCCACAGACCTTTTTCAATTTCAGGTTTCCCTGTAAATGTTTGAGCGATCTGTTCAAGTTGAACAATTAACTCAGGGTCTGTGATTTCCTGGATCTGCTCTTGACACACTTTGTGTAAATATTCAAGAGGAATATTGCGCAACAGGTTTCCATGAATCCAACTAAATTTTTGAGGGATATTTAATGATCTAAAAGACTCTTTATTAGTTTCTTGAGGAAGATTTTTCACTTGTTTCTTTGATAACCATTGCCACTTGTTTTCTGGAATGAGAGCAACATATTTAGGATCGATGGCCTGAATTTGCCACGACTGGGAAAAGGTAGGATAAAAGAGTGGGTTGACATAGGGGATGAGGTGCTTTTGAGAAGACCTTAATTGAGCAACTTGTTCTTCTGATAAGTAGTATGTCCAGTTTTCTTGTGAGTGATCACAGATTTGCTCTGGATGTTCAAGATATTGAATTTTAGATGGCGGTAACCACTTTATTTGCTTTTTTGTAAGGAAAGGAACTTGGAAAGGTTGTAAATAGCGGAATTGATCCTGGGTGAGTTTTTCTGCCTTTTTTTTCAGAGTCGCATCCAAATTGTCGCGATTTTTTTCAGGAATTCTTTCTATCAGTTTGCCCAATGTTTTTTGAGTCACATCATCTGTTTCTTTTAACTCCCAATCAATTCCAAGATGGGGTACTTCATCAACGTGAAGATGTCTAAGTTTTTTGGGAGAAAGTAGTTTGACTCCCACTTCATCGTCAATTCGCAGGCGCCCTTTATATTGCTTTTCTTGTTCAGCACGTTTTTTGAACAGGTGATGACCAGGGTTATGGGTCGCTTTTTGATCCAAGCGATTGATCACTGGGTTGCGTTGTATAATGGAGCGTTGACGCTCATCTCTAGCTGTACGAAGTTTTAAGAATCGAATTTTCAGATCATCATCTTCTCCCATCCATGCTTCTAGTTCAAGCGGATATTGATCGAGATAATGCGCATTTCCAGCAAATGCGTTGAGCTCAAATATTCCTCTTTCTACGCATTCTTCTTCCAGAGGGAATAGTGAGTGATCTGTCCCAGTCGCAAATGAAGAACCATCTAGTTGGACGAGCCAAACGCCTTCTACCTCTTTAGAAGAGTTAGAGTCTTCTGCATTTTCAGCATACATTTTTAATAAATGTTTTCTTGCTGCATTTGCCTCTCTCTCTGAAAGAAGAAGCCAACAAAACTGATCCTCTGCAACTTGAATTGCTAGAACTTGTTGTGGTGGGCGCTGTGTTTGATGAAAAACAGGTAAAACTTCACCTTCTACTGTGTGGAAAAAGGCGTGAGTGCCGTAAATAGGTTCGCGAAAGGCGTTTTCATAGTGAAATCGATCTTCAAATAGGCCATATGAATAGGAAGCTAGTTGACGTTGTAGAGAAACAACTCTCATCGGAATCTCTTCTTGTTTTCTGGCAGTTTGAATCAAGGTCAAAAAAGTTTTCCGATCCATTTTTTCTTCTTTTAAAAGTGGTTGCCTAGGTAGTCTTTCATAGTGCTCAAGCTCTAATCGAATTTCTTGCTCCAGTTCATTTTCGATCATTATCTGGTCTTCAACATTGAATTCGACGCGCATCTCAACTTCTTGCTCGATTCCGATAGAAGACGCTCTTTGAGTAGATTGCTCTGGCAAGCAGGTGGCGTTCTGGATATGTTTACTCAACTCCTCCTGTTCTTTAAGGATCGATTCACGCGCTTTATGATCATTGATTTGATCGGTAAATGCCTCCACTTTCTGCTTGAGTTGCTGGGCAAGCATCTCTTTCGTTTCAACTTTAGATTCTAGCTTTCCATGTGAAAGATAGAACTGATTGCTCATCTTTGTGACATAAAAGGGTTCATTTTTTCCGACTTCTTCAATAAACGCATCTTCAGAGCCTTCTTGGTCAAGTAGAAGAGCTGCATCGGTAATCCTTTCGACAGCAAGGTCGCGAGCAGATGCCTCAATTTGCTGCCTGAAGTAGCGCACCATGTGATCTGTTTTGCGCATTGATTGATTCTTTTCAGCTGAGAGGATAAAATCTTCTAAGTTCCCACCTCCATTGATGATGAGCTGCCGTGTTCCTTTTGTGACCACTAATTCGACATTTTGCTCATACAAATACTGCCGCAAGCGCATTGTTCCCTGTCCAATCGTTCTTCTCAACATTTTTTCGTCAAAAGTGAGAAGGTTAACTGCTTCCGGAAGTTGTAGAATATCGACACCTGTTGTGTGCCGTTCGTCATAGTAGACAAAATATTTCGAAGGATCTAAACCTCGGGCACGAAGTGTTTCCTTTGAACTGCCTCCTATCCGCTCAGGCTGATTGGCTCCTTTCTTCCAAACGTAGAGGGTATCCGATTGTTCTTGACCTGAATCTCGGTGGAAAAAGAGCACCCCTTCAATGCTTGCATCGACACGTCCATCATTTTGCCAATTTGCAAGGCATTCCATGATTTGACGCGCCACTTGAGCGTTATCTTCGAAGGCTTTAAAAATTCCACCCGTTTCAATAATTCCCCGAATTTTTATCGGATCTGGGTGGTTGTGAAAAATTTGAGTCAGAAAATCCTCAACGGTTTGGAAGTCGACTTCATGGATCTGCCCTTCTTTCGCTTTTTTGGCCATCGTATGAAGAATTTTTCCTTCAGTACCGATATCATGTTCCAATCGGTTAAATAACTTTCGATCATACCCCCCGGCATTCCAGGGTGTTCCTGACATGGTACGTCTGGTATTTACCTGTCGAAGAAGATGACGTCCATTACTTGTTAAACGTTCTGATCGGAATCCTACTTTTTCAGCGACAATCTCGAATTGAAAATCCAACCGTTTTTCCACGTCTTGAGAAATGTTAAAGACGGCACGCTTGAGCATTTCAGGATCTTTCACCTGATCGAGTGTAATTCCAAATAATTTGTAAAATTCTTGATATTCAACTGTTTGCTCGAATTTCTCTCGATTTTTCTCGACGTAGTATCTGGCTGCAGATTCAGCTGTTGTCGCCACATTCAATACATCTTGTTCTTGGATAGGAAATCCTGCGATCCACTGGTAATAGTAGCAAGCCTCTTCTAAGTAGTAGCCAAATTGTGTTGTTGCAGGTGCATGTACACCAATATAAGGAATAATGGTGAGTGATTTGTCTTTGAGAGAGGGGCCGTAGCTGCGGCACCCACTCTTGCTTAATGTTGCAGGAAGAATGTCATTAAGAAGGTGGCGCGTGAGGGCGATGAGGTTGGTTCCTTTTTGTGACTCTTCATCTTTTGCATGGTACTGGTGCTCCAAGTATCGGAGAAAAGCGATATCTAACTCTGCCATTTCTAGTGAGTAGCCCAATTGATCCCAATTTGGAATAGCTTCTTTTAACACTTGAAGATCGACTGGCCGGCCTTCATCATCTGCATACTCTTGTAAAATGGATGGAATTTGATTCGAAGCATACCGGATAAAGCTCTCTTGAAACTCTTCAGGCACAAAATTCTTAATGGGTTCAAAAGAATCAAACAGGTACTTGGAAACGACAGGAATAATTTTATTCAAATACCGATGGGTATCCATCAGAGTTTGTGCATTTTCTTCTAAACGCACAACGTCTGCAACGGAAATTTTCTTTTGCTCATCGACCATCAGTTTTTTGCTGACTAAAGCTTTAAAACATGTGTGGATCAAGCTATTCGTCGTCGGATCGATTGGCACTGTTTCTCCATCAGGAAAATTGACCTCTTGGAGGCAGTCTAAAAGAAGGTCTACCTCATCCATCAAAGCATCACATTGTGTGGCAAACCTCTTTGTCACTTCAGCTAACTTCATGATCTTTAACTTAGATGTATGATGGATTGCACGATGAGCTTCTAACGCCTGTTCGAGTTGGTTCAAAACAGCTGTTAATTGCTTCAGTTTGTCTTGTTTTCGGAGAACTTCAACCGATTGTTGATGCTGGTTCATTAAAAGCCAGCTAGTAAGCTCTTCTTTTTTCCTTAAACATTCTTTTTGTTTTTCCAGCAAATGTTTTTGCTTTTCCGAATATTTTTTGAATAGACGTCCTTGATACAGCAGCTCAAGTTCAAGAGTTTGAAGAGTTGTGGCTTTCACAACAATGGGTTGCTGTTTCTGTTGAGCCTGCTCTAACTGTTCGATCAATTGATCAAGTTTATAGAGTGTTAAATCTTCCCGATTGAGATCAATCGATTGCACATGTTTTTGAAAGGCATTCCAAATCGATTCACTGATATTGGTTTCTACAGTCGAAAATAACGAAGGAGGCACAATAAACAATGCTAATCTTCCTTTCCGTTTAGCTGCGAGATAAAGAATAATGGTTGCTAGCACAGAAGTCTTTCCGCCGCCCATGATGAGCTGGATGATGATATCTTTATAGCGCTCAGGATTTTCCTCTTCCATTTCCAGCATTTTTTTGATCAAATCTGCTTGCTTTTTGTGGGGAATCATTCCTGTTTGACCAGAAAAAACCCTTAGAGCTGCATGGACTTGCTTTTCCTCTTCAAAAGATTCAAAATAGTATTCAGCCTCTAATTGGTCTGTTAGCTGCTGGCAGAGGTAACGGCGGGTTGGGTCATTGACGTTATCGATCTTTTTGATTTGCCGAGCAAGGTGATGAATCTGACCTGTTTGCGCAAGATAGGATTTAAGATCCTCGATTTCAATTGTCATTGAAGCAATCTTGTTGATCTCTTGTTCACTTAGATTCGGATTGAGTTGTTTCAATCCCTGAGAATCGAACGACAATACGAGCTCTAAACAGTGAGAGAAAGAGATCCTTTGTTTCGTCCCTCCTCCTATGGAAGCAAACTCAGCTTGCCTTGTGTGTAAATGATCAGATGCTTGATTGGCGGCATGGAGCAAAGTCTGCATTTTCTCTTTTAATTCAATCTCAAGCTGCTGCTTGACCAATCCTGATTGAATCATTAATTCTTTCGCATGGTCTTTGGTGATGTTCCACTGTATTTTTCTTTCATTTTGCTTCTTACCCGAAAGGTATTCCTGCCTTAATGCAAAGAGATCATTTGCTACGGTTTTTTCATATTCATCTTCGCCAGGATTCAACAAGGATTTCTGATAGTCAAATTTAAAATCTTCATAATTCGTGACCTCTTGGTCATTAGGAGGAGTAAGAAACCTTGATTTCCAATCCCTTAACGTCAACCAACGTTCATCATTTGAGGGAAATGAAAAGTTGAGAGGAGATGGTTGAGGCAAAAGATTGCTTTGAAGAGCCAAAGCGCTGCGGGTAGGGATAGGATAATGTCCAGTTTCAGTTCTATCTTCGAAAATGATTTCTTGAGGAGGTGAGAGGAAGTTTTGAACACATTTCAACGTTTGAGATCCAGAAATTTCATCGCGCCAATTGTCATATGCTTTTTTTAGATGATTAAGGTAGTCCCTTTTTTGTTCACTGGAAGGACTATTAGAAAGATGAAGAGGGTCTGGATATTTTTCCGGTTCCAAAAGGATATGAATCATGAGGTCCAGCTGCATGATATTGTCTTTAACGCCATTGGAATGGAGCCTCCATTGCCATAGGCGATAGACAGTTTCTCTTCTTGCATCGATTGACTCTTCTTTTGCGATTCTGTGAACTTCTAAGAGCATCGCTCCGTTTTTTTTCAAACCGACATGTTTAGAAGGTCTTGTACATAGTGTTGAGTTGGAACCATGAGAAAGCCAGGCAACAGAATGCTGGAGTTGTTCTAAATATCTCTCGTATACTTCTTGCGCTTCTAGCATTTCTTGTTCAGCTGCATCACCATAAAGACGTTTGTAAATCTCGAGATCGTATACTCGGAATTGATAAGGAAGATCAAAATCGATCTGCTGGCAAAAGGGCTGACGGTAGCGCCCGTTTGTATCAGAATCGGGAAGGGTCCTCTCTCCATAGCTGCCAACTTTTGGCAGTTTGTAGGATTGAGTTTCTAATAACTCTAAACGTCGTTCTAGTTGTTGGATGAACCCATCGAATGCACCGATAGAAAGAGGTTCTGCTTTAAAGATAAGATCTCTTTTTGTTTTTCCTTCTTGTAGAAGTTTTAACAGGAGGTCATGCTCTTGTTCGAAAGATAAACGGCAGGCAAGATCCACATTATTTAAAGACTGGAGGTATTCGTGAGTTCTGACAATTGTTCCCCAAAGCTTAGTTAATCCTTCCTGACCGGGATAAAATTCTTCTATCTTGGTTGTGGATTGTTTCTCTCTATGTGTGATCGAGAGCGATTCCGCATGAAGATAAACAGCGCGGGAGTTTGGGTCATCTTCACCAAATGGGGAGGAAAGGATCAGGTCGATGATTTTTTCACATTGAGGAGTGAGTTTTTGAGTCGGCTTAATTTCTCTTAGCCCTTTAACAGCTTCTCGATAATTTTTTTGTGAAAGAGAGAGATAACTGAGAAAAAGCTGTCCTTCTAATGTTGTAGAAGTGACTTTTCCATTGATAATATTGTAAACAAAATATTGATAACGTCCCCACTGTTCGCCGTTTGAAGAATCTATTGGAGGGACAAGTGATTCAATAGACAGCGTTCCATCGGCAGCAGGGATTGACTGGGATTCAATGGTTTGAAAGGGGACAAGAAGTTTATCTGTTTCGGTACTTTTTAAACTCTCCAGGTAGAGATAGTTGGGAATCGTTCCAAGAAATCCTTTGGGCATTCGCTCAGGGAGTGCGTATTGAGTATTTTCGCTCCAAATCATTTTTCCTTGGATATAGCGAAAAACAAGAGGGTTTCCTCCCTCTTGAGATGTGTAGCGGGGAAGGACCACCTTGACCAAGTCCGAATCGAATGCATTTTCCCTTTTGTAAGCTAGGATGTGGTCGGGTACATCAAATCTAGAAAGCATCCCGTCCCTTTCCACCTCATACATATCAACGTGCAGGCCTTCGATAAGTTCTTGGTTGTGTGGATCAAGGCCAAATTCAATGATTGCTCCATCATCAATAGAGGCATAGTTGAGATCATGCTTGTCAAGAGTGGCAAACAATCCATTGATGCTGTGTCCAGATGGGGAGCGTATGGAGCCGTTGGTTGGGATCCAATAAGTGTGGTCGTAGGAGAGGATGCGTGGATAACCGTTGAGTTTTTCTGTTGACTTCAACTCGAACCAATTCCCTTCAAATCCAGGAAATTGTTTTTGAATTGCAAAGAATGTTCGACCAAATTCGTTAGATTTCATCAAGCGAATGATGCCCATCTTTGGGTGATGGAACGTAAAACTGGAATTTCCAATAGAAGTATAAGAAAAACCTCTTTCCCCTTTGAAAAGGCGGATAAAATCTTGTTGGCTTTCCCAAGGGAAGTGACCCATTCCCCAACCGATTTTCCCTGAGGGACCATACACAACGCCAGAAATCAGATCAATATCCCATTCTTCTCCATTATTAGATATCCCTTTTAATAAATTAGGCGTTTCAACGTCGAAAGTCCAACCGATCACTGTTTCAGGGTTCTTTAATTTTAAGGCTTCTAAAACTCCATTTCCAAGAGAAGTTTGGAGGTGATTGTCATTAGATAAGTCGGTGAAAAGTTCAGATGTGAATTGTGTGAGGTAGCGATTAAGGTGTGATTGAAGGATTGGCGAGTGCCACGCGCCGCTATCTGGATACATTTGGTATGAGATCCAACTTTCGTAAACGGAAACGCTCTCATTTTGTGGATACAAAGAGAAAAATAATAGCCGATACTGATGAATGATCGCTTTTTCAGTCGGTTTTAAATCTTCTAAATCCAACCACCTCTGAATCGATTGCAAACAGGTGTCGATGAGCTGTTTTTCTAATCCCATTTTTGCATCGATTAAATACTTGGAGGTATAAAAAGCAAACTCAAGAAAAAATCGTGCTCCATCAACCGGGTTTCCCTCTGCGTCTGATGGCCGATCCTCTTTGTTTTCCATCTGTTTTCGCATGTTAAAAAAGTGATTCAACCCAGTTTGAATGAATGGATGACAAGAGTCTAAATAGGAAGGATCTTCTTTCAACACTTCGGCAAATCCAAGATGATGTGTTCCTTTTTCTGAAATTGGACACCGGAGAAGTAATCGAAAAATGATCGCCTGGAGCTTCGGGTCAGCCAGCCTCATTTTATTTTCGTTCAAGACGCGGATCATTTGATAGGGGGTTAATCTCCATTCCGAGGCCGACCTAAGAAGCTCTTTTAGCACAGGGTGATCGTGTACAAGTGCTGTTGATTTGAGTGTAGAGCCTTCCGCAACAATACGGTCCCATTCACTTTTATGTCTGGAGGCAACTTTTTGTTCGTAAAACTGTATTTGGGTTTCAGATTGTGCTCGGTGTTGAAGATCAAACATCCGTTTTTTAGTACTTTTGGACATCTGTTTACTCGATCCGGGCTTTTTTACAAATGCCTCGCATGAATAAGGGCTTTTTCTTTCCGCTTTAAAATTATACTTGTTGAGTCTGATATAAGTGAAATTTCCATGTAATGCCAGATCCATGCGGTAAGTGATTACTCTTAGCCATACAACATGACTGTAACCGCGTGCAATAAGGGGATTGCTGTCATCAAGTGCCACAGATTCCTCAAGAATAAGCGTCCGTTTTGTGCTTTGGGGCAAATTGACTCTTTTTTGAGGTTTTGCGGGCTCCATCTCATAAGGAGGTTCTGGTTCATTAAAAGGTTCAGGCGCTTCTTTCGACAAACCAAGTTGGAATCTCCGAAATTGTGTGTCATAATTATTTTTTTTGCCGCGCCATTCCATATAGGTATGATAACGAGCTAGCTGTTTTTGATAGCGATCTACATCACTTTCGTAAATTCTTTCGATCTCATCTTCTGTTAGACTTTTCCACTTTTGATCAGCTAATGCGTCAATATCTTGGGTTAGCGCTTCATCAGCAGTCAGTAAGCTTTGCCAGTATTGGCCATTGAGTGGTGATTCTTTAACTGTTGTTTTGACCACCTCTGTGTTGTTTTCGTTATTAAATAATTGATGACGGTTATTTGTATGAGCGTCAAAGGACTTAAAATAGTCGCAGGCAGACTTGACTCTGTTAAATTCGCTCGTTTCAATGAAAACAAGAGCTTCTAACTCCTCTGTTAAGGATCCAAAATGGGGGACAGGATAGCCTTCCAGTCTTGGCATATTCGGTGAATCGTCTGCCTTGCGGGTATCAATTTTCACCGCTAGGTAGTGGGAGAGTGTGTGAAGGCTCAGAAGTGTTGCATAATAACGTGTCGGCTGTTCATTTTTGTGGGTTTGACTATATAGATCAATTAAGACTGAAAAACTTTTTAAAATCTCTTCTATTTCTTTTATTGTTAGATTTTCCCAAAAGGGAGCTTGCACCTTTTGAATCCAGGCGAGCCTGCTTCTTTCGTCAACAGTAACTTGAGGAAGAGGAAGTTGGTCGATGAGTTGAGAAAGTTGCATATTCACAACGACATCTCGATTCTCTTTTTTTCCATAGGTGATATACAATTTTCTGAACGCTTCAACAGCTTCTGGAATTTGATTCGCCCGGCTGATCACTAGAGGGTCTGGAATGATAACAAGGGATGGAGCAGTGTCATTGCCATGCATCTGCGTTGCTTTTATTGTCCTTTGTGCAACCTTTCTGAGGACTCTCTGATCGAGCGTGAGTTCGGTTATCCGGCTCTCAACGAAACTCTTTTTTCTAGAAATTTTGATTTCAGATTCATCAAACTCTATTTCTTTGAGAATGTGATAGATCGTTGCCTGTGTTTGCTCAGCCAACTGCGGATCAACCAAATATCCACCGCTGTGGTCCTCATCTAATGCCTTTGCTATTGTGCGTAAGAAATTACGTGAAAGATGATTGACCAGCCTCCTTGAGACAGCTCCTTCTTTTGTATCTTGGGCACAATCGTCTTTCAAGGATCGATAGGTTGCCACAATCAGTCGAAAGTTCAAATGTAAGAGGATTTGTTTGTAACGTGCGAGATTTCCTGAATTGCGACGCATCCAAGCTTTTGTTGAAGATGGAACGCAAGTTCCTGCACGTTGGCCTGTAATTGCTCCCGACTCTTCCCAGTCTACTGTTTTTCGGAATTTCTCTAGATGATCGAATACCTCAAGAACATCCTCTTCATCAACCACAAAGTTGTTGTCCCATTTTGATAGCGCTTTCAATTCAATCATATGTTGAAAGAAAGCAGGACGAAGGATGCCGTCACCATTTAAACAAATAAGGTCTTCTGGCACTTGAGTAAATTGGATATACGGTTTAATGCGGATCTTATCACCGGCAAACATTTGATCAGTGAGTTGGTAGCCTGTAGCTGTATAAAGAAATACTTCAAACGACTGATCTTCGTTCCGTTTAAATTCATAAATTAAAGCGTGCCCAGATCCACCGCCTACATTCGACCAACCGCCGTAAAAACATTGCGATTCCCCTGGATTCAATGCATGAACTTTTCCCGTATATTTAAGAGCAATTTGATGTAAATAGTCTTCTCCGTTTCGAGAATTAGCAATTTGATCAAGATCTTCGGTGTATTCTTTGAGTTGCGCAATTCCTGTCAGGAGATGATTGACAGTTTTGAGATCTTCTGAATCTTCATGATCCATTGAGGCCTTGAGGTTGCTGAGCAACCATTCCCAAACGATAAAATTCGGCTGTGGTGATGGAAATCCATCCAAGTTAAAGGGGTTTTCTTTTCCACCTGTCGTCAATCCTCCTGCTGCAAAGTTTGCTGCAATGGCTCTAATCGCATCATTGAGTTTTTTTGCATGCATTAACTCTTTGATTCCCGGTGGAAATTCTCCAATTTCTAGTGTTTCTAGTAAGCTGTATTTTAGAAGATCTTCCTCGCTCATTGGACAATCGGGAAGGCTTTCACTCAAAGAACTCTCTATTTCGGCGTTGAGTAAGTCCAAACGGCGATCTTCCCAAATTTGACGGATCCGTTCTACAGAGTCTTTATCTTTAGGAGATGTTAAAAGGCAGTCGGGTGAAGTGAACAGGCTTTTATATTGATTAAAAATATGATTTTGGATGTTATTGTTCATGAAAGGATCTATCTAGTTAAAAAAAATAATTTATTTATTTTAACTTTCTTTAGTTAAATCCCGATTAGTTTATTTTAAAGATTTCGTAAATATCGACTAAATTCAAAATATTTTCTTTATTGATAAGAACGATGGGTTTGGATAATATAGCTGCTTTCTCGTATCAAAGGAGAAAAATAAATGGGCTGGACATTGATTACAGGGACATCTGGAGGACTGGGGCGTGCCATCGCTTTGCGCTTGGCTGAAGAGGGGCGCTCTCTTTATATTCATTACAATCAAAGTTCGGATCAAGCGCAAAAGGTAGCTGTCGCATGTGCGCAAAAAGGAGCCAAGGTCAAAGTGGTGCAAGGCGATTTTTCTACAGATGAATCGATGAATCGATTTTTTGGCCAAATTAAAGATGTCGCCCACTTGGTGAATAATGTCGGTTGTTTCCTTATTCAGCCCGGCTCTGAGACCCCTTATTCTGACTGGAAAGACCTGTATCAGGTGAATTTTTTTGCTCCTTTGGCTCTCATTCAGAATTGCCTTCCCGATATTGTTAGCCATCAGGGAAATATTGTTAACATCGGTTCGGTCGGCGTGGGGATGCTCCGCGCAGACGCAAAATTTACAGCTTATACATCATCGAAAATGTCGCTCTATTTTTTGACAAAATCCTTGGCTAAGGAGCTTGCTCCCCGCGGTGTCCGGGTGAACATGGTGTCTCCGGGTGAAATGGAAAATTCCTTATCATTTCCACGGGGAGGAGGAGAGCTTCCCATGAGAAGGAAAGCTTCTCTTAAAGAAACAGCGGATGCTGTTGCGTATTTTCTTAGCCCTGAAGCGGGCTACATAACCGGACAAAACCTGGAAGTAGGAGGGGGTCTTGCATTGTAAAGAACTTGCTCTATTGGCGGGAAGGGCTTGGCAAAGCAAGGAAACCCGTTTTGTCCACTATTGTTACCATTCCGATTCCAGGGACCCGATTCCCTTAAAAGAAAATTTTTGTTTTGTTCTTGCCTTGCTGCGCAGTCGCACTGCGGAAAATATCCTGGAAGCAAAAGAGCTTTTGGAGAAGCTTCTCAGCTATCAGGTGGACGGAAACTTTCCCATTTACCTCCATGAATTTCCTACTTGCTACGATCGTTTTAGGGCTGCAGAGGTGCTTCCTTCCCTCATTTGGATGGCTCGGGGATTTCATCATGTCTTGGGAAAGGAGCTGAAAGATAAGCTGGAACTCTCAATTCGTGAAGCGGTCAAGCAAAGCTTAGCTGTACTGGAAAGCTATCAAGTTGATGAACTCACCGCTCTCAGAATTGGCTGCTCCACTCTAGCAGCTGGCTGCTATTTTGGATGCGATCATTGGAAAGAGCTTGGCTCGAAATTGACGGCACAAGCGGAAGCATTAGGAATTCAACCTTCTTGGTTTGTTTCCGAGATGTTGGGACACAGGCTGGCGTCGCTCAATCAAATTGACGTTTGGCCTCGTCTTTGGCAGCATTGCAACGAAATGTACCATGAAAAACTCGCTGCATATTGCGGGCCCCATCTTTCAGAAAAGCAGTGGTTGGCTGGTCCTGAACCAAATCTTTTTAATCTTTACATGAAGGATTCTAAGTTTCAAGAGCGCTTGCATCCTTCTTATCTTCTTGGCGCATTGGTGCATCCATTTGAAAAACAGGAATATTTGCCACAGTATCAAACGGGGTCTTTGTTAGGTCGAAAATGGGAAGTCTACAAAACGGATTGTTGGGCAGTGAGTCTGTTGGAGCAGGAAATGTCTGTCAACCAGATGTTTTCTCCTGTCTATCTGATTTGGAATGGCGGCGAAACGTTGCAATCATTAGTGGCGCAAGGAGGAAATGTAGAGCAATCCCGCTTTATCTGGAAAGATCGAGAGATTGAATTGCTCTTCTATTTAGGTCCTGAAGCGGATAACGATCATCCAAAGGACCGAGTTGAAGCAGCGTTTTTTTGCTCAAGGGAAAGCACTGCACTTTCTATTGAGGGGAAAAAAGCAACGGTTTTTCGCTTGGGAGAAAAGGTGGAGATTAAAAGCTTGCTTCCTTTTTCAATAGAGTTTTCTTTGTTAGAAGGCAGTGGGGACTTCACGGGGCATATTTCCATGGGAAACCGTCCTTGTCAAATCTTCAGCGAAGGGGAGGCGCGGGATTGGAAAATTGCGATTAGATCTGTTAGACGTACGCCTGACTGTATTCTTAAAGCTAAACTGACGATCAATGGTTAGATTTGGTTTCTTTTTACTGAGCCTGTTGACATCTTGCGCCTGGCATCCTTGCACAACGGAATATCATGTGCAGTATTGTCATCTAAATGATCCTCCCCCTGTGGAACTCCTTGATCCCTGCCCGCATTATTTGGTGGTGCTTGTCTGCGCCAGACACTTGGACTACACAAATGGCAAGCAGCTTCTTAAGACAATCGCAAGACATCCTAGTGATGGATCAAAAAACAGCGATGTTGGCCATGCATGGGTGCTTCTCCAAGGAGAAAAGGAGAGGTTGGAAGGGGGGCATACCGGAGAATTCGGCGTGGTTCAACCAAGATATTTCGAAGGAGTTGCCGATTTAATCGATTATCGCGATCCCAATCCCGTCCGCTATCTTTGGGCCACGCAAAAAGATGGATGTTTTCAAAAAGGATCGGGAGGATTTGTCCCTACATTTGCTGCACGGATCAAGCTCTCTCAGGAACAATATGAGGAAGTGCGAGCGTTTATTCTTAGTTATTCTTATCGTGATTATGCGATCACGAGACATCAGTGCGCCACGTTTGCCGCCGATGTTGCAGAAATTGCCGGAGTGGAACTGAAACATTCCGTCACAGTTCCTATTGAGCAGAGAATCACCTTGTATGGAGAAAACATCCAGTTGTGGAGCGATCCTTTCTACGCCGAGTTGACAATTTCTTCTCCCGATATTTTGGAAAAAAGCTTGATGCAGGCGGTAAAAGAGGGGAAGGCTCAAAATGCGACAAATTGGTATTTAGAAAATTACCGCAAGAAAACAACGCTTTTCGATCGAATTCATTCGATAAAAACGATCGGCTCTAAGCTCAACCGTTCCTTGATGCTGAAATGATACACCCTAATTCAAGGCTTGACTGTCCATCGCAACACCCATGGCGTGCATCCCTTTATCGACATAGACGGTTGTCCCAGTAATGGCTCCAGCAAGAGGCGAAGAAAGGAATGCTGCCGTATTTCCTACATCTTCTGAAGTCATTTCATCTGTCAACGGTGCATTGGCACATGCATACTTGATCATTCCATCGATAAAGCCGATCGCTTTAGCTGCTCGGCTTCTTAATGGACCTGCTGAAATCGTATTCACTCGGATTTTCCACTTGCGGCCTGCTTCCCAGGAAAGGATGCGTGTATCGCTCTCAAGCGCAGCTTTTGCAGAACTCATGCCACCGCCGTATCCAGGCACTGCGCGCTCGGAGGCAAAATAGGTGAGGGAAATTGCTGAGCCGCCTGCATTCATGATCGGGCCCAGATGTTGCAGTAAACTAATGTAGGAGTAAGAGGAAGAACTAAGCGCTGCTAGATAACCATTGCGGGAAGTCTCAAGAAGAGGTTTGTGTACCTCTGGGCCATTGGCAAGAGAGTGGATGAGAATATCAATTGATCCGAAATCGTTGTTAATCGCTTCCGCTACCTCTGCGATGGTGTAGCCTTCTGCATCTTTGTAACGCTTGTTTTCTTTCACTTCTTCCGGCACATCTTCAGGAGAATCGAAGCTTGCGTCGAGCGGGTAGACTTTGGAGATCTGCATAAGCGAACCATCGCTTAAGCGGCGGGATGCATCGAATTTTCCTTTCTCAAGACTAGTCAGGAAAATTTTCATTAAAGGAGTCCATGTGCCAATAAGGATTTCTGCGCCCGCTTCCGCTAGCGCCTTGGCAATTGCCCACCCATATCCCTGATCATCTCCAATACCGGCGACAAAAGCTCGTTTACCTTTTAAATTAATTGACAACATGACTTTAACTTGTCCTTATTTAAAAATTTAGATAAAGTATACTTTACCACGGACATACAATTATTTGATATTTAAAAAATGAAGTTTATGCAAGGTAAATACTTGCGGATTTTTCTGTTCGTGTTTGCGGTTTCCGTTGCTTTGTATGGAGGGGGCCGCCTTTGGTTTCACTTTACAGATGGATTTCGCATTGCCCATATTACCTCCAACTTTAAGCCAGACCCTAGATGGGAAATTCGAAAGCTGAATCTCGAAGAGGAAAAAGAGGTAGAGGCAGCTCTTTCTCAATCTTACATTTATTTGGGGAAAGGGTGCCAGTCTTACGCTTTTGAAAGCGAAGACGGACATTATGTATTAAAATTTCTAAAATATAAGCGCTATAGGCCGCAGTTTTATTTCTACTTATTCACGTTCTTTCCTGAATTCCAGAAGTATCTTGATAGAAAAATCGAAGAAAAGAAAAAGTTATTAGATGTTTTGTTCACCAGCTGGAGCATTTGCTTTGATCACTTGCCGCAAGAGACTGCAATGGTCTATTTGCATTTAAACAAGTCTAACCATCTAAATAAGCGGATTGTCATTCGAGATAAAATTGGAAGAGAGCATCAACTGGAAATGGATAACATGGAATTTATGATCCAAAGAAAGGGGGAGATGCTTTGCCCAGCAATCGATCGGATGATGGCAGAAGGGAGAGCGGAAGAAACAAAAAAAATGCTGTCGGGGTTGTTTCAAATTATCTTGAACGAATACCGTAAAGGATTAGCGGATATGGATTATGCATTGATGCAAAACACGGCTGTGGTAGATCAAAAAGCGTTTCAGTTGGATATCGGACAGTTTGTTGCTGATCCGATGGTTTCCAATCCCGATTTTTATTATCAGGAAATATTCAATAAGTATGACAAGTTCCGTAAATGGCTGGGTAAAAACCATCCATCTCTTGTAGAACACGTGAACAACGAGCTTGTTCAGGAGATGGGAGAGAAATTTCACACAATGCGATATATGCCGAATCCTAATCAATTTTGAGCACAATTTTACCCTGCGTATGCTGGGTCTTGATTTGCTCCCAGGCTTTGGCATATTCATCCAAAGGCAACTCCTTGATACTGGGAGGTACGACTTTCCCTTCGTCGATTAAGCGGCCAATCTCTCTAAGCTGGGAACCATCAGGTCTAACAAAGGTAAAAATGCCTCTGATTCCGTGTTCGGAGCACTTTTCAGGATCCGGTCGGTTGACAATACTTACCAGGCATCCTCCTTTTTTAACGATCGCGTAGCTTTGCTCAAGTGTGTCATATCCGGCGCAGTCAAACACGACATCGACCCCTTCAGGCTCCAGCGATCGTACAGCTTCGGCAAACGGCTGGTTTTTATAATCGATCGCAACATCTGCACCTAATTGCTTCGCATAATCGTGGTGATTAGCGCTTGCCGTCGTATAGACTTTAGTACCGGCATGCTTGGCAAACTGCAGCCCCATGCTGCCAACTCCTCCCGCTCCTGCGTGGATCAGCACGGTCTGCCCTTTTTGTAAACGGGCGTCGTCAAAAAGCGCTTGCCAGGCAGTTAGAGCAACAAGAGGAATAGAAGCGGCTTGTGCGGAATTCAATGTCTTTGGCATCGGGGCCACATGCTCTGCGTCGAAACAGACGTATTCAGCGTACGTTCCCCACTGCACGGTGGGTTTGCGGCAGTATGCAAAGACTTTGTCGCCGACTTTAAAGGCATCGACTCCATCACCTATGGCAGATACTGTTCCAGAGGCATCCCAACCGGGAATTAGAGGAAATGCATGAGGGAGCAGCTTATTGAGATATCCTTCGCAAATTTTCCAATCGACTGGGTTGACAGCAGCGTGAGAGATCTTGATTTGCACCTCTTTTGCTTGAGGTTGGGGAATTGGAAGGTTTTCTTTGGAAGTTTCTTCAATGCCGCCAAATTTATTGATTGTTACAGCTTTCATCTTGTCATTCCTCATGTTATTCTATAGGATTAAATGATAATGAATTTATTTATCAAGGATTGTCATGCTAGAGATTAAAACAGATTGTGCTCCAAAAGCTTTGGGTCCTTATTCTCAAGGAATTAAGGTGGGAAATTTTCTATTTGTTTCGGGACAGGTTCCCCTTGATCCGCAGACTGGAAATCTTGTAGAGGGGGGGATTGCCAAGCAAGTGACGCAAGTCATAGACAATCTCGAGTCTGTGTTGAAAGCTGGAGGGGCGGATCTATCAAAAGTTGTTCGAGTGGATATTTTTTTAACAGATTTGAGCAACGATTTTCCCATTGTCAACGAGATTTACTCCAGCCGTTTCATCGGTTCTGTAAAGCCTGCGCGGCAGACTGTTGAAGTCGGCAAACTTCCGGCGGAAGCCCTTGTAGAGATGTCTTGTGTCGCTTATTCGGAGGAAGCATGAAACAGGCGCTGGTTATCTTTTTGTTGAGCATGGTTGTTGGGCCTCTTTTCTCACAGGAAGAGGGCGAGGTGCGCGTTGCGTTGGTTGGAGACGGAATCGGCCAAGGCTCTGAAGGGGTTGATGCGGAATCCTTTGCGAGATTATTGGCAAAAGTTGCTGAACAGAAGCCGAATGTTGTTTTTTTCTTGGGAAACCTCGTCGATGGGCTTGAGCAGTCCACAGCTCCAGAGAGCATTAAAAAACTGAAAAACCATCTTGAACAGTTTACTCGTTTGACGGACACATATCTTGGAAAACAAGTTAAAATCTATCCTGTCATCGGAAACCATACCTTTGTCAATACACAAGCTGCGCAGTTATTCAAAGAGCATTTCAAAATTAAAGATACTGCTCCTCTCGAATCTTACCAATGGGCTTATGCGGTGAATATTGAACAGACTCAGTTTATTGTACTGGCAAGCGGCTTATTTGAGAGGAAATATCGCGGCTATCGTCAAGAAGTCCTCACGATGCCGCTTCTCGACTGGCTTGAAAAGGAGTTGCGCACGAATGCCGATTCGATCCGCTACCGTTTTGTGATCGGACACATGCCGGCATTTTCTTCTCGTGCTACAGAAGGTATTTACAGTGGGTTGGACAAAGATCTTGAACGGAGAGATGCGTTTTGGCAGGTGTTGAAGAACAATGACGCACTCGGTTATTTTGCTTCCCATGAGCCCTTATATGATCGTTTGAACCGCGACGGTGTTTGGCAGATCATTTCAGGAGGTGCAGGAATGATGGAGAACGGAGATGGCTCAAGCTCTGTCTTTCAGCATTTTATCTTAATCTCAATCCCGAAAAACAAAGCGAAAAATCCGGTGCTTGAATCGATCGATATCAAAGGGAAAATTTGGGATGAATTTGAGATTGTACCTCTCGACAAGCCTGTGCATCAATTAAGAATTTCGAATAGAGGGTAGTGTAAAGAAATGAAAAAATTTTGGATTTGTGCTCTTTTGCTTTTGGTTTCGCAATTGCAGGTCTTAGATGCTGTTTTAGTCGGTATTGCCGGAGGAACAGGCTCCGGAAAAACAACGCTGGCCACAAAGCTCAGTTTGTATTTCGGCACAGAAGCTGTGTTGATCTCCCAGGATTGTTACTATAAAGATTTATCCCACTTGTCTACCGAAGAGCGGGCTTTTGTCAATTTCGACCATCCGGATTCTTTGGATTTAGAGCTGATGCTTGAGCATCTTAGCGCATTGAAACAAGGAAATTCCGTTGTCATCCCTTCTTATGATTTTACAACGCATACGCGGGTGGATCAGGTAAAAATTGTCGATCCGGCATCTCTGATTATTGTGGAGGGAATTTTGCTATTAGCTGTCCCAGAGATCAGAGAACTCTTCGATCTTAAAATTTTTATCGATACCGATGATGATATTCGCATTCTCAGAAGGTTGGAAAGAGATCTGCTTGAAAGGGGCAGAAATTTCGATAGTGTCAAAAATCAGTACTTATCAACAGTTAAGCCAATGCATCACCAATTCGTCGAACCTAGTAAAAACCAGGCGGATGTCGTGATTTGGGGAACTAATGAAAATTTTGATGTCGCTACCGGGCTCATTTCGGGTTACTTAAAAAAATTATGAATCTTGACGATTTGAACATTTGCAGTTGAACTTGTTGTAAAGCCAAGCAAGAACAAAGAGTCCAATGGATCCATTCAAGAATCCATAAACTAGGCCTAAGAAAGCTCCTCCAAAGGTGATGCTATATCCTGGGTAGAGATCGGCAAGCAATGCCGACCACATTGACGCGTATCCTGTATACATGCAGATGAAAGTAAAGATGAAGACGAAAGCGCCGAATAATAGGCCTCCGGCTAAACCAAGTGCCTTTGAATTGATCATTGTTTGATCCTCCTAATCAATTTGATAAACGATGGTGACGCCGGCAGACATTTCGACATCGCCTGCGGCAATAGGTGTATTTTCCGCAGCCATTGCTTTCATCATGAACTGCCGCGGCGCTCCAATTTGCGAGCTGTCAATAGAGATTGCAGTGATTTTAATCAGCTGGACATCTGCTGCTTGGCTTAGCGACTTCGCATCTTCAATAGCATTTTTAGTAGCAGCTCGGATGAGAGCGTCGCGATGCTTTTGCGGATCGCTTATCTGAAACTGAATGTGGTTAATGGAGTTTGCTCCAGCGCTTGCCGCTGCATCGATAAAAGTACCTGCCTTATCTATTTGATCTGTGGTTACATCAAGTGAGTTGCGCACTTCAAATCCAATGATTTCCGGAGACCAGTCGGAGGCCGCATCGCGAGGACGCGGGCTATAGAGAGGGTTGATGGAAAAATCACCGGTTTGGTAGTTATTTTCGCCAAGGCCTGAATTTTCAAGAGCTTTGATCAGCTGATTCATCTGCGTGTTGTTTTTCAATAGCGCCTCTTTGGCGTTTTTTCCCTGCGACACCACTCCCAGGCTAATGTTCAACTGATCAGCCGGCTGAGAAAGCACGGCATAGCCTCTTACACTTAAAGAAGGAAGCTCTTCTACGGCGGACAACAGAGTCGTTGCTGCCATGCTTAAAGCAATGATTAGATTGCGCATTACAAGATCCTTTTATTAATAACTGTATATATTTTTTTATTTATTTGCAAAGATCATTAAAAATATAAGTGGCAATTTATGCCGTTCTCAGACACAATTTGCACTCAAGAATAGAATTAAGGGAGTCTGTAATGGTTACGACAGATTATTTACACGAGCTGCTTGGCTCAGAAGCTGATGAACTGCTGAATTACACTTGCGAGAAGGTGGGAAAAGAGAGCATCAACGCTCCTGGACCGGACTGGTTAGACCGCGTGCATATGAACAGCGACAGGTCTCCTCGTGTTTTGCGGAATTTGGGAGAGCTTTTCAACCATGGCAGGCTTGCCGGCACCGGATATTTGTCGATTCTCCCCGTCGATCAGGGGATTGAGCATTCTGCAGGCGCCTCTTTTGCTCCCAACCCGATCTATTTTGATCCCGAAAATATCGTCAGATTTGCTATTGAAGCTGGTTGCAACGGAGTGGCATCGACAGTAGGGGTTTTGGGGAATGTTGCTCGTAAATATGCTCACAAGATCCCATTCATCGTCAAGCTTAACCACAACGAACTTCTTTCCTATCCCAATCAGTTCGATCAAATTTTATTTGCCAGCGTAGACCAGGCGTTTGAAATGGGGGCTGTGGCTGTCGGCGCGACCATCTATTATGGATCGCATGAAAGCCATCGCCAGATACAGGAGATTTCTCAGGCATTTAAGTATGCTCATGAGTTGGGAATGGGAACAATTCTCTGGTGCTACCTGCGCAATCCTGCTTTTAAAGTAAATGGTGTCGACTATCATGATAGCGCGGATTTGACAGGACAGGCAAATCACCTGGGAGCTACAATTGAAGCCGATATCGTTAAGCAGAAACTACCGACGAAGAATGGGGGGTATCAAGCGCTCAACCAGGAATCAAAATTCGGAAAATACAGCGAATTAATGTACAGGAATCTTCTGTCCGATCATCTAATCGATCTCTGTCGATACCAAGTCTTGAATAGTTTTAATGGCAGGGTGGGATTGATCAACTCCGGAGGGGCTTCGGGGAAAAATGATATGGTTGAAGCTGTGAAAACTGCAATCATCAATAAGCGTGCAGGCGGAATGGGATTAATCAGCGGAAGGAAGACGTTTCAAAAGCCTATGAATGAAGGGATTAAGCTCTTTCATGCCATCCAGGATGTATATCTCAATCCTGAGATTACTCTGGCTTAATTAACAATAGAGATCCTATTTTTAAGAATTTATTTTAATATAAATGTTTTTTTGATAGGATAATGATTAAGAGAGTATTGACAAAGCTTTGTCATAGCTCTCTAAAAAATTCAAAGGAGCATCGCTATGCGATTCATTTTCAATTTTATTTTTTTTGGATTGTTATTTTTTATCATCTACAAATTTTTACCGGAAACATTTGAAACATTGGTAGGTTGGGTAGATAAACTATATGACGTGCTTAGAGACGCGGTTGTTTGGGTCTTTGAAAAAGTGCAGTCAGTCGCTTCAAACTCTGGAAACGCTGCTTAAATCACTGAAAGCCTGTTTTGAAAAATTTTCGGTTTGAAACGGCAGCGCCTCCCGTATGCGGCTGCTCCCAGACGGGAGGAGGCAGTTTCAATGTTTCCAATAAATTTCCATAAAGCTCATTTTTTGTTGGATGGGCGTCCTCGACTAGATGATAAATCCCTGTCAGACGATGATGGACGCTCCAGATAATCCCTTTTGTAATGAGCGGCAAAGAGCTGTGATTTGTGGGAGAGTCTCTACCCGTCATCGTTTTCCCAGAAAATCTGCGTGCTCGGTCGATGATCTTTCTTCCGGGTCCATAGATTCCTCCCAACCTTAGAATACAGATGCTGACCATTGGGCTTGCAGCTCTGAGATAGCAATTTTCTGTAGCGATCAATATTTTTCCATTTTCACTGTCAGCAAGAAGGGGGCTTGATTCATCAATTGTAGCTCCGTTGTGGTTCCCGCAAACAGAGGTGCTGCTGGTGTATAAAAGATAAAAAGATCGGGAGCGGTCAGAGAGCGCTTGTGTGATCCCTTCGGCTGTTTCCAGATAGGTTTCTGTGTATTGATTCCAGTGATTTGGAGCAGCGCAGATGATAGCAAAGTCTGCCTCTTTGATGAGTTCAGCGACTTTTTTTCGGTCGCTTCCCTTAACGACTTCAACGCGTGGAGTCAGTTTTCGCAGTTCAGCAACTTTTTCCTCTTTTGTCGTAGTTGCGATTAAAGAGTCTTGTTTATTCGGCCATTCTTTGATGCATGCGCATCCTACATAACCAGCTCCAAAAATGATTCCATTCATGCCTAATGATTCCAATGAATACAGTCGGCCAGATGATCATTAACGAGGCCGACTGCCTGCATGTAAGCGTAGATGATCGTTGAGCCGACAAAGCTCATTCCGCGCTTTTTTAAATCTTTTGAAATTGCATCGCTGATGGGAGTTGTTGTCGGGACATCTTGCATCGATTTCCATTTATTGACGATCGGCTTGTTATTGACAAATTTCCATAGATATCGATCGAATGAGCCGAATTCTTTTTGGATCTCTAGAAACACGCATGCGTTTTTTCTGGCTGCGGAAATTTTCAGTCGATTGCGGATGATGCGTTGATCGCTTTTCAATTGATCCAGCTCCTGATCATTCATCGCTGCCACTTTCACAGGATCGAAATTGTGAAAGGCTTCCCGGTATCCCTTTCTGCGTTTTAAGATTGTTTCCCAGCTTAGGCCAGCTTGCGCTCCTTCCAGGATAAGCATTTCAAACAAGCGTGTGTCGTCATGGACAGGGATTCCCCATTCTTTGTCGTGATATTCAGCGTAAAATTCTTTATCCGGTCCGTTTCCGAAGCATCTTTTCATGATTCAACATCCATTCTTTGCGGTGAATTCCTCCTCCGTATCCTCCCAGCTTTCCATTCGCATTGATCACGCGGTGGCAAGGGATAATGATTGCTAATTGGTTTGATCCGTTCGCTTGCGCCACAGCCCGCGATCCTGTCGGTTTGCCGATAGCTTCGGCAACTTCTCGATACGAGCGCGTTTCTCCTGTAGGAATGCGGCAAAGTTCTTCCCATACACATCTCTGGAAGGGAGTGCCCATCATTTGAATAGGAGTGTTAAAATCACTGCATTTTCCTGAGAAATAGAGGGAAAGTTCTTTTTCGATTGAATGGATCGGCTTTGTTTTTCCCTGAATAATTTTACTATTTGTGTGTTTTTTGAGTTGTTCAATTTTTCGTTCCAGTTTTTTTCTCTCGGTAAACTCGAGAAGGCAAAGAGCGTTTTCATCTGCAATAGCCAGCATCGTCCCCAAGGGAGAGTCTATCCATGAGGAGTGAAAAATTTTGGCCGCTGATGTTTTTGAAGGCGGGGAGTTCATCATCTTTGAAAGCGAGTCGATGAATTTCGAGTTGGCAGGTAGTTGCGTTTGAATCATTTTTCCTCTTTTAATTTCTTCCCTATTATGCAGATTTCAACGATTAATCGCCTTTAAAAAATAGAAATAGAAATTCCTTGTCAAAAAAAGATTTTTGAAGTTATACCGAATCAACTTCAAGATTCGGTATATACCGGTCATTATTGGAAAATGAATTTTATAGCTAAAAATTTACTTTAAGGAAGTTTTGTGATGAAAAGAGATCGCCCAGCCACTACAAATGATGCTGGAGCTTTTGTGCCTAGCGATGAGTATTCTCTCACTGTCGGACCTGATGGGCCTATTTTACTGCAAGACCACTACCTTATCGAGCAGATGGCTAATTTTAATCGGGAGAAAATTCCCGAGCGTCAGCCGCATGCCAAAGGATCTGGAGCTTTTGGCTATTTTGAGGTGACTCAAGATGTCAGTGCTTACACCAAAGCTTCTGTGTTTCAGCCAGGGCAGAAAACCGATACGTTGATTCGATTCTCAACTGTTGCAGGGGAGCAAGGCTCTCCGGACACTTGGCGCGATCCACGCGGTTTTGCTTTGAAGTTCTACACAGAAGAGGGAATTTACGATATTGTTGGAAACAATACTCCCATATTTTTCATTCGAGATCCTATGAAATTTCAACATTTCATTCGATCTCAAAAACGGCGTGCGGACAGCGGTTTGCGCGATCACGATATGCAATGGGATTTTTGGACGCTTTCTCCAGAGTCTGCACATCAAGTGACATGGTTGATGGGAGATCGAGGAATTCCGAAGACATACAGGCATATGAATGGTTATTCAAGCCATGCCTACATGTGGGCAAATGCAAAAGGGAAGCGTTTCTTTATAAAATACCATTTTAAAACAGATCAGGGCATCGATTTCTTAACTCAAGAAGAGGCAGACCGTTTAGCCGGTGTTGACGGCGATTTTCACCGCCGCGATTTATTTGAGGCGATCAAAGGGGGAGATTATCCTACTTGGACTTTGAAAGTGCAGATCATGCCTTTTGAAGAGGCTGCAACCTATCGGATTAATCCATTTGATTTGACTAAAGTTTGGCCTCATGGCGATTATCCTTTGCACGAAGTTGGCAGACTAACGCTTAATCGCAATCCTGTAGATTTTCACACAGAAATTGAGCAGGCAGCCTTTGAGCCAAGTAATTTGGTGCCGGGAGTTGGACCTAGCCCTGATAAAATGCTTCTTGCACGTCTTTTTTCCTATGCGGATGCCCACCGTGCCCGTTTAGGGGTCAATTATAAGCAGATACCTGTTAATCAGCCAAAAGTTCCAGTCCATAGCTATAGCAAGGATGGAGCGATGCGTATTCAAAATGTATCCGATCCTGTGTATGCTCCAAATTCCAAAGGAGGTCCTAAAGCCGACGGTCAACACTATCCTCAAGTAGAAGTGTGGAATGCAAGCGGAGAATTTGTGCATGCTGCATACACTAAACGGAGAGACGATGACGATTGGAGCCAGGCAGGTGATCTTGTGCGTCATGTGATGGATGATGCGCAGCGTGATCGACTTGTTTCAAATGTTGCCGGGCACATTAAGCAGGGAGTATCAGAGCCGGTTTTGCAAAGAGTTTTTGAATATTGGTGCAATATAGACAAAGAGATCGGAGAGCGAATCAAAAAAGCAGCAGGCTGTTCCAGCTAATTATTTATACCGAATCGACTTCAAGAACCGGTTTTTGACGTCGATTGGGTATATAGTCATGGTGTTTCAAACAGCAAGCTTTATCTGAAAGTTATCATTAATTCGTGATTTCAATAGTTCTATATTTTTTGAAAAAAAATTCTAACGGCATCGAAAAACAGATCTGATGATTCGTAAAAGCGATTATAAAGCGTTTTTTCCCTCATGATTTCCCATAGCTCAATATTACGCAGAGTCTATTTCTTTTCTGAGATCCTAATTGCTCTACTATATGTTTCAAACGGAACCACTTCTTGGAGTTGATTTTTTATATATTTATTTTTTCAAATTAAAATTTAATTGAATTTTAGGAAGAGATATGATCAAAAGTTGTGTTTGAGATAAAAAGAGCGTACCCTATGAAATTTTGAAATCAAAAACAAATTTTACAGGAGATACGCTCATGAAAGATGATGTCATTTTTTTGGATAAATTTCACGCAACAAGTGAAATGAAGAGTTTTCTGGAACAAACTTTGAGGGAGGGAGCTCGCTTTTTGCTTCAACAGGCTGTTGAAAACGAAGTCAATGAATACCTTGAATCGATGAGTAGCAGGACGAACTCAGAAGGAAGAAAACAATTTGTCCGCAACGGCTACCTCCCTGAAAGAGAAGTACAAACAGGAATCGGACCGATATCAGTGAAGCAACCTAGAATTCGAAACAGAGAAGAGAGCTCTGAAGGGTACTCAAGCGCAATTCTTCCGAAATATCTAAGGAGGGTGCCATCTCTTGATGCGGTGATTCCAGCTCTTTACCTCAGGGGGATTTCTACAAGCAATTTCCAGGATGCACTTGAAGCGATCATGGGCAAGGATGCGAAAGGATTATCCGCAGCTAACATCACTCGTTTAAAACAATCTTGGGAGCAGGAATACAAAGACTGGAACAAGCGCTCTCTTGAAGGAAAGCGCTACGCTTACATCTGGGTAGATGGGATCTATTTCAATGTTCGTCTTGGAGATGACCGAATTTGCTTTCTCGTGATTCTTGGCGCTCTTCCTAATGGTAAAAAGGAACTTGTGGCGATCCACAATGGTTATAGAGAGAGCAAAATTTCCTGGACAGAGGTATTGGAGAGTTTGAAGCGGCGCGGGCTGTGTACAGCTCCTGAGCTTGCGATAGGAAATGGTGCGCTTGGATTTTGGTCGGCAATAGAGGAAGTTTTTCCGAAGACAAAGCAGCAGCGGTGTTGGGTGCATAAAACGGCCAATGTGCTCGATAAAATGCCCAAAAGTATTCAAGTGAATGCGAAAAAGGCCATTCATGAAATTTATATGGCCCCTACCAAAGAAGATGGACTGGCGGCGTTTGAGGTGTTTTTAAAAACATACCGAGACAAATACCCCAAAGCCTGTGCTTGTCTTGAGAAGGATAAGGCGCAACTGTTTACCTTCTACAATTTTCCGGCGATCCATTGGCAGCACGTCAGGACAACTAACCCGATTGAATCGACTTTTGCAACAATAAGACACCGGACAAGGCAAACCAAAGGCTGCGGTTCAGTGGCTGCCACTTTGACAATGGTATTCAAGCTGGCTACTACAGCCGAGAAAAAATGGAGAAAACTCAAGGGTTGTGAAATGATTGAAAAAGTAATCAACGGAGTGGTCTTTAAAGATGGAGAAGAGGTTCTGGAAAAAGAAAAAGTAGCTTAAAAGAATTTTTAAATTAGGGTGCGTTTAAGAATTCCAAACACAACATTTGAAAATATCTCATTTTAGACTATCTGAGAAAGATACTTTTTTGTAGTATTCTACTCATTTGAAGTTTTCAGGAGTTCGTATGAGATTATTTTCCTTTTTGTTAGCATTAAATTTAGTATTTTCCGAAGCTTACTCGAATCATGTTTCTGTTCCTAATCAAGAAATTATTTCCAAACAATTTGCTGCTAGATTTTGGAATCCTTTACCGGATTCGATTGTTGAAAGGATAACGGGAAACTCATGGAACACTGATTGCCCTATACCTCTTGAAGATTTGGCTTATATTCAAGTAACGCATTGGAATAATGAGGGTGAAGTTTGTATAGGAGAGCTTATCTATCACAAAAATTTAGCTTTAGAAATTATAGAAATATTTCAGGAGCTTTTTGAGGCTAATTTTCCAATAAATAAGATGATTTTAATCGATAATTATAGATCGAATGATGAACTATCTATGGAAGATAATAATTCATCTGCTTTTTGTTCGCGTTCAATAACAGGTAAACCTGGTGTTTTTTCAAAACACAGTTATGGTGGGGCTATTGATATTAATCCTTTATTAAATCCTTATGTTAAAGGAAATGTTATTTTGCCTAAAGGAAGTGAAATTTATCTGGATAGAAGTTTGGAAGCACCTGGATTAATTCATGAAGGAGATGTTTGTTATCGAGCTTTTATTAAAAGGGGATACACCTGGGGAGGTCATTGGATTTCTCTTAAGGATTATCAGCATTTTGAAAAAGATCCATTACAATAAGGTAAATTTTACTTAAAATTATAACCTGTGATTGTGACCTAATCTCGTTTATCACGTGATTTAGTGATTCAGATGTGCATTTACGTCCCGAAGAGTAAGCTCTATGAGCTTACCAAGGGAGATAAATTTCTTAGATGGATTGCTAAAATCACTTGATAAACGATCAACTCAATGGAAATGATAGATTAATCATATACGCGAGAATAAAGAAAATAATTTTCAGGCAAAATCCGACTTCTGTTCTTGCTCGAATATTCCTTGGACGCAGATTGCTACCGAAACTTGCCTTAGAGGTCATTAGTTTGGTTCAGATGCGTAGAAGGGATTTGAAGAGTAAGGGTAATCCCTTACCGAAAATCAATTCTTAGCAGATGAATCGAAATAATGACCTCTAAGGCAAGGAAGCGTAATATTTTCCATTTCGTTAAAGGAGAATATTCATGGAAATGTATGCAACCACCGTTTACGTAATTGCCGATGAAGTGCTTCGAATTCTAAATTTAAAAGATGACAGTCAATCAAGAATGTCCAATGCAGAAATCATCACCTGTAGTGCTACCCGTTAATCAAGCAAAAACTAAGAGAGTTTTCGCCCCCCTGATACAGGAATTTTCGAAGCTCTCAGATTGCAGTAAATGCTGCCTTTCAGCTCGCTAACGCTCGGCATTGACCGCAATCTGATTTCTCCTTCAATGCTTCCTATCAGGGGCGCTCGCATTAAGCAGCCTCACATTTATAATAATGTTTTTCCATTTCATTTGGAGATCGGTATTTCAAAGTAGAGTGCAGGTAATCGGAATTGTATTTCAGAACCCAACTTTGCAATTCTTTTGAGAGTTCTTCTGAAGACCTCCATTCTTTTAGCCATAAAAGCTCCTCTTTCATGGTGCGCATGAATCGCTCGGTCTCTGCATTTCCCTTTGGATTGTTGTAGCTTGTGTAAATTTGCTCTACATCTACTTTTGAGCAGTAACGCATATAAGCCTCTGAAGTGGGCTGACATCCGTTATCTGAGACAAGTTTTAGTCCTTTGCCACGGGCCCCTTCTGGAAATTGCGTGTTAAGCGCCCGGTCTAATGCTTCTAGCCAGTCTATTGACTTAGAGCGCCTTCCAGACTTCAACCCCACAATTTTTTTCGTGTACCAGTCAAGTACAACTGTTATGTAAGTCCAGCCATCGCCTTCGACAAAAACTTTTGTCATGTCTGTTCCCCATATCTGATTAGGTTTTTCCGCCTTGGGCTTCGGTCGATGATGTCTATCAGCAGTTTTAGGCCTCATTTTTTTGGCGCAAAGAAGATTTCGCTCTTTCATAATTCGATAAATGCGTTTCAAATTGCACGGTATTCCATCTCTATAACGCAAACTTGCCCATACTCGCCTGTAACCCCAAAAGGGGTGCTCCATTTTTATCTGAGCAATTCTTTCGGCGAGGACATCATCGATTTTTCTTCTTATCTCAGGACGTTTTCTCTTCACAGATACCACTCCTCGTCGTTTTTTTTTAACTCGAGAGTAAGATCTGCAACCACTTGTTTCAAACGATTGTTTTGCTTCTGAAGACGTGCTTCCTTTTGGTCTGATTTTCCTTTTTCAAACGCTCGGCTCGCATTGTTTAGAAAACAGTCCTTCCATTGGTAGAACTGAGCCTGACTTATTTCGTATTCAGTGCAAATTTCGGCAAGGGGACGACCCTTTAATCCTTCCAATACAATTTTTGTTTTTAATTCAGGAGTCCATTTTCTTCGTTTCATGAGTAAAACCCTATAGTTTAGATAGTTATTTTACTCTCTTAGCACCTTTTATGTCTTAACGGGGAGCAGTATACACCTTTGCCATATGTACGGAAAGTTCTTTTCAGGAAACTTCAGAATGGGAAGATATATGTTCAAGAAACTTGGATTATTTCCAAATATATTGAGCAATAGCAGGTTAAATCGTAGAATTCACAAAATACCCAGTAATTGCTGGGATGCTATTTTCAGGTTTTTGTCCTTCCTTGCAATCAAGTCATCCGATACCTGTTACTTTGCAGTCGATAGCTTTCCGGTCACTTACTGTCAAAAAAACCGCATTGATAAAAGAAAGCGGTTTTTAGATCGGAAATATATTGGCTTTGCAGCCTCAAAGAAACGATATTTCTGCGGCATCCAAGTTCATATGGTTGTTACGAATCAGGGACGTCCGGTTGAAATGCATTTTAAACCAGGTGCAGAAAGTGATCTCAATGCCCTATGGCAGATGGAGCTGGATATTCCAGAACATTCGATTCTTTATGCTGATGGGGCATATAACTGTTTCGACTTGGAAGACATACTCTTTGAACAAAACATCATATTATTAGCAAAACGTGGAAATAAAGCAAAAAATAGGGTGCGCTCAATTAGCGAAGAACGTTCGATCAGCAGCAAAAGACAAATCGTTGAGACTGCATTTAACTCAATTACGACACTCTTTCCAAGAAATATCAAGGCGAGTACGGAGAGGGGATTTTTAACAAAAATCATTTGCTTTGTTATAGCCTATAGCACCTCGTTCCTGTGTCCGATGAAGCTCATTTAGAACGGATTGAAACGCACCATCTACAGCTCTAACCATCTCGGTAAGGGATTACCCTTACTCTTCGATGCTTAAAACTGTATCTGGCACCTTTCAATCCGTTCTAAATGAGGTTTCGGTAGCAATCTGCGTCTTGGCATCCTACTTGTGATATTACTAAAAACTGTTTCTATTTTGTTTCTTTCAGACCGCAGCTTTTTCTCTATTTTCGGTGGTAGTCCTAAACATGTAATGCTCAAATCAAAATTCGTTTGACACTGATGGAAATTTAAAGTTTCATATTCAGCCATAACAGCTGGAGAAATGAAATGAACCCATCGTGCCCTAAATGCGAGTCAACCGCGGTAAAAAAGAATGGACATATCCACAATGGAAAACAAAATCATCGTTGCCTTGTTTGCGGCCGCCAATTTGTTCTAGACCCCCAACAAAAAATTATTACAGATCAAACTAAAAGTGAGGTCTGTCAAGCACTTCTGGAAAGAGTTTCTTTAGAAGGCTTCTGTAGAATTTTCAGTGTGGGTATGCCCTGGTTATTGAGCTTTATACAACAGATAATTTATGAGTTGCCCGACGATTTAAACGCTACTGTGGTCAAGGATTATAAGGATTTTGAAGTGGCAATTATAGAGCTTGATGAACAGTGGAGTTATGTCGGAAATAAGAAAAATCAGCAATGGCTTTGGTTGGCGTTCCATTTGGCTAGCAGGCAGGTTTTGGCAATGCATGTAGGAAAAAGGGATAAGAGAGCTGCCGAAGCATTATTAGCAAAACTTCCTGAGGATTTAAAAAAAAAGCCTTCTTTTACTCTGATAGGTTCTCTGTGTACTACGAAGTCCTTCCTTGGAAGCAACACCAGGCAGTCGGAAAAAATTCAGGAAAAACGAGTTACATTGAAAGATTTAACAACACCTTGAGGCAAAGATGTTCGAGGCTGGTTAGGAAAACCCTGTCATTTTCAAAAAAATTAGCCAACCACATTGGTATGATTCAGTATTTCATTTGTGATTACAACAAAAGGATGGCATTACATGTTTAGGACTACCCCTTTTTTGCCATCGAATTTCTCGATTCCAGGCTCGTTGGTCTTCATGGTGAGGTCCTCTTTGTTCTATTGCTGAGGATTGCTGTGCAGAATCTGGGTTTTGGCAATTTTTCAGCAGGTTCAACAAAATTTATTTAAAATC
This sequence comes from Waddlia chondrophila WSU 86-1044, assembly GCF_000092785.1. Taxonomy (NCBI): domain Bacteria; kingdom Pseudomonadati; phylum Chlamydiota; class Chlamydiia; order Parachlamydiales; family Waddliaceae; genus Waddlia; species Waddlia chondrophila. The sequence goes on from NC_014225.1 coordinate 721,398, forward strand.
GTAAACTCTGCTGAGAGAATAGTTTGAGAAGGAAATGAAAATCGGAAGAGGAGGGATTCGAACCCCCGGACCCTTGCAGGTCTTCTGTTTTCAAGTCCGAGGACTTCTACAATTTCTCAACAACTACCATGTGCCTACAACAGAGTTTTAGAGAAGGGCTTTGTTGTATATTGACGCTGATATTCGTCTGCACTTGAGGATGAGTGTGCCAAATTTGTGCATAAAGCACAAGCTGTGTTTGCTAGACGTTAGCAGTAGGTTCGGTGACTTGATCTGAGTTTTGATTCATTAAAACGGAAATTTTTTCACACAAATTGTGTATGAGGGTATCAATAGGTGGATTTTTTCGTTTGGTTTGTGGTGATTCCCAAAAATATGGTTTGTCTAGTTCTTTTATACAAATTTTTTCTACCACTTCTCCCGCAATCCGAGAAAGGTGGATGACTAGAAGCAAAATATTTAGCGTAGCTTGAGACCTTTCCGGATTAAAAGGTTTTAGGTGGGATAATAAACCGTCTCTGTTCACCCACTGCCGGACAATTAATTCCTGCATTGAATGATGCGAAATTTTTGAAAGAATTCCATAAAGTTGACCAATTTCGTGGGTAGAATAATGATTTTTAGCAAATCCGACGGAGTTTGAGGCTTGGTGTTTACCATTATAAAGACGTTCCAGAATTTTATCGTCTTCACTCGAATGAATTACACAACATATGTCTTCAAGTATCATTCTGAGATTGTTATGCACAGTACGATCTTGCCCTCTTTCTGCTGAGTCTAAGCAGCAGCAGCAATCAGACAAAGAATTTCGTATGATAAGGATTAAATAAAGATCTTTTTCATTATTGATAGCTTTATCTGTCTGTATACCGTTTATTATTCGAAAATAAATTTGACATCTCCTAAAACTGCATCTTAGGGGGTGGCGGGAGCCCCCATTGCTCGGAATCTATCTCCAACTCGAGATCTAAAACAACTCCCTAAAGTGCTCCCAGGATCTAGACCCGATAAAGTACGGAAAAACCCAAAAATTGCTTGACGGAACTCATAGAAATCCGAGTAGTACGTATTATAAACCACTGTTTCTTTCATCCACTTCCACAGTCGTTCGATTGGGTTCAAGTTTGGGCTATAGGGAGGGAGAAAGTGGAGTTGAATTTTAGAATTTTTTAGATATTTTGTAACCTCCCGGTTCCGATAATATGGGGCATTATCACAGAAAACGTGTATCCGGGTTTTCCCTGAATAATGTTGTTCAAGAGACTGAAAAAAGCGGATAGTCGCATCAGCATTTAACGTTTTGTCCTCTTGAAGAAATACTTTGTAAGATAGGATATCAATGGAACCGGTCAAATTAAGTCTGGATCTACCTGTATTTGCAGGTATCAGTTTGTCTACACCTTTTTTAATCCATCCATATCCAAGTTGAACGTTGTGAGTAGGGTGAACACCGTCCGTGAAGCAAATCGTTTCATCACCAGGAAGATTTGCCTTGAATTTTGCATATGCGTCGATCCATTTCTGCTGTTCATCTTTGTCGGCTTTTCCTGGCACAAGCTTGGGTTTTTTGTAAGAAAATCCATGTCTTTTAAGCCAAGATGTCATTCCTGGTATCGAATAATGATGGCCAAATCTCACGTTCACATATGCAACAATGCTGGTAACGTGGAGATAGGTGTATTCAAGCAAGTGCTTCTCGAGTTCACTGGATTCTGAATCAGAAAGCTTTTCCATGCTGCCGCCACCTTCAGGCCGTAATTTTTTATGGCTCTGATATTCTTTGATATGATTACGAATAGCACCCTCAGAGAGTAGCAGAGCTTCGGCAATCTCCGGAAAGGTCCACCCTTTATCGTAAAGCAGTATTGCCTTAATACGATCGCAAATACGTCGATCTCTTTCGAATCGATGTTGTGCCTGAAGTTGTTCTCTTTCTTGTTTTGTGAGAAATTGCATGCTAACAGCATGCTGGGAAGTCGATTTAGCAACAAGTAAAATTTTCATTCATGAACGGTATAAACAGCGATCAGTTACTCTTGAGCAGATTTGGACTATTTCCCATACGCCGTCAAATATTTTTCCAAAATGAAGTTGTAATTCATTGGAATAATTTTCAGCCATTTTTTTGAACTGAGTGCGCATATTATTGGTGGGAGATTCTGCCATTTTTAGATAAGACCTTTCTTAAGAAAAAAGCGATTATATCGATTAAAAATCTTCATTGTCAAAGAAAAAGTGTTTGTTAATAAATATTTAAAAACAAGTGTTGTTTGAAATTTTTTATCTTTTAGATCTCGATAAAACACTGTCTGTTCGAGGTAGGCAGAATTATATCTTAGGTAAAAGTTCTTTTAGAGGGCACCCTAATGCCTTTGAAAGGGAACATAGGGAGGTCAAGGAAGGGTTTCTTTCCGCGCGCTCTATGCCTCCGATGTAATTAACGTGGAAACCCGCTCTTTCAGCTAATTGTTCTTGAGTAAGGGGGATAGAGTGACGCATATTTCTCACTTTGGCAGCAAAATCAACAAGAATGGGATCCTTTTTTTTCTTTAACGTCATATCTTTTACCCTTAAATCGTCAAGGGTATCTCGATCGCTAAAGCAAATACACACACGATAGTGTTGAAAAAATACACGATGGTAGTTATTATCTACGATCCTGTCTTCAGCAGCCATGTTGAAGATAGATAAACCCGGCACGGTTCGGCGGGGTTCGGCACGGCTGCGCGAGGCGTGGTGTGGTGTGGCATAGGCATGGCAAGGATTTTTTTACAGGAAAAAATATGGCGTTATTAAAGGCAAAAATATCAATTAAGGGTAAACGCCCTTTATTATTCCATCGTTTTTCGGTGGATTCGATTCCTCTTGAGCGCCAGGAGCGAACAGGAGTTGCAGGCAACAATCCAGAGGAATGGAAAAATACCGTTCTTAAAACACAAGACAACCAGTTATATCTAGAGTCGTCATACATTTTTGGCTGTTTAAGAGATGGCGGTAAACACATTAAATCCGGGCGAGGCACGCTTCAAGCAAAAGTTGCTTCAACATTAGTGGTCCTGGAAGAAATTATTTTGTTAGATCAATATTTACCCTCTGAAGAATTGTTGACCCAAGATAAAACTCAACCAGTTTACCTTGATATACGAGGGGTAAAAAACCCAAATTCAAAAGGTAGTATGCATATCCGTTATCGGGTAGCAGCTGCCCCGGGGTGGAGCACATCATTTAGTATAGAGTGGGAAAATACTTTAATCTCTCGCAATGAGATGACGAGCATTTTAAATAGTGCCGGTTCCTTTGTTGGACTCGGAGATGGAAGAAGTATTGGATTTGGCCGGTTTGAAGTCACTAAATTCAAAGTTCAAACCCAGTGACAACTTTTCCGATAGAAGGTATAATCTATGCCAAAAAAGCGGCAACCAAACGAAATCTGGCAAATTACAAGGGTCAAGGTTCTAGAGCGCGATGAATATCGGTGTCAGAGGTGTTTGACTTCCCTTACAGTCAAAACCGCTCATATCGACCATATCATCTCGGGTAAACGAGGTAGTAACCATCTGAGTAATTTGAGAGCTCTGTGCCGGCGTTGCCATGTTCTGCGCGCAGATAGTCGACATCGTGGAATGATAGCCTCCGCACTTCGTGACGGCATTATCGACGTTAATTGGAGAGACGAGGTTTGGGATAATTAAGGTATCAAGGTGATTTTATGGACTTAGACAAAAAATATGAAGAAAGAGAGAAAGAAAGACAACTTCAAAAAATAATTGAAAAAAGGAAGTCTTTCAAAACTGTTGCCTACATATTAACCCTTCTCTTTATTGGGTTTGCATTTCTCCTGGGATTTTTGCCTATATATTCAGTTTGGGCTGAGCGTCTTTCGGGAGAAGCCGAGCTTGCAAGAGCAGAATCTAACAGACAGATTAGAATTCTTGAGGCTCGAGCTGAACAGGAAGCCGCAAAATCTCTAGCAGAAGCGGAAGTTATCAGAGCGGAAGGTGTAGCGAAAGCCAATAAGATAATCGGTGACTCTCTCGAAAATAATGAAGGATACCTCAGATATCTTTGGATACAGGGCCTACAAACAAATCAACAGCAGGTTGTATATATTCCGACTGAAGCTAATCTTCCAATCTTAGAAGCAAACCGGATAAATAAGAATAATTAAAATGGGAATAGAGAAAATATTATGACAATTAGTTTATCCGACCTTTTAACAAAAGAGCCTCCTTTTTATAAAAGAGTAATCAAGAGAAAAAATCACTATGCTGAACATAATTCAGACATACCTTCCAGGTACAATGCAATTCCTACCGGATTTTCTGATATTGATCAACTGTGTGGTTTAGTTGAGCATGGTGTTAATGTAATTGCTTCCGTCCCAGCAATGGGAAAAACAGCTTTAAGCATTAATATTGCATTAAATATAGCAAGTTTAAAAAAGTCTGGCTTATTAAAAGATATCAACAAAATCAAATACTTCAATTTCGAATCAACAAAAGAACAGTTTATTTTAAGATTACTTTCTAACAAATCTGATATTGAATCAGATAAGATAATAAAAGGAATTTTGGATAAAGATGAAATAATTGAGATCGAAAATGCAGTAGAGGATCTCCAAGCATTGGATTTTGAAGTTTTACAAGAACTTCCTCGAAATGAAGAAGATGTTTTAGAATATTTGGATCAAACTTGTAACGAAGGAGATGTAATCTTTTTAGATTACCTCAATTTGATTGTTAATAATATTAGATCTGAACCGTATACGAGCGGTGTTGACTTTATTAGACATTTAAAGCTATTGGCTATAAATAGAAAAGTTACTTTTGTAATATTAAGTCAATTAAATAAAAAAGTCGATGAAAGGCCGGGGCACCGTCCTATGATGCAAGACCTTCCTTATGGAGTACTTTCAAATCATGCGGACCTCATCATGTTTCTTCTCAGAAGAGAATACTATGATCCAATGGACAAACCGGGAATGGCAGAGATCATAATCGGAAAAAACAGGAATGGGTGCTTGGGATGCGTTAATTTAGTTTTCCGAAAAGAAATTTCACAATTTTGCAACTACATCCCTATCAATACTTTCGAATGAATTAATATTTTTACTTTATGAATTTAATGAATTTTATATATTTAATGGTTTCATTTCTAATATTAATTAGACTTTTCAGGGTATTGAAAAATAAATAATATTTAGTTTTTTTATATGAATTTTTTAATAATCAATTTATTATATTTATTTATTCTAATTTGCGTTGCAATAGTTTTTTTTGTTCTCTCAAAGATATTTGCTGCGATTTATGGACTCGCTATGCTGCCATTTCTTGCGGTAGGCAATCTCATTGACCGAGTTGAGTCGGAAAAAATTAGAGTTCCCCTTCTAGTTGGATTCAGCTCCATCTCTAAGATTTTGAGCTATTACTTCATTTGTATCTGGCCTGCGCTTGTGGTGTATTTATTCAGCACACCGAATATACCGAATTTTCTGACACTTCCTTGGTTAGGTGCTTGGTGTTGGTTTGGGGTAGCTATTACAGCCTTTTTGGTGGCAGGACTAATTGATTTAGTCACACTTTCTGCGTTTATCCTTTTTTGTTATAATCCTGTTTTAATCGAAAGGGTTTATAATTGGGTGCCATTCTTTTAGAATCATAACCCATTGAGTTGATGCTCCCTTAGAACTTTCCATTGATCCGCCGTCAATCCTTTATCGCCAAGCTTGTTAAAACTTACCGCCAACATCCGAAAGGCATCCGCTCCATGGCTGGCGAAATTGTGGAGTGGACGGCTTGACCAGCAACCATGACGATCATTCCATTCTTTCTTGTAATTCTCGAGAGCTTTGATCCCTGATAAGCATTTGCCTTCATTGAACCAACAACGATTAAAAATATTACGCACGGCATCGATTCCTTCGATCAGATCAATCTTAGGGGCTATGGTGAAGGACACGCCATGATTGCGCGCCACCTCAACCCTTGAGAGCCCTGTGCTGTACTCGTGAACCGCTGCATCATGAGGGACAATATGTTTGCCATAAACATAAGGCTTGCTCTTTACGATCTGAAGATAATGTGTAAGAGGCTCTCCGCTGTTTTCATAGTACTCAAGCAAATGGATCTCTTGCCCGCAGACTTGATACCACCAGATTGCCGTGGAGTCATTATACCCCAGATCCCACGCGGTATGAACAGGTACGTTGGCATCATAATAGACATTTCTAATACGCCCATGCTGCCGAGCTTCGACAATTTGCCGGCCATAATACAGGCCTTCATTGGACACCTCAAATGCTTCTTCAGGAGTGCTAGGAAACTCCCGCTTCATATCCTCACCCTGAGTCTCGGATCGCTTGATATACCATGCTTTTTGTTCCGGAGACAAGGAACGTCCCAGAATCCCCTCTAATCGGCTAAAATACCTCTGCATATGGGACGGTAGCTCCAAGGTCTGAGAATCGATTTTGTACGCTTGATGCCCATGCCATGGGAAGAAATGAAACCGGAAGTCAAGGGAGGTTAATTTCTTCCCTGAGTCTTGAGCTGCCTGCGCTTCTTTGCACATCTCGTAAAAATATCCCTCTCGCCCCTCGGCAGTTGATTCAATGAAGATATATTGCCCCGGTGCAATTGCATTTAAAGACCCCGTGATGATCTCCCTGGCTTTTTCTGGATACTTGGCGCAGATCTTCCCAAACTCGCTGATATGAAGATATTGAAGGGTGCTAGAGCGCATGGAGGTCCCAACTCGCAAAGTTGACCCATTGCTCAATTGAAGCTCTCTTGCGTTATCTGTGTTAGCCCGGCGAAGGGATTTGATCTCTGGAGGCAAGTGGTCGTAAGCAAACTTCACTCGTCTGAAAAGTATCTCAGCATCTTCTCTGGTATGAGCAATAATGCCGGCATGTTGGTTGCTGTTGAAAAGACAACGATCCAAAAATAAAAGACCGATAAATGTGCTGATACCGAGCTGTCTTGCCTTCAAAATCAAGTTGCAGTACCACATCTCCTGATAGAGTTTTTCTTGCGCCCAGTTGGGTTTAAACAGTTTCAGTGATCCCGTCTTATCAATGATCCAATAAAGATGACTGAGCCTCCATACGGGATCGCTGAGAAGCTTTTCTGCCTCTTTAACATCCTGGGTTGTCATCCACTAAATCCTTGGTAGAGCCATCGATTTTATGCATGAGAAGCGTGAGCGGGTTTGAGACATCGCCGCTTAATTGCTGCTTGTCCGACCAACTGGAAAGGTTGGCCATGGCAAACTTGGCGAAGTTGGCATTAAGTTTATTAAACAAGGCCCCCTCAACGATTTTACATTCCTGCCATTCCTTGGCGAACAAGTACGCTCGCTTGAAGACTTCGCTCTTTTTTGCAAACCTGGCTAACTCGTCAGGTGAGTAGCCTCGCTCCAAGGCAAAACGTTTAAAGTAGATATTCCTGGGTTTGGAAAACCAGTGAACAAAAGCAATGGCTTCTTGTTCGATGAATTCATCGGTGTATTTACTTGGTGCTGGTCCGCTGTTCCCGACCGCATATTGATTTCCTTTTGGTGCTGGCATAAAACCTCCTTTGTTCACGCACTTTTTAACCATTTTTCCCTTATGTTTATTTCTGAAAAAACCGTAAATATGTTATTTACAATGACTTAAGATGTTTTGTTCAGGCGATGTTCATTTCAATGTTCAAGAAGGAGCAGGTTTGTTCATTTGTTCATTTATCTAAGAAATGAACAAATGAACAACTCTACCACTGAACATCTGTCACTTCAGCAATCCATTCTCCTTTGCCTCCTTTACAAGCTTGTTGACCTTACCCACTGAGATACCCATTTCTTTAGCTAGATCTCTCTGCTTCGTCATCCCATCCATGTACAGTTCGGCTAGTATCTCTACTTCATATCCGTCTACCTTGCTACAGCTCCACTCGATGGAATTATCTGTATTTGTTTTTAATCTGGCTTCAAATGGCTCCGCATCTATTCCAAAGAACCCGCGCGATTTTTCGAAATGAATTTCGAATCTCGCCCCGTCTTCGGGAGCATAATTGCCTGGTTTTTTCAATTTGATCACGGTGTCTAAAACATCCTCTCTTTTACTCGTCCCGCGAGAAGTGCCGTTTTTTCCAGCATGGTGGATGAAAATAACAGACTTTCCTTGCCGTCTTAGTGCAAGCACCCACTCTTGAACCAAAAGCCAGCTCTCTGCCTCGTTCTCTTTCCCAGACCTTATCAGCGTTGATAGATTATCGAGGATGATCACATCTGTATCAGAGATCAGCTCATTCACGTCTTCCTGTCCAAGAAAGGTTCCAAGATCTCTGATCCCATCAGGCTGGAAGTCTTGTGAGAAAATGCGAAAATACGAGTCTTCTGGAGGGGTATTTTTAAACATCTTGGAGATTGACCGTAATCTTTCTTGAAGGGCTTCTCCAGGCATTTCGCCATCAATATAAAGAACTTTTCTTGCTTCTGGTATTTTCCACTTACAAACCGGTTCCCCGCATGCAACGGCATAAGCGATCGTGAGAGACAAGTAAGTTTTCCCTATTCCTCTCTCGGCATAGATCATTGCAAGACCCTTTTCCGGTAGCCAAGGATCGATGATGAGCTTTTTGGGCTTGATGTTCATTAATAACAGCTCGTTGGCCGTTAACACTTGAAGAGAAGTCTTGATCGATGAGAGCTGTTTCAAAACTTCATCAATCCCGCAATGGACGTGAAGGTCATTAAAATCAGTTAACCTACAAGTCGATTGCATTTCTTTTGTGAAAGCCGGTAAGACAACTTCACAATCATATTCTTTCGCAGCTTCTTCGGCTTTTGTTTTTCCCGGATTTTGAGCGTTGCCGTCATCATTATCAGCGGCAATAGTTATCTTAGCTCTAGGGTATTTCTTGCGAAAGCTTGCGATGACAGGCTTTAAATTCCCGCAATCAAATGCGACGATTACAGGGCATTTTGTTGCCTCGTGAACACTCGCCCCCGTAGCGTATCCCTCAACGACATAAACCTTAGAAGATCCTTCTAACGACCCGATAACATGGAAATTTCCCTTTTTAAGGCCATAGATTCGTTTCTTGCCATCTTCATAGATGCACTGAACCCCTTGGAGTTCCTCTTCGGTATTCCTCAAGGGTATTACGATAACAGGGGAGCCTTCTCTTTCAACTCTATACTTGATATCATAAGGCTTGATTTTCTTTTGCTCCAAGTATGACGAATGACCTTGACAATGATCTTGATTGCTCGATTCTTCCCAAATTTCATTTGCTCTGGCAACTCTTTTTTCTTGCTCTTTTTGCAATAGACTTTCTTGGTGTTTCTTTCTTTTTCTGTACTCTTCTTCTAGTTGATGTCGCTCAGGACTCGACTGAGGAAGGTTTTCATAACTTTTGTAAACAAATCTTTCTTGATTTCCAGACCATGTGCCATAACAGCAGATTAGATAAGGATTGTCTTTTATCGACATGCCTTCATAACAGACATACCATTCATCCGGCTGGCTCCTTTTTGAATCACGCGAAAATCGGTGAATCTCTCCATCAGATATTAATGGGCCATCAAAAGGAATTCCATTCTTGGACATACTTTCAATGCATTGCTGGTGAAGTTCATGTGTTAAGGTTACTACCAAAATTTTCCCCATAAATATCGGCTTTATCTGTTTGACTTAAATTTAAAATCAGAGAATCAACCCAATTTAATTCCCCCATTAGATGCAGAACTCTCTCAAGCCAAATTTGTTTTTGTTTTACATTATTTTTCGTAACGCTGAATTGAAAACGTTTTGATGTGAATTCGTAGCTTTCCTTAATAATCTTTTTTGCGAAGAGAGCTCCGTCTAGAGTAAACGCAGTCGATGAATTCATAATATCAACAGGGATGGTGTTTAAGTTGTTTCAAGAAGTTAAAGTATTTAGATTCGTCGATAAAAATTCGTCGGGAAACTCTTACAAGACAGTCCTCTAATCCAGGGGGACTTTTGAAAATAAGCCATCTGATGCTGTTTTCTGTCATGAATGGATGTTTTTGCGCCATTTGTCGAATGGTCAGTAGGTGAGGAATTACTTCGTTGCTTTTGTCTTGAGAAAGATTATTCGATGTCATGCTTGCTCCTTTGATTTAATAAGGAAGAAGATCAGGAAGATAAAGACAGCATTGAGCCAATATCAGCAATTGACACAAAACCAATAGATGAAAATAATGGAGTAAAGCTCGGGTCGCGAAACCTGCTTTTCTTGGACCTAGGTGTTAGAGCACTTAGGTCCAACTTCTTTTCTATTTTCTCTTTATTCCTAACTCCTCCTCCAAAAATTTTGGTATATTTCTAATCTTAAATTCATCGAGTACTTCTTTAATATTCCTCTGATGATGAGTTAAACTTTTTGCAACTTCGCTCCATTGAAGCATTGTTATCGTTGCTCGGAATCCAAGCTGAATTTTTTCACTTGCTTGGTCAAGAATATGTTGAAAATGAGTTCTGTAAACGGGTTTTCCAGCTCGCGTTATAAATAAAGTTAGGTCTTTTCTTTGATCTTTGGTGGCTTCAATATATTTTTTGAGGTCTTCTACTAAATCTTTGCTTAAAGGGAGGTTAGTATCTTCACCATCGCTAAATTGAATGAGACTTGATGTAAAGTTGATGTTATTGGTTTTTAATTTCAGGATTTGATGTAGGCTGCGTGCGAAATATGATACGAGCCGAACGATCAAATAGTCGCGTAGGCTACATTCCTTGATCTCGTGAAGCAGCTGGCGTAAATTTTGATCATTTAAAACAAGGGGAGGTTCTTGTTCATTTGTCAGATTGAAGCCAAATGAAATCGGGGGAATCAGAGGGACTACTTTACTTTCAGTGATTTCTTCTAGAAATTTTGTGAAGGCAATCAGAGCATTAAGGCGGTATCTTTTCTCATTGATATTAAGGGATTCATCCAAGTCAAGGTCTTTACAGATGGTCGGGTATTGCTCTGGTAGCTCAATTATTGAATAGGGGCGACCTTTCTCGTTAGACACATGCAAAATATGTCGTCTTACCAGGTCTTTGAGATAGTTGCGGTAATTTTGGATGGTGGCTGAAGCTGAGCTTTTTTTGAAATATAGCCACCAAAATCCGACCGCATCCTCAATAGAGGAGTGGCACAGTCCGTCAATTAATTTTTGCTTTTCTTGGTTTGCTGTAACTTGCTGTGCCCAAAGTTTATGAGCAGTTTCTGATTCTAGAGTCTTATTTGTCATTTTTCCCAACTTGTTTGTCCCCCTTCCACAGGTTCCCAACAATTAAAGTAATTTATTTGCAAAATACGATATTTCTCAAAAAATGTCAATATGTCATCTATTGTGTACATAAACCTTCAAAGTAAGAACCAATATCTGCAGATGCTTCCTTGGCGTGATCTAATCCGAGGTGGCTGTATCGAGTTGCTGTGATTGTATGGCTTCTGTGCCCAACAATTTTGCTGATCACGTGCAGGGGATATTTTAACTCACTCAAAGTGGTGATAAAATCGTGTCTAAGATCATGAAACTTAAAATCTTTTATCTTCGCTTGTTTTAATGCTGCCTTCCATGAGGCTCGGAAATCTATAGGGTTATGTCCCTTTTTTTGAGAAAATACATATTCGTCGGTAAGTTCACCAAAATGAGCACAATGAGCACGGAGGCTTTTTAAAATATTCAATGAAATATCGGGAACCGGGACAACGCGGCGGTCATTGTTTTTGGTGTGTTCAAGTGTAACGCTTCCATTGGTTAGATCGACGTGCTTCCATTTTAAATTGAGAATTTCTCCTTTTCTCATCCCTGTTGATAAAGCCAGTAAGACGATGGGATAGAGGAGTTTGCAGGAGCTGTTTTGACAGGCGAGCAATAATTGCTTTTTCTCCTCTTTAGACAAAAATCGTTCTCTTCCGCGAGGTTCGGGAAGCTTTCTGACGTTTTTGAGAGGGGAGTAAGGGAGGAGCCTCCATTCACGTACTGCCAAATTAATAACAGAGCCCAGAGAGCATAAATAACGGTTAACGGTTGCTGATGAACGAGAGCGTCCCCATTTATCTGGCTGTTCTTTTAGCTTGTCTCGAGCTTGAGCGATGATGTCTTCTCGCAGTTGACTTAAGATGCAGTACCCTATCTCGTCTTTCCACCAACTGAGGTGACCCTTGATGGTTTTGTGATTGCGGAGCTTTAGGAGGTCTGAGGAGATAAATCTGTCGATGAGATCGCTTAGAGTTAAGCGGCGCATTTCGGTCGTCTCATATGGTTGGCCAGACTGAATGGCCGCGATGGTTTTGCGTTTCCAGTCTTTGGCTTTTTGAAAAGAGTCGAAATTTTTTGAAATATGGGGGCATCCTTTTAGACGGATTTGGACTCTATAATAAGAGCCTCTTGTCCCTTCAATGATTTGGATGCCGGGTTCTTTGGTCGCTTTGGTTTTTGCCATAATACACCTTTTTACACAGTTGTTGAGGATTGCTGTGCATAATTTGTGCATTATGGCTAAAAAACCATAAAAACAAAAAAATCTCATACCACAGCAATCGATTAATCACTGTCGTTGAGAATATATTGTGGAAGGGGATATGTAAAACGGAAGAGGAGGGATTCGAACCCCCGGACCCTTGCAGGTCTTCTGTTTTCAAGACAGACGCATTCGGCCACTCTGCCACTCTTCCAGAAACTGTAAATCTTCCCAAATTTATACATCTTAGCGCTCTTTTAATCAAGAAAAATAATAAATATAAAAGTATTAGTAAAATTTTGACTTTAAAATAGATAAGCATTATGATTATTTTAGAATATAATCTAAGAGGCATGACTCTTTAAGGAGGATAATTATGCCTAATAAGCAATACGATAAACAAAATTATTTGTCTATATTAGATGCCGTCGAAACACTCTCCAGTATTGTCGATATTGATTTCGAGCGAGAAATCGAGGTGGCAAATGACGAAGAGATCAAAGAGCAAGACGAAATGGTCACTGCACACACAATGCATTGGCTGGAAACAGAAGACAGGCAAAATACTGTCAAACATATTAAAGAAACTTTTCACGTTGTCCATGAGTACTTAAAGGATTTCTACGAACACGAATATAGCTATGTTTCGAAGCCGAAAGTGATGGAGGGGGTTAAAACAATCATGGTACTTGTCGGCGAGGCAGCAAAAAAGCTAGACAAGTTTACCACTCTTTTTAAAGAGACTAAAGAAAGAAGCGTTAAAAATCTCAAAGAGTATCGCGATCTTCAAGAGTTTTATTTGACTCGCATTGCCAGAAAGATTGATGAGGGGATTTTGGGTAAATGGATCCTGGAGTTGACTAAAGGGTCCATGGCAAAGCGAAAGGCTAAAGCTGAGCTGAAAGCTAAGCCGATGATAAGTGTGAAGCATGTGTTCATTGACATGGAGTCGGTGAAAAACGATACGGAATATGAATTATTTTTCCTGAGAAAGGAGGATGGTTCGCGATTTTTTAACCCCCGTTTGATACGCAATATTAAACTCACAGCGGATTTTGGTCAGAAAATCCGGTCTAAAAAATCATCAGATCCTTTGGAGCAGATCAATATTTGGCAAGATCATTTGATTCATGTTGCTGCGAGAAATATTCTTCAGGCTCAAGGAGGTATCTTGGACAGGTTTTTTCGTGAGGCAAAGGAATCTTGGAGAAGGGAGTTGGCATCCGAATTATATAAAGCAGTTGTTGCTCTTATGATGTGTGCTTGCCCTAAAAATTTACTGTCAAATGCGCCGACTAAAGCATGTACGGAATATTTTATTGATTTTCATCATTTTCTAAGAAATGCATATGTCACAGGGGAATATCAACGTTATTTAGCTTATCCGCCTAAAAAATCGAGTAAGATGGCGCATATTTTAATGGATCTTGTTCATGGACTTTCAAGAGCGATGTTCACGCGTATTAAAGCGTATCAACAATTGGTGACGGTATTTGAGAAAATGGTGGAAGAAGCGAATCAAATGCAGTCTGAAGAGCATCAAAAGGCTGCAGAGGAGTCTAATACATTGTGGAGTCGACTGGCAGGGGACTATGCTGCACTGAGCAAAATGATGAAGACGCATCCTAATGGCCCTTTGGTTAAAGTATTAGAAGTTTTGGAAAAGGGGGCCTACCACGTTTTCGATCCAATTGCGCAGTTGAATTTGCCCGGCGTCATGTATTCTCTTTTTATGGGAGAAAATAGAATCACTAATTTGCATCTTCCAGCTCCTATGAATCAAGGGTTTATTCATCAGGCAGAGATTGTCAATGAATTTAAGGGATTTTTGCGTGCCTACATGAGCGGGCAGTTCAAACGGAAGCATCTTCTCTTTAATTTTCAGGACAGAACGTCATGGAAAGAACACGTGCGTGCAGTGAATTTAGAACAACTTTCGAATCAAAGGTTGTTTTCCAAGTATCTGACAGTGGTCTCTTTGCCTAAGGATACTGATTTTTATCACCAAGTCTCTCCATACCAAGACGACCACCAAGCGGGACTTTTCATTGAGCATTTTAAAGATAACCTTTCGGATGAAAGCTGTGGTTTTGTCTTTCCCTTCTATCTCTCAAAGAAGCTATTTCCCAATTTTATCAATCAATTGTTTGAAGGGGTTCACAAGTTGTTTTTTCATGAGCGGAATGTGCTCTCTGTTAAGGATAGGCTGGATTTCATTGAAATTTTCTACATGCTGTTGGAATTAAAAATTATTGAGGAAGAGCAGCCTGCAACATTCAGTATGACGTGCAAAGATGGCATAGATATTGGCGGGTGTGCAAGTGCAGAGTTGTTTGGTTTTTTGAAAATGATTAACAATCAGGTATTGTCTAATGATGAATACATGGAGTATTGCACCTCTCTTTTCATGCCTGCCATTATTTCGAGAGAGCGCATTATTCATACAGATAGATTTGGAAGGATGATCACAGCGTTCAAAAGAATTGAATCGACTCAGCAGGAGATGGGAAAGAAAGCTTTTGCAAAAGCTTTCGATGAGTTGCTAGGCAGCCTTTTTCATAGTCCTATATTAAGGTCGGAATTGGCCTTTCCTAGGCAATGAACCGATATATATCTTTGAATATTTGTTGTTCAAATAGCTCTCGAAAGGCTCGGAAGTAAACGCTTTTCCCGAAACTTTTTTTAACAGCTCACGGCTGCTATAACGGCGGCCATGCACGTGAATGTTGTCTGTCAGCCACTTTTTGATAAATTCAAATTCGCCTTTTTCGACTAAATTTTCCCAATCAGGATGCGCTTTTTCAAACGCTTCGAAAAATTGCGAAGCATACAAATTTCCCAAAGCATAAGTAGGAAAATAACCGAACGCTCCCATTGACCAATGAATATCTTGCAAACAGCCCTGAGAATCAGTTTTAGGTACGATTCCTAGCAATTCCTCCATTTTCTGGTTCCAAGCCTCCGGCAAGTCTTTGGGAGACAGCGACCCTTCAATCAACGCCACCTCCAATTCAAACCGAAGAATGACGTGCAAAGCATAAGAGACCTCATCTGCTTCAACTCTAATCAAAGAAGGTTCTACTTTGTTCACTCCTTTCCAAAGTGTTTCCAGTTTGATGCCATCAAGTTTGCCTTTGAAATGCTTTTTCATATGAGGCATTAAAAATTTCCAAAATCCCTTGCTGAGACCGATGCGCGTTTCCCACCAGCGCGATTGACTTTCATGCACGCCTAAGGAAACAGATTCCCCTAAAGGAGTCCCGTAGTGCTGCTCCGGAAGCCCCATTTCATAAAAAGCGTGCCCGCATTCATGAAGAATCGAGCGAATGTTGCTAATCGGCAAATTTGGAATGATCCGAGTTGTAATCCTACTGTCTGTGGGATGGGAAGCTGAAGAAAATGGATGCGTTGAAAGGTCAAGCCGCCCTCTTTCATCCGTATACCCGATCATTTTTGCAAGCTTGTTTCCAAAAGAAAGCTGGAGGGAAGGAGGGTAACGCAACTGTAGCTTGGAATCATCAATCTGCTTAGCCTTCTGTATCCTCCCAAGAAGCTCCATAATTGACTTCTTAAGGGAGCTGAAGACCTTTTCCACTTCCTTTTTTGTCATTTCAGGCTCGTAAATATCCAAAAGCGCGTCGTAAGGATGATCAGAATATCCAAAATATTCGGCTTTTTGCTTATTAAGATCGATCACCTTTTTAAGCGTCGGGAGAAATGAAGCAAAATCGTTCTGTTTTTTTGCCCGATCCCAAACGAGATGCGCTTCAGATGTGACTTTAGCGAATTGCTCGACAAAGGCGCTTGGCAATGATGTCTGCATCTTATAATCTTTGTGCCACCTCTTTAAAGCAGCTTTTTGCTCAGGCTTTAACCCGTCTTGCTTAACGCTGCCTGTTTTTAAATCGACCAGCTTCGAAAGGGCATCGGCAAAGGGTTTGCCGGTCTTTTGTCTATGGATTAATCCGGCGATTATCTGAAGTTGTTCGGCGCGGATCGGGGACGCGGCTTTAGGCATGCAGGTTTCCTGATCCCACTCAAGAAGGTGGCTGATTCCTTCTAGAATTTTTGCTCTGCGCGAGAGCTGGCAAAGATCTTGGTACGCTTTTTCACTGTTAGTCATCTTTTTAAACCTTATTTACATGATTTTATCGTTCTCTTCATGAATAAATACGCGTTGTATCCGCGGGCCGAGACAGGAGATCAATTCGTAGACGGATGAGTTCCCCTGCTCGGCTAACTCATTGGGAGATAAAACGTTCCCTTCGGCATCTTCGCCGAAGATGAGAACGGGATCACCGATGCAAGCGTCTGGAATGTGTGTGATGTCAACCATCATGTAGTCCATGCAGATCCTGCCGACGATGGGAGCTTCCGCCCCATGGATCATCACTTTTCCTTTGCTGCTGTAATTTAAGTGAAGCCCGTCATAGTACCCAATGGGGATCACGGCAATCTTCTCTCTTTCCCTTTGTACTGTATAGCTGCGGCCATAGCTGATCGTCTCCCCTTTAATACAGTGGTTGATGCCCACAATACGGGAATGCAAGGAAAGAGCAAGGGTTCCTCCAGGACAAAGGCCATAAAGAGCCATCCCGATTCTGACTATGTTGTATTGAGGAAAATGGAGCCTCAAAGCAGCTGCTGAGTTGCATGCATGGCGAAAAGGGATCGAAATTCCTTCCTGTTCAATCGCTTCGATGGAGTGGTCGAAGATGCGGGATTGCTCTAAAGTGAAAGTGTCCTCATCAGGATTGTCGGAGCAAGCGAAATGAGTCATGACACCTTCGAGTTTTAAGTGAGGGTGCGCTTGAATGATTCTGGCCAATGGAAGTGCTTCCTCAGGTCTGCAACCCAACCTGCTCATTCCAGTGTTAATATGCAGGTGAACGCGCGTGATGGTGCCCCTCTCTGAAGACATGCGCCCAATCTGATCAATGGTCTCCTTATCATTAACGGCAATTTCAAACTGCCAGCTTACAGCTTTTTCAATTTCGTAGGGCGCTGCGTTCAACACAAAAATGTCTTGATCCACCCCTTCTTTCCTGAGAGAAATTCCTTCATCAATATAAGAGACTCCCAGCCGTCGGATCCCTTCTGTTTTTAAGAATTTGGCCATAAGGGCGTCTTGCGTTCCATAAGCTGTAGCTTTGACCATCGCCATGATTTCCGTATGAGGAGTCAAGCGGGAACGGATCTGCTTGATATTGGATGCAATCGCCGCTAGATTAATGCGGCACTGGTTAGAAAAAATGCTGCCTTGCACTGTTTGTGTCAGTTGATCGAACGGCAGCTTCTTTTTTCCTTTGACGATCAGAATGTCTTCAGGCCTCATCGATCCGGCATGATCCTTCAAAGCTGCCTCAACGGTGGAAAAATGGCGGATGGCTGTTTGAGGCGCAATTGTTTTCACTGCATGCTCTAGCTGGAAGGAAGGTTCGATTAACATCAAAGTATCAGGCATGGAATTTCCGATTGCCTCTCCAATTCTGGCATCAAGTGCGGGATCATTCTGTTTGATACCGCTAAATAGAAGCGTTTTTTTTCCTTTCGGAGAGTGAAAATCAAAGCGGCGCAATGCACAGTCCAGGCTTTGCGGATCTTCACAGTAAGTCTCGTTGATGAAGGTCGCGCCGTTTTGAGACTTCCAAATTTCAGTGCTCATTGGCTCAGGCTGATAAGTTTTCAAAGCATCAACGATCTGTTTCTCAGGAACTCCCAAAAGGTAAGCTGCTTTTAATCCGATATTGATCAGATCGAGGATATAGCTCATCCCAAGCGGCCGCAAGATCGTATGGGCATCTCCTTTAGGAAACTGCACGGTGATCGCTTTGCTGTTTTCGTGAAAAGAAGCATGAGGCAGGTTAGGCTGAGGGGTGTCCCAGTAGTAGGGCTTTGGAAGAGGACTAAGGATCGGATCTTTTGGTAATAAGGTCCAGGATGCATCCGAGGAAAGGGAAAAATGACACATTTCCTGAGCAATCTGTTCTTTGGAGCCGATTGTGTGCAGATGCTTGTTGCCTACATGGGTGAGGATGATATGGGAGGGACGGATGATTTTGCATAGTCTTGCCATCTCTCCAGGATGGGAAAATCCTGCTTCAATGATGACCTGCTCATGCGCCTTTGCCGCACCTAGCAAGCTTAACGGAACGCCGACTTGGCTGTTGAAGCTTTCCGGAGATGAAGCAACAGTAAATGAGGAAGATAGTAGGTGGCGCAGCAGATCCTTAACCATTGTTTTTCCGTAGGATCCGATGACTGCGATTACATTCCCTCTAAGCTGAGAGCGGTAGCTGCCGGCAATCTCTTGAAAAGCTGTGAGCGGATCGTCCACTTTGAGAAGAGAGGGACCGTCTGCTGGCCCCTCCCAGTGTTTTTCTACTAAAGCGAATTTAGCGCCGCTTCCGGAAACAAAACTATGTCCGTCTTGACGTTGCCCTTTTAAAGCTGCAAACAACGCGTTTGAGGCGTAAATCCTTCTCGTGTCAATGACAATTTGATCAATCAAAGCCGGTCTGTTGGAGTCCCCTCCGGCAGAAATGAATCCGGACCAGTTTCTTAGATCAAATGCATCCATAGGCGCTATCAGGAACCGCTTTCTGTTTCGGTTTGCCCTCTAGAGACAAAGCGAAGGGTGATTTCATCCGACATTGTGCCTTGAGACTCTTCTTTACTGGAGAAAATTATCGAAAAGTCTGTGGCTAAATTGGATTTGACAAGCAGGCCTGTATTGACATTAATGGTCATATTTCCTTTAAAGAGAGTTCCTTTGAATGTGATCTGATCATTATCGGAAACGGGGATAGCCGGAGGCTGTGTCAAAGGCATCTCTATGCTAAATTTCGCGTATTCGCCATTTTTTTCGATCAACGTGATTTTCTGCTCTAAAAGAGCCAGAAGTGGAAGAGCTTCTTGAGGAATCGATGCTTTAATTTCATCAGGGATTGTAATATATGGCTGATTCAAGCTTTCTCCGATTTTCATCAGCGTGTTCGGAAGGCGGATTCCTGTCAAGTAACTTGGCAGTTTGAATTGGGGAGTCAATTGTGAAATCGATCCGATGGTTTCTGAAATTTGAGCCAGTTGATTGCTTGGCAATCCATTTTTCTTGGCTTGGGTTGAAATTTTTTGCTCAAGATCATCAAAAGCAATCACTGTTCCATCTTTTGTCACACGAGCGGTGATCGCTTCCGTTTGCTTCATCGCTTCATCGATTTGTTTGAAATCAATCGGAAAGGGAAGATTGCTGAAATTATTCTTTGGATTGTCCGCATCGTAAGCAAGTGAGAACTGATTGATCAAGTTTTCCTGTATAGAAAATTTATTGCCTACACTTGACGTAGAAATGGTGTAGTACTGCCCATGATCCTTTAAAATCGTCGATTGAACAGTGGTTTTCACATTTCCTGTGAATACCGGCTTGTCTACGGTTAGCTGATTTAAGGCATGCATATACAAAACGGTCTCTTCTGTCGGCTGGGTTTCATGCATTTTTTTTATTTGATCGGAAAATTGTTCAGAAGCTTCCAAATAACAACTAAAATCTAAGGAGACTGTTTGTTTGATTTTTTGACCCTCTTTTAAACGGAGAGAGAGCGGCAGAGGTTCAGCTTGCAGAGAGCTCATTCCTGCAAAAATCAAGAAGATAAAAGAGAGTATCGTTTTATACATGATGAATTCCTTGTTTTTGAATCATGATCGGTATAGAAAGCGGTAAAGTGTAGTGCTGGAAAATAACATAAAAGGGACTCCTATTGCAACCTCAGGAGATAAAACTTGCCTCTCGCTGATGATTAAAGCTGCATTGAGTATCAGATAGCTGCCGACTAAAAAAAATAAAGAAAGCGAATAGATAAAAAAGATCGGATGGGAGCGTCCATATCTTACGCAAAAAGGGGCTGGAGCAATGACGGCGAAAAAACACAGCCACGGCAATGCGGATTTGTGAAAGAAAGACGCAGCAAATTCAGCCTCCTTTTCGCTTTCGATCTCTTTGGAGTGAGGGAGCCTTTTCCATAGAGTCGAAAGAGAAAGCTCCCTCGAAGGGGTCAAAGTGTCTAAGAGAATTTTTTGATTGAATTTCATCTCGGGGAAGGAGCGCGACTCGAAAGACTCGATCTTGTGCAGGGTATTGTCGGGCATCCTCTGAAAATGGCCGACTCCAATCCCTTTGGGGGGCTGCTCATAGGGGGAAAGATGCTGGAAGCGCCAAATCTCATCAAAACTTTTGACCCAGTACGCATCAAAAAAACTGCGCTCTGCAAAGTTGTAATGCTGATAAAGCAAAGTACTCCCGTCTTTGAGCCCTACGTGTTGAACAAAAAATTTCTTATTCTTATTGTTTTTCTGTATCTCTTTCTGATTGCGAAGATGGCGGCTTGCCGCCATTGCGTTGGGCAGAAGAAATTCAGTATTTGCATATATCAAGAGAGTAAACAAAAGCCCAAGGAAAATAAAAGGACGAAGAATTTTTTTTAACGAAATCCCCGAAGCTTGCAGAGCGACAAGCTCGTTGTGGATGTTCAGATCGCATAGTGTTCGGATTGTGGCAATCATGAGCGCAAAAGGAACAAGGACGTCCGCTCTTAAAATCCACTCGTTAGCATAAAATTTGATTAACTCGCTCCATTCCATCATTGACTGGTGGTGGCGTGCGCCGCTATGGCTAGCGTAATCAATAAGCACGTAAAGTCCGTAGAAGCAAAATGAGATAAAGAAAAACGTTTTGAGCGTTTCCTTGATAAAATAACGCTCCCATATTTTTGTCAGCATTCTCTAAGCTCCTTCAATGCCATGATTCACTCGGTACAAAACGGCTGCAGATAAAGAGATGATTAGAAGGTGGGGAATCGTATAGAGCGCAAGAGAAAGAGAGAGGTTTTGTCCCGCGCTTTTTCCTATAAAAAGGGTGGTGATATAGCCTCCGGCAAGCAAAACAACCCAGAGAATTTTTTTCAAGGAGTGTGTGCGGCTAATGCTGATGCCGAAAGCCAGTCCCATCAATGTAAAGGAAAAAGCGGAAAAGCCAAGAGAAAAGCGACGAATGATCTCTGAATAGCAGCAGTTGATGTCGTTAACGGAAAACCCATTTGCTTGCTCTTCATACAGTTTGGCTAACAGCTGTTCCATTGTGAGATAGTCGTTGCCAATTTTCCACTGTTTTTGCTTCATCAATTGGGAAAAATCGTCAGTCAACGTTTTTGTTTTGGCAGCATTTTCTACTAGCAGATGATCAAAAGAATCGGGATCGCCTGAGGGCATCGCAGTGATCATCGTCACATCAGTGCCCTCGAAAAAATTGTCGTCAGAGATCAGCTCTTTTGCTAGAAAAAGAGTGATTCTTGATTGGTTCTTATTGGGAAGAGCCAGAATAACTTCGCCTGCATTTTTTCCAAGTTTTGAATCGCCGAGGGAGTTGAAAAAACCTCCCTTGGCACCCATTAAATGCTTGTTCCGAAGCAAGTGGAGAGGATTTGTGGATCGCAATTCTTCTTTCCAGATGATCGTTTGATAATGGGAATAGGTGGATAGCTCTGAAATGATGTAAAAGTTGATAAAGGCAACCAGGACGGAGCTAAAGAGAATAGGGGTCAGAAAGTCTTTAAGCGAAATGCCGCATGATCTAAAGGCTGTCAGCTCATGCGATTTTGAAAGGCGTTGAACAAGCAGAATGGATGAAATCAGGCAGCTGACAGGGATGACGATCGGCAGAATATAGGGAATTTGAAGCAAAATGAACTGCGCGGCAAGTGCCGGCGTTGGACTGAGAACTGCAAAATGTGCAATCTCATCTAGTCTGGAGGTTAACAAAACCGCGATAAATGCGGCCACGCAAAGCCCCATTACTTTAAAATACTGGGAAAGTAAATAACGCCAAATAATAGGAAACATCAGTTTAATATCATACTAAAATGAAGACTTTTGATACAATAACAGGTGTGAGAATAGGCGATTTTAGGCTCAAAGGATAGATGATGGGAAAAATCTGGTTTTTATACATCAATAATAAACAGGAAGGGCCCTACTCCTACCTTGAATTATCGAAAGATCATCGTTTGACTCCAGACACTTTTGCCTGGAAAGAGGGGATGGAGGACTGGAAGCCGATCGCTGAAATCGATGAACTGAATGGGCTGGTTGACAAAAACGAAGAGGGCTGGGAAGAAACCGATTCAGATGAGAAACAGCCTGCTCCCGTGCCGGATGAGCAGATCGTCCTGGAAATGAAACATGGGCGTCCCTTTCCTTGGGGTTGGATGTTGATCGTTCTTATTATTCTCCTCTTCTTTTACGAATATTTTTGGCGGTAAATGAATCTTTACACTTCCCACTTTCTCCCTTTTCTCAAACGTTGCACACCTTTCAATGCTCCGGTCCTCATCGCTTGTTCGGGCGGGCCGGATTCCATGGCGCTCTTGAGGATGATGGTTGAATACCGGAAAACACATAGTGTGCGGTTTGGTGTCGCCCATGTTGACCACCGCTGGCGTAAAGAGAGCGCCGATGAGGCGGAAACGCTTAGGGCGCTGTGCAGGGAGATCGATGTTCCTTTTCATTTAAAAGAGATCGATCCCGAGGCAATGCAAGGGAATTTGGAAGAGGCTTGCAGACATTTTCGTCAAACATATTTTCTCCAGCTTTGTTTCGATCATGGGTATGGCAGCGTCATGCTGGGGCATCATCTCGATGACCAGGCTGAAACGGTGTTAAAACGTGTATTTGAAGGAGCAAAATTGGAAAAATGCGGAGGGATGCAAGAGATTTCCGTTTATGAAACGATCCCTTTTTGGCGCCCGTTTTTGCAAGTTCGCAAGCAAAAACTGATCGCATGGTTGAACTTAAGAAATTTTCCCTATTTTATCGATCCGACGAATAACGACTCTTCTTTCCTGAGGTCGAAAATTAGAGGGAATATCCTGCCGGAGATCAGCCGGTATTTTGGCAAAGAGGTATCGCCCGGCCTTGCTTTTCTTGGCCGTGAAGCACATGCTTTAAAAGAATTTATGGGTTCTCACATTTATAAATGGCTAGCTCTCAAAGAGAAAACCCCTTGGGGGACAGTTCTAGACCTCAGCTGTCAAAATCCCAGCCATCTTTTTGAAGCGCGCTGCCTAATCTCAGAATTATTGCCGCAGGCATCGCGGGAAATCGCGTATTCTGCTGCAGAGAATCTGATTGGCGGAGCCGCTAATAAATGCTATCATGCTGGCGGCAAAACACTCTATATCGATCGAAAAAGAATGTTTTTGACCGAACGATTGCATGCAGATCTTCCGCATCAAGAAACCTCCCTAAAAAAATGCGGATCAATAGGCTCTTGGAATTACCGTATCCAATCCGCGTCTAATAAGCGGTTAAGTGGTTGGAAACAAGTTCTATACGGAGTTCTTCAGTGGCCGGTCGGAGGGAATTTTGAAAAATTAAGAATTGGATCTCCTGCAACGGTGCATTGTCAAGATGAGCTTAATCGCATGAGGAGGCAGGCACGCGTGCCGGTATTTATGAAGAACTGGGCGCCTGTCATTACGAGAGAAAATGAAATTGTGCAGGACTTTCTTTCCGGTAAAGTCGAGCAGCAGGCAGCAGACGCGCCGCTTGAAGTTGTTTTGACAAAAGCTATGGATTGAAAATGAAGGTCATCTTATGTTATCATTGAGCGTTAGATAGGAAATGATGTGCTCAAATGAGCTCAAAAATTGAAAATTTTGTAAGAATTGTTCCAAAGTAATTATTTGAAATGGTATTTGAAGTAGTGATGAGTCATCTCATCAATTCAGCACTCTTTGGGAAAGATTTAAAGTAGAAAGGTAAACATGGCTGACGATAAACAAGATTTTAAAAAAGGCGTGCCCGGCGGATTCGTTTGGTTTTTAATGGCCGCTTTCATTTTAGCCTTAATGGTTCAGAACTTTGTCGATACGAAATTCGCCAATGTCTCTTTCAGTTATCAGCTGGAGCATCTTGTCAACTTGGATTTAATTCAGCCGAAATATAGCCGAAAGATCGCTTTGAATGACAATTTGGTCACTTTTAGCGGTAAATTCAGGGAGAATTTGACTGAAGAGGGGAAAAATCGTTTTAAATTCCTTGAGTTGTTGAATACGAACCATCAATTGAACTTTGAGAAGTCCCGTATTGAAGAGGAGATGGACAGTCTAACGAATCGTATTCATGATTCTGTCGATCTGTTTTTACATCTATCAGGGCTGCCTATCCCTCAGGGAGGATATGTAGTCGTCGACGATATGTTTACCAGCATTGATGATAAAGACAATAGCTTGATTGTCGACAAACTCTCCTCCCGCTCTATTGTCAGTTTAGCTGATTTGCGCAACGAGTATGCGCTGCTTGTCAAAGATCCACAGCCAAAAATGGTTTCGCAATTCGGTGATACGTTAATGGGATTTATCCGTAATTTTCGTTCTCCGGCATTAGGGATTGGCAATGAAGAGATTAAGCAATCTTTAAGAGCGCTTGATAATGAAGTTTCCAATGCGGGCACCGGATCTTCCGGAGTCAGTTTTAGGTTGTCAGTTTACGAGAAAGTGGTTCATCAGTTGAGCGGCATTGTTGATGAAATGAATGCGATTCACGATCATGTTAGATTGGAACAGCTGCGAAGCGTAAGAAATTATAAAGAGGCCGTCGACGAATACAACGCTATTGCGGTCAAGCTTGATGAAAACGAAGCTCAACTAAACAAAGCCTACCAGTCAGTTTCCACGGTTGTCTGGTTTTTCGATAATAAGGAACTTTCCACAAAATCTTTGGAAAAGCAGGATCCTGAAAAATATTCTCAGTGGTTCAATAATGCTAGAAAGGAATGGGAAAATTTCAACAGCAACCGCAGCGGAGTGTTCAAAGCTCCTGACCAGCCTTTGAACAAAGTGCTTGAAAAAACCTTTAAAAGCGAAGAGCCGGCTC
The DNA here is from genome assembly GCF_000092785.1 of Waddlia chondrophila WSU 86-1044. Classification (NCBI taxonomy): domain Bacteria; kingdom Pseudomonadati; phylum Chlamydiota; class Chlamydiia; order Parachlamydiales; family Waddliaceae; genus Waddlia; species Waddlia chondrophila. Next base: position 746,788 of record NC_014225.1, read on the forward strand.
CTAATTATATGAGCTACATGGTGACTATTTTGCCGGTGTTATTGGTCGTTCTTGTGCTGTATTTCCTTTTCTCTCGTCAGATGAAAGGGATGGGTTCCGGAGCAATGAACTTCGGCAAATCACCAGCAAAGTTGATGACCAAGGAAACAAATAAGATCACGTTTAAGGATGTTGCCGGAGTGGATGAGGCTTTAGAGGAACTTCAGGAGATTGTCGAATTTCTGAGGAACCCAAAAAAATTCACCGCTTTGGGCGGACATATTCCTAAGGGAGTGTTGTGCATCGGACCTCCGGGAACCGGAAAAACTTTGATTGCAAAAGCCGTTGCCGGTGAAGCAGATCGTCCGTTCTTTTCAATTTCAGGATCAGATTTTGTCGAGATGTTTGTTGGAGTTGGAGCGAGCCGTATTCGCGACATGTTCGAGCAGGCAAAGAAAAATGCTCCTTGCATCATCTTCATTGATGAGATCGACGCAGTCGGTCGCCACAGGGGAGCCGGTATTGGCGGCGGCCATGACGAACGTGAACAAACCTTGAACCAGCTTCTGGTTGAAATGGACGGGTTCGATACCACAGATGGTGTGATTTTAATTGCAGCGACCAACCGACCTGATGTCCTGGATAAAGCGTTGCTCCGGCCTGGACGGTTCGACCGAACAGTGATTGTCAATTTGCCCGATATCAAAGGGCGGCATGAAATCCTTAAAGTGCACGCGAAAAAAATTAAAATGGATGATTCTGTTGATCTGTTTACCGTTGCGAGAGGAACTCCTGGAGCTTCAGGAGCCGATTTGGAAAATATTTTGAATGAGGCAGCTTTGATCGCTGCGCGTAAAGAGAAAACGGCAGTCACCAATATCGATGTGTTGGAAGCTAGGGACAAAGTTCTTTTTGGCAAAGAACGACGCAGTTTGGAAATGGATGAGAATGAGAAATTAACGACTGCTTACCACGAATCGGGCCACACGATTGTCGGCTTGGCTGTCGAACATTCCGATCCAATCGACAAAGTGACCATCATTCCTCGCGGAATGTCTTTAGGTTCCACCTTATTCCTGCCAGAAAAGAATCGGCTAAGTTATTGGAAAAAAGAGATCATCGATCAACTCGCAGTGCTGATGGGTGGACGATGCGCCGAAGAAATTTTCGTCAATGATATTTCAAGCGGTGCGCAGCAAGACATTGAACAGGCAACTAAACTGACCCGCAGCATGGTTTGCGAGTGGGGGATGAGCGATAAACTTGGCGCTGTTGCTTATGATGAACGCGATCGGGGCGGTCAATATCTTGGTATGATGAATTATCATGAGAAGCGTTATTCGGAACAGACAGCGCGCGCGATCGACACAGAAGTGAGAGCGGTTCTTGATGAGGCTCATGATCGAGCCTATCAAATCATCAAAGACAACAAGGATCGTGTGGAATTGATGACTCAGATGCTTATGGAGTTTGAAACTCTTGATCGGGAAGATATCATTAAAATCTTCAATGATGAGTGGGATATTGAAGAAAAACGGGAACGTTTGAAAAAGGAAGCTGAGTCTCATAAAAAACAACCAGCGACACCTCCACCTCCTCCTATAAGTGCAAAGAGATCTGAAAAACCGATTTCTAAACCCGCTTCAGAGCTTAGAAGCGATCTAGGAGCTTAATTCGTCCAAACTCAAGAATCAGGTTCTGATTCTTGAGAATAGGCTCACCTTGGAATTGATTCAGTATAAATTCTGAAAACTAAGAAAAGATGTATTCTCTTGGGAGTCTTTGTATGAGTACCTCCAAAGAGATGTCAAATAAATCTGATCCAATGCCTGGTAAAAACTATGCGAGGAGTCAGAATTCCTGCTAATAATTTGTTGAACAAAAAATGTAAAATCTTTTTTCCCTTGCGAAGTCGATAACGACTTGTAAATTTCACATCCAAGTTCACAAAGCTTAACGTTGGCAAGCCTGCGCATATTGCGTTGGATATTTGTCATATTGATGTGGGGCAGATAGCGTTTGCATAGATCAAGCAGCAATGGTTTCGCCTCTTCAGGTAAAACGGATTGGTATAAATTTTTGATCGTCATGTTGCGCGCAAACGCAACAGCTAGATAATATTCTGTTGGATCTTGAGAGATTTTAATTTCAGGGTCTGATGTTTGCAGATCTTTGCAAAACAACGGAGAAAAACCATCTTTTCCATACCATGTTTCCCCGGTTGGAGAAATAAGAGGTAGATAGGATCGTATTGGAACAGTAAGTGTTTCCATTGTAAACTTGGCATCATCATTTAAATAGACCAGATCGGGCTTTAACGTATTCAGCAAGCATAGCGCCAAATCCTTCATCTGATTTCCTGATAAATGCTCTCCTTTTTGAATGTAGACAAGCTCTGCAATATTTCCTTGTGGATTGATGCGCAGCTGAATCAATGGAGTTTCTCTTTGCTCTTCATCAAAAATTTTGATGTGAAGAAAGGTGTGGGTATTGGTTTCTTGACTTGATTCTTGTGTCAAAGCATTCGATTCAAAAGGGCCAAAAACTGCATAAATCTCTAAATTGAACTCACATTGAAAAGCTCTTAAAGAACCGGCGGAAATATTCAACCAAGCTTGATAATAGTCAATATCAATACTTTGAGATTTGTGAATAGGCGTCAGCTGGTTGAGGAAATGATTAAGCCTGTTGTGAAAAAGGGGATCGTCAGACGTAGATAGATTTTTTTTAAATTCGTCCAATGAAACCCAGCGCACAGAAAACTCTTCATCTGTCTTGCCCGGTGTAAATTGTGGAGAAAGAGGGGAATTTGAAACTTGGTACATAAATCTATCATCATTAGAGAGCCCTATCCATATGCAATGAATAGGGCTTTTAAAAGAGTAGAAACTACTTGCTTACAAGAAGAACTTTTCTACTGAGGACAAGTTGTCCACGCTCGTTGATGTCCATCACTTTAACACGGACATTGTCGCCGACTTTAACCACCTCGTTCAAGTCATTAGTGCGTTGAGTGTCGAATTCAGAAATGTGGCAAAGTCCCTCTTTTCCGGGAAGGATTTCGACAAAAATTCCGAAAGGAACCACAGACGTGATTTTTCCTTCATAGACTTTACCAATCTCAACTTCAGCAGTCAGGTCTTCGATGATTCTTTTTGCTTTTTGCAAGCCGTCAAGATTAGAGGAGGATATGGTGACAAATCCTTCATCATCAATATCGATCTCTGCTCCAGTCTCCTCAATGATCGCTCGGATCTGCTTGCCGCCAGGCCCGATAATTGTCCCGATTTTGCTCGGTTTAACTTTAAGCACTTCGATTCTTGGTGCATATTTCGACATCTGTTTTTTCGGCTCAGGGCACGCTTCAAACATTTTTTCAAGTATATGGATACGTCCCTCTTTTGCCTGAGCAAGAGCTGCCCGCATAATATCGATCGTGATCCCTTCAACTTTGATGTCCATTTGAAAAGCAGTGATCCCATTTTTGTCTCCAGTCACCTTAAAGTCCATATCTCCAAGAGCGTCTTCGATGCCGAGAATGTCCGATAAGATCGTGTAATGGTTTTCTTCAAGGATCAGACCCATTGCGATTCCCGATACAGGACGAGTGATTGGAACTCCTGCATCCATCATCGCCAGGCAGCCGCCGCAAACAGAAGCCATTGAGGAGGAACCGTTGGATTCGGTGATGTTTGACTCAAGGCGGATCGTGTAGGGGAATTCCTCTTTACTTGGAAGAATGCTTGCTAATGCCCGCTCAGCGAGTTTCCCATGACCAACTTCCCGTCTTCCAGGAGGGCCGACACGTCCCACTTCGCCAACAGAAAATGGAGGGAAGAAATATTGAAGATAAAAAGAACGGGAACCTTCGCCGTTGAGATCCTCATAACGCTGCGCCATGTTATTGCCGCCTAGAGTACAGATGGCAACTGTTTGAGTTTCACCTCTGGTAAACAAAGAGCACCCATGCGTACGAGGCAGCAAGCCTTGCTCGATCCAGATCGGGCGCACTTGGTTTGTTGCACGTCCATCGCTTCTTTTGTTCTCTTTGACAATCATGCGTCGCATATGGCCCGAAGAGACTTTTTTAAACGCCTTTGCTACCTCAAGAGCTTCGAATTTAGGAGCTTCTTCTCCTTCTGGACAAAGCGTTTCATTCACCCTTTTTTTGATTTGATCAAACGCTTCTTCCCGTTCCTTCTTATCAACGATTTGAAGCACTTGATTCAAATCGTCTTTGACAAGTTCTTCAACGGCGTCGATCACCTCTTTTGCTAAAGGCTTGAGTTTGCTGAGGTTTTTCGGCTTGCCGACCTCCTGTCTCCAGTTCTCAAGAGCGCGGCAGATCGTTTGGATTCCCTGATGTCCAATCGAAATCGCTTCGATCACCTGCTCTTCCGTTAGGAATTTGCAGTAGCCTTCAATCATCAAAACAGCATCTTCTGTTCCGGCAATCATCAGATCGAGTACGGATTTTTCTTGATGTTCCACTGTCGGATTGAGGATAAATTGTCCGTCGATCATGCCAACGCGAACAGCTCCGACCGCTTTTTTAAGCGGGATATCAGAGATGGTCAATGCCGCCGATGCCGCACAGATTGCCAACGCATCCGGGGAATTGACTCCATCATAAGACCATACGTAGCTCAATAGCTGAGTATCTTGATAATATCCCTCTTCAAATAGAGGGCGGATCGGTCTGTCGATTAAACGGCAAACGAGAGTTTCCCGTTCCGTCGGCCTTCCTTCCCGCTTGATAAATCCGCCAAGCGTTTTCCCTGCTGAAGCAAATTTTTCCTGGTAGTCGACTCGCAAAGGAAGAAAGTCCACGTTTTCAAGAGGCTCGGCTGTTGCGCATGCGCTGCAAAACAGCATCGTTTCGCCAGATTTTACAACAACAGCGCCATTGGCTTGGCGGGCGATCTGTCCTGTTTCGAAGGTGATTTCTTCTTCTCCTACGACAACTTTCATCGATTTTTTTTCCATATGTAGATCTCCTTTAGTATCGTTTCAATGTCACGGGGAAAATGCGAAGGGAAGGAAAGATAGAATTCAGAAAACATCCTTCAAATAAATCAAAGGATGTTTTCTGACTTCTATATCTACCCTAATTCCCCCCTAGCTATATAAAAAAGAAAGGCAGCTTTCGCTGCCTTTTCTTATCTTCTTAATTTTAGCTTTTTGATCAAGCTTTGGTATCGCACCGTATCGGTGGAATTCAGGTAGTCTAGAAGACGACGCCTTTGACCTACCAGCTTTAGTAGGGCCAGCCTTGAAGCGTGGTCTTTCGGGGAGCGCTTCAAATGTTCGGTCAACTCAGCAATTCTTTCAGTTAAAATTGCGATTTGAACGTCAGCGGATCCGGTGTCTTTTTCGTGTAGCTGAAATTTCTTGGTAATTTCTTCTTTTGTGCCTTTGTCTAATGACATTCAATGCCCCCAGTAATTTGCAATTCTTATGGTTATGAAGGCATATTTTACCATAAAAGACTAATAAAAGTCAAGCCAACCCTTAAACCTCTGATTGCGTCCTAATCCCCGGACAAACGCTGTAGTTAAACTTTGGTGTCCAGAATCACTTCAACGATTTCCGGATATTGATTCGAAGAATCTTTGCGGATCACGACTTTAAACGGAATGGTGATGTTGCCGAGATGCTTTTCCCACATAAGCTCGTTCCAAATTGTTTCCTTCAACTCTTCGCTTGCGGGCTCTTTCCGGTATTTTTTTAAAAGCGTTTTAATGTACTTTTCTTCTCTGTCCCTGTAGATCTCTTTTCCATAAAAAGGATGGTTGCTCATCTGCTGCCTCTTGAATTTCGAGCAGGTTTTCTGCTATTCTTTTTTTACCATGAATGAGACTTTAAAAGAACATTTTCCCTTTCGTATTCAACCTGCTAATGAAGATGAAACGTACATGCTGGCCGCGCTTAAAGAGGCGTGGAAGGCTTTTGTCAAAGGAGAGGTGCCTGTTGGGGCTATCCTTGTGAAGGAGGGGAAGGTGATCGCCCGCGGCCACAATCAGGTGGAAATGCTCCGCGATGCGACTGCACATGCAGAAATGTTATGCATTACTGTTGCTGAAGCCGCTGAAGATAATTGGAGGCTGAACGGGGCGACACTCTATTGCACGATTGAGCCTTGCAGTATGTGTGCCGGCGCCATGCTTCTCTCTCGCGTAAGCACTCTTGTTTGGGGGGCTCCGGATATTCGCCACGGAGCAAACGGAAGCTGGGTGAATCTCTTCGGCAAACCCCATCCGACACATGAAATACAAGTGAGGAATGGGATCTTAGCCGATTTTTGCGCAATGCTGATGCAGGATTTTTTCAAAAAAAGGCGATTGGAGAATAAAAATAATGAATTGGGAAAAAATCCATGAACTTGCAGATCAAATGGTAGAGAATCAACGTTCTCATCTGCTGAAATTGGGAAGGCAGGTCATTCCTTCTTTAACATCTGAAGATGTGCTTCAGCCGAACGATTATCCAGAGCTTGAAGAAAATCCGGTTTTCCGCTATGAAGAAGGGATTCTTGCCGGGCTGCAAGGTCTTCAGATGGCTTTAAAATCTTTGGATAAATCAGCTTAAACGGTGTCGAAAACCAATTTTTCAATTCATTTCAGTATTGGTAGATATTTTTGTTCAAATGTATCGATCGTGCTTTCCAGCTTGAAGCGAAGTTCGATAATCGCCTGATTAAGAAGCTCTTCTTTCTGATGCTCTTCCAGCGATTCCGATTTCACAATCCTATCGACGAGATGAATACACTCAATTTGTAAACTGTCCAATTTGTCGAAAACTTTGCTCCACTGGTGGTAGAGTGCATCGGATTGCTCGTCATGAAAAAGACTTGTGAACATGTAAAAGCTGAATTTGCGTCCGATGAGCCTGTTCAATTTCTTTTTTGCCTTGCTTACGGCCATTTTGACCGTTTCTCTTTCTGTAGAGATGAAGAGGCCATAGTAGATGGAAATTGTGCTAACAGCTCCGCAAATCATTAATAGAGGTGTTTTTACTGCTACAGAGCTGCCGAAAAGCAAAGAGCAGGTCCAGTTTAAGGATTTAGACATCAGAATAAACGCCAAGATAAAATAAACAGCGCCAATCGTTAAGAATACAATCCGGTAATACATGATGGATGGTCTCATATACGTATACGGACGGTTTTCTGGAGAATTTTTCTCCAGTTCAATCTCTTGCTTAAAAGAATAAAGAAGTGGATAGTTTTGTTTTCTTGAGGGATACATAGTTATTTGACATGACTTTTTATTAAATTAAAAAACAATATGATAACAAAAAAATAATAAGATGTCAATATTTGGACTTTTTTTCAGAAATTGCTTTCATCCGTTTTCTTTCGCTGAAAGATAGGGAGCTTTCTCCGTATTTAGAGATTTTTTCCAATATGGAATCAACAAACGCCTCATCATCATCGGGTTCGCCAGTTTGAATATTGACCACTTTGCTTTTGGAAGTGCTCTTTTTGCGGAGGATTTGTTGGCGTACTTTTTGCGAAGCCCTAATGATTGCAAGCTCGGTCTTATACATGAATGGAAATGGGCTGTGGATGCCCCAGATGATTAGACCGTAGAGATAGCCGGAAACGGCGCCGAAAAAATAGTGGAAAAAGGAGATGAATTGTAAACCGGAGATGCTGACAAGCAGTGCAACTCCTAAAATTCCAAGGGAGAGCCATTTCGCCTTGACTGGAAGGAGAAAGAAAAGAAGGAGTTCCTGCTCCGGATTTAGAAAAGCCCAAATGATCAAGATGGCTATAATTGAAGACACAGGGCCTGTTAGAACGGCGTATTGGCCGATGACGGGCATGAAAAACAGTATTGCAATTCCACTGATGATTCCACAGATTAGATAAAAGCGTGTAAAAGATTTTTCATTGATGCGCTGGCAAATCTCGCTTCCCATGACCCAAAGAATGTAGAGATTGAAAATTAGGCCGATAAAATAGGAAAATCCGATGCCGCCGTATCCGATCGGATGGATGAAAAGGTAAGTGAATGGCTGCCACAGCAGATAATGTTGAAGGCCCCACCAAGACAGGCTAAACCATTCCTGCGGTCCAGGAATTCCAAAAATTTGCGTAAAGAACGGGTTGAAAAAAACCGACCCTATGCTCATGCATAAGGTGTAAATCATCAACTTGCGGACAGCTGCCGGAGTGAATTCCGGCCCTAGGCGGAATGAAGAGGTTGTCATTGTCATGCTGTAGATCATACCAGCTGCATTGAATAAACTCAAAAAATAAGCAATTTAGCTAAATTTGAAGATCGAGATAGGTTCTTGCTTGAGATTTATAAAATCGAGGTGTATACTTCCCTTTATTATAAAATTAGGAGACCCTTTAAATGAAGCAAGATACACATCCTGAATACCAAGACGTTCTATTCGTGGATTCTTCCACAGGAGTCAAATTTATTTGCGGATCAACTTTGAAATCAGATAAAACCGAAACGTTTGAAGGAAAAGAATATCCTGTCTGCAACGTTTCAGTTTCTTCCGCATCTCATCCCTTTTTCACTGGAAGCACGCAATTTGTCGACGCCGAAGGACGGGTTGATAAATTTAAAAAGCGTTATGCAGTCACTCGTAAAAAGAAAGCTCAAGATTAGTACTGAACGCGGAAGGGTTCATGAAAAATAAAGTGGAGGAGATGCTCAACCGGCTCCCGGAATTAGAGGAACTTCTTGGCCAGCCTGATGTCGTTAACGATCAGAAGCGTTACCGCCTGCTTACGCAAGAGCATGCGCATCTCTCTCAACTCAAGCAGGTCTATGAAGATCTAATCTCCAGCCGTAAAGAACTTTCGGATAATGAGGAGATGTTTGCTTCGGAAGAGGATGCTGAATTTATCAAAGTTCTCGAAGAAGATATTGAGCGTCTCACAAAAAAAACCGGAGAACTTCAGAAGAAGCTGGAAACCCTTATTGTTCCTCCAGATCCCAAAGACAATAAAAATACCATCCTTGAGCTTCGTGCGGGAACCGGCGGTGATGAGGCAGCTCTTTTTGTCGGCGACTGCGTGAGGATGTACAAAATGTTTGCTGACGAAAGGGGATGGAAATACGAGGAATTAGCCAGCAGCCCTTCCGATGCAGGGGGATTTAAGGAATACATGATGGCCTTAAGCGGTCCCAATGTCTACCGCTACTTGAAATATGAAGGGGGGACGCACCGTGTTCAGCGTGTTCCTGAAACGGAAACGCAAGGAAGAGTGCACACTTCCGCTATTACAGTGGCAGTCTTGTTGGAGCCTGACGAGGATTCTGAGGTGCAGATTGACGAGAAAGATTTGCGGGTCGATACCTACCGCGCTTCCGGCGCTGGCGGGCAGCACGTTAACACCACAGACAGTGCTGTAAGACTTACTCATATACCGACAGGAATCGTAGCTTATTGTTCAGAAGAGCGCAGTCAGCACAAAAATCGCGACAAGGCAATGCGCTTGCTAAAAGCGAAGATCATGGAGATCGAGGCACAGAAAAAATTTGAGGAGCGCGCATCGGAACGTGCTTCTCAAGTAGGTTCCGGAGATCGCTCAGAGAGGATCCGCACCTACAATTTTCCTCAAAATAGGATTACCGATCATCGCATCAATTTGACTAAGTATAACTTAGACAAAGTGATGGAGGGAGATTTGGAAGAGATCGTCAATGCGATTGTCGCCCATTTTTATCAGAAAAATTTCGAGACATGATTGCGAAGGAAGCTCTCGATAAATGCATTGTTTTTTTTAGGGAGAAGAATTTATCGCATCCCCGTAAAGAAGCGGCCACCATTATTGGAGATGCGTTGGGAATGAAGCCTCTTGAACTCTACATGCAGCATGATCGCCCTTTGACCGATAGTGAATTGAAGAGATGCCGTGAGGCGATCGCCAGACGTGTCAAAGGAGAGCCGAACCAGTATATTCGGGGAATTGTCGATTTTTTTGACTGCGTGTTAACTGTGGACAAAAGGGTATTAATCCCTCGAATGGAAACAGAGATTCTAGTGGACAAGATTGTTAAAGAGCTTGAGAACGAGGATCTTAAAGGAAAAACTCTTTGGGATGTATGTACCGGTTCGGGCTGTATCGGGATTGCTATTAAAAAAAAGTTTCCCGAGCTTGAAGTTGCCTTGTCGGATCTTTCTGCAGATGCACTGGAGGCCGCTTCTGAAAATGCTGTGAAAAATGGAGTTGATGTTCGGATCGTCAAAGGAGATCTGCTCGAGCCTTTTAAAGGAGAACGCGCTGATTTTATAGTTTCGAATCCTCCTTATATTAGAGAAGAGGAATTTTCAACCCTTGCCGTGGAGGTGAAGAATTTTGAACCGAAAATGGCTTTGGTTTCAGGAGAGACGGGGCTTGAAATCTATCGACGATTCAACGAAGAGCTCCCGGGCTTTTTGAAGGCGGGAGGCCGGATTTGGATGGAGATCGGAATGGGGCAAGGAGAAGATATCGTCAAAATTTTCTCCGGAGAAAATTGGGAAAATGTTTGGTTCGAGCAAGATTGGAGCCAATTGGACCGATTCTTCTATGCAACGCGAAAAAGCCCTTGAAATTGAATGAATTTTTAAGTATCCTATCTAAGTTAAATTAAGTAAAGTTATCTCTATGCTGGGCGCTTTAACAGATAAAATGCAAGATCTCTTCTCGAAAATTACAGGGAAGAGCAAGTTGACTGAAGAGAATATTGCGGAAGCGGTCTCTGAAGTGCGGTTGGCCCTGCTTGAAGCTGATGTGAACTATTCTGTCGCCAAAGTTTTAGTGAAGCGGTTAAAGGAAAAATCGTTGGGCGATGCCGTGCTCAAATCGATCTCTCCCGGTCAGCAGTTCATCAAAATCGTACACGACGAGCTGATTGAACTCATGGGCGGAGAAGAGGCGCCCCTCGATCTTAAATCGAAACCCGCAGTCGTGATGATGTGCGGCCTCCAAGGATCGGGAAAGACAACGCAGTGCGCCAAATTGGCTAATTATCTTAAAAAGCAAAAAAAATGCCGTCAACCTTTGTTGGCAGCTTGCGACCTGCAGCGTCCGGCTGCAATCGAACAGTTGAAAACCTTAGGCGGCAAGATTGGGGTTCCGGTATTTTCTATTCCTAACGAGAATAGTCCTGTAAAAGTTGCCAAGGCTGCTTTAGAGCGCGCGCGACAGGAAGGATTCGATCTGCTGATTCTCGACACTGCCGGAAGGTTGCATATCGATGACGAACTGATGGATCAGCTTCAACAGATCAAGCAAGCGACAAAACCGCATGAGATTCTGTTTGTGGCAAATGCTGCGACAGGGCAGGACGCTGTCACAGTGGCGAGCGAATTCAATCAAAAGGTTGAGGTAACCGGAACGATTCTGACAATGCTCGACAGCAACACGCGCGGGGGAGCGGCGATTTCGATCAGGGAAGTGACGGGAAAGCCTTTGAAGTTCGAAGGCGTGGGAGAGAAAATTGATGATATTCAGCCTTTCAATCCCAATTCGATGGCTGACAGAATTCTTGGAATGGGCGATACGATCAATCTTGTGCGTAAAGCAGAAGAGCATATTGATGAGAAGGAAGCGAAAAAGCTTGAAGAGAAAATCCGCAAGGCGACATTTACTTATGAAGACTATCTCAAGCAAATTCAAATGGTAAAAAAAATGGGATCGTTTAAAAGCCTGCTTGGAATGCTTCCTGGAATGAGCAAAATGAAAGAGATGGAGATCGATGATAAGGAATTTTTTAAAGTTGAAGCGATCATCCAATCCATGACTCTGAATGAAAGAATTTGTAAATGCGATCTCTCGATTCCCCGAAGAAAAAGAATTGCGAGGGGAAGCGGGACTGCAATCGATGATATCAACCGTTTGGTTAAATCATTTAAAAAAGCAAAACAATTTTTTAAGAACATGCCAAATATGAAACAATTAGAAAAATTAATGGGAGGCTCCCAATGGCGTTAAAAATTCGTCTTCGTCAACAAGGTCGTGCGAAGCGTCCTTTCTACCGCGTTGTTGTTACAGACAGTCGCAGTCCACGTGATGGACGTTATGTAGAAACGGTCGGCTGGTACAATCCTTTGGAATCTGAAGCAGAAAAAAATCTAAATATTAAAGGCGATCGCGTTGAGCACTGGATTGGCCAGGGGGCGATTTTAACAGAAAAAGCGCATGCGCTTGTTGCCAGGGCAAATCCTGAGATTGTAAAAACGATTAAGGATAAAGAATTGGCTCGCAAACAAAAAACGGTAGCGAAAAGGAAAGCGCGCAAAGCCGCTAAGTAGTGTCGCCTGATGCGGATGGATATCCTTTCCCTTTTTCCCGATTATTTCAAAGGACCTTTCGATGAAAGTATGATTCGAAGGGCTATTGATGCGGGAATTTTAGATATCCGGCTGGTCGATATTCGCGATTTTGCGGAAGGCAAGCACCGTAGAGTGGACGACCGCCCTTATGGAGGCGGACCGGGGATGATCATGATGCCTGAGCCGGCAGTTCAGGCAATCCGTTCGGTTAGGCAGCCTGAAGCCAAGGTGATTTATCTTACTCCACAGGGCAAGCCTCTAAACGCAGCCAAGTGCCGAGAGCTGGCAGAAGAGTCCCATCTGATCTTTTTATGCGGACATTACGAAGGGATCGATGAAAGGGTGATCGATATCGAAGTCGACGAGGAGATCAGCATTGGGGACTATGTTTTGACTAACGGATGTGCTGCAGCGATTGTTTGCGTAGACGCGATTGCACGGTTTGTGCCGGGGGTGATTGGACACGAAAGTGCTGCTGATGAGGACTCGTTTGAAAATGGGCTTTTAGACTGTCCGCACTATACTCGGCCGGAAGTTTTCGAGTCGCTTTCCGTACCGGAAGTTCTGCTGAGCGGAAACCACAAAAAGATCTCCCTTTGGAGAAGAGAGAAAGCTTTGGAAAAAACACAAAGGATCCGGCCTGATATGGCCGACCGAAGATGCAAGGAGAAATGACCAATGAGTAAAGCATCAGTCATTCAAAGACTGGAAAAAACACAGCTGAAGAAAGATATTCCCGATTTCCGCGTTGGCGATACGATTAAAGTACACACGAGGATTATTGAGGGAGAAAAAGAGCGTATCCAGGTTTTTACGGGTACGGTGATCGCTAGGACTGGAGGAGGTCTTTCCGAGACATTTTCTCTCCACCGCGTGGCATATGGAGAAGGAATGGAGCGCGTTTTTCCGTTGCACAGCCCTAGAATCGCTAAAATTGAAGTGATCAGGCAGGGACATGTACGCCGTGCAAAGCTCTACTATCTGCGTGGCACTTCAGGTAAGAAGGCGAAGGTGCGTGCCCGCGTGACACAAAGACGGGAATATGTCAGGAATGATGAAGTTGTTCCTGCAGAAGACGAAATCAAGGAAGAGATTGCCGCAGTATCAGCCGTTGAAGCGGAGACTAAAGTTGAAGCTCACAAAGAAGAAGCTGCTGGTGGCAACGCAAAGGAAGAAGAAAACGCCTCTTCCTGATTCGGAAGAGTTTCTTCTCGATTTTTCCCACTATGAAAATGAAGCTCGTCGCATGGGGTATTCCCATCCGGCGGGCATCGATGAAGCAGGACGCGGACCTCTTGCGGGACCCGTTGTCGCTTCTGCTTGCATTCTCCCTGCCGGATATCATCTGTCCGGTCTTAACGACAGTAAAAAGTTAACTCCCTTGCAGCGCAAGCGTTTCTTTGAGGTTTTGACTCAAGATCCCAATGTCTGCATCGGCATTGGAATAGCGACTCATGAAGAGATCGATACTGTTAATGTTTTAGAGGCGACTAAACTTGCGATGTGCAAGGCGGTTGATATGCTGAAGCCGCAACCCGATTTTTTACTGATTGATGCGGTCAAGTTGTCAGAGCAGCCGATTCCATTTTTGAATTTGATTAAAGGCGATTGCCGCGTACAGGCGATTGCCGCAGCTTCCGTGATTGCCAAGGAAACACGGGATAGAATCATGGATGAGTATGACGTCAAATGGCCGATGTATGGGTTTGGAAGACATAAAGGGTACGGGACGGAAGCGCATCGCGAGGCAATTAAACGCCATGGACCATGCCCGATTCATCGCAAAACCTTCGAGCCTATCAAGTCAATGCCTTAGATTGCCTCTTGCTACCCTCTTAGCTGAGGAGGTAGATATTTTTCTTCCAATACGCGGTAATTCGTTTTTCCTGTTCCCATGATCGGGATCTCTTTGACTTTCACAACTTCCGAAATGCGAATAAGATTGCTGAAACCGCAGACGCGCAGTGTTTGATTCGCCTCGTCAACATCAGTGTCGAATGTAGAAATAAGAATCACTTCAGGCCGTGCTCCGGGATTTTCCTTGGCAATGATCGCAAGTGCCGGTCCTTCATCTTTGATAAGCCACTTTTTCTTTTCAGCCGAACTCACCAACGCTGTTTCAATGGCAAGAAGGCTGACCATTTCCCCTCCCACTTTGATGAAGCGCTTTTTTCTTCCTGAAATGTGCATAAACCCATCATCGTCAAGATAGCCGATATCTCCGGTGTTATACCACTGTTTGCCATCGATTTCGATAAATGGCGAAGGAATGTCTTTATTAATGTAGCCTTTGAAGACATTTGGCCCGCGCACCAGAAACAATCCCTCTTGTCCTTGAGGGAGCTTTTCATATGTTTCAGGATGCACGACAATGACATCGCAGATCGGAATTGGTTTACCTACCCCTTGCAGAGGTCTGCCGTACAAGTTCCCGGCAATGATGGGAGAACATTCTGTAATGCCATATCCTTCCACCAGACACTTTTCTTTGCCAAACTGCGCAACCAAATCGATCAGTTCTTGAGGTGTTTTTTCCGCTCCTGTGATGCACAAACGCATCTTTTCTAACTGCTTCGGTGTTGCCGCCTTGAAAAGCGCTTTAATAAATGATGGCGCGCCTACACTTACTGTGCAGTTCCATGTTTCGAAATTTTTTGCCAGCCCTTTTCCATCTGTAGGATCAGGATAAAAGGCTGTGCGTATTCCGGCAAGCAGGCCTATTGTGCCTGTGACTCCGAAGCCGAATGTGTGGAACGGAGGAAGAAAGGAAAAAATAACATCGTCTGTGTACATCTCCACAACAGTGAGCGCGCTTCTCTGATTGGAAAGGATATTGTCATGGCTTAAAGGAACGCCCTTCGGCATGCTTTCCGAACCGCTTGTAAATAAGATAACCGCAATGTCGTCTTTTGTCAGCTTGTCCACGCCAAAGATCTTCATGATCGCCTGGTTGCTTCTTTTTGAGCGCGTAAAAGCTCGCAGCTTGTCTCCGATCGAAAGCTCACGCCTCATCGTTTCCAGCATCACTAATTTGTCGTCAATTCCTGTAAGATCGACTTCATCCAGGCGTTCCAAAAAAGCCCAGGAGGTTAACACTGACTGTACATCGGTCAATTCTTGAATCGAGCGTATATGCCTGGGCCCGATCGTCCAGTTGATCATGATGGGGATCTTTCCTGCCAGCTGGATGGCAAATGTGCAGAGAAAAGATCCGACACTTGCCGGAAGGAGGATGCCAATGTATTTCCCCGGCATGTGTCTGATCTGTTCTGCCAGCAGACAGACAGCTAGCCTCATGCGCGAATAGTCGAGGATACCGGATCTAGCATCGGCATAAATCGGTTGATTTTTAAGTTTGGATGAAGCGTTGAGGAACACTTCGATCATCGTTTTCCCTTCAAAAGTGGCTGCAGTCTTGCGTTCTCCCTTGAACGCCCACTTGTTCATGTCGGCTTGCGCCTCTTCCTCTTTCTCTTTTATTTTAACTTGTTTAGCGGCAATTGCCATCACTTTATTGACATGGGTCAACTCTGTGACAGGAATCGGGCCTGTGTCGAAGCTGTCATTGATAAACATCGCCAATTCGGAAGTGTCTAAAGAATCAAGGCCAAGGTCTGATGAAAGCGACATGCTAGGAGAGATTTTCTCTTTTTTGATTTCAGTAAGATCTTCAAGTTTTTGCAGCACTTTGTCTTGAATTTTGTAGTCGATGCCCTCTATGTGGACGATGTGATGGTCAGTCTCTGCTACTGGATCGCAGATGGCTGGAAGCTCTTTTTTCCAAAAGCTGTAGGAGGTTAGAACCAGAGACTCTCCCGGATATTCTCCTTTTTGTTCTGTGAGTCCGTCAGGGCGGTTGTAATAATTTTCCAGCCAACGGTTCATCTCAAGGCGGCTAGCTTCATAAGGAAAATTTTTGGGCGCCGGCTCTAATTCAACCAACACCTCCCTTTTGGGGACAAAAAAGATCAGATTCTTCAGTACAGTCCATATGTGGCGTTTCAACGTAGAAAGGAGGTCCGGCACTTCTCCTGTTTGCGCTCTGGATAAACTGCTGCCCCACAATCCTTTAATCCTAACCAGGACAACATTGGCTTCAGGGGTTTCAGAGATGATCTTTTGTGTCGCTGAGGAGCCGCCGATCTTTTCGATTTGTGTATGCTTCAGACGGCCTGCCGGATAAAGAAGAAAATGCTGCCCCTCTTTCAACCCTTTGATCACTTCATTTAACACCATATCGTGACGTTTTCTTTTTAAGCTGTTGTTAGAGCTTTCAAAATTCGGTACCGGAATCGCGTTCAGATATTTCATTGCTGCATGGACGCCTGGAGTGAAGTACATATACTCAACAATAAGGGGGCGGATAGGAAATTTAGGGAATACGGATAGGGCAACGATGGCCGGATCGGCTAAAGCGGCAGGATGGTTGGGGAGAAAAAGAACCCCGCCTTTTCGATTAAGCGCCTCAGGTGTCAATGTTTCGAGCCCTTTGACCCGGATTCGATATCTTAGGCGCAAAAACAAACGGAAAATTAATGCAATTGCAAACAAAAAGAGTTTTTTCATCTTAAATAAACTTTATTATAAAAAATTTAATATTCCAAGTTCCGAGAGCATGAAGATGAGGTAGGATCGTTTGATTTTCCCTGTTTCCATGTCGTACACTTTTTCCTCTAAGTAGGCGTATGTGCGTTCAGGCTTATTCGGTTTCCAATCATCGGGAATATGCTGTTTGGCCCAATCAATGAAAAGTTCACGGTCTATGGATGTTTTTCCCCCATTCAGAGCTTCATCGATCTCTTCGATAATCTTAGTCGGTGTGTAGATATTTTTAAAGGATTCGATGAGTGCCGGCAGATTTTTTTTGTAGCTGGAGAAGGGGTCTTTGAAATGGGAGCGGTTTTTCCGCTCTTCTTCAGAGATGCCGAAGCTAAGTTCGATCTCGCATTGGATTTTTGTTCGTTCATGGCGGTTTTGGCCGTTATTGAGGGAAACAAAGCTGTCGAGCAGACCTTGGTAGAAAACGTTGAGAACAGTGAGAACCTGCGTTCTAAAATCGTGAACGAGACTGAATTTTTGCCGGTAGATTGCAAGCGCATCGCCCATGATCCAGCCGCCGCAGTTGCCTCCGGCTAGTGCAAGCTCCAAAAGGGTTGGCACAGCATCTTCGAACGGCTCCTTTTTAACCGCAAGCAGAATAGCTTTCACAATGTCTTCAAGCTGTTGATACCACTCTTCGAACGCTTGTGCTTGGCAGGAGGGGGGAGCTCCAGCTTTGGGGGATCTTTGGGAAATGTCTGTGATCAACGCAGTTAATTTCTTTCGAAGATTTTCGGAAGAGTAGGATTCTCCGTTGGAATCCTTGATGTTGGCCGGGTTGCGATAGCCGGGTTTATCAGGTTCGGTAAGGTTGATTTGGTCGAATAGAAGAAGTAAATCTTTTAGGTCTGTTTGATCGAGAATTTTCCTATCGGGCAATGTTTGATGCGCCAAGGCTCCAAGTTCGATGAGATGTCCCTGGTCAAGGGAAAGTTTGGCATCTTCGAGCAAAGTAAAAGAAGCTCCTGGATAGGCGCCGCGCAATAGTTGGCACTCCTCTTCATATTTGCTCCGTGTCATTTGAGCGGCAATCATTTGCATCCATTCGAAGTCCTGAAACAAAAAGGGCAGCTCTAATAGAGGGAAGCTGCTATCGAGGCATGCAATGGGATCTTGTTTGATCTGTTTTTTCAGCAGATTAAAGCTGTTTCCCGATTTTCTAAATTCCTGGATGACTAGAGGCCATTGAATAAGGACTTTAGAGGCTATGCGGATGTTGCCCAACCGCAAAGGGAGAGCATAAGGAGGTTCATTGTTGATGTCCCGTTTTGTGGGATCCGCGCCTCTGCGTGCTAGCTCTTTAGCTGTTTCGAGGTCGCAAGCGAGTACGGAGCAATGGAGCGGAGTCATCTGCTGGCGGCCGGGAAGGTTTAGATCGGCCTTTGACTCTAATAAATATGAAATGCATGTTTTTGCGCTGTGCAGACAGGCTAGGTGCAGGGGAGCGTTTCCTCTAAACATTGGGATGTTGATGCGCTCTTGAGGAACAATTAGCTGAAGAAGATCAACATTGTCCTGTTTGATGATCTCGTCAATGAGCTCTCCATTGTTTTTGTTTTCTTCGATAAAGAGATCCAGATGGCTTTTATCCTGGAGGCGGCATAAAGCTTGAAAATAGACAATCAAGTCCTTGACTGACGAGGAAAGGGGGAGGGGAAGGGAAGGGAGGCTTCCTCCGGCAATTAAATAGTAAGAGAGAAGGCTGGTAAATATTTCCGGGTCTTTTGTTTGAAAAAGCTCTGTTGCAAAGGCATGGATTTTTTCGGCAGCAGAGCTCTTCTCCCATTTTTTCACTTCTTTTGAAAAAACAGTATTTGAAAGGTGGTTTTTTTTGCAGATTTTACAGATGGCTTTTTGACCGATGCCGCCAGCCATCAACGCATGAAGAGAGGCGGGATCTCGATTTTTGAATGCAGCAATGACTGCAATTTCTATTTGAGGATTTTGATTTAAAATTGCGATCATTATAATTTATTTAAATTTTATTAAATAAAACTAATTAAAAAATCAATAAAAGTCAATATTCCTCACCTGCCCATTTTTCTAATTCTTCTTTAATTAAATCGTCTGCATTTCTATCTATCCATTTTTGTGCGGCATTATATTTTGTCTTCGCATAAGGATCTTCGACAGCTTCCTTGATTTGTTTTTTAGCTTCATCAATGTCTGATATTTTGTCGACTGAAGCTTTGCTGCCTCCGAGAGAAATCGCTTCTGATTTGGGCTTATTCCACATGTGTTTAGCTGCCGAATCAAGGAGGGAAGGGTTGCTGGAGGTGAGCGTTTTTTCAAGCGAGTTTTTCACCTCATCTTGGGCGTCTTTATCTAAAGAGGTCCAATACGCTCCAATATCTTCCCACCCTTTCTCGGAAATAGGAGAAAAGCCAAGATGAATGAACGATAGATAAATCTCTCCTTTCAGCTCTTTTTTTTCATCGAATTCATCTCTTAAGCTGTATCCTGTTAAGGATGTATCGCAATATTGCAGCTCCATTTCCCCCTCTTCATTAAACCAGGGTTTTACGCTGAATCCTGAGGTTTCCCTGCTCGAGCTGTTAAGTAGAATGCTCATATGGCCTATGAGATTATCAATATCGGCAGCATTGGATAAAATAATCGCCTGCTCCCCTTCTTTTGGTTCGTCAATGATTAGTGCTTTTATCTCTATTCCTTTGCCTTGACCGCCTGCTATTTCGATTGCATGCTTTAAATTTTCGGTGATTCTTATACCGCTTTTCCATCCTTCGTGAGTATTTCTAAAATCGGGCAGGTATTGATAAGTCATGAATTTTTTAGGGGATTGCTGCAATGAATTTAATAAGTCATGATCAGGGACAGTAAGAATATTTCGCGTTTGCACGGTCCGTTTTTTCCTCTCTGTATCGGATGTCGATTCAGAGGTGGTTTCTGCAACTGCTTCTGCTTCCGCTTCAGCTTCTGTCTCGGAAGTCTCCTGGGTTGCAGGAGCCGATGAAGTCTCGGTTGGCAACTTGCGAGAAAGAGTTTCCTCCCAATTTTCTTCTATGTTTTTTTGTTCTTCTTCCAGTTTCTTTTTAGCTTGACTCAACTCTTGAGTAACAATATCCAAAGCTGTTTTGAGTTCCCGATCATTTTCTGTTTTGATCTCATCGATTTCTTTAAGAAATCGATCAATTCGAGCGAGCTCCTGTTCGATGACAACAGTAGTAAGGTACTCGTTTGTCGGCATTGTTCCACCTTGGCGGGTTTCGCTGTTCAGGGAACTCAAATAGGCGCTGTTTCCTGTCTCTCTGATAAAAAGCCTCTCAACAATTTCATTAACTTTGGCTCTCGCAGTAATTTTTTCTTGATCGGCCTCTGTCCAGTCGCTAAAAGATTTGATAGATCCGTCTTTAAGCTGGATCCGTTCTTTCGCCCTGTCAGCAGCAAGGATCACTTGCCCTTTGATGTGCAGGACATAGGCGGCAAGATCTTCCTGGCTCTCTTCTTCCCTTGTCTGCTCGTGCTGGATTTTTAATAGGTCTCTCAGTTTCATTTCCTCGCCATTCTCTTCTTTAAATTCTGCACTCTGCTTTTCTGAAATGAAGGGGACTACAGTATGCTCTTCTCCCAATCCTCTTGCGCGGTAAAAGGCTTGATCGCGGTCATTAGCATTAACTGTCGGCGATAGCATGATGGCGCCTTTTGATCCCGGGAGGTCGAAGTGTGTTCCCCGCACATGAGGGGTATGGTAGTAAGTAAATCCCTCTTCCTCTACTTGCTGTTTTTCTTCCCGGCTGAGATCTTTTAAAGGACGCCTTACGCCATTGATCAAGGCAACTTTTTCTGTTCTTCCCTCTTCGTCCATATCCAGGTAGACAATAGGCCTTTCGCATCGCACGTGCAGTTGCTGAGTAATCTCACGTAAAGTGAGCTCATCACAAGCTCCTGCTTGGTTGATGAGAAAGCGGTATCCGCTTTCCTTTTGGGCGATGTTGATAAACTGTTCTAAAGCTTTTTTGGTATCGAGGGAATAGGTTTCAACAGGTCTTTTCAAAATCTCTGCAGGAGTTTCCGATCCTTTTTTCAATGCTTTGACGAAACGGTAAACAACTTCTGCTGTGCTGTCTCGTCCAGTTTCCGTAATGCCTTTCATTGCCTCTTGATGCCCTGTCCCCGTAATGACGTGACTGGTGTTTTCTGTTGCCGTTCCCGTTAATCCGATCACATGACATCCGCGTAGAGCGTGTTGATTTGGACGCGAGACTTCGTTGTTGCTGACATAGATCATGCCCCGTTTTGCCGCAGCTCTTGCGAATCGCAGACGCAGGAAGGTGTTGAGTGGATCGGAGCCTTTAATTGCATTTTGGTATGAAGGAGGACTGTCCGGAGAGAGGGTATCGATATATTCCTCTAGGTTTTCGATCTCTTTCTCTAAATCGCTGCCGACACTTCCTTCTTTTGCAGCAAGCTCTTGCTTAAGTTCGTTTCTTAAGATTTCGGGGATCGCAAGCTTTGAAAGTTTTTTGATCCCTTCTTTTAGCTCATCCCGTTTTTGTTTTAAAGAGTCTGAAGAAGCTTCCTTTAACTGACCTTCAACGATTTTTAAATCCGATTTCATGTCAGCAATCACTTCCTTTGCGACTGCGTTCAAGTACGCTTCTCCTTGAGGTTTGTAAAGAGCGATCATTTGCGTGAGGACCACTTGCATGAGAGGGTCGCTATATTTCGTCGTTTTAGATGTTACCCCCTGGGATGCTGGTACGCCGATCGCTCCATGTGTGGGGTCAAAGTCTCCGCTAAGACCGGCTTTAAGAGCTAAAGAGGAGCGCAGTGCACTATTCAAGGCTTTGCGCTGAATTTTTAATTTGTCCGCAGCAGCTCCTAGATTTTTAAGCTCTTTGGCATCAAAAGGACAGGCTGTTTCTCCCGTCAGCCAGTTCAGTACTTCGTCTTTTTTATGTCCCTGAAGATCGATATTTTGGATAAGGACTTCGCCGATTTTTTTGATGAAATCGTTAACTTGGCTCTCGTTAAGCGTAAATTGGTTATTGCTTTGAATTTGCTCTAAGAGACCTTCAAGTTCGGGATTTTCCCGGATAATGTCGAAAATCTCAGAGGCGACATTTTGAATAGCAGGAGCAATCGGGTCTTTTCTGCCGATTTCTGAATTGACGGTTTTGTTTGATTTGGCAACGGAGTCCACTTCGTCGATGATTAAGCGGGTATGTTTAGCCTCAAAGACAGCTTTGACTCGATAAAGCATGTCTAATGCCATCTGGTGATTGTAAAGTGAAGGATAGAAAGCTTCGATTCTCTTCTGTTTGTCTTCTTCGGATATATCTTCGTTTTCTTTAATGTCGTTGATCCTTGATTGAATGAATGCTTGTGAGCGTTCCACTTCAATGATTTTATTATCCAAAGAAGCTTTAGATTCGATGGTTGTTAAGATATATTCTTCTCTATTCAAGGCGTCGAAGAACTCTGCACATTTTGTCGATAATTCGTTTAAACTTAGCTTGTCCAAAGGAAAGTTTGCGTCCTGTCTCGAAAACAGAAATCGACTACCGGCCATTTCAAAAACAGCGCGAGTTGTCTCGTCCATTTCGTCAAAGTTTGTATCGAAAAGAGCTTTTGGCACCATTCCGATAGCATTGTATCCTTTGGCGCTTAAGATCATCAGAGCGAAAGGGAGGATCACGCTGGTTTTACCTAGTCCCATGCGCAGTTGTTTTAAAAGAGCCGGATTATCAATAATTTCTTGTAATGTTTGGACCTGGTCTTCTCTTAACACAAGTCCTAAGCGTTGTTGCAGGTAGTTAATGTGGCGCGTGTATGGGGCTAATGACCCTAAATCTTTTTGCAGATGCGGCTGGCTTTGGCAGCGGCCTGTGAAATCCCGAATTTTATCCGATTCCTTTTGCCATTTTGATTCAATGCGGGCTAACAGAGTGTTAAAATCATCATAATGAAGAAGTGCATTTCTCAATCCCTCGATCTCTTTACGAAGCTCTTCGTTTTCTTGTTTTGATGTGGATTCTTTTGCTAACTCGACAAATTTTTTTATTTTATTCTCTAATTTTTCTTTTGTGTATTGGGAAGCAATCGCTCTCAGACGCATCAGCTCCTTTTTCTCTTCGCGTAAGACGTATAGGTTCTGAATGGATGTGAAAGCGTTAAATCTGGATCCTTGCAACACTTGCCGACGTGTATCGTCGAATAGTGTTTTGCCAATCAGTGTATCAAGGTCCAACTCTTTGAAGGCGCCATCAGGAATTGTTGGCTTAGATTCTTGAAAAGATCCTTTGCGGTACTCTTTGTAGGCTGCCTCAAGAAGTTCTTGGGACGATCCCCTTCGCATCCGTATTTTCTGCAGGGATTTTGGAAGATTCCCCAAAGAAACTGCTTCTAAACGCCTAATTATTTCGTCTTGCTGTTGTTTGACTTGCTCTTGCAATTGGGCAACATCTGTAGCGATCAGCTCCTCTACATCTTCGACTTGATCTTCTCCGATCACTGTTGAGTAGGCCAGCGGGTTGTTTTTTTCAATTCTTTCAAGTCCCTTGCTGTATTCGTCCGCATAATGGGAGTCTTTCGGCATCGTTTGATCGATAATTTCAGAAATAAGAGCTTCGTGCTCGTGTTTTGCAACAAGGGGAGCTAGCTGATCGT
Source organism: Waddlia chondrophila WSU 86-1044 (assembly GCF_000092785.1). NCBI lineage: Bacteria > Pseudomonadati > Chlamydiota > Chlamydiia > Parachlamydiales > Waddliaceae > Waddlia > Waddlia chondrophila. Next base: position 770,281 of record NC_014225.1, read on the forward strand.
GTGCTGTTTGGATGGCAAGAAGGAGCTCTTCTCCTGTAGAGATTTTTCTTATCTGATCTGCGAAATTTTTTGCGCCGTCTATTTTGTAAACTGCAGCTTTTCCGATCAAAGCCAAAGCATCAATATAAGGTTCGATTTCTATCGGAATCGGTTGCGGTTGAATTCTCTTACGGATTTCATTAATTGTGTCGTTTACTTCTTCCAAGCTTATACTAAAGAGGGGGTCAGCAAGGTTTTCTGCACGATTTTTCAAAAAATCTAATGTGTCCTCATTTCTTTTTGTTGTTTCTTCAAGTTTCTTAAAGAGTGCAGCAAGCTTTTCCTTAGCGACAAAACCCGTTTTACTTGTGTAGTGATCTGCATATCTTTGTTCCAGGCTTGTTCCCGTGATTCCTTTGAAAGAGTGCGGAGTTGGGTCAGATTTGCCTTCGTGAGTACCTTTCAGAACCTTTCCTAGAGACTTATTGATCGATTCGATGCGGCTTTGCAAGCCTAGACTGGCATTTAAAAGGGATGCTTGCATATTAAGAGCTGCTTGCAGCTGCTTCACATAGGTTCTTTTTTCATATCCGCCCATTCTGGAAAGATTGCTTGCGATCTGTTCTCTCTCTTGATCAGTGAAACATTTTTTGAAAAAAGGATCATTAAGGATCTCCTCAGAGACTGTTTGTTCTCCGACTTTTTTGATGGTCTCAGGTTTATACTCGATCGGTTTGAAGTCCAGAATAGCCCCGGCAGTAACCAAAGAACCCAGCGCCATTCCTGCAGCTTCCAGATTGCCTTGAGGATTGCTCAAGAGCTTTTGCATAATTTTTGCCCGCTTGCCTTGCAATTCTTTTTTTCTTTCGGAAGAAAGATTATCCGTTCTTAGCTCCTTGTCAGTTTCTTTTAAACGAGTGCTCAATGTTTCATATTCGGACGTTGAACGAGCAAGTCGGATGGCTGTCACAGGCCCTAGCTGCCTAATGAGAGAAATCCCTGCGCTAAACAATGAAGGCTCTTCTCCTGTTTGCTGTAATTGATATTCGATAAAAGCTTTTGCTGCCCCAGCTTCAGGCATATCGAACCAGTCGTTGCGTTTAAATGGCACTGTTTCAATATCGCGCATGCATTCCTCGAGTTCATTCCAGCTTTTAAGCAGGCCGGCTTTTTCTCCGATCTCTTGAATGGCATCATCCAATTTTTCAATTGATGACCGGGTTTGCTCAGCTACTTTTTTAAGGTCTTCTAAGAAGACAGACTCAGCATACTCGTTAGAAACAAATGCGCTTCTTGGAAGTTTTTCTCCCGTTAAAGGGTCTAAAATTTCTTCCTCTGTATAATTCAAATGCTCCTTTATTGCGTTTTTTACCGCTTCTTGCAATTTGTGTATTTTCTCTTCGTATTCTTCCTCTCCTAGTTCATCAACCCCTTCTTTGTGATCGTCAATGGCTTTTTCCAGGGATTTTTTTGCCGTGAAGATTTCTTCTTGAAGCTTTTCATCTCTTGCCCTTATTTCGCTGATTTGTTTGTTTGCAATATTTAAGGCATCTTCTAGTTGATCCTTAAAGTTTCCAAGAGGCGTTTTTACCTTGTTATTAAGATCATATATAAGCTTATCGAGATCCGGAATAGGCGGGTCTGTATCTGGAACAGGGTCAATTTTCAATTCCTCAATCCCTTTTAATCCCGAGTCGAAATTTGTTTTAATCCCAGTCATCCCTTTGTAATTAGAGAGTAAACTTCCCAAGTCTTTTTGTTCTGTTGTAAGGATGTGCGCTTTACTTTCTTCCAGAAATTTTTCCGCATCACCCATGATGTCCGTGCTTCCTCCGGCTTGCTCTATTAGATCTGCCATGGTTAAAAGAAATTGCCTGGCTTGCAGATCAAGCTCGCGAAGCTGCTGTTCCTGTTCCGGGGAATCGGTCGGAGGCAGGATGGATTCTTCAAAGAGAAACATCAGATCTTCAGTTGTCAGTCGATTTGTTTTGATAGAAGTTAAATAACTCCAGAAATTTTCTATCAGGTTGGCAGCTGGCAGCGGGGCATTCACTCCTTTAAGAGTGATTTCAGGGTTTCGCGGTTTTGCCATTCTCAGCAAAGCAAGGAGAAATTGCGGATCGATTGTCTTTGGCCTATCTAATGAGACAGTGGTTGCTAAACGTCCCGTTGTTCCAAAATAGAGTTCTTGGTTTTCCATTGCTGAAGATAGTCCTTGCAGCATTCTTTTGTTGATACCAATTAAAGCAGCATCTTCTTTGTCTGTAAGGGCGAACATATCTCTGTGAAGTTTCCCTTTTTTTGCTGCCGTCTCCTCTAAGACAGTATATGCCTGGTACATCTGAGCGATTTTAAAGAGTTCATTCAGCTCTTGTTCGCTTCCGGACTGAAGCGTTTTGATTTTTTGTTTGACCGCTTGAGAACGGATATGTTGGACAAACAATTCCAGCTTCAGCGCCATTGAGAGAGCTTCAAGAGTCGGAGGGGGGCTTAAAGAAACGGCAGGAGTGGCAGCAATCTCTGCAAGGACAAAACGGAGATTTTCCACTTCTTGAGGATTGCTTGGGGCAGGCTGTCCTTGTACTCTTTCCAAATGTTCTTGCGCTTTCATCATTAAGTTTCGAGCAATTGTCGGATTACTGGTCTTTCCGGCTTGTAAAAGAAATCGATGTGCAAGATAGACATTAGCGGCCATTGTTCCCTGCACTTTTCCTTCTTCTGTCATCCTGAGTTCATGCATGCCGGGAATTGTGTCCAGCATTGATTGATCGACAGAGAGTTGCCCCTTTCTGTCGACTTGTTGCCGGTACGGGATCATCAAATAAACGGTTTCTGTCCTTTTAGTTGTAATTTTTTCTCCTTTTTTCATGAAAATTTTGTCTACTTCCCTTTCAACAGGGACGACAAATTGATCCCAGTGTTCACCGAATGCAGTGCGTAAAAACTTTTCCTCGTCTCTGCCTGGCACTTTGAGCATGCCGAGAGGTTTGCCGCTTTGAGAGAGCTGCCACCTGTTTTCTGTTTTACGCATCGCAACATTAAGCCCGGGGATTCGAAGTTCATTAGGGCGGCCGGTTTGCGGATCGACTAAAATTAAAGTGTGTTTTGTATCTGCAAATAAAAGTGGAGAAGGACCGTTTAAGCGGGTAGCAGAGCCGACGCGCGCTCCCCCCAATGTGGACAGAAAGGAAATGTTGTTTGTGTCATTCATTGTTGCTTGATAGATCGTTTCTGTTGTGGGAAGTTCCATTCCCGATCCAAAGACATAGCCAATTTTGGGCTGTTTATCTATTTTCCAAATGCCGTTTGCATTGAGGAGGTGTTCAGCATGAGTCTCGATATTCTCAAGCTGCACGGGGTAAAATGTGTATTCGTCTGAAGGAAGTGTTGAATGAGAACTGATTTTTCTTTTGATGTCGACTTTAAAACCGTCGGTTCTTAATGTAAATTCCTGTCCTTGATGTTCCCATGTGTAGGTGGATGTCTTGCCTCTTTCGGTTTTGGTGATTTTTCCTTTGATGATGGATGTCCCGAGAGCCTGCTGTACATCTTTTCTTTTGAGAATCTTTTCAGGGATCGCAGCAGAGCCGAGGGTTTCTTTCGTTAGCTCGATCCCTCCGATTTCCATCGTTGATAAGTGAATTGTGATCTCTTGCACACCTGTTGATAGCTCGAACTGATTGATCTTGCCTTCGGTCGCTTTAAAGCGGGCTTCATCACTCAAAGGATCTTTTTTTTCAGCTTTCAATTTGGCGTTGACAATCTGTTTGAGCAATCCGTCGCGCTTGTCTTCTTCCATCGACTGGATGGCTGGCAGAACGTCTTGCCTTATCCAGGAAGCAGCCTCCTGCTCTAGGGAGATCAGGCTGGAAGCTGCTTCTGTAGAAGGTGATTGCAAAAGTTCATATCCTTTGAGAATCTCCAGATAATCGTCATCGTCAAGCGAACCAATACCCATTGAGTAATAGTATTGCAAAAGATGAGTGTAAGCTCGCCTCTTAGCTTCAGGATTGGTGATCTTATCGATCGGACGTTGTCCTTTCTCTCCAGATAGCAGAATATTTTTAACGGTAATGGCAGAATCTCTTTCGATCGAAGAGATTTCCATATGGCAAAGTTCAAGAAAGTATAATTTAGCTGTTAACGGCTGTATGATCGCCTCCGTGTCGAGATCTTCCCGATTGATGACATGAGTTAGTTCGGTTGCTTGCTGAACGTGTCTGTAGATCGCTCCTAATCCATGTTTATCTCTAAAAACGGGAAGTTTGGATAGCGATCCCGCCATTACACCTTGATTCTGCAACTGGTTTCTCGCTTCGTTGATATGCCCTTCCAATCGATTGAGAATAAGGGTGTAGAAACCGAGCATTTCATGGTTACGGCTTGTTTGCGCTTGCAAAATGGCTTGTTCAAGGCTTTTTATATGACTGATAAAGGCTTCGGGATGGTCTATTAATGACTGTTGAAGGACCATTGGCCCAAATAAAGACTCTAAAAGAAAATTCTGAACAAAGTCGTGTTGGATATGGGGTTGGTTGCTGATGTCAGTCAAAAAATCAAGAGCAAGAAGCGCTGTATCTGAAGAATAGGATGCGACAACGATTCCTTGTCTGCTGTCATTTGGAGCTTGACGTATTTGAAAGAGTTTTCCCAAGACTTGCGTTGGAATACTTAGAACCTGTCCTCCTGCAATCTCTTTGACATATTCACTCCAGGCATCATAACTTTTTAATACGCGTATTTCCCGGACATCTTCGTTGGAGCCAAATCCATCTGGATCTCCGAATGGATCTGGCTGATTTGTTGTTGGAAGGAAAGGCTTTTTGGGTTTCATGGCTAAATGCAGCTGATCTTCGTTGATTTCTTCTTCAATTGCTCCAAAAGAGCGCCTGTCAGATTCCCCCTGTTTGCCATAGATGTGCACTTCGGCTGCAACTTTGCCCGATTCATCCTTGATTGTGTAGAGCCCTTGCTGAGATGGGTGAATGTGAAGATCAATGGGAGACTGCTTGCCAATTAATAGGTTCGGACGTTTCTGAAAGAATGAGCGTCCGCTAGGTTCCTCTGATTCTTCGGCATATAATGTGAAATCAGGATCGGATGCCGTGTTGAAGTAGAGTTCGTTTTTTGCTGCTTGGTTGACAGCAGTATAAAAGTCTAAGGCCATCTTTATTTGACTATCGTGTTCTGCAAATGCAGCAAGATCTTTTTCAAGTTCCGGGTTATCCCAATCGATTAACAGCTCATTTTTGTTCTTTTCGTCCCATTTAATCGCTTTTAATTTGGAGACATCAATGTTGTGCGTTTTCTGTAGTTCCTTAATCTTGGATTCGACTTGACGTTTGTTTCCGTTTGAGAGAATGTTTAATAGGCTTAACTCTCTTAATAGAGGGTTGACGACAACGGTTGCGCTTTGTCTCAGCAAAGGAGACCTGGTTGCTTTGTTGTTCTGACGATAGATGCGATCCGATTTTCCCCTGTTTTGGTCGGTAACCACAAAATGGTAGACTGCCTGTACTTCCCGTTCTAATTTGGGATCAAGGGATAGGCATGTCGTTAAATCTTGAGTCAGGACACAGTTTAATCCATGTGTATCCAGGGTTCGGGCATCTAAGAGTAATAGCAGGGGATTGATCTTTAGATCTCCCATTAAAATTGTATTGTTTTCAAGGACCTTTTTCATGAATCCCCAATCCAGCTCCTTCTCATTCCAACTGATGATTAACTCTTTCTTATCGGCATTCCAGTTAATTCCGTTTTGCTTGAAGGAATCTTGATTGTTTTTAATTAGGCACTGCTTAAGAAGATCTATCATCGAATCCTTGTCTCGATCTTGAATTTTGGCGTTGTTCAGATCTTCAACCCAGGAAAATTGCTCGCGCGTTTCTGCTATAAATCTTGCAAGATCTTTAATTGTTTTTGGGTCCAACTTCTCTAGGTTGATGATGACGCGCCCCTCGCTTTCCAATACGTCTATTCCTTCCATATTGGCGAATGTTTTGAACTCTTCGGGGGTTTTTGTGTAGAGGTCTGTTAAGAATTTTTCGATTTTTTTCTGCTCTTCTTTAACATCCTCGCGAATCAATGCCATGCCGATGGCTTGCCCTTTAATCATTAGAAATTTTTCTTTTCCGGATAGGTCGGTTTTAGACAGGCGCATTTGCGCTTCCCAAATGTGATGCTCCAATTGCTGCACATTACGCCTCATCTCGACTCTTTGCTCTGCTGTTAAGGATCTCCAAATAGAGGGCGTGCCATGCGCTCCGTCTGTTCCTGGAGGAGGCAGCATGGCAAGGAGCTCTAGAGAACGTGTTTTGATTTCCTCATACATCGCCTGCTTTTTAAATGGATCAGGCTCTCTGGAGATATCTTTGCTTAACTGTTGCAAATGAGCTGCCATTGCATTGACTGTTTCTCCGAATGCTTCAAGAATAGGTTCTAATTTTTCAAGATCAGGAGCAGGAGATTCATCGATCTCTTCAAGATTGGAAGGGGTTAGGGTTTCAGGAATTGCAGGATGTGAATCAATCATTTTCAGGAATTGTTTTTCAATTTCGAGAAATGTGTAGAGTCCTTCGCTATTTTTCAAATTTGTTAAAATTTCTTTGAAAATTTCCTCTTGATCTGTATCTTTTACTTCTTCCTTTATGCTTTCGATCTGCGTTTTAAGTTTTTCAAATTTCTTAAAAATTCCTTTTTCTTCGCTCAAGGGCTCTAGTATCTTTAACATCATTTCGTATTCACGCAGTGCTTTTTCTGTCTTGGCAATCTCTTGAGGATTTCTCTCCTCGCTTTGATTCAGTTCTTCCAGCTTCTTAGAAAATGTATCGACATTCTCTTTTGTCGCTTTTATAAGGTCCGCAGTTTTGTGTTCGACTTTTTCTTCGCTTTTTTTCTTTTTTAACTCGAGTTGTTCTTCCCATAATTTTTGGTAATTCTCTCCCATTTTCTTTCTAGGAAGAAGGTGGCGAATATTGATCAGAGCCCTAAGGTCATCTGTGATTGAAGCATAAGGAGAGCCGCTTGCAAGTTGGGGATCGAGGATTCGGTAGATCACTTCGAGGTATTCTTGTAATAGAATGCTCTTGCCATTAGGCGTGTCGATGGTTGGGAGCATTTGGGGGCAGATGATCAGTTGTCTAATGATTGAAGCAAGTTGATCTTGATTAATCCCTGCTTGTCGACTTGTTCCCAAGAAAGCCAAAGCCTCTTTGTCCATGCTTCCGAAGATTGCCTGGATGATTTTGTCCAAACTTTCTTCGTCGACTTTATCCTCTTTAATGAGGCTGCTGATTTCAAGAGATTCTAGTAAATTTTCTGATTTGGAAATAAGGTTCTCTATGATCTCTTGAATAGAATCAGCATTCAGATTGTTCGGTATTTCAAGAGTTTTTTTGTCTTTTTCAGAAAGGGGAACCGGAGAATTCATGATCTTTTGAATCAGCTCATCTTTTTTTTCGGGCTCTAAATCATCATAGTCTTTTGCTTCTTCTTTTAGCTCTTCAAGTTGATCTTGCGCATCTTCAAAACGTTGGATGCTGCGCTTTTTTACATCGTTAAACTCACGGACAATTTGCCAATTTCTTTGTTGAACCATCTTTTCAGGAGAGAGCAACTCCTCTAGAGATCTGGCCTTTGACTGCCACTCCTTCATCCATTCAGCTTCGTCCAGATTTACGGCCAATGAAGCGTCCATCATTGTTGCTGCCGGATCTACAGGAGGCTCCAGATTTACAGATCCAACTGTGATTCCGGAAAGTTTGGAACTTTGTGTTTTTGACAAAATTTTTGACATTCCCGCTCTTTTGCTGTCTCTTATTTTACTTTCAAGATGTGCGATTTTCTTCTGGCAAAGTTCTTCGGTATTTTTAAGCGATTGCGGAATCCCGCGTGTGTCAAGCATGTGATCGCCGTTGATGCTCACAGCAAGCCGTTCTCTCATGTGCGCAATTTGCTCTGCAACATTTTTATAGACAGCCAGCTGCTTTTCAGGGCTTGGTTTTCTGAATCGAGGCGGCTTGCGCTCCAATTGACGCATCTGGTCTTGGGCATAGTCTTCTGTCAGGAAAAAGAGAAGGTTCAGCTTCTCATTTTTATGCAGCTTTTGTTCACCTAGAAGATGGTTAAACCAGCCGGCAACTCGTTCGGATGGGGTTTCCGGCTGCCTTTTCATTTTTTGCTCGCCGATCTCTACACTGTCCCATGTGCCTTTCATGGATGTGTCGACTGATCGCATAAAGCGTTCGAATGTCAAACTAGTTACCCGTTCCTCTTGAGGGGATTCAAACCTTTCTTCTGCTGTCTCTTTCCTTTTTGAAACTTTTTTAATTTCTTCCTGGAGCCTGGGTTCAATTTGACTCCTTGTGATCGCACCAAAGGTGTTACTGGGTTTTACCGCTTTTTTTAAAGCCTTTGTATGCGTTTTGGGAGAAATCAAAGGCTTGAATGCTTCATCAAGAACAGCTTTGATGTGAGGTTGTGTCACAGAGTTTGAATGAAATTTTCTTCGATGCAAAGGGGCTATTTTCCCTTTTCCCTCATGGGTGTCGGCATAGATTTCGAGAATCAGACCGCCTTCCTTTGTGTTCGAAAAGTGAAGCATCACAGGTTGCAATGCCCCGTCTTGGTTGCGGTACCCTGTTGCTAATGTAAACGAACTTTCTTTATTTAGATCGAAGATTTGTTGTGCAAATCGTTCGGAAAGTTCATCCAGCGCTTTTGTTTGATTTTTAGAGTCCAGAGCATGCTCGATTTTTTTTGCGTTGATGATCAGACCCCCAATCTCTTTTTCGAGCTCCTTTTTTTCCCCTTTTCGAATGCTCCCTGCAGAACTGAGCCATTGTTTACCATTTTCCAAGCTTTTCCTTAAGGCGCGGAAATCTTGTTTGACCGTCTCTCTATGCGTGCGCTGTTTCAACTCTTTTGAAGGATATGTCGGCTGGTAAAAAAGATTAGCGATTGCCTGAAAGAAATCCCTGATAGAGTTGACAAACGATTTTGTCTTGATCCTTTCTTGAACCACAACAAGTGAATCTTCTTCTTTTTCTCGTTTGACAATGTGAAATTTGTCTGCATGATCAATCACGACGGAAAATTCATACTCTCCGAGAACCTCAATACGCATGTGATGGTCTTTGTTAGTCGATAACGAAACATTATTGTTGATGACGCTGGCAATGAACTCTTTCTGCGTCAAACTTAAGTTTTTCCGCTTCCCTGACTGCTCGACGCTTTCGTAGCGGATCTTGCACGGCTTCTCGCTTTCGGTCTGCTTTAAAAGTTCTTCCCTTCGAGGGTTATACTCGAATTCACCTAAAGACATCTCTATCTCCCATTAAATAACCTTTTCGATTTTAATTATAACAGATAATTTTTTAATTTAAATTTTTTATTTGATTTTTGATAAGAAATTAAGGCTAAGAATAAAAAAGCGATATACCGATTTTTAGCTGGTAATTTTTTGAAGAATACACTATAAACACATGGTAGCCAATAATTTTGACTTGAACTGATCTATGTTAAATAGTATGACGGCCTATGGACGCGCCGAAAAAAAATCGGATTTTGGAAATGTCGTTGTAGAAATACAGTCTGTGAACCGAAAATTTCTCGATCTGGCCATTTCTCTTCCGAAAGAGTTCTCTTCGCTCGATGTTCCGGTGCGTCATCGAATATCTTCTTTGATCAAAAGGGGGAAGGTCAATGTTAAAGTTTTTGTCGAGTGTTGTGGAGAAACTCCGGTGACTGTCAGGCCAAACCTTCCTTTGGTTCGCCAGATTAAAGAGGCATGGGAACTGATGGAAAAAGATCTCCATGTCGTTTGCGGGATCGATTTGAAAACCCTCTTGCAAATGCCCGATGTCTTCCAATTCTCAACAGAGGGAAAGTCTGAGGAGAAGTGGAATCTGTTGATCCATGAAGCTTTAGACGAAGCGCTTGCAAATGCGGCTGAAATGAAGCAAAAGGAAGGATTTGCGATTCAGCAGGACTTCGAGTCCCGTTTGAAGACCTTGAGGAATGCACTCGAAGAGATTCAAGTGTTTTGTCCGGAAGTTAAGGCGAGGAATAAGGAAAAGCTTAAGCAAACGTTATCGGAAGTGATGGATGAGGGAAAAGAGTTTGAAGAGCGTTTGCTTCGGGAGGCGTGCCTATTTGCAGAAAAAGTGGATATTGAGGAGGAAATCACCCGCCTCACTTCTCATCTGAAGCAATTTGACGAGAGAATGAAAAGCAGTAGCGAACCGGTGGGGAAAATATTGGAATTTTTGCTTCAGGAGATGCTTAGAGAAGTGAATACAATCGGTTCGAAAGCGCAGGATTTGCGAATTTCCAATCTCGTTGTACAGATGAAAACAGAGGTTGAGCGGATCAGGGAGCAGCTGCAGAATGTCGAGTAAATTGCTTGGAAACCGTGAAAAAGGGCTTGTCTTTATCGTCAGCGCTCCTGCAGGAACGGGAAAAACGACATTGACCCAAATGCTCGTTGATGAGTTTCCTTGCGTTGTGGAAAGCATATCGTATACGACGCGGGAAAAGCGTGAAGAGGAGGTGGACGGCGTCCATTACCGATTCATCACCCGCGAGAAATTTGAGGAAAAAATTCAAGCCGGAGAGTTTCTAGAGTATGCTGATATTTACGGAGACCTTTACGGCACTTCAAAAAAGTGGGTGGAAAGCAGATTGGAGAAGGGGCTTCATGTCGTTTTGGTGATCGATACGCAAGGAGCTTTGAAGCTTAAATCGCGCTATCCTGCAACCTATATTTTTATTAGCCCTCCATCTTTTGAAGAGCTGCGGCGGCGGCTTTTGGAGAGAAGAACCGAAAGCGACGAAGTGATTGCAAAAAGGCTGGCATGGGCAAAGAAAGAGGTGGAAAAAAAGAATGAGTACGATTACTGGCTAGTGAACAATGACTTGGAAACTGCTTATCAGGTGTTGAGAAGCATTGTTATTGCCGAGGAATACAAAATTAAAAAAGTTAAGAAAGGAGTCTAAATGGACATCATCGATCATTTGACAAACGAGAAGATCAGCAAAAATTTCAACAATCAATTCGATCTCGTCAATTATGCGATCAAGCTCGCAGCAAATATGATTCAAACAGGCCGTGAACCGCGTGTGAAAATGAATACGGAGAATCCTGCATTATTGATATTGGAAGAGATTATCGAAGGGAAGGATACGTTTGTTGAAGTTTCAGCGAAAAAGGAACAGAAGAATTTCAAAGAGATAGAATTAGAACGTGTTAAGGAAAAAGTAGAAGAGGAAGCCGACGATTCAGAATTGTTGGAAGACGAGGAGGAAACTCAAGAAGTCCTGTCTTAAATCATGTTGATTGTTGCTGTTACCTATCAGGAGATTGTTTATTTTGGGGCTTTACTTGTCCTGGTTCTGATTGGGTTGATAGCCGTTTCTATTTTTAATTGGTGGGTTTCCCGCAATCCGACCTGTCCCTCTCCTTATACAGGAAGTCCGTTGAGGAGAGGTTCTGACATTCATTGGATAACGGCGGAAAAGGTGCTCCGTTTTTTGTACGATAGGCATGAGTATCACAATCGGATGTTTGATTTGAGAAAAGCCGCCATTTGCCGGGAAACCGGACGCATTTTTCCCGATGCAGTGAACTGGTATGGCACGATCAAAGTTGACTGGAGTTTCATTTCCAAACGTTATCCGGGAGATTTTGTTTCCTGGGGGAGTTTAGCGGAAGTCCAACAGCTGCATATCGTGGACATGCATGAATCGATGGAGGGATTTCAGACAGAGTTTTCCTCTTCGACCCCTTCTCCGAGGAACATTGAGAAAGATTATGCCTACATGTCTCCCGGTCCCTTGTATGTTGATTTGAAAACCGGAATTTTAATGGGATGGAAAAAAGTGCCCGAAACTGAGCTTGAGGTTTTGATTGTTCAAAAGCCGATTGAAAAGTACCTCCCTGGAATTGATAGTAAATATTGAGAGTAGATAGATTCATGAGCCGTCAAAAAGTCTTGATCACATCAGCATTGCCCTATGCAAACGGCCCGTTGCATTTCGGCCACATCGCAGGAGCTTATTTGCCCGGAGACTGCTATGCCCGTTTTCAGCGGTTAATCGGCAGCGATACTTTGTACATTTGCGGATCGGACGAATATGGGGTAGCCATTACGCTGAGTGCCGAGATCGCCGGCCGCACTCCAAAAGAACATGTCGACCTTTACCATGAAGTGATCAAAGGGCTTTTTCAAAAACTCAACCTTTCTTTTGATCACTATTCCCGCACCACCTGGGAAGGGCATGAGAAACCGGTGCATCAGTATTTTAAAGATTTGTTGGAGAACGGCTACATTGAAGAAAAAGTGACCGACCAGCTTTACTCTGAACAAGATAAACGGTTTCTTGCCGATCGATACGTCGTCGGCGTCTGTCCGGGATGCGGATTCGATTGCGCAAGAGGGGATGAATGCCCGCAGTGCGGTGCAAGTTATGAGGCAACCGACCTGAAGAACCCTCGTTCCAAGCTGACGAACGCGCCATTGACGCGCAAAGCCACAAAACATTGGTTTTTGAAGCTTGATCGTTTTAAAGAACGGTTGACTGAGTGGCTGAACTCTAAGGAGTGGAAGCCCAATGTTGTGAATTTTGTCAAAGGGTATATTAAAAACCTTCGTCCTCGAGCGATCACTCGCGACTCCGAATGGGGAGTGCCCGTGCCTCTATCCAATACAGAAGGCAAGGTTTTGTATGTCTGGTTTGATGCTCCAATTGGATATCTTTCCGCAACGATGGAGTGGGCATTAAAGAAAGGAGATCCTGAACAGTGGAAAGCGTATTGGTGCGATGAATCCACCACCTTGGTGAATTTCATAGGGAAAGACAATATCCCTTTTCACGCGGCGATCTTTCCAGCGATGACGATGGGACAGAACCAGCCGTACAAATTGGTCGACCACCTTCCCGCCAATGAATTCTATCTGTTGGAAGGCAGACAGTTCAGTAAATCGGAAGGGTGGTACATCGATCTCGACCAATTTTTTGAACGGTATACGGCAGATCAAATCCGCTATGCGATTGCTGCCAATGCTCCTGAAACATCCGACTCAGAATTTACCTGGAAAGACTTTCAGTATAAATGCAATGGCGATTTGCTTGGAAAATATGGCAACTTGGCCAACCGGATCATGGTGTTCAGCCACAAAAATGTTCATGGCAAAGTGCCTGCCAGGAAGAATCTTGACGAAGTGGACAAGGCGTTTCTTAGCAGTATTGACGTCTTGGTTGATCAAGCTTTCCAGTGCTATCAGTCGTTTTCGCTGCGAAAAGCTTGTCAAGTGATCATGGAACTGGCACAAAGGGGAAACATCTACTTTGACGGCAAACAACCTTGGAAACTCGCTAAAGACCCTGAGCAACGAGAGGTGCTTGAGACCGTTTTGTCTTGCTGCTTGGAGTGCTTGAAGGCGTTAGCATTGATCTCATCTCCTATCTTACCGGAGACTGCCGACAAACTTTGGACGATGTTAGGGTTTGAGGGCAGATTGTCCGATACCGGATGGCAAAAAGCGGCCGCAATGGAAATTCCTGTGGGGCAAAAACTTGGTCAGCCTCAAATTCTCTTCAAAAAAATTGAGGACGAACAGATTGAAGAGGAGCTGGCAAAATTGAAGGCGCTTTCTAAAAAGCATCAACCGACAGAGAAATTGTTGGAAATCGAGCAGTTCAAACAACTGGATCTGAGAGTTGGGGAAATTGTCTCTGCCGAAGAAATTCAAAAGAGTAAAAAATTATTGAAACTGCAGGTGAATCTTGGAGAGGAAAATCGAACCATTGTTTCCGGAATCCGCCCCCATTACCAAGCGGATCAGCTGATTGGAAAGAAAGTGGTCATTGTTGCCAACCTTAAACCTGCGAAGTTGATGGGAATTGAGAGTCAAGGGATGGTTCTTTGCGGAAGCGACGGCAAGATTATGGAACTTTTGTCGGTTGACACCCTCCCTGCAGGCAGCAGAATATCCTAAATTGAATATCTTAGTTGAATCTTAATAGAGAAATTTGCTAACATCTTGCTACAAAAACACAAGAATTCATGGAGAAGTCATGCCAAAGTGTCAAGTGACAGGCAAGAAGACAACACGCGGCAACAAATATAGCATCCGCGGTATTGCCAAAAAGCAGAAAGGGATCGGTCTAAACATTACGGGAAAGACAAGACGGACATTCAAGCCGAATATCATTGAGAAAAAACTCTGGTTTCCTGAGGAAAAGCGTTTCATTACGCTTAAACTTTCTACTTCGGCGTTACGCACGATTGATAAGGTTGGCGTGGGCCCCATTGTCCGCAAACTGCGTGCGCAAGGCCACAAAATTTAATTGAGTGGTAGCGGGCGGAACGATTTTCCGCTCGCATTGTCCATCATTTTTAAATCTTCAATCATCATTTTATTTGAAGTTGACATTGTCTAGTTTTAAATGTTACATAAATTTTTTTATTATTTTGGTAGCATTGGAAGGTGTGATGTCTGCAAATATCCATCATCAGCCTTTGGGCTCTTTATCGAATTGTGAATGTTGCGAACAAATTTTGCCTGAAGCGCCCACTGAAAGCGAAATTTCAGGGGTCATCCATTTTTTTTGCAGCACGGAATGCGAAAAAAATTGGTCTCAAAATCGGAAACTCAAGCTGCACGATGGATTTACCGACGATATCACAGCAAATAAAACAGCAGAGATCTCTTCAGCTCTCTTTTCCTCTTATGAGAATGCTTTTGATTGGAGCGGGATGGATTTAAGTGTGAAGCCTGGGGATGATTTTTTTCATTACGCGGCAGGAAAGTGGATCGCTAATGTCCAAATTCCCAAAGGCCATTCCGGTTGGGGATCATTTTATGAGGTTGCCAAAAAGAATCAAGATCGTTTGCAGGAGTTATTAACGGAGCAGTTTGTGCCGACATGCGATTCCGACGAGATTCTTCTCAATTTTTACAAGAGTTATTTGAATCTGGAAGCCCAGAATGAAGCAGGGCTTTCACCGATTGCCGATTATCTTGAAAAAGTCGACAGCATTGCAAGCTTTGAAGATGTCGTTGACGTCTTGGCTTTCTTGCAAAAGCATGGAATTCCCTCGTTTTTTAGTTTATGGGTAAGCGCCCATCCATACGAGAGCGAAAGGAATATCGTCCGCATCGGCCAGGGTGTCTTAGGCATGGGGGATCATCAGCTCTATATCGATGAAAAAAAGGATGACATACGCAAAGCTTATCTTAAGTATGTTGAAAAAATTTTTGAGTTGTCGGGAGAAGACGAAAAATCGGCTGCAGGATTGGCTGGCAAGTTGTTTGCATTTGAGAAAGAGTTAGCTGAAACATTCATGAGCAAGGAGAATGAGAGGAAAATAGAAATGACCACTCACTTGTTCGATCGATCGCAGCTTCAAAAAACTTTTGACTTTCCATTTGATCGTTTTTTTAAGCAAATGGGAATTTCCCCTTTAGTCGTGAATGTAAAGAACGAGGAGTTTTTAAAATTTGCAACTAAGCTATCTCGTGAAATTGAAAGCATCAAGCTCTATTTGCGATTTACCATTATCAATAGTTTCAAAAGCGCGCTAGGAGCTGAATTCTTTCAATCGTCTTTTGATTTTTATCAAAAAACGTTAAATGGCGTGGAAACACCCAAGCCGATTCAGGAAAGGATGATAGACTCCATGAACTCCATGTTAGGGGATGCTCTTGGTAAACTTTATGTTGCTAAGTTTTTCTCTCCTGAGAAAAAACGATCCGTAGAGGAGATGGTTTCTTTTGTAAAAAAGGCTTTTTTCCAAAGGATTGACCAGTTGGGATGGCTGGGAGAGAAGACGAAAGCTAAGGCGATAGAAAAAGTGCAGGCGATGGAGATACAGGTTGCCTATCCGGATGAAGAGCATTGGACCGATTATAGCCGGATGGAAAAAATTTCGGGGGATTCTCCTTTAGCGTATCATTTTAAGGAAATTTTTAGCTTTGAAAGTCAGCGTGAGTGGAGCAAAGTGGAAAAACCTGTCGATCGCAGGGAGTGGCCTTGGCCTCCTCAGGTGGTGAATGCGTGCAACATGCCGAATCGGAACATGCTTAATTTTCCGTGCGGCATTTTGCAGTACCCGTTTTTTACCAGCGATCCAGCGGTTAATTGGGGGGCATTCGGAATGGTTTTCTGCCATGAAATGATCCACTCTTTTGATGATCAAGGGAGAAAATTTGATCTGCATGGAAATCAGGCGGATTGGTGGTCTGAAGAAGATAAAGAAACGTATGACAAATATGCCAAAGAGATTGTGGAGCAATTTAATGAATATTCTTTGTCTTTTTCCGATGGGACGACGCAAAATGTCAGGGGAGAGCTCTGCCTTGGAGAAAATATTGCAGATTTAGGAGGACTTCAGATCGCTTATTGTGCTTTTCAAGAGTACTTAAAAAGCCATCCTTTGCCGACTGTGAACGGATTTACTCCTGAACAAAGATTTTTCTTGGGATACGCTCAGGTATGGCGGGTGAAATTAACTGAAGAGAGTGAAAAATTGAAATTGAATAATGATCCGCACAGCCCGCCTCTTTGGAGGGTTAATGGCGTGCTTTCTCAGATGCCTGAGTTTAAGCAGGCTTTCGGATTGGATGATGATTGCCCTATGGTGCGGCCTGAAGAGAAACGCTCCAAGATGTGGTCGCCTACACGCTCTTAATTTCTAGGAACATCAAGTGGAATCCATTTTTCGCTTACGTTGTGCCTCTTATAATGATGGCGGTCGTTTTCCTCTTCGATTAGATCTTCGTCATCGATTTGAGGCATTTCTTTCTTTTTATACTTCTTGATGATCTCCAAAAGCTCGTCAATTCGCTTCACTTCCGATTCTTTCAGACTATCCCTTCTTTTCTTGATGATTTCGGCTAGAGAGGAGATTTCTTTTTTACTGATTTTAATCTTTTTGTAGATATCCGGACTTGTTTTCTTTATCCACTTCAGTTCTTGAACGACGGCGATAAATTTCTGGGCAGGATGAAGAGCTTTTGGATCATCCTTATTTTTTGAGCTTTCCAGAATCTGGTTGACCTTCATCTTATACAAGCCTTCCGTAAGGGCTTCTTCTACTTTGGAATAGTTCATTTTTCCCATTATTAAACCTCTTTATCTATGTCTTATTCTATCATTTTTTTTTAAAAATATCAAAAAAATATTACAATGAAACATCCTCCATTGCAAAGTCTTTAGCAAAAAGGTATATTGAATTTAATGGAAGAGATTACTGTAGACATGGTTGTGATCGGATCCGGACCTGCGGGGCAGAAGGCTGCTATTCAAGCCTCGAAGCTTGGCAAGCAGGTCATTGTGATCGAAAAAGCTCCGGATCCAGGAGGCAGCTGTCTGTTTGCAGGAACGATCCCGTCTAAAACATTTCGGGAAGCGATCATCGATCTGACACGTTTTCATGAAAGGCGTTTTTTTAGTGGAAGGCTGCCGAAGGATGAGATCTCTATGACGGATCTCCAATATCGGCTGGATAAGGTGATCGATGATGAAAAAAGCATGCTTTACCGCCAGTTCAGAAGAAATCGAATCCGTTTAATTCAAGGTACTGCACGTTTTGAAAATCCTCATATGGTGGTAGTCATCGATGAAGAATATCGCATGCTTTATCAGATCCGGTCCGAGCACTTTGTCATCGCTACAGGCTCTAAGCCTCGCAAACCGATTGATATTCCTTTCGATAATGATGTGATTCTTGATTCGACCAGCCTTTTGCGTATCAAGGATGTGCCTAAAAGTTTATTGGTTTTGGGAGGAGGAGTCATTGGAGCGGAGTATGCGAGCTTTTTTTCGGCTTTGGGCACACAGGTGACAATTATCGACAAGAAAGACCATATTTTGCCTTTCCTTGACTCAGAGATCGGCATTCATCTGCAAACGGCCCTCACCGATATCGGTTTGAAATTTTTAGGAGGCAAGATCCCCAAGAAAATAGCGCGGGTCAATAACCATGCTGTGGTCGAATTCGAAGATGAATCTGTATTGGAGGCTGATAAGCTCCTGTTTGCA
The DNA here is from genome assembly GCF_000092785.1 of Waddlia chondrophila WSU 86-1044. Lineage (NCBI taxonomy): Bacteria > Pseudomonadati > Chlamydiota > Chlamydiia > Parachlamydiales > Waddliaceae > Waddlia > Waddlia chondrophila. The sequence goes on from NC_014225.1 coordinate 788,305, forward strand.
TTGGGCAGGACAGCGAATGTAGAAGGGCTGCATATTGAAAATGCAGGTTTGAAGACAAATGATTGGGGGTATTTGGTTGTCAATGCACTGTTTCAAACGCAGCAATCGCATATTTATGCCGTTGGAGATGTTATCGGCGGGCCAAGCCTCGCTTCAACCAGTATGGAGCAGGGGAGGCTAGCTTCCAGACATGCTTTTGGAGCTGAATCGCATCATTTCCCAGCCTTTTATCCTATTGGGATTTATTCAATTCCGGAGATATCAAGTTGCGGCTACACGGAAGACAAAATGAAAGAAATGGGATTTAGTTATGAAGTGGGAAGAGCCTACTATTACGAGATTGCCCGCAGCCACATTGCCGGCGGATCGACAGGGCTGATCAAAATTGTCTTTCATGCGGAAACCCTGGAAATTTTAGGCGTGCACGCGATTGGCAGGGGTGCGACAGAATTTATTCATATCGGACAGATGGCAATTAGCTTTCGAGCCAAAATCGACTATTTTATTGATCATATTTTCAATTACCCGACCTATGCTGAGGGGTATCGCGTGGCAGCCCTGAACGGTTTTAATAAAATTAAACACAGGAAATAACAGACAGGATAATGGAGCATAAAGATCATCAAGAGATTGAAAAGCCTGAGCGCATTTATGTTGAAACTGAAGATTATGATCCCGGACATGAATTTGGAGGGTTTCAGAAAGAGTTTAAGTCTTCTTATCAAAGAATCGGAGCTCGAAGCTATCCTGTTTCAGTTAGAATTGCCTGTTTGTTTCTGACACTATTTCTTCTCTTTTTTCTTCTGATGGCAACGCCTTTTGTCTTGCTGTTTTTTGGCGTCAACGTGTTGACGTTTTTTCAGTGGCATAAGCTCTGGGAGCGCACGAAAATCGTGTGGAGCACTTATAGCAAAATGATCGTCACAGCATTTGGCCTTTTGGTCGGAATTTTCAGCCCTGCATTAGGGTTATCGATCATTGTGGTCTACTTGATGATGCAAGGTCAGAAAAGTAGCAATACTTGGGTGGAAAGAATTTTTAAGGCAAGTAAGAAAAGGCAGGGTAGATAATATCTTTTAGCCAGCTATAATTTTACTAGCTTGAAATCTGCAATTCAGCATATGATGGAGTTACTTAAACTGTTAGTCTTTTCTGCTCTCGGATAGTTCCCTGTAAGGTGAAGACTTTAATTTTTTTTTAGTATTGGAGAAAGTCATGAAACTTTATGTAGGAAACTTGTCCTATCGTGTATCGGAAGATCAATTCAAAGATTATTTTGCCTCTTTCGGCGAAGTCTTGAGTGCGAAAATCATTACTGATCGTTTTACCGGTCAGTCTAAAGGATTCGGATTTGTCGAATTTGCAGATAAAGAAGCTGCAGAAGAGGCAATTAAAGAGCTCAATGGATCTAACTTCGAAGGACGCAGCATTGTCGTTAACGAAGCGAAGCCGATGGAAGATCGTCCTCCTCGCCGCAGCAAAACACGCGGTTAGAGAAGACCTTGAAGAGCAGAGGAGATTTCCTCTGCTCAATCAGAAGAAAGCGAATCCGCTTTACGCGCTGCAAGGATCTCTTGCATGCGAGCCTCTATTTCCTCGATAGATGGCTGATTCTCTCCCGAATCTCTGAAAGGCAGCTGCCACATGGCAGGATAAAGACAGGCAATCCCTGCGCCAATGACCATGCCGATGAGTCCAGCTCCTGAGCTGTCTTCGACTGCCCTATCGAATGTCGATGTTGAAGAACCTTCATCCTGAGGTTCGAGTTTAATTCCTGCTACGCATTGACTTAGCTTCATTCCAAGAAATGAGATTCCGCTTCCCGCTAAAACTCCCGAAGTGGTGCCGAATCCAATGATATTGTTCATCACTGTATGCGGTTTTTTAAATGATTTGATCGGAGTAAAAATAAATTGCAGCATGCCGCTAGTTGTTGCTGCAATCAAGGCAACACTTAATGCTGCAATCTTACTGGCGACGTTGACGAGTGTTCCGATTGCAAATCCAAGGCATCTGCCAGCCATTTTCAACCTTCCCAAAACAGGGCCTAGATTTTTATCTTTTGCCCAGGATTCCCTGAAGCTTTTTTTGATTTCTTTCGGAGAGAATCCTGTCAATTGCCTTGTTACGGCTTCTCCGAGATTTTTGTACAAACTGCCAACCGGAGCGCCTCTCATACGTTTGGCTGCTGTTTTAATGTCGTTGACGGAACTTCTTTCCGGTGTTAAAGGTAGGAGAAGGGTGTCTAGTGATGGGTCGGCATCATCGATTGATTCGAAAGAACTGAAAGAAGTATCTCCTCCTCCTAAGGAAAGGGGGTAATCGCTGTTCATTTTTGCCTCTTCTTTAAAAAACGGATAAATTCTTTTTGTGATTTCAACAGCTCTTGGTCGCACTCTTTCAATGCGTGATCCAATGTTTCAGCTGCCAGCTTGTGCTCTCCAATCGATAGATAGATCTCCGCTGTGTGCAGGTGAGGTCCAGGATGATCGTAATTGACGAGGGAAGCCATTGCAAATGAGCGCATCGCTTCGGAAAAATTCCCCTTCTTTTGCCAGCAGATACCTTGCGCATACCAAGGTTCGAATGTCAAATGGCTAAGGTTGGTTAACAGTAAAAAAATGCTTAGCGCATTGCTGTATTGTTTTTGATGAAAAAAATCAGCAGCAATGGTGTAGAAACTGTTAAAGGTTTCTTCACTGAGTCCGAACATTTCTAAAAGGGTATCGTAAAAAAAGGGGATTTCATCGTTTGACGGTTTTTCCTGAGAAATAAAACGGTGTCCTGCTTGTTGCAGGTCTTCAATGATGACAGTAGCGTTTGGCAATTTGTGCAAATGCTGCAAAGCTAGATCAAATCCCTTTTCCATAAGGGAAAGCTCTTCTCTTCCCAGCAAGAGGTTTTTAAATTCCTGCATCTCCTTTTCCACGTTTTTTTTCAAAGCGGGAATAGAAGCTCCTAGCTGCCCTTTGGAGATTTGTTGCGATTGTAGATGTTCCAGATACATCCGCTCAATTTCTTCCATGAGAGGCTTTATAAGCTGATCTTGGATCTCAAATATCATTTTATCCATCATATGAAATGATATATTAAATAATTTAAAGATGTCAAATAATAATTATATCATATACACACTCTTATCCCTTTTGCTCAAATTCCTGTTTTGCTATACCGATTATTTTGGAAAACGATAAGGTGTAAGGTTATGCAGAATCAAAAAGTGCAGGGGATCGAAATTTTAGGAAAAATGTCTTCTGAATATGGGGAAATTTTAACGGATGAGGCGCTTTCCTTCATTGGAGTACTGCACAGGAGGTTTAATCAGAGGCGTTTGGATCTATTGGAGCAAAGAGCGGAAAGGCAGCAGAGGCTAAATAGGGGAGAGCTGCCGATGTTTCTTAAGGAGACTGAAGCGTTGAGAAACGATATCGGCTGGACGGTTGCCGAAACTCCGGATGATTTGCAAAAGAGATGGGTAGAGATCACAGGGCCGACAGATCGAAAAATGGTGATTAATGCCATGAATTCCGGAGCCGATGCGTTTATGGCGGATTTTGAAGACGCGAACTCTCCGACTTGGGATAATCTTGTACAGGGGCAAATCAATTTGCGTGATGCGATCGATGGCTCTATCTCTTTTGAAAATCCCGATGGGAAAACGTATGCGCTTAATGAAACGCATGCGACCTTGCTCGTACGCCCAAGGGGGTGGCATTTAAATGAAAAGCACTGCAGGGTCGATGAAGAAGAGGTTTCCGGTTCGTTGTTTGATTTTGGGCTCTATTTTTTTCACAACGCCCATCGCCTTTTGAGAAAAGGAAGCGGCCCCTACTTTTATCTTCCCAAGCTGGAAAGCCATTTAGAAGCCAGATTGTGGAACGATGTGTTTCTCGCAGCTCAAGAGGCTTTGGAAATTCCTCGGGGAACAATCCGTGCAACCGTTTTGATCGAAACAATTTTGGCTGCTTTTGAAATGGAGGAGATCCTTTTTGAACTGCGGGAACATTCGGCTGGGCTGAATGCTGGAAGATGGGACTATATTTTCAGTGTGATCAAAAAATTTCGCCGTCTTCCGGGTTTTTCTCTGCCTGATCGCAATCAGATCACGATGACTGTTCCTTTTATGCGGGCATATACAGAACTTTTGGTGAAGACGTGTCATCAGAGGGGTGCTCATGCGATTGGCGGGATGGCTGCGTTTATTCCGAATCGCAAAGATCCGGAAGTCACAGAAAAAGCTTTGCGAAAAGTTAAAGAAGATAAGCTGCGCGAAGTTGGGGACGGCTGCGACGGCACATGGGTAGCGCATCCGGACCTTGTGCCAGTTGCAAGGGCTGTTTTTGAGGAAAACCTTGAGGATAAGGCAAATCAAAAAGATCGGTTGAGGGAAGATGTCCATGTTGCCGCAGAGGACCTTTTGCATTTTAGTATTCCAAATGGAACGATTACAGAAGAAGGAGTCAGGCATAATATTAATGTTGCGCTGCAGTATTTGGCTTCCTGGCTCTCTGGGAAAGGTGCAGCGGCCATTGACAATTTAATGGAAGACGCTGCGACTGCGGAGATTTCGCGGGCACAGGTTTGGCAGTGGATCCATGCAGGCTTGAAAACTGTTGATGGAAAGGCTGTCACTGATGAGTGGGTGTCGATACTGATCGAAGATGAACTAGCCAAAATTCGTGCGTTTTATGGCGAGCTTTACCAGGAAAAGCTTTTTACGCAGGCACGTGCGCTGTTTGAAGAGCTTGTTTTTTCCAAACATTTTGTGGAATTTTTAACATTGCCGGCTTATCAAAAACTTAGGTAGGTTCATGTATACAAAAGAAGATGTTGCGTCGTTGGAAAAGGAGTGGGAGACCTCTCCCCGCTGGAAGGGGGTTGTTCGGCAATATTCTGCAGAGCAAGTGATCAAGTTGCAAGGATCGATTGCCATTGATTATCCATTAGCCAGAATAGGAGCGGAAAAACTCTGGAATTTACTGGAGAGTGAAACGTTTGTGCGGGCTTTGGGTGCTTTATCGGGAAATCAAGCGGTCCAAATGGTGCAGGCAGGGTTAAAGGCGATCTATGCCAGTGGCTGGCAGGTGGCTGCTGACGCAAATGACGCCCTGCAAACGTATCCAGACCAAAGCCTTTATCCTGTGCAGAGCATGCCGCATTTAATCAGGCGGATCAACAACGCGCTGAAACGTGCAGATCAGATCCAGCATATGCAGAACAAAGTAAATGGAGATTGGTTTGTTCCGATCATCGCAGATGCTGAGGCGGGATTCGGGGGCAATTTGAACACCTTTGAGTTGATCAAGGCAATGATCGAAGCAGGATCTGCAGCCATTCATCTCGAAGATCAGCTCTCTTCGCAGAAAAAATGCGGCCATATGGGGGGCAAGGTTCTTGTTTCAGGTGATGCGTTTATTGAAAAATTGATGGCTGCGCGCCTTGCAGCTGATGTCATGGGAATTCCCACGTTAATCATAGCAAGAACCGACGCGCATTCTGCCAAATTGATCCGCTCCGATTCCTATTCGGTAGACCGGCCGTTTTTAACAGGGGAACGCTCTGTGGAAGGCTTTCATTATATTGAAGGGGGAATCCCTTATGCGATTGCAAGAGGGCTTGATTTTGCTCCTTATTGCGATCTGGTCTGGTGTGAAACATCGACACCCGATCTGGGAGAAGCTAGGGAGTTTGCGCAAGGAATTCATGAGAAATACCCCGGCAAGTGGCTAGCTTATAACTGCTCTCCTTCTTTTAACTGGAAAGCGAAGCTAGATGATCGATCTATCCGGGATTTTCAGGAAAAGCTTGGGGAAATAGGGTACAAATTTCAATTTGTCACTTTGGCTGGATTTCATACGTTGAACGCTTCAATGTTCGATTTGGCTAGACAATACAAAGAAGAGGGGATGGCGGCTTATTCCCGTTTCCAAGAACGGGAATTTGAGTTGGAAAGGCAAGGCGGTTTCAGTGCAATTAAACATCAGCAGTTTGTGGGAGCCGGTTATTTTGATATGGTGACGATGACGCTTAGCCAAGGTCAGTCATCGACCACGGCGCTTGCGGGCTCGACAGAAGAAGAGCAGTTCAACCTGTGATTGACGATGTGCTTTTAGCCGATCTGTCGATGCAGTAGATGCCTAGATTAACCATGACAATGCTCACGGCCAGTTCGATTGTAAAGGGGGTAATTTTGGCAAGGATAAGCCAGATGATCGAAAGAACAGGAGTTGCATTGGATAGGGCGCCTGCCATTTTCGGATCTTTCTTCAATGTGATGCGCCAAAGATAATAAGGGATACCGAACATGCTGACGGAATAATAGCCGAGCATCATCCATTCATTTGTATTGGGTTGTATCCAATGCTCTGTGATCATCAGATGGAAAAAATTGAAAATTCCCAGGATGAGGATATCTTCTCCGATGCTTGTAAACCCTTTTTTGTCTTTTTTTTCCTGATCGGTGTATAAAAGATAAGCAACCCATCCTAATGCACCCAATATGCTTCCGAGATATCCGGATAAGTATCGAAGGCTGAAGGCATCTTGCTTCAAATCAGGAGAAAGCAAGATGGCAATTCCCATAAACCCCAGCCAAATTCCTGCAATGTCCCACTTGTTCAACTTTCGAGTAATGTTCCAGGCTTTGATGATGATGAGGATTGCAGGCCATGTGTAGAAAATCAGGTTGATTTGAGCCGGCGGAGCATTTTGGAAGGCATAGATATAGCCGTACTGGCTGATCCAAAAGATTGCTAGAATTGCCCATCCCTTTCGGATGCGGTTTTTCATGGAATGCAACGAAAACCGGCTCTTTTCAAAGTAGATGCTGATGAGTCCGCCAACTAGCTGTCCAACTACTAAAATTTGGCTGACAGGGAGGTTTTTCATTTTAAAAATAAAATAGGCTCCGGTTGACCATAGAAAGATCGCGATCACCCCAGGTAAATATGATGTTATCTTTCCCAAGGAGTCAGAATTTCGCATCCGTCCTCTGTGATTAAAAGTGTATGCTCCCATTGGGCGCTTGGCTTTCCGTCTACAGTACGGGCAGTCCAAAGGTCTGTCGGATCAATCACAGCTTCACGCGCGCCAGCGTTGATCATGGGTTCAATGGTAAATGTCATTCCAGCTTGAAGAGGGATGTGCATGCTGTTCCGGCAATGGGGGATCTGAGGTCCTTCATGAAACTTGACGCCGACGCCGTGTCCGACGAATTGGTTGACTACAGAGCATTTCTTGGGGTGGGCTATCGATTCGATCACTTCTCCGATTTGCGAAACTAAAATGCCCGGCTTCAAGATCGCGATCGATTCCATCAGGCTGTCGTAGGAGACATCGACCACTAGCTGTTTTTCTTCGGAAATCTTGCCAATGGAAACCATGCGGCTGCAGTCGCCAAAATAGCTGTCAAGGATGCAGGTGACATCGATGTTCAAAATATCGCCTTCTTTCAGTGGAGTGAGATCAGGAATACCGTGGCAGATCACTTCATTGAGAGAGGTGCAGATGTGCTTGGGAAAAGGGGGAGAGCCATAGTTTAACGGAGCCGCGATCGCTCCAGCCTCTTTGTGCAGTTTTTTGGCCAGCTCATCCAATTCCAAGGTGGTGGTCCCTTCTTTGGCAGCTTTGCAGAGTTCGTCAAGGAGTTCAGCTGCGAGCCGGCAGGAGCGGCGGATTCCTTCGATTTGCCGATCGTCTTTAATTAGAATGTTGTGTTTTTTATAATATTCTTTTTTGATTTTTTCGAGGTTATTGTCTTTTCCTTGTTCCGGGTAGTGGCATTTTTTCCATTTTTTACCGCTTCCGCACCAGCAAGGGTCGTTTCTTCCGATCATGAGGTTCACGTTTGTTTGCATTTGTTCTTTCAGTATTATATAATACTCTCTCCATTTTACAAGTTTTTCCATCAAGGGTAGGTTCATGAAGCCCAAAGATTTAAAATTTCCCTTTTCTTGGGAAGCCAGGCAAGTGCTGCTGAAAGACCGCGTCCTTTATGTGCCGGAGTATTACGACAACTACGATCAATTCACCTTCCCCGGATGGGAAGCTCCCTCTTTATTCGGCAATTCCAAATCGGTTGTGATTGAGTATTGCAGCGGCAATGGAGCTTGGATTGTTGAGAAAGCGAAATCCAATCCTCAGAATAATTGGGTCGCAGTGGAAAAAAGATTTGACAGAGTGCGGAAAATTTGGTCCAAAATAAAAAATGAACATTTGGACAATCTCGTTGTTTTTTGCGGTGAAGGATTTCGGATGACGCAGGAGTATTTCCCTTCTGGAGCTGTTGATCGGATTTATATCAATTTTCCCGATCCCTGGCCAAAGAAAAGGCATGCAAAGCACAGGATTGTTCAAAGGCCTTTTGTTGAGCAGATATCCAGGATTTTAAAGCCTCAAGGAGTCTTGACTCTTGTCACGGATGACGCAGTCTATTCGGAACAGATGATAGAGGTGTTGAATATGCAGGAGGGCATGTGTTCTGCTCATCCAGAGCCCTACTATGTTAACGAGCTTGAAGGCTATGGAACGTCTTTTTTTGACGCCTTGTGGAGGGATAAAGGCCGAGTGATCCGTTATCATCAATACCGTAAGCAGGAATTGATGCATGCAGTTGATTGAAAAAAAAGAGCCCTGCCTTTACCGCGAAGATTCTCTCTCGGCCTTTTACTCGATCGCTCCATATGATTCTAAAGGAGCGGAGAAAGCGGGCGCTTTGGTTCAAGGCAGAACCTTTCAAAGAGATACTTTGGCAGATATCTTAGAAACGTACAACCGCGGTCTTGGAAATGGTGCAGCTGCTTTGGAAAACATTGCTCGATTCCGCAAACCGTCGACTATGTGCGTGTTCAGCGGGCAGCAACTGGGGTTGTTTGGAGGGCCTGCTTATACCGTTCTCAAAGCGTTGACCTGTTTGCTCCTGGCTCGGCAGCATGGAGCCGTTCCCATGTTTTGGATGGCGACAGAGGATCATGATGTCGATGAGATCGATCATACGTATCTGATCGACAACTTAGGCAATCTCAATAAATTTCACCTTTCCCTTCCTAAGGATGGAAGGTTTGTGGAAAATCTTACACTTTCCGGCGAGCATCAAAATGAGCTTAAGAGGTTTTGCCAGGTGATTGGCAGAGAGGATCTTTATCAGATCGTTCGGGGGGAAACCAGCTATTGCTTGGCGATGGCCAAGGTGATGGCAGAAATCTTCAAAGGGACGGGGCTGATCTTTCTTGAACCTCGGATCCTGCGCCCTTTTGCTGTGGAATTTTTGAAAAGGGAGATTTCGGACTGCGATCAAATCGCGCACTCTTTAAGCCAATCGGCGCAAAAACTTTCTTTGGCTGGCGGAACGGCTGTTCTGGATGTGTCTCAAGGAACGAACTTGTTTATTAAAATGAGGGGATCTTTACGATGCAAGATCTATCGCATGGGTAAAGATTTTGAAGTTAGAGGTGAAACGTATTCTGAAAAGCAGCTGTTGCAGTTGATTGAAAAAGAACCTGAGCGTTTCAGCACGAATGCTGCGGCCCGCTGTGTCTTGCAGAGTTGGTTGTTTCCAGTGCTGGCCTATGCAGCAGGTCCGAGTGAGTTGATGTACTACAGACAGCTGAAAGATTACCATGAGTATCACGGGATCTCTATGCCTTGGATTGTTCCCCGTTTAAGTTTGTCTGTTGTCACGCCAATTGCGCAGGAGATGCTCGAGAAAATCGGCAGAGATCCTTGGGATAAGCTTCCCGAGAGTTGGATAGAGATTGTTCCTTCGATCGAGGAGGGGGGGGAAGGGCTCACGCATGAATGGATCGCTAGCGCAGAGAATCATTTTGGTCGGGACCTTTCAGAAGAGTCGATACGGAGGTTTGCCGCTTTTCAGTCGGAGAAGCTTAAGCGAAAGGCGATTCTGTCAAGGTTGAGGAAAAAGGGGATCGCTCCTCATTCTCTGCATTATCTTAAGAATTTGTTGCATCCCCACGATAACATTCAAGAGAGAGTGCTGAATTGGTGGGAGTTTCAATCCCATGTTGATTATTCAGTCATTGATGAACTTTTAAAACAACTTAACACAGTCCCTCGCGGACATCTTTACTGCTTTTTATGAACATCTATCTTGCCGACACATTGCCTGTTGAAGTCCCTGCAGGTTTCGAAGCTGTTTCCATTACGCTTGATGCCGGGCTGAAAAGCCTGCTGGAGTGGAGAAAGGAGCTCCTGGAAGCAGATCGCCTTAAAAAGAAAGGGTTTAAACTTTTTTGGAATTTAGATTTCGATCTCCAATTAACATGCACAGAGGCGCAAGTTTCTTCGCTTCGCCTGGCAGTCGAACATTTTTGCTCTGCTGTTTGGGAGAAATTTCGGGAAGAAACCGCAGGTGTTTGCCTTTATTTGGGAGGCGATCTACTGAACGATGAGCAGATTCGCGTGTTGGAAATTTTGGCAGGCGGTTTACCCGATGAGGTGGAAGCCTTTATCATGCTTGATGTTTCATCTCTTTCCAGCCCTACAGAGATTTCACGGGCGATTTCAAAAGAGCGGTTTCCCCATTTCACTCTTGTTGTAAAAGGCGTGGAGAATCCTTTACCGGAATTTGGTTGGGAGAGTGTCTGCGGATCTAGAGGAATGATTGGAAGACATTTGGTAGAAAATGCGATCGTTGAACCAACGATCGGGCTTTGTATACCGGAGAAAGGAGCGTCGCCATCTTTGGATGAGATTGCGCTTTGGTTGAAAAGTAAAGACCTTCCGTTTCGCATGATCCCTGAAACTTTGTTGACAAGCGAGTGGCAAGGATTGGATGATGTCATTGTCGATTCTGAAACTGTAGCTTCACTTTGCAAACGGCGGCTGATGGGGTTCTGCGCTGCAGGAGGAACGATTGTCACGATAGGCAAGTCTCTTGGCTTGCCTATAGAAGTGAGTTGCGAAGAGTGGAAAGATTCGTTGCGCCTTAAACAGGATTTGTCAAAGTCCCGTTTGCTATCATGACATGGGCATCAAACGGATTGCCGTGCAAAGTCTCCGAACTTAAAACAAAACCTTGCTTATGTGTCATCACGATAGAGACCTTATATCCAAATGTTTTAGTTAGATTAGGCAAGCCTTTTGGCTTGCCTATAGAAATGAGTTGTGAAAGACTACCGCGTCAGGATGCCGCCATATTCAACGAATACAGGGACAAAGACTAAGCTGACAATATTCATGACATTAATCAGAATATTTAAGCTAGGGCCGGAGGTGTCCTTAAATGGGTCCCCAACTGTGTCGCCAACAACAGCAGCCTTATGACTGTCAGACCCTTTGCCTCCAAGCTCTCCTGATTCGATGAATTTTTTAGCGTTGTCCCAAGCGCCTCCGGCATTGGCCATCATCACCGCCATTAAAAAACCGCTGATCAAAGAACCAGCCAATAGTCCGGCTAAAGCTTCGTTGCCTAAAAAGAGGCCGACGGCGATTGGAGAGGCGATTGCGATGATCCCCGGAATGATCATTTCCTTCAATGCAGCTTGAGTTGCAATATCGACGCATTTTCCATATTCCGGTCTCGTTTTTCCTTCCATTAGACCGTCAATGGTCTTAAATTGCCTTCTCACCTCTTCGATCATTTTAAAAGCGGTTTTTCCGACCGCCTTCATGGTTAGCGAAGAAAAAAGGTAGGGAAGCATTGCTCCAAGAAACAAGCCGATCAGCACTGTTGGATTCGTGATAGAGGTGTTCTCAAGTTTTGCAGCGATGCTGAAGGCGGAAAATAGTGCAAGGGCTGATAGCATCGCTGAGCTGATTGCAAATCCTTTTCCAATAGCGGCAGTGGTATTTCCCGCTTCATCCAAAGTATCTGTCCGTTCGCGCACCACTTTATCGAGCTTCGCCATTTCTGCGATTCCACCGGCATTGTCTGCAACAGGGCCGTATGCATCAACAGCAAGAGAGATCCCAAGAGTTGAAAGCATGCCGACGCCAGATAGGGCGATGCCATACAGTCCGGCTAACAGGAAAGCCAGATAGATGACGCAGCAGATCACGATAATAGGCATGACGACACTGCGGTAGCCGACGCTTAATCCTGTGATAATATTGGTTCCTGCTCCGGTCGAGGCTCCTTGGGCAATCTCTTGCACAGGAGAATAGGAGCTGGAGGTGAAAAATTCTGTGATCAATCCGATCAGTATTCCTCCAATCAATCCTGTGACGATCGCAAAAAAAACGCCATTTTGTGTATAGCTGGCACCTAGAAGTTCGAATGATTCCGGCAGACAGGTTCGAGAAAGAAGCCAGACTCCGGCTACAACAAGAGTGCTGGCGAAAAAAAGCCCGTTCCTAAAGGCTCCATGAACAAGAGGCTGTTCGGATCGTCTTCCTTTGGTGACAAAAAACGAGCCTAAAATAGATGCCACAATGCCAATGCCAGCGACCAGAATCGGGAAAATGATGGCAGGAAAAGAGTGGAAAGTGAAAGCGCCGATTGTAAGCGATGCGATAATCGTTCCTACATAAGATTCAAACAGGTCGCCTCCCATTCCAGCGACATCGCCCACATTGTCTCCGACGTTATCGGCGATGACGGCTGGATTGCGGGGATCGTCTTCCGGAATGCCGATCTCTACCTTGCCTACAAGATCGGCGCCGACGTCCGCAGCTTTTGTAAAGATGCCGCCTCCTACCCGTGCAAAAAGTGCGATCGAGGAACTTCCAAGGCCGAAACCTTTGATGATATGGATGGCAGATTCATGAGACATTCCCATGATTGGAACCAAAAAAAGGTAAAGGGAAGACAGGCCGAGCAATGCGAGGCAAACGACGCAAAGTCCCATGACCGCTCCACTGGAAAAAGCGAGTTGCAATGCTTCGTGAAGGCTTTTAATCGCTGCGTTGGCAGTTCGGACATTTGCCTGGACGGCAATGCGCATTCCCAGATATCCTGCGCCTCCTGAACAAAGCGCTCCGATGACAAAGGCGATCGCGGTATATTTCCCTTGGTTGACAGAGGAGCCGGCTTCATCGAGCGAATACCAAAGAATGGGGGTCAGGATGAGAATAAAAATTGCCAATACTTTATACTCGCGGTGCAAAAAGGCCATTGCGCCTTCTTGAATAGCACGTGCAATAGACTTCATCTCCTCTGTTCCTTCCTCATGGGAAAGGATCCAGTTGGCAAGATAGGCGGCAAACAAAAGGCCAGCCAAGCTGATGAATGTGATGATTAACAATGGAACCATTTGCAATTACCTCTTCACTAAAAAAAAAGTTTGTTTAAAACTCTCGACTATAGAGAGTTGATCTTTAAATGAGAAGTTAGTGGGTAAAATGACTGATTTTAAAAAACTTAAAGCATTCGATCAGCTGACAAAGCTGGCAGAAGATCCGATCGATTTGACTTCTGAAGGTGTTTTGAACCCCGAGAGAGTGCAGAAATATAAAGCTTCAGCCGAAGGGTTTAGGCTTTTGTTCGGAACGGAAAGAGTCACTGATGACGTATTGGATGGATTGAGAGGCTTAGCCGTTGAATCTCAAGCTGTGGAGAAGATGAAGGAGATGCAGACAGGTGCCGTCATGAATCGGATTGAAGGGTATCCAAGCGAAGAGCGTAAAGTGCTTCACACGGCAACTCGAGATCTGTTCGGCAATCCTCAAGAACCCGAAGCTGCGGCTTTGGCGCGCAGGGAAGTTGATAAGCTCGAAGCATTTCTTCCTGGTATCGAGGGACGGTTCAATGAGTTAGTGATGATCGGCATTGGCGGCTCGGACTTGGGGCCGCACGCAAATTATTTAGCTTTGCAATATTTGCAAAAAGCTGGAAGGAAGGTGCATTTTATCAGCAATGTCGACCCTGATGACGCAGCGGGTGTTTTTGATGAAATCAACTTGGAAAGGTGTCTAGTCGGTGTCGTTTCGAAATCGGGCACGACGCTGGAAACCCTTTCAAACGAAGAGCTTGCCCGTCGACGTTTTGAAGTGGCAGGATTGAATAGCCGTCATCACTTTATTGCGATCACCGGTGAAAACAGTCCAATGGACAATCCCGAAAGATATCTCGAAAGCTTCTATATTTGGGATTGGATAGGAGGAAGGTACTCCAGCACCTCTATGGTCGGAGGAGTCATGATTGCCTTTGCCTATGGATTTGATGTTTTTATGGAGTGGTTGAATGGCGCTCATGCAATGGATCGTGTAGCGCTTCGGTCCGATATTGAGTATAATCTTCCTTTGCTCGCTGCGCTTTTGGGGATCTGGAACCACAATTTTCTTGGGTATTCGACTCAAGGTGTGATGCCTTATTCTCAGGCTTTGATTCGGTTTCCCGCTCACCTTCAACAGCTTGATATGGAGTCAAACGGGAAAAGGATCGACAAGACAGGAAAGCGTGTTGATTTTAAAACAGGTCCTATTATTTGGGGAGAGCCTGGAACCAACTCGCAGCACTCCTTTTTTCAGCTTCTTCATCAGGGAACAGAGATTGTGCCGCTCGAATTTATCGGATTCAAAAAATGTCAATATGGGCAAGATCTTAATGTCAAAGGAACGACATCTCAGCAGAAGTTGTTAGCGAATCTGTTTGCTCAAGCGATTGCGCTTGCAACCGGAAAATCCAGCAATCATCCAAATCAATGCTTTCCCGGCAATAGACCTTCGCGGTTGTTGCTCGCAAATCAGCTCACCCCTTATACTTTAGGAGCTTTGTTGAGCTATTTTGAGCATAAAACGGCTTTTCAGGGATTTATTTGGAATATCAACTCTTTCGATCAAGAGGGAGTGCAGTTGGGAAAAGTTTTGGCGAATCGCTTGTTAGATCAATTTAAATCCGTAAAAGAAGGGGAATATCCTCTTGGGCAAGCTTATTTGAAACAGTTGGAAGAGATTTAATGGCGCTTCACACCTTTGACATCCCCCGAAGGCATCGCCGGTGTGTGTTGGGAAACGAGGATTTCACGCCCGGTCAATCTTATTACTCTTTGCTTGAACCAAGTGAAGAGGGGTATATGCGAAAAGATTATTGTCCGGCATGTTGGCAAAATGTGCAAGAGCCTGAAGGGAAAGTTTTTTGGAAATCCTCCATACCTGAAAAGCAGCAAGCATCTGCGGAAACGATGCGAAAAGATGAACGGGCGCTGGAACTTTTAAAAGAATATCGTTCAAGCAAGTGCAGAGAAGAGCAGAATCAAGCTTTTATCCTGGCGCTTTTGCTGACGCGCAACAAACTGCTGCAGCTCAGGCAGGAGATTGAAGAGGATGAAGGGAGTGTACAGCTCTACGAAGTTCGAAGCACAGAAGAGATCATCGGAGTTAAAAAGGTCGATCTTTCATCAATCCAAGCTGATTTAATTCAGACAGCGTTAACGTCAGCGCTAGTACCCAACCATGAAAATTTTTGAAACAAATTCTCATTATGAGCGTTGTGATGAGTCGATCGCAAGCGTCTCAATATTAACTATATTAAGTCGTTTGCGATCGACTCATCCCAACAGCTCAGAATGGGAATTTGAACCGAAAGTTTTCATGGTTGGGTACTAGGATAGGTTCATGATTGAACAACTGGATGATTTTTTGATCTATTTAGGGTCTGAAAAAGGGCTGACTCAAAATACAATCGAGGCTTATCAACGAGACGTTTTCTCTTTCATCTCCCACCTTGAATCGAAAGGCATCCAAGGATTTAATGAAGTTGGCCAGGAAGAAATCGTCGATTTTCTCTCTTATCTGAAATCAAGGCAATTGGCTGTCTCCACAATTTCAAGACATCTGATAGCGATCAAAGTGTTCTTCCGCTTTCTCAAACGGGAAGGGGTGGTTGAGAATAACGTATCGCTTTATCTGCAATCGCCTAAAGGTTGGCAAATCATTCCCGATGTGTTAACGATGGAAGAGATGGAGATCCTTTTAAACCAGCCCGATCCAGAAACTTCTGAAGGTGTGCGGGATCGAGCAATTCTTGAGCTCCTTTATGCGTGTGGATTAAGAGTGTCGGAACTGTGCCAAATGAAAATTGAGGATTTGGAAGAGGAGACTGTACGCGTTTTTGGCAAGGGAAGGAAAGAGCGGATTGTTCCTTTGGGAAGCCATGCTTCTCAAGCCATTAACCGATATCTTGCGAAACGCGCCGATTGCAAAAGCATTGATGAAGCCGGCTATCTGTTTGTCAATAAGCGGGGAAAACCGATGAACCGTGTTTTGATTTGGAAGATGATTAAGGAATATGGCGCGCAGGCCGGCATCACCAAATCTTTGTCGCCTCACACCATGCGCCACTCATTTGCTACCCATTTGCTTGATAATGGCGCGGAATTAAGGGTGATTCAGGAGATGCTTGGCCATGCCAGCATTAGCAGTACGGATCGTTATACCCACATTAGCCGAATTCATTTGCAAAATGCATTCGATCGGTATCATCCCAGGAGTTGACAGCTCTTTGTGCGCGTTGGACCATACAGCGTCCCAAGTTAGCTGCATAAAAAATTGAGCCGGCAGCCCAGGTCACTTGCAACGCAAGAAAAGAGGCGATGCCAGCGAGCAGTAAAACTCCTCCGGTTTGGCTCTTCCAAATGGATTTGATCTTGTCGGTGATTTCCTGCACTTTAGCATCCCAGATAATGCCGGAAATAAAGCCGAGTGTAAAAAGAGTGGGGTTTGTTGCAAACATGGCAGCTCCCGCCAGTCCTATAAGGATGACTCTGGCGACGTGCCAAATTTTTCCCAAAATCGATTTTTCCTGATTTTGAACAGAATTTGGCACGCTGAGTCGAGGATCTTTATGAAAAATGCGGGGGACTTGATACACTTTAACAACCTGCTTCTAAAGTTTTAAAGAACACTTCTCAGTATACACGATTTTCACAAGAAAATGCAAAATAGGTTCAATATTCACCCTTTCACGATTTTTTTGCGATCTTATCAGAATTTCGAGATGAAATCAAAATTAACAGGGTTTTATCAAATAAAATAATTGACATTCAATAAAAAAAGTTATATTATATAAGTATAATAGGTAAGCATTATATAATGTCTATAACCTAAGGAGGTTCCTTAAAGAAAAAAGTGAAATTTTTCCTTTAATTTAAGAGGTGTTGGTCATGAAAGACGATGATCTAGGCGAATTCAAAATACCAAAAAAAATCCAAAAGAAGCTGAATGATAAGGAATGGCTGAAAAAGGAATTTGCCAAAGGAAGATCTGCACAAGAAATTCTAGAGTTTTCAGATGAGACGATGGCAAAGTTTTACCATGCAGCGTATCATCTTCTTGAACATGAAAAATATACTGATGCTGCCGATGCGTTTCTATTTCTGGTCACATTAAATCCTAAAAATCCTGAATTTTGGCTGGGGCTCGGGATGTCTACGCAGATGTGCGGGAATTTTGAAGATGCAATTGACGCTTATGAAATGGTGGCCTTTTACAAACCGGACGATCCAGTGCCTTATTTTTATTTAGCTAAATGCCTTTTTGCAGTTAATGAAAGGGAAAACGCTTTGCAAGCGTTGGATCTGGCAGTTGAATACGCATCTGATAGTGCAGAATTTGCGGATTTAAAAAAACAAGCCATACAAGCAAGAAACCTCATTCGAGGGTATGAATAATCGATTAATCTTGATAAGATTTCTGTATGTTTACAGGAATTGTCAAAGGAACGTTTCCCATTGTCGATATCATTAGGGAGCGCGGCTTCAGTTGCGCTGTTTTGCTTCCTTCGGAGTTAAGGGAGAAGCTTGCCATTGGAGCGAGCGTTGCTGTAGATGGCGTGTGCCTGACGGTTGTGGAAATTTTGGGAGACCGTGTCTATTTCGACCTAATCGAGGAAACACTAAAAGTGACAACTTTCAACGCAATGGAAATTGGGCGTCTAGTCAATGTTGAACGTTCCTTGAAATTCGGCGATGAAATTGGTGGACACCTGCTTTCGGGACATGTGATGGCAACGGCGGAAATTTTTGAAAAACAGACGCGAAACGAAGAGACGATTGTCAAGTTTCTTGTGCCGGAAAGGATTGAAAAATATTTCTTTAAGAAAGGGTTTGTTGCCATTGACGGGATCAGTTTGACCATTGTTGAAATAAATCCTCTCTCCGTTCATTTGATCCCTGAAACTTTAAGAATGACGACTTTAGGTCTCAAACAACCCGGAGATCGGGTGAACATAGAAGTTGACTACCAAACTCAAGTTCTTGTCGATAGGCACTCCATGTAGGAGTGCCTTGTTGTTAAGTTAGAAATTCACGACAACCTGTGCAGAAATAATATCTGTCTTGGCATTGAATTTGCCTAGCAATCCTCCTTTAAACCAGTCTTCCGGATCATTGACAAGGTTTGTGCTTTTGTCAATTTCAGGATCCCGTGCAAACAAGTGAGCGTAGCCGATATCAATACGGGTGCAGGAATTGATCTTGTAGCCGACTCCTGTTGCAATCCAGAAACGATCTTCATCCGGAACTCTAGGAGTCCTGCGCTGGCTGTTGGGAACAGGTGTTTCATCATAGGAGACGCCAAACCTTGCAATGAAGCAATCACTTGGACGGTAGTGAACGCCTAATGAGTAGCGGAAAGAATTCTTCCACTGAAATGTTGTCACATTTTCAGGTTGATTGGGATTGTCAAAGACAAAACGCAGCTCTTGCAATGAACTCCATTTGGTCCAGGTGACATCTCCCATAATGGCAAAGCATCGGCTGAGTTCATGATAACCGCTCAAAGATAGCTGCATGGGCAAGGTAATATCGGCTTTTGCTCCGGTATCCTGAAAGGCAGCTGCTAAAGGGTTGTTAGGATTTTCCATTCCAGGCGGCAAGACTTTGAATTTTTCTTCTCCCTTTACTTTGTGTTTCACTTCTGAACGGTAGCTAAAACCAATGCGGGTGCCGCAGCAAGGTTCATGAACCTATCCAACTAAATCTAACATCCAAGTATAAATCAAACCTAGAGTCACGAATCCATCCCAAATAACCTTTTTTCTTTCCCAACGATTCATTAAACGCCTACACCTCCTCTTTAGCCATGCGAAAGCACGCTCTACTTGCCACCTCCTTTTTTCTAAGTGGAAGGCATTCATTATTTCCACGCTTTTTGGAATATCTCGCCCTTGTATTTTTCGATAAGGAATAAATGGAAAGATACCACTTGATAAGAGTTTTTGACGCAGCCAGCTACAATCGTACCCCTTGTCGGCCTCGAGAACAATCATTCTTTCTGACAAATTTGACTTAGGCAAAATTGTTACTTTTTGAAGTAGTTTTTCAACTTCGGTCCTTTCGTTTCCTCCAGCACCTGTTGTGGTTGCTGCTAAAGGTTTGCCTCTTCCATCTACGATTAGATGGATTAATGAGCCCTTGCCTTTGTATCCATGAGATACCCCCTCGCCTCCTCCTGCTGAGGGGGGAAAAAGACCCGTCAACCGCTAGCTGGCTAAGGTCGATCAATCCTTGTTGGACTCCCTTCTGTAAGAGTCCGCTTAGAACCCTATCAAGGGTGCCATTTTCCGATAATTGTTTAGCCCATTTATGAGCTGTTGATCTAGGGACATACCACTTTGGATTTGATGGTAAATCAATCCAGCGACAACCTCTAGTTAAAATATAAATAATCGAATTCCAAACCTTTCTCATGTTGCTTCTAGGTGTTCCACGTTCCAAAGGAAATTTTGTATCCATAAGTCTAGAAATTATTTCCCATTGTTCATCCGAAAGGTAATTGAAGCCTCTTTTCATCGTTTCTCCACAAAAAGAGAAACTTATAACATACTCAATATTTTAGTTGGATAGGTTCATAGAGAATGCCGGCATTGCCGCCGTAGCCCCAGCTGTTGCCTTTTAACTCAACCGTCCCATCTGATTGCTGGGGAACTAGCCCCAAAGCGCCTGCGGCGGCTTCTCCAAGAATATTTACCCCAATTAAACCGAAGTCGACGGCATTTGTTAATTTGGCGTGCAGATACATTGCGCTAAATCCAGCTCCAATGCTCCAGCGATCGTTGATTTTCCAGGCGATGCTTGGATTGATATTGACTGTTAGCACAGCAGAGCGGATCGCGTGGTATCTGCCTTTCCAATCATTTCCATAATCGGTAACCAGACCGTAAGGAGCAGTAATCCCTAATCCAACCCATAAACGGTTGTTAAGCTGTGCGCTAAAGTAGCTTTGACCAACAAGAGCCGGTTCATCGCTTTTACTGTCGTTGCCGATTAATGGTTGAAAAGTTGCAGGAATGCCCCCAGGCGCAGGACTATTACTGAAGGTTTCAACAGCGATTGATCCTTCATCATTATAGTCTAGAGAAGGAAACACGCCATGTCCGCCTCCAACAAATTGCCTTCCGCAAATCTTTGTCATCCCTGCCGGGTTGAACCAAATGGTGGAAGCGTCTTCTGCGTATGCGGATCCGCTTGCATAGGCAGTTCCCATAGCGCTGACGCTCTGTTCAATCAAGAAAAAACCAGAAGAAAATGCCTTTTCACAATTGAGCAGGAGGATGGCGCTAGATAATAGCGATAAGAATTTTTTGTTCATGATTCCTCCATAAATAGGAAAATTTAATTGCTCTTTGTAATATAAAGGGAGATTTTAGAGCAAACCTAAATTGCTGAATGGATCGAACCGACAGATTCGTTTCGGCTGTTCAGAATTTTATGCCAGTGAGGATGTGCTTGCTTCAATGTATGTAATCCGTGCTTTGTCAATAGGTTGAGTTTTTCAAACAGGCTGAGTGCCGCCATTGGAATTGGACGATGGGATCCATCTTCACATTTGATTGAGATCCCCATTTTTTTAGAAGGGATGCTGATGCACAAGATCCCTTCCGCTCCACGTTTCGCAATCACTTCGCCTCGAAACGCACGCATGATTTCTGTATCAAATCTCTGTGATCCTCCGACATACCAGGGATGTTTGCTCATCGCTTTAGCCACTTGCCCAAGATTGCTTTTTCCAAATTCTTCACCCATCCGCGCATATCCTAATGCGATTTGCTCTAAAGGGATAGCAACTGTCGGCAATCCGCAGCCATCAATGCCGATCGAGGTTGGTGTATAGTCGCAATAATGGGAAATCTGTTCCATGACCATCTCTTGTACAGGATGGTGGAGGTAGCTCACTTGATTGTGATCTTCGCCTATCTGTTTGGCTGCAGCGATCAGCCCAATGTGTTTTCCCGAACATTCATGGTAAGTCTTATCAGGAATCTTAGAAGACCCTTCCTGCGAATGCTTGGATCGTCCGCAGTATAGAGAGTTTGCAGGAATTTTGACCCGTTGGAGAAGCTGCTCTAGACATTCGATATGCTTAGGTTCCGATGTGTGGGATGAAGAAACAAAGGCAAGTTCCTTTGTCGACATTTTATACGCTTCCAACGCACCGGTGGCGATGACGGTGGAAGCTTGGAACGGCTTCAGTGCTGAACGGAAGAAGGTCAAAGACGAGGGATTTCCTAAAGAGTAGAGGAGCTTTCCCTTGCTATTGACCACAGCTATATGGCCGTAGTGTTTTGATTCTACGATATCGCCGCGCGTGACGAGACCGATCACATGGTTATCATAAGACATCAAGCGATATCTTGCGATAATTAAAGAAATTATTTCAATAAAGAATTGATTTTTTCTTTAAGCATCTGATTGACAACTTCAGGGGAAGCTTTTCCTCTTGTTGCTTTCATGATCTGGCCAATCAGAAAGCTGAAAGCTTTGTCTTTGCCGTTTTTGAAATCTTGAACGGATTGAGAGTGGTCGATAAGCACCTTGTCCACGATCACTTCTAAAGCTCCTATATCATCCATCGGCTGATAATCAGGGTTTTCAGCAATGATCGCTTCGGGATCTTTTCCTGGAGAAGCAACCATATCATCGGCAACTGATTTTGCTATCCGTCCAGTGATTTTGCCGCTGTCGATCAGCTGGACAAGTTTGCCAACGTGTTCGGCAGGAATGCCGGATGTGGTCAAGTTCGTTCCGGTATCTCGGAAACGCCCGGCGAATTCGACAATCAGCCAGTTGCAAAGCTGCTTGGGACGATTGCAAATGTTAAGCGCTTGTTCAAAGTAGTCTGCCAGAGGCTTGTCGCTGGTCAATACAAAAGCTGCTTCAGGGGGAAGTTCCAGCTCTCGGATGTAGCGCCTTTCTCGTTGCAGGGGAAGTTCGGGAAGGGTGGATCGGATCTCTTCAATATAAGCATCTGTCAATACAATTGGAACAAGGTCGGGTTCTGGGAAATACCGGTAATCATCCGCGTGCTCTTTCCTGCGCATTAATACCGTTTCTTTTCTATCAGGATCAAAGCGGTAGGTGGCTTGGCTCATCAGTTCATTCGGGTCGACATCCGGGTGATCTTCATAGAGTTTGATTTGCCTTTTGATTTCCGACTCCAATGCGATTTGCATGTTGGAAAACGAGTTCATGTTTTTGATCTCGGTCTTGTTGCGAAAGCCTTGCTCACCCTTGATCCGTACGGAAATGTTCGCGTCAAAGCGCAAAGACCCTTCCTCCATGTTGCAGTCGGATGCATCAATGTACTGCAAGATCGCTTTGACAGCCATCGCATAGGCGACAGCTTCTTTTGGACTGTGGATGCAGGGCTTGGAGACGATTTCAACTAAAGGAACGCCTGCCCGGTTGTAGTCGACACCGGCAAAACCGGAGAAATGCTTGAGCATTCCTGCGTCATCTTCCAGATGAACGCGGTCGATTTCAAAGATTTTTTCCTCTCCTTCGACTTCAGCGATGACGTGGCCGCCAAGGATGATTGGCTGATCGAATTGCGTGATTTGGAAATTCCTGGGACTATCGGGATAGAAGTAGGATTTGCGGTCGAATTTACTGAATTTCGCAACCTTAGCTTGCAAAGCGCAGCCTAATTGAACGGCTTTTTTGACAGCTTCCTTGTTGAGAACAGGGAGAGCGCCCGGCATGCCGGTGCATACCTCTGTGATATTTGTATTGGGCTCATCGCCAAAACGGTTCGGGGCTTCACTGAAAAGTTTTGATTGAGTATTAAGCTCGGAGTGGATTTCAAGCCCGATCACTGTTTCCCATTCGTTTCTATAAGCCATGATCAAATTAATCCTTGAATTGTGCAGGAAGTTTGTTAAAGGAGGTTTTCGATTCGAGCGCATGAGCGTAAGACAAGACGCGCACATCCTCTTTTTGAGGGCCGATCAGTTGAAGTCCCAAAGGCAGCATAGAATCGGAAAAACCATTGGGAATACTAACGGCGGGCAGGCCGGCAAGATTGATGGAGATGGTGTAAATATCTTCCAGGTACATTTCCAATGGGTCTTTTTTAGAGCCGATTTTAAACGCCCCTGAAGTCGCTACCGGCATGGCAATAAGATCGCAATCCTTAAAGGCTTTTTGATACTGCTCGATCATCAATGTCCGCACTTTTTGCGCTTTTTTATAATAGGCGTCCTGGAATCCTGTGGAAAGAACGAATGTTCCAAGCATAATCCTTCGCTTCACCTCTTTTCCAAAACCAAGCTCCTTTGAACGATCGTAAACTTGGTCGAGCGTTTCCGCATCCGGAGCCCTCACGCCATAACGCACTCCGTCGAAGCGGGCCAGGTTAGTCGATGCTTCAGCCGTTGCCAGGATGTAGTAGACAGGGATCGAATATTTCAATGTACTTAAGTCCACTTCCACAACTGAAGCTCCATTAGCTTTCAATGTTTCCAGGCTGTGATCAAACGCGTTTTTCGATTCCCCTTGTAGATCCTTCAAAAATTGGAAGGGGACGCCAACCTTTAGTCCATCCAGTGTCTGAGTGAATTTTTCGAGGTAA
This sequence comes from Waddlia chondrophila WSU 86-1044, assembly GCF_000092785.1. NCBI lineage: Bacteria > Pseudomonadati > Chlamydiota > Chlamydiia > Parachlamydiales > Waddliaceae > Waddlia > Waddlia chondrophila. Next base: position 812,047 of record NC_014225.1, read on the forward strand.
GCTTCACTCCCTTGAGGAATGCTTGTCGAATCTTTCCTGCAGTGGGCGCCGATCACCTCCATGATAAGAGCTGCATCAGCGGTATTCGTTGCAAAAGGGCCGATTTGATCGAGGGAAGATCCGAAGGCAACCAATCCAAATCGAGAAACTCTCCCGTAAGTAGGTTTGTAGCCGACGACGCCGCATAGAGAGGCTGGCTGCCGGATCGATCCGCCCGTGTCGCTTCCCAAAGCTAGGGGAACAAGGCGTGCGGAAACGGCTGCCGCCGATCCTCCGGATGACCCTCCGGGAGTACATGCAAGATTCCAGGGATTGCAGGTCAATTTCACCGACGAATTTTCTGTCGACGACCCCATTGCAAATTCGTCGAGGTTCGTTTTTCCAATAATGACAGCATCTTCTTCTTCTAGGAGCTTGACAACTGTTGATTCAAAAGGAGCTTTGAAATTTGTCAGGAACTGGGATGCACAGGTGGAAAGTTCACCTTTCACGTGGATATTGTCTTTAATCGCGATGGGAATGCCTGCAAGTTTTCCTAAGGGTTGCCCATTAGCCCGTTTTTCATCGAGTCTTTTAGCGCATGTTCGGGCCCTTTCGTGAAAAACTGCAAGGAAAGCACCAATCTGCTCGTCATAAGTCTCTATTCGCCTTAAAAAATGTTCGATGATCTCTTGTGCGGACAATTCCTTATTTAGAAATTTATCTCTCAATTCGATCGCTGTCAATTGATGCATGTTTATTTCCCTTTGATTACAGGAGGAACGCGAATCATGCCGCCGATTTGAGCAGGTGCGTTGTTTAAGAATGCTTCGCGAGGCATCGTTTCGCCAACCTCGTCTTCGCGCATGACGTTGCGCATATCGGCCAGAACGTGGTTGCACGGCTCAACCCCTTCAGTATCGACCTCATTCAGAAGATCGATATAAGCAAGAATTTTTTCGAGATCTTCAAGAAGCGATTGCTGCTCCTCCTCGGATAGATCGATGCGTGAAAGATCGGATAGATACTCGATCATTTGTTTGTCTAAGTGGGCCATAAATGCCTCTTTGGTAAAAAACTTTCTGCAATAGCATCAATTTTACTAGAAAACCCGCTTTTTTTTCTATAAAATATGCCGACAAAAAATCTTTGCCAAGGAGATCGTAGATGATGAATATCGCTTCTGACTTTTCCGCATTCCATGACGCTTTGATAAACAGCCCTGCAAAAATATCGACAGATAATCAAGGATGCTGGAAAGAGGTTCCTTTTCTTAAACGTCAGCTCTATTCACTGGAATGTTTTGAAAAAAGGCGTTTGTCTTCTCTTGCGGCAAACATGGTCAAAGAATTTGACAGGATGGAGAAAGTCCCTGTGAAATTCAATGGAATCAGTGAACAAAGTGAGCAATTTAAGAAATATTTTGAAGCTGCAAGTTATATTAAAAACCAAATGAAAATATTTTCCTCTTCAAAAAAAATATTTGCACAATGCCAGCTTTTGAAGCAGAGGGCAGCGGCTTTAAAGTATCGGATAGAGCAGATCAACGGCGGGCTTGACAAAGGAGAGGTCTCCTCTGAAGCCACAGATGAGCTGAAACAACTAGCGGTTGAGTGGAAGGGGAGCTGCCTGTTGTACCAGGATGAATCTCTTTCTAAAAGCGAGGTGGATAAACTGCGCGAGGCGTCTCGATACCCTAAATTTGCCAAGCTTTTAAAGGTTGACCCTGAGATTCGCAATCAATTTTTCCGCTGGGCGATTAGGGATAACAACCCTGTTGATACATTTGTGGAGTTTCCGTCGACTTGCTGTCGCTTAAAATCCGCGCTGCTTTCCGGAAGGATCGGAAGATTTGCAAACAATTTTCGGTTTCTAGCCAAGAAAAATGGAGAAAAGGAGTTCAGGCTCCCTTTTCAAGTGGAGCTGGAAGATGGAAGATTGAAAACAAAACAGATCAGTATTTTATCTGAAAACCGCTTAGTAAAATTAAGAGGCGGCTATCAACTGACAATTCGAGAGATTTTCAATACCTTCAAACGGAAAAATCTGAGTCCCGGTCAGCTTGAATGTTTTGGTTCCTGTGGAATCTCAAACTGGCACGCACATGAACTTGGCTGGTTGAATCCCAAAACTGATACTTGCGAAAGAATCGATCTTGATCAGGAAAACTCCGAATGGTGGAAGCAGATGCCTGTTTTTGAGCATCTTTCAGATGGAGAAGTCTGCCGCAGGTTTGGCATTGACAGCTTGCAACCGGGACAGTGGGTGGCTGTTGCGAAATCGACAAGAGAATCTTTGTCGCTTGATATTGATCGCAGCCACGGCTATTTCGAGATTGTGGTTCCAAATAAGGATGAAGGAGGGTACGATCTTTATCCATTGGGAAAATTCGCTCGAGAGTTTCCAAAAAACATCATTGAAAAATTTCTTTTCGTAACAAATACAGTGGAAAGCCGTATAGAATATCCTGATGAAAATCCATTTTATTCCCACCGTCAACACGCTTCAGCTCCATTTGTGCTTAGCGAAGCTGATGGGATTGCCCTTATGGAAATGATTCGGAAAGATTTAAAAGCAGCCAGAGAAGGGAATGTGGTTTTTCAATTCGCATGGGAAAATTGCGCTTGGTGGCCTCAGGAAAGATTGGAAAATCTTTTGGGTAAAAAGGAAAAAGAGGCGGAGGCAAAAGCGCCGAATTTATTCGTAAGCCCTCTCCTTGAATCCAGGCCCGAGGTGCAGCCTTTGAAAGGGATCCTTAAAATCTGCCGCGCTCTCCCGGAAAAACTGCAGATGATCGCCGTTAAAATCAGCGCTTTTATTCTAGGGTCTTGGAGAGGTGTGTGGGTTGTCGAGGAGGGCAAGCGTGTGTTTAAGTCGATGAAAAACAGTCGATTCAAAAAAGAGTGCAAGATGTACCATCCTGCGCTTTTACACGAAAGAATTCAGAATGGATCGGTTAACGGAGTCGTGACGATGGGTCACCACTTTCTTCCACAGTATAGTTGAAAAAAAAGCTTAAGGATGTCAATAATTTTAAATTTAGAGACGTTACAGGAGATTTGATGCCTTACACTTTGCAGATCGGAGAGAATGCTCCGGATTTTATGCTTCCTGCGACAGATGGAGAAACATACCGCTTAAGCGATTTTAATCGATTTGATACACTGGTTGTCTTCTTTACCTGCAATCATTGCCCTTATGTGATCGGATCAGATCATGTCACAAAGCAGACTGCAGAAAAATATCAAGATCAAGGAATTGGGTTTGTCGCGATCAATGCGAACAGCAAAAACACCTATCCCGAAGATTCTTTTGAAAAGATGGTCGAGAGGATGAAAATTCATCAATTTCCCTGGCTCTACCTGTATGACGCTTCTCAAGATTCCGCAAGGGCATACGGAGCTTTGAAAACTCCCCATTTCTATGTTTTTAATAAAAACAGAAAACTTATCTATACTGGAAGAGGAGTTGACAGCCCCAGAGACACATCAAAAATGACCGTAAACGACCTTGACCGCGTATTATTTGAGCACACGGCAGGCAAGGAGATCTCAACGCCTGTGACAAACCCTATCGGCTGCAACATTAAGTGGGAAGGTAAAGACCCAAAATGGATGCCTGGGGAAGCTTGTGATTTGATATGAAAATGTTAATTTCCGGATCTTCCGGGCTGATCGGTACAGCACTCATCGCTTCCTTTAAGGAAAGAGGGCACGAGATTGTTCGGCTTGTTCGCGACGTATCCCGAATGGCTGAAGACACTCTCCTTTGGGATCCTGAACATCGAGAATTAAGGCTTGAAGAATTTGAAGGGTTTGATGTGGTGATTAATCTTGCTGGCGAGAATCTTTCTTCCGGCAGGTGGAATGACCAGAAAAAGCAAAAAATTCGGGATAGCCGGGTGATCAATACGCATATGCTTGCAGAGCTCTTGGCGAGGCTGGACAAACCGCCTTCCCTTTTTATTTCCGCTTCTGCCATCGGTTTTTACGGTGAAAGGGGCGATGAAGAGGTAACGGAGGCGTCCGCTCCAGGTGAAGGATTTTTATCGGATCTCTGTCAAAAATGGGAAGAAGCTTCCAATGCAGCTCAAAGTGCTGGAATCCGCGTGATCAATTTACGGATTGGAGTGGTTCTTTCGACAGAAGGAGGGGCATTATCGAGGATGCTGACTCCATTTAAAATGGGATTGGGAGGCGTTGTCGGTTCTGGAAAACAGTACATAAGCTGGATTTCAATTGATGACCTCATCGGCATTATTTTGCACGTCATCAATACAGAATCCCTTAAGGGGCCGGTTAACGCAGTCTCTCCAAATCCTGTGACTAACCGCCAGTTTACCAAAACTTTGGGACGTTTATTGAAAAGGCCGACGTTTTTCCCTTTACCGGCATTCATTGCACGGTTAGTTTTAGGGGAGATGGCGGATGCTCTGCTGCTATGCAGCACTAGAGTTTTTCCAAAAGTCTTGAAGGAATCAGAGTATTCATTTCTTTATCCCCAGCTTGAATCGGCATTGAAACATCTGCTTGGGAGAAAATAATGCTGGCCGATCCAAAATTGCGCTGGCTGATCTTTTCTGCTTTTCTTGTTGCGATTTTTGAGATTTTATCCCTCATAGGAATCCGGCTTGAGCCGAGCGAAGGGGCGTTTGTTTTTGGGGTGATTATCCTGGGAATTGGCTACCAAGTTATCTGGGATGGCTTAAAAGCTCTATTCACATTGAAATTCAGCAGCATCAACCTTCTAATGTTAGTGGCGGTTATCGGAGCTTTCTATATTGGAGAGTATGAGGAAGCTGCTGTTGTCATTGTGTTGTTTTCCCTTGCCGAGCGTCTGGAATATGTTGGAATTTCAAAAAGCAAATCTTCTTTGGACGCTCTTGTCGATGGAATGCCTAAATATGTGAAAATCAGAGGATTGGATGAACCTATTGATGTCTTACAAGTGAGTGTTGGAGATATTATTGTAGTCAATCCTTATTCATTGATTCCATTGGATGGCGAAGTGGTTGGAGGCGTTTCCTTTGTCGATGAGTCGACCATGACAGGGGAACCGATTCCTGTTGATAAAAGAGCGGGAGACAAGGTATTTGCCGGTACGATGAATAAAAAAGGAGGGCTTGAGATCCGGGTTTCGAAGACAACCGGTTACAGAGCTGTGGATAAAATTCGAGAGATGACCTTCAATGCGATCAAACACAAATCTCAGACACAGCAATTTATTGAGCAGTTTTCCTCTTATTATACTCCGGCGATTTTATTGCTGGCGTTGATCATCGCTTTCCTCCCACCTCTTTTTGGATTGCGCGGTTTTGAAGAAAGTTTTAAGCAATCGTTGGCACTTCTTGTGATCTCGTGCCCTTGCGCTCTTGTGATTTCAACACCTATTGCCATCTATTCTGCGATTGGAAACGCCACTTCTGCCGGTGTTTTGATTAAGGGAGGGCGCTATTTGGAGGCAATGGGGCAGTTGAAAGCGATTGCGTTTGATAAGACACGTACTTTGACTTATGGCAAGCCGGTTGTCACGGATGTGATCCCTTTCAATGGTTGTTCGAGAGAGGATTTATTGAGTTGTGCAGCAGGAGTCGAATTATTTTCCGAGCACCCGTTAGCGCAAAGCATTGTAGATGCAGCAAAAAAGGAGGGGTTAACTCCTCACAAAGTGGAAGAGTTTGAGAGTGTTGTCGGAAAAGGCGCTAAGGCTGAGTGCCTGGTCTGTCCGGATCGTCATCACTGTGTTGGCAAGCTGGATTTCATTCTTGAAGAGCATCATGTGCCCGAAGAGGTGAGGTCTGAACTGTCGCGGTTGCAAAACGAGGGGAAAACGGTGATCATTGTTTCTTCGGATAGACAAGTTGAAGGGGTCATCGCTATTGAAGATGAGGTAAGATCCGAAGCCGCTGGCGTGGTTAAAGCTCTTCTGAATTTTGATATTAAAAGCGTGATGTTGACTGGCGACAATGAGCTTGTTGCCAAAGCGGTAAGTAAAGTTGTGAAAATCAAACAGTTGAAATCAGAACTTCTTCCGCAAGACAAGGCTAGGGAGGTAGCAGCTCTTGTAAAAAAGCATCAAATTGTCGGAATGGTTGGTGATGGCGTCAACGACGCGCCGGCTCTTGCTTCTGCAACCGTTGGGATTTCCATGACATCCCTTGGCAGTGACAGTGCGATTGAAGCGGCAAATATCGTTATTCTTAACGATCATTTAAAGATGATCCCATATTTGGTTCGGCTTGGCAGGGAAGCATTAGGTCTTATTCGATTCAATACCACTTTCGCACTTGTTTTGAAATTTTTATTTGTCGCTTTAGCCATTTTTGGAATGAGCAATCTTGCTTTAGCCATTTTTGCTGATGTTGGTGTGACGTTGATTGTTATTTTAAACAGTCTTCGACTGTTAAGTTTTAAATAGGAGTTTTAATGATTGTTCAAAATGAAGCGATTTCTAAGCAGTATGTGTCTTGGGAAGAAATTCGAGAAATTATCTACGACATTTGTCAGAAAGTTGATAAAAGCAAGGTGGATGTAATTTGTGGGATCAGTGTTGGAGGGTTGGTGCCTGCTTCGTTTTTTTCATTGGAATTGCAAGAAAAAAATGTCGTTTCAGTTTCTTGCCAGTCCTATACAGAATATGAGCGAGGCAGAGTCATCATTAAAAATGGTCCCGAAAAATGCTTCCTTGAAGGGAAAAAAATCCTTTTAGTTGATGATATTTTTGATTCTGGAAATACGATTGTGAGAGTTTCCGAGCATTTGTATGAGTATTATGGTGTTGCAAGCGTGGACGCTGCTGCATTATATCTGAACACGGATCATTACAAATATGAATATCCCACTTATTGGGGAAAGGAAACCTCGAAATGGATTGTATTTCCCTGGGAAGTTTCCTACTCAGAGTTTGCGGCTAAATCAGGGATAGTTTGACCCCGTTGGTATGAGAATGTGTCCATTTTATCTAAGTCTACCGTTCTTATCAATGAAAAATTATAAGAAATACTTGACCCCCAGTCACTTGCACAAATTTGTTGGGGTTTTTTTTTCCCTTTATAGAAGTTTGGCCGCACAAAGTTGAAATAGAGCCGGTATGATTCGACTTTTTTGAAAAAATCGCTGCGATCCTTGAACCTCGTGAGATCGAAAAATTCTGTTTCGATCAGTTCATGTGAACTTTCAACATCTGCCTGAGCATTGCAGTGTCCAGGACGAATGTACACATGATTTGCACCATGTATTTTTTCGATCATCCGGACAAAGGGTGCTTTCTCAACCCTTCTCGCCTGACCACTAAACTCAGATCCGTTATCGGTTTGGATGGTAAGTTCTGAGATGTCAAAGGGCAAATCCTGCTTCATTTCATCCAAAACATAATCGATCATCGTGCGGGCATTGAGCTCGGAAAGCTCATCTGAGTATCCAAGGAATAACATCCCTGTTTTTGTTTCTCGCACAGTGTATTGATACTTAGAGCGTGTAGGCAATTTAAATGAGAACATCTTGCGCCATCTTTTTTCCATAGAGAATGCTTTCAGACTCAGCAACTGATACCAGTTTACTTCGTCTTCCAAGCAATTCTCCTAGAGAAAAATCTACCGCAATCTGCATCTCATTTAAATTGCCTACACGCTCTTAGGCAGCCCAAGCGGTTTAAGCTGCTCCCAATAGTTGGGAATGTCTGTTAAGTACTTCACATCCATTTGCATGTGAGTCATGTGTCAACAACGGTTTAAAATTGACCCACTTTTTCTAAAATCAGCGGTTTAAAATTGACCCACCCACATACTTTTTCTTTAGCTGCCCGCAGATCCGAAGCCGCGCCGAGCTAGCCACCCCGCAGCTCGGCGAGGCGCGGCAAGGATCTTAGCCTTCTTCTTTGGGATTAAAAATTCCCATCTTCTTTTTTTCTTTTAAACGATAGCTGTCTCCCTTAATCGGAATGATGTGGCTATGGTGCAACAGCCTGTCCAACAAAGCCGATGTCAATGCCTGGTCTCCGGAAAGAGACTTGTCCCATTGGGAAAAATTCAAGTTCGAGGTCACTATTGTCGACCCTTTTTCGTATCGCTTGGCAATGACTTGGAAAAAATGATCTGCTTGATGCCTTTGCAGGGGCAAATATCCTAGTTCATCAATAATCAATAACTTGGATGATAAAATTCCATTGCGAAACACAACTTCGTATTTGCCCTCCTTATACGCATTCTCAAGCAGTACCACAAGGTCTGCTGCTGTGATAAACCGAGCTTTTAACCCTGACTGGGTGGCTAAATATCCCAACGCTATTGCCAAGTGGGTTTTGCCAACTCCACTTGGACCGAGAAACACAATGTTTTCCGCTCTTTGGATGAATCCCAGGCTTGCCAACCCCATTATTTGCTTTTTATCAACTCCTTGAGCGAAGCTAAAATCAAACTGCTCCAAAGTCTTTATTGAGGGAAAACCGGCAAATCGCGTAAGGGTATTTTGCCTTCTTGTTTGTCTCGCTAAATACTCTGATTGCAACACTTGCTCTAAAAAATCCACATAGCTTTTATCCTCTTTGACAGCCTCTGATGCAAGGGATTGAAATTGGTTCTCAATTCCGATCAAGTTCAGCTTCTGGCACAAATCTTCGATTCTCTCATGTTGGAGATTCATATCATATCCCCCGTCATTTCATAGATCTCTAAAGGGTGTGGTCGGACAATTTCAATTTGTCGTATTTGACATCTTTTATCGGAAAAATAAGCGGGAGCCAATGGCTGCAAATGCTTAGATTCTTCCACAAACCTTCGTTGGGGAGTTGACTTCAACTCTTTGATCCATCGCTTGTTTGCAATTTCCGACAGCCATTTCTTTACTTCATAGTTCAAAGAATAGAGGTCGTGATCTTCCTTTGTCACCAGAGGATAATAGAAACTGCGTTTTAAATATCCGATGAATCTCTCGACTTTTCCTTTGGTTTTAGCTCTGTATGGACGGCATAGACGGGGGATGAATCCCCAGTGTTTAGAAAAGTCCCAAAAAGCCTTCTGAAAACCATGTTGAGATGGCCCATATTTATCCCTTTGAATGACAACGGTTTTCATGTTGTCGTACAACAACTCCTTACAAAAACCGCCAAAATACTCAAATGCATTTTGATGACATCTCATCAGGCTCTCTTCGTTCGTGGATTGAACAAACTCAACGTATGCGCATCTGCTGTATCCCAAGATCATGACGAAAGCGTATAACCCTTTGCTTACCACTGTCCAGTCCACCTGAGCCTGATGCCCAGGAGGAGTTTCAAATCGCACAACTCTTTTTTGGGACTCTACTTGCTTTTTTCCTTTTCTTACCCAGTCTCGCAAAATTGTAATCCCTCCTTGATAGCCGAGTTCTTTGATCTCGCGATACAGAACAGTAGCCGGAATAAAATGGCGCCCGGCATTTTTTATCCGTTTTTCAAGAAACGCTTTAAATGGATCCAATTTCGATGGCCGCTTCTGGTTTGAGTGATATTTTGGCGGCTTCTTTGATCTTAAATATTTCCTTACTGTGTTTCTCGACAAACATAGTTCATTGGCTATCTGTCGAATTCCCTTTCCTTGTTTTCTTAAAATTTGAATTTCCATGAAATACTCCTGAGTGATCATTTCTACCCCCTCGATATAAAGGGGATTGTTTACTCAGGGTGGGTCAAAATTCAACCGCTCAGCTGGGTCATTTTATCACCGTTGCTAACACATGGAAGCTCTCTTAGCCTTGACAGCTCTCATATCCCTTCTTTTCTGGTAAGTCTTCTTTCGTTTTCGAGTAAGGCCATGAGAGCGAATGACTCTCTGAATAGCTCCTAAAGAGTAGGGAATGTCATAAAAATGTTTTATTCTCTTCGGACCGAAACAGGAAATCATTTGCCTGATGCTCACAATCTTTTCCTCCATCTCCTTCGGCATCTTGTTCGGAATTCGACGAGGGCCTTTTCTTCGATCGTAAAGCCCTTTTTTGCCCTGTTGCTCAAATCTCTTTTTCCAGTTTCGTAAAGTATCCTGGTAAGTTTAAACTTTCTAGCTGCGGGCTTTATACCCAATTCCTGTGCAGCAAACACAGCATTTTGCTTCAATTCGAAAGAATATTCTTCCCCTTTATCGATGACATATGTAGAGTAAGAGGTGCGCTCCATAGGTATCCTTTTTGTTGTGTTGTAATGACAATTGGATACTCTATTCGGAGCGTTTTTTCTATTTATTTTTATATATTTAAGAGGTAGACTGAAGTTACCCAAAAAAGTAGCCGTGATCCTTTCTCCCTCAGCTAACAGCATTGAATTAAAGATCTTCTCTATCGAATAGCGATCTCTTTTTCCAAACCTTCTATTGTTCTGATAATCCTTGAAAAACACATGGGACTGAAACATGGGATGACCTCCAGTTTTAGGGGGTCAAACTTTCCCTGTGTTTTACGTTTCAATATATTTTCTTTATCTGCTCTTAATAGTTAAAAGATATAATTATATATAAAATTATAAATTAGATAAAGTTAAGATATGTATGACCAGAATAAATGGGTATGTTAACCCTTTTTCTAAAGAATTTCACAGATCAGCGAAAAAATTTGTATCGCTAAGTCCTGGAAGCATGATCTTAACGATCTTTTTTTCCAGCATCGCTTTTCTTGTGACTCTTCCCCTTCTCGGTATTGGTGGATATGCCACCTTTCGATCTCTTGTCGATCGTTTATCTCCGATTAATCGCGAGAATTCTGAAACGACGAAAAAAACTGACGATACAGCAAAGGAGATCCTTCAAACAACTGACAGTAGAAAAAAAGAAACAGCTCGTTCGCAGCAGATAAAACAAGAGGAAAAACAGCTAGATGATTTGAGTTCAAAACTTGAAGAGATATGCAAGAGGTCTATGGAAATCACAGAGATGCTCGACAAAGCTTTGCATTCCGATGCGTCGATTAGCGATCAAGAAAAATGCTTGGAAGATCTTGCGGAGCTTTACAATACCTATTCCATTTTTAAGACTTCAATGTCCAGAGTAGGAGGGGTGATTGCTCGAGATGAGGACAGAAAAGAAAAATTTTCTGGGCGTTTTTCAGAGTTAGAGACTCAATACAAGGATTTAGGTGAATCGATGCAAACGATTTTCGCATCACATCAGGCGAAAATCGCACGGATATTTATTTTGGTCAATGATGAATTTCAAAGTAATATCAAGTTATTGCCAGTCGCCAAGGATTCTGTACTTAAAAGCTATGAAAAGGTTGCAGATTTCTTGTATCAGATCTTTACCCGCATCAAAAAGACTCCTGAAGAGCAAAAAGAGATTAAAGAGCTGCAAGATCTGACTCCGAGTACGTGGAACCTTTCTTCTGTTGTAAGTTGGATAACCGGAATGAACTCCGAAACTAAAGTTCATGAAGCTGTATTCAATCGTATTAAAAATTTTCGAGTCAAATTAAAAGAGGAAGTCAATAAAAGAGAAATTAAGAAAAAGCGAACTTTCAGTTCATATTCCAGCTATTACTCAACTTATAGTCCCACTGTTGATCCTGGAGGACTCCCGAATTTAGGAAATACATGCTTTATGAACAGTTCGTTGCAAGTGATTCTGAATACGCCGAGCTTAAGTGCTCTGATTGATCGAGATCCTCCTGAGCCGCAGACCGAACATGAGTGGAAATGCGTTGAACATTTAAAAGCCTTGAAAGTATTGAAAGCAGTTTATGAAGGCCGAAATAAAGACATGACTTTGAGAGAAGCTTTAAGAGCGCTTCGAAATGTTGTTATTAGCAAAGAGACCAGGCTTGTACAGCTTCCTCCTTCCTATTCCCAGCAGGATGCCGGAGAATTTTTGACTGCAGTGCTGCAAGGGATTGGATATTCGTTTACTCTTCGGAAAACAATTACTGGCGAAGATAAGGAGCATTCTACGATTAAAGACGTGTCCGAAGTCTACATTTCTCTTCCAATGATCAAAAAAGATAAAGGCAAAGCAACATTTCAGGAATTAATAGACGCGTTTAAAGAGGAACAGGTCGATGATCCAAAGAATATTTGGAATGTTACAAACGAAGAGGAAAAAGTCATTTGTCAATATCAGAAGTATACGAATACTTATACAATTGCCGAAGAAATTCCCGATACTTTAGTTGTTCAGCTTAAACGATTTGTTCATAAGGGCGGGGAGCTTTTTGCTAAAATCGATGATTCAGTCGAAATTGGTGAAGAGGTCGATATGAAGGCATTAATCGATAAGTCCTTATTAAACGGGGATGATGTTCCCTCGACGCGATACCGTGTGACGGGCGTTGTCCTTCATGGCGGTTCCCTTGATGGCGGACACTACACTGCAGATGTAAAAATCAAAGGTAAATGGGAGTCCAGGAGCGATTCCTCTGTCAACTCAAATCCAGAGGAAGGGGAAATCGAGGAAAACCGAGAAAAAGGATATATCTACGTTTTGGAAAGGATTAAATAGCTTTTCCGGCCATCCTCAGAAGCTCAGACTCTTTCCCTTCTTGTCTTAGAACATTGATGACGCTCACGGTTCTTTCATCTTTTTCTTTCTTTGAGATCTGAATGTGATGCACAGCGCTATCTGCCACTTGGGGGAAATGGGTGATGCACAGCAATTGATGGTTTTTCCCGATCTGCTGAAGTTTCCTGCCTACGATGGCAGCTGTCTGTCCACCGATATTTGCATCGATTTCGTCAAAGATCAGGCTGGGTATCGATTCCTTGCCGGCTAGCAAAGTTTGAATGGACAGCTGGATTCGGGAAATCTCTCCTCCGCTTGCACACTCGCGAATGGGAACGGTTTTTTCCCCTTTGTTTGGAGCAAAGTAAAATTCTACTTTGTCTTGTCCTGTTTTACCTCGATTCATCATTTCCACTTTCACGGAAAAAATGGAGTGGGGCATGTTTAAGTCCCGAAGCTCCTTGGTCATGGCTTCCGAAAACAGCAATGAGGCGCGGTTTCTTTCTTTTGTCAGTTTTTCTGCAAGCTCTTGAGAGCCTTTTTCTTGTTCCTGCAGCGCGTGTGTCAGCTCTTCAATTTCAGTTTCTGCGTTTTCCAAAGAGGCAAGAAGCTCCTCTCTTGAATGCTTGTAGCGAATCGCCTCTTCGATCGTTGGACCATATTTTTTTTTCATTTTATTGATCAGCGTCAGCCGTTGGTTGATTGTTTCCGTCTTATAAGGATTGTGTTCAATGCTGTTGCTGTAATCATGGTAAGATCGGGTAAGCTCTTCAATTTCTAATACTGACGAGGCAAGTTGTTCATGTGTTTCTGCAAGCAGAGAATCGAGTGAAAGAAGTCTTTCAGCTGATTGTTTAACTGAGCGGAGTGCTGGCAGTATTTGATCGTCCAGTGTTGAGGTGATCAATTCAGATAGCTGCAATAAGGTTTCTGTGTTTGTCAGTTTGGTATATTCAGCAAACAGCTCCTCCTCTTCTTCTTCTTGTAAATCCGCAGCAGTAAGCTCTTCAAGCTCCCTAAGGCAGACTTCCTGTTCCCGAATTCTCTTTTGTTCGCTATTTTTCAAGCGTTCCAGTTTTTTGCGCGTATCCATTTCCTTGTCAAAGGCTGCTTGATACTCTGCGCGTAAGCCCTTCAAATTTCCATAGGAGTCTAGAAGTTCAAGGTGATGATCGAGATCGAAAAGCTGCTGGCTGCCGCGCTGGCTAACAATCTTGAATAAGTTGCCGCCTATCGCTTGCAGCGTACTTAAATGCGTAAGTTGGCTATTGATGAAAAGACGGCTTTTGCCCGTTCTGGAGATTTCTCGCCGTATAAGCAATTCATCGCCTGTTTCGTGGTCGATTCCCGACTCATTCAGCATCTGCTGAACTTTGGGAAGTTCATCGATATCAAAGACAGCTTCCACGATCCCTTTATCAAAGCCGTGACGAATCAGCTGAAGATCCGCTCGGAAGCCATGGATTTGCTGCAAAGCTGCCATTAAAGCTGATTTTCCCGCACCGGTTTCTCCTGAAATGACATTGAATCCCTTTTTAAAGGGAATGACAGTCTCTTCGATCAGGACAATATTTTTTAGATACAGCTGCTTGAGCATCTCTTTTAGCCGAAATTATTGAACCGCTGCCGCTTCGGTAAATAGCTTGTTAAGTTCTCCGGGCCCTGTTTCCCTGATCAATCCCTCTGAATTCCATTCAGGAACTACCATGAGAAGCTGCGTGTTCACCAGTCCATAAGGGGTTACAGAGATTTCTGGACCTTCGAATTGATGGATCAGCACCTTGTCATAGGAAAATGGGCCGTTTTTGACTTTAAGATCACTTTCATAGTCTGTTTGCACCGACAAGTTGATGATCTCGACGAAGCGATTCTGTTGATCGAATGTCAAAGGATGAGCGACTCCTTTGCTGATGACTTCCACTGCCTTGACGTTGTTTGCTTCTAAAAAAGGTTGAGTTACAGATCCTGTTTGAATATTGAAGAAATTCAATACCATCAGAATACCTGTTAAAATCACAACTAAACCCACTAACAGAGATAAAGTACGGTTACTCATATAGACTCCTCAATCACGTCTTGATATGTTTTAAAGTGGCTTTTTGCCACTCCGGACAGCTTTTCTTTTCCGAAGCGCCGCAAAAAATCGACCCCTGCTTTCACTACCTGGCGAGACGCCCCCTTAGGCAGCGTCATTTCCCATTGCTTGCTCAACTTGTCTAATTCCGTCACAAACGCTTCACGCGCAAGGATCGATGCTGCGGCAACCACTAAATCTTCCTCTCCTCGGTGCCGTTGCGTTAGGTTGACTTCAAGCTTTTTCTTCTTCAAAGCTCCGATGACGACCTGCTCAGCAGCGAACTGATCGATGATCACGTTTTTGCAGCCGGTTTTGGAGACAAGATTCTCAATGGCTGTGGCATGCCCCCAAGCAAGCAAATGGTTCAAATTTTTGAATTTACCGTAGAGCTCATTGTATTTCAATGGATTCATGCGAACAACGGTCACTTCGCATCTTTTTCTGATCTCTTTAGCAAGTTTAAAAACATTTTTCTCTGTCATGTTTTTGGAATCTCTGACTCCGGCAGATTTGAGTTCGGAAATTGCATCTCCCTCAGCATAAACGCCTGCAATGCAGAGGGGACCGAAAAAATCTCCTTTGCCGGCTTCATCGATTCCAATTCTGCCCGATGTGTCCAATTGCAAGTCGGCATAGCTATAATCAAAAGTTCCGAGAATTTCAGGCTCGAGATAAAATTCCATAAACTGGGGCGTTTCTTTTCCCTGTACCATCAGTTTTCCGGATTCATAAAGAGTGCAGTTCAATCCCTTTTTTTTAGCGCTGAAGATCGTGTATTGCGGCTTGGAGATTTCAAACCCTTGAGATTTAAGATCATTTAAAAGTTTTGATGCAAGCTCAAGATTGAGCTTGGTTACAAACATTGTTGAGGAGTGTTTCGAATTCATGATCAGTCATTGTCCGTTTATGGAGGGAGAGGATAGCCAATGTTTGTTTTTGGAACAAGATCTCTTGCAAGACTTAAGGAAAATTCGGTATAAATAGTGGTTAATTAAGTGAAAAGAGATTTATATCGAATAGGTTTATATGACGACAGAAAAAGTCAAGAGTTTAGGGGAACTGCTCAAACAAAAACGCAAAGAGCGCAATCTTTCTTTGAAAGAAGTGGAGAATGCCACTTCCATTCGAATGAACTACTTGCAGGCGATTGAAGAAGGGGATTTCAAGCAGCTCATCTCTCCGGTTTATGCACAAGGGTTTATTCGTCAGTATGCCGCTTATTTGGGAGAAGACGGCGAGGCGATCATTCGCAAGCATCCCGAAGCATTTTCCCGTGTTGAAAGCCAGGAATTTTCCTATGGGATCGGGACCTTGGAAGCTAGAGGCAATCCTGGAGCGCATGTTAAAAGCTTACCCAACATTATTTGGGCGATCCTTTTCGTCTTCGTTGCTGCAGTTGCTTGGTATTTGGCAAAATTCCTCGAGGTCATTTAGATGACGGTAAAATCCGGCAAAGATTGGTACCGCCTCTTTTTTTACGGAGCATGCATGGGGGCTGCCGATCTTGTTCCCGGTGTATCCGGAGGAACGATGGCACTGATCTGCGGGATTTATGAAGAATTGATCGTTTCTATTAAAAGTTTCGGCACGGTTGATGCGTTGTCGCTGTTTTGGCTAGACTTTAAGCGATTCAATCAAAAAGTTGGCTGGAAATTTCTTTTGACGGTTCTTTTGGGCATTTTGTTTTCTCTCGTTATTTTTTCTCGGGCTATCCATTTTATGCTAGGAGATCCTGTCTGGCGCACTTACCTTTACGCTCTATTTCTAGGGATGATTCTTTCTTCCATTGTCATTTGCATCTGGCGTGTTCCGGGTTGGAGTAAGAGGCTTTGGTGGGGACTTGCAGTGGGAGCTGCTTCAACTCTGTTTTTTACAGGATTTCGATCCGAACCTCTTTTAGATCAGCAGACATATCAAGTCAAACTGCCTTTTAAACTAGGCTATCAAGGAGACAAACAGCTTGTCAATTATGATAAAGAAACAGGGCTGTTAAAGGGGCTTGATGCCCAAATTCTTGAAGCGATGTGGGCGAAAGGGTATTTGAACTCCGATTCAATGGTTGCTGAACAAAGCTCTCAACGTCTATTGCGTTTAGGCGACTTGATGCAAAAAGGGGAAGAGAGTTGGTTTGATCCTTGGCTGTTTTTTTGTGGAGCCATTGCTGTTTCTGCCATGTTGCTGCCCGGAATATCGGGGAGCTTCCTCCTGATGATATTGGGAGCTTATCCCGTTGTCATTGCTGCTTTGGCAGAGCTTGTCAAGGGATGGACCGCTTTCACATGGGATGGAGAAGCATTTACTGTACTGATCAACCTCTCTTTGGGAATTGGAGCAGGGGCGGTGATTTTTTCTCGTGCCATCGATTGGTTTCTTAAAAAAGATCACGATTTAACGATTGCTGTCTTAATTGGATTTATGGTGGGGTCGCTGCGCGTTGTGTGGCCTTACAGAACTTATGCTTGGGGGTTGGATCCATTAAAATTGAAAAATGGCCCTCAGCTTATTCCAGAAGGATTCTATCAACCTTCCATCTGGGATGCGATGTACTGGAAGTCGGCGATATTCATGGTTGCTGGGCTTGGAATCGTTTTCTTAATCTATACGATGTCTGAAAACGTGAAAAAGCGTTAATCCATGTGCAGGCGCAGTTGGTCCAAGCTGCGTTCGATCGCCATTAAGCACCAATTTTTTAAGCGTATTCAGCTGAATTCTCTTTTTGCCGATATAGACTAGCGTTCCAACGATGTTCCGCGCCATTTTGTAGAGGAAATGGTTTCCCTCCATGATCACTTCAAGGGTGTCATTTTCAAGTTCTGCAAGGGAAAGTTTGCTGAGGGTTCGTATTGTCGAGTCATAGGTATCGTTTTTTTTCACATTGCAAAAGGCTTTAAAATCATGAGTTCCTTCTAAAGATTTTGCTGCAAGCCTCATCGCTTCGATATCAAGTTTTCCAGGGATGTGCCATTCCCTATGACGCACGTGTGGAAATTGCACAGGGCCAAAAGAGAGGCGGTAGCGGTACTGTTTGCCGGTATTATTCAAAGTCGCGTGGAAAGAGGCCTCAACTTCTTCGATTGCAGTGACTTTAATTTCACCAGGCAGCAGAGCATTGATTGACTTAAGCAGGGTAAATAAGTGCGGCTTTTTAGTTGTGTGAAAATTTGCAAGTTGCCCGAGTGCGTGTACCCCTGCGTCCGTGCGGCTTGCTCCGTTTAGCTTGATTTCCTCTTTTAAGATGATTCTTAAGGCTTTTTTTAATTCCCCTTCGATGCTAGGCCCTTCTTTTGTTTCTTGCCATCCCAAGAAAGGAGTGCCATCATAAGCGATGGTCAGAAGAAAGTTAAAATGTTGCGACATATTGCCTGATACCGTCAAGAAAACGTTGAATAGCGATGAGGACCAGCACCATGCCCATCAGTTTTTCGCAAGCCATCAGGCCATTTTCCCCTAAAGCTTTGTAGAGAGGCTTGGAAGCAAGCATCACGATCAGAGCTGCCATCCAGGCGCATAGGATAGAGGCCAGCATCACAAACAGACTTTGTTCCATGTGGGCGTAAAGCATGATGGTGGCAAGCAGGGAAGGGCCGGCAATTAGGGGAATCGCCAATGGGATAATAAATGGCTCCTCTTTCGGCAAGTTTTCTCGCAATCCGGTTGAATTCGGGAACAGGATTTGTACCGAAATAATGAATAAAATCACTCCGGAAGAGAGCTTGACAGCGGGGTCGGAAATTTGCAATAAACTGTAGATCCCTTCACCGATATAGTTGAAAACGATCATGGCTAAAAGGGCTATCAACATTTCCCTTAGCAGAATCAGCTTTTGTTTCTTTGGGTCGATCCCTTCTACCATTCTCAAAAAACTGGCGATATTGCCGATGGGATCCATAATGAGAAAAAGGACCAAGGAGATTGAAAAAATTGTCATATTCTGTTCCTTATAACGATTTGATGAACAGGGCCAGCCCCTGAACAACCATTTCAACTGCCATCATCGAAAGAATCATGCCCATTAACTGTTCTAATGCTCCCAGCCCTCGGCGGTGCAGGATTTTTTGCAGATACGGCGCAAACATTAGTAATCCCCCCACGGCAATCCAGGCAATGAGGATTGCAATGGTGATTGTCAGCGGATTTTCCTTCTGAGTGAACAACATGATGATGGTCAGCAGAGCCGGGCCTGAAATCAATGGGGTTGCAATGGGCACAATTAAAGGCTCTTTTTTCTTTATCTGGATGGTGCTTCCAGCGTTTGGAGAAAAAATCATATTCAAGGCAACTAGAAAAAGGAGAATTCCCCCGCATAAAGAGACAGTGTAGTTTTGAATGTTAAGCTGGCTCAAAAATAGTTCGCCTAGATATTGGAAAAAAATGGCAAGAAGCAAAGCAAAAACAGATTCTCTGAACATGATTTTCTTTTGGCGTTCAAAATCGAAATCTTTGATTAACGCAATGATTGCCGGGGAATTTCCGATAGGATTGGCTACGAGGAATAAAGTCAAAGCAATATTGAAAATAGACATAGATGCCTCTCTTGGATTAAAAACCAGCTGGCCAGGAGGATGGAGAGAAAAGGTTGAAGCGAACTTCTTGTTCCCGGGTATCCTGTTTGATTTTTTGTATTTGGATTTGCACAATCAATCCTTTATAGGTTCCTATTCCAATTCCCAGAACGATTCCCAGGGCAGGGAGCACTATGCTGACAAGGATGGTTGCTGTGTACGCCATATAGTAAAGATTTCTGTATTTGGAATCATTTTCATCCATTTTTTCGTTGAATTGGACAAACAAATCAAGATCACTTTTTTCAAGGACTTTAACAATCATTCTCGTTAGGGTTACAGCGCACGTAAGAGCAAGCAAGGGAGTGGCAAGGTTGAAGGAAAAAATGGAGAAAGCAATGCCGGCAACACCTGTAGCGACAATGCTTAAAGGTGTTTCATAAATAAAAGAAGTCACCTTATTTAAAGAAGTTTTTAAAAAAATAAAGGTAATGTTGCTCATTTGGAAAAGATTTTATCTATGCAATGCAAATTTGTAAAGGTTATACCGATCATTTCAGAATAGGCACAACGGTAGAATAGACTTTTATCCAACTTTTCTTGGATTCAACACAAAGTTCCACCTTGATATCATGCGATGAAGGGTCGTAAGTGAGTTGCGCCCAATTGCGTTTTGATAGAAGAATTTTTTCCTTATCTTGGTCGATCCGCTTTATAGAAACGAGCTTTGCTTGAGCCTTTTCATTAAAAAATTCTGTTTGGTTGTTGAGGTAGGAAAGAAAAAATGCGCTAAATTTTCCGGTGGGGGCATTTCCCATAGGAGATGAGATAATTTGAGCCATGTACAAAGGATCTTTTTCTTTAGAGAGAGCTTTTGGGTCAAAAATTTCTCCCATTCCTCCCAAATGAATATCTCCAGAAAGAAAAGTCACTCGAATATTCATCTGAGTTGCTATTTGCTGCAATCTCTCAATAACGACTCTCCTTTCTTCCCGATGGTATTGATTTCTCCAGTAGTCGGTTAGATCATCTTGAATTTCAAGAGTTTCCCAAGGAGAAAAAATCTTCTTTTTCAATGAGGAGCATTTAAAAAAGTCTAAGATGTTTTTTGCAATTGAAGCGATTTTTGAGACCTTGTTGATAAAAGATGCAAGCGGCTCGAAATCAGGGTAGATGATCGGAATCGGAAGGATGACCAACAAGTGTCGGCATTCTGTAGAAATGTTTTTGCAAGCCTGAAAAATTTCTTCCCAAGCTTCATCTGGTAAAATTTCTTTTTGAGTTCTTTTTGAGCGTGTGTCGACTGACAAGATGGCGATATCTTCGACTATATGAAGAGAGGAAAAACTCCTTGTGCCAATAAAAGTCTTATCCGTAAAAGAGGTGCCTGGAAAGACATGTTGTTGAAAAA
This sequence comes from Waddlia chondrophila WSU 86-1044, assembly GCF_000092785.1. Taxonomy (NCBI): domain Bacteria; kingdom Pseudomonadati; phylum Chlamydiota; class Chlamydiia; order Parachlamydiales; family Waddliaceae; genus Waddlia; species Waddlia chondrophila. The sequence goes on from NC_014225.1 coordinate 832,467, forward strand.
TGAGGTAATATTTTTCAGCAGCTGCATAGATTCCTTGAAAGACTGGGCAAGACTGCAACTTTTCAGAATAAGATCCCCAACCGTCAAAAATGTCATGGTCATCCCAGTTCATCACTGATGGAGTAGAACTTAAAGTTTCGGCAAAACTGGTGTCTGTCGCAAATTTGGCAAGGTATTTTTGTAAATAAAAGTGATCGACTTCCTCTGCCATTTGTTCTGTGAAGAGATGCTCGATCCGCTCTTCCAAAGGTAAACCTAGCCATTCCTTGATCGAAGGCAGATTAAAAATGGAGTCGAAATACTCTTGATCTCCGCCAAATACGAGTAGGTCTGCTTTGTCAGCTTGCGACCTATAACGGTCCCACATCGGCATAATGCCGCCCATTTTTTCTTCATCTTCTTCCAGATGAAAACCATTACAAGTGAAAAAAGCCATTTTAAGAGGGTCTTTTTCTCCAGGAACTGAAAAAGAAAATACGCGATCATAAATTTTGTAAGAAATTGAGCGCTTATTTTTTTGTAAGTCAATCATCAATTGAAATTTTTCAATAGCCAAATGGTGAATTTTAAAAAAATCGTATTGAATTTTACTCGTTTCTTGACAAATCAATTTATTTTTATCTTTAACATTGGAGACAATAAGAACGCTCACTTTCCACGCCCGATGATTTCGATCTTGTCCTAAAAATCGTATGAGCGGGGTACATTTAAGCATTGGGGTTGGAAAAATAGAGAAAGCTGAGCTGATTCCCATTGACAATATCTTGCTTTTTATTAAATGTTTCTTATTGTAAATTTTGTTTTTTAAGGCAAGTGTCAAAAATCGAATGTTGAGATGGATTCATGATAAGCTTATGTGGAGATATCGGGGGAACAAACGCGAATTTATGCGTTTCCAGGTGCAGCAATCAGATTGAGCTCGACTGTATCGACCATCTTTCTACACAGGAATACCTCTCTTTTTCCGATCTGATTAATGCTTATTTAGAAACTTGCGATGAAAAACCGACCTCTGCCTGTTTTGCCGTCGCAGGCGTTGTTAAAGATCAACGGGTTGAAATGACAAATGCCAGCTTGGTGGTCGATGCTAGGGAAATCCTTGCGAATACGCCGCTTAAACAAGTAAAAGTGATCAACGACTTTGATGCCGTTGGTTACGCAATCAATGTGTTGGATTCCTCCGATTTTATTGTATTGAATGAAGGGGAAGTCGAGAAGAAAGGGGTGAAGTGTGCTTTGGGGGCAGGGACAGGGCTTGGGAAAAGCTTATTGTTGTACGATGAGGAATTGAAGTCGTACCTTCCTGTCTCTTCAGAGGGTGGACACTCCGATTTTCCTGTTGCATCGGAAGAGGAATGGATATTTGTTGAGAATTTGCCGCAGGCGACTTGGGAAAATTTGATTTCAGGCAGTGGAATTGAGCGTATTTATCAATCGTTGCAAAAGCATCGATATCCCAATGAGCCTGGAAACATGGCAGCAAAAGAAATTTCAGAAAAGCGGCATGACCATGAGTTGTGCAAGGAAACATTTAAGTGGTTTGTGAAATTTTATGCCCGCGCTGCGCGTAATTTTTCCATTGAGTTGCTGGCTAAAGGAGGGGTATATCTAGCTGGAGGAATCGGCGCCTCGAACCAGGATGTATTTGGCAGCTTATTTATGGAGGAGTTTACTCGGCACCATCTGCCTCTTTTCAGAGAGTTGTTGCGAAAAATCCCTGTCAATTTGATCACAAATTACGAGATAAGTCTTAAGGGAGCCGCTTTTGCTCAAGTCGTGCATTCGGAGAACACATCGGTAACCCACATTCCCTCGCGCAATTGAGGCGGGCCGAATGAAATGTCAAGCGGCCGCAAAAATAAAGGACCATCAACAACTAAAGTGTGAAATTCTCCGTTTTCACCGCATAGATCAATCTTTTCTTTTTTTAAGTCTTCGATTGTCTCTTCACTGAACTCTCTTCCAACAAAGCTTGGATCCAATTGTCCATTTCGTACACAAACGATGTACGCTTTAAATCCGTTGTTTAAAAATGTTTCCACGATTTTTTCTCGATCGTGTTTCCATATGGGGTGGATCGCTTTCACTCCATAATGGGAGCAGACATCGATGTTCCATTGCTGATGGGAGTTGATATCGATATCGCCGAAAATGCCGGCTTTTATTCCTTGGCCAGCAAGTAATTTCAACCCATTCAGAAACTCCGTTTTATAAGCATCCCAGCTCGCAGAGCGGCACTTCCACTTCAATCCCATGAGCTCTGCTTGCTTTTCAAGAATTTCTTGTCTTATACCATGGGAACGGGAACGTTTAATTTTCGGAATCATAACGGTGAAAAGAGTCGATACCCTGATCTCTTGTTGAAGGGCAAGATACAAGGAGATGCAGCAGTCTTTCCCTCCACTCCAAGAACAAAAAGCTTCAAGCATGATTTTTTGAGTAAACGTGTTGGCGGCTAAGGCGTGCCATCGCTTCGAGTACCGTCTCTTTGGAACCGAAGGCGCTGAACCGGACGAAATGTTCGCCGCAGCTGCCGAATCCGCTGCCAGGAATGGCCAAGATATGTGTTTTCTTCAGCAGCTCATCAAATGCTTGCCACGAAGTTTTGGGGGAGTAGTCGACCCATACATAGGGTGCGTGGCTGCCGCCGTAACAGGGATAACCAAGAGAGACAAAAGTTTCTTTAATCAGTTGAGCATTTTCAAGATAGTGATCGATTGTCTTTTGTACTTGTTCCCATCCTTCGTTTTCCAAAACTGCAACGCCGGCGCTTTGGACAATATTCGAAGCGCCATTGAAAAAAGTGGAGGAAATTCTGCTCCATGCCGCATGGACCGGAGTGCCGTTAGAAAAGTTGAGCTCTTTTGGAACGACGGTCCACCCTAGGCGCAAGCCTGTAAATCCAGCCAGCTTGGAAAAAGAATTCACCTCAATGGCAACTTCGCGGCTGCCTTCAATCTCATAAATGGAGCGTGGGAGTGTATTGTCCCTGATAAATGCGGAATAGGCTGCATCAAAGATGATGATGGAGTTGTTTGCTTTGGCAAAATCAACATAAGCTTTTAATTGCTCTTTAGTCGCTACACTGCCCGTAGGATTATTTGGTGAACAGAGGTAGATTAGGTCTGCATTGATCGGAGAGGGAAAAAAATGATTCTTAGGTGTGCAGGGCATGCGGATAATGGAATGGGACAGTCCGTAAATGGTTGCCGTGTCCACATAGACGGGATAAACCGGATCCTGAACGGCAACGGTAGAGTTCGGCCCGAAAAGAAGCAGCAAGCGCCCGCAGTCGCACTTAGCTCCGTCCGAGATAAAAATCTCTTCCGGTTCAATCATTTCTTGATAGATCCGTTGAGAAAGTTTTTGTCTTAAAACAGGGGAGCCTTGGTCGGGGCCATAACCTGTATATCCCTCCGGAGTGCCCATTGCATGAGCTTGGCAGGAGATCTGTTCCACGACAGATGGAGCAATGGGGCAGGTGGTGTCCCCAATCCCTAAGCTGATCAGTTTGGCTCCAGGTTCCTCGATTAGGAACGCTTCTTTTTTTTTCTGAATCTCGGGAAATAGGTAGCCTGATTTTAATGCAGCAAGATGAGGATTGATTTTAGCCATGAACGATTTCTTTAATGAATTTTACGTGGTGTTCTTCTAAAGGCGTTAAGGGAAGCCGGCAAGGTCCTGCTGCCATATTGATCAGGTTCATGGCTGCTTTGACAGGAATCGGGTTTGAATCGATAGAGAGCGCTTGCATAAGAGGAAGAAGTTGATAGTGGATCTCGCGGGCAGTTTGAAAGTCGCCTTGAAGTGCGGCAGAAACCAGATTGATCATTTTTTTAGGGGAAAGATTGCTTGTTACCGAAATGACCCCTGAGGCTCCGATGGAGAGCATGGGAAGTGTTAGAGGATCATCTCCGCTTAAAACGCTGAAAGAAGGGGCGACTTTTTCCAGCCAGCAAGTCTGGGTTGCGAGATCTCCGGAAGCGTCCTTGATTCCGGCAATGTTGGGGATGCCCGACAGTTTGAGAAGTGTCTCTGTTGTGATGCGGCATCCGGACCTGCCTGGATGGTGGTAAAGGATCATCGGGATGTGCACGGATTCTGCGACCGCCTTGAAGTGATGGTAAATGCCTTTCTGATTTGGCCTGTTGTAATAAGGAGTAATCACTAGGCAGCTATCAGCACCCAACTCTTCCGCGAGCTTGCTCATGCGAATGGTTTGTTCGGTTGAGTAGCTGCCTGTTCCTGCCATTAGATGGATTCGACCTGCGCACTCTTCTTTTGCGATCTGCAGAATTCTTACCTTTTCCTGTTCGGAAAGGGTAGGCGCTTCTCCTGTTGTGCCAAGTGCAGCAATCCCTTCGACTCCTTGGCTGATTTGGAATTGAATATTGTTTCTCAGCCCCTCTTCATCCAGAGTCTTGTCTTTTTTGAAAGGGGTGACAATCGCGGTATACACTCCTTTTAGTCCATCTAGGCGAGGCATAGCATATCTTCCATTGTGTAAATTCCCGTTTTACCTTGCATCCATTCTGCGGCCGAAACAGCGCCTAATGCAAAATCTTCTCTGTTGCGGGCTTGGTGGGTCAATGTTATCGTATCTGAAGGGCTATCGAAGTAGACTGTATGGGTGCCTGGGACAGAGCCGCAGCGAACGCTTGAGAAACTTGGAGATTTTCCTCCTGTACGTGCAATCGTCTGCTGGATGGCAATTGCCGTGCCTGAAGGGGAATCAAGTTTTTGTTGATGATGGATCTCTACTCCTGCGACATTGTAATTTCCTGTATTCAGAAACAGGTCGGCGGCCTTTTCCACTGTTTTTAAAAAGAGGTTGACCCCAAGAGAAAAGTTGGATGCATAGAACAATCCTGTACCGGATTCAGCAACCCACTTTTCGACATTTTTGAGAGCGTCGTTCCAGCCGGTCGTTCCTACGACAATGTTTTTGCCAAGGCTTAGGGCCGTGCGGATGTTGCCGAGGACAGCGTTTGGCTGGGTGAATTCAATGCAGACATCTGCTTTCTTCAGAGAGTTTTGGACGGTTTCCCGATCTTCAGTTTTAGGATCGATGATTGCAACGATCTCATGGCTGCGCTTGACCGCTATTTGCTCGACCATCTTGCCCATTTTGCCATATCCAATGAGTGCTATCTTCAACATGCCACAGATCATAGTTGATTAAGAGTGTGTCGTCAATATTCAAATTTGGAAAAAGGATCAAAAATATTTTCCTTTCTTTATTTTAATTTTTCTAATAATAAACGGTATATTGATTGGTTGAAAATCTCTTAGTATTATGTTATTCATATTATTATCCATTATTTATTAAAATTAATAAGATATTTTATATTTTTATTAAATAAAAATAAACTTATTTTAATAATCTTTCGTTGTTGTGCTGCAAGATGTTCACATTTAAATCGCCTACACGCTCTGAATCCTGCTCTTGTATTTAGACGCATCGTCTACTATAATCGATTCGCTTGTTATCACCGACCAATGCAGTTGTCATGGAAAGATCTATTTTTTTGTTATTCGTCCTTTTTTTTAACACTTTGACATCTCTGGAACATGTGTCTCGCCAACATGTTCAAAAAGCCATTGATCAGATTGACCGATTAGTGATCGAAAGCATGGATCGGCTTTCTGTGCCTGGAGCTGCAGTCGCTGTCGTTTACAATGGCGAGGTGCTTCTCCTTAAAGGGTATGGAGTGAGGGAGTGGGGAAAAATGGACCCTGTCGATAACGATACGGTTTTCCAATTGGCCTCTCTTTCCAAGCCGATCACCTCATCAGTCCTTGCGGCAGTTGTTGCAGAAGGCCGGGTGCGTTGGAATAGTCCCGTTATTTCGCTAGACCCTTCATTTAGGCTGTCTGATGCATGGGTGACTCAACATGTCACTGTAGCCGACCTTCTAAGTCATCGCAGCGGATTGTATGAACATGCCGGCGATCTATTAGAAGATCTTGGATATGATGGCAAAACGATCATTCATCAGTTGAGGTTTATTCCTCGCCTCAACCCTTTCCGTGCAAGCTACGCTTACACGAATTTTGGATTTTCTGAAGCTGCGTATGCCGTAGCCAATTTTTTTAATACTCATTGGAATACGCTTGCGAATCAAAAGCTGTTTGCCCCGCTGAGAATGAAACATGCAAGTTTCCGTTACTTGGATTATCAAAATGCTGTGAACAAGGCAGTTGCTCATCAGGTTAAAGAAGATATTCCCATTCTGAAGCATGTCAGGAATCCGGATCCTCAAGCACCTGCCGGAGGAGCAAGCATGTCGGTCAAAGACTTCGCAAAGTGGATGATCTTCAGTCTAAATGGTGGAACATATAAGAGCTACAGGCTAGTGCCGGAAACTGTTCTGCTTGAATCGCAAATGCCTTATATTGTCTCTGCTGTCGATCTTTTGGATGACACCATCAATTTTTATGGACTGGGCTGGGGGATTAAATATAACCGTTTTGGAAATAAGGTCTTAGATCACTCTGGAGCGTTTTCTCTAGGGATTCGAAGCCAGGTTGTTCTTATTCCTGAGTTGAAGGTAGGAATTGCAGTTCTGACTAATTCCTACCCGCATGCCCTGCCGGAAGCAGTTACCCAGAGCTTTATGGATTTGATCTATACCGGCAAGATAGAGAAAGATTGGCTTCCGATCATGAACGAAAAATTTATCAAAGTTATGGGCGATGAACACCGTTTTTATAAGGCTCCTCAAATGTATGTTCCCCATATTGAGCTGGAACGTTATGCAGGGGATTATTACAATGAGTTTTACGGGGGAATGCGCATCGTTAGCGAAGAGGATCGGTTAGTTTTAGTCATAGGGCCTAAGTCGTACCGCTTCCCTTTGAAACACTATAATAAAGATGCCTTTATGATGGAGACTAAAGGGGAAAACAGTGTGGGCGAGACTAAGGTAGTGTTTGAGTTTTCTTCCGACGGCAGCCTTAAGCGTGTCGTTGTGGATTATCTGAATAATCATGGGCTAGGGGTCTTTTTACCGGTTAAAGAATAGGAGTAGATGATGAATCTTTTGCTTGTTTCGGGAACATTTCTATCCGGATTAGGTGTCGCTTTAGGAGCTTTTGGCGCACACTATCTCAAAAGCAGGCTCTCTCAAGAGATGCTTGCAATTTTTGAAGTCGGAGTCCGTTACCAAATTTACCATAGTTTGGCCCTTTGCCTTTTGGGAATTTTGACTTTGCATTATGCGAATTCCTACCTAAATTATGCAGGGGCATCTTTTTTATTCGGCATTTTGCTGTTTTCGGGGAGTTTGTATGCGCTTGCGCTTTCGGGCATTAAAGCTTTTGGTGCGATCACTCCTATCGGAGGAGTGTTATTTCTATTGGGATGGGGATTATTTATGATAGGAAGCCTGCCCCGCGGTTAAGCAGGGCAAGCATACTTTAGACTAGTAGAGGCAAGTGCCGATTGAATAGTTATTCATGTTGACGTTGATAAGAATATTAGGATTCGTCCCGGAGAAAAATCCGTCGTTGATCCCAATGATGACGGTGTCATTTGGAAGCCATGTATTGACGATCGATTGATCAAAACTAGACATTTTCCAAATGGAGCCATCTTCAAGATAAATCTCGCGGAATAGGTAGTCGATAGCAACGATCCAATGGGTGTAAGCACCGTTATAGATAGGCCCAAGATAAAGATTCACTTTAACTTTCGCACCTGTATTCAGATTGACCAGCTTGTAATCATGAGAAGAAAAGATGCTGTCGTTTGGAACGATAATAATCATATCGCTTGTCAACCAGTTTAAAGTTTTATAGGCGTCATTTGAACAAACTTTCCAAATGGAGCCGTCTTCAAGTTCAACTGTATCTCCCAAAAATGAAACAGCGATGGGAAAATGAAACGCGCCTTCATGAGTGGTGACATAGGTTGCTTGCAGAAAATCTTTTTTAACGATTTTTTTAGCGTTGGCTTCCTCATCTTGCGACTCTTCTTCGTCTGCTTCTTCCATCTGAACGAGGCGGTCTTCATACATTTTGACTTGTTCCGCGCGGACGACAGCCCTGTCGCCGACAGGAATGCGCTCTTCCGTTTCGACTTCATCAGCAGACAAAGGCATTGAAAAAAGAGCAAGGCCTAAAAAAACATTTAAGAATTGTTTGGTTTTCATTACTTAACATCTCTTATTGGTTGGTTAAAAATTTAAATAGGGATGTTGGCAGACGAAATTTAAGATAAAATTAAGAATGGGTTTTAAACCGATAAATTTGTTGAGTGGAGCAGGATTTCGTCCCACATTTCTTCCAGAACTTTTTGTTGAGAGGGTTTTAGAGGGGTAATGATCATAAAAAAGTCGTCATTAATGGTAAAGGCTGCTTTTGTCCAATTTGCGGATCCGTTCAACAGCGTTTGATGATCAATGAGAAGGAATTTGTGGTGCAGCAGCTCCGGTCCTTGATTGACTTTTACGGGAATACCTCCTTTAAGCAGTTTTTCTGCTATCCGTTTACTCACTCCACTCGAGGCGTTTCTATCAAGAACAACCTCTACATGGACTCCGCGCTTTTTGGCTGCAATCACGGCATCGGCAAGATCGTATCGCGTCCAGGTAAACATCGCAATTCTAATGCTTTTTTCAGCAGACCGGATGAGCTGTTTAATTTTTTCAACGCCTTCGGGGTGATCGGGGAGAAACCAAAATTCGAGATTTTGACCATTGATGACAGTGTTGAATTGAGGCGCCTTTTCGACACGTCCTTCTTTCTTCATGGTGTTGAATTTTATGAGAAGGTGGGCGGCCAATTTTGGTGAATAGATCCCCGTTACTAGGTTGCCGTGCATCTTTAACGACGCTGTAGTCAGGTTTGCAGATCCGCACAAGATGGTGTGTTGATCAACGATGAGAATTTTTTGATGCATCAGTCCTTTATCGTTGTGATAGAAAACATGCACATTTTTACCGATTTTGGATGCCAGGTGCGAAGAGGCGTTGCGATCGCAGATGATTTGGATATCCACTCCTCTGCCTGCTGCTCGGCGTAAAGAGTTGATCACCTTCTTGTCTCTAAGGCTGTAAATCATGAGGTGAATGGATGTTTTTGCCTCTTCGATTGCCTGCGTAAAAGTGATTTGCAAGTCGTGATGGGTTTCTGTTGCATACAACTTAATTGGAGAGCCAGACGACGGAAGAGAGGCATGAGTGAGCGTGTATCCAAGAAAACTGAAAACGAAAGCAATAAGGGCAACAGTTAGCGTTTTGAAAATTTTACTCATTTAATCTAACGCAGGGTTGTGTTTTTCCAAAAGAGAGGCCAAAAGGCCTGTATATCGGCTTTTCACTTCGTCGTTGTGGATGGCTATCGCCAGCGCTTTTTTTGTTCCTGCAAGGATGACTAGCTTTTTTCCTCTTGTAACTCCTGTATATAAGAGATTGCGGTGCAGGAGTTTGAAGTGGGAAGTATGCACGGGCATGATGATGCAGGGACACTCGCTTCCCTGGTACTTATGCACAGAAACGGCGTAGGCAAGGACCAGTTCATCAAGATCGGCAAAATCGTAAGAGATCAGCAGATCTTCCATTTTTACATAAACTTTCTGATCTGTTTCATCGATTTTTTCTATTCTACCGACATCTCCGTTATAGACTTTTTTGTCATAGTTGTTTCGGGTCTGCATCACTTTGTCTCCTTTAGCAAAGCGGCGCCCGTATTTGTAAATGTGGTTTTGGCTAGGATTTAATGTTTCTTGCAAAAGATGATTGAGGTTGTCTGTTCCAATGACTCCTTTTTTCATTGGAGCCAGCACTTGAATGTCTGTAAAAGGGTCGAAGTGATAAGTTCTGGGAACGCGTTGCGCTGCCAGGGTTAGGATTTGATTGAGTAGTGCGTCTTTATCTTCTTCGGCAATAAAAAAGAAGTCGCTCTCCTTTCCGTTGTAAAGTTCGGGAAAAATTCCTTTGTTGATCCTGTGGGCATTGGTGACAATCCTGGATCCGGAAGCTTGTCTGAAAATTTGGTTGAGTTGGGTAACCGCAAGCGTGCGGGAGGCGATCATGTCCTTGAGTACATTTCCTGGGCCCACGCTGGGCAGCTGGTCGATATCTCCAACGAAGATCAAACGGGAGTGGTCCGGAACAGCTTTTAGCAAGCTGTACATGAGAAGGGTGTCGATCATGCTTGCTTCATCGATAATCAGAAGATCGCAGTCGAGCGGATTTTTTCCGTTTCTTTTGAAGCCTCCGGCGCGGAAATCAAATTCTAGAAGGCTGTGGATTGTTTGTGCTTTTTTACCCGTGATTTCGCTCATCCGCTTGGCTGCCCGCCCGGTGGGCGCTGCTAAAAGGATTTTGTCGGATAATTTGGATGAAATGGTTAGGATCGCATTTGTGATTGTGCTTTTACCTGTTCCTGGGCCTCCTGTGATGATCTGCGCTTTTTCGGAAAGCGCCAGAAAAACAGCGGTTTTTTGATTGTCTGCAAGAGTGATTGAAAGCTTTTCCTGAACCCATTCTAAAGCTTTTTCCCCATCGATACGTCTTAAATGAGAGGCGCCTTGCATGACTCTGAGAAGCTCCTTGGCGATTCCTTTTTCAGCAATATAAAGAGGTTTCAGCCATAAAAACGTTTGCAGCGCGCCATGATGCACCTGTTCCTGGATCACGATGCTCTCTTCTTGCAGATTTTCGATGTTTTTTATGATGAGAGAGCTGTCCACTTCTAGTATTTTCGCTGCTTCTTCGATGAATGGATCGCGGGGAAAACAGACATGGCCGTCATTGGATAGCTCAGAAAGAACATAGAGAATGCCTGCTTCAATTCTTTGTGGGGAATTTTTTTCGATCCCGATTTTTTCCGCAATTTTGTCTGCAGTTTTAAATCCGATTCCATGGATGTCTTTGGCAAGCGAATAGGGGGCCTCGGAGACCACTTGAATACATTTTTTTCCATAGACGCGGAAGATTTTTTGGGCATAGACAGGGCTGACGTTATGGGCTTGCAAAAAGATCATGACATCTCTGACAGATTTTTGCTCTTCCCAGCATTGACGGATCATGTCAACCCGTTTTTCTCCAAGCCCCGGTACTTCCAGCAGACGCTCGGGCTCTAAGTCGATCACGTCCAGTGTTTCCGTGCCGAATGTACTGACGATTCTCTCAGCATAAACGGGACCGATCCCTTTGATCAGGCCGGAACCCAGATATTTTTTGACGCCGTTTAGATCGGCAGGAGCTTCTGTCCTGTACTCTTTGGCTTCGAATTGCAGTCCGTGTGCTGGATGCTTTTTCCAACTTCCCGTACAGCTGATTGTTTCACCCGGTTGAACAGAAGGCATAAATCCGACGACACAGGTCAGATCGGACTGGCCTGGCTGCTGCATTTTGACGACGGTATACCCATTTTCCCGGCTTTGAAAAGTGATCCGTTCGATGTATCCTTTGATCTGATCCATATTTCCGACTGCGCAAAATGGTAAGAGTATCAGGATGAATTCTTCTTGGCTATTAATTCCTCCTTCTTTTAAATAAGAGATAAAGAGAACCTTTTGAGGTAAGATCATGATTGTCAGGTTTTTGCTCTTGGCCAGTTTGATTTTTTCAATTCCTCTCTTTAGCGAGGAGTATGAAATAGGCGAAAGCGGGGGCGAAGAAGAAGGACTCTGCATTCCTGAAGAAGAGTGCGAATCTGATGAAGTTTCGTACCGCTGCCGCAAGCGGTGCAGAAATCGCCGTCGTTGTTGCTGGCGCGATATAGATGCTTCTTGGCCCGGGAAGATGGAGAATTCTTTTAGAGAAGAGATGAGGCGGTGAGAGCCGCTCTTATTTTCTTTTTTTCACTTCTGGCATGCGCTTTTGTCAATGCCAGCGACCAAAGGCTGATTTTGCAGCTCTCCTCAGGAATCAATGCGGAAAGGGGCAATGCTGCTTATCTTTTGGGAATGAGCAAAGATCCCGGCGTTGTCGGTTTGCTTCTTCGTCAATTGCAAGAAGAGACGGTCAGAGAAAATAAACTGGTGATTATCGAGTCTTTGAAAAAATTGGATTCCGAAGAGGGATATTACGGTTTAAGCACATTTTACCAAAACGAATCGGATAGCGTTGTTCGTCGGAAAGTGATTCAAGCATTGGGAGAAAGCGGAGATCGGCAGTATGTCCCTCTGATCGCAAAAAACCTTGAACAGGCAGAAGCTTTTTCTGCTCTGAGCCGAATTGACCATCCCGAAGCTGCCAAAGTTCTTTTGACCGCCTATGGTTCAGCCCGCTCCCGTTCCCAAAAAGAACGGATATTGGCTGCCATCGCTGCGCAAGGAAGAATTGAATCGGTGAAGCCCCTGATTAGCTATGGACAACAAGCAAAAGATCCTTTGGAAAGGGTGTGGATTGCAGAAACACTGGCTGATCTTGGAGAAGGTGAGGTTCAAGATGCTATTTATCAGTGGTTTCAGGATTCCAATGATAGCATTTCTAAAAGGCGGTTAGTAAAAAGCCTCAAAAGCATCGGCAGCTCTAAAATGGTTGAAAAATTATCTAAAGATTTAAGAACAAACGATTTAAGCTTGCAGATTGAGATTGTTGAGGTAATGGTTTTTATCGATAAGCAAGCTGCAGCTCCTTATTTGCGTTCCTATTATGAAGAGTCGATGGAAAGGCAGGATCCTAACATGTCCAAATTGGAGGCTGTTAAAACTGCCAGGCTGTACAATTTGCTTAGACAGAATGGCTAAGTTGAGGCAAAATAGTCTCTTATGCGTTTATTTACCCAAGAAAGTTTAGAACGGCTGCGGTCGCGGGTTGATTTGATTGACGTTCTCTCTTCTCATATGGAGTTGAAGCGTTCGGGCTCGGCGTATAAAGGGTTATGCCCATTTCATGATGAGAAAACCCCCTCTTTTATTGTGCAGAAGGGAGAGCGCCACTACCACTGCTTTGGCTGTGGAGAGCATGGAGATGCGATCAAATTCTTGATGACCTATTTGAATCTTGGGTTTCAAGAATCTGTTGAAAGCCTTGCAGAGCGTTTCCATGTCCATCTTGATTGCGTAGAGGCGAAAGACCAATACACAGGGCCGAGCAAAGCGGCAATGAAGGAAGCAATGGAGATCGCTTCCTGCTTTTTCCATTTTATTCTCCTTCATACTCCGGAAGGGCATGAAGCTTTGCACTATCTCTATTCCCGAGGTGTTTGTTTGGAATTCATCAAGCAGTTTCGTCTAGGGCTTGCGCCAAAGGTTTCAGGGATGTTGCACAAGGTGTTGCATGAAAAAAAAATCGGCGATGATGTGATGCGCGGGTGCGGATTGCTTACCCGCTCAGATTCTGGCAAGACGCGTGAATTTTTTTCCGATCGGATCACATTTCCTATTTACCATCCATCCGGATCAGTGATTGGATTTTCTGCTCGGAAATACCGAGAAGAAACTTTTGGCGGGAAGTATGTAAACACTCCGGAAACCCCTCTTTTCAAAAAGTCGCGTGTGCTTTTTGGATTGAACCACTGCCGCCGCCGCATCGTAAAAGAGAGACGGGTCATCATTGTGGAAGGACAGATCGATGCCCTCAGACTCATTTATGAAGGCTTCAATTTTGTTGTCGCTGCACAAGGGACTGCATTTGGCATTGAACATGCTGCTGAATTAGCAGGAATGGGGGTCAATTTGATTTATCTTGCCTTTGATTCAGATGACGCCGGCAGGGAAGCTGCGGCAAAAGTGGGCGATCTGTTTCAAATGCGAGGGATTGAAGTGCGCATTGTCTCTTTGCCTGGAGGAACCGATCCTGATACCTTTCTCATGGAGAAGGGGCCAGAAGCGTTTCAGAAGTTGATGGAGAAAGGGCAGGGGTATCTTGAGTTTTTGGTTGGCCATTTGTCTAGAGGGATTGCAATTGATACTCCTGCAGGAAAAAATCATCTTGTCAAACATGTCTCAGAGCAATTGAGAAAGTGGGAAGACCCGGTCATGGTGCATGAGAGCTTGCGCAAACTTGCCCGGCTGCTTCAGGTTCCGGAAGAGTATTTGGGAGTTGGGCAAGAGTATCTGCCCAACACTTTAATCCGAAAATCTGCAAGCGTCGGCTTTGAAGAGGTAGATCCTGAGAAAATCCTTGAGCTGGATTTTCTCAGATGGCTCATCGTTGTCGGAAGTCAGGAATTTGTCGAAATTGCCCAATTCAATCTTCACCCAGGAGATCTTCGGCACGAAGGGTGTCGGAGGCTGTACCAAACGTATCTAACAAGTTTGCATAATCATCTTCCTAGCGACTTGCTTTCTCTTATTCAAACTGAGGAAGATCAGGAACTCGTTGCTGAGTTGATGAGCCGAAAAGTTAATAGAGAAAAAGGAAAAGAGCAATTCGCGCAATCTATCCAACGAATCCTTGACCGTAACTGGATGGAAAAGCGGGAAGAGATCCGCCGCCGTATTCACAGTGGTCAGCTTAGTGATGAAGAGGCTTTATCTTTACTGAAAACATTTGATGAGTTAAAGAGAAGTAAACCTGAGGTCAATCATGGCACAGCATCTCCTGTTTTATGACGGCAAATGCGGAATGTGCGACCACCTCGTTCAGCATGTTTTGAAAGCGGATCGAAGAGGGCTGTTTTTATTTGCCCCGTTGGATGGAAAGACTGCTGATAAAGTGCTCAAAGAGATCCCAAACGAGATTAAGCAAGCAGACAGCCTCATTTTAATCGAAAATTTCCAACAGCGCGATTCCAGTTTGTGGATGTATGGGAGAGGCGCACTCAAGGTTGCTTGGCTGCTTGGAGGTTGGTGGGTATTGTTGGGATGGATCTCTTTTTTACCTCCCTTCCTGTACGATTGGGGATACCGCTTGGTCGCTAAAAATCGCCGCAAATTATTTTCAAAAAACTCCTGCCGCCTTCCCAAATCCTTCGAAAAAGAACGATTTCTTCCTTAAGTTTCTTATTCTTAGTTATAAATAAATCTAAAAAAAACTCTAATCATCATTATTTTGATTTGAAGTGGCAAAAAACAAAGTCTAAGCGATTTGCATTAAAAATAATATAAAAAATATTTTGAAATCAAATCAAAATACGTTAAATAAAGAAATTAGAAGCACATAATTTCGAGAATTCGAAAAGGAGGAGAATGATGCTTAGACAAGTAGTAAGAAAAACACCAAAAAAAGCGGTAAGAAAACCTTTAAAACGTGCCGTTGCTAAAAAGCATGCGAAGACAAAAAAAGCGTTGACACCGGCCGCTAAACCGATTTTTATTCCACGAATCAAGACATTTGTCAGCAATCTTGGATCTTTTATAGATCAGCATAAGAAGAATTTTTCCACAAAAGACCCTATTTACAAAAGGCTGTATGCGATTCACTCAGCTCTTCAGCGTGAATTAAGAAAAAATCATGCATTTAATCCTACGACAGCCAAACATTTAAAAGCTTTAACGCCTGCTCTTCGAGGTGTAGCGAATCTTCCGGCTAATGTCAAAGGGCAGGTGGGGAAACTGGCAATTTTCATCCGCTCTCAAGTGAATAAGGATGTACAAGCGCTGATGAAGCATTTTGCTTCTCTTTTTACTCCATTGCATCATGAACTCAGTCAGTTGAATAAAACATTAAACGCTGACATCAAAAAAGCTAAGACTCAAAAAATCCAATGGAAAATAGATGCTTCTATTAAGAGAAAAATCGGTGCGCTTAACACGCATTTTAACCGTTACAAAACAAAGTGGTTCAGCCGTTTGAATAAAATTAGTCTGCATGGGAATGCCCAGATTAAAACTCAAGTGAAAGCTTTGAAAAAGCAGATTGAAGAAGCTCAGAAACTCTTGAGAAATAATCAAACGATTATTAACCGCTATGCGAAAACGCCAAAGGCTCGCAAAGGGTACAAAACTCAGTTTTTGATGAATGAGAATCAGATGAAAACGTTGGAGTCAAAGATGGAAAACATCGAGACAACTTGCGAAAAAGCCCGCATGCAAGTTGAGCATTTTTGGGATCAACTGAAAGCGGTTAAACTATTTTAGATTTCGATCTTCTGATAAGCGATCCCTTTTAAAGGGATCGCTTTAGAGCGTATCATCAACCTATAAAAAATTTTTCCCCAACTTATTCATTCCCACTAATAGTGCTTTCCAAGGAAGCTGCCTTGCCTTTGGAAGGTGCTTGATATACACAGCCGTGTATTCAAGATCTTTTACAGCCTTCCTCAGCAGCTTGTAATGACCGGCTCCGGAGCTTTGGTGTAGAAAATGCGCATTGTTTTTTGCGTCTTTCAAAAGAGCTGCAGAAATCTGCCTATACAACCCCGTTTCCTGAGGCAAAGAGGTATCGTATCCGAATAATGGAGAAGTCACGATGCCGTCCTGGGTGTAATAACCAAGCACTGCATGCACTTCATGATCTTTCATCCAGGCTTTGAGATTAAATCCGGAGATAGAACGCATAAGGTTCAATAATTCAGAGGTGTACTGCGGATTGCAGGCGGAATATTTATCGATGTTGAGCATTTGGTAAAGAGAGGCTATCCTCTCCAAAGAGAATTCGGGGATCTTGTCGTTCTCAACAATCGAGTATTCTGTATTGTTTAAAAGTTTTAGGTCGCTTTTGGTCATGCGCGCTTTGAATGGCTCTGGGGACTGGGTGTCTGTATAGTAGATGTCCCGACACAAAAGAAAGTCGTAGTTCAATGATCGAAGATGATTTTTCAATCCTCCGGGAGCATGGTCATTGACGGAACGAAATGCAATGGTATGTTTGGGAAAATGATTAACTAAAGCTTTTGTAATTCTTGAAAGCTGATCCTGAGTCAGCGAAGGATAAAGATTTGTTGGAAGCAGCCAATTGTTGACAAAAACAGTTTTATCCACTTTGCCTGTTTTTAGAAAGGCGCCAAATAGGCGGATCACTGGTTTGGCAAGTTTTTGCAGCCATCGATTTTTAACCCTCTCAATCTCTTCAAGAGCATAGCTGACATAGTGTGTATAGGTAGAGCAGACGTAGGCATTTGGCGCCACATTGTCATTGATGGTAATTGGAAGAAAGATTTTATCTATCTCCAATAATCTTAGTTCTGTCTCGACGTTCTTAAAATATCGTCTTGTTCCCTCTTTAATCATCGGAACAAGAAACTGTCTGGCCAGCTTGCCATTATCTGTTTCCGGCCAGCAAACTTTGTCAATTGTTTCTTTGTTGTGAATCCGCACTTGCATAAGCTATAGAACCATTTGAATCTGAAAGTGTCCTCCCCAGATGTGGAACTTGGTATCAATATAGTCGGCAGGGTAATTTGCTTGATGTCCATAATGCCTGTAACGATAAAAAGGGGCGAGCATGAATCCTAGTTTTTTCCCCATCCAGCAACAGCGGTAACGGATGGGAAGCTCAATTTCATATTGCGATTTTACTCCCAGGTTTAAAACGACGGTTCCATAATCCGGATCATTTTTAATCGTGCATTTGGGCTCTTCAGGCAATTTATATTTAAAATGAAAGCCGGCATTCCAACAGTCTCCAATAGAAAGAAGAACCATGCCTCCTCCGGCAAGGTAGTAAAAAGTACTCTTGGAGTTGTAAATCAGCGGAGTCGGTTTCACAAAATCGTTATGGCTGGTGAAATATCCGTAACCAAGGTAAGGAACCCATGTGATGCAGCAGCTTTTAGGAAAACTGTAGGAAGCGCCGATCCTTCCTTCAATCTCATATTCTGTAACCTCTGACTTCAATGGATTTCCCGCTTTGGAATTGCCCTCAAGCTCTCCGGTGACCCAGTAGCCGTCAACAGAAAGATAGAGACCTTTGCTGTTAAGCTTTTCATAGCCCCCACGCACTCCAAACAGCCACCCGTCTTGCCAAGTCCCTCCTTTTTTATTTCGTTTTAAATAATAAGCTTCCGGGCCTAAGGAAAAAAAATGGGGACCGGAGATTCTTACAGATTCCACAGGTACTGTAAAAAGGAGAAAGATCAAAAGAAATAAACGTTTCGTTAGCATTGAAAAGGATCAGGTAAGTTAAAAACGACCTTTTATAGCGTGTTTGGATCAACTTTGCAAAAGAATTCCCTTGAAAGCTTGTCTTTTCTCCTCTAATGTATTGAATTTACTTGATTCTTTGACAAATAGGAGTGTTCTCATGAAAAAGGGGGTGTTAGGGTGTTTTTTAATCAATGCTGTTGCTTTATCGGCAAGTCAAGCAGTTTTCTATACAGAGCAGGGGGAAGAATATTTATGCGACATTCAAACACCCGCCACTGTTTGGGAGATTAAAGAATCTCTTGAGGATGTGCTTCCCTTTACAAAAGAAGAGATGTTATTTATTACGGAGGGGGCTTTTCTTTGCGAAGAAGAATATTTTCTTCCCTTTGACGGGCAGAAGATCTGGGTCACTTCCCTTGATTTCGATCAGCCTGTTCCCAAGAAAACATATGCTGGCTATCGCAACTATGATCGAAAAGCTGCTGAGTCGGAAAAAAAAGATCTTCGCTTCATCTTAAAAACCTTGGCAACGAAATCGATTGCCGGGTTGTTGAAATACCGTTCAGAATTGGAAGCTGCAGGCGATAGGATCGATAAGCTGCATCCTTTGCGTTTTTTGGAAACGGCCTTCACAGATGAGGAGCTTAAAGCTTATATGCATAACATTCGTCAACGAGGGGGATGGATTTGGGGAGAATTTATCAAAGGGATCAAAGGAAGTTTGCAGGATGAAGCGGATATCGGTAATCTCACAGATGACATGATTTTAGATTTTTCCTGTCAGGTAGAAATTGATCTTTCTAAGATCGAAGGGCTGATACATAGAGAAAAATGGGAGGATTTTATTAAGGCGCTCATTATCCATATTCCAAGAAAAGGAGATTCAGATCGCTATGACCAGTAACATCTTATTGACTGGAGCTCGTTCAACTTGCGCTCTTGAAATTGCGCGCCATCTCAATGTTCAAGGACATCGGGTTGTTGCATGCGATACGTCCAGAACGCATGTGTCCAAATATTCGAATGCGGTTGATAAGTTTTTGAAAATTCCCAGCCCCCGTTTTGAAACTGAAGAATTTATCCTTTCTATCAACCGCATCATTGAGGAAGAAAAGATCGATTGGGTCATTCCTGTTTGGGAAGAGGTGATGTATTTGGCTCTGTTTTTGAATAGGCTGCCAGGCCATGTCAACGTTTTTTGTCCAAACTTTCAGATTGTTCATACGTTGCATCATAAATGGCTTTTTATCGAAAAGCTGCGCTCTATGGGAATTCTTGCGCCTGAAACGTTTCTCCTTCGTTCTCGGGATGATCTTAATCAGTTGAACTACTCAAAACCTTATGTATTAAAAGCTTGTTATTCCAGAGGGTCTAGAAAAATCGTTAGGATGGAGCCTGGAAAAGAGATTCCGAATATTGAAATTTCTAAGGAAAATCCTTGGATTGCCCAAGAGTATATTCAAGGAGAAAAGTATTGCTCGTACAGTATTTGCCATGAAGGCAAAGTAAAAGCGCATACCGCCTATCCGGTTGAGCATACAATGGATGAGAGCTCTTGCCTTGCTTTTGAATCCATTGAGCATCCTGCCATCTGTCGCTGGGTGGAAAATCTGGCAGATAAGCTTGACTTAACAGGCCATGCAGCGTTTGATTTCATTGAAACTCCTGAAGGGAAATTGTATTCAATCGAGTGCAACCCACGTGCAACAAGCGGAGTGCACCTATTTCGATTAAGCGAAAACCTTGCCTCTGCCTTTCTCAATCAGACAGATTCCTGTGTTTATGCTGGAATTGGCAATACTCAGCAGATATTGGCAGGTATGGCAATCTTTGGTTGGAAAGACGCTATCCGTCATAAAAATCTGCTAAAATTTATGAGAAAATTGCTAACAACTAAGGACGTTGTCTTCAGCGTTAATGATTTGCGCCCGTTTTTTTGCGAGCCTGTCGTTTTGGGATCTTATCTTTGGAAAAGCCGAAAGAGCGGGTTATCGATTCCTGTCTACTATACTCATGATCTTGATTGGGATGAGATGTTGACTGTGGATTCAAAGCCTGCACATTCTGAAGTGGGCAATGAGTGATAAGGCAGTAAGAGGGGCTGTATCTGTTCTCAAAATGTTTTGATGCAGCTTAACTCCAATCGCGTGAAGTTTTTCTAGCTGAAGAACTTCCTCTTCGTGGAGGCCGCTTTCCGGTCCGATCACAAAGGCGATCCCCTGTTTGGGGGGAGATGTATTCCAGCGCTTAAAGAAAAGCGGTGCATTGTCGGAAAGATCGCCAAAATAAAGAGGAATGTCGGAGGGGGGCCATTTGCTGATTGGGGGATAAAAGGTGATAGAAGGGATAAAGAGTCTTCCTGATTGCTTTGCTGCAGAAATCGCAATTTTAGTGAGTCTAGCCAATTGACTTTCTTTGAGATCTTTCTTTTCACTTAATTTTCCCGGGAACAGTCGCAGCTCATCCATTCCTAATTCGGTGCATTTTTCCACAATCGTATCCAACCGGTTTGGCCGAGGGATCGCTTGAGCAATGATGATTGGAAATGCTGAAGGCTTTTCACTGATTGTCGAATGAATGAGTAAAGAAGCTTCGTTTTTTTTGATCTCAAGAACTTCTGCAACTGCCAGTGTTCCCTTTCCATTGATCAATTCAACCTCTTCTCCGGCTCGGGCACGGGAGACGTGAGCCAAATGATGCAGCTCTTGTCCACCGATTGCAATGCGGGAGTCGAGTTCTAGGGGGCTATCTAGATAGAAGCGGTCGACAGGCATTAGTTGATGGGGCTGAAGGTAATCGTGTGTTCTTTTAAGATCGGAAAGATCTCTAATTTTTCTCCATCTTCCCGATAGAATGCAAGTTTTTGCATATAGTCTCTAAAACGTTTGCGCAGAACCTCTTCACGCTTTGAAAGGTTTGATACCTGATCCCCCTGCTCTTTTTGTTCGGCAATGACGTAGGCAACATAGGTGTCTTCCATTTCTTTGGGGTCGACCACTTCAATGCTCCACTGAAGGTGCTCTCTTTCATTTTTTGGAGAGGCAACGAGAACGATTTCGATATTTTCCCTAATGATGTCAAGAAAGAGTCGGCTGACATCTTTGACATAGAGAGGGAGAGTAAATATTGTGATTCCGTTTTTTAATTTGACTAAAGGCCCTTCTTCAAGCGAGTGAGTCGTTGGATTGATCGTCTCGCTGTATTTAATAGGATAATACACGGTAATCGGGATCTCTTTTCCTATAGGGATCAGCTGCTGTTTCAGGAAGTTAATCCTTAAGTTGCGGGCTTCGGGGTCATTGATCTCTTGAAGGATGTTGTGTCTAAAAGGGATAGGGACTTTTTTCCACTTTTCCGGGATAAGGTAGCTGATCTCATTGCCGTGATTTTTCTGCTGTGCTTCCTTTATTCTATCCAGATCATAAGCTGTGATCTTGTCCATGTTGATGACAAGGCTTAGCCCTTTGATCTTCAATTCTTGTATCGCTTCTTTAGGTCCGCTGATCGTTTGAGAAAGCCGTTCAGGCCATATATCCAAGAATTCGTATCCGTGAGGCGGGTGTCCAGTTGGAGTTTCTACCCAGATCGGTACCGTATCGCTGATTAAATCGCTGAGTTTGATCACAAATTCGGGATGGGAAACGGAGTTGATGTGGTGGCGCAAGTCTAATGAAGGATTAAGGCTGACGAGGTTTTTTTTAGAGACCTGGATTACCCAGTTGTCCGAATCCGCAGTGGATGCATCCAGAAGCACTTCAAGATCGCCTTGCTCCAGCTCCTTGACGACGTCTTTTGATCCGCTTAGAGTCAATGTTAGCCGTGTGCTCAGATATCCGTTTGGCAAAGAGCCTCCGATCGTTTTATCTTGAGGAAGGTTAATCACTTTGATTGGAATATTGGGAACTGTTTTTGTTTCTGTAATCGATTGGTTAACAAAAATCCAAACGATGATTGCGACACCTAAGGAGATTCCTTTGCGTTGCCAGTTTTGGAAAAAAGCTTGCGAAATTATTGATTCCATTGCTTAAACCTTTCCAAAAAGTCCAGGCTGCTTTCGACTGCGGTTTTCTGAGGAGTGAAGACACTTCTCAAAATCCCTTTGAATCGATCCGGTTTCACGCCCCTAGTCATGATTCCATCTCTTGCAATGGCGACTTTTCCTGTTTCCTCGGACACAACGATCACTAAGGCGTCGGTAATCTGACTGATGCCAAGCCCTGCTCGATGCCTTGTTCCCATTGATTTGCTAAGCTGTACGCTTTCATCGGAAAGAGGAAAGATGGTTGCGGCAGACAAAATGCTGGTTCCTCTGATGATGACGCCGCCGTCGTGCAAAGGAGTCGTGGTGCTGAAAATCGACTCGAGCAGTTCTTGAGTAAATTCTGCATCCAGCCTAACGGCTTTATTCGCAAATTCATCGAGGGAAGTCTGGTTTTCAAGGGCGATAAGTGCGCCGATTCTCCGTTCCGACAAACGGTAAACGGAGTGGGTGATCCCCTCGAGAAATTTATCAAACTCTGTGATTTCCCGATATTTTTTCCCTTTAACGCTCAGCCTTGACAATGCGATACGCAGTTCAGGTTGGAAGATAATGAGTAATCCAACCACGGCGACATTGACGAAATTCCACATAAGTTTCTGTAAAACAGGAAGGTGGAAGATAGCGGCAGCAACGTAGATCAAACCGAACGCCATGATGCCGAAAAGCAGATCCATGCCTCGGGTATTCCAAAAAAAGGTTAACAGATAATAGACCATGATCGCGATGATCAGGATCTCTAAACCTGGAACCATTAATTGAAATATTTTCATGCGTTTATGTGTCGCCCTTTCATTTCCGAACAGCTGAGAAATTTTTCCATGATGACCGCTGTACTGCGATGCTCTTCTACGTCGTGAACGCGGAGGATATCGATATTTTCTTTCATCGCAAGAGCGCCTAGCGCAATTGTCGGCGCCAGAAGATCTTCCGGAGGTTTATTTAAAACCTTACCCATAAATGATTTACGGGAAAGGCCCAGAAGTACTGGAAAACCTAGCTCTTTAAATTTTTGCAAATTGTGTAAGATTTGGTAATTATCTTCAACTGTTTTTCCGAACCCTATGCCTGGGTCGATAATGATGTTGTTTTCCTTGATTCCAGCTTTTTGCAAAGCTTTCAGTTTATCTTCAAACCAAAAGAGGAGCTCTTTGATGATGCCCTTTGGATAAATGGGGTTTGCCTGCATCGTCTTTGGTGTTCCTTGCATGTGCATGACACAGATGCGCGCTCCTGTATCTGCTGCCATTGCGATCATTTCCGGATCTTGCAAGCCGGAGACATCGTTAATGATCGATGCACCGGCATCCAGGGCGGCTTTGGCGACTTTGGCTTTCATTGTGTCGATAGATAAGGGAATTGTGAGTTGTTTTTTAAGAGCTTTGATTACGGGAACGACGCGCTCCAACTCCTCTTCTTCACTTACCGGATCAGCATATGGGCGAGTGGATTCGCCGCCGATGTCGATGATGTCAGCGCCCTTTTGAAAGAGTTCCAATCCTCTTGCAATTGCCAGATCGTTCCTAAAGCAGCGGCTTTGGCTGTAGAAAGAGTCGGGGGTTGCGTTGAGAACTCCCATGATTTGCGTTTTTAAAATGGCCATATCAGCTAAAGTATAAAAGATATCAGCAATATTTGACGATTAATAAGTAAATTGTCATATTCCATTATACGATTCGGGAGATTCTTATGGACGTTGAGATTTTGGCGCGTATGCAGTTCGCGTTTACGATTATGTTTCACTACATCTATCCTCCTTTGAGCATTGGTTTGGGGCTTCTTTTGGTCATTATTGAAGGCATCTACATGAAAACAGGGGATCAGTCGTACCTCCGTATGGCGCGTTTTTGGACAAAAATGTTTGCTGTGACGTTTGCGATTGGCGTAGCAACCGGCATTGTCATGGAATTTGAGTTCGGGACAAATTGGGCTTCGTATTCCCGTTATGTTGGCGATGTATTCGGAAGCGCTTTGGCTGCTGAAGGGGTTTTTGCGTTCTTTCTCGAATCAGGGTTTCTCGCTCTCCTTCTATTCGGTTGGGAAAGGATCAGTCCCCGGCTGCACTATTTTTCAACGATTATGGTCTGCTTAGGAGCTCACTTCAGTGCAATTTGGATTGTGGTTGCGAATTCCTGGATGCAAACGCCTGCCGGTTTTCATATTGTCGGCGATGGGTTGAGTGCCCGGGCTGAAATTATCGATTTTTGGGCGATGGTTTTTAATCCTTCTTCAGTTGATCGTCTCCTTCATACGATTGTGGGGGCATGGCTGGCTGGTGCGTTTCTTGTCATCAGCGTTTCAGCTTATTACCTCTTAAAAGGCAGACACAAGAAGTTTGCAGTCAATTCTTTGCGTGTTGCATTGATGGTTGCGGGAGTTTCGGTTGCTTTGCAAGCCGTGATAGGGGATATGAGCGCGCGCGGTGTGGCAAAAAATCAACCGATGAAGCTGGCTGCAATGGAAGGAATTTATCAAACGCAAAAAGGAGCTCCGTTAGTGCTGTTTGGAGTACCCGACTCTGAAGCTAAATTGGTAAAAAAGGAAGTCTCCATTCCCAAGTTCCTAAGTTTTCTTTCCTTCCATGATTTTAATGCGGAAATCAAAGGGTTGAATGAAGTGCCCCGAGCAGATTGGCCCAATGTAAAGGCAGTGTTTACGACTTACAGGATGATGTTGTTCATGTGGGGCCTTATGGTGGTTACTGTGATTTTAGCTTGGTGGAAGTGGAGAAAGGGAACGTTAGCCGAGAGTAAAGGGGTGTTGAGGTTGATGGCTGTTTCCGTTATCTTTCCTCAGGTGGCCAATCAGGCGGGATGGGTGGCAGCTGAGATGGGAAGGTATCCTTGGATTGTTCAGGATCTGCTTAGAATCTCGGAGGGATTGTCGAAGTCTGTGTCGGCTGAACATGTCTTAGGTTCGCTGATTATGTTTACAGCCGTTTATCTGTTTCTTTTTTTCATGTTCCTTTACCTTTTCAATGAAAAAATCAAACACGGCCCTGATGAGCCGGAAGCAGAGACTCCTTATCACAGCTTGCATGTTTTAGCCGAGAGGTTTGACAATGAGTGAGGTGTTTACCCTTGAGTTCTCCTGGTTTGCAATCTTTGTCGTGTTGTTGACCGGCTTTGCCATTCTGGACGGTTTCGATTTAGGAGTTGGAATTTTCCATCTCTTTTCCAAGAGCGACGAAGAGCGTCGCTTAATGCTTAATACCATTGGTCCTGTGTGGGATGGAAACGAAGTTTGGCTGGTGACTGCAGGAGGGGCTTTGTTTGCGGGCTTCCCAGATGTTTACGCAACCTTCTGCTCAGCATTTTACATTCCGATCATGCTTTTGCTTTCCGGGCTGATCTTTCGCGCAGTGGCGATAGAGTTTCGCAGTAAACAGCCGATGGCTTGGTGGAGGTGGATGTGGGATCTGTTATTCAGCGCTGCTTCATTGGTGATTGCTTTAGGGCTTGGGATTGTGGTGGGAAATCTTATTGTAGGAATTCCTTTAGATCATCAAAAAGAGTTTATCGGGAGCTTTGAAAGCTTGCTCCACCCTTACGCCTTATTGGTAGGCGTTTTGGTCGTTGCTCTGTTTTCCATGCATGGAGTGATCTATGTTTTGATGAAAACCGAAGGAACGCTTCATGATAAGATGCGAGAGTGGGTAAACCCGGCGATCATTCTTTTTATCATGCTGTATGCTTTCACCACAGTAGCGACTCTGATTTATTATCCGCATATGGTAGAAGCGATTAAAGAGAGGCCTTTCTTTCTTCTCGTAGCCTTCATCAACATGCTTGCTATTGCGAATATTCCTCGCGAAATTCATCACAATCGCGATGGAAGGGCTTTCCTTTCTTCGGTATTGAATATTGTCTGTTTGATGGCGTTATTTGGCATCGGTACTTTTCCGAATGCAGTCCGGGCTGTTAATGATCCAGTTCAATTAAGCATGACAATTTGGAATTCGGCATCATCTCACAAAACTTTAGCTATCCTGCATTTAATCGCTCTCATCGGTATTCCGATGGTATTAGGTTATACGATTGCCATTTATTACATCTTCAGAGGGAAAGTCAAATTGGATTCAACCAGCTACTGATTTGTAAGTTCAATTTGCTAGCCGAACACTTATGAACAAGAAAGCCAGTAGAGCTTGTTCGTGATTTAAAACTGCTTGAATTGTAGGGATTTTTCTTTAAGATTCTGTAAATTTCAGAATGGCCTCACCTCGCCAAGCTGTGAGGGCAGCTCGGTTCGGCCATTTCATAAATTTAATGGCATTACGGAGCTTTCGCTCCTTAAATGCCCCGTCCACGGAACAATCATCATGTGAAATTTAACATTGATCAGAAGTTCTTATTCAAGATCAATGAGACATTTAGATAGCTTAGCCGATTCGTTTTCCCAACAATATTCAAACACCTTCTCAGGGCTGTTGAAGTTTAGAATTTTTCGAGGCCTGCGATTTAGCAAGGACGCAATCCCTCCTAATTTCTCTTGTGAGTGAACACTCAGATCTGTACTTTTTGGAAGAAACTCTCGGATCAATCCATTTGTATTCTCATTGCTTCCCCTTTGCCAAGGACTTCTTGGATCTGCAAAATAAACTTTTGTTCCTACCTGTTCATAGATCTTTTCATGATAAGCCATCTCTGATCCATTATCATAAGTCAAGCTGCGTCTCAAATGGGCGGGAATTCTTTTGAGAAATGAAATAAATTTACTGACAACTGTTTCAGAATCTCTGCCATCTAGTTGAACCAAAATCGTATATCGGGAACTTCTTTCAACGAGTGTCCCAACAGCGGAACCCTGTTTTTTTCCAATGATAAGATCTCCTTCCCAATGACCAACCTCCTGTCTATCCTCAACAGATCCTGGGCGTTCCCGTATACTGACACGGTTTTTAATTCCACCTCTATGAACACCTTTTACGTTTCGATTTCTCCGGTATCTATGTTTCCTTCTCAAAAAACCAGTGATGACTTCCCGTCTTTCATGCCTGTAAATCCAAAGATAGATAGCTTCTGGAGATACTTGCATTTCAGGCATAGACGCATAATCTTTTCGAAGGTAGCCGCTGATTTGCTCAGGAGAACATCTTAGCTCTGTAAGTAGATAGAGGATCGCTTCTTCTAAAAAACCTGAAATTTTTCGCTTTTTCACTCGTTGGCAGGATTTCTTGATCGCATCTTGTTGAGCCGTTTTCGCCTTATAATCTGTAAAACGACGATGCAATTCATCAGAAATCGTTGAAGGGCTGCGACATAAGGACCTTGAAATTGATCTTACTCCGTACCCTTGTTTTTTTAGTTGCTCGATTCTGCATCTTTCTGCAAAACTGAGCCTGCAATATTGAGCCATGGCTTGTTTTCCTTTTTAGTCTTAGGAACAAGCTATGGCTTTTTTCAACTTTTTATTTCATCATTTTTTTGTTCATAAGTGTTCGGCTAGCAAATTGAACTTACACTGAAACATGGGATGACCTCCAGTTTTAGGGGGTCAAACTTTCCCTGTGTTTTACGCTCTGGCTCTCTCTCTTTATTTAAAATTAATACAGCCTTGCTAATCTGGCCCCTTAAAAAGGTACATCTATGCAGCAAGTTAAAAATTTTTTTAGTTATTTTAATCCAACAACCGACAAATATGAAGGCGCTTGGGAGGCTTTTGATTCTGCTTTGACGTTTGGGCAACAGTTGCAAGTGATCACACTGACGGCTTTGGCTGCATTGGTTTCTCTTCCCATACTAGGATTGGGCGGGTTGGCTGCCTTTCGCGCTCTTGTTAATCATTATGTTCCTTATACAGCTGATGATCTTCCCGATTCTTTTAATGGAAATACTGCAGGAAAAGTCCA
This sequence comes from Waddlia chondrophila WSU 86-1044, assembly GCF_000092785.1. Lineage (NCBI taxonomy): Bacteria > Pseudomonadati > Chlamydiota > Chlamydiia > Parachlamydiales > Waddliaceae > Waddlia > Waddlia chondrophila. Next base: position 860,283 of record NC_014225.1, read on the forward strand.
CGATATCGGGTTGAATGCATTCAATCCAATGGGTCAGGCACAATTTGTTGAAAATGCGAAACGTTTATTTAACGTTGCGTCAACTTTTGATGCTCTTTTTGATCCGGAATTAGACACAATTCTAGAAGAACTGTTCGATAAATATAAAAATGGCCCGATTCTTCTTACAGCTTTGAAAGTGGGGAATCCTTCTGAACGTCTTGAGATATTAAAAGATGCTCAGAAGCTTGATGGAAGTATGGATGCGGCTCAAGAATTTTTGCAGTTAATGAAGTTTGTCTCTGAAATAAAGGCGAAAAGAGAAACAGCAGTGCCTAGACTGGAAAGATTTGGAGAAGGGATATCAAAAGCTGCCGAACTGAAAAGTCTGCATCGTGCCCTTGAAAGCATCCCTGTAGAAGAAGAGGAGGAATTGCTTAACGCAGCTTCGATTATTTTCAAGAATTTCAAGACAGCGTTAGAGCGGATCAACTGTCTTCAGGTGATCCGAAATCATATCTCTATAGGGAAAAGAGCTGACGCCATTGCTTATCATCAGAAAGTTTTGAGTACGATTACATCGCCGACTATATTGGCTGACGTTCTCCCATTGATTCAAGAGCAGACTAAGGAGAATCTTAGAGCAGTAGAAGAACTTGTGCTTCTCTTATCAAATCCTGAAGACGACGGCACTGTCCTTTTGAAATGTTTGAGATGTATTGAAGGCGTTTCCGACGATGTGAGCATATCGCTCTTAGAGAATATTTACAAATGCCTTGACGGTTTAGCTGGCGAAAATCTTAAACCTGTTTTACAAATTCTACATCATATTTCAGGATTAACAGTTGAAAGGAGAACAGATGTTGTCGCTGTTGCTCTAACGCATATTAGAAGTTCGATGCATCCTACCGAAAGGCGTCTAATCATGAGTGCGCTTTGCGATTTGAATGATCCTGCTGAAGTTAACAAGGATGAGCTGCAGGATTTGATTAAAACGAAAAAGATTATCATGGAGTTTTTCGGAAAAATCAGCAACGCTTTAGATAAACAAAAAATGATGAAAGAGATCCAACGGATACCGGAAAATCAACGCGAGTCTCTTTTTTCAACGATTTCACCAGTTCTTTCTCAAGTGGCTTCTGTTGAACAATTTAAAGAGCTGATTACAGGTATTAAGATGATCGCGCCACAGCATAGAAACAGTGTCATCGCTAATCTTAGTGGAAAACTCTCTGATCCTTTTGATTGGTTGACTATTGTGAGGCAAGCATTGCAAGATACTCAAATTAAGGCAGATTCTAAGCAATATTTGATTGAGTTACTAAGAGTGGAAACGGATCAAGAGATTGCTCTTGATATTGCGAATAAAATTTGGGATAACCGCAACGTTTTTGGTGTTGTGGATGGTGACGATGGTGACGAACTTTTTATTCTTTTGCTGGGAATTGTACCGATAGCAGATGGGCACGCACGCAGTCCTTATACGCTCTATGGCCGTTTATTGAAAATGGACAAGGAAATATCAACGCCTGAAGTGCTTAAACCGACAAGAGATCTGCAAGGCGTTCGGGTCAAGATGAACCAGCCCCATTTTGAAAAGATGGTGCGGGAAACTAAAAGAGTCACTTTTGAAGAACTTGATTCTTCGGTAACATTTGAATTTCTTGAAAAATTGTTTAGCAGCTTTGAGACAAGACTTTCGCGTCTTTCCAGTGAAGAGAGAAACAAAGTATGGACCTCTGGCGTTGCCAACTGCGTTGTTGTAAATGGTGCTATAACAGCAGGAAATGTCAAAAATGCCTATGAACTTTTACGTCATACGTTCATGGGAACAGGGGGATATGTTAATCAAATTTTGAAAATTAAGGGAGCTGATCATCAGGTTGTCCCAACAGGGTATTTGCATGTGTATGCCGTGATTAAGTATGTTGCGGCATGCTCAATTGAAATCCAGTCTGGATCCGGCCTTTCTTCTCAGGAGGAAACATTACTTCGTATGCTTTCATCGATTCAGAATTGTGCGACTGGGAAAAGTGAAGGTTTTGCCGCTTTTTATAATCAGCTTCCTCATGAATACCGCAAGTTTGGAGCAGCTGCAGCTTCAACGCCTGCAGAAAAAGCGAAAGCTTATCTTGGAGGCGTTGTACAGAAAGTGATCGGTTCTTACTTAGATCATACAAGCATTAACCGTATGGCTAAAGAGTTAATCGGTGCTCCTGATGACGGGCAATATGTCCATACAAGTAAATATTTGAAAAATCTAATCGCTAAGCGTGTCGGAATGCCCTGGGACATCAGCTTCGATGCGTATCCTGGCTGCATTAATGACACTTTATTTAACCGTGAATTACAAGATGTTTTGGAAATTTTCTATAAACATGTCACTCCGAAAGACTTTGCCAATAAGGTTTATAAAGAGATGCTCGAGGAGATTGTCCCTAATCGCGACGAGATTAAAAGGATTGATGAAAAGTTAAGACAAGCAAAAAGTGCTCTTGAAAAGAAAATGGAAGAGGGAAATTTGCCGGAGCTAAGGAAGAGTGTAAATGAGTTAAACCGGCAATTGTCTAAAGTTCGTATAGAAAGAAATGTAGAAGAAGTGACACGGTTGACTAAGGAATTAGAGGAAGTTCGAACAAAACTCAAAAATGAAGAAGAACGACTTGGAGTCGCTTCTCTGAAAGAAAAAGTCGAGTTGATCGAGGAAGAGTTTGAAGGGCCGCATAAAAAAGTCAAAACAGAGCTGACAACGCAATTCATGCAGCTCTTGTCGGAAAAGAATCTCGATGGCTGCTTTTGTTCCATTGACGACACAGAGATGGTGCATGCAATCACTGAAAAAGGCGTTGTTTTGGCACTTATAGAAGCTGGATATTTAGCCGCCTCTTAGTCTATCATAGCTCTCATGAAATGGAAGGTATTGGATACAGGGATTTCTTCTGCAGAAGAAAATATGGCCGCTGACGCCTCGTTATTAAACGAGGTGTCAGATTGTAAAAATCCGATTCTTCACCTCTATGAATGGGAAGGGTTGGCGGCGACATACGGCTATTTTTCCAAACCGGATGATTTGCTTAACCTGGAAGCTATAGCTGCTAATAACGTTCAACTGGCTCGCCGTCCTACAGGCGGGGGGGTTTTGTTTCACTTTACAGATTTTGCTTTTTCTATCATTGTCCCTAAGAGCCACCCTTTTTATTCCACAAATACTTTACGCAATTACGCTTCGGTTAATCGAGTCGTTGAACACGCTGTTCGTGATTTCATCGGTGCTGAATCTCTGTTTTTAGAGGAAGATATTGCCTCGAAGTCTTCAGCTCGTCACTTTTGCATGGGAAAACCTACAAAGTACGACCTTATTAGAAAGGGGAAAAAAATTGCGGGTGCAGCACAGCGACGTACAAAAGAGGGGTTATTGCACCAAGGCACCATCCACTTAGCGCTTCCGAATTGGGATGATCTTTCTTTGTTGATTAAGGATAGCTCTGTCTTAGATGCCATGCGCCTCTACAGCGCAGGACTTGTCGATTTTGATCGTCTTCCGAAAGCTCGAAAGGAGATTAAGAGGTTGTTGATCGAAAAATTTTGTGGAGTAGACACATGATCCCTATTTTATCCCACACTCGCGAATCTTATAGTCAAGCTGTTGCAAAAGCTCTTGGAAAAGGTTTGCAGCATGCTGCACTTCTCTACAGAGAATGGATGAGAACGGGAAACGTTTCTTCAAAGCACCCCGCTTTTTACAATGCACCTCTATTATATGAGGAGATCTTACAGGTGACAGATTTTAGTTTGCCGGAGATTTCCCACCAATTGACTGATGGTGATGTACGCAAGCTTTTAATCAGATTCGATGATGGAAACGTGGTGGAGTCTGTTGTGATTCCGATGCAGTTTGGGTTGTCTCTTTGCGTGTCTTCACAAGCGGGATGTCGGATGGGGTGTACGTTTTGCCAAACGGGACGGATAGGGCTCAAAAGGCACTTGAGATCTGAAGAAATTGTTGCTCAAGGCTTTATTGCCAGACATGTTTTGCGGTTGCCGATTCGGAATATCGTTTTCATGGGAATGGGAGAGCCTATGGATAATTTCGATGCTGTTTCGCAGGCGATCAAAGTCTTTTCTGATCAGGGAGGTATGGCATTTGGAATGCGGCATTTAACCGTGTCGACTGTAGGAAGGGTGGATGGCATCAGGAGATTTGTCAGTGAAGTAAATCCGGCAGTCAACTTGGCAGTTTCTATCAACGCTCCCAATGATGCGTTGCGCAAAACATTGATGCCTCTAACCAGAAAATATTCCCTTGGAACGATCAAAGAAGCGCTTCTTGACTATTGCTCTCATCCCCGCCGCTCTGTGTTGATTGGATATGTTTTAATCAAGGGAGTGAACGACTCGTTGGAGCTTGCAGACGAGTTAGCTGCCTATATTAAGGGATTAAGGGCGAAAGTGAATCTGATACCCTACAACCCTCAAGAGAGCGATCCGTATGAAACGCCTGAATCAGAGAGTGTCAATGCATTTGCCGCACGTTTAAGAGCGCAAGGGGTGTCTACCCTTTTGAGACAGACGAAAGGAGATGAGATGATGGCAGCTTGCGGACAGTTGGGAGGAGTTAACAAGAGCGTTCATTCAAGTCAAAAGAGTCCGTTTCGTCCATCATTCCAAGAGCTTTCCTAGCTTCGTTCATGATAAAAAATGTTCCGATGACGGCTGTGTTGCCTTTTTGGGATGCCTTTGTTACAGCATGGGAAATTGAGGAATCAATCGAGATGTTCCGTGATGGAAACCCGATCTCTACCAAGATCGCATACAAATCTTCCGGAGTGGATGATCTTCCATTCGGAGCTGTGACAAGAGAAATGCATTGGGCGTGGTTGGCGATAATCTCAAGGCAGCGTTTAAGGTCTTTGTTTTTTGAAAGAGTGCAGACAACGTTTAGGGGGCGCCGCTTATCCTCGCAGAAATAGCGCTCCAATGCTGCCGGGTTGTGCGCGACATCGAGAATGACGTTTCCCTGTTTTTCCATTCGGCAGCAAGGTCTGGCCTCAAGCGCTTTCATGATTAAATAGGGAGAAATACTCAGTTGCTCTAGAGCTTTTTTTGCAATGGCTCTGTTTTCTTCTTCAACAGAGGAAAATTTCCCCTTGATTTGGACGGCTTGCGGAGTAGAAATGTGCAGAGCTGAAGGACCTAGAATAACAGGAACGCCAGGCTTAATGATTCCTGCTTTTTCTGCAGCGATCTCCTCTAAGGTGCTGCCTAAAAACTCTGTATGCTCAAGGCTGATTGACGTAATCACAGATAGATCGGGATGAATAATATTGGTGGCGTCAAGGCGGCCGCCGAGGCCAGTCTCAATCACCGCATACTCTACGTTGTTCTCAGCGAAGTAGAGAAACGCTAACAGGGTTGTAAGCTCGAAAAAGGTTCCGGGAAGATCGATGATTTGGCTAAGAATTCTTTCCACATCATCTTCAGAGATCATTTTCCCATTGATTTTGATTCTTTCTCTGAAAGTGGAAATGTGGGGAGAGGTGAACAGGCCGACTTTGCTGAATTTAGATTCCAACCCTTTGGCAATTTTCTCTGCTGTCGATCCTTTTCCATTTGTTCCTGCAATATGGACTGAACGGAATTGGCGATCCGGATTCCCGACCGAAGTGGCTAGAGCTCTCATTTGTTCCAATCCAAGCTTCATTCTTTGATGCGTATTGACTGTAAATAATTGATTTATGAGTTGTTCGTAAGACATTTTTCATAGAGGAGTTGGAACGTTTCTTCGTTCACCCATGAGCATCCAAGTGGAATGTGAGGTTTGACCGTTCCATGAAAATCTGATCCTCCTGTCATGATCCAATTTCTGTAGAGGCCGATTTTCACCCAAGGCCTTTCCTGGTGAGGAGGAATCTTAGCGTAGTAGGCTTCAATTCCATCGAATGGCATCTTTAAAAGACCAGTCACAAGATGAGGCTGATTGATCAGGTGAGGGTGAGCAATGATAGCAACGCCTCCGGCAGCCCGGATGACGTCAATGGTTTCTTCAATAGAAAACGCATCTCCTGACACATAGCAGGAGCAGCCTTCACCTAAATATTTTTTAAAAGCCTCTTCCATTGTAGCGACGTAGCCTTGCCGCATCATCTCCATCGCCAGGTGCGGACGGCCGATGCTTTCCAAATTTTTGGTATCAATGGCAATCGGCATTCCGTGCTCTTTTAATTTTTCCAAGATGAGCAGTGAGCGTTGAAGTCGCCTCTCTTTATGTTTGCGGCAGAAAGCATTGAGTTGTTCATTCGATAGATCGAAAGCGTAACCAAGGATATGGACGCTTTCATTTTGATGGAAGCAGGAAAACTCCACTCCTGTCAGGAGAGGGAAATTCAGTTTTTTAGCATAGGGAAGCGCAGTAGAATAAGCGTTGAGGGTGTCGTGGTCTGTAATGGAAAGGCCTGAGAGTCCCTGATCGATGGCAAGGTCGATCAACTCTTTAGGAGAGGCAGTCCCGTCTGAACATGTAGAGTGGCAATGTAAATCAGCTCGAAATTGTTTCATCACGGTAAGGAATATACCTCACTTCGCTTTCCAGCTCAATCCCATACTTTTCTTTAACTTGTGTTTGAATATTCCGGACAAGCGCAAGAACGTCTGCCGAAGAGGCTTGATTTGTATTGATTAAAAAATTCCCATGAAGAGAAGAAACTTGAGCTTCCCCTTGCACCGATCCTTTTAAACCGCACGCTTCAATCAATGCTCCTGCAGTTTGGGAAGGAGGATTGCGGAACATACAGCCGGCGGATTTTTTGCCGTAAGGCTGAGTTTTGGTGCGGTATTCAATGATGGATAGCTGCTTGCTCTTCGCATTGCAGGACGGAGTCAGAGAAAACGTTGCTCCGACAATTGCTCCGTGCAACGATTGAAAGGAGGAGCTGCGGTAGCCGAATGTGATTTCGTGACGGTCAAAATGCTTCAGCTCGCCTTTCTCTGTCACATAATCGACAGAAGCGAGGCTCTCTTCAGTTTCAGATCCATTTGCTCCGGCGTTCATGAAAACAGCTCCGCCGACAGTTCCTGGAATGCCTGAAGCAAATTCCAATCCCGACCAACCTTGTCTGGCTGTCTGCGCTCCCAGGCGGGAGAAGCTGAATCCTGCTCCGACGTGAAACATTCCATCGGAGATTTCATTGCAAAACGAAATTTTATTGTGAATCACCAGCCCGTCAAATCCTTTGTCGTCAAAAAGGGTATTCGAACCTTTTCCTAAAATGAAAGTGCGAAGATTTAGCTTAGAAGCCTTTTTGAATGCTTCTTGCATCTCTTCAATGGAGCGCACTTCCAAATACCACTTAGCCGGCCCGCCAATACCGATGGTGCATAGGTGTCTTAAAGAGCGGCCAGCTTCCATTCGAATGGAATCATTCATCTTTAACTTGAGGTGTGCATCGCTTTTGATAGAGCTCGTCCATAATAGCGTTAATGAAAGTTGCAGATTCCGGTGTGCTGAACTTCCTCCCCAAGCGGATGGCTTCGGCGATGGCGACTTTTGGAGGGATTTGTTCATCAAAAAGAAGTTCGTAGATTCCTAAGCGCAAAATATTTCTCTCGACTCTGGGAATGCGGTCAAATGCATAAGATTTGGCGGATTCTCCGATCAGCTGATCCAGCTCTTTTTCGCGGCCGCGAATGAGATCGACCCGTTCTTGAGCTTCTAAAATCACTTTTTTAGAAATCTTCGCTTCTTTGGATAAAAACGTGTGAAATGCTTCTTTTTCCGGAGAATGCCAATCATGCCCATAAAGGAGTTGAAAGACGATTTCCCGAATTTTCTGTTGTGGAACTGCCATTTGAATCACTTAGTCTGTTGCGAGGTGCAGTTCGACTCCTTGATCCGATTCAATTTTTTTGTGTTGGATATAGATCCTTCTTAAGCGGGCATCCTCATCGAATTTCAGGTTGAATTCCAGCCATCCTTCGTTGAAATAGTAGGAAACCAGGGTGTTACGTTGAAATTTCTCTTTTCGCTGAGCTCCGCAGAACGCGTTTTCCGCCTCCCGCCGCGTCATCAGCTTGTGCAGTCTAGTCGGACAGCACTCAGGAGCTGTAATCCTCTCTACGAATTCGTCAAAAGTGACGAATTTTGAGACATTGACCCCAAGAGAGTTAGCAATGTCTTCGGGAAGAGTAAACGGATGGCGGAAACGGATAAAAAATCGAAATAGACAATCTAGTGCTTTCATAGACCTGTGCGCTCCCTAAGGGAAAGTAAAATGACAAAACACATGTGATAGGCGAGTCTTAATGACCTCTGTTTAATTCCAATAATTTTAACGTTTTTCGTGAAAAAGTGCCAATAAAATTTTCTTTCCTTTTATTCTTCTTCGAAAGAGGGGTAGCAAAATTTCTCAAAAAATGAAAAGATCTGAATCAATAGCAATTTAAATCGCCTACACGTTCTAAGGGCGCGTGCAATGCAAAGCGTAGAGATGACACGATAGAAAAAATACACGGAGCGGAAGCGATTTTAACAGGCAATCTATCAGAGATTGAAGAAACGAAAGTACTTGCCGATAAAGTGAATAAATTAAACACAGGTATGGCTGGCGTTGGAAGAAGATAAACAAACCAAAGTAAGCGGCCGTTATTTCTTCCATCAAAAGGAAGCGTATTCCAATCCTGATGCTGATAACGTTGCTTTGCAAGAAAGATTATTGGACGTATGCGCGGGAATCACCGGAATCTCTTTTTCTTAGATATGTATGCAATTTTTTTAGACATTGAAACGACAGGGCTTGATCCATTTATCCACAAACCGATCGATCTGGCTTTTAAAATCTATGACATCCGTCAAGACGTTTCCATTGCAGAATATCAACAAAAAATTTTTCAATCTATCGAAGATTGGAATCTCCACGATCCCGAATCTATTAAAGTGAACGGATACACCTACAGGGATTTAGAAGAGGGAAAGAGGAGCGAGAAAGTTGCAGAAGAGGTCATCCAGCTTCTCTTATCTCATGGAATTGAAAGAGGAAAGGCGTTTTTCATTTGTCAAAATCCTGCTTTTGATCGTGCGTTTTTCGATCGTATTATCCCTGTTTATACTCAAGAAAAGTTGAATTGGCCTTATCATTGGTTGGATTTAGCCTCTATGTATTGGGTTTTTTTATTAAATGAGGAAAAAAATGAAAGGAGCCAGCTTTCCGAAACGATCAACTTGTCAAAAAATGCCATTGGAAAGAGATTTGGAATTGAACAAGAAGCGGTGCCGCATCGAGCGATGAATGGAGTTGAACATCTTATCAAATGCTATCGAGCGGTGATTTCATCCTTTTCTGGATAAGTAGGAGAGAAGGGGCTTTCGAGCGGTTTAACCAGCGGTGGTGGCATAAGCTCCATCGTTTCGGATCCAGCTTTGAGGCGAATTCAAGAATGTGTTTTTCTTCTCTCTTTCCTTCTGTGTGGCCGGGATAGCAGGTGATGCTGACCATTCCTCCATCCTGAACAGCCTCCAGGGCTTTTTGGATGCTTTGCAGTGTTGTTTCCGTTTGTGTCGTTTTGGCTTTGTCTCCCCCGGGAAGATAGCCGAGGTTATAGGCGGCAAGCCTAACACTGTTTGGCTGGATTTCATCTGGAAAAGAAGAATGGCAGCCGTGAACGAAAAAAATTCTTTCCACAATTTTTTTTTCCAGTTTTTCCAGAAGTGATTGCTTGGTTGAATTGATGGCGTCTTTTTGAAGATCGCAGGCATACAGTTTGCCAGATTCCACAGTCAAGGCCAGTTGGGCGAGCACAAGCGTGTCGTGCCCGTTTCCACAGGTAGCGTCGATGACAATATCGCCAGGTTTAACAAGAGACTTCCAATGCTTGTGAGCAAGGTCGATATGGGAATGAAAAAGAGGGTATTGCTCGTACATGCCTTTCAATTTTATGGAAAAGGGAATTTTATGGAAAAAGGAATTTTGTACAGAAAAGCAGGGCAATCACCCAGACGATCCAGTTTGTTTCCCGCACTTTTCCGGTTAGCAGCTTGATCGAAGGAAAGGCGACAAAGCCAAGAGCTACTCCGGTAGGGATGCTGAATGTCATGGGAATGGCAATCAGAGTGATGAATCCTGGAACAAATTCGGTCATATCCTCCCAGTCAAGCAGGCGTGTCTGTTTCACCATGAGAGCTCCGATCACAATCAACGCAGGGGCTGTAGCAAAAGGAGGAATGGAAGAAGCTAGCGGGGCAATGAAGAGCGCTGTGAGAAAAAGAAAGGCAACGGTGACGGCGGTCAGTCCGGTGCGTCCTCCTGCGGAAATGCCTGTGGCAGATTCAAGATAGGTCGTAAAAGGCGCTGTTCCGAAAATCGATCCTGCAATTGTCCCAAAGGCGTCGGCATTAAGCGCCTGATGTGTACGGGGAATCCTGCCTTCCGGTGTCAGGAAATTTCCATGGCTGGCGAGGCCTAGCAAGGTGCCTGCTGTATCAAAAATTGCAACAAATACTAAGGAAAGGACTACGGGAAGAATCTGGAGATCAAGCGCCCCTAAAATATCTAGCTTCATGAAGGTGGGAAGAGGAGTTGGCGGCAGGCTGAACAGCCCCTTCCATTCGACGAGTCCGAGAAAAAGTCCGATTCCCCAATTAAACAGTGCACAGATAAAAATGGCGCCCCTGACATTTAGAGTCATTAGGACGGTGATCATGATCACTCCGGTGCCTGCAAGAATGATTTGGGGATCTTTAATATTTCCCAAAGTTAGCAGAGTCTTCTCATCGGGAACGACGAGATTGATGCTTTTAAATCCAATAAATGCAAGAAATAGTCCGATTCCTCCAGCTGTGCCCAACCGAAGATCTGCGGGAATGGAATTCATGATCGCTTCTCTAATTCCTGCCTGATTAAGGATAAGAAAAATGATCCCAGCCAAAAAACATGCTCCCAGAGCTGTCTCCCATGAGTATCCTTCTCCAATCACAATCCCATAGGTAAAATAGGCATTCAATCCCATGCCGGGAGCTAGTGCGAAAGGGAGGTTTGCTCGTAGTCCCATGTAAAAAGAGGCAAAAAAAGTTGCAATAATCGTAGCGGTCATCACAGCGCCATTATCCATTCCAGCCTCGCTCAAAATGCGAGGATTGACGAAGATGATGTAGATCATTGTAGAAAAGGTCGTGAAACCTGCGAGAATTTCGGTTTTGATGCTTGTCTGGTTTTTCTCTAAATGAAAGGTGCGTTCAAGAAAACTTCTCACGTCTTAAAGCTCGCAGAGAGATAAAACTCCTCTTTTAAACCCAGTATATTGCCCAAAGTTTCCGCGAGGTCGTGTTCGATGCTCTCAAGAAAAAATTTTTGTTCAAATGAAGGGAAGTAAGGGAGGCTGACGGTAATATGGATTTTGTTATTTTTGAGAGAGATAGCACTAGGGATTTCTTTTTCTGGGAATAATTCCTTAAAATAACAGTCGACGAGTTGCTGGATAAGGTTTTCATCAACGTCGATCGCGTTTTTTTTTGATTTGATGCTGTAGTAGCGATGCTGTGAAGAGATGATGACATTGATGAATAGAGAGATTCCCAAAATGATAAAAAGAAGGCCAAATGAAGAAATGAGGGTGGTGTTCTCGATGATAAAGAGGATGATGTGGGTGCGGATAGCAGATGACCAAGGAGTCAGAAGGCATGTGATGCCTCCAAGGATAAAAAAGATGGACAGCATCGCTGCGATGAAAAAATGGATCAGTTTACCGATATTCATTTAAAATTCGTCATTATATTCATCTTCGTCTTCAGTGCTGATCAAAACTGGAGCCTGCAGCGCAGTGTTTGGAATGTTGAATTTTTTCAGCTGTTCTTCTGGAACGATATTCTTAAACACAACATGGATATCGGAAACATGAAGTCCGGTCAGCTCTGTGACCTCTTCAGAGATCATAGTTTGGATCTCTTCAGCTTTTGCAGGAATAGACACTCCGAAACCAACGTTGACTTCCAACTTGATGGAAACGCATTGGCGGTTGCTGTCTTGTTCAATGTGGATTCCGCGGATCCCTTCGAGGCTATCTCTGCCGAGAATGTTGTCGATAAAATTTCCCTCAATTGGGGTGACGCCGTGAATTCCTGAAAGGCATTTGAGGACAATTCCTTGGAAGACGCGGTTTTCAATATCGCGGACAAATACAGTTTCGGGAAGCTCAAATTCTTTTGAGTCGTATTTATTGCGTTTTGTTTCCATTCTGTTGCTCCATCATAGGAATTGATCAAACGTTTTGACACTGTTTAATGCTTTATATTATACTGAGAAAAACTTTACAGCGCCATGATAGGCGTGGTTATCAAACATTTTCCTTAGGATTTATCCCAGTATAGCATGGGGTTTAAAACTTGCCAACGAATTTGGTGTGATGGAATTTTCTACTCAATACACAATCCTAACAATCATCATCAGTGCGCTTCTTGGCTTTGCCGTATCGGCAATGGCTGATAATAGAGGCAGAGATGGCAGAATTTGGTTTTTTTTGGGGTTCTGCTTCGGACTGCTGGCTTTGGCTGCCCTGTTTATCCTGCCTAATCTTGCGAATCAGGAAAAAGAAGAGGGTGTAGAAGAACTGCTTCTTTCTGAATCTGCCGTTGAAGAGGCCGAAAGCAAACAGTGGTATTACCTGGAAGGGGAAGCCTCTCAGATCGGACCGCTCAAATTTGAAGAATTGCACAAATTGTTTCAAGATAAAAAAATCTCTTCCACAACCTACGTTTGGAGTGAGGGCATGGAAGAGTGGAAAACTGTCGAAGAGTGCAGGCTGTTTACCAGCTAGATTTTGTGACTCCAGGAATCATTCCTATGGAAGCCATCTCTCGGAATACAAGCCTAGAAACTTTGAATTTGCTCAAGTAGCCTCTGCAGCGGCCTGTGATTTGGCAGCGGTTGCGCAGACGAACCGGAGACGTGTCGCGCCTCATTTTATTCAGCTGGATGCTAGCTTCCAGACGCTCTTCTTCGCTCAAATTAATGTCGCTGACTTTTTTCTTCAGCTCTTGACGTTTTTCCCAGTTGCGATTGACGATTTTTTCGCGACGCTTCTGTTTTGCAATCGATGATTTTTTAGCCATGTGTACCTTTTACTTTTTGCGAGCCGGCCCTTTCTGCCGTTGTTTGCGGTTTGGGTCTTTTTTGTTAATGACATAGAGGCGACCTTTGCGGCGCACCAGTTTGTCGCCTTTCGAAGGATCCGCCTTAATCGAAGCTTTGACTTTCATTGGATGTTCCTTAACCTTTCATCATAAACGATGCTAACCTTATAGACGATCTTCCATTTGAATTCAACCCAAATCTTTTAGAAAGGCGTTTACAAAAACCGTATGCGGATAGGTTCTTGATTTTAAACTTGGAATTCTATAGCATCATTGCTTTAATTCATTAAAATGGATAAGGAAAATCGATGGTCAAACGCACTTACCAACCTAGCAAGAGACGTCGCAAATCAGAGCACGGATTCCGAAAAAGAATGGAGACCGCTAGCGGCAGGAAAATTATCAACCGACGCCGCCGCGCAGGAAGAAAAGCCTTAACCCGCGTGTGAGAGCTTGCTTCAGTAAACAGTCTCGGCTTTTAAAAAAATATCAATTCCTGCGTGTCGTCCGATATGGAAAAAGACATGCGGGAAATTTTTTGGTGGTCGAATCAGTCAAAAATCGACTTAACCGTTCTCGATTAGGCATTACAGTTTCCCGTAAATTTGGAAAAGCGGTTCAAAGAAACCGGTTTAAACGTTTAATAAGGGAGGGGTTCCGTCAGCTTGGCAGTTTGCGGAATTCCGGTATCGATATTCATGTCAAACCGAGATCGAAAGCTAAAGATGTCGATTTTGAAATGATGAGAACAGAGCTTAGCGCACTTCTGAAATTTGTTCTTGAATCTTGTTAACTGCCTGGGAGATTTCTTTTTGAATAGCAGGAGGGGCGTGCGCACAGGCGTCTTGCGCAAATTTCAAGGACTTTTCAAGTTGATTTTCATCCAAATACACTTGAGAGATGACCATATCCAGTTTCCAAGTGTTTTCGATATCTTTTTCCTTAAATTGATTGATATAGTTGACTAAAGGATAGACCACCGCGTCTGCGTTGACTTTTTTCGATTCTAATTCTTTGCTCAAGCACTCGAATTCCGCAATGGCGACTTGATAATGCGTTAAATGTTTATTGTTTGGATCATTGACAAGGAGTTGCTCTTTAATCGCAGCAGCTTCTTCAGAATGTAGAAGGCCGTTTTTGAGCAATATGCGGTAACGTTCAGTCAAAAAAAAATGGGGAAGGTCTGAGTGGATTCCAGCTTGAACAAGTTTGTCGGAGTCGGCGGCAAGGCCTAGTTCTTGAGATTTTTGATAGAGTCTTTTCAGTTCCTTTCCAGAATATTCGCGCAGGGAGGGCCTGCGCATTTTTTGTTTGTATGCCGTGAACTCTTGCACCATTTTGATTAGATGTTGAGCATACTTTTGTCCGCCACCAGAGAGATAGCCTGTCGTTCCGATCAATTCTTCGTTGCCGTTGATCAAGACAACTGTCGGGTAGCTTTTGATGGAATAACGCTCCTTTAGCGTCTGGTTCTGTTCGCGAGTTTTTGCATCGAGGTTCTTTTTCATTGGATAGTCTAAAACAACAAAAATCATTTTGTTTCCAATCGCCTCTGCAAATTCCTGAGTATTCAGCACCTCATTTTCAAGTTTTTTGCACCATCCGCACCAGTCTGAGCCGGTAAAAAACAGAAAAATCGGCTTCGATGTGGCTTTCGACTCTTGTAATGCTTTTTCGTAATTTGTGTGCCATGCAATCCCGTTCTTTTGTTCGCTTGACTCCAGTATCGGCAGCGCAGCTAAGAGAAAGATGGTTAAAAATAGATAACCTTTCATTTCAAATAAACTCCTTCGTAAGGTATCATGATGCATCGAATTAGCCTCAAATTTTGAATTTTGAAGCTTCACCAAAACTACTTCAGGAATTGGAATTTTAGCAAGGAACTGTTTTTGAACTTGACCAGGCAACACCATACTGTTGTTTTAAGGCACCGCAAGGAGAATCTTAAAAAGTGCAGCCTGACGGGATTGGAAAGTCGGAAGGATATGTGTTTTTTCAGTTATCCGACAGACATTTTGCCCGACCTATCCGAATATGTCTTGCTAGCCATGAATGCACCTTCTTTGTCCAAAGATGATGGAGAGCGAGGCTTGTTTTTGATCGATGCTACCTGGCGTTATGCGGAAAAAATGGATCGCTTTGTCGCTTCTCATCAACAGGTTGCTAAACGTAGTCTTCCGAGCGGATGGAAAACAGCGTATCCCAGAAAACAGGAAGATTGTCCAAATCCTGAGCATGGCTTGGCATCGATAGAGGCGTTGTTTGCAGCGTATCATATCCTGGGATGGTCAACAGAAGGCTTATTGGATCATTACTATTGGAAAGATTTGTTTATTCAAAAAAATGAAAAATTAATATCTTTTAATCTTTTTGAATGATATTATTAGTTTTTTAAAATCGGAGTTTTATAATCTTGTGTTTTCTTTTCTGGAATTTTTCGAAAATTTTATTTGGGAATACCTCGGTGTGCCGGCAGTTGTGATTCTTGGAATCACATTAACGATTCAATCCCGCGGGTTTCAGCTGCGCAATCTTCCGACAGTCCTTAGGCGATTTTTCAGCTATTTCTTTATGAAGACAGAGGGGAAAGGCGTGCACCCGATCAAGGCTTTTTTTGCCTGCGTCGGAGGGTGCGTCGGCGTTGGCAATATCGTCGGAATCTGCACTGCCATTCAGATTGGCGGCCCAGGAGCGCTTTTTTGGATTTGGATAACTGCAATTATCGGCATGGTTGTTAAGTATGCGGAAGTGTACTTGGGAGTCAAATACAGAAAAGATCATGGGGACGGCACTTATTCGGGGGGACCGATGTTCTTCCTTAAGAGGGCGACTGCGCAAAGTTGGATTCCGGTCACTGTTTGTCTGCTGCTTTGCATCTATGGTGTTGAAGTCTACCAGTTCCGTGTTATCACTGAGAGTTTGTCGGAAAATTTCCATCTTCATCCGGGTTTTGTTTCTGCCGCTTTGATCGTTTGTGTGATCTTTGCCGGCAGCGGAGGGGTTGCAAGGGTTGGCCATATCGCAAGTTATTTAATACCGGTTTTTGTCTTCCTGTTTCTTGGAATGGGTTTTTGGGTTTTGGCGCATCATCTTCATCAGATTCCCATTGTTTTATCCCAGGTGTTTTCTCAGGCGTTTACGGGAAATTCAGCAGTTGGCGGCGCATTTGGAAGCGCGATCATGATCACTGTTTCTCAAGGGGTTAGAAGAGGGTGCTATACAGGAGATCTCGGCGTGGGCTACGCTTCGGTGATTCATAGCGAAAGCGAGGTGGAGTCTGCCGAGAAACAAGCCTCTTTAGTGATTGTCGATGTGTTTCTGGATACCTTCGTGATTTGCACCATGAGTGTGATGATGATCTTAACAACTGGAATCTGGCAACAGCCGATGGAAGCCGGAATGTTGATCCAAACTGTTTTGCGTGATTACTTTCCCGGGATGGACTACTTTATGCCTTTATTTCTTTTCCTTTTAGGGTATTCAACGATTTCCGCCTATTTTGTCGTCGGACTTAAGTGTGCTGAACACGTGTCTAAAAAATGGGGCGTATTGATGTTTAACGTCTACGCAGTTCTGGCGCTTGTTCTTTCTGTGTTTTTCGATACCTCGCAAGCACAATCTGTAATGGCGATTGCTGGCGGTTTGCTGTTGTTGATCAACAGTTGGGGGATATGGACGCTGCGCAAAGAGATCTCTTATGCAATTCAGGAAGAGGTCATTCTTTCCACGATCTCCGGCCAAGAAGAAGAGGGGATTTCAGCTCCGATCAGTTGAACAACTGCTGCGCCGGTGATCGCTCCGTATCGGGCGCATTCTTTTAATGGAAGCCCCTTGAGCATCCCGTGCAGAAAACCGCTGGCAAAGAGGTCGCCGGCACCGGTTGTGTCTAAGGGGACAGTTGGAAAAGCAGAGGAGTGGAAGAGCTCTTCTCCGCTTCCTATCCAGCAACCGTTTTTTCCTACCATGACAGCTGCTGTTTGACAAAGCGAGCTCAAGACTTTACACCCTTCTTTGGGGTCTTTTCCGGTAAAAGAGCGCGTTTCTTCTTCATTAGAAAAGAGAATGGAAACATATTCGGAGAGCAGTTCGTATAGGCTGCTTTGAAACTCTTTAACAATCTCAAAGCTTCCCATGTCGAATGAAATAAGAGCTCCGGCCTCTTTTGCATATTTCATCGCTTGTTTTGTTAAACCTGGAACGAGTAAGGAATACCCTTCAATGTGGACGAGCTTCACTCCTTGAAAATATTTGGGGTCAAGGTCTTCAGGCGTCATTTCGCCTCCGGCACCCATAAATGAACGGCAGGTGCGTTTCCCATCCGGAGTGATTAAGCAGGCAACATGAGCTGTCGGAGATCCGTTGTAGCAGACAAGAGGTTCGACTCTGGATTTCTTCAGTTCGTTGATCACTTTTTCACCAGTCAAATCCAGACCGATTTTTCCGGTTAAGGCGCATGCGTGGCCCAAAGAGGCTAGACCTTTGATTGTATTGCAGCAGCTGCCTCCGGCGATTTGAAGAGGGATAGATCCGCTGTTCTCAATGATGGAAATCATTTCGTCGTAAGAAACCAATTCCATGCCGTATGGCTTTCCCTGAATTGTTTTTAAAAAGGAGGGATCTACTGAGATTAAATGATCAAGGATGGGGGTGCCTACTCCCAAAACTTCACGTATTTTAGTCATGATTTGTTAAAAGTTTGGTGATGTGCTTGCGATTGGCGTGCAAATATTCAAACCCTGAAAGCAGGGCATAAGCTGCGGCAATTCCCACAATCCAAGAGCTCGCCAAATGCAGTGTTTGAGTGCTTAAAATCCCAAGAGAATGAGGAATCATCAGAATCAAGATGGCAAATGCAGCAATTGCTTGAATGACAGCTTTAAGCTTGCCGCTGAAACGGGCTGCAAGGGTAAATCCACGCAGCGCACAGATGGTGCGAAGTGTACTGATGACAGAGTCTCTGTAAAGGAAAACAAATATGAGGATCATCGGTACACGGATTGGCTCTAGAGTAAAGGTTAAAAAAACAGAAATGCGATAGATGCTGTCAGCCATGGGGTCAAGAATTTTTCCTAAATCTGTGACTTGATTTGTTTTACGAGCGATATAGCCGTCGAATGCATCGGAAAATTCTGACATGCTCAGCAAAAAAATTAGGATGTAGGGGAGGGCAATATCACTAATGCCCAGTTGAGCATGAGCAATATAAATCAACAGAAAGATTGGGCTGATAAAGATGCGAAAAAAAGTAAAATAATGAGCAATATTCATAACTGTAAGAGATCTTACAGGATCTTGCGTATCAGATCAAGCAGTAGCTGCGGTTAAAGGCGCTGCTTGATCGATGATGGCTTGATGTTCTTTAACGGCTCCAGAGTCGGAAAGAGCCTTTGCATCAGGTTTTGTCGCTTCGAGATAAGCTTGAGCAACCTCTTTCATCTCTTGACTTAAGTAGGGATTTTGCTCCACGCTTTCAGCGCTCATGTCGTGGTCTGCGAGCGTATTGCCATGTTGACAGTCACGCAGCACATGGTTCGCGTCTCTGTATTCATTGAGCGCATTCTGAATGCGTTTGCGTTCTTCGTCGCTCAAATTTTCTTTTTCAAGTTGCTCAAGAAGGTGCTTTGTAAAACTTGTGTCGCTTGTCAATCCCTTACGTAGCATTAAGCCGATTCCCGCGCCAGCTTTTTCCACATAGGTCTGCATGAGGGTCATCTGAAATTTTTGACCTGATAATTTAGCATTCCTTTTATAGATCTTTGCCTGTGCTCTTCTTGCAGTTAACCGCTCCGCTTTAACTTCTTCAAAGGTCATGCCCCTTGCGTTTTTTCCTTCGAATCGATCCGCTTCCATCAAAGCTTCCAGCTCTTCCGGTTTGGCATGCAGAACTTTCATAAATTTTGAAAATTCAGCGTTTCCTCTGGTAACCATGAGGTCTCCCTGCTCTTTTCTTTTGAAAGCAAGAGGAGTGTAATCATGATCGGGTTGTTCAGGGTCCAATCCTTTTTTTAGATATTTGTTGCCGGCTTCATTGATTTTTCTTCCTTCTTGCGATTGATCAATATAGATGTGCACCTTTTTCCCTGACCGGTTGTATAGTCTGATCCCCAGGGAGGATGCGGCTTCTTTTTGATTGATTGAATCTTCCAGCTGATGGCTGCGGTCGTCTCCTTTAGCGGTTAGATCCAGTTGCCAGTTTGAAAACATCATGCGGTTTTGGTCTGTGTAGCCTTGTTTGCCGACAAGGTTTGTTTGGCGCAAATCATCGATGCAATCTTTGACGTAAGTATAGTCTTTGTGCTGTGGATTGAGTGCTGCTTTGTGTAGGTGTCGATGGCATTTCACAGCTAGAATCGCTCGGTGCTGCTGTAAGCGGATCTGCTCCGGATCGCTGAAATCTTGTGGCTGTTCGACCCCGGTCACAGTCCATTGGCTTTTTTTGATTGTCTTCTGCTCCCCATCGATTGTGACGTCAATTTCCCAGGTTGTCAGAAATTTGTAGTATTTTTTTCCTGTAGCTGGATCAGTGTGCGTATCTGCGACAACAGAAGAGTCCGCTCTGCCGCTTTCCTTAAGTAATTTGCCTCGAATGCCGGTCACTCCTTGCTTTAAATTGACGAGCGCTTCTTCTCTTGAAGAGCCGGTAAGGCGGCCTTGGCCTGCTTCGTCCAGCAAGGCCTGTTCAAGGCAGCGCAAGGTGTTGCCTTCGGGAAGATCAGAGTTTGGAAAATGGGTCTCCACCTGGTCGGCAGGAATCAGCCGTCCGCTTTCTACTTGAATATCAGCAGTATAATCATCTCCAGTTTGTTCAACACTAATATCGATGTCGCTTCCCGTGGATTGGACGCCTAATGTAAAATCTTGCTGTGGACCTGTGGGATTTACTGACATAAAACAATTCCTCTCTCTTTAAAAGATATTATAGATAAAATTATATTATTTGTAAACTAATGTTAATATTTTCTTTACAATTAGAGTTGTGTTGAAAAAAACTGAGAGGAAAATTTTTGCAAAATAGATCCTTGCAAATAAATCCGCTAAAAGGTAACTTATTGTCTTTAAATTTACCAAATTGGGGTGTAGCCAAGCGGTAAGGCAGCGGTTTTTGGTACCGCCATGCGCAGGTTCGAATCCTGCCACCCCAAATGATACTGTGGTTTGATTGATGGCCGAAAATTTTCCGAAGGCAATCCTTTTTTCCGGAACTTCTCATCCGAAGCTGGCAAAAGGGATTTCGGATAATTTGGGAATCGAACTTGGTCGAGTGGCTTTGGATCACTTTCCTGATGGAGAAATTTCTGTTCAAATTCAGGAAAACGTACGCGGGAGGGATGTCTTTATTGTACAAACCGTCGCTTTGGATCCGAATAATTACTTGATGGAGTTGCTGATCATGATCGACGCTTTGAAGCGTGCTTCTTCTCAGTCCATTACTGTTGTTATCCCTTATTTTGGGTATGCCAGACAGGACAGAAAAGACAGGCCTAGAGTGCCGATTACGGCTAAATTGGTTGCAAATCTTCTTCAAAATGCCGGGGCATCCCGTCTATTGACGATGGATCTGCACACCGATCAACTGCAAGGCTTTTTCGACATTCCTGTCGATAATTTGTATGCGAGACCCTGTATTGTTGAGGGGGTCAAGCGCGATCTTGACCCGTCTAATCTGGTCGTTGTCACTCCCGATATCGGAAGTGTCAAGCTCGCGAAGGCTTATGCTCAGCAATTAGGCGTTGATTTTGCAATTGTCGATAAACATCGATGCGACTCTTCAACGATTGATGTGGTCACATTGATTGGGGATGTAAAAGGAAAAGATGTTCTTCTCGCTGACGATATGTGCTCTACAGCAGGCACTTTGGTGTCAGCAGCGAAAGTTTGCCGAGAGAAGGGCGCCAATCGGATTTTCGCAGCTGTGACGCACGGTTTATTCGTTGGTTCAGCTGTTGAAAAAATTGAAAATAGTCCGATTGAAGTGCTGTATATGAGTAATACCATACCATATACCGAACGTTTAGACGGAGCTGAAAAAATTCGCACCGTCTCCGTCGCGAATCTCTTTGGGCAAGCGATTCACTGCATTTTGTCTCGCGAGTCTATCTCTTCCTTGTTCAAGCTCGATTGCAGCGCTGAGCCATCTCTCAGTCGCAGCTAAGGGATACCGAACGGCTTTAAAGTCGGTATCATTTAAGTGAGAAACCAACAGTGGTTGCGGCAAGAGTCGTTGACCATGCTATCATCCTAACGATTAGGGGGGTGTTTTAATGAAACTGAAGTTTGAACAGAGAACCGCTGAAAAGAAAAGCGATTCTAGAAGTCTTCGCAATCTAGGGAAAATTCCTGCTGTGCTTTATGTCCGCGGCAAGGATTCAGAAGCGATTGCGGTTGATGCAGCCGATTTTGAAACGGTCTTGAGAACAGTTAAAAAAGGGCGTTTGTCGACAACAAAGTTGGCGCTTGTGGATGGAACCGGCAAAGAGAGAAATGTTTTAGTCAAAGATATTCAATATCATGTCACGACATACAATGTGTTGCACCTCGATTTTGAGGAGTTGCTTGACAATGTCAAAATCAAAGTCAAAGTGCCGATTGAGTGTGTTGGGGAAGTGGATTGCGTAGGAATTAAGTTAGGTGGAGTTCTCCGTCGGGTGATCCGTTATTTGCGTGTGCATTGCTTGCCAAAGGATTTACCGGAATTTTTCAAAATGGATGTGAAAACTCTTGGTTTGAAGGAATCGCGAAAGCTTTCGGATTTGGAGATTCCTGAAACTGTCAGGCCTTTGATGGATCTGAATGAAGTTGCGGTAACAATCGCTAAGAGATAAGGGTAAGCGCTTGTGACGGAAAAAGAGCAAAAAGCAGTTGTATTCGTTGGATTGGGAAATCCTGGTTCAAAATACGCAATGACCCGTCACAATATGGGGTTTCTCCTGATCGAGAGCTTTGCCCGCCTTCATGGAGTTATCCTAAAAGAAGAGAAGAAATTACAAGCTAAAACAGGTAAATGCCAGATTGGCGAATGGACTGTTCATCTGTTAATGCCGCTGACTTATATGAATCTCAGTGGACAGGCGGTCGGAAGATTCATCAATTATTTTAAGCTCACTACAGACAATGTTGTCGTGGTGACAGATGACGTTGCGATCCCGTTTGGAGAGTTGCGGCTTAGGGAAAAAGGGTCTGCGGGCGGACACAACGGTTTAAAAAGTGTCGAACAGCACTTAGGAAGCCATTGTTATACTCGGTTGCGCGTGGGCATAGGGCGTGGGGTTGATCCCAGCCAAGAGCTCAGTGATTATGTCCTGGACCCGTTTAACAAGAGTGAGATGGAGCAGTTGCCTTCCTTGTTAAATCAAGGAGTCAAGGCTTTGGAGCTCTTGTTGAAAGATTCTTTGCAGAACGCAATGAACGTCGTCAATAGCAAGTTAAAACCCCAAGAGGAAATACAAAATGGGTGAAAATAAGCAAAATTTATACGAAGGGATGTATATCATCAGCGCGACCTTAAGCGAAGATGCGCGCAGTAAAGCTCTGGAAAGAGTGCAAAATGAGATCACATCACGTGGTGGTGAGATTCACAAGGTTCACGAACAGGGGAAGAAGCGGATGGCTTACGAGATCGACGGTCATCGTGAAGGGCATTATTATGTCATTTACTTTAGCGTGTCTCCGGCAGCCATCTCAGAAGTTTGGAATGAATACCATCTTCATGAAGACTTGGTTCGTTTTATTACGTTGAGAACGGAAAAAGTATTAGAAAAAATTGAATTCAAGGCTTTGGCCGAATCCCAATAAGGAGTGCAGATCATGTCACGAAAAAAATCAAAACTCAGATCTCGCCTGGCAAGAATGACTGGTGGCCGGCCACGTAGAAAGAAGCGTTGTCCTTTCACGACTGCCGGTGTGAAGGAGATCGACTACAAAAATATTGAACAACTTTCAAAATTCATCACCGAGCGGGGAAAAATTCTGCCGCGCCGAATTACCGGTGTATCAGCGCATCATCAAAGGATGCTTTCCACTGCAATTAAACGAGCAAGACACATGGCGCTTTTGCCGTTTGTCGCGGAATAATCAAAGGAGACGTATCAGATGGCAACACAACTATTACTCATCGAAGATGTCGAAGATCTTGGTAGAAGCGGCGACGTGGTTAGCGTTAAGCCTGGTTATGCTCGCAATTTCATCCTACCCAAAGGTTTAGGGATTATTGCTGATAAAAATGCTTTGCGTATGCAAGCGCGTTTGCAAGAAGAAAGACAAAAAAGAGCAGCTGAAGACCGTTCTGAGGCTGAGGCGCTTGCTAAGGTGATCGAAGGAGCGACTCTGACTGCGGTTGTCAAGGTGGACGCGGAAGGACACATGTACGGTTCCGTTGCTTCGTTAGACATTGTGCACTTGATGCAGGAGCAGAAGAGCATTTTAATCGAGAAGAAAAATGTTCAGTTGAAGCATCCAATCAAAACAACAGGTGTACATCAAATTCCTCTAAGGTTAAAAGAAGGTGTAGAAGCTTCTTTTACATTGAAGGTGATTTCTGAAGAAGGAGAGCAAACAGCTCCAGCTGAAGAAACTCAAGAAGAGCCGAAAGAGTGATGCCAGTTTTTCGAGCGTCAGCTGTTCTCAGCTGGCGCTGCCTTGGATGTAATGGGGCACAATTTTCCATAGGGAGATGAACGCATGAATGTTGATGATCTGATTATTGTAACTGGGGCAGCAGGCTTCATCGGTGCATCTGTTGTGAGGCATTTAAATGACAATGGCCGCAAGAACATTATTCTTATCGATAATTTAGAAAAAACTGAGAAATGGCAAAATCTCATTGGCAAATCCTTTATCGACATTATTCCCATTGAAAATTGCTTTGATTGGTTGAAGGGAAAAGAGTCTGAAATTGGCGGGTTTATCCATTTGGGGGCGTGTTCCAGTACTGTTGAGAAAAACGCCGATTATCTTCTTGATAACAATTACCGTTTTTCTGTGAAGCTGGCTGAATATGCGCTTAGCCATAATCACCGCTTTATTTACGCTTCATCGGCGGCAACCTATGGAAATGGTTCTAAAGGATTTTCCGATGACCATTCAAAACTTGAAACGCTTGAGCCATTGAATATGTATGGCTATTCCAAGCATCTTTTCGATTTGTGGGCTAAGAAAAACGGGGTGTTGGACCGGGTTGTCGGTTTAAAATATTTCAATGTTTTCGGCCCGAATGAAGCGCACAAAGGAAGGATGGCCTCAGCGATTGTCCATCTTTTATCCCAGGTGCAAAGGGAAGGAGAGGTTCGTCTGTTTCAGTCATCGGAGCCTGAAAAGTTTGCTGATGGCGATCAGTGCCGAGACTTCATCTATATCAAGGACGCTGTCAGGATGACATGCGCATTCTTTAATAACGATGCTGGTGGGATTTTTAATATAGGTACAGGCAAGGCCGGCACTTGGAATCAGATTGCGCATGCTCTTTTTAAAGCGCTGGATAAAGAGCCTAAGATCGAATATATCGAGATGCCTGAAGATCTGATCGGCAAATACCAAAACTACACGCGGGCGGACATGAGCAAAACAGCGGGAGTTCTGGGGCAGAGCGCCTTATGCGAGCCGTTGGAGGCAAGTGTGATCGATTACGTAAGAAATTACCTTCTAACCGGAAAAAAATGGTAAATCTTTTTAGTTCTTTTCGCCGCTTAAGCAAGCAGTCGGTCATGGTAATTGGCGATTTGATGTTAGACACCTATACGATTGGGAAAGCAAGCCGCATTTCTCCAGAGGCGCCGGTTCCTGTTTTGCATGTCCAAGCGGAGGAACACAGACCTGGTGGTGCAGGAAATGTTGCTCTTAACCTAGCAGCGATGGGTGCTGAGACATTGATGGTCGGCCGTGTAGGCGCAGACGATCATGGAAAGATCCTGATTGATTCGCTTAAAAGGGAGGGAGTGCAGACGCATGGAATTTGGATTCAGACAGGTTGCCAGACTCCTGTGAAGAATCGGGTGATCGCCGATAATCAGCAGATGGTACGGGTGGACTATGAGACTGCGCTGCCGTTGCATGAGGCGATTGAACAGCAGATCATTGAAGCGCTTCCCACTCTTCTTGAGTCGATTAAAGTGGTTGCGATTTCCGATTATGGAAAAGGAATGATTACGAAAACGTTGATGGCGGCTGTGATTGAAGAGTGTTTGCAACGGAACATCCCAATTATCGCTGATCCCAAGGGGATTGACTTTACCAAATATCGAAAAGCGACAGTGGTTAAGCCAAACCTTGGAGAGGTGTATGCAGCAGCGAATCTGCCAATGGATGCACCTTTAGAGGCTGCAGCGCAGAGAGTGCTTGAGATTACGCAGGCGGAAGTGTTGATGGTGACAAGATCGGAAGAGGGGATCTCTCTTTTTTACCAATCTGGTAAGCGGGAGGATTTTCCTGTCCGCGCTCGAGAAGTGGTTGATGTGACAGGGGCGGGAGATACGGTGTTGGCAATGTTGACAGTTGCTTTGGCGAATCAGCTCACCGTTTCGGATGCGACGCGTCTTTCAAATGTTGCTGCTGGAGTTGCGGTTTCCCATTTTGGCTGTGCACGCGTGACGCTTGCTGAGTTAGCAAGGCAGTTACTTAGCGAAGATGTTGGCAATAAGGTATTTGATGAGGAGCATCTGTTTGCGCTGCAGGAGGCGTTGAAGGGAAGAGAATTTGCGATTTTATCGCTCTCTTCTAAAGGGGGGATTGGAACAGATCTATTTGAAGCGATTCGCAAGGTGGCCCAGAAGAAGTCTTGGGATTTAGTTGTGCATATTGAAGACGAGAATCCGAGTCCCATTTTTGTCGATGTCATTGCTTCACTGCATGATGTGGACTATATTATTGTGAAGAGAGGTGGTTTGGAGTATGTCAGCAAACTGCTTTTTGCTGATGAAATTTTTTCTTTTTCTTAAAAAAAATTTGAGTATCAGTTCTTAATTTGTGTACTTGGAGGCATATTCCCTTAACATTTCTGCGTATTCTGGTTTGTCCTGAATATTTTCCTTTTCAGTAAAAAACCCTATATTTTTAGGTATTTCACCTCTGATTTTTTGAAGTTCCTTTTGATGTTTTTCAGCAAGAGGTTTGTATTTTTCTTCAAAAGCTTTAATGTCTTTGATTACATCTTCTAGACCTTTCGGATCAATTGTATCTGCTCTTAATATTTTCATAATTTTTTTGTTGATATTTGATCTGTCTTCCATAAAATCTTTAAAATCGGAAATTTCTTCAAGTCGGCTCTGGATCATATCATTTCTAGTCATTTGTAATGGCGTAAGATCATCGCTTCCTTCTTTATCTGCGCGTTCAGGATCAACGATAAATTTAGCACAAAATCCATCGACACATCTGTCTAGTTGCTTTGCCATAGTTGTGGTAACCGAAGGTCCACCACCTGTGGTACGCGCAACTCTACCAAATATCTGAAAAGAACTTATTTCGCGATCACCCTGCCTTTGAGCTGCTAACTCTTGCCCAGATGTAAGAGCATATCCCTCTTCTGGATTATCTTTAAGGAATTGTGTGTGATCAATGATATCTTGAATAATTGCGCTGCCAGAATGTTCGCTAGGAACTAAGCCAAAGAACTCCTCCATTGGAATACCAAGTAGATCTGCTCTGCCTCGGGATGAGATATCAACGGTTTTTTTGGGATCCATTCCTGAATTTTCCAGAATTGTTTTAAGCGTGCCAGAATGTTCTGTTAAGGTATCAGATAGCCCTTTATAGTCTTTGCTTTCAAGGTCTCCGGAAACTTTGCCTACCATCTCGGAAAAGGTGTTCAGATCGCTGCTGCTTGGTTTAATGGTTAGGTGAGGAAAATTATTTTTGATGGCTTGGAATCTTGCTTTCATCTGGGGATTTTGTTTTAAAACATCTCTGCTCCAACTTTTTGAGTTTATAGATCTTAAAGATTTAAAAACCTCGTTTTTAGCATTTTCCGGACCATTTCTCATAATTTCTTCCATGACATCAAGCATGGTATTCATTGATTCTTTTGTTTCTTGAGATTTTCCAGCTTTCCCAATTCTCCCTCTTTTTTTAGTGGAGATGTTTACATGGCCATCTTTTCCCAAAGATACACCCAACTTTGTCTTTTTGTTTAAAGAAGCAAGAGCATTAGATATTGTTTTAATGTTTTCATCAGAAGGTCTCTGAGCTGTTTTCAATTCTTTTGGTGGTTCGGAAAGATCCTTAACATCTCCGCCGTTTTCATGACTTTGAGCACGGATTCCTCCAATGACTTTTTTATCAAAAAACTGATGCGGCATCCTCCTGAGCTCTGGTTTTGGATTGGGGTCTACTTTTTTTTCCGAAAGAGGTGGGCTTTCCTCGCTACTTTGTTTGAAAATTTGTGTTTCCTGCACAACATGATCTGTCTTTTTTAGACTAGCGAGGTTTTCAACATCTGCACCGCCTTCCAGGGCTTCTTTAACGATTCTTTGATCTAAAATTCGACCTTGTCTTTTCTCAGATTTTGAAAAAAACTTCTCTTGCTGCACTGTATCAGCTTTGTCTGCTGTTGGTTTAACTTGTGATGGTAAATGAGTATCCACCCCTATTTCTGAAAGAGGCCGCTCTGATGAGCTTTCTTGAGTAAAAATCTTACTTTCTTCTACAACACTGCTGGTTTTTTCAGCTCCCATACCCTCAGGATTCGTAGAAACTGTTATTCCTGTAGAAGGAGAACTTGTTTGCGGCCCTGTTGTGGAGTCAGTCTTTGGCTTTGTTGTATACTGCTCCCCGTTAAGACATAAAAGGAGCTAAGAGAGTAAAATAACTATCTAAACTATAGGGTTTTACTCATGAAACGAAGAAAATGGACTCCTGAATTAAAAACAAAAATTATATTGGAAGGATTAAGGGGTCGTCCCCTTGCCGAAATTTGCACTGAATACGAAATAAGTCAGGCTCAGTTCTACCAATGGAAGGACTGTTTTCTAAACAATGCGAGCCGAGCGTTTGAAAAAGGAAAATCAGACCAAAAGGAAGCACGTCTTCAGAAGCAAAACAATCGTTTGAAACAAGTGGTTGCAGATCTTACTCTCGAGTTAAAAAAAAACGACGAGGAGTGGTATCTGTGAAGAGAAAACGTCCTGAGATAAGAAGAAAAATCGATGATGTCCTCGCCGAAAGAATTGCTCAGATAAAAATGGAGCACCCCTTTTGGGGTTACAGGCGAGTATGGGCAAGTTTGCGTTATAGAGATGGAATACCGTGCAATTTGAAACGCATTTATCGAATTATGAAAGAGCGAAATCTTCTTTGCGCCAAAAAAATGAGGCCTAAAACTGCTGATAGACATCATCGACCGAAGCCCAAGGCGGAAAAACCTAATCAGATATGGGGAACAGACATGACAAAAGTTTTTGTCGAAGGCGATGGCTGGACTTACATAACAGTTGTACTTGACTGGTACACGAAAAAAATTGTGGGGTTGAAGTCTGGAAGGCGCTCTAAGTCAATAGACTGGCTAGAAGCATTAGACCGGGCGCTTAACACGCAATTTCCAGAAGGGGCCCGTGGCAAAGGACTAAAACTTGTCTCAGATAACGGATGTCAGCCCACTTCAGAGGCTTATATGCGTTACTGCTCAAAAGTAGATGTAGAGCAAATTTACACAAGCTACAACAATCCAAAGGGAAATGCAGAGACCGAGCGATTCATGCGCACCATGAAAGAGGAGCTTTTATGGCTAAAAGAATGGAGGTCTTCAGAAGAACTCTCAAAAGAATTGCAAAGTTGGGTTCTGAAATACAATTCCGATTACCTGCACTCTACTTTGAAATACCGATCTCCAAATGAAATGGAAAAACATTATTATAAATGTGAGGCTGCTTAATGCGAGCGCCCCTGATAGGAAGCATTGAAGGAGAAATCAGATTGCGGTCAATGCCGAGCGTTAGCGAGCTGAAAGGCAGCATTTACTGCAATCTGAGAGCTTCGAAAATTCCTGTATCAGGGGGGCGAAAACTCTCTTAGTTTTTGCTTGATTAACGGGTAGCACTACAGTTGGTTCGTCGATCATGCTTTGAAAAAAAGCGATTCTTGATCGCACTCCTCCAGAACCAGACATCATGACCTCCTAAATCTTTGAAATATACCCTACGTCTATTATACAATATTTTTTTTAATTTGCATTTAACTTAAGATCTCTCTAAAAATCAGGTGAAAATAGGAGAAGAATTCATGGAAAATGAACTGCAGTTTAAGTGGGAAAGGCAGCCGGCAGCTGAAAAGTGTCTTAGCGATCTTTTAACACTCTACCGTGAAAAAAATGGAAAAATCAGACAATTTGAAGAGGATTTGCAGAAACACACGAGTACACGGCTTTTCGACTGGATCGATTATTTTGCGGTTGTCGATCAAAGTGCAGTCAAATGTTTTGAGGAGGTTGGATTTGAGCTTCAAGCTGAAGGCGTCTACTACCACCCAGGAGCGCAATTACCGCGTATTGCTGTGATGCAAAAAGAGGGGGTCGCAGTCAAGGTGGAACAATGTGCAGATTTTTTAATGGTTCATGGCATCTCTTCAAATATTGAGGGTATTCCTTATGGCAGATTCAGAAGAGCACTTGTGGAAAAGGAAAATGATTGCTTTCTTTGGGTGGTGGAAAGGCGTTGCTATCCAGAAGTTGAACCTGAGGAAGCAGAGAAAAATGGAACGGAAAAGTATTTAAAAGCGCTTGAGATATGGAAGACGCGTGAACGTGCTGCTGACGACGAAGAAGAAGGGATGCAGAACGCTTTCGATGCAGTAAAACAGATGATCGCATTAATCGGCAGGGATTTGGCAGCTTGGGCTGTTATGGAAGGAGAACGCGCTTATTGGCAAGCGCGCAATCACGCTGGACAAGTACAAAAAAACAGGCAGGATAGGCTGGGAATGGGATGGGCAAATCATGACCACCACACCTTCCGTTCATCCCGCAAATTTTTCCCTCAATTGATTCGGTTATTTGAGCTTTTAGGTTTTCATTGCCGTGAACGGTTCTACGCAGGAGAGGAGGCCGGCTGGGGAGCTCAAGTGATGGAAAACCCGGGTGCAGGCCTTGTTCTTTTTTGCGATCTCGACCTTTCGCCTGAGGAGCTGCACATTGATTTTGCTCATGAGAAGCTTTCTGAGCTCCCCGAATTGGGAACGATAGGGCTTTGGTGTGCACTGCATGGAGATTCGATTCTCAAAGCGGGTATGCATCATCTAGAAGCGCAGTTCTCTTTCGAAGAGCTGACAAACGATCTTCATCAACAAGGGGTTGGAATGATGGATCCTTTCAGCAACTTTTCCTATCTAAAGCAAGCGTTCACTCATGGCGAGCAATGGGTAATCGATCCAAAACGATTGGATAAGTTGCTGGTGGAAGGAAAAATATCTTCGGAAGAAAAAGAGAAATTCCTTAAGTTTGGCGCCGTTGGAAGCCATATGGAAAATTTGCAGCGTAGAGAGGGGTATAAAGGGTTTAATCAGAAAAACGTCAGCTATATTATTAAGGAAACAGACCCCCGCGTCCGCTGATTCTTCCAGTTGCTTTAATTCCAGTCTCTTTCTAGAATGTTCTTTATTTAAGGAATATTCTTATGTTCAGAATGATCTTAGTGGCCTTTACTTTTCTTTTTGCATTTGGTCTTGAAGGAGTCACTTGTGCCGGGTATTCAGATTTTGGAGCCAGCTATATTTGGTTCAATGTCCCTGAGACGAACGCTATTGTCAGAGGAACTGGCGAGGAGGTAACGACCCTATCTCCAAGAGGCGGAATCGATACGGATGAATGCGGCTGGGGAGTGATGGCTGCGCTTGGATTTCAATGGAGTGGTTGCTCGATGGGCGAGTTGCGGGGATTTTATTCACAAAACGAAGAAGGCAGCGATAGCACAACGGCCCTGAGTTCGAATTCTCTTCTTTTTTACGAAATTACAGGAAATGGCAACTTCTATACGACGGCAGCTGATTATGGAGTCAGTGCACTGGAATTGAAAATTTATGGAGGAGATGCGGTTTTTATTTGTGATTTCTTTTGTACTGACTGCAATCGAATAAGCTGGGCGGCAGGGCTCTCTTATAAACGACTTGAGCAAAACCATCGCTTTTATGGAACGTTTCAAGGGGCAAAAGTGACTAATTTTTCAGTCGAAGACGAGCTCAGCACAGATTACGTTGGTTTAGCGCTGGGTATTAGAGGAGAAGCGTTTTTCACCTCTTGCATGGCATTCTTCCTCTCAGGAGATCTCGACTTCTACTATGCCAATGACTGTTTGACTTCAAATCAGATCGTGAGTGCTTCCAACGATTTTACCATGGATCTCAGTCATGATGAATTTGCGATCTACGGAGAGGGGAAAATGGGCATGATGTTTATCAACGGGTGCTTCACTCTTGGAGTGCATGGGTTTTACGGCGCCTTTTCCTACGCTCCTCAAGTGGTGTACCCTTTAAGTGCTGATGCAGGTGCTGTGCATCTTGCGTGCGATACACTCACCCGCTACGGTGCAGAACTGACTGTAGGGCTTAGATTTTAATCAACTTCAAGAAGTAATCTTCGTCCAGAATCGCTTCGATTGTCTCTACTTTTCGAAGATAGAGTTTGTGGAGAAGAGAAGAGCTAACCTCACTCTCATTGATCGGCAAAAGATTGACGATTCCGAATTCTGAATCGGGATCAGAGTTGATATTATCGTCAAAGAATAACGATAGAATTTCTTTATCTGCGGGATCAAAAATAAATGGCTTGCCCGACCTTCTTCTTTTGTTGTCTTTAAGCCAAGTCTTCCAATCATCTTGTATCGCTACATGTCCTATTGTATCGCGAAAAAAGAGGTAGATTTCTTCAGCTTTTCGCATGCTGTCCATTCCTTTGATTTTTAGGGTGCCTTTTTTAAAGCTTCCTCGATAGAAAAAGCGATCGCCATCGAGAACGCTTTCAATCTCCTTTGTGACTTTTCCAAGGCGTATGTCATTGCCATATGTCCGTAAGATGATTCTGAAAGCTGCTTTTTGCTCCTTTAGTATACACAAAAATTTTACAAAAGAGGGGATGAGATATCTCCCTTCCATCTTTTCTATACAGGTATAATACTGGGCAATGATTGCGTTTTTATCAGGATGATCGGAGTTTTCCAAGATATTGATAAAATTTCTCAAAATTTTCTTTCTCTTTTCCTTGATCTCTTTTGTTGTTGCTCCCGGCACCAAGATCTTTCTCACATAATCGGCGTAACTCATGGGGGGAAGGTTCGGCTCCCATTGATGAACAGTTTTTTCAGCAATCTCGCTGGCAATCATGAATTCCAAAGACTGGCCTGCTGTCTGATCTTCTGCAATCAATGTTTTATTAACATCTAAATGCAGCAATAATAATGGAGTGTTGCATTCCTGCGAGAAAGTATTAAATTGATATAGAATAAAGATGAAAAAGATGATTTTGTTAAACATATTTTAAATTAGCTAAGTATTGTGCAAGATGAAGCGGTGTTTTTCCTGTTGCGTGTGCGATTTGGCAACGGCACGAGAAACCGTCGGCAATAATGGGATCCTCCGTCTGCCGCACTGCTGGAAAGAGTTTGAGCTCTCCGATTGCCATTGAGATCTGATAATGCTCCTTTTCATAGCCGAAAGAGCCTGCCATTCCACAGCAGCCGGAAGGAATTTCAGAAGGATTTCCAAGAGTGTGCAAGATTTTCATCGCGCTGCTTGTGCCTGTCAATGCTTTTTGATGGCAATGTCCGTGCAGTTTAACTGAATCTTTTGTGTTTTGGAAAGGAAGTTTGTGATGGGATGCGATAAACTGGTCAAATGTTTGGCTCATCGCATTCACTATTTTCAGATCAGGATTTTCATAGCCTAAAAGTCCTTGAAAATCGTCCTTGATCGTTAGCAGGCAACTGGGCTCAAGCCCTATGATGGGAATGTTTTCTTTGGCATAGGGGAGAAGGGTGGCGATAAGTTTTTCGGCTTGTACTTTAGCTGAATCAAGCATCCCTTTGGAAATTAAAGTGCGGCCGCAGCAGGTCCAAGGAGGCGAAATGATTTGATATCCCAGTTTTTCAAGCACTTTCACAGCTGCAATTCCTACCTCTGGGCAATTAAATTCGTTGAAAGTGTCATTGAATAACAAGATTTTTCTGCCGCCGATCTTTGGATGTTTGGAAAACCATTTGGAAAAACGCTTGAGAGCAAGCTCAGGCAGCTCTCGTTGGCTGGTGATGCCCAGGGTTTCGATCATTTTTTTCGCTGGCCGTGTTTTTCCAATTGCGTTGAACAGGCGTGGGAAATGGGAAGAGATTTGGTTGATTGTACCGATATGTCCGAAGATCCTGTCTCTTAAGGTAAGACCGTGCTTTTTATGGAAATGGTGCAGAAACTCTGTTTTCATTTTTGCCATGTCGACTTGCGAGGGGCATTCCGATTTGCACCCTTTGCATTGCAGGCAAAGGTCAAGGACGTGATACAGCTCTTTTGACGCTAATCCATCGGCAGACAGGCTGCCGTGAAGAATGCCGCGCAGCGTTTGTGCCCGAGCACGTGTGGAATCGTATTCGCGGCCGGTTGCTTGAAAGGAGGGGCACATGGTGCCTTCTTTTTTTCGGCACTGCGCGTTTCCGTTGCACAGGTCGGCAGAGAGCTCTATGCCTCCTTCTTTTGAAAAGTCGAGAAAGGTGTCCAGGCTTTTTACTGGAGTTTTTCTAAGATTTTGAAGAAAAGGAGGAGCTCTTACGATTTTTCCCGGGTTCATCAAATGATTTGGATCGAAAATCTCTTTTACTTGCTTAAACAGGGAGTAGATATTTTCTCCGTAGAGCTTAGAGGTTAACCAGGAGCGCACAAGCCCGTCTCCATGTTCACCGCTGAGTGTCCCACCGTACTGCATCACAAGATCGGCAACGTGTTCTTGTATCTGTTTCATGGTCTGGCGTTCTTTGGGATCTCGCAAATCGATGTAGGGGCGGATATGCAGGCAGCCTGACCCCGCATGTCCATAGATACCAGCTCTTTTTCCTTTTTTTTCAAGGTATGCAAGGAATTCTTGCATAAATTCCGCAATGTTTTGAGGATCTACGCTGATATCTTCAATGAATGCAATCGCACGGCTGTAGCTGCGCTTAGATAGCAAAAGACCTAGTCCTGCTTTCCGTACCAGCCAAACATGTTCCTGGATTTTGGGATCTTTCAAAATGGTTTGCGCATATCCGATCGGTTTCTCAAGAGCTTGATCCGGATCTCCTTCAAATTCTGCAACTAAGACCATTGCAGGGTTCCCATGCAGCCAATCGAGTTTGTCTTTGAGTGCAGGGGAAGTTTGGCCGGCTTCCAGGATATTGCGGTCGATCATCTCTAGGGAGATGGGGTTGAATGAAAGGAGTCTAGGCACTTCTGACAACCCTTCAATCATGTCATCAAAGTGGATCACGGAAAGAGATGTTTGTTTGGGCAAAGGGGCGATTGCGACTTTGATTTTAGTCACGACTCCTAAAGTTCCTTCAGATCCTACAATCAAAGGGCAAAGGTTTGGAATCCCATCTCCTAAGAGAGCGTCGAGATTGTATCCGGAAACCCTGCGCGGGATGGATGGAAATCTTTTCTTGATTTCTTCTTTATTTTGATTGCACATCTGCAAAATTTTTTGCACGATTGGGTGTTGGACTGGGGTGTTCGGGCCGAAGGTGATTATCTCTCCTGTGGCAAGAATCATTTCAACTTCCAGCACGTGGTCGATCATGCGGCCGTATTTCAGGGAGCGGGCTCCAGCAGCATTGTTGGCAAGCATTCCTCCCAAAGTTGCTCGATTACCGGTTGAGGTATCAGGCCCCAGCCGATATCCATTTGTTCGCAAGGCGTCGTTCAGCCGATCTTGTACAACGCCAGGTTCGCAGAGCGCATATTCCTGCTCAAGATTGATTTCTAAGATGCGGTTTAGATGAAGGGAGAGATCGAGGATAATTCCGGAACCTAAGCATCCTCCTGTAATTCCTGTTGCAGCTCCTCTTGGAGTGATGGGAATGTGGTGTTTGGCAGCGATTTTGACAGCAAAGCGGATATCATTGATGTTTTTAGGAAGGACAACGGCTGTCGGCATCACTTCATAAATAGAGGCATCGACGCTGTAGATGCCAAGGCTGGCAGGATCGGATAAGATCGTGCCTTGAATAGACTGTTTAAGATCATTGAAAAGAGTCATTGTTGAAAATCGTAGATGCGGCCAAGGTCGAGAATCTGGGTCAGCACGTTGAGCGCTTCTTGAGTTTCGTCTACTAGAGAAGGGTCTGCGAGATCCTCAAGCTTTAGCGAATCTCTATAGTGGATGTTGATCCATTCGCTCAATCGATCATAGAGCTTATCGGTGAGAAACAGGTTGGGGTTCACTTGCTCAAGCTCTATATCTGTTAGCACGGTGGAAAAACGCAGGCAGGCAGGTCCGCCGCCATTGCGCATGCTTTGGTCGAGATCAATATAGTGAATATCGGCAATTGGACTTTTCGGATCTTTGAGAAGATTGGTGAGGTACTTATTGACATCTTGATGATTTTGGCATTGTTTTGGACAAAAGAGGACGAAGCCGCCGTCTTGAAGTTTGATGATTTGAGAGTTAAAAAAGTAGGTTTTGATAGCAGCTTTCAGGTGGATCTCGTTATTGGCTACTTTAATTGTTTTTAGAGGCTGGTCGCAAATTTCGTTAAATGTATTTTTAAGTTCATCGAGCACTGCTTCAGGGTTTTCAAAGGCTAGCTCGTGATAAATGAATAGGTCGTGGCATCCCATGGAGATGAGATCGTTGTGAAAGACTCCCTGGTTCAGAGCCTCGGTTGACTGCATGGCATAGACAACTTGTGAAGGATCCAAGCGGTGCGATCTGGCAATTGCCTTTTGCGCTTCCAATGTTTGACGGGGAGTGTATATCCGCTCTTCAGGCAAGTCGTCCATTTCATTTGCTTTGCCATAGACAAAGAGGTGAACACCGACATAACGAAGATCGGTGCAGAAACGGATGTGGTTAGCGGCTCCTTCATCGTGAAAAAGGGGGTGGAAGGGGAGTGGCGGATGAATGGTAAAAAAGGTTGGATTAGGAAATATTGTACGGAGTAGACGAAGAGTTGTTTCCGCTTCAATGATCCGATGAGGCGTTGCTGCTTTATTTGCAGGGGTTAAATGCAAACGGTTGTCAGCTGCGTCTATGGAAGGGGTCGCTGTTGCGGCATTAGCTGCAAACATCGAAGCGGCAGAGGAGTACTGGTAAAGAAGCTCTGGATTGTCTTGATAAACTTTTCCAGGGATGCGGTTATCTACTCCGGTATAGCCCAAAGCGCGCAAGGTAGGTAGGTGAGGGCGTTCGTGCGGTGGAAGGATCAGTTGCCGATAGCCGTAGTCGGCCATCTGTTTCATTTTATTCAATCCTTGAAGTGCTGCAATTTTTGGATTCGAAATGTTCCCGGCATTTTCTATGGATGCTAGATTCCCTTTGGATAACCCACCGTAAGAGTGTGTGGGGCCGACAAGGCCGTCAATATTGACTTCATAAGCAGGAGCGTTCATCGAGGGATTCCAGGGCTTAAGGATTCCGGTAAAGTGAGAGTTGTGCTTTCAAGAGAGGCGACGGGATAGTTGCAGTAATCAGCTGCGTAATAGGCGCTTGGACGGTAATTGCCGCTTTGGCCGACTCCTCCGAAAGGCGACAGGCTGGAAGCTCCGGTCGTTGGGCAGTTCCAATTGATTACGCCGGCGCGTACGGAACGGTAAAAATGTGTATACTCCTCTTGCGACTCCGATAACAGCGAGGCGGCTAAGCCATAAGCTGTGCGATTTGCTTCTTGAACTGAGGCTTCAAAACTGTCAGTGTAGACGAGCTGCAACAGAGGGCCAAAAATCTCTTCATCAGGGACGTTTGAAGCTGTTGTTACATCTAGCAAACCGGGAGAAAGCATAGGTAGATCGGGATTGATTTTAGAAGATTTTAGCAAGGCTTTTGCACCCTGCTTCAATAAATTGGATTGTGCGTTTAAAACCTTTTCTGCAGCAGCTTGAGAGATGAGAGGTCCCATAAATGGTTCTGGAGTTGAGTCATAGGCGCCGATTTTTAATTTAGGCAGCCATTCCAATAGGCAGTCGATAATTGGTTGGTGTTTTTCCTGAACGATCAATCGCCTGGCACACGTGCAGCGTTGTCCGGATGTAAGATAGGCGGATTGGATAATGGTATAGGCTGCAGCATCAACCTGTTCAATATCACCTAAGACAAGTGGATTGTTTCCTCCCATTTCCAAGGCAAGCAAGCGATCGGGGCGGGAACCAAACAGCTCTGAAAGAATTTTACCTGTTTGCCAGCTGCCTGTAAAAAAAAGAGCATTGATTAAGGGGTGGTGGGCCAAATATTGCCCAGTCTCTGCATCTCCTTGCACTAGGTTGAGCACTCCTTTGGGAAGCCCTGCCTCTTTCCAAATATCGACGATTTTTTCAGAGACAAATGGAGTGATCTCGCTGGGTTTCAAAACGATTGTATTTCCTGCAAGAAGAGCGGGAACAATATGCCCGTTTGGAAGGTGTCCGGGGAAATTATAGGGGCCGAATACAGCGCAGATACCCAGAGGCTTGTGGCGTGTGCAGGTGCGGAAGCGGGCGGATTCCGAGGTTTTTTCCGGACAGCGCTCTTTTTGCGCCGCAATCGAAGTTTCGATTTTACCGATCATTGCACCGACTTCTGTTTTTGACTCCCAGAGAGGTTTTCCCATCTCCTGAGAAATGGTCAATGCGATAGCTTCGCGCTTTTTTTCAAGAAGTTCTCCAAAATGTCTGACCAGCGCTTCTCGTTCTCTGAATGAAATTCCGCTCCAGAGAGGAGCTGCTTGAGCGGCCAAGCTGACGGCAGCATCAACTTCTGCTTGGCCTGCAGGCAGCCCTTCCCAAAGTATTTCCCCTGTAGCTGGATTGATGGATCTAATCATTTGGCCCCATCATTAGTGATTTAGCCAATAAAATTCAATATACCGTTTATTATTCGAAAATAAATTTGACATCTCCTAAAACTGCATCTTAGGGGGTGGCGGGAGCCCCCATTGCTCGGAATCTATCTCCAACTCGAGATCTAAAACAACTCCCTAAAGAGCTCCCAGGATCTAGACCCGATAAAGTACGGAAAAACCCAAAAATTGCTTGACGGAACTCATAGAAATCCGAGTAGTACGTATTATAGACCACTGTTTCTTTCATCCACTTCCACAGTCGTTCGATTGGGTTCAAGTTTGGGCTATAGGGAGGGAGAAAGTGGAGTTGAATTTTAGAATTTTTTAGATATTTTGTAACCTCCCGGTTCCGATAATATGGGGCATTATCACAGAAAACGTGTATCCGGGTTTTCCCTGAATAATGTTGTTCAAGAGACTGAAAAAAGCGGATAGTCGCATCAGCATTTAACGTTTTGTCCTCTTGAAGAAATACTTTGTAAGATAGGATATCAATGGAACCGGTCAAATTAAGTCTGGATCTACCTGTATTTGCAGGTATCAGTTTGTCTACACCTTTTTTAATCCATCCATATCCAAGTTGAACGTTGTGAGTAGGGTGAACACCGTCCGTGAAGCAAATCGTTTCATCACCAGGAAGATTTGCCTTGAATTTTGCATATGCGTCGATCCATTTCTGCTGTTCATCTTTGTCGGCTTTTCCTGGCACAAGCTTGGGTTTTTTGTAAGAAAATCCATGTCTTTTAAGCCAAGATGTCATTCCTGGTATCGAATAATGATGGCCAAATCTCACGTTCACATATGCAACAATGCTGGTAACGTGGAGATAGGTGTATTCAAGCAAGTGCTTCTCGAGTTCACTGGATTCTGAATCAGAAAGCTTTTCCATGCTGCCGCCACCTTCAGGCCGTAATTTTTTATGGCTCTGATATTCTTTGATATGATTACGAATAGCACCCTCAGAGAGTAGCAGAGCTTCGGCAATCTCCGGAAAGGTCCACCCTTTATCGTAAAGCAGT
The DNA here is from genome assembly GCF_000092785.1 of Waddlia chondrophila WSU 86-1044. Taxonomy (NCBI): domain Bacteria; kingdom Pseudomonadati; phylum Chlamydiota; class Chlamydiia; order Parachlamydiales; family Waddliaceae; genus Waddlia; species Waddlia chondrophila. Next base: position 899,363 of record NC_014225.1, read on the forward strand.
ATTGCCTTAATACGATCGCAAATACGTCGATCTCTTTCGAATCGATGTTGTGCCTGAAGTTGTTCTCTTTCTTGTTTTGTGAGAAATTGCATGCTAACAGCATGCTGGGAAGTCGATTTAGCAACAAGTAAAATTTTCATTCATGAACGGTATATAAGACTTCTCTAATTGTTGGTATACGCTTTGGGGACCTTTGTTGCCTCCTCCATGTCCTGATATTGCTAAAAATAGATGCATATTATTAAAGATTGAATTAGTTTGTAAATTAATTTTATGAATTCTATAATTAGTTGTCAATTAGCTTTTTAAGTATCCTCTCAAAACCAGAGGCTGACGATGACGTCAAAAACCTATTCTTGAAGTTTGTTCGGTATAAACCTAACGTCATCTCCAGGTGAAACTTGAAGTGCTTTTGCATCTTCATACGCCAATGTTATCCCTTCTCTTTCTTTGAATAGAGCTCTGGCAAAGCAACAGCGAAAGTCCAGAAGGCAGTTGCTGATCAGAAATAAAGGGGAGTTGATAGGGACGGTATCCACCTTGGCAACTGTCGTTCGACGACTTTTGACAACTGTGCGGATTGTGGAAATGTCCCCTTGAAGAATGGGGCCTCCGTCAAAGAGGTCTATATCGGAAGAGAGCGACATTCCCTCTTTTTTCAACATATGAAGTGCTGGGCGAGTTGTCTCATGAATGCGCCCAATCATTGCTTGCACTTGTTTGCTTAATAGGTGCGTATAGATGGGGAAGCGAGGAAGAAACTCTTCGATATAGGGGTAGTCCTCTTGTTGCAGTTCGCACACTTTGGAAAAATCTATCGCAACAAAATGTCTTCCTATTCCATCCCAAAAAGGAGAGGTATTTTTTTTCGAATCAACAACTCCTCTAAGTCTTGCACAAATAGTTGTTTCAATACGATGCTTGTGGTTGGCAATAAATAAGAATCTACTCAAAGATAGCAGTTCTCCAAGCTTTTCCTTTCGCCACTCTTTTTTTAAGAAAAGCATGCTGAGTTCTGCGGGACCTTCTGAAAGCTTCATTGGCTTCAATACTGTGATTTGACAGGGAACAGGAAGCGTTTTTGAGGAAGGATAGCTGGTTTCCAGACGATAGATGTATACTGGCTCCTTAATGCCGGTTTTTGCGTAGATTGCACAGCATCCACCGACCTCTCCGGTTTCTAAATTTTCCAGGACAAAGCAGTAAATTTCATTTCCTGGATTTTGAACTTGCTTGTCAAAGCAGGAGAGGGAGAATGCAATCTTTTTTTTCAGCAATTCCGGATTTTTTGGCAGGCTGATAATTCCCAAAGCTGCGTTTTCAGCAAACTCTTTTAAAGCTTCGATATCTTCGAGCTTAGCAGGACGGATTACGAACATTGCAGCATCTCTTCTACTATTGTGCATACGTTGTCAATGTCGAGATTTGAGACCGCCCCTACGGGAACGAGGAAGCGAGTCCGAGTCGGTTCTTTGCCGCAGATAAAGCTAAGAACGCCGGCATGGTAGAGGCGATCGACAAATGCTTTCACCTTTTTTGCGTCTCCATTTAATGGAGTGAATGCAACCATTGCTCCCAGTCCATAGGGTCCTGATATGTTGCGTATCTCTTCGAATCTTTTGACAAACTGCCGATGAACTTGGTTGTTTTTGCCATTTTTGCCAAAAAATCCCTCTTCTATCATTAGACGGATGATGGATTTAGCAGCATGGATTGCTTGCGTGCTTGAGGTAAATGTCTGAGATAACAGACCGGGACGAGGCTTGTAATCGGTTTTATACAGGGTTGCACACACTTGAGAGAGCTTGCCGATCGTTACAATATCGGCGTATTCTTCCAATGCATAATGCTGAAATGCAAATAGGCGGGAAGTGCGGCCAAATGTTTGCACTTCATCGATGATCACTGCAATTTCGTGCTCTTTTAGAATCGTCATGATCTCTGTAAAAAATTCCCGAGATCCTGGATAGAAGCCTCCTTCGCCTTGAATGAGTTCGCAGATCATCGCTGCGTGGCTCTTCGGATAACGTTTGAGGTATTTCTTTAAGGCGGCAACAGCAAGGGTGATGCTTTTTTCGGGATGGTTATGATCATAAAATGGGATGTAGTCGACAGCAAGGTTAACAGGCAAGCCCTCGCGAACGTCGTTTTTCTCTGTAATTTGCGCCATTGCCCAGGTACGTCCGCAAAAAGCTCTTTCAAATGCCAGCACGCGGTTGGCTGGAAAGTTTTTTTGCAGCGCAATCTTTAATCCATTTTCGTTTGCCATTGCTCCGGTTGTGGATAAGAAACAATGGTCTAACCCCGATTCTTTGACGAGAAGTTCGATAAGCTCTACTTGATCGATATTTTGCTGCAAATGCCCCTGCATGACTGTATCGCTGATGGCGGCATCGATACTGCTTTCGATAATTTTAGGATGGCTATGGCCAAAATGATGAACGCCGATTCCACTGATAAAATCATACTTTATGCTTCCGTCGAGAAGCTGGACAAAAGGCCCCTTTCCGATTCCCGCTCCGATAAAAGGAAACCAAAGAGGGCCTCCTCGGTTTTGGCTGAATCGTTCGATGATTTCTTCGTACTCTTTTTCAAGAGCCGGATCGGGTAAACGAATTCCTGTGATTTTTTCTTGCTGTTCACGCACAGCTTCCAATAGAAGCTTTTTTGCTTCTTTTACGCGTGGGTCATTAATGAATTCATAGCTATTCATAGTTGAATTTCTCCTGCGGCGATCTGCATTAAAAACCGTGCGCTGAGTTTTGCACGATCGATAATGCTTTGCAGTTTTACATATTCCTCCTCAGTATGCAACCCTCCTCCAACAGCTCCCAAGGTATCGATTGTCAACAGCCCTTGGTTGGCGAGTACATTTCCGTCGCAAACACCTCCAGAGGTGTGCCAATTGAGGTGGATGCCTAAATGTTTAGCAGATAATTTGAGGGATTCGAAAAGATTGCGCGTCCTTTTGTCAAAAATTTTAGGAGGTCTGAGCGAGTCTTGAAAAATAACGATTTGGAGGTTTTTCCGATTGTTTTCGATTTTAATGATCTCTTTGATTTTGGATAGGGCAGTTTGCATTTCTTGCAAGGTTTGACAGCGGATATTGAGCTTTAACAAAGTGGAGTCAGGGACGATGTTGACGGGTCCTCCGCCATGAATAAAACCTATATTGACCGTAAGCTCATTGCTTAAATCGTTCAATCCTTCGACAGACAAAGCGATGCGGGCGGCGGAAAGAATGGCATTTTCTCCTTCTTGAAATGCACGGCCGGCATGCGCCGATTTGCCGGTGATGCTGATGGTAAAATTTCCAGAGCCTTTTCTGGCGCTGGCAAGGTTGCCGTCTGGAAATGAGGGTTCATAAAGAAGAGCGCATTTTTTTCCAGAGGCAAATTGCTTCCAATAGCTCTGTGAGCCAGGAGAGCCAATTTCTTCATCTGGTGTGATGAATACTTGCCAGCCGATTTTGTTTGCAAATGGGCTGCGTTCCAGGCTCAGTAGGGCATAGAGAAGGACCATTAGTCCTCCTTTCATGTCGACTGATCCCCGCCCAACTAATGTATCCTTTTTTTTGATCGAGCATTTTTTCAACACGTGGTTTTTTGAAAAGGCGATATCCATGTGTCCTCCCAGGAGAATTTGCATATTTGCCTCAGGACGCTTAACGATAGAGAGTGCTTTACCCAAAGGCTCTTGGATGATTTTTCCTTTTTTATTCATGAGTTTGCGAGGGGGAAGCCCGATCTCCTCGATTTTCCCTTCAAGTCTTGTGAATGCATCGATTAGAGTACGGTTCATAAGAGACAACCCTTCCAAATGGTCGGAGCCGGAGTGGATAAGAACCCAATCGATCAGTTTTTCGGTCATGGATTCTTTTTCGCTGTCAAGCCATTCGAGATAAGTAAAATATTGATCAACCATATCTTACTTTATAAGCTCTCTTATTTAAATTTTTGAAGATGATTTTTTAGTTTTCTAAGTTGCCTGGCCGAAATTCCCATTACCTCTGTTGCTTCTGCACATGCTTCTTCTTAATTGAACCTATCCCGATATTGCTATTTGTGCAGATTTGTTTTCTTTTTGAGGGATTTTTTCTGATCGCTTCGCTGTGAATCTTAATGAAGATTTAGAGGTTGTATGTGAATTAAACCTTTAGGTATAAATTAGCGCATTTTTTGAATATGTGGGGGCTAAAATGCGCAAACCTTATCCGGATGACCTAACAGACAAAGAGTGGGAGCAAATCAAGCCACTTTTAACCAGCTCAACTTACCGTAATGCCGGCAGGAAGCCAAAGCACTCTCGACGGGAAATGTTTAATGCTATCTTTTACCTTTTGAGAACAGGATGCCAATGGAGACATCTCCCTCATGATTTTCCTCCATGGACAGCTGTACAGGGCCAATATTCTCGTTGGAAAAGAAAGGGAGTTTTTCACATGGTTCACGATTATTTACGTAGAAGATTGCGAATTCTTCTTGGTAAAGCCGAGGATGCAAGCGCGGGTATAGCAGATAGCCAGTCTGTAAAAACAACAGAAAAAGGGGGCTTAAGGGCTATGACGGAGGTAAAAAAATCAAGGGTCGAAAAAGGCATATAGTAGTTGATACCTTGGGTTTCATCATAGCTGTAGCAGTTGGGAGCGCTTGCTCAGGAGATCGAAATGGGTTGAGAGTCCTGCTCGATAGATTTCAAAGTGCTTTTCTCAAGCTAAAGTTATTGTGGACAGATATGGGGTACAACGGGGAAGAGATGCAAGACGATCTTTTTAGTTTAGGAGTTCGACAAGAGGTAATTGGTGGAATCAGATCAAAAGGCAAAGGGTTCCATGTTGAACCGAAAAGGTGGATCGTGGAAAGAACTTTTGCATGGCTTGGACGGTTTCGAAGGCTCAGCAAAGATTATGAATACTACCCATCCACGAGTGAATCTATGATTTACTTAAGTATGAGTCGTTTAATGCTGAAGAGGATTGCTAAATTGAGTTAATTCGCCTACACCCTCTTACAAGAAACGGTCGGAAAAAAGAGCCAAAAAGAAGGAAAAGATGTCAAATTTGAATATCGGGATAGGTTCTTGATTTTCTATTAAAAATATAATATAATATTTTTGTAAGAGATTATTATTAAGGAGGGAAGGTGAGTTACAGTTTTCCGACTGATTTTAATTCAGGAGCAGCCGCATATTCCCAATTTACATTCGATGAAAAGGATGGAACTATTCAGCTATCGAATGGCAGAAAATATGCTGTGCAAATTGGTAATAGCACTTTAGGTCTTAATAATCAAGATTTGATTAAAATGATCACAGATATTCTGGATCAAGTAGGTCTAGAAAAAAAAATTAATTATATAGACTTAAGCCAGACAACAATCACTCACGAAGGGGTAAAAACCAATCAAAAGGAAGAGGGCGGAATATATAAAGTAGAAACGTATGATGAAAGGTATCAAAAGATTACAGAAATTGCTCAAAACGCTTTATCAAGTCTATCCAAATCGCCTCTTACTTCAAGCAGAATAGTTACAAAGGATAATAAAGGAGAAGATATCGAACCTCTTGGAATTGAAGTAACAATCGAAAATGCGGACAGTCGTATGCTTTCTAAATCGCAGAAAAGCCCAATTCCAAAGCATGAAAATCGTAAGACTTATGAATTATTTAAGCGTTGTTTTAAATGGCTTGCAGTCAAAGACAAGAAAAATTTTTTCCCTTTGGAAAAACTGAGATTGAAAATAGAAAAAATTAATTTACCGGAAAAAGAAAGAACAACTGGAAGATTTTTGGAAATATTGAAGGGAAAGGAGTTGTTAGACGAAAAAGCTTTAAGGAAACAGTTTGTGCTTGATCTTGATAGAGGGGAGAAGAATCTAGAGATATTGGTCGGTAAAAAATCTATTAATTATAGGAAACAACTTGGCCGAATAGATAAAGAATCCCAAGACATTAGTTGGAAAGACGTGTTTCCGGAAAAGTTGAACGAATTGATAGATAGCGATGAAATAAAAAGAGATATTGCTCTTTTAATGCAGCAAGGTGCCCAGGCTTCAATGTGGAAGGAGGCGCAAACGGCTGCGACACAAAAATTTACTGATCAGTTAGTTCTTTTGAATCAGGAAAAGAGGAAAAGTAAATATATTTTCTCAAAAGATTCCGATGGGAAAATTATCTTGGAAATCTATCAACGTTACCCTGTTTCGATTCTTGATGAAGATGGGAATAAGAAGGATGCGAAGAAGGATGTCAAAGTATTGATGAGAATCAATGTGAGCGATCCTAATTCTGAGATAGAATTGAAAGTTTTACTATAAAGTGTAACAGATTAAAAAATGTTGAAAAGACAGCAAGCGATTGAGCCTATGATCGGGCGCATGAAAAGCGATGGTAAATTGAATGGAAATTACTTGAATGGATGACTGGATTTTCTACAAAAATCGTAAAATTTTGAGCAATTTACAAACTCTCAGATATTGATATCAAAAATGATCTTTGAGCATTGAGATAACTTCAAATGTTTCTTCAAAAACCTCAAAAAATCTGGGTTTTTCAAGGCCGACTAATTAATATTGGTATAAAAAAACCTCTATCATGTAATGTGACGAAGTATGGGAGATATTCTCTCTATTGAAGGAGCTATGGTCAAACATATTGATAAGGATATCAGAGAGAAATTGGCAAAAAAACATGCTTGTTATGTGCTTGTCACTTGCGGACAACCCTCTGAAGAGGGAAAAATAAACGTGGAAATGAGTTACGAAGGAGACCCTGCGTTAGCTTCGTTCTTGCTTCAAGGAGCGCAAGAGTATCTTATGGAACAAGACAGCGACTAAAGGTTGACCGTTAGTCTTTTGAATTGTAGAATTTGTGAAAATTAACTTAGGCATCTGCAAGGTTTTATGAACCTATCCGCAAATTCATGAAAAGTGATCAACAAGGGTATCAAGTAAAGCTTTGGGCGATTGTCGGACCGTTAATCTGCCTTTTCTCCTTATTTGTTATCTCAATCAAAAATGCACAAGTCCCTTTTTTTCTCCCTTTTGCGTTGTTAATCGGGATGCCTGTCTGCTGGCGTTGGCGTTTGTGGGGATGGGGTGGAGCAACCCTTTTTCTCATTGCTTGTCTTGCGTTTGAATACGATCTTATTCCTCTTGAAGAGAGATTTTGGGTTGTGGGAATCAGCTTCTCTAACTCCCTGGCTCTGTTAATTACAGCGCTTTCCTTTGAAGAAGTTGAGACGCAGATCGAGTCTTTGGGCGTCGAATCGAGAAGCCGCCTTGAAAATTTGTGGAAGGTTGATGAAAAGAAACAAGCGATTGAACAAGAGCTTGCTGCAAAAAAGGAAGAGGTGAAGAATCTTAAATTCAAAGTTCGGTCGTTTCAGAAATTGATAGATCTTTCGACAGAAGAGATGCACTCTGCACGTGCCGATCACGATAAAATTTTGCAGGAATTTTGCCAAATAAAAGATGAAAATGAAAAACTGACAGAGCTTTTGGCAAAATCGGAAAGCGATCCTCCTATGGAAGCTAAATACCGTCAATTAAGGGAGCAGTTTAAAGAAAAAGCGAACGTTTTAGTGGAAACGAGACGCGATCTTTTTCTCGCTAACGAAAAAATTTCCAGATTGCAAAGGGAACTTGATGAAGAAAGGTGGTATACCCTTAGCGAAGTTGAAGAGTTATTGGAAAAACATATCCTGGAGCTTTCCAGGGAAAAAGAAATTCAGGATGAGCAACATCAACGGGAAATGGAAGCTTTGCTGGCGCTTGTTGATAAATTTATTCTAAAATGAATTTTTAATGGACGAAGTGATATGAAGAAATGGTTAGTATTCTTTTGTGTGTGTGTATTGTCGCTGCTTTCTGCCTCAGAAAAGAGCGATTATTTTGCTAAACTCACCCCTCAAGAGGCAAAAGATATTCAATATATTGTGACAACTTTAGGCAATACATCAGCGATAGGACTTCTATTTAAAAAGAAGTCATTGGAACAAGCAGGAGCTCGGATAGATGACGTTCATCCTCTCCGCTTTTTCGGTTATGTGATGACAAATCCTCAATTGAAAGCCTCCTTCGACAAGATTAAGGGGGTCGCTTGGAGCCGTTTTAAGGAAGGGATGGCTGGCAGTTTGGAAAAAGCAGATTCTAGGGATCACTTGAACGCAGAAGTCATTGACGACTTCTCCAGTGAAAGTCATCTGGACAGATCAAAAGTGCAGGCGTATGTCGATCGCAAACAATGGGAAGCGCTCATTGATTTTATGCGTCGCTAATCCTATTCAGACTAGCGCTGCTTGACGCGCGGGCTTCGCCTGGCTAAAATTCAAGGCAACTCTTTGTCAAAATTCCGATTCTTGAAGTTTGTTCGGTATAAATCCAACTTCGTCTCCATCCAACATTAGGTGAACGGTGCTATTAGAGGGAATTTTCCCTTCTAGGATTGCTGTCGACAGCTTATTTACCACTTCATGCTGGATCAGTCTTTTCAGAGGTCTCGCACCGAAAGAGGGATCATAGCCTTTGTTAGCCAAAAATTTGACCACATCATCCGACCAGGTCAGCTTTGTCTCCCGGTCAGCCATACGTCGTTTAAGATGTTGGAGTTGGATCATGACAATTTTTTCCATGTCCTTTTGCTGAAGAGGCAAGAAGGGGAGGATTTCATCTAACCTGTTGATGAATTCTGGACGGAAATGCTGTCGGATCACGGGCTCTAATAATTTGACAATGCTCTCTTTCGTGATTGAAGAGGGATCTTTCTCCATCTGTTGAAGCAGTAAGTCCGATCCGAGATTTGAAGTCATGATAAAAAGAGCATTTTTGCAGTTAACAACTCTTCCTTTGCTATCGGTCAGCCTTCCATCATCAAAAATTTGCAGCAGGATGTTGAATACATCGTGATGAGCTTTTTCTACTTCGTCTAGTAAAACGACGGTATAGGGGCGGCGGCGCAAAGCTTCTGTCAGCTGTCCTCCCTCATCATATCCGACATAGCCTGGAGGAGAGCCGATCAGCTTTGATACGGCGTGTTTTTCCATATATTCAGACATATCTAGGCGGATCATGGCCTCTTCTTGATCGAATAGCTGTTCTGCAAGAGATTTTGCAAGTTCTGTTTTTCCGACGCCAGTCGGTCCCAAAAACAAAAACGCTCCGATAGGCCGATTGGGATCGCTCAGTCCGGAACGGGAGCGGCGGATCGCTTCGGAAACTGCTTTCACACCCATTTCCTGACCGATGACCCGTTTGCCAATCTCTTTTTCAAGATGCAAAAGTTTTTCCGCTTCTCCTTCCATCATTTTACTGACAGGGATTCCCGTCCATTTAGAGACGATTTGAGCGATTAATTGTTCATCAACCTCTTCTTGAAGCAGACGGTTCGGTTTAGCATTAAGTTTTTCCTGGGCTTCTTCAATTGCTTTTTTCAGAGCGGGAATTTTTTCATAGCGCAGCTCGGCTACTTTTTGGTAGTCAGCCTTTCGTTCAAGCTCCTCCTCTTGAAAACGGAGCTGCTCGAGTTCGTTTTTCTTTTGTTTAAGGTTGTTAATTAATTTTTTCTCTTCTTCCCACTGCTCTTTTAAAGCGCTTAGCTCCTCCTTAATCGAAGCGATTTTCTCTTCGAGTTTGGCAATATTTTCGCTTTCAGGATTTTCTCTGCGCACTTCTTCTTGTTCAACGATTAATTTGGAAAGCTCTCTCTCTTTGTTGTCGATGGGAAGGGGACGGCTTCCAATTTGCATTCTAATCATGCTGGCCGCTTCGTCAATAAGGTCGATCGCTTTGTCGGGTAGTCTTCGGTCTGTGATATAGCGGTAGGAAAGAAAGACAGCTGCATGAAGAGCGGATTCGGTAATCCTTACACCGTGGAAAATTTCGTAACGCTCTTTTAACCCTCTCAAAATAGCAATCGAATCTTCAAGAGATGGTTCGCGAATCGTTACCGGCTGGAAACGTCTTTCCAGCGCAGGGTCTTTCTCTATGTGTTTTTGATACTCTCCCAATGTTGTGGCGCCGATGCAATGAAGCGTTCCTCTAGCTAGGGCAGGTTTAAGCAGATTGGCAGCGTCCATTGACCCTTCGACCGCTCCGGCACCGATCAGCGTATGCGCTTCATCGATAAACAAGATCACTTTGCCTTCATTCGATTCGACTTCCTCAAGGATTCCTTTTAGCCGCTCTTCAAATTCGCCGCGGTATTTTGTGCCGGCAACCAGAGATCCCATGTCGAGGGCATATATTTGCTTGTCTTTAAGAGAATCGGGGACATCTCCTTGGATGATCCGAAGAGCCATTCCCTCTGCAATCGCCGTTTTTCCGACGCCGGGCTCTCCAATCAACATGGGATTGTTCTTGGTTCGTCGGCTAAGGACTTGCATTGTCCGTCTGATCTCTTCATCTCTGCCGATCACAGGATCCATTTTGCCATCCCGCGCCAGCTTAGTCAGATTGCGGCAGTATTTGTCGAGAGCTTGCAAGCTTTGTTCAGCGGCAGGGGAGTCTATATGACGGTTTCCACGCATTTTTTTGATATGTTCTTCGAGTTGCCTAAAAGAGATTCCTGCCTGCCCTTTCCAAGAGATAAATGGTTCGCCTCCATTTTTCCAAAACGATAGAAGGAAATGGTCGCTGCTTATGTATGAATCTTGCCATTGCTTTGCGATCTGTTCGGCATCAGTGATTCTTCCTTGAAGATTGCGTGCGACTTGAGGAGGTTCTGTGCCGCTTCCTTCGAAAGTGGGAAGCTGCTGCAAGAGGTCTTTCACTTGGGATTGCAATTGATAAGGGTGAGTATTTAGGTTGTTAAGTACCGATTGAAAATACCCTTTCGGATCTTCGAGAAAGGCTAGAAGAAGGTGGTTTTCCGTGACTTCCGGATTTTTTCGCGACTGCGCGTTTGCAAACGCTTCTTGTATCGCTGTTGAGACTGCATCTGTGAAATTCTGAGCCATTTCTTAAGGTCTCCTTATCTTATACTGAAATGAATTCAGTATATTGAATCGCCCTTCTTATCGTCAAAAAAAAATATTTTTTTTATTTTTTATAAAATCTTTATTTTCAAGATATATGATTCAGTTTAGATTAAAAAAACATATTTTTATTTTTATTATGAATCCATCTCAATATTCAAACATAACATTTGAAAGAAGTAGAGAGAGCGCTGTATCGGAAAATGGAGTCAGAAAGCAGGCTTTTGAACGTTTTACCGAGTGGTTTGTTTCTCTAATGCGTGAATTTTTGACCTCCATTGAAGAGCTGTTTGCCTATAGCGAGCAAGAATGGATTCCTTTGAAAGACAGCCAATTTCAAGAGATTCTTGAACATATCAGAAAGTCTCATTTGCAATGTTTTGTATTACCGGAGGACTATGTTTTAGGCAAAAAGAGTCCTGAAAAGCTAACACGTCAAGAAAGAAAAGCATTGTTGGATCGTGTGAAAGAAGTGAAAAGAGACTTTTATCATAGCTGCATGGATAATGTCTCGGGAATTCCTAGCAATTTGGATGGTAATACGGCAGGAAATAGTTTGTTAGCTTTCCTTTTCGATTTGCACTATCTGAAAAAGGATCATCCTGATGACACTAGTCTCCATGAGATGATCAAAACTTTTTCCGAAACGTATAAATTTGTTGTTGAACGAGAAGCTGTAGAGAGATTGGTTAATAAGAAAGAGCAGGCTTTCAGGAAACAGGAATACATCGGAAAAGTCGAAGCTAAATTGCGCTCTCTTAATCCCGGAGAGCGCTTCGTTTATCAAATGTCAGTCAGTCATCACGCCGTCTTATTTGAGTTTAAATTGAAAGAGGTGGAAGGAAAGCAGGTTCTGGATATTAAGTTATTAAATAGTGGAGATGGTGTTGATCACCATTACTCTAAGAGTTTTTTTGCAGATTTGAACCCTTTTGCGAAATTTCAGACATATTTGATTGAAGGTGTTGAAAAGGATACCTTTTTATCGAGCGATTTTGTTTCGAAATTGATTGAGTTGGAAGTGCCTGGAGAGGTGAAAGGAAGGCATATTCCTGTTTTTGGATATTTGTTCTCTCTTGTTGATTCAATTCATCATATGTTTTTTGGTGTTGGCAAGATTTATCGGCTCCTCAATGTTCACGCAATTCATGACGGATGTGGAAAAAAAGTCATCAGTGATGATCCGAGATTGCATCACTATACGCAAAGCAAAGGAACATGCTCCCGGCGCATTTACGAATATTGGATGCGGGAAAATTTAGCGTCCGACTCTGAGTTTCAGAATTATTTGACGAAAACGGCTGAGTATGGCGTTGCTCGGTTGAAAATGGCTGAAGCGCTGGAAAACCATCTAAAAGGGAGATCTGTGAAAGTTGATTCCCTGAAAGACCGCCTATTTGTTCAACCTCATTGGTTTTCGAAAGGGGTTGCTTGTCTAAGAAATAGCTTGAAGACGCGTACAATGATCTTAATCGGAGAAAAAATCGTGCAAAAACGGCAAAGTGGATCACTTGATTGCTAAATGCTGTTTCCAAGGTGTTTCCGGCATATTGGCCAAATGATTGTTCCACCTTGAAGCCATAAATAGGTAGTCAGAAAGTCGATTTAAGTAACGGGTGATTTTATCGGAAACATCGGAATGGCGGCTAAGGGGAATCACTTGCCTTTCAGCTCTTCGGCACACACTTCTTGCCAGATGCAGCATGGCCCCTGCAGGATGCCCTCCGGGAAGAATGAAGTGCTTTAATTTGGGCAGCTGAAGATCCATCTCATCAATCCATTTTTCCAAAATTTCTATCTCTTCTTCATCAAATCTGGTTTTGTTGATTTTGTCCTCCTTAGCGCGTGTTCTGGGAGTGGCAATGGCTGCGCCTAAGTCGAATAGGGCGTGTTGAATCATGACCAGCTGTTGTTTCAATCCTGAATAGATCTCGTTGTCCGGCATGTGTGCAATGGCCAGCCCAATGGTGCTATTGCACTCGTCTACGGTGCCAAGAGCTTCAATAAAGGGGTCGTTTTTCAGCACTCGTTCGCCTGTAAAAAGAGAGGTTTCTCCCTTGTCTCCGCTGCGTGTGTAAATCTTTGCCATATTTAGGTATTCCTCCGAAGTGGATAAAGCAGACTTAAGTGTCTGCGTAATTCTTTTAAAGCTTTCGGGTTGTGGTCGAAAGGTTTGAGAAGCTCCAGGCTAACATTTAAGTGCTTCCAGGCGTTTTCATATTCAAGTCTTTGTGTATAAATAACTGCTAGATAATATTCAACAGAAGGGTCTTCGGAGTAGAGTTTGTGGTAGGTTTTTAAGTGTTGAAGAGCTTCTTTGCTGCGGTGAAGCTGCAGCCATGTGATCGCAAGGGCTTTCCATCCGTCGCGGAAGTTAGGATGCTTGATTAGGATTTTTTCTAATGCTGTTTTTTTGTTTAAAATCGAGGTGCGGTCTTCGTCAACTCTCAAAAAAAGTGTTTGAATCCCTTCCTCATCAACAGCTCCTTCTAAATAATCTTCAACTAACGTATTTGAAGTGGTGGCATGCGAAGGAATGTGCCCTTGGACGCTTTTCAGAAGAGTTGTTCCTCGAACCTTATCACCTGTAAATAGGTAGGTAAAACCTAAAAGTTCTTTCAATTGGGCATGTTCGGCCAGATAGGGCTGCGCTTTTTGGTAGCTGGCCAATGCTTTTTCGAATTGCTGGTTGTGGAGATAGATGGAGGCTTGGTTAATATGAGCCATGCCGATCACCTCTTTTAGAGGACGGATTTCCAGTTCCTTGGTTTCGATCCCTAAATACTCTTCTGAATCAATATGAATCCCTCTAGCCGTTGTTTCGATATTGCGGACTTTAGAGTCTCCTTTCCATCTGACATAAATATGACCGGGTGGCGTGATCACCTCTAATTCCAGACCAATTCTTTGGGCAAGGCTCAGGTACAAAATAGAAACTCCCAAGCATACTCCTTGTCTGGAATCGAGGACCGAAGGAAGAAATGTGTAATGGTCGATATCTTTTGCATAGATGGAATGGGGAGGGAAGCGGAATCCCATCTCGTCAAAGATCAACGTACTGATTGCTCGAATTTTGTCTTCGGGAGGTGTTTGCAGAGATATTTTTGTCAGAAGTTGAAGAGCCATTAAATCGATCATGGCTTCATAGCTGCGAATCTCATCCCATTGATCAGCTCCCAGTTGAGTGAGGAATAATCCATGAGCAAGATCAATTTCCTCATTGGGAAGTGCGATCACCTCTTCTTCAGTTTTGGCATCATAGCCTTTCAAACGTCTGTTTGGAAGGTGTCTGGCGAGCGAATCGATTAGAGAACGTTCTGTGTCGGACAATAACTGTGTGTTTTCGTTTACAGGCTTGTTGACGAGATGAATAATGCTGTTAAGAGCCTCTGAGGAGATCATGGAAAGGCTGCCTGGCTGTGTAATCTCTTTGCCTCCAGAAAGCAGATTCCAGGCATGTTCAAGAGATTGTCTTCCTTCCGGGGTGTCCGGATAGTTTTCATAAAAAGCTAGGTGCTGAGGGATGGACAGAGGATCAAGGCTGTTATATAATGTGCGAATGTTTGCTCCGGATAAAGCCGTGCAGTAGATAAAAATAAGAAAAATTAAGAGACGAGGCATTCTTGCATAACTTCCCTTAAGGAGGGATCTAAAATGAGTTCTTCCACAGAGGGTTTAATAGATAGGCTCCATTGGTCCGCATCTTCTTCTGTTGATGCGATCCAGTTCAAGTTGGGGATTAAAGAAAGATATGTTGTTAAGGATATCATGTGCAGTAAACTGCTGGTCGAATGGGAGTGCTTAATCAACTGCTTACACTGTTCTCGGGAAACAAATTTGCTTGGTTTATCAAGGATCGTGAGGCTGTGATCTGCGCACTGTTCACGATTTGGATAGATGACCGTTGGACAGAGATTGCTGTTGCAATCAAGGTTGGTTGTCTGGAGCTCATTAAGGATAAGGAGAAGGGGAAGCCCTGTTGAAATTTCTTTGAAAAAGCCGTTGCTGTCGATCGGGCGGTCGAATTTGCAGGCATCAAAATAGGCTGCTGCGTGGAAAAACCGCTCTTTCCACCAGCTATAACCATCTCTTTCCATTTCTGACCAGTTGCAGCCTGCTTTGTCATTGTCTATGGTGAACCAACTAGGGTGGTATTTTACGTCAGGAGCTTCTGCTTGCAGTTGCGTCGGAATTTCTGAGATTAGCAGGATCCCATGCTTTTCAGCTTCCGTTTTTACTTGTTTCATTTGCTGGTGGCAAAGAAACTGGATAAATTGATAAAACCTCGGGTCTTGATTTTTGAGCCCTACATAATTATCGAGCCAAGGATTTTCTTCGGAAAATTTTATGAAGGCATCGCTTTCAAAGACCGTTTCTCCGTGATCGTAATAGAATTTAATCAATAGAGTTTCTTTAAATTTGGCAGCAGATGTGTAGTTGATTGTTTTCTGTAGGTACAGTTCTTCTTTGTCGTTTGAGTGGGGAATTTCCGTAAGCGATAAGAATAAAGGATTGAAGGCAAAGGGAGAATAGGGGAGATGTGGATTTGCCATGCCCCTTGTGTCGCATAAGGGGTGCAGTTGAACTGCTGAAAATCCCATTGATTTTATCCAAGGGAACAATTTGATAAGCTCTAAGAATTCGCCGATTCCATAAGTTGTTTTACTGTGGAGTGCATGGATGGGGATGCTGATCCCGTACCTCTTCGCGTTCCCCACTTTTTCCCAGTTGCTGATCATGCGATAAATTGTCGACGATGCATTTCTTTAATGTCAACCACAGTTTTAAGTATCAATCACGTGGTATTCATTTTTTGTCTGGAAGGTGTTGTTCAGCTGGCGATTGACTCTGATAAATGTTGTGCATTTTGGAAGGTCTTTCAATCTTTTTGCTCCAGCATAGGTACAAGCTGAGCGCAAACCGCCGAGGATTTCCGAGAGAGTATTGTCTACAGCACCCTTATATCCGACCAGGACGGTTTTACCTTCGCTGGAGCGGTAGTGTTCAACTCCACCGAAATGTTTTTTCATGGCTGTATCGCTGGACATTCCATAAAATTCCATGAGTTTTTTCCCGTCGACCTCGATGAGGTTTCCCAGACATTCATCGTGTCCTGACAACATTCCTCCAAGCATCACAAAATCGGCTCCGGCTCCAAACGCTTTCGGAATATCTCCCGGAACGATGCAGCCTCCATCCGAAATGATATGTCCGCCGATTCCATGTGCAGCATCCGCACACTCGATGACAGCAGATAACTGCGGATAACCAACGCCGGTCATGCGCCTTGTTGTGCAAACGCTTCCGGGCCCGATCCCTACTTTGACAATATCAGCTCCGGCTAGAATGAGCTGTTCCGTCATTTCTCCTGTCACAACGTTGCCGGCGACAATGATTTTTTTTGGATGGGATTCTCTGATATGATCAATAAATTCAACGAAACGCTCTGTGTAGCCATTGGCTATATCGACGCAGATCCACTGGATTTCGGGCCTTTTCTTTAGGATATCGTTAAATGTCTTCCGTGCCTGGTCGTCGTTGATTCCTGTTGTTGCCATCACGCTTCCTATTGGAATTTCAGGATCGCTCCAGTCGTTGACGCGAGTGAATTTATGCACAGCTGTCAACATTTTCCTCTTACCCATCGCTTTCGCCATCTCGATGGTTCCTATGGTATCCATATTGGATGCGATAATCGGGATTCCTGTCCACGAGGTATCTGCCCATCGGAAATGAAACTCTCTTTCAACGTCAACGTCTTTGCGGGAATAAAGAGTTGAACGTTTTGGCTTGATCAAAACATCGACGAAATCCAGCTTCAAATCTTGTTCTATACGCATAAAATCCTCTCAGAAAATGTTGCAAAACGGAGTATACCAGTTTTCCCTTTTTTCAAAATGGTGTAAAATGTTTCGCATGAAATCTTTTGGACTTATCAGAATTGTCTCGGTTTTTTTATTCCTTTTTGCAGCGGTAGATGCAGAAGAGCTGTTTAGAGGCGATCTGCCGCTGTCAGAAGAAGAGATCAGGCTGTTGCAGGATGAAGGATACCGCATTGCAGGCGATAAGACCTTTTGTGCGGACTATCAGAACGAAAGTCTTTATCTAAGCGGAAACATTCCCCTCTTTAACAGGCATGGCGAGAGGTGCTATGCCTGTCAGAAATTGGTGTTGCCTTTGGAAAAACTCCGATTTCCTCTGATTTGCAAGGAGGAAGGAGAGCAGGCGATGGTCTATTACGGTCCCTACTCCTTTTCAATTGCAAAGATGAACAGCAAAATATGGAGCAGGCTGAAAGAAGCTGCGGAACGGGAGCCGCAGTTGGAAATGCCGATCACTCATCCGACACACATCGCAAAACAGCAAGGGTGTGTTTATTTGGCACATAGTACGAGACCGGAAAATTTGATTGAGATCCTTAAGTCGGGAGAACTGAACCCAAGCAGGGGAAAGACTGGAAGGCTGAGAGGGGATTTATCCGGTAATGATCGGTTTGTTTTTTGTTCTCTTGTCATCGGGAAGCCTGAAAGGGATGTTCTCCTTCCATTGACCGGCAACGGCTTGCCCATTCTTGTATTTAATACAGATCCTTCTCTCGATCGTTACCCCTGGCATGCGAGTGCTGGCCATCCAAGGGGAGCGTTTTTGGAAATAAAGACGACGGATAAAAAACTTTACTATTCCGCGCATTATTCGGATTCAGAGCGCTTTGCCAAGCTATTATCGCAGCCTCAAACAAAGAAGCGCAATGAAATTGTTTTTCATCATCCCTTGCCGCTGGACGGGTTGGAAATGATTGTAGTCAAAAGGGGAATGAAGCAGGCTCTGATCGATCAGCTCCCCGACAATAAATATCAGGCGATGATTGTTGAAGTTGATCCTTTGCATGAGAGCAGTTTCAATTTTCCCGCATGGCTGAAACCTTACAGTGGAAACTCCCATGACAAAATCCGGTTTGGCTTGAAAAATCCGGAAATGGATCTGCTTGAATTTAAATCCCTTGTGCGAAATGAGTACCCTCAATTGATCGAGTGTGAAGCGCTCGAGGCTGACAGCAAGGAGTTATGGTTTCGCCAACTAATAGATAGCCTTCTAAGGTCTTAGCCCGAACAACCCTCCAGGAGCTGCAGCATGACTGGTTGTCATCGTGTCTGCGAGAGGAACATCGCCCCTTTCTAAGGTGTTTTTCCATGCAGCTGCTTTCTCCATGAAAGGGTACATGAACGAAGCAATTTTTTCTCCATTCAGCTCTTTTAAGGAAAGCAGCCCAAAAAAGATTAAATGATTGCTTTGCTCGCTGTAGGCAAAGATGCCTGGCCTTGGATGGGGAAGTCCATTTGATTTTAACGCCTCTCTAAAGACATCCTCGCGGTAACGGCCCGGAGGCACTTCTCCTAAATCACAGACAATGAGGAGAAATTCACCTCGCTCATAAGGCTCGATTTGCACTTCGATCCCTGTATCAAAAGCGATCAAGCAGCTATTGTTGGAGTCTGCATGCAGATCGGGAATATTCATCGCTTTTCCCATCTCTTGCAGAAGTGATTCAAATAAGTCTTCAACCATCGTTATTTTTCCTCCTCCTCCTCGTCTTCTTCCCAATCTTCTTCCTCTTCATCCTGCTCCTCGAGCTCTTCAAGCTGATCTTCGAGTTCTTCCAGAGCTTCAATGATGGCAAAAAGCAATTCATCGCGGTGTTGTAAGGAGCGGTAGATCTGGCTCATCGCCATCTCTTTGATTGAGTCTCTGAATTGGCTAAAAGCTATAATTTTTGCCAGAATCCAATCTTCAATTCCCAGACGTTTGGCTTGGGCAAGCACTTTGTCTGAGCTGGGATAACGCTCGCCGGCTAGATTCATAAAACATTTAGACATCAATTCAAAGTTAAGTTTTTTCGGCATGTCAAGACCCGATTTTGCAAACATTTTTTCCATGAGTCCCATGCGCGTTTTAAAGAATCTGTAGACGCCGAGAATAGCCTGCAGCGAGCGGGTTTCTGTAATCAATCTGTGCAGTTCGCCCCTCGATATGGAAGGTCCTTTAGATTTCATATCGGAACCAAGGGAGTGCAGAAGGAATTTAACCACTTTGTGCATCTCTTTGAAAGCGTATTTCTCAGAAAGCTCTTGAAACATAGTGTTAGAGTCGCGAGGGTTGCCTGTAATATCCCTGTACATTTCCCGCAAGCTAGTCGGTGTCCCAAGGCCCTTGTCGGACGCCTGGCGCGCTTGCTTGCTGATGTTGCGGCCGGCGGTGATTTCACGCCCTTTATCTTCGTTGAGCTTTTCTTTTGCTTCCTGCACTTGCTGATGAAGTTGGCCTTCGGTTGTATCAAGTAAAAACTCCATGGCATCGTCAGCCAGGGTAGGATCGGGATAGAACTCATCGAGAATCTCCTGAATGTCTTCGCTGCTTGAATCAGGTTTAATTCTTTCGCGCAGAAGTTTGAGGACTTTGGCCTTGAGTTCGGGATTTTTTCTCTCGTGCTCTTCAGCTTTTTTTGCGATTTGCTGGATGGGAAGAAGTTTTTTCTCCTTCTTCATTTTAGCCATTTTGGCAACTGTTGTTGAGATCTGCTTCAGCTTTTTCTTTTCAGTTTTTACCTTAGGACGAAAAGCTGTTAGCGCGTTTGAGGCCTGTGCTGACTGTGCTGCAACTTTTTGTTCCTGTCTGACCTCTTCGGCTGTTTCTTTGCCGACTTCTTTCATTGCTTCCAAGGTTTGCCTTGCATGAGGTCCTTGGATTCCGCCGGCTCCTCCTCCAAACATAGTCTGCCCTCCAGTTCAATGCATGTTTAAGACAGTTGTATTCTCCCTAACGGTTGTATCCGTATTTCCGGAACGATTTCCTGGTAGGAGACCACAGAAACATCAGGAAATTCCATTTCAATCAATTTGCGCACAAACCGCCTTACGTCAATTGCTGTTAACAAGACAGGTTCCTGTCCTCCCGGCGGCGGGGGAGCGACAGTGTTGCGAATCCCTTGAAGAATCAATTGGACAGAATCGGGGTCTAAAGCTAGATAGGATCCGGCAGAGGTTTGCTTGATCGCACCCCTTACCATATCCTCAATTTCAGGATCTAGGATATAGACCGACAATACTGATTGCCCTTGAGAGAATTTATAACTGATATATCTCTTCAAAGAAGAGCGTACATATTCTGTTAAAAGGACTGTGTCTTTTTCCGTTTGAGCCCATTCGCTGAGAGATTCAAGAATCGTTCTTAAATCTTTAACCGATATCTGCTCCTGAATTAGACGTTTGAAAATGTCTGTCATTTTCTGTAGGGGAATCAAGCGCGTCACTTCTTTAACGAGGTCGGGAAAGGATTTCTCCATAAACTCCAACATCGATTTTGCTTCTTGAATGCCGACAAATTCGTTGGCATAGTGCCGAAAGAAATAGGAGAGGTGTAAAATCATCACCTCCAGAGAGTCCCAAGATTTGATGCCGGCTTTTTCTAAAATTTGCTTATTTTTATCCTCCACCCATAATGAGGGCATTCCTAGAGAGTTTTTATACGCAGTGAATGAGAGGTTGTACCGATTAAGGTTCTCTTC
This sequence comes from Waddlia chondrophila WSU 86-1044, assembly GCF_000092785.1. Classification (NCBI taxonomy): domain Bacteria; kingdom Pseudomonadati; phylum Chlamydiota; class Chlamydiia; order Parachlamydiales; family Waddliaceae; genus Waddlia; species Waddlia chondrophila. The sequence continues at coordinate 919,894 of NC_014225.1, forward strand.
TGTTTCGTTGGTCAGTACATGGCCGGCTAATACTTTTCCGCGAATAATCGGCACTTCGTTCAAATGGATCGAGTATTCGTCCGGCTCAAGAATGGGAGAATCTGTACGGACGTGGACGCCTGGAAACCTGACTCCAAGATCAGCATATAGGGCTTGCCTCATGCGCGGAATCATCACGTCGATAAAGCTTTTTCCTCTTTGCGCTTTCTGGATTTTAGAACTAAGAGAATTTCCGCATTCTAAAATAACCGGAAGCGTAAGAGAGTAGGAGTCGACACCGCCTCCAGTGATTGCACTGTGCCCTTTAACAGCTGTTTCGATCGTCGAAGACTCCTCTTCAGCTGCCGAGGAGATCCCCCCTGCCATAGCTCCGCCGCCACCGCCTCCGCTGCTGCCGCCGGCTGCACGGCCGGCTTCTCCCGACCATAAGGCATACCCCATAATTCCGAAGGTAAGCGCAAGGATCATAAAAGGAGCTTTTGGGAAACCTGGAAGGATGGCAAGCCCCATGCAAAAGCCTGCAGCAATCATCAATGCCTTAGGCTGCTTTAACAGTTGCCCGGAAATTTCTTTACCGAGGTTAGCTTCTTTTTCGCTGCTGACGCGAGTGGTTACGATACCGGCTGTGATTGAGATCAAAAGTGCCGGGATTTGAGAAACTAAACCGTCACCGATTGAGAGGATCGCATACGTAGAAATCGCGTCTTGAGCAGGCATCCCGTTGATGGCCATACCAATGGTCATCCCGCCGATAACGTTGATCAGCGTAATGACAATCCCTGCGATAGCATCTCCCTTAACGAATTTCATCGCACCGTCCATGGCACCATATAATTGAGACTCTTTTTGAATTGCCAAACGTTTTGCACGCGCTTCATTCGAATCCAGGATTCCCGCTCGCATATCGGCATCGATACTCATCTGTTTACCAGGCATGGCATCCAAGGTGAATCGTGCGGCAACCTCCGCCACACGTTCGGCACCTTTGGTGATCACGATGAAGTTAACTAATGTGATGATGATAAAGATGATTCCCCCAACGACGAAGTTTCCGCCGACAACGAAATTACCGAAAGAGAAGATGATTTCCCCTGCATTGGCGTTCAACAAGATCTGTCTTGTTGAGGCGATGTTGGTGCCGAGCCTGTACAGAGTCGTGATCAAGAGCAGCGAGGGAAAGATCGAGAGGTGGACTGCGCTAGGAATGTAAAGGGAAACCATCAAGAGGACAACAGAAGCAGACAGGTTGACAGCGATTAAATAGTCAATCACATCGGGTCCGATTGGAAGAATGATCATTCCCAAAATACCGACAATGAGCAGGGCAAGTGCGATGTCGCTGCCTTTGGAGATATTGGAAAGGGATTTTTCTCCCCCTAATCTCTGTGTGATACCATCAAGAATGTTGGTAATAAAATTCATAGAATTCCTCAGTTGGCAATACTTTTAGAGCATATCTTTAAACTGCTTAAAAAACAGATACTATACCAGCAGGCAACGTATTTGTTCGATTAAAAATCAATTTTTTTGGTGCTTGGTGTTTCAGCAATTCCGGATGAAACCTGGCCGGTGTCATGATCTGCATCCAAATCAAATTCATCTTCTAATGAATTGATCCAGCGCAGAATCTCTGCCATCGCTTCATAAGTGTCTTCCGGGATATACTCAAAAATCTCCCCTTCCAGCCATAGTTTATGCGCAAGCTCGATGTTGCGCACGATCGGGACTTCGCTTTTATTCGCATAGTGCACAATCCTTTCTGCTAAAATTCCTTCTCCCATTACCAAAATGTAAGGGGCGGCGTCAATTTCCCGATTGTATCCGACGGCAATCGCAAGTTGAACAGGGTTTGTGATGACTGCTGCTGCTTTTTGTACCGCTGCTGCGGGGCCATCGGAGTATGCAATCTCTTGAGCAGTCTGCTTGCGCTTGCTTTTAATTTGAGGGTCGCCCTCCGTATTTTTGTACTCCTGCTTGACCTCGAATTTTTCCATCATCATTTCTTTGCCGAAGTTGTACTTCTGGTAAGCAAAGTCCAAAACGGCAACGACGAGAAAGAAAATTCCCACTTTGATGACAACTTCCATCAGAAAGGCTTTAAAGATAAGAAGGGACGATTCAATCGGCATGGTGGCCGCTTGTGTTAAAACGGGAAGACTTTTGTACATAACGCCGTAAATCAGCCATGCAGCGATTCCGATTTTTAGGCAAGATTTAATGAGCTCAACAAGCGTTTTGATCTTGAATTTGGACTTTAAATTTTGAATCGGATCGAATTTTTTAATATCGAATTTAAAAACTTCCGTTGCCCACACAGGACCTACGGAAAGAAAATTCACAACGACTCCCATTAACGCTACTGCAGCCATGACAGGGATAACTGTGGAAAAAATGGTCAAAAGCGCTTCGCGAAACATCGTAGGAATCACAACGCTGATTTCATCATGAGAAACAAGCTTGAAGGTCGATTCGATAAAACCTCCAACTTTTGAGAACATAAATCCGCTAAGTCCTAAGATAAGGGCAATAGACGTCACAAAAGTAAAAGCTGAAGGAAAATCCTGAGATTTTGCCACCTGCCCTTTTTTCTTTGCGTCCCGCAACTTTTTTGGTGTGGCTTTTTCGGTTTTTTCTCCCATTGCCGTGCCTTTTTCTTTATTATAGCCTAATTCAGGATATATACCGAACCAACTTCAAGAATCGGTTTTTGACGCCATCGCTAGCCTTTGATTTTTAGACCCGCTTGCATTGCTCAACCTATTTAGGTTGAGCTGCTTGACGCGCCGGCTCCGCCTGGCTCAAATTCAAGGCAACTCTTTGCCAAAACTCCGATTCTTGAAGCCGGTTCGGTATAAAACATACAAAGAGCCACCCTCGAACCCTCCATTTAATAGTATACATATTTTTAAAAAACAATGTCAAGTATTTAATTTAATTAAGAAGAGATGGCTAATAATTAACAGAATCCGGATTTTTTCTTTTTGGATTATTAAAAATAAGTGATAATATTACGCTTTAACTTTTTAAGGATTCTTTAAATGATGTCAAGTTTATCTTGTGGGATTGTCGGGCTTCCGAATGTTGGTAAATCTTCTTTATTCAATGCTTTAACTGCAAATGAAGCACCTTCGTCCAACTTTCCGTTTTGCACAATCGATCCCAATGTGGGCATTGTTGAAGTGTACGATAATCGGTTGGAAGAGCTGGCTAAAATCAGCAAAAGCGGGAAAACGATCCATGCAGCCATGCAATTTGTTGATATTGCAGGCATTGTTGAAGGAGCTTCCAAAGGGGAAGGGCTTGGGAACAAGTTCTTAGCTAACATCCGGGAAACAGATGCGATCCTGCATGTTGTCCGCTGTTTTGACGACAGCAACATTACCCATGTTTCAGGCAGTATCGATCCGATTCGGGATATTGAAGTGATCAATTTAGAACTTATGCTAGCTGATCTTCAATCTGTAGAAAGCATGATTCCTAAAGTGGAAAAAAAGGCAAAAGGCGATCGCAAACTCATGGAGGCTGTGGAGTGCTTAAAGCGTGTGCAGAGCCACCTTAACCAAAATCAGCCGGTGAGGATCCTTGATCTCAGTGAGAAGGAAAAAGAACTTTTGAAGCCTTATCCTTTTCTCACTCAAAAACAAGTTCTTTATGTTTGCAATGTCGCAGAAGACTCCCTGCCTTCGATGGATAACCCTTACGTTCAATCTGTTAAAGAGCATGCAAAAAATGAGGGGAGTTCGGTTGTTACGATTTGCGCAAGGATTGAAGAGGAGATCGCCCAGTTGTCTAAGGAAGATCAGTTGGAATTCTTGGGAAGTGTGGGTCTTACAGAATCTGGCCTTCAAAGGCTGGTCAAAGCCTCCTTTGAAATGCTTGGACTGATCACTTTTTTAACGACTGGAGAAATGGAAACGCGTGCTTGGACGATTCCGAAAGGGTTCACAGCTCAAGAGGCTGCGGGTAAAATCCACACTGATATCATGAAAGGATTCATTCGAGCGGAAGTGGTCGCGTATGATGATATGATTGAATTTCAAGGAAGGGTTGGGGCGCGGGAAAAAGGGAAAGCAAGATCGGAAGGAAAAGAGTACATTGTGAAAGACGGCGATGTGATCTTATTCTTGCATCATTGACCTGAGACGCAGATTGCTACCGAAACTTGCCTTAGAGGTCATTAGTTTGGTTCAGATGCGTAGGTACGGCAAAGTTCTTTTCAGGAAACTTCAGAATGGGAAGATATATGTTCAAGAAACTTGGATTATTTCCAAATATATTGAGCAATAGCAGGTTAAATCGTAGAATTCACAAAATACCCAGTAATTGTTGGGATGCTATTTTCAGGTTTTTGTCCTTCCTTGCAATCAAGTCATCCGATACCTGTTACTTTGCAGTCGATAGCTTTCCGTTCACTTACTGTCAAAAAAACCGCATTGATAAAAGAAAGCGGTTTTTAGATCGGAAATATATTGGCTTTGCAGCCTCAAAGTTCATATGGTTGTTACGAATCAGGGACGTCCGGTTGAAATGCATTTTAAACCAGGTGCAGAAAGTGATCTCAATGCCCTATGGCAGATGGAGCTGGATATTCCAGAACATTCGATTCTTTATGTTGGTGGGGCATATATACCGAATTAACTTCAAGATTCGGTTTTTGACGTCATCGTTAGCCTTTGATTTTGAGACCCGCTTGCATCACTCAACCTATTCAGGTTGAGTTGCTTCAGCGCCGGCTTTGCCTGACTCAAATTCAAGGCAACTCTTTGTCAAAATTCCAATTCTTGAAGTTAATTCGGTATAACTGTTTCGACTTGGAAGACATACTCTTTGAACAAAACATCATATTATTAGCAAAACGTGGAAATAAAGCAAAAAATAGGGTGCGCTCAATTAGCGAAGAACGTTCGATCAGCAGCAAAAGACAAATCGTTGAGACTGCATTTAACTCAATTACGACACTCTTTCCAAGAAATATCAAGGCGAGTACGGAGAGGGGATTTTTAACAAAAATCATTTGCTTTGTTATAGCCTATAGCACCTCGTTCCTGTGTCCGATGAAGCTCATTTAGAACGGATTGAAACGCACCATCTACAGCTCTAACCATCTCGGTAAGGGATTACCCTTACTCTTCGATGCTTAAAACTGTATCTGGCACCTTTCAATCCGTTCTAAATGAGGTTTCGGTAGCAATCTGCGTCTGAGTGTTTTTCAGTATACTTTAATTTCAATATAGGGATAGATTCATAAAAGACTCTTTAAGCTAAGGAGATTTATGATGAAGTATCAAGAAATAGGTCGAGAAGCTTTAAAATACGCATTTAATGGACTTGCTGGTTTTGGTGTTGGAGTGCTTTTGGGAAAGGCTCTCCAGGGTCCTTCGATGATTGTTGGAGGAATTTTAGCCATTGGATTTGTTGCTTTGAAGGCATTGCGTACTCTGGTTCGAAATTTTGCCATTCGGCAGGATATGCATCTTTCAAATTATCAGATTGTGAAAAACATCACAGGAACGGTTTTAAACCTAGCAGTCAATGCGGCCTTATATGCTTTTGGGATATTCGGCACAAACAGCTTCATGGTCATAAGCGGAGCATCTCTTGCTGTTTGCGCATTGAATATCGGATTAGGATTGTACATCAAATACTCTGAGCAAGACGAGCTGATGAGCGATATTGTTGTAGGCGAAAAATCTCCTTGGTATCTTCACAATGCCTATGCATAAAAGTTAGAATTTTTTAGATGAAACTTCCTTCATTGCTGCCAGAAGATTTGGCTTACGCAGGCGCGGCAAAAAGTGCTCGCGAACTGTACGAGCTTTTGCAAAAAGATTACGCTGATTATTCCCGTTTTTTTGTATCCGCTTCCGATGATGAAACCTGGTGTACTCAGCACAGCGCTTTTATGCGACTGTCGCTTCAATGGTTCACCGTTCAATTTTTTAAAGATAAGCTCCAGGTCGATCTTGCAAAAAAAGTTGGCCACGCAATCCGCACACATAGCCGCCTCATGGATGAATGGCTTCCTCGTAATCTTTCTATACGGATGAATCATGAGTCGCTTCCCATTAACAGTCTTTTATGGGGGACGAGCAGTGAGTGGCTGCGTCAAAAGATACGGAGCGACTGTCGTGATCAGCAATCGACAACGTTGGAATTTGAAGGTTTGACGGTTAGATTATTTGACTTGATGAATGCGTACATGTCTACAGGGGGGATCAGAGATCTTTGGTCGAAAACAGAAGAAGAGATCATTGGTGTTTTAGAGTTGGCAACTCGTTGGCACCTGAAAGATTTGTCTGAATATGCACAAAAAGGATTCGTTAAATATTTGGATGAATTTAATGTTGTTAATTGGCTGATTAGATCTCAACAGAGTCAGTGGGAGTGCTTACGCAGCGCAGCTATTGAGTATGTCAATAAAAGGGAGTTGGGAGTCAGAATTGAAGATCGCAGTATTGACGAATTTTCGTTTGAGTTTTTAGATTTCGGCAAAAAGGCACTGGAATTTTTTGAAACAGTCCGACACATGGTCACTAAGCTTGTATGCGGACATCATTTAATCGAAGAAGTCATGTTTAGCGAAGTTGTCAATCGGTGCCCCTCATTAAACGTATTGAGTGTCTCGGAATCTGAAAATTTTTCAGATAGGCTGCTTGATCTTCCACATGATTTAAAAGGACTCGATTTATCGAAGTGCGCTTGGTTAACACACCAAAAATTGCGGCAAATTTTGGAAGGCAATCCATCGATTTCCACTCTTTCTCTTTCAGCAAACATACAGCTAAATTACACTGCTTGGGGCCTTCTAAAGCTTCTCAAAGGACTTTTAAAATTAGACCTTTCATCTTGCCACCAGATAAATGATCATGATCTGAAAGTGATTTTGCAGGCCGGAAAGGAATTAACCCACTTGAATTTGGCTCGATGTGTTAACCTATCCGATCTTTCATTTTTTGAAATTCCCAAAATCACCAAGCAATTGATGGAATTAAATCTATCTGAATGCCGTATTTATGATGCCGGTTTGATCGATATCTTGAGTAAGTGTCGAAAAATGACCCATTTAATCGTCCGAAAATGTTCAACCTTATCGGATCGGGGAGTGTTGGAGGGGATAAGAAATGCACCAAATCTTCAGACAATCGACTTGTCCGGATGTGGATTTTCAAACGCTTCCATTCGAATCATCCAAGAAGCTCGTCCTTATCTTTTTTTGAATGTTTGAAAAATATTTTCGCAGTTTTTATGTCTTCTGATATTTGCTGCTTAAGTTGCTTGAGAGAAGAAAATTTGACCTCGGTGCGGAGAAAATGCAGTGGTATGAGTTCGACAGTCTTTCCAAGAAGGTTTAAAATACCGTCTAACATAAAGACTTCAAAAGTTGGCAGTCGGGTATTTTTCAAAGTGGGAGCAACTCCTAAATTGGCAACTCCGGGCAGAGTGGCTTGATCGCATTTTAAATGGACTGCATAGACTCCAAATGGAGGAAGGCAGAGGTTGGCAACATCGAGATTAGCTGTAGGAAAGCCGATTTGAGTGCCGATTTGTTCACCTTTAATAACAGTTGATAAGATAGAGTACGGTCTTTCCAAAAGCTTGCTGGCTTCGGTGAAATTGCCGTTTTTTACAGCAATGCGGATGTTGCTGCTAGAGACGGTGATGCCATTGATATCAACGCAGTCGATATAATCAGTTGTGAAGCCGAAGATTTTGGCTTGTTGTTGAATTGCCTCTTGATCTCCTTGGCGATTGTTGCCGAATCGTGCATCATATCCTAGTACCAAATGGGAGAAAGGGATAAATTTTCTGATCGATTGAATAAAAGTTTCTGCCGACTGTTTTGAAAACTCAAGAGAGAAGGGGATTTGGATGAGAAAATCAACAGATAGCTTTTCAAGAAGTTGCTTTTTGTGTAAGGGAGTGCAGATAGGTAGTACAGGAGTGCGATTGGGAAGAACTTCAGAAGGGTGGTTGCTAAAAGTCAGAACGACGCTTTTTCCACCGATTAACCGTGCATAGGAGACAGATTGTTCTATGACGCGGTGATGTCCACGATGGACGCCGTCGAAATTCCCAATGGTTAGCACAACAGGAACATCAAGTGGCTTAAAATCTTCTATTTTTTGATAGATACCGATCATGATTCAAAATTTTTGAGCATAGTTCATTTACATCTAAATCGGGAGCATCCAGTTGTTTCCCGTCAAAGCAGTCGGCTAAAGTTAGTGATCCGCTACGCGTTCTCGTCAGAGTCGCAAGGTGTGCGCCACATCCAAGAGATTGCCCAAGATCATGGGCAATTGACCGGATATAAGTCCCTTTGCTGCAAGTCACGCGTATGTCAAGATATGGATATTCGTAGGCGATGAGGTCGGTTTGCACGTGAAGTTTTACGGGTTTGCGTTCAATGACCTCCCCCTGCCTGGCAAGTTTATAGAGTTTTTGGCCGTTGATTTTTTTTGCCGAGTACATCGGGGGAATTTGCTCAATCACTCCTTGGAAGTGCGAAAGGGCGGAAGAAATCTCTTCTATAGAGGGAATGAGAGAATGCGTCTGTAGTTTGACACCATCTGAGTCATATGTATCGGTAACGATACCCAAGTGAACGCGTCCGACATATTCTTTTTCCTGTCCCATCAAATGATCGGAAAATTTTGTATAATTTCTCCCGATCAACATGACCATCACTCCGGTTGCAAAGGGGTCTAAGGTTCCCGCATGTCCAATTTTTTTGACACCAAGAAGTCTTCTCAGCTTTCGAACAAGGGTGAAAGCTGTTATGCCTACGGGTTTATTGATGGGTAGAATTCCTTCAGAAGAGGGTGTCGTCTGCAGCTTTAGGAGGGATTCTTGAGTCTTGCTCTTCATGAATTTCTTGTAGGAGTTCTTCAATTCTCATCACCTTGTCAACGGTATCGTCGATGATAAATCGGAGAGCAGGAAAAAATCTCATGACGACCTTTTTTGAGGCGTTAATTCCAATAAATCCCGATGCCGTTGTCAAAGCTTTGAGAGTTTTCTGTTTGGTATCTTCGTCACCGATGATGCTAATATAGACTTTAGCATGACGGAGATCTTTTGAGATGTCGACACGAGTCACAGAAACAAATTCTCCAACTTCTGGATTGTCGACATCTTTCCGAATCACTTCAGAGATCACTTCCTTGAGTAAAGAGTTAAGGCGGTCTATACGTTGTTTTGTCATAGCTCTTGGGTAATATAGATAATTTCGTATGCTTCTAGGATGTCACCAACCTCAATATCAAGGTTGCCATTAATTACGATTCCACATTCAAGACCTTTTTGCACTTCCCTAACATCATCTTGGACACGTTTAATCGAACTGATGCCTCCTTTCCAAATGACCTCGCCATTCCTAACAACACGCATGTGGTGATTGCGGTGGATGGTTCCTTCTATAACCAGGCATCCTGCAATTTTCCCAAGTTGGGAAGCCTTAAAAACTGCTCGGATTTCCGCTTTCCCTTTTTCTACCTCTTCAGCGACTTTATCAAGAAGACCTGCCATCAAATTTTTAACTTCATCCACAGCGTGATAGATGATATCATGCAGGAAAACATGGATGCCGTGTTGCTTCAATAACGGATCTGCGTGGCTTTCAACTTGAGTGTGGAAGCCGATAATAATGGCATTTGATGCTGCAGCAAGCAGAACGTCGGATTCAGAAATCTCACCTACGCCAGTTGCGATGATATCAATTTCGGCCTTATCGGAATCAATCTTGAGAAGAGCCGTTTTTAAAGCCTCCATTGAGCCTTGGACATCTGCGCGTAAGATCACCCTAAGGATCTTTTTAGTGCGGTCGGAAGCTTCTTGGAAAAGATTATCAAGAGAAGCCGCTTTTGTTTGCTGCAGATAAAGCTGTCTTTTATCAAGCTGTCTAGCCTCAGCAATTTGCCGAGCTTCTTTTTCTTCTGAAACGACAATAAATTCATCTCCCGCTTCAGGGATTCCAGAAAGTCCTGTAATTTCTACAGGAGTGGAAGGGGAGGCAGTCTGAAGTTGTTTGCCAAGTTCGTTGCGCATCGTTTTGACACGTCCATAGTTTTCACCGAAAACAAGAGCATCTCCAAGTTTGAGAGTTCCGTTTTGGACGAGAATTGTTGCACATGCTCCCATTCCCTTATGCAATTCTGACTCAATCACAGTTCCCCGAGCACGTTTCTTGGGATTTGCCTTAAGTTCCAATACTTCGGCTTGCAAAGCAAGCATTTCCAGCAGCTCGTTGATTCCTTCGCCAGTGACAGCCGAACAGTTGACGGTAATCGTTGAACCTCCCCAAGATTCCGGGAGGAGTTCACGGTCGGCAAGCTGTCGATAAACTTTCTCTTGATCAAAGTTGGGTTTATCACATTTATTGATAGCAACAACGATACTGACTCCAGCAGCTTTTGCATGGTTGATCGCTTCTTCTGTCTGCGCCCGCATCCCTTCATCGCCTGCAATGACAAGAACAACAATATCTGTCACATCGGCACCGCGCGCGCGCATGGCTGAAAAGGCTTCGTGGCCCGGAGTGTCAAGAATCGCAATGTTTCCTACCTTCGTCTGACACAGGAAGGCTCCGACGTGCTGAGTGATCGCTCCAGCTTCGCTTGTGGCAATGTTAGAATTGCGTATATAGTCGATGATGCTTGTTTTACCGTGGTCGACATGCCCCATGAAAGTCACCACCGGAGCTCGTGTTTCCAAATCTTCTGGAGCCGACTCAGCAATCTCTTCTTTGATTGTCTTATCGGTGATTCTTATTCTTTCTTCCTCGGATGTGTCTACGGTGATTGTGCAATCAAATTCCTCTCCGAGTAGCTGCACTGTCGTCTCATCATCTAAAACGTCATTGATTGTCACTGCAACGCCTTGGAGAAAAAGCTTTTGAATCAATTGGGAAGCCTTTAACTTCATTTCTTGAGCAAGGTCTTTGATTGTGATCGGGAGCCTTATCGTCAATTTGGAAGGGCGTATCGTCATGTCTTCGGAAGGCCCTAATTGCTGCTTATGGCTTCTCTTTTTTCGCCATCTTGAGTCTTCATCAGATGTGCGTAAGCCCTGGCGGTCTCTTGCATCAAATTTACCCATTTGCTGTTTTCTATTCGGATTTACATCCTTATACTCGCGGAAACGCGTGGCTTTCCCTGGCACTTTCTTAGATGAGGATCCTGATTCTTTCTCAACTTGCTGAGGTCGCGGCTGTTGCTGTTCTGCTTTTTTATGTTCTTTCTTTTCTACTTTTTTTGGAGGAGCTTTAGGAGGCAGAATGTCATTGATGTGCCTTCCTGTCGGACCTAGCTGATCAGTTTTTTTCGGAGGTGCGGGAACAGGCTCTTTCTTTGGTTCAGAGGGTGCTTTTTCTGGTCTTTGAGATTTTTCTACAGAAGCCTCAAGAACTTTTATCGGTTCTTCAACCTCTGGAACTGCTTCGTCTTTAACAACAGTTTTTTCTGGCAAGGGAGCAGGCTCTTCGATCTGTTCAGGTGTTTCGGCAAATACGGATTTTGACCTGGCTTTTCGCTTGGGCACTTCTTCGAGAACTTCGCTCTCCGCAGCCTTCTTTGGCTTCTCTTGAGCTGGCTGTTTGGCTGCTTCTTTTTTCTTCACAGAAGAAGCTTTGGAAATTTTAACTTCTTCCTCTTCTTTAGTGTCCGCCTTTTTTGCAGCAAGCTTCTCCTTAACTTTTCCAAGGTTAATTGCCTGTGCAATCTGGGTATTTTTAATGTTTATCTTGAGATCTTTTTTTACCAAGCTTTAAAGCCTCTGTTTTCTTACTTGTTCTAAAATATGATCGGCCATCTCAAGGCTAATGCTAGCTGCATTTGACAGCTGCTCCGGAGATGCCAATAGTAAAGTGCGCGGTGTGTTGAAACCTTCTGCGACCAAATGTTCAAAGACGAGTTTATTAACGCCTTCTATTCCTGTTAGAGGATGATCTAGCGTAGGATCATCGGATTCTGCTAATTCAGTGCGCTGAATTGCCATTGTCTTATTGTAATCAGTCATCCGTTGAACTTCTAGCTCGTATCCGATTAATCTGCTGTTTAAACGGGCATTCATCCCTTTTTTCCCGATCACTGCCGCATAATCGTCATCATCGATGACAATCGAAATGACACGGTCGTCTTCGCTGATGCTGATTTTTCTAATTTCAATAGGAGAAAGGGCATTCTGCAGCAGCTCTATCGGATCATCAGAGTAAGGAATAATATCGATTTTTTCGCTATTGAGTTCTCTTACTACATTTTTGACCCGGTTGCCCCGCATTCCGACGCACGCTCCGACAGGATCGACCTTTTGGTCAGTGGCACGTACGGTTAATTTTGTGCGATACCCCGCTTCCCGTTCGATTTTATCGATGACGACAATCCCTTCAACGATTTCAGGCACTTCTTGAATCATCAATTGTCTAACGAATTCAGGGCTGCTACGAGATAAAATCACTTCTGCACCACCAGAATCCGTATCGTTCACTTCCATTAATAAAGCTAAAACGCGGTCGCCGATTTTATATTTTTCGGTCTTGGGATATTGCCGCATAGGCATTAATGCCTCGACCTTTCCTAAATCGACGACCAAGTTTGCACCTTTCACGAATCTTTTGACCGTGCCGGAGACCACCTCGTTGACGCGATGGCGATATTCTTCATAGATCACATCCCTCTCGGCACTGCGCAGCTTCTGCGAAATGATTTGACGCGCTTTTTGCGCAGCAATTCTCCCAAAATCCTTAGGGGTTGCCAGGATGTCGATAAATTGACCGATTTCACAATCGGGATCAATCTCTCTGGCTTCCTCAAGCAAAATCTCTTGAGCAGGAACTTCCACTTCGTCAACAATTTCTTTTTCGCTGAAGACATTAATATTGCCGGTTTTGGGATCAATTTGAACAGTAACATTCGATGCACCGCTAACACTTTTGCGTGCAGCAGCCTGAAGCGACTCTTCAATCGCGTGTATGACGATCTCCCTTTGAATCCCTTTTTCTTTTTCGAGGTATTCAAAAATGGCAACCAGATCTTTATTCATGTTTTATGCCTTATGCTCTATTTACCGGATAGGTTTCTAATATGTGCTTTACCTAATCTCGCATATCAGATTCGTTGCTTACAACGACATCGTCTCTGCTGCTCTGTGTTTTATCAAACATATGCTCTTTGATTGAAAGGGAGATTTTCTTGTGTTCAGGATCCACTTTCATGACTTTAGCTGTGACATCAGCACCAACACTCACAACATCTTCCACTTTCCCAAATGCTTCATCGGAAAGTTCTGTGACATGAATCAATCCTTCGAGTCCGTTGTCAAGCTCAACAAATGCTCCATATGCCGTGATTTTTGAGACAGTGCCTTTGACGATACTATCGATTGGCATCGTTTCCTTAATGTCTTCCCAAGGATTTGATCCTAACTGCTTCACGCCAAGAGTAATTTTTTTACTCTCTTTATCCACAGACAAGATTACTGCATCGACCATATCCCCTTTCTTCAAAATTTCAGAAGGGTGGGACACTTTCTTGATCCAACTCAAGTCAGAAATGTGGATGAGTCCTTCAACGCCAGGCTCTAGTTCAACGAATGCTCCATAGTTTGTCAAGCTTTTCACTTCAACTTTGACGTTTTTATCCACAGGATATTTTTCTTCAACTTCATCCCAAGGATTCCTTTCCGTTTGTTTAATTCCCAAAGAGATTTTTCCTTCGTCTCTTTGTACGGATAAGACAATAGCTTCGACCTCGTCGCCTTTATTGACAACTTCGCTCGGATCAGTGACGTTTTTTACCCAAGACATTTCAGAAACGTGGATCAACCCTTCGATGCCATCTTCGATTTCGATGAAAGCTCCATAAGAAAGAAGATTGACGATTTTTCCTTTGACTCGAGTTCCGGGAGGATATTTTTGTTCGATCTCATCCCAAGGATTGGACTCTTTCTGCTTTAGTCCCAAAGCAACACGTCCTTTATCCCTGTCGACAGAGAGGATCATCACTTCCAGCTTGTCGCCGATTTTGACCATTTCCGACGGGTGGCGGATGCGCTTCCAGGTCATATCGGTGATGTGAAGAAGTCCATCAATGCCGTCCAGATCGAGGAAAACTCCGAAATCTGTGATGTTTTTGACGATCCCTTCTCGGATATCGCCTTCGCTGATTGTTGCCAGAAGCTCCGCTTTTTTGGAAATCCTTTCAGCTTCCAAAAGTTCTCTTCTGGAAACGACGACATTTTTGCGATCGATGTTGATCTTGAGAATCTTAAATTCGTAAGTTTGTCCGATGTACTCGTCGAGATTCTTGATCCGCTTGTTGTCGAGTTGAGATCCGGGAAGGAACGCTTCCATTCCAATATCAACCATGAGCCCGCCTTTGACTTTGCGGATCACCTTTCCTTTAACGATGGAGCCTTCCTCACAGTGTTCAAGGATGAATTCCCATTTACGGAGCTTTTCCGCTTTCTCTCTGGAAAGAATGATTTGACCGTTGGAGTCTTCTGCTTCATCAAGAAACACTTCGATTTCGTTGCCTAAGATGATTTGCGAAGGGTCGGAAAACTCTTCCATTGGAACAAGGCCTTCGGATTTTAACCCTACATCAACAACAACAAATTCTTTGGAGATTTCAACAATTTTTCCTTTGAGAATTGAGCCTGGCTTCATCGGCTGGTTTTCATCTGTCGAAGCGTCGGTCGATGTCTGCATGAGCTGTTGAAAGGTTTTTGCGTCTTCTTCTTTGTATTGGACATCATCAAGGATGTTCGCATCATCCCAGCTGTGTTCTTGTTTGTTGGACATTTAGGGTTTACTCCTGATTTTTTAACTGATGCAACAAGTGTATCAAACGCCTAAGAAAAAAAGCAATAGCTATTAAAGGTAGATTTATACGGATAGGTTTAACCCCTGATTGCGTCCTAATCCCTGTACAAACATCTGATAGCTGAGCGTCATCTTTTTCATTTTGCTCCTCGGGAATGCAGGAACATTTCCTTCGTCACAAACTAAAAAATCTGCCGCCCATCTACAGCGTTTGTCCGGGGATTAGGTCGCAATCAGGGGGTTAAGAATCGGTTTCGGTATAGATCACTTTTGAGGTTGCTGTTTCACTTAAGCCTATCGCATGCAAACCCGGAATCTGACGATCGAGGTGGCGGTAGATCCAACGGGCGATAAATTCTGAGGTGGGGGAGTCGGTTTCAAGGGTATCATTCAACCATTTGTGGTCAAAATAAGTGTTGATCATCGGTTTGACGATATCTGAGATGTGATGAAAATCGATCACCATATTTTTCTTGGGGCCGTCGTCAATTAAAGTGCCGCTTTTCACTTGTATTTCTAGAACGTAGGAGTGGCCATGCGGATGTTTGCAAGCGCCATCATGGTGAGCGAGTTGATGCCCTGCTTCAAATCTAAATGTTTTGATGATGGTAAACAAATTCGAGCTCTTGAAGTTAATTCGAAATAGGTAGGATAATATAACACATGACAAGTTATCATTCCAAGCACAAGAGTCGGTTGTGAGTACGTTGATCATGAAGTTTGGAGGTGCTTCGGTCGCCACGCCAAAACACTTCTCTAGAATTGCCGACATTATTCTCCAAAGGAAGCAGGAGTATGAAAGGATTGTGACTGTTGTTTCTGCAATGGGCAACACAACTGACGAGTTGATCTCATTGGCTAAGCAGGTTCATCCAAATCCGCCTCGAAGAGAGTATGACATGCTTGTCACTGTCGGAGAAAGGATCAGCATCTCCTTGCTTGCAATGGCCCTTTCGCTAAAAGAACAGGAAGCAGTGAGTTTTACAGGAAGTCAATCAGGCATCATTACAACTGATGACCACACAGAAGCGCGGATCATCGATGTGCGTCCTTATAGGCTGATCCCGTGTCTGCAAGAGGAAAAAGTTGTGATTGTCGCAGGGTTTCAGGGAGTGAGCATGAATAAGGAAATCACAACGCTTGGCAGGGGAGGATCTGATACGACCGCTGTGGCTTTAGGAATTGCTCTGGAAGCGGAGTGTGTTGAATTTTATAAGGACGTTGCCGGCATTTTTGAAAGGGATCCGAAAAAATTTCCTGAAAGTACGTGTTATTCTTGTTTGACTTATGCTCAATCGAGAAAAATTATTGATTCCGGAGCCAAAGTGCTTTCCATTCGTTGTCTTGACCTGGCCGAGAAAAATGGGATTCCTCTTTGGGTGCGTTCGTTTGATGATGATTCCGATGATCAAGGAACTAGAATTTTTGACCGGAACCTTGTGCTTCCTGTTCAACCGATCTATGAGTACACTTGTCAGAATATGAGAGAAACTGGCAGAATCTCCAATTGTGTATGAACCTATCCATGAAGTTGCTGATTGGTTCATAAGGCGTTTTTTTCTTTATTAATAAGAGTCGAATGATCATGAATAAAGAGCCGGATTTCCCTCTTATTAGCACGGAGCTGGATCTCACATCGGAAAACCATAATCATCTCTATTATTCCAGTCTTGTACCTAGGACGCTGAAGCAGATCCTTCCTTCAGAATTTATTCAATTTTACGGCAGTCATCCGGATGAGAAGGAGAAGCTTTTCAAACATTTTCAATCTTTGCTTCCTTTCACGTATTGGAAACCGACAAATTCCACGCCTACCAACATGTCTTGTTATTTAATCTGCTGCTATAGGCCAAACGCGTTTAAATTTTTTTTTGAAATGATCAGTCGTTGGCTGATACCTGGAAAAAGGCTTAATGTGCTGGCAATGTATGCTTCCGACTTTACGATTCCGGAATTTAGCGAACAAGTTTATACAATGTGCGAAATGGTGATCAGAATTGAGAATGCCGAAGAGATGGAAGCTGTTAAGCGCAACCTGCCTATTATCGAGTCGGAAGTGCGTTTAGGAGTGGTTTCCAGCTACTATGCACGCCGGATTCTTGAAGTTAAAGGGCTTTCAAACGACGAGAAAACGGCGATGATTCAAGAGTGCATCGCATGGGCAACCGCCAGATGGCCTCACAATTTTTCCTTTGATGTCTTTACGGAAATGCAGCATGTATTGGTGATGTGCCGAGACGATTTTAAGCTGCGGCGCAGTGTCAGGCATTTGAGCAGGTTAATTGGCATTCAATATTTATTCAGGAAAGATCTGAGACAGAAAATAAGAAAGCATCCAGGAAAAAGGCATCTGAATTTGAAATTTTTTCAGACAACTTTGCTCTTGAGCGATTCGGAAAAAAAGGTGCTTGGAGTTCTTCTGGCTGTCAACTTCTTACGGGATAAGGAGGTGTTTGAAGAGACTCATTTGATCAAAGCGATTCAAAATTATATTCCTGAAGCGGTCATGATAGAAAATTCTTCGTTTTTCAACCGCAGGGGGGCTGAGCCGATATGTACATTGTATTTGGAAGTGGAAAAACAAGATGGGAAGCTGTTTACGGCAAGCGAAGTGACCACATTGAGAAATAATCTCCCCAAAGAATTAGGGGAAAGAGTCGAACATCTGATTCAGCCTGTATTCATGCCGCGCAATGAAGAAGAGATTATGCGCAATATTTTGACTTTAGGAAATCAAATTAAATATTTACGAGATATTCCGCAGGTCTTTATTACCTTCGATGAACAGACACACCATCATCTGTGCTTTAACGTCATTATTGTCAGAGTTCTTAAGGAGGGCGATTCTTTAATAGAAGAGAGTTTTAAAAATTCAAGCTCCCGATTGGAATACATTCATGATCGAACAAAAACGATTGGCTTTCTTAGAAAAAAGTATCCAAAAGAAGCAACAGTTTGTCGGTTGAGGCTGCCTAAAGAAGAATTTTTGAGAAGAGATCATTCAATTGACCTTTACAAGGCGAGGGAAGCTGTCTTTGCGGAAGTCTCGAATGCCCTTGGAGAGGTTAGAGATTATAATGGAGGGATGATTTCGAAGCAAAATGAGTTGTTGGCTAGTGTAAGAAAATTGCTGCAAGGAATCGTTAATTACAACGATCTTCTTCTGGAGGATTTCTTTTATTCTCTCAATCCTGTCATTATGAGAACAGTATTGGAGCCTGAAGCGTTGAAAACTCTTTTTGTCATGCTTCTTGAGTCGATCTCCGATGGTTTCTTTAACGAAGAAAGCTACGCGATGAAGGTGCGTGCCGAGCCTCATTTCGTGTATGTAATGATTACTGCAGAGCATGTAGAATTAGAAGAGTTGATTAGTGAAGAGCTCGCTTTGCTAGATTTTTCCCCTTCGAGCTTGGCTATGACTCAGGTCAATGTTTATGACATTCTGTATCTTGGGTACATTTTCCGTTCAGACGATCCTCAAAAGCAGAGGAAATTTTGCATATCGATCCAGCATGCAATCGAAAAGCTGGAGCATCAAAGATAAAACCCGCTGAGTTTCAGCGGGCTTTGTTTTATAAAAGTTCCATCAAAAATGGGTGTAAGCGTCCACTAAGACTGTAATCGCGAAAGTCGCAAATACAGGAAGCTTTATGTATTGGAAGTTGTAAAGCTTATGCAAAATGCTTACGAATGCCAAAACAATCAGCGATGGATAGATAAGGGTTAAAATTGGTGCTAGAAAACTCATGATGCCGGCAAAATTCAATGTGGACATGAAAAATGCGGAAATAAGTGTGAGTACCAGAGCCATTCTATAACTGACTTTAGTGTTTGCGATATCCTCGTGAATGTATTCTGCGAAAACAGCAGCCAGTGCGATTGCTGTTGTCAAGCAAGCCATTGCTACAGCAAGAACTGCAATGATACCGGCGTAAGGTCCAAGCATCTTCAAAGAGAGCTGGCCTAGCATTTCATCTGTTGGAAAGGAAGCTAGGTAGCTGCTATGTCTGGCAGCGACAAAACTGATACCAATATAGACAAGCGCTAACAAAGTTGCTCCGATGCAACTTGCTTTTAAGGTCATTCCTACCAACTTTTTGAAGTCGTTTTGGCTTTCCGGATGCAATTCTCTTTTCAAGCATAAGATGACCACAGAAGAAAAGAAAAACGTTGCCAGAAGATCCATTGTGTTGTAGCCCTCCCAAACACCGTTGAAAAAAACTTCAACGTTTGAATCGCCAGAAGCTCCTGAAGGGGTGCCTGTCAACCATCCCTTAACGACAAGGACTACCAGAGAGAAGAGTAGTATTGGAGTTAAAAAATAACCGAGAATATCCAGAATGCGGCTTCTTTTATAGGTCATCAGAAAAATGACGAGGCAGGAAATCGCAGAAAAAAGAGGGAGCGAAATGTCGCCCATAAACATTTTGGCTGTTGAATGGGAAAATGCAATCACTCGAGGCATAGCGCCAAAGGGGCCGATCAGCAGCATAATGAATAAAGCAACCAGAAAGCCAGGCATTTTTCCAATTTTTTGGAAGAACTCTTTGTGGTTGCCATCATACAGCGCCATAGCCACCAATCCAAGGAAAGGGACTCCGACTGCGGTGATTAATAGGCCGATGATCGCATAGATGTTTTGATTTTGTGCATATTGCCCCATCGCTAAAGGAAAGACAATGTTCCCTGCTCCGAAGAACATCGAAAACATAGCCAATCCAGTGGATAGGGTGTTGGACTTTATTTTTGTAGACATGATCCTTCTCTCTTTAAAATTTTAATAAGGGTCTGGAAATTTGAGTATGGGTGGAAGATTGAATAATGTGCGCCTAGCGCACTAGAATGAAAATGGGGAGAAGTAAAAATTTGTTCATGAGGAAATTCTAGCATGACTCCTTTTATTGGGTCAAGTAGAAAAGATATTTTTTTGAAGAACCTATTTCGACCTAAAGGTCCGCTTGACTTTTGATCTTAAATCGGTAAAAATGAACCCTTATTTTTTTTCAGGGAAATTCAATGGTAGATGCTCAGATAAAAATTTCTCCTTCCATTCTAGCTGGTGATTTCGGCAATCTTGCTGAAGAGGCAAAGCGGATAGAAGATGCGGGCGCTGATATGCTGCATGTCGATATTATGGATGGGAATTTTGTCGATAATTTAACCTTGGGTCCAAAGGCTCTAGCTGCGATTAACCGATCGACAGATCTTTTTCTCGATGTGCATATCATGGTGTACCACCCTTTTGATTATGTGGAAAAAATGGTGGAGGCTGGTGCGGATATGCTGACATTCCATTTCGAAGCTACAGAAGATGTAGAAGATACGCTTAATTTCATCCGTCGCTGCAATATCAAGGCAGGTTTGGCATTTTGTCCGGAAACTTCAAAAGAAATGGTGATCAAATATCTCGATAAATGCGACATGATTTTGCTAATGACCGTGAATCCTGGATTCGGCGGACAGGCGTTCATGCCTGAGGTTTTGGATAAGGTGCGCTTTGTTCGGGAGGCTTGCGACCGGTTGAACATCAGGCAGGGTGGAGTTGTTCCGAAAGAAGGGACTCTGCCGCCTTTCGATATTGAAGTCGATGGCGGTATTAATGATCAAACTGCCGGGCAGTGTATTGAAGCGGGAGCAAATGTTCTTGTGTCAGGCAGCTATTTATATGAGTTTCCGACTTTGCAAGAAGGGATTCAAACATTGCGTAACGCGTTGAAATAAAGGAATTAATAATGGTATTGAGCAATCAGATTAATCCTGGAATGATTTTATCGATAGGAAAGAAATTATTTCGCGTAGAGTCCAGTGTTAAAGTGACGGTTCCTAAGGGAACTCCATTTATCAAAACAAAACTGTGTGATCTGGCAAACAATCAAGTGACCGAGAAAAACTTCAAGCTCGACCAGGAAGTGAGCGAGGTCAATTTAAATGAGAGACCTCTTGAGTTTTTGTATAAGGAAGGAAAAGAGTTTCTTTTTCTGGATGTGAAAACTTTGGATCAGATCCTTGTCCCAAATCCTGTAGTTGGGGAAAAAATCAATTATCTTAAGGAAGGCATTGAAGTTGCAGCAGCTTTTTATGGAGATACGGTTTTTTCTATTGAGCTTCCACAGTTTTTGGAACTTATGGTCAGTACTACTGAAGGGGATCAAGACTTGTCTCCTCTTTCAAATGCGACTAAGGTTGCAGTGCTTGAGACAGGCGCTAAAGTGGAGGTTCCTCCGTTTATTGAACCGGGTGATATCATCAAGGTCGATACGAAAACCAGTGAATACATTCAACGGGTATAGGTAGTCATGGAATTAAAGCAAATTAAAGATCTAATGGCGGCAATGGGTCGGACCCGTCTAAAACGGTTGAAGATTAAAAACGACAATTTTGAGCTTGAGCTGGAAAGAGAGGAAAAGGTAGTTAAGCAAGTGGTCGAGCATATGCCTGAGGCTTATGCCAGGGCTGAAACAGAAATTCCTCGTGTCAAAGCACCTGATATTCCAGCTTCTCTTCATCCACCGGTCGATCACGATTCTGCGGTGAGAGAAGAGAAGGGAACATTTATCACATCTCCAATGGTGGGTACCTTTTACTCTGCTTCTGGGCCGGATGAACCTTTTTTTGTGAAAGTGGGCGATAGGGTGACAGAAGAGAGTGTTGTCTGCATTGTTGAAGCCATGAAAGTGATGAATGAAGTAAAAGCTGGAGTCTCAGGCGTTATTTCAGAGGTGTTGGTCGAAAATGGCCACCCTGTCGAATTTGGAACCAAATTATTTAAAGTATCATAAAGAGCATGCAAAAAGTATTAGTAGCGAATCGAGGAGAGATTGCGGTACGTGTCATCAGGGCTTGTCACGATTTGGGGCTTGAGACAGTTGCTGTTTATTCTGAGGCCGATTCCGAAGCTCTGCATGTTCTCCACGCCGATGAGGCGATTTGCATTGGCAAAGCTCCGGCTAATCAGTCTTATTTGAAAATTCCGAATATCTTATCCGCTTGTGAAATCACCGGAGCAGATGCGATCCATCCTGGATATGGATTTTTGAGTGAAAACCACAATTTCGCTTCTATTTGCGAAAGCTGCGGTTTGGAATTCATTGGTCCTTCTCCCGAAACGATTGCGCATTTAGGTGATAAATCTAGAGCTAAAGCTGTTGCTAAAAAGGCTGGCTGTCCGGTGATTCCAGGTTCTGATGGGGTTGTTTCCACCATTGAGCAAGCTCTCGAAGAAGTGAAAGAGATGGGATTTCCTGTTTTCATTAAAGCAGTTGCTGGAGGAGGGGGCAAGGGGATTCGGATCTCTTTTTCTGAAGATGAATTTAAAAAACAATTTTCTGCAGCCAGGGCTGAAGCGGAAGTGAGTTTTGGAAACCCTGAAGTCTACCTTGAAAAAATGATCATGACGCCCCGGCATATCGAAGTGCAGATCGTTGGAGATAAGCACGGTAACTATGTGCATTTAGGTGAAAGAGATTGCACGATTCAGCGACGTCGCCAAAAATTGATTGAGGAAGCGCCAAGCCCGTTAGTTTCTCCAAAGTTAAGGAAGAGAATGGGGGCTGCTGCCATTGCGATTGCTAAGGAGGTTGGGTACAATTCTGTTGGTACTGTCGAGTTTTTATTAGATAAAGACCATCACTTTTATTTTATGGAAGTGAACACTCGCATCCAAGTCGAACATACCGTTACTGAAGATCTTACAGGTGTTGATTTGGTGAAAGAGCAGATCAAGATTGCCATGGGGGAGAAGCTTTCAATCAGGCAGAAAGATGTGAATTTTGAAGGGCATGTCATCCAGTTTCGGATTAACGCTGAGAATCCTTCGAATCAATTTTCTCCTTCACCGGGCCAACTTGAATATTATCTTCCTCCAGGAGGTCCTCATGTGCGGGTTGACAGTGCTTGTTATTCCGGATATAAAATCCCTCCGAATTATGATTCGATGATTGCCAAATTGATTGTCCGAGGTAAAACCCGAGAAGAGGCGATTCAGATTGGTAAAAGAGCGCTGAAGGAGTTTCACATCGGAGGCGTTTATTCTACAATTCCCTTTCATCAATATCTATTGCAAGATGAGAATTTTATTGAGGGAACATCCTATGATCTTGCTTATATAGATGATCTTATGGCGGATGGATGTGTCTTTGATCTTGATTTGCAAGACTAAATCTTTTCAGATGATTAATCGGCCTCGTTTTCTGTGAACCTATCCCGAGTAGGTTTGTACTTCAACATGATCTGGTATGTCGCTTTTTGTAATTTTTAACGAATCTTTATCTCGTCTTTAATAGGCTTGAGCATGATTCACATTCAATTTTCGATGACAACAACAAGGATAAGAACATGAAATTTGAAATAGTAACAAAATGGATGTTAGGATTTGCTTTAATGTCTGCGCCTTTGATGGCGTCTGATGAAGAACCAGAAGAGCATATTCAGGTTGGTTCCCGTGCTTTGGGACATGCGGAACGCGTTTTAATCCAGGAACAGAAATATGAGCTCATCCGAAAACTTGAAAATGGAGATGAGTTGACTGAAGAAGAAAGCGAGTGCGTTCTTGCAGAAGAAGAGGCAGAAGATGGGGAAGTAAAGTCCAAGCTTATTAAAAAAAGCGCGGGGACTTCAACAACTTATTACACTTCGCACGAAGGCGCTACGCATCACCCTATTGCTGTTTCTCTCATGGGTGATACGGTGCAGTTGGAAGATGGGTCTATTTGGATCGTTTCTTCAGAAGATCGTTATCAGACGTTTGACTGGATGACAGGAGATACCATTGTCATCGTTCCAAACCACACCTGGTTTTCCTCTTATAACTATTGCCTTGTTAACCTAAACACTGGAGCAAAAGTCAAAGTCAATCTTTCTCTAGGACCGATCTATAATGGGATTTACACCCACTGGATTCTTGCGATTGACTACAGCAATCGTGAAGTGTATCTTGAAGATGGTTCTGTTTGGAAAATGTCTTGGTGGGATAGCTCTATTGTCAATCAATGGTTGCCAAACGATACTGTCATCATCGGTATCAATGACGGTTGGTTTTCCGGAAGTAATCCAAACATGTTAATCAACGTCAATATGAACGATCATGCAATTGGCAACTGTATTTTCTAAATTTTCACAATAAAAGGAGAAACTTACGATGACATTTAATCCAAGTGGACATGTACCTGTAGGAACAGGAAATCAATATCCAGTTACATCATATACGCCGCAAACAACAGTGATTGCAACGCAGCAAGGGCAGCAAGCCCGTCATGTTCATGTGATTGCACATCAACATGTAGGTGCACCGGGATATTCTCAAGTTCCTTTAAGAAATGTTCCTGCAAGACAGCTTCCTAATACAGGAACAACAACCGTTGTGTTTAATCAAAGAGCTTACCGCCGGTAGGCTTAGATCGCAGGAGCCCGCTTTAACAGCGGGCTTCTTAAAAATTTTCCAGAGATTGATCTTGAGCGTAGTGTCTCTCAATTCCATTGGCGACTTCGACAGGATCGTCAGTAAGGATAAAAAGATCCAGGTCTTTTTCAGACATGCATCCCATTTCCAATACAGTTTTTTTTAGCCAGTCGATTAGGCCACTCCAATATTCCGTACCCATAAGATAGATGGGAAAAGGTTTGATTTTTTGCGTTTGAATAAGTGTGACTGTTTCGAAAAATTCATCCAATGTTCCAAGTCCTCCTGGAAGAAACACACACGCTTTAGCGTAGCGGATGAACATCACCTTGCGGATAAAGAAATAGCGGAATTTCAAACGGTAGCGAGGATCGATAAAACGGTTTGTATCATTTTCATACGGGACGTCGATTCCAATTCCGACAGACATACTGCCTATGGATTGTGCTCCTTTATTCGCGGCTTCCATAATGCCAGGACCCCCGCCTGTAATGACAGCAAAGCCTCTTTCAGCAATCTTTTGAGCAACATCGATGGCCATGTTGTAATAGGGATTGACGGCTTGTAGCCGCGCTGAGCCAAAGATCGTGACTGAAGGTCCGATTTGCATGAGCGATTCGAATCCATCGACAAATTCAGAAATGATGCGGAAGACTCGCCAGGAATCCGCATGGGATGTGGAGTAATTAAAATTTTTGTTTTCAGTCATAGTTAGTATTACGTCAACTTTCCTTCTAAATACATGATTTTCAATATTCTATCAAGAAAAAAGTCGAGAAGCAGTATGCTTGAGCCCGGAAATACCCCTCCGTTGCAGTGGGGTGCCGTAAAGTTTTTCAGGTTCAAGTTCCAGAGAGCACAATTCATCAAGAGTGATATAAGCTCCCATTCCGCTTTCCGGAGCAAAGTCTTTTGACTCGGAAGGGGGCTTTCTAATGTTGTGCGGACAGACATCTTGGCAGATATCGCAGCCGAAAAGGTATCCGGGATTCTTTTTTGAGATCTCTTCAGGCAGTGGATCTTTGGATTCTATCAGATGGTTGGATAAACATTTGGATGCGTCCATAAGGTAAGGTTCTTTAAGTGCTCCTGTTGGGCATGAGTCAAGGCAGCGGGTGCAGGAGCCGCAGCGGGGAAGCCGTAGGTTCATTGTTTTATCTTGGATGTCAGCTGTTGTCAAAACGCCTGAAAGAAGAGTAAATGTACCGAATTTCCTGTGGATTAATAATGTATTTTTTCCGAACCAGCCTAAACCTGCCCGCACAGCTAAAGCTTTTTCAAGTATGGGTGTCGAATCGCTGAAAGCTTTGCAGGAGCCTTGTTGACCCTGCTCCTGCTCAAACCAATTGACAAATTTTTTCAATCGGCTGTGGTGGACATTGTGATATTTTCGGCCACGGGCATATGAAGCGATGAGCCCTGCATCTTTACGGAAAGGCAGCGGAGGTTGCTTATAGTAGGAGATGAAAATAATGGCAGTTTTGGCTCCAGGTAACAGCTTTTCAGGGGTACAGCGGATCTCATTTTCCATGTAGGAAAGTTTTGCTTGAAATCCTTTGTCGAGCCATTTCCTATATGCTTGGATATCCTCTTCAGGAATGATAGCATCGGTAATCCCTACGTCGTCATAGCCTAGTTCAAACGCTTTTTCTTTTATCTTTTGGTAATGCATGACAACTCTATTTAGATAATTGGCTGCAAGATGGAGATTCAGCCAATTGTTAATACGCTCTAATTTCGAAAAATTTTGGCCATCATTTTTTCCGCCTTTTTTTGACTGGAAACTTTCCGTTCCCGTTGAACGCCATTACTGACTTCATGCAGATTTTCAATGGCAACGAAAGCTGTGGGGTCTTCGGAGTAGGTCAGTTCTTTTAGCTCAGCAAGCTGCAAACGTTCTGCAGTTACATAGAGAATCTCTTTCTCTTCACCAGAATATCCTCCCCTTCCGTAAAGAATCGTGACTCCCAATCCAAGTTCATGAATGATCCGTGAAGCGATGATTTTAGACTTAGGCGAGATGATCCAAACGGATTTTGTCTCTTCCATCCCGATGATGACAGCATCCATCACTTTTGTCGCAACCATAAAAGTGATCAGTGAAAGGATAGGAGGATGCCAATCTTTAAACACTAGTCCCGCTGCAGTGAAAATAAAGACGTTGCACGCAAGGACCACTTGACCGACTGTGATTCCAGTCGAGCGGTTGATAATGATTCCCAGAATTTCCGTTCCGTCAATGCAGCCGCCATATCGAATAATGAGTCCGACCCCGATTCCAAGAATTGCTCCGCCGATCACAACGACCTCAAGGCTTTCTCCGATAAATACCCAATCCGTGTACTGATGGATGAAAAAAATCCATCCGACAAATGCAAGAACAGCTGCAATCATGTGTTGTAGAAAGACTTTTCCGATATAGCGGTATCCCATATACAGGAAAGGAGAAGTGAATGCGATAAGAAAGAAAGGGAGAAGATTATTGCCGAAAACATAAGCAAAGATCATGGAAATCCCAGTAATCCCTCCGTCAATCAAGTTTTTTGGAATAAGAAAGACTTCAACAGAGACTGCTGCTAGAAATGCCCCTAAGATGATCCAAAGGTAGCCTCCAAGCTGTGATGTGATAGATTTAGGAGGGGATGTTTGTGCTTTCATGGATGGAATCATACAGGTAAAAGGGCTAAATTTCAAGCTTTTATGATTGGCATTTAATCGAAGAGAAGAAAAATATAAGAAAATGTGTTGTAAGAAAAATCAACTCTCGTGTACATTAGTGCTTCTTTTTAAGGGCGTTTAGCTCAGTTGGTAGAGCACCTGTTTTACACACAGGCGGTCATAGGTTCGAATCCTGTAGCGCCCATCTCCTTCGCGGGAGTAGTTCAATCGGTTAGAGCACCTGCCTGTCACGCAGGAAGTTGCGAGTTCGAGTCTCGTCTCCCGCGACCTTTTTTATGATTATTCTATGGGATTTCTTATGCCATCAAGTATTTGCTGGTATAAGATCTCCACCTCTCTTCAAGGTGTGTTTTGGCAGTTTTTTTTGCTTGACGATTGTGATTTTTGAGTATGAAACTGATGTCGAGAAGGTATCCGTCTTGATCAAGCACTTTGTCTTGTAGTTTTCGTATCCATCTATCGAACGGTTGATGGTTTGGTTCTTTGCTGCGATGAGAGCTGTGGTAGTTCAAAGCTGATAGTAAGCTTGATTTGGGACAATCTCCAATCGTTTGCAGTGAGGAAAACATTAACTGCGGATTGAAAGTTAAGTCTGGAAAACCTTGACTGTCTAATTTTCCATATTCCGGACGGACTTTTCCTTCATCGGAAGAGATGATGGAAGGGTAGATGGTTTCATATGTGTACTGATCGGTTGAGATTTTTTTTTCGTTAGCTTTTTTTTGGATTTCATTAAAGCTGAGTTCGGCGAATTCATGAATTGCACGCACATGCGAGGAGAGCTGGCTGAATGTCAAATGTTTGAATGTATAGTTTGCAAGATGTTTTTCTCTAGGATCGAGCTCTTTGCTTATACCATTTCGTCTCAAAGCTTCAGCTTCTTCTTTGCTTAATCCATTTTTTATGCAGGTGATGAGTTTCAGTTTTATTTCGGCGTAATTAGAGCCATAGCCTGTATTTAACGTTGTGAAGTTATAGCCGCTGGAAGTTTTGTCTGTGAGGCAGTAAACAATATGTCCGTTTTTTTCAGTTTGGAAGCTTAGTGGAATCAGAAGACTTTCTCCTTCCTGCATTCTTTCCAGATCTTCCAGCATAGCTTCTGTGTATCTTTCTCCTTTACATTGGAATTTTTGATACCAGGAAGATCGAGTATCTGTGAGATGAAGGGCTGTGTCTGGATCGATCAGGCCGACAATTGAACCGGTGAGTGTACCAGCCAAATGGACTAGCTGGTCTCTAAATAGAGTGATGATATAATTCAGTGCATCCGTTTTGCTTATGTCAAACGATTTGCCAATAAGGAGTTTTCCCGAAGCAGCAGCCAAGAGAATGAATGAGAGAGCGAAAGTATTGAAAATTAGATCTAGAGCACAGGTAAGAGACAATCCCAAACTTAACAGCCTGGTTAAGCAATGTCTAAAAAAGGCTGTTTTGACAAATGATCCTTGGGCAGTACGCAGCTTGCGGATCAGATCCGTTAAGCCATGTGTGAATGGAGCTTGAGTCATTTTTTTGATCTCTTGCAAATTTTTACGGCTTAAATATTTTTCTGCGTCCCCAAGCAGTTTAAGAGTATTTTCCATTCCTTGAAGGTCTTCTTCCTTCATTTGATGAACATGTTTTTTGATGTATTTAACGATTTTTGAAGTGTTTACTACACAGTTTTCCGAATATTCCGGATATTTTGAGAGGAGTAAAACATTGACACAAGGAATTGTTCCGTCCTCAAAAGTTTCAAGAATAATCGATGGAATAAAAGCACCATAAATTGAAGAGGCGATAAATAGGCGGAGAAAGATTTTCACGCATTTGGAATGTCTGTGGAAATCTGTGAAATCACCTGGTTTGATGGCGATGCCTTTGATGCAGGATTCCAACATTCCAGCACTGTGAATAACCACGTCAATTAAAGAAAAAATAGGAAGCGCCACTCCTGCTACTCTTGTCACAATCTCTCTTTGTACGAAATCCTTGGATTCATGCTTTTTTTGGATAAATTGAGAAAGATTATTAGTAATAGATAAGTTAGGCTTTATCATTTTTTTAAATAAATTTATTAAAAGATTTTTATTTTATAGTAAAAACGTTTTAAGTAAAGATGTTTTTTTATATTTTTAAGAGAAAAATAGTTGATCGAATTTTTGAAAACCGATACGCTCTATACCGATTCTTGAAGTCAACGATAAAATATTGGAGTTCTCGTGATGAAACAGAAAATCGTCGTTTTAATGCTGCTCTTTATTCCTTTTTTCGATGTGCAATCAGCTGTAAAGGTTTTGGCGTTCTCAGGAAGTACTCGAACAGGCTCTTATAATCAAAGCCTTATCGAAAACGCAGCTGAAATTGCACGCACTAGCAACGCGGAAGTCACGGTGATCAACCTTAAAGACTATGAAATGCCTTTTTATCAGGCAGAGCTGGAATCTTCTCAAGGAATGCCGCGAAATGCGCTTCGATTTAGACAACTGATGCTTGACCACAACCGAATCATCATCGCTACGCCAGAATACAACGGTTCATTGACAGCAATCTTGAAAAATGCTCTTGATTGGGCCTCAAGAACGGAGCAGGCGGAATTTTCTAATGAAGCATTCAAGGATAAAAAATTTGCTCTTATGAGTGCGTCTCCAGGAAAAGGAGGGGGAAAAAGAAGTGTCGACCATCTCGCGCAAGTCCTTGCCAGTTTGGGCGGTAAAGTGGTTGAGGATAAAGTTGTCGTTCCACAAGCGTATCAGGCATTTGACTGCAATCAAAACTTGAAGAACGACTCTACCAAGAAACAGCTTATACAAGAAATTGCTGAGCTTCTTCGGTAAAAATGTTTTCAAAACGATCACGACGCAAACGGAGTTGCTCGTGGTCTGTCAGCTCATCTACATGTACGGGAACTGCGGTGATGTATCCGTTTTTTAGCCAGCGAACATCGGAGTCTTCTGGTTCTTCGAACTGTTCCAAGCGTGCACCGAGCCAGTAATAGGTGTGGTTTTCTGCTGGATGGGAACGCTTCTCCGGGTTTTCTCTCCAGTATCCTTTGCCTTGCCGTGTCATTTTATAACCTTTGATTTTTTCCACTTTCTTGCTTGGAAAATTGACATTGAGCAGAGAGCCTTTTGGCAAGGGATCTTTCAGAATATGAGAGAAAATGGCTGGAACATGCTTTTGAGCGGTAATATAATCGGTTTCCTGATAATCAAGGCAAGAAAAGGCTATTGCTGGGAGTCCATGCAGCGCAGCTTCGATGCAACCGGCAACGGTTCCACTGTATAGCAGGTTTCTTCCAGCATTGGTTCCACGGTTGATTCCAGAAACAACGATGTCCGGTTTTGCCTCAAGAATGACGCTGATTCCCATTTTGACGCAATCGGCAGGAGTGCCTGTGACACTGTAAATATTTTCTTCTCCATTCCACATCTGCTTTTGAATCATTAAAGGCTGTCTAAGCGTGATCGACAAGCTTGTTGCCGATTGCTCTTGCATAGGAGCAACAACTGTGGCATCGGCAATATCTTTAAGTGCTTGCCACAGGTGCCGGATTCCAGGGGCGTTGATTCCATCATCGTTTGTAATTAGGACTTTTGGTTTCATTTAGGGTCTCCTTAATGAATATAATCATCTGCAATATTCCTTCGATCGTGGCCTTCAAGAACATGAAATGTTCGAATTTTTTTCAAAGTCACAGGTGATAATTGACCAATAGGAATATAAATAATTTTTTTTTCGAACTTTTTTGCAAAAGACTTTAAATGCTTCGGCGGCGGTTTAGCTGCAACATAAACGATAATTGGTTTGATCGCGTAGTCGATGCCTGCCATTAAAAGAGCTTCGGGTTTGCTTCTGCATATGCTGTAGTCCGGGTCGCTCCAGATGTCGTACATGCGCCTGGGAGGATAGGACATAAGGAAACCACCATACACACAGCGGGTAATTCCTGGACCGACAACATCTTTTCCCATGGGAGTTGCATAAAAAGACATGTCGGATTCTTGTTCATGTTCCCCTAACCAGGTTGTTCGCCAAGGGTATTTTTCCTCTTCAGGGCGGTCTTCAGATGGGGAGTCTTCATCAAAGATCACGCAAACTGATCCGACGCCGGCAGGAGGTCTTCCTCTAACTTTGACGTAAAGCTTCTGTTCAGACCAGTGGCGGATCGTTTCTTTAATGTCGATGCCATCTTCTAAATTTGTGGAAAAGGGAACTGTTTGCGCTCCCTCTTCTGAATAAAGCTGCGTGCCTTTTTTTTGTAAAAATTCTCCGAAATTTTCTACAGCGACATCTTCGGGAGGGTAAGAGCAGATGGTAAAAGGACCTGGAGGATCGAAGCGGTATCTTTTTTTCTTTCGATTTCTCGAATGAAAATCGAACTTTTTTCGCCCAGGTTCCCGCAGCTGAAACCGGATATGTTTAGAGCGGCCCCAAATCTCTTCGATAGAGAGGTCCAGCTCTGGAAGGTTATCGATGTTTTTCAAATGGAGGTATTCTGTTGCGAGAAGCCAAACTTCGTAGGCGTAATTGTGTTCTACACATCCTCTGGCAGCAGTAAGAATTTGGAAGAGGTCTGGCATCAAATGGTTTGTGGTGAGAGAATAATTGCGCACAAATTTCATCAGGTTGCGCATGTGATAGCCAGGAAATTCCAGATTTTCATTTTCTTCGTAATTGTAACCGGACTCTCTGTAAAGTTGATAAATGAGTTTCTGTCTGTCTGGAGGAAACTCCGGATGATGCCCTTGCATGTAATCTTTGCGAGCTTCTTCGTATAGTGTGGAAATCCAACCGAACTCACCAATTACTTCCCTGCATGATTCCTCAGTTAAAGTGCAAATTTCCACAACTTCTCTTTTAGCATGTTTCAACTTGGGAAATGAAGGTTGATCGACCTTGTCCAAGATGCTTTCGACATGTGCTATTCCACCGATAAAAAGGATGTTATCATAGGAAAGGGAAAGTTCCTTGAGTCGTTTAGCCATGTAAGTTTCTCTTTGAACATCAAGATCCACTTTTTCTAATGGACGTTTTTTTTGCGAATTGGCAAATATTTTGTAGTATGCTTCAAGTCCGATTCTTTCAATGGCATAAGGATCCGGAAGAAGATCTCTCATTTGCGGATAGTGATCGACATCAAGATCGATGCAAAATGCCGGAATTTGATTTTCCAAAGCAGTTCTCAAAGCTTCGAAACCGGCATCGCACGGTTCCGAAAGATAATAGAGAGGTTGGCTGTGTTTGTCATAGGAAATGACGACGCTGATATCGGGGAGTCTTGAGGCTGCATGTAGAAGTTGAAGTTGCATGGTTTCTGCAAATTCAACGGCGACACAGTCGGGTTTGACCTCTTGAATTGATCGGTGGACAATGCCGGCGAACTCCATCGTGTAATGGGTGATCGGGATGGCATGAATACTGCCTTTTTGAATCGTAAAAATCTCTTTCACGGCATG
Organism: Waddlia chondrophila WSU 86-1044; assembly: GCF_000092785.1. Taxonomy (NCBI): domain Bacteria; kingdom Pseudomonadati; phylum Chlamydiota; class Chlamydiia; order Parachlamydiales; family Waddliaceae; genus Waddlia; species Waddlia chondrophila. The sequence continues at coordinate 952,226 of NC_014225.1, forward strand.
TACATCAATGCTTCGTCGCCTAAAGTCATGACAACTGCCTGACGCAGCAAGCTGTCCATATTCTCTTTTCCCCCTTTAACACTTTCGATCCGTTTTGCAGCATAACGTGCGATGTTAATGCCGTCTCTGATCGTGAAATCTTCATTTTGGAGATGGGCATTTTGGAGAAATTTCACCACATAATCCATAATGTGTTCATCAACGAAAGGCAGGTTTTCTTTTAGAATCCTTTTTTCTTCCTCTGCTTCAGGAAATTCCAGATAGATCTGCGGCTGCAAGCGGCTGTGGATGTATTCTGGAATCTCATAAGTGGAAGCGTCGTCATTCATTGTCACGCAAATGCGGAATTCAGGGTTTGCAGAGACTTTTAAACCGGCAACGATTGATTCTATGTAGCGTCTTGTATCGAGCAGGGGAGCAAGCGAGGCCCACGATTTTTCGCTCATGCGATTGGCTTCATCGAGAATACAAACACCTCCTCGGATCATAGCCGTCACAAGAGCTGAGGCGACATAGCGGATTCCACCCGATTGATCTACAACAGGAGTAATCAACAGATCTTCCGGGCGGGTATCCATGGTGCATTGGTAGATGTAGACATCTTTTCCAAGCGATTTAGCGGCAGCGTAAGCAAGAGTCGTTTTTCCAACTCCAGGCTTACCGATAATGCGAGGATTAAGGGGAATGTCATCTTGATCGATGACAAGCCAGGCGGCTAGCAGCTGGTCCATCACATCCTGTTGACCGATCCATTCAAAATCAAATTCATCGGGGAAGCCGAGGGCGATCTCGACTCCTTCGATTTGGATACGGCTTTCGTGTTCATTGGAATGCGGTTTGGTCATCTTTACTTTCTCCTGGCTTTATCTGATCCATATTTCAGTCCTGCTCGTGCGATGTTTTCGCGAGCATGTGGGTATAGTACCTCAATTTCTTCGATCAAATCATCGACTTTTTTTCGCATGGAGTTTTGTCCGACGGGACAGCGGCACATAACGCGGGAAAATCCTTGTTGTTCGGCAAACCGGCGGATTTCCTCTTCGCTTACATAGGTAAGGGGGCGGATGATTGTTTTTCCGTAGTCGATCATGTGTAATTTCGGCAAGTTTCCGCAAAACTCTCCTTTGTGCAGCATATTCATGAGAATGGTTTGTGCATTGTCATCTCTATGATGACCGAAAGCGATCGTTTTCGCGCCGAGTTGTTCAGCGGCTTCAAAGAGAAGTTTTCTTCTTTCCCTCGAGCAGCTGTAGCATTCGAGTGTTTCAAGCTTTTGGTTGGATTCTTTGACGACAAAGGGGATATTTAGTTTTGAACAGATTGCGGACAAATAGGGGAGATCTACCCCTGCGCCGCACGAGAATTCACCTGTGACATGCACTGCTGCTAGGTGAAAATCGGGAAATCCTTTTCCGGATATGGCCGCAAGCATAAACAGCAGAGTGAGGCTGTCTTTGCCTCCGCTGAGCGCAACGGCGATGTTTTGATCCGCCATCTCGAAGTCGTAAAGCGCTTTTCTAGTGGCGCTTTCGATTTTTCTGCCTAGTTTTGTCCATGGCGGTTGTGCTAGTTGAACTGACATGAGAAAAATAATCTCTAGTTGCAATTTCCTGCTAAATAGTTTATTCTCTATGACATTGATAAGTCAATGAGATTGAGGAAATTTATGTCTAAAGTAGGGCGCAATGATCCTTGTCCTTGCGGATCCGGGAAAAAATATAAGCAGTGTTGTTGGAACAAACGTTTGCCTTTGGGTAAACGCAAGTTCAAGGCTTCTGTCATCAAAAGTGGTTTGATGAAAGAATTTCCGGATTTAATGGAGCGGACGTTTGGAGAGGCGATTAAAGGAGAAGAGGGATCAAATTTAAAAGAAGCGCTTTCAAGCATTGTTCCCAAGCCTGAAGAGATGCCAGAGATTGATGCGAATCAATCATTGAAGGAATATTTAGAAGCGAGTGAAGAAGCAAAAAAAAAGAGATCTGAAGACGATTCTGCTTGAGTCAAAATTTCAGGATCTGATATAACTTCCACTTCAAGTTAGCTGGCATAGCTCAACTGGTAGAGCACCCGATTTGTAATCGGACGGTTGTGAGTTCAAGTCTTACTGCCAGCATTTCTCCTTTCTTAGGGGGTGTCGCATAGTGGCCAATTGCAAGAGGCTGTAAACCTCTCGACTTCGGTCTACGTTGGTTCGAATCCAACCACCCCCATCCTTTCTTATACCGATCATTATTGAAATCGGTATAGTTTCAACGAATAAATTAGAAATCAATTTTAAATCATTAAAAGTCTGATTATTAGATATATGTAGTAGGATTTGTTCTATTTTAAAATTATTGATATAATAATTCTTAGAGGGAGGAGGTGTTGAAATGGAACTTATTTTAGCAAAGATTTTAGGTATTTATTTTATCGCTGTTAGTCTTGCTTTAATCTTTAATCCAGAGAGGATCAAAAGAATTTATAGTGAGATGTTGAAAAGCGAGTCCTTGATGTTTTTTGGAGGCATTGTTGCAATTTTTCTGGGAGCTTGGATTGTCAGCGTTCATAATGTGTGGGTTCTGGATTGGCCAGTCATCATCACAGTGGTTGGTTGGATAAGCTTAATTAAAGGAGTTGGCCTGATCTCCTGTTCTGATTTTGCATCTCGTTTAGAGTTTATCTACGAACGGTCCTCTGAATTTTTTCGTTTTTTCGGAGTGATTTGGGGAATAATAGGGCTTGTGTTGCTTTATTATGGCACTTTTTAACTCTTCACCCGTGAAATGCTTAATCCATCAAGATCGCCTCCAATGTAGCCGACGAGAGTGGGAATGATCACAGACTCTAGTTTAGGATGGCTGGCAATCAGTCTGTTAAATGTTGCGATTGCATTTGCCTGTTCATCTGTGGGTGAAGGGTTCACCGCTTTTCCTCTTCGAATGAGGTTGTCTGCAAGGATCAACCCGCCAGGACGGCACAGGCGGATCATTGGCTCGAGATAATGGGGATAATTGGGCTTGTCCCCATCAAGGAAAATCAGATCGAATGGATCAGACATTTCTTCGATGATTCTCAGCGCATTTCCGACTTTTACATCGACTTTAGATTCCAGCCCAGCATCTTTGAGATTTTTTCTCGCGACTTCGGCGTTTTTCGGGTTAATTTCAATCGAAATAAGCTCTCCGTTTTCAGGCAGCGTTCTTCCCATCCAAATTGCGCTATAGCCTCCGAGTGTTCCGATTTCCAATATGCGCTTCGCGTTCACAAGACCTGCCAGTAGTGCAAGAAATTTACCGATAAAAGGAGAAATGGAGATCGGGGGAAGGTGATTGATTTCCATTTGATGCTTCACTTCACATAAAAAAGAATCCTCAGGTGCAAATAAAGCGTTGAGGTAGTGTTGGATTTCTTTTGCTTTTTCGTGATAAGGGTTCATTCAAATCGTGGAGTCCTAAAGTGGCAATAGGGGGCTTTGCCCGTTTTGTCGTAGTAATGTTGATGATCCTTTTCCGCAGGATAAAATAGGCTGGCCGGAGTTACTCGAGTCGCAACATCGAACCCCTTGTTTTTCAATTGTTTGATTAGGTCTTCTGAAGCTTTTTTTTGATCGTCGGTCAGGTAGAAAATTTCTGACCGATACTGCGAGCCGATATCAGGGCCCTGCCGATTTTGTTCTGTTGGATCGTGAATTTCGAAGAAAAATTTTGTCAATTTTTCGAATGTTGTGATGTTTTTGTCGTAAATCACTTCTATCGCTTCCGCATGACCAGTGCGGTCGCTGCACACCTCCTGGTAAGTCGGGTCGGCCACTTTTCCTCCGGTATAACCAACTGTAGAGGCAATGACTCCAGGGAGATCTTTGAATAAATGCTCCACTCCCCAGAAGCAGCCTGCAGCAAAAATCGCTTTGCCATGCCCCTCTTTTGTAAACGCCGGAATAAAGTCAAGAGAGATCGAATTGACGCAGTGACGGGTGTTTTTTTTTGTGATGCCTTCATTGAGAAAAACATGTCCGAGATGCCCTCCGCAGCGTTTACAAAGAATCTCAGTTCTTTTGCCGTCGGCATCAACTTGCTTTTGGATGGCTCCAGGAAGCTCATCATCAAAGCTGGGCCATCCGCATCCGGATGAAAATTTATCCGAGGATAGATAAAGAGGGGCATCACACCTTCTACAGAGGTAAATTCCCGATTCCTTTGTCTGTTCAAATTTACCGGTACCGGGGTATTCTGTACCTTTGTGTACGATGATTTTTTCTTCTTCGGGATTGAGAGGATGATAGCGCTTCATTTTTTATCTCCTTCCTTATTATCCAAAAATGCGTTATTTGTTGTCTATGAAGCTATCTCTAACCTATCAAATCGCAATAGTAGGAGCTGGACCGCTTGGGCTTGAACTTGCAATCGCTTTGAAACAGGCTGGCGTTTCCTATATCCAATTTGATAAGGGGCAGGTTGCTGAGGCGATTTACCGCTTTCCTGTCGGTACACAATTTTTCAGTTCCTCTGAGAAAATTGGCATTGCCGGGATGCCGATTCAAACAACGCAGCAGCAAAAATGTACGCGGGAGCTCTATTTAGCTTATATCCGAGCGACTTGTATGAAATATCAGCTGACAGTCAATGCTTATGAAACGGTTGTCAATATTGAAAAAGGTGATCAGTTCATCATAAAAACTCTGTCTGCAAGAGGGAAAAAAACTTATCGTGCAGCTTGCGTAGTATTAGCAACGGGCGGAACCTCAAAGCCGCGTACGATGGGAATTCCTGGAGAAGATCTTGTTCATGTGCAAACAAAGCTTGAAGACCCTCATCACTATTTCGGGCGTCATCTTCTGATCATTGGGGGAAAAAATTCTGCTGCGGAAGGAGCCCTTAGAGCTTTTCATGCAGGAGCTCGCGTGACTCTTGTAACTAGAGGTCAAGGATTTGATCCCGATACGATCAAATATTGGCTTTTGCCGGAGCTGAAAGGGAGGATAAAAAGAGGAGAGATCCGGTGTTTTTTTGAAACTGTTGTAGAAGAAATTTTTCCGGCGAAAGCACGCCTGTCAACAGGAGAGATGATCTTTGCCGACTTTGTTGTGAAAGCAATTGGTTTTGAAGCAGAGATGAATCTTTTTCAGCAGCTAAGAGTCAAGCTGTCTCAACTTGGAGTTCCTTCTTTTAACGAAAAAACCATGGAAACTAACGTGAAAGATGTCTATGTTTTGGGAACGGCGATTGCAGGAACGCAAGAAACGTATAAGGTCTATATAGAGAATACTCATCACCATGTAGGCAAAATCATGGAAGATATCTCGCAAAAATTTTCTGTTGACTTGCCGGATCGCAGGTGGTATTCAACAGAATATTTTTATAGCGGTCCATTGGAACAATAAAATGAAAGATGTTTTAACCTTTATTTTTCACAATTTTTTCTTGGTAGCTCTGGGAGTTGCTTGTATTTGGGCTCTAATCAGACAGCAGGGACTGCTAAGTTATTTTATGCTCTTACCTATAGGACTGGGAGGAATTTGGGCTTTTTACCTCTATGCCTTTCACACAGAGCTTGGGGCGAAGCTTGCCGGATGGAATGTGTGCAACTTTCAATATTCTGCTGCCGCCGCATTCCTGGGGCTTGGAATCAACGGCATTATCGCGTTTAAAAAGGGAAGGGACTTTCGCTTGTCGGTCATTCTATTTGCTTCTGCCTTGTTTTGGGGAGATCTGATTGCTCATTTTTATCAAGCGTACTATATTGGAGAATCAGCTTCTAGCAATACAGCTTTTATTATGTACGGGGATTTTTTGATCCCTTCTGCACTTTGGATTGCTTTCACTCTTGATTTGTAAGCTGTTTCCAAAGCTTGAGCTTTCCCTTTTTTAGGTATTTGTTAAATTTGTGATACTCGATTGGCCAGTCCAGGTAATATTCGGTATCAAGGAATGTATACTTGCCATCTTTGCAATAAGGGATATTTTGAATGTAAATGGAGTCGGAAAGGCCGCAGGTTTCCAGTAGATCCCAGAACATATAAATTTGCTCATAGGTTGCTTGGTTTTTCCATTGGGAGCATGTCTTGCGGTGTTGGACAATGTCCATCTCTTCTGCGATGAGAATAAAATGCCGGCCTGAGAGGATATTGTGTTTGCAGGGGATGAAATAGATCCATTTTCGAGGGACTTTAAAGGAGGCTGTGTATTCTTTTTGCTCAATTATTTTTTTGATCAGCTTGGCTCCTTCAATTCTTTTGATCCAATGCGGCCACTCCGAGCCGACCGGTTGGTTGTCCAGGAAGAGTTTAATGATATAACCTTCTAATTTCGGATGCTTGGCGACAATCACTTTCATTGGATTGTTATAAGAATCATAGCGGAACCCTGCTTTATAGAGTGAGATGCCGTTCGCGATGCAGTTTGTTGAAAAAATGAGATCTAGGCAGGGCTTAAGAGGGTGATTTTCAGGGAGTAGGTAAGGGCTGACTTCGCTCCAAATCTCTTTTGAAATGGAGGGAGGCTTACTCTGTGTTCCGATGAGCGGGGCTGCAAATAAGAGAAAAAAGGTGATGATGATTTTCATGAGTTTGAAATTGGTTCGGTATAAATCTTGATTTTACCTTCTGCCAATGGTTAAATAAAGACAAAAGGAGAAAATTTTATGACGTCCCAGTTCAATACACTCAAAGCGCTGCCAGGAAAACCTAATCATTATTATTATTCGCTGCCTGCTCTTGAAAAGCAGGGAATTGGTAAGATCAGCCGGTTGCCGATCTCTATCCGCGTCGTTTTAGAGTCTGTTTTGCGCAACTGCGACGAAAAAAAAATCACAGCAGAGAATGTCAAACAGCTAGCCAATTGGAATGCGGAAAAGCCGGGAAATGCGGAAATCCCTTTCGTTGTGGCGCGGGTTTTACTGCAGGATTTTACAGGGGTTCCGTTGCTTGTGGACCTAGCTGCAATGAGGGAAGCGATTGCGGCGAAAGGGATGGATCCCGGGTTGATCGAACCGTTAGTGCCGGTGGATTTAATTATCGACCATTCAGTCCAAGTTGATCGGTTCGGTACCGAAGACTCCTATCTTTTCAACCTTAAGACGGAATTTGAACGAAATCAAGAAAGATACGAGTTCTTGAAGTGGGGATCTCAGGCGTTTCAGACATTAAAGATTGTTCCTCCAGGAATCGGGATCTGCCACCAGGTGAACTTGGAGTTAATCTCTACGGTTGTTTCTAAAAAGGAGGCAAATAACGGCTATCTCCTTTATCCCGATACATTAGTAGGAACAGATTCGCATACGACGATGGTCAATGGCTTGGGTGTTGTCGGATGGGGAGTCGGAGGGATCGAGGCTGAAGCTGCGATGCTCGGACAGCCTGTTTTTATTCCCATGCCAGAAGTGATCGGACTGCATATGTCGGGGCAGCTGAGAGAGGGAGTGACGGCAACCGATTTGACTTTAAGAGTTACCGAGCTATTAAGAGCAGAAAATGTGGTGGGCAAGTTTGTTGAGTATTTCGGCGATGGAGCAGCAAGTCTTTCTGTTGCAGACAGAGCAACTATGGCAAACATGTCTCCCGAATATGGGGCAACGATCGGCTTTTATCCAGTGGATGAGAAAAGCCTGGACTACATGCGCATGACAGGGAGAAGCGAGGAGCACATTGCTATTGTCAGAGAATATTTGGAAGCGCAAGGAATGTTCGGGATCCCTCGTCAAGGAGAAGTTGATTATACAAAAGTGCTTGAACTTGATCTTTCCAGCGTCAACCCTTGCGTGTCAGGGCCTAAGCGTCCGCAAGACAGAATTGAATTATCACAAGTAAAAATGAAATTTGAAGAGTTGATGAAGCTTCCCCTTGAAAGAGGGGGATATGGCAAAGGTGGCCAGTTGGAGCGTCCTAAAGTCTGTGTCCACTCAGGCGGGACGATTCTTCTTTCCAGAGAATACGTTTCAGGGGGAAAAGAGACGTTGGAAAGCGATGATGGCCATATTCCTGAAATGGATGAAGCTGAAATGGTGGCTAATCGGCCGATCACTTATGCAGTATCGAAAGGACCTCAAGAACCTGTTCAAATTGATGGAACTGTATGCGATACGGTCTTAACTCATGGGTCAGTTGTCATTGCAGCGATCACAAGCTGTACGAATACCAGCAATCCCAACGTGATGATAGGCGCCGGGCTTTTAGCAAAAAAAGCAGTGGAAAAAGGATTGAAAGTTAATAAGCGGGTAAAAACCAGTCTTGCTCCCGGTTCCAGAGTTGTCACTGACTATTTGGAGAAAAGCGGTTTGCAGCGCTATTTGAATGCTCTAGGATTCAATCTGGTTGCGTATGGGTGTACAACTTGCATTGGCAATAGCGGTCCATTGGATGATGAGATGGAAGAAGCTATCCGCTCAGCAGATTTGGTAACAGCCAGCGTTTTGAGCGGCAACAGAAATTTCGAAGCTCGAATCCACGGATCGGTCAAAGCGAATTTTTTAATGTCGCCTCCTTTAGTTGTCGCTTTTGCCATCGCGGGCAGGATCGATATTAACTTCGATCAAGAACCTCTCGGGTACGATCGGGAAGGTAACGAAGTGTATTTAAAAGATGTTTGGCCGACTCAGGAAGAGGTTAACGAGGCAATTCAAAGATCTTTGAAACCAACGATGTTTTCTGAAAGGTATTCAAATGTAGAATCTGATAATCCTGTTTGGAAAGGGATTGAAGTGGGTAAAGGGCTGCAGTATCCATGGAAGGATTCTAGCACCTACATTCAGTGTCCGCCTTATTTTGCAGGGTTTGAAAAGACATTGCCAGAGATGCCACCTCTTGAAGGAATGAGGCCTTTGGCTATTTATGGCGATTCAGTGACAACGGATCACATTTCTCCTGCAGGGGCTTTTAAATCCGACACTTCAGCTGGAAAATATTTGATTTCGAAAGGGGTGGAAGAAAAGCGTTTCAATAGCTACGGCAGCAGGAGAGGGAACCACAATGTCATGATGCGGGGAACGTTTGCAAATGTCCGCATTCGGAACCAAATGGCTGATGGAAAGGAGGGGGGATGGACAAAGTTGATGCCCGAAGGAAAGCTGATGCCTTTGTTTGACGCAAGCCAAGAGTATCAAAAGCGGAAAATTCCCCTGATTGTCTTTGCCGGTAAAGATTATGGGATGGGAAGTTCACGCGACTGGGCCGCGAAGGGAACAGCTTTGCTTGGCGTTCATGCTGTTGTTGCCGGCAGTTTCGAACGCATTCATAGAAGCAATCTTGTCGGGATGGGAGTGCTGCCTTTGCAGTTTATGGCAGGAGATAATGCGGATTCCCTCGGATTAACGGGAGAGGAGATCATCTCCGTGAAGGGGCTTGAAGAAGGAATTCGAGCCGGTCAAGAGGTTGAGCTGCATATTGAAAAGGATGGAAAAGTGCATAAAGTTCCCGTTATTGTCAGATTAGAGACTCCTGTTGAAGTGGACTATTACAAACACGGAGGAATCATGCCTTATGTGCTTCGGCAGTTGATTGCATAATGCCTTACATGCATGTTTTTGACTCTATCTGTTAGTGCAGCTATTGGCCCTATCACTTGGGTATGCGGCAAAATTTCCTGGATCGGTATGAAATTTATCGGTGGTTCATGGATATTTAGTTCCTTGAGCCACGAAGCAAGTTGAGCAGACGAGCTTATGTACACAATTTTACCCAAGCCGACCAAGCCGTGAGCTGCTGCACACATTGGACAGTGTTCTCCTGTGGTATACATGGTTGTAAGCTTTCTTTTATTTCTAGTCAGGTGATTGGCAGCCCATTGTGCAAGTTCGATTTCAGGATGAGCTAAGACATTATGCTCGTTTATTCTATTGCGCGCTTCTGCAATAATTTCTCCTTTTTCGTTTACCAGCAGAGAAGCAAACGGTTCATCTCCGGATTTCAGAGAAATTTCTGCCAAAGTCAGGCAGCGTTCTAAATAGATACACTCGCTATCAGTGATATTATTCATTTGAAATAGAACCGTGGGGAATAGATTTTCTTGGAATAGGATTTTTTTCTATCCGCTTTCTTTCAATCGGCTGCCGGGGAATGGCGTTTCTTTCAATGGGACTTTTTTCAATGGATGTTCTGGGAATGGGGCTGGGTTCAATTTCTTTTCTGGGGATTTGGTTTTTCGGAATGGTATTGCGGGGAATTTGATTCCTTGGAACCTTATTGTCGAAGTAATTCCTTTTTTCCTGAACCCGCTTTTGGTAGTCTAGCCTTCTTTGGATCCCCTTTTGAAAAAATGGTTGGGGAGAGGCATCCGCTGGCCCTGTCCCTTCTTCTTTAGCAGAATGCTCCTCTTCTTGATCGAATTCGTCATAGGCGCCCTCTTCGAAGCGAGCATCAGAGGATAGCGTGGAGGGGAGGCCAAAGATCAGGGAACATACGCAAAGAATCACCCAGCGGCAATTATTGTCGCAAAGCATGCCTCTGCCCCTTATTTTTTCTACATTCTTCCCTATCATCATTATACCTAAATAACTCTTACCTTGTCAATAAAAAACTATACATTTTTGCTCGTTTTTATTCGAAAATTTGTTTCAAAATTTTCCGGAATTGATTTAGTATTTTCAACTTCTTTAGATTTCTTTGGAGTTCCTATGAACGTATTTTGTACAAAATTTTTTCTCTTATTAATTACCAGTATTCCTTTTTCATTGCAAGCGTTTGGTATTTGGCAGTGCGCAGGAATGCTGATTCCAGAGCTTAATCCTTTATGCTGGGATGCATGCGGATTTGAGGTAGGCGCTGAGCTGCTTTATCTCAAACGGTGCGGCGACAGCGATCGCGTAAATTTTACTTCCAACGGGATTTCAGGTCCTATCGTTTTACATTCGGATCTTTTAGATCCTGGATGGGAATGGGGCTATCAATTGGTTGGCCAGGTAAATCTTAAGGGAAGCAAGGCTGTGGAAATTGTCTGGATGCCGGGAATTTGCTGGAATGCATCAGAAAAAGTGCAGGATCAGAATCATCAGCTATACTCCATTTACAGCGATTTCGGACAAGATCCTCTTGGCGGATTTCCTTATTCTGATCAATCAGGCGAGCAATCGATTGCATTTGAGTCCAAGTTGCAAACTGTGGAAGTCAACGTGAAAAGATTGTGGGGGATTTTCCGAGGAGCTTTTCTTTATGGATATCGTTATCAATGTTTGCATGAGGATTTGAAATATCAAACGACTGGCTTGGCGGAATCTAACTGGTACCGCTCTTCGACCGAGGCGACAAATGATATGCATGGATTTCAGCTAGGAATGAATATTTGTTTTCCTTGCACCTCTTGCTTCTCTTTTGAATTATTCGGAAAAGGGGCTGTTTACGCCAATTGCACCCAGTACGAGCTTTTTGCAACGGCTGGTTCAGCTTCCAAAGAACTGAAGCAAAAGGAAAGCAGTACACGCACTTCTTGGGGGATTGATGCTGGAGCGAAATTACTCTATGAATGGAGTATGGGATCTCATTTTTACATTGGATATCAATATCTTAGTTACCGTAATATCGCGTTGGCAATCGATAATTTTTTTAAACAGCCGCCACTTAATACGGCGCTGCAAGATAAAGTACTGGTCAATGATTCTAATCTTTCTTATCATGGAATGAGCATCGGATTGCATGTGATCTATTGAATGATGCCGATTGTTAAAATTTATTAGAGGGTGTCATTTTTTAGACACCCTCTTAGGCTGCGTTTAGATTGAAATTTAGAGATTTTTTTGGTTTAGTGCTCTTGGCGGCATTCTGGGGGCCTACATTTTTATTGATTAAAATAGGAGTTGAAGCAGTTTCTCCTTTGGCATTGACGACTGTCAGATGCGGATCTGCGGCTCTTTTCTTATTGGGGTATTGTTTACTGACTCAAAGATCTCTGTCAGCTGTTTTCCCTTCGGGAAAACACCTTTTGTTTATGGCTATTTTTGGAAATGTTGTGCCTTTCTTATGCTGTGCAATAGGGGAGACGATGGTTCAAAGTTCGACAGCAGGAATTATTGAAGGTTCCGTACCTTTGATTGTTGCCCTTTTTACTGCTCTTTTTACTCCTCACAGGAGATTGTCGAAAAATGAAATATTAGGCATCGCGATAGGTTTTTTGGGAATTTTAACGATTTTTGCTCCCGATATTATGCAGACATCAGGCCACACGGAAGAACGCTTTCTGGGCAAGATGTTTCTTGTTGTCATGGCTGTTTCTTTTGCAGCGAGCTTTGTTTATTCTAAAGAAAAGTTGGATAATGTTCCTCATATTGCCGCTGTGACGGTGCAGCTGATTTTATCGGGACTGATTTTGTTTTTAATGACATTTTTTATCGAGGGAAGAGCTGCCTTTCATGGATTTACCTTCAAGGTTTCAGCTGTTGCCTTGTCGCTCGGGATCTTTGGAACAGCAATTCCATGGTGCATCTATTTTCATTTAATTAAAAAAGGAAGCGCAGCTCAGGTTTCGCTTGCCGTCTATCTACTCCCTGTTGTCGCAGTTTTCTTAGGATGGGTATTCCTTGATGAAACGCTGCGATGGAACCTCTGGCTTGGTGTGGCGTTAATTCTTTTTTCCCTTATTCTTGCCAGCGGCATGTTGGCAAAACGCCGGAAAACGGATCACGACAATCCCTTATTGAGGAACTGATCGTCTTTGGTCCATGCGATGATTCCCCAAATGGAAGTGCAGACGTACACTGCGAACAAAAGCGCTTGTGAGTAGTTGCCGATAGATAAATCATAGACGACCCATCCAATGTTGCTGATTGCCCATAGCCACTGGCCGATCACATTTTTTTTTATGACAAAAACATTTCCTGCCAGCGATAGGATAACAAAAATCCAGGAGAGATTTTCAAAAGTCATCGCTTACGTCCTTGGTTTGAAATTCCGAAAATGTATACGATAGGTAATCGTACGAAAATTGTACATTGAAATGAACTTAATACTATCTCTCATAAATAAAAAGGGGGTGCAGCAATGACTCAAACGTTCTCAGGCAAATTGGAGGTGATTTGCGGGTCGATGTTCTCAGGAAAAACAGAGGAGTTGATGCTGCGTCTTCGCCGCGCTGAGTATGCGAAAAAAAATGTGATGACAATTAAGCATGAGATTGATAACAGAAAGTCTTATTCTTGCATTGTTAGCCATAGCGGAGTTGAAAGGACCGCCCAGCCTATTGAACCTTGCAAAGATGGCTTGAACACCTTGAAACGGTGCGTAGATGGAGCTGTCGATGTCGTTGGAATTGACGAGATTCAGTTTTTCCCAGACGAGATCATTCCCATTTTGTTAATGATGGTAGAGAGCGGCAAACGAGTCTTAGTTGCAGGTCTGGACATGGATTTTCGTTGCGAACCTTTTGGGATTGTCCCTACTTTGATGTCGCTTGCCGACGAGGTGTGCAAATTGCGGGCGATTTGTGTTGTTTGCGGGAATGATGCAAATTTTACCCAGCGATTGATCAATGGGAAACCGGCTAAATATGACGATCCCACGATTCTTGTTGGAGGACAGGAGTGTTATGAAGCAAGATGCAGGCGATGCTACCGCATTGACCGTAAAAGGGATCACACCGGACACTTCATTGAAGAATTTGCAATGAGTTAATGACACGGCCTAATCAAGATGATAAGATTGCATGACTTGCTCATGCTTTTCATATTGAATTTCCAGTTCCTGAAAAAGAAGATCAATCTCTTTTTGTTTCGTTCCATAAGCTTTGGCCGCTTCGGCGATGCTTCCAGGATCGGATTCCAATTGGCGTTGGAGATCGGAAAGCTCTAGTTCTTTGAATTCAATTTCAGCTTCTAATCTTTCGATCTTCTTTTTTATGGGATTCAGCTCTTTTGAGCGTGCTTGTATCTTTTCAGCCCGTTCTCTTTTTTGAGCTTTTTTGTCGCTTTTATCCGATTTTGCTTTGATTAGACCTTCGTCATTCCAGCCGATTTTTTCGAGAAAATATCCATAATTTCCGAGAAAAATTTCTTGGCGATCTTCATGGCAGAGGATCAGCTTTTCTGGAATCCGATGCAGGATTTCTTCTGCGTGAGAGACGATGATAACACTTCCGGGAAATGTTTCAAGGGCTTTCACCAGCGCTTCCACAGATTCAAGATCAAGATGATTTGTCGGTTCATCCAGTAAGAGAAGATTGCACTTAGCCGCCAGAATTTTGCCTAAAAGTACCCGGCTTTTCTCACCCCCTGACAACACGCGGATTTTTTTTTCAGACTGTTTTTGGGAAAACATCATGATCCCGCAGATGCGCTTAATTTCGCTGAAGGGAAGATCGGGATTTGAAAGGGAGATCTCCTCCTCAATGGATAAGCTGGGATTGAGATTAGCGACATTTGTTTGTCCAAAATATCCAACTGCCAGATTTTCGGATCTTTTGATTTCTCCGTTCAAGGGTACAAGTTCATTAGCAAGGAGTTTAAGCAGGGTAGATTTGCCTCTGCCATTTTTTCCAATCACTGCCAGCCTTTCACCGGGCTCAACTTCTAAAGAAAAATCGGAAATCAAAAGATCTTCCATTCCTTCATAGGCAAAAGAGAGATTTCTGGCCTCAAGCATGCATCGCCCTGGAAAAGGGGAGGTTTGGAATTGGAAATCAAGGTTGTCTAACTGCGTCAACTTTTCCAAAGAGGGGAGTTTTTCAATCGCTTTTAATCGAGACTGTGCCTGTTTAGCTTTTGTCGCTTTGGCTCCAAATCGGTTGATGTAAGACTCTACATGCTCTTTTTTCTTTTCGATTTTCAGGCGTGCTTTTTCTTGGGATTCTTCTTCGAGTAAAATGTGATTGTAGTACTCCTGAGTTGTTCCTGAGAGATGCTGCAACTTGTTGCGATGGATTCCCATTGTATGTGTGGAGATGGAGTCTAAAAAAGCTCTGTCATGCGAGATGATGATCAATTCACTTTTCCAATTTTTGAGGAATTTTTCAAGCCATCGTATGGAAATAATGTCGAGATAGTTTGTCGGTTCGTCAAGTAGAAGGCAGTCTGGTTCCTCAGCTAGAGTTTTGGCAAGCTGAATTCTTAATTGAAAGCCTCCAGAAAAACTTTCAGGGGGTTTGGAAAAATCTCCTTCTTCAAATCCAAGGCCTGATAAAATCACTTCGACTCTATAGGGAGTTTCTCTCTCTTCTTCAGGTAAGCAAAGAGCAGCTTCCATTTGAACAGTAGGCTGCGTGAATCGGATATGCTGATGGAGATAACCGATTCGATAGCTTTTGGGCATTGAGATCACCCCTTCATCAGCACTTTCTTCGCCAATTAAGATTTTAAACAAGGTGCTTTTGCCAGAACCGTTGCGTCCAACAAAACTGCATCTTTCCCCTTTGTCAATCTGGAAGGAGATTCCGGAAAATAACGTTAGGCCGCCGTAGGATTTAGTCAGATTTTCAGCTTTAATCATTTTTTCATATGCATTTCAGGTTTATGAATTATAGACTTATACCGAAACAATTTCAAGGAATAGCGATTGAAAATAATTAGAAAAGTTGATAATTAGAGAATATATGCTTATTTTATAAAAAGAGCGAATGATAAATATGGATGATATTGAACGAGTAGTCTCATTCTTTGAGTCGATTGAAAAAAGCGATTGGAACACATTGCAGGAAATCATAGCCGATGATTTTAAATATTTCGAATCCACTCCTGATCCGATAGGAAAAGAGATCTGGCTGGATTTCCAAATTGCCATTCAAACAGCTTTTCCCGACTGGGCTTACAATATCCAAAAAGTTGAAAGGATCAACAACGCGATAGAAGTGACAGTGAGTATTACCGGCACTCATTTAGGCGAGCTTAATCTTCCTATTGAAGGGTTTTCTTCTTTGCCTGCAACTCGTCGAAAAATTCATATGCCGGAAGAACACGCATTGATCTCATTGGAAAATGGTAAAATTAAAGAGCTTAGGATAGAGCAAAAACTTCACGGCAGCCTTCCCGGCCTATTGGAACAGTTAGGGGTTGAATAATTATTTGAAAAACTTTTATTGGGAAAAATCTTTAATAAATCTTAAACTGAATAATTTAAGCTGTAATGTTAAATGGTTTTTTGGAGGAACGATGAAGATTAAGTGTCTGGTTGCGCTTTTTCTTGTAATAGGGATTTTTGAGTTCTCATATTCCGAGAGTGTTGCAGAATCATTGGATTTTTCCATTGAGGATAGGCTAGATCGCGTCGAAAATTTCCTTAATCGACAAGTTCCTGGATTGGAAGTTTCTTATCATGCTGTGATCGAAACTCTTATAAATGAAGGATGGGACGTCTATATCAGAGGAGGAGCAATGCGAGATCTTCTGGCTCCGATCCCTAATGAACCAAAAGATATCGATTTTGATTACTCAGGCACTACAGAAGAGTTAAAAGCGATTTTGGATCGCCATCAATGGCAATACACACAGCTTCCCGGTCGCTCAACAATTGTGATCGGAGAACACCGTGGAATTCACATGGAGGCAGTCCCTCTTTCCGTTGCGTTTGGACATGGAGAAAGCTCTCTGGAGTTTACAATCAACAACATTTTTTACCACTGTAATCAGAAAAGTCTTGTTCCGGGTACTGAAGTAGGCGTTGTCGACCTCAGTTATCAAAGGCTGAATATTTTAACGCCGAATTGGAAAACATGGCTTTACAGAAAGGGAAGACACCCTTTCGAGCGAATTTTCCGCAGTTGGAACATGATTGGTAAAGGATTTGTCTATTCGGTTGATTTTGCTAATTTTCTCAATCGGGAAGCAGTGAAAAAAATGCATCGTTTTCCCGATATTTTCCGAGAAGAGATGCTTCACTATCTTGGAGCTCATTATGAAAGTTTTGATGACATCTATTACGGATCCATCGCTATTATGGGATATGATTGGGCACAGGAACAGGTTCTTTCTTTGAAAGATGAAGCAGAGAAGAAAAACATCGCAGGTCAAGATCTCAGGGATCAGTTTACTTTTTTTAGCCGTCCTTGAAACACCACGTTGGCCACATTATCCACCATTTCTCGGGATGGATGGCAGATCCCTGTCATTTTTTTAGGCTGGTTGGTGATGAGTCCATCCAGACCCAAGGCAGCTAATTGAAATGCAGTGTCTTTGTCATCGATGGTCCAAGCCCATACTTCAATCCCGTTCTGATGAAATTCCAGGATCATTTCTTCATTTAATAACGTATGTTTAAATGCGTAATGCTTAGCATGGATGGGGCGGAAATCGTCCAAATCTTCAAGATCCTTGACAATCGGCAATAAAGCTTGCTGCGGAAGATAAGCTTCAAGGCATAGCAGGACATTGGGGCTTAAGCTTCCCAGGAGAATCGGACCGTATTGGCTTATGCGAGGAGTCACTCTTTTAATTACATCGCCAATCTGCTTGCCCATCGAACAAGCTAAGAACGTTTCTTCTTTGACTTCGACCATGACTCCGATTTTTCCTTTGGGAAACAGTAAAAGTTCTTCGAGAGTGAGAACTCTTTGGTTGGAATAACTGGTATCAAACCAGGAGCCTGTATCAATGAGCTTGATCTCCTCAAGAAGCAATTCGTTAACTTTATTGGGATGGGTTTCATTCGTGATTCGGTGAAAAGTTCCATCGTGGATGATAACAGGAACTCCGTCCTTCGATAGTTGTACATCACATTCAATGTAATCGACAGGGATCTGTATTGCACTGATGAATGCAGCAAGGGTATTTTCCGGTGCTTGGGAAGAGTTGCCTCTGTGAGCGATGAGTTTAGGGGTTTTATTAAGCATGAACCTATCCAGAAAAAACTGATTCTTGAAGTTAATTAGGCCTAATCTTCATGATGATAAATATAGACTTAATTTTGAAGCTAATGAAAGTTGATAGAAATCTGCAGATTGAACGTCTGAAAAAAGAAACTTTCGACCTGGTTGTGATCGGTGGAGGGGCGACAGGCGCAGGCATTGCATTCGATGCTGTTTTGCGCGGCTGCAAGGTGGCGCTGATAGACGCAGGGGATTTTGCATCTCAGACATCAAGCAAGTCGACAAAACTCCTGCATGGCGGCGTCAGATACTTGGAAACAGCGTTCAAAGAGCTTGACTTCAGTCAGTTCAGCTTGGTTAAAAGCGGACTTGAAGAGCGGGCAACAATCTTAAAGATCGCACCTCATCTTTCCAAGCCTCTGCCAATTTTGATCCCTGTTTATCGTTGGCTTCAAGCCGGATATTATTGGACAGGAATTAAGGTGTACGATTTTTTGGCAGGGAAACGCACGATAGGAAACAGCCGTTTCCTCTCTAAGAAAGATGTTGAAAAATATTTCCCGAAAATTCGAACCGATGAACTGAAAGGCGCAATTCTTTATTACGATGGCCAGTTTGACGATGCTAGACTGAACGTCAGCTTGGCCATTTCATCAATTCATCATGGCGCAGCAGCGGCAAATTATGTAAAAGTTATCGACTTTGAACATCTAAATGGCAAGTTGATTGGTGCTTTGGCTGAGGATCAAGTTGAAGGGAATTCATGGGTGATTAAAGGGAAGGTATTTGTTAATGCGGCGGGTCCTTTTGTCGATAAACTTCGTCTGCTTGATAATCCCTCTCTTCTTTGCAAAATGGTAGGAAGCGTTGGAACTCATTTAGTTCTCGATAGATCTTTTGCCCCAAAAGCTGTAGGCCTTTTAATTCCCAAAACTTCGGACGGAAGAGTCCTTTTTCTACTGCCTTGGGAGAATCAAACTCTTGTTGGGACAACCGATGTTCCAGTGGAAGTTAAACAAGATCCAAAGCCGACTGAAGAGGAAATTAACTACCTGATTGAACATCTAAATAAACATCTTGGATTGGGAGTTTCCCGAAAGGATGTGCGTGCGTCTTGGGCAGGGATCAGACCTCTTATTTCAGAGGAACGCGCAAAAAAAACAGCAAAATTATCCCGCGATTTTTCTATTGAAAAAAGCGCGTCAGGGTTGTATTCGATCATGGGAGGGAAGTGGACGTCTTACAGGAAAATGGGAGAGATGCTCATTGATCGGATGATCCAGGATGGAGAACTTTTCTGTAAGCATTGTCAGACAGCCTATTCTCCCATTGTTGGCGGCGAGGTGCCTTGGGAAGGAATGTTAGACAGCCTCGAGATGTTTGACCAAGAGATCATCGATCATCTATATCGAGCTTATGGGACAAAATGCGTAGATGTGGCGAAACTGGCCATTGAAAGAGGGTTGGAAGAGCGGTTGCATCCAGATCATCCTTTTATTGAAGGTGAAGTGGTTTGGGCAGTTCAGGAAGAGATGGCGATCAATGTTGAAGATGTTTTGTCAAGGCGTGTAAGGCTGATGATGCTAGATGAAAAGGCGGGATGTGAAGTTTTGGAACGCGTAAAGGAGTTGATCTTAGATGAAACAAAGGTAGGGGGAAGGAAATGAGGGGGTTATTGAGGTTTACTCTTTCGTTTATTCTCGTCTATATGATTGTCAGTATCATGATCGCTGGCCAGGCTTTCTTTATTCCTTTTTTAATCGCTTTAATTATTTCCTACTTTATTATTGCCTTGGCAGAGTGGGTAAAAAAAATCTTCCGCCTTCCTATGCCATTGGCATATATTGCGGCATTTTCAGGTATTCTCGTGTTTTTCTATATCGTTTCCACCATTGTTACAAATAATGTTCAGAGCTTAATTGAGCTTGCGCCTGTTTATCAGAAAAAACTCGAAGAGGTAATGAATGCGGTTTCTGACAGGTTTCATTTCTCTAAGCCTAATTACCAAGATATGTTTAGGGAATTTAATTTCGGGTCTATTTTGGGAAGCATCGCACTGATGATTCGGGATGTGGCTAGGAATGCTGGTGTGATTACACTTTATGTCATTTTTATGATCATCGAGTACTATTACTTTCACGACAAAATGAAAGCATTTTTTAAGACTCAAAAGAGCTTGGAATCAGCAGAGCAGATCGCTTCGAAGATTGCCAGGAAAACGCAGTCTTATCTGCGATTAAAAACCCTTATGAGCCTTGTAACTGCGGTTTTAAGTTATGTGTTAATGATTGCCGTGGGAGTCGATTTTGCAGAATTTTGGGCTTTGCTGATCTTTTTTCTAAACTACATCCCTACGATCGGCTCAATCGTGGCTACAGCGTTTCCTTGTCTATTGACAATCTTGCAATTCCAATCTTTTTGGCCTTTTGCGATCATTTCAGTCGGCCTGATCTCTACACAGTTTATTATCGGCAATATTATCGAACCGCGTGTGATGGGGAAACAGTTTAACTTGAGCGGTCTGGTCATTCTGGTTTCATTGACGATTAGCGGGACCATTTGGGGGATCACAGGAATGTTTCTTTGTGTGCCGATTTTGATGATCACCAGCATCATCTTAAACAGCTTCTCTAAAACTAGGCCGATAGCAATTCTTCTATCACAAACAGGTGATTTAGAAAATTAGGGATTTTTTGCCAGCTCGTTTTCGATCGTTTCTTTTGGGACAATCGGAGATTTGCAATGCATTCCTTCACAAGTTTTTGCTGCATTTTCCCATGCTTCTTTGGAAGATAAGTTTGCTATCCACCATGGATAGGTGCGGCACTGTACAGGCCGAACCGGATAGATGGAGCATTTGTTATCTTTTAAGAAAATGCAATCGTAGTTCTTGTATTTTAACTCAACTAAGGCAAATCGCCCCTCTTTTTGTCTGAGGTATGTCTTGCGGAATTTATCGATCGGTATCTTAAGGTATTCAGCGATAGCTTCGACTTCCTGCTCGTTTACCCAAACATACCCAGGAGATCCAGTGCAGCAATTGCCGCATCCTGTGCACTCAAATGCAAGACCTTCTGCGTACCAAGGCTCTTCTTGCGCCATTTTCAAAGGGTTACTCATCTCCCATTACCTCTCTTAAATCATTCACAAAAGGAAAGATCGATAAATCTTCAATAGAGTTAGATTCGATCAATATTTTATCGATCTCTTCTTGCGTCATTGGTTTTTTTGAATAGGATTCTACGCGAGGTACTTTGACATTAAAGAAAAAATCTTCTGCCCGGGTCCAGTAATGATTGATACGGATCTTGTCGATATCTGGGCTGCGAGGATGTCCTTTAACAAAGCTTGGCGATACGGCAACATGTCCTTTCTTAAATGAACAATCGTGAATGAAGCACTCTTTAATTTTTTCCGGTTGAGCGATTGTTTTGAAAAACAAATTTTTCTTATGATTCCAGGGAAATTTCAAGGTTAGGGATTCAATCATAAATTTCCCTTCGGGAATATGGGAAAGATGGGATGTTCCATAGCATTGCCAGCTGATATAGACGCCTCCATAGCGGCGATAATCTTTTAGGAATTCCGGAATTGAGGAATGGTTTACAGGAACAATGAATTCATCGGTGTCAATAAAAGCCATCCAAAGCGAGTTTTTTCCGTAGTGTTTCACACAATGATTGTAGGCATCTTTTTGATAGAAAACATAAAGGGTTTCTGGAGGAGAAGGCCAGTTGATAAGGTCGACGATTCCTGACTGAATATAAGGCTTGAGAACCTCTTTGTAGTGATCATTGCTATTATTGTTATACAGATAAAAATGATCCACGCCGACTAACCGGTGATATTCTATCCACTCTTTTAAATATTGCGCTTCGTTGTTGAACATGCAGACGGTTGAAAGGGTGTATTTCTTCGGGGCGGCATCCAGGATGCTATAGAAAGAACACATTAGAAAAAGAAAAAGAAAGCGTTTCATTGCACTTAAATCCAATTGCAAAAAAAACAGTATAAGTCATTGACTCTTTTAGCGAAAAGATTTTATGATTGCGCCTCATATGAGAAAGACAAGTGCTGACCTACCTGGAGCTGAAGCTACGGCAAAACAAGTGATTATTGCTAATCGCGTGAGTGCGCCTCCGGTTCCGGTCGCTTCTTTTTTTACCAACGATGGATTTTCTGTGTATGCTGCGGAATTCCCAGACCAGATTATCATCGCAGGATTCATTGATCTGGATAAGAAGCAAATTATCTTGAATGAGAGCGATGATCTGGAAGTTCAGCAGTTTACCCTTGCGCGTGCTTTGGGACACTGGATCATGCATGGGGACGAGCTGGATGAAATTCCGGAATTAAAAGTGATCTACCATCAGTCTTTAGGAGGGGACCTAAAAAATTTCTATGAAAAAGAAGCGTTGCATTTTGCCCTTCACCTTCTTTTGCCTGAAATTTTCATTGTTGATGATCTTAGGCTGGCCGATCAGGCGATTGCCGTTAAATACCAGGTTCCTGATTTTGTCGTTCGTTTGATTCGGAAAGAATATCTATCTTAAATTCAAGCGCTCATCCTGAAGACGCGGATTGCCGCTTTTCTGGATCAAATTCAAGTCAACTCCTTCCCAAAACTCCGTTTTTTTAATTTTATTAAAAATAAAATATTTTTTATAATTAATTAAGGTTATGTTTAATGGATTTTTATTGTTATGGAACCATTTTCTATTTTATCGAGCAATCCTTTACCTCTTCACACCCGCTGTAAGTCAAAAAATATGGCTCAAGCGTCTAAAATTTCTCCCAAATTTATTAAGGAAAAACTTGCTTTTAAGAGACGGCCATTGCTTACCCCAAAAGAAAGGATTGATAAAATGTTGCTAGCTTCTCCTAGCCGATATCAATTTCGAGGTTTGAGTTATCAAGTTGCTCAATCTATTAAAAATTTAAGTCCTAATCAACGAAAGGAACTCTATTCATCAATTGAAAAAGCTTTCCGCCTTGTTGAGCATGAAGACTCTAATTCAGCTTGGATTCAGCGTGCCGATCTTTTAGATGCCATTGATGTTTTAGTAGAGGATAGCTCCGGAGAGCTAAAACCGATGCTAGCGACATCTGTAGAAAAACAACGAAAGAATAAAGAAGATGTTCCACTTGTTCCTTATAAGCAAATAAAAGAGGCAACGATCATTAAAACCGAACAAATGAGAAAAAAAATTGTCAGTGATAAAAAAATAGAATTAGAGCCTTTAGATCCTGTGATGGTTTTTGAGCATTCTAAAGCGGCAAAAAGTGTGAAAAAACTGACCTCTCGAGAGATTCGAATGGAAAATTTTTTATCGGTTGTCTATCGCACCCTTACCTATGTACTTGGAAAATATCAAGCAAATAAGCTGTTTGGAAGTGCCCGTTTCCTTGCTTCTATGTCGCGTCAATTAGAAATTGAATCTTCTGAGTATTTAGTTAGAAAAGAAAAGGATGAAAAGACCGGCGAAAAAAAATTAGTAGGGTATTATCGAGGTCCAAAATTTTTATTTGGGAAATCGGTTCACGAGTATTCAAATAGAAATGAGTGGTTTAAGCGTTCTTTAACATCTGCTGCAACAGCAGAGTATTTGCAAGGCGTAGAAGTCAAAGAGGCCAAGCTTACAGCTAAATATGGACCAAGCGGCCAGGTTAGCCGGCTTGTGGTCGCAAATTCTGATTCGCGCATACGCCATCATGTGCTTAATCCGGATGAATTTGGAAAGACTCAAGAATTGACAGGAAAAGTTTTAAATGTTGAAGCGGAAAAAGAAGCGAAAAGCAAAGGTGATAGCGCTGCTTACTATTCTGAAAAATATAAATTTTCCACCAAAAATTTGGTAGGAAGAGAAAATGATGATTCCATGGAAATCCAAACAATATCTAAGAAGATGAAAAATTCGGAAAAATTATACGTTGCAGCTCAGCATGAACTCTTGGGAGGATTATGGCGTGCTTTTGATAGGCAGGGTGCTGTTCAAGTTGTGCAACGCTTAGCTCCTGCGGATATCCATAATTATGTTGCCCCTTTAGACGGAAAACCATTAAATCATAAGGAGGCTTGTGAAGTATTAAAAAAGCGCATAGAAGAGCGGCTTAATCAATTGCAGCACACTTCTAAGGATGAGAAAGAAGCGTTGCAGAAAGAAGTTGCGCATCTTGAACATCTTATCCAAATTTTTGCAGATCAAGAAGAAGAGCTTGGAAGAGCATCGCAAGCGACAATAGATATTTATGGCACAAATGAATCTGTATCGACTCCTGCGATTTCCAATAAGTCCAGTATTTTGGCTCAAAATGATCGAAAAATCATGATGTTTTTACATGAAGATGGAAGCTTTTCCATGCACGTGTTTATTGGAGCAACAGGAGTGAATAAAGTTGATGTCGATCAGCAGACAAAAAAGAAAATGAAACGGGGAGCAAGACAAGGTGATATGCAATTTGGCAAAGACCGCATTGAAAAAAGAGATGATTTTCACACAGCTACTGCCAAAAAGACAGTAGACTCTCATAGAAAGTTGCGTTTAGGCGAATGGAAAGGAGGATTTCCTATCAATGGTTCAACAGTCATTTCTTATTATTTAAAGGATGACTTCAGAGCTTTGCCAAAAGTTGATCGTTATAAGAAAGCTGTTGCTGTCGGCACAGGGATGGATCGGCAGGAAATTGAAATAAAGGCCAATATGGGAGATCCTTTATTGATTAAAACAGAAATTCTTTATGCACAAGTTGTTGAGCGCTGCTTTCCGAATATGTTTACACCTTTGCCAACTGTAGATGAAGTAAAGCAGCAAATCTTATTGCAAGATCTTGGGCAAAGAAATCTTGCTGATGATAAACAAATGCTTTATTTTGAGCATGATCAAGAAGTCTTACAAGAAATTCAAGAGTTGCTTAAAAAGGAAAATCTAACTTTTGATGAACAGAAAATGCTTGAGAAATTTGACTCAATCCTTGAGAAGAGGATCGATTGCATAAAGGAGAACAGTAGGCTAGCCACGCAGGTTGATCTGGAAACGGAAGATGTTGAAGATGCAAAGGAGATGATGGTTGAGGGAATAGCAAAAGCAGCCGAAGATTCCTCGCTAGTTGAGGATGATTCTTTTGTTGAAGCCCTAGGTGAGGTTTTGGAAACTTTCATCGATCTCTATAAATATGCAGATTGACTGCGTTAGAGAATCAAAATACATCTTAAAAATCTATTGCATGGTGAACGTCGGTTCGTGGTATACTTCCAATTTATGATTTTACCAATGACCCGAAGTTTTTATTTTCTGTTGCTTGTGGCATTTTTTGCTTGGAAGCAGGCAGGGGCGCAAGCAATTCTTCCTTATGAGAACGGACCGTTGCACGAGGCTTTTGCGACTCCTATCTCCATTAATCTTTTACTCGATGCCATTGAGCTTGAACCGCCGCAGTCCATTAATGAACGCATCCCAAAACAATTGGATATTCAAGCTGAGTGGATCTCCGGATATTGGCAGTGGGATTTTAATGCCAACGATTTTGTCTGGGTAAGTGGGGTTTGGCGCCGCCCTCCTCCAGGTCATCAGTGGGTTTCAGGGTTATGGAAAAAATACGGCAGTGAGTGGGTTCGGGTGCCTGGGTATTGGAGCAAAGTGCCCGAACAGAGTGCCGATTTTATCAGCGTGCCTCCTCCGGATCCTCTTGATGAAAATACGGCTTCACCTCCTTCATCCAATGTTTTTTGGGTGAACGGCCATTGGTATTTTATGTTTAATCTTCAGGAATTCCACTGGGTACCGGGTCACTGGGATGAATTTGACCCGCAATGGGTTCTGGTACCGGCGCATTATGTTTGGAGGCCGGGCGGATATGTCTATGTTCCAGCGTATTGGGATTGGCCGATTGAAGAGAGAGGAACTGCATACACATCTGTAAAGATTGACCCAGACTACCGTTATCATGTTGTTTTCGAGCCGACGTCGATTCTCAAATCGGAAATAATCGTGAAACAGCTTTTTTTGCATTATCCGGACTATCTCTGTTTTTTTCATCATCATTACCACTATCACTTGGATTTTTGGAAAGCGTTTTGCTGCTATCCTCCTTGGTGGGGATGGGATACATGGTGGGGATTCACATGGCATGACCATTGGGCATTGTGGTGGTGGTATACACATCCCGGCTATCCTCAACCTTTATGGATGACAAAGGAAATCAGCAGCATTCTTCCTGTGCCTCTATCCGACTTGCTATCGATGTTCAGCTATGTCAATGCTCCTTTGATTGTCACCCCAAACGGAGTTGCTTCCCGGATGACTTTTTTACGCGCTTTAAATCGTGTAGTAGAAAACGATCTGCCGGTTGTTCCCGATAATGAAAAAAAGCTGAAAAGGATTCAGGAATTGGCAAAGCCTGTCTCTATTGATCCTTACAATATTTTAAAGCCTCTCGGTCCTCGTCTACCAATCGATCCTAACGCTGTCAGACCGAATGTCAGAAAGCCTGTCGTCAACTCTCAACCTTTTTCAGGTGTTCAAATCATCAAAGAAGATCTTAAGCCGCACTTCCCATTTAAGCCGCGTATTCCTTCTCATCGCAGCTCCCCCATTTGGAAACCTCAGGAATCTTCATCTACCTCCGAACCTCTTCCTGTGCCCAAGCCTACATGGACTCCGAAATCGCCTAATTCGTATCCTCCGGTTCAAACATACCCTGATAAGAAAAAACCTTCCGATGCGGAGAGCTCGCAATGGAAGCCCAGGCATCATTGGGGAGAGCCTCCTGTGCAGCGTCCGCCGATTTATCGTCCTCGCAATCGCCACTCTTCAGTAAAAACTTGGAAAGAGATGGACGAAAGAAACAGAGAAGAGTAGATAGTGTCGTCATGCCCTTTGATACAGATGTTCTAAAGGCATTTTCCACAAAACCTGGCGTTTATCTGATGAAAGACAAAGCGGGTAAGGTGATCTATGTTGGAAAAGCGAAGAACCTCAGACAACGTGTGCGGCAATACTTTGTCAAAGGAGGGGACGGACGCTTTATGATCCCTTTCCTTGTTTCGAAGGTTGAATCGATTGAGACTGTGGTTGTCAGCTCCGAAAAAGAAGCGCTTTTGTTAGAAAATAACCTGATCAAAAAGCACAAGCCGCGCTATAACGCCCTATTAAAAGATGATAAGAGCTACATTGCCTTGAAGCTTACACGTCACCACTGGCCGAGAATAGATCTTGTCCGATACAAAGGGAAGCCTAAAGCAGACGGCATTTATTTTGGTCCCTATGCGCATGCTGGTGCAGCACGCAAAACGCTTGATTTGCTCCATAAAATTTTTCCCTTGCGGCAGTGTTCCGATCAGGAGTTTGCTAGACGCAATCGTCCTTGTATTTTATACGATATTAAAAAGTGTGTCGCACCTTGTGTGGGCTATTGCAGTAAAGAGGAATATGACGAACTTGCTGCAAAAGCTGTTCGTTTTTTGCGTGGCAATGACAAAGAAGTGATTCGAGATCTTTACCGGAAAATGGAGAGGTGTTCTTCGGAAATGCAGTATGAGCAGGCAGCCGAAATTTATCGCACAATACAATCGATCGAAAAAACGGTGGAAGGACAGCATGTGGATAAACCTTTGGGTGTAGATGCGGATGCTTTGGGGCTTCATCGGGAAGGGGAGGAGGTGCTTCTTGCACTGCTCATGTTCAAAAGCGGGCGGCTGACTGGATCCAAATGTTTCAGCTTCCGTTCAATAGCTCAAGATGATCAAGAACTTGTCCAGTCTTTTATTTTCCAGCACTACGCAGATTTGCCCTCCTTGCCTCACGAAGTGATTGCGCCGTTGGATATCGAGGAAGGGGCAATCATTGCAGAGCATCTGTCTGAAGGAAGATCTAGGAAATTATCGATCATCTCTCCTAAGAGAGGAGAGAAACGTAAACTTGTTGAAATGGCGGCAATGAACGCTGAATCGGAATTTAGAAAAGAAAAAGATGCGGATGCGATTATTGAAAGAACGTTGCTGCAAATGCGGGATAAATTTCATCTGTCGCGGTACCCCAAACGGATTGAATGCTTTGACATTTCAACGATTTCAGGGGAGGAAACCGTAGCAACCAAGGTCGCTTTCCTCGATGGTAAAAAAGACGCTTCGGCTTATAGGAAATATAAGATTAAAACCCTGGATCGTCCAGATGATTATGGCGCAATGTATGAAGCATTGATCAGAAGATTTAGAAAAGCTGAAAAGGAAAATCATCTTCCAGACCTTCTTATGATCGATGGAGGAAAGGGACATTTAAACGTTGCGCTTAGAGTCCTTCAGGAATTAAATATTATTTCAGTCGATGTCATTGGCCTGGCAAAAGAGGATAGCCGGCATGATAAAGGTCAGACACTTGATCAGGTTTTCCTTCCAAATGTTAAAGATCCCCTTTTGCTTAGCAGGCACTCGCAAATTCTTTTTTTTCTGCAAAAAATCCGAGATGAGGCGCATCGCACTGCAATAGCCTTTCATCGAAAAAGAAGAAGTAAAGCTTTGATAAAAAGCGCTCTCGATGATGTTCCAGGCATTGGAAATGCACGTAAAAAAGCGCTTTTAAAACACTTTGGAAGTCTTAAAAAAATAAAAGAGGCTTCCATAGAGGAGTTGGTCTCTATCCCGGGAATATCTGAGCAGTTAGCCGAGCTAATCAGACGTTTGTAACATTTTCTTCTGTTCCAAAAGCTGTTCGATTGTATACGCCAATCGTCTTCCATCGGTCTGATGCCCTGAGAGATATTTAAATGGCGGGCAAACAGACCCTTTTTCCTGAAGTTCAAGAATGCGCTTGGAATCATTCAGCTGAGTGCGGGCATCAGAAATGGCTGTTTTGCTTATTGGCTTAATAAGGGGAAGCAAGCGACTGACTTTTTGATAGAGAAGAAGCGCTTTTTTTTCAGGGATCAGCCATAAGTCTACAGGATGCATAGAAGCAATGAATTTCCGCACAACTTTTTTCTTTTTGGATAATTTTTTATCTAAAGGAGATGGAAATCCTTCCCGTTTTGAAAGATATTTTTTGAGTTGTTGATGGGTCTTGATAGAATTTAATAGCTTCTCTTCATTTTGGCAAGATCCGCAAATACAGGAAAAAATGTTCCTTCTGGATAAATCGTATTTTTCTAAAGAAATTGGAAGAGTATAATTTTTGTTTTCTAGGAATGCTTTTCTGCACTTCTGTAGATCGTATACCAATCTAGCGTAGTTTCGCATCCAATCAACCGGAACAGCGGGTTCTTTTGTTTCAAGACAATGAATTTTCTCTTCCAAATGTTCGATCTTATCTAAGAGAGATAACCGGAGCTCGGTTTCTTTTTTTCCGAGAGCGAAAAATTCAGCGAGCTTTTCTGCAAACAGGGTTAAAGCCGCATATGGATGCAGATTGTTTAAAGAGGTTAAATGGATTAAATCCAATGCAGTAGAGCGGATCTGATTTTCGATGACGCAATCAACTGCATTGACGATAGCGGGCATTTCAATTGTGGAATTCATTGTGTGGTAAAGGTGCAGCTTTTGTGACATCAGCCTTTTTTCATCTTTGAGATTCGGTAAAATTGCAGAGTGCGCAGCGCTGCAGCAACAGCAGCTTGATTTTCCATGTTGAGAAAGTGTTTTCTCTTGCATCACGCTGCAATGTTCCTGAAAGTAGAAAAGAAGTTGGTAATAAAAGATTTGCATCCTTCGATAGGCGTGATCTATAACCACGTTGCGCCACTGCTTGAATTCAGAATCGCTCGGCCTGATTCCAGGCTTATGCGGGTATTCACTGCTTCTTGAAATTGTTATGTTTGATGAGTAAGCGTAATAAGTACGCTTCCGTTTGCGGTTTTTTCTCGGTTCGATGTTGCTGTTTTTCAAACATCTTAATACTGTTTGTTTAACAAGAGTTTCTTTTTCGTTGAATAATGAAAGACGAAATCCTTCTTTAAAAGCATAAGAGATGCAGGATGAGGAGATCGGGATCATCATAAACCTCCTTTTTTACATTTCGAATGAACTTTTTTGAATTAATTGACAATAAAATAATTTAAGTTGCGTTAATCCAAGAGAATTTGTTAAGATTCTGGCTCGTAAGAAAGCGATGATGGGGTATTAGCTCAGTTGGTTAGAGCGCCACGTTGACATCGTGGAGGTCAGCTGTTCGAGTCAGCTATATCCCATATTTTTTATCGTATGTTATATTCTTCAAAGCATCATCATCTAGTCGCAGCAGCTCTATTGGGGCGCTCCCTTTGCACTCTTTTCCCTCAGGCAAAAATATTGCACTTCGATCAAACAAAGAAGGGATTTTACTGTCTGTGTAAATTTCCTCATCCTTTTGATGATCAGGCTCTCAGAATGACTGAAGAGGAACTCAAAAGAACAATCCAGGAAAACTTAAAGATAGAAACTGTTGAAATGATGCGTGAAAACGCAGCCGTGTTGTTTGAACATCGCGGGCTGGAACCAATGGCCGATGAGATCAGAAAGGGATCTTCAACGATTATTGAATTAGTTCGGATCGAGGAGTTTTATGGAGTTTGTCCAAAACCTCATTTGTCAGGGACTAGGCAGGTTGGATCAATAAAACTCTTTTGGAAAAGAGAGGGGGAGTTGATCAAAATCGAAGGAATTGCCCGAGAGACCTCTAAGGATTTGAAACAATTTTTTAAAAATTTTGCAGCGTTTACTTCCCACGAAGAATTGGGAAAGGAAGCAGACCTTTTTTTTGTTGAGAAAAATTGCTGCTTTTGGGCGCCGAAAGGAGAGTTGATCCGAGAGATTCTCGTTCAGTGGTGGAAGTCTAGTCTTAGAGGATTAGGATTTTCTATTTTCAGCTCTTCCGGAGCTTCCATCACTGCTGATCCCCGTTTTGAGTACGGCTGTCAACTGGCAGAGATCTCTGAAAAAAAGAGAGATGAAGAGCTCTCTATGGAAGGTGGACTGTATGATTTGCCATGGGCAACTTCGGATCGATTTTGGTGGGCTTTGGATGAAAAATCAGCCTTGGCTAATGTGAATTCCTGCTTGCATTTCATTAAGAAAACCGTTAATATGATGGCCATTGACTGCTCGTGGATTTTCTATAACAACTTGTTGAAATCCCGTCGTTGTCAAAAAAATAGGGATTTGAGCATTGAAATCCTCTCTCAATCGCTGGAAATAAGTGGAATTGAGACATTCAGGCAGAACGAGTCGTTCCAGAAGTATTCGGCCATTGAGGCCAGGTTTACAGATTCGTTAGGCAGAGAATGGTCAGGGCCAAGGATTGAGTTGCGGGATGCTAGCGGCTTTCAGATCGATCAATCGATGGATTCATTTGTTTTGGTTGGATCGGTGTTTAGGTCATTGGAAAGCTTAATCGCACTCCTTTTGGAGTCTTCGAAGGGTGAGCTGCCATTTTGGCTGGCTCCCGAGCAGGTTAGGATTTTGCCTGTTAAGCAAGAAGATGTTGCGTGGGCCGTGGAGATCGCTGAAGAGTTGATTGAAAATGGTTATCGGGTACATTGCGATGCGGATCCAGGCTCGCTTTCGGAGAAAGTGAGCGTAGCAAATCAATACAAGGTTCCCTATATTGTAGTCGTAGGGAAAAGAGAGAGAGAAGAACAGGCTGTTTCCGTAAGGTGTAGCTCAAAAGGAAATAAAGCAAGTGTTGTCTCTTTCGAATTGTTTATGGAAGAGCTGAAAAAACAAAGAGAAAAAGCTCAATTCCCTATTAATTAATGACTAAGTGAAAACTGGAGAGAAGCAATAGTTTGAGAATTAACCGAGAAATTCGCGCGCCTAAGGTAAGAGTGATTAGCTCGACAGGCGAGCAGGTAGGGATTATGAGTCCCAGAGATGCCTTGAAAAGAGCAGAAGATGAAGGGCTTGATCTCGTGGAGATTGCGCCCAACGCAAATCCTCCCGTTTGTAAGATCATTGACTATGGAAAGTTCCGATATGATCAGACTAAACGGGAAAAAGAAAGTAAAAAGGCCTCCCACCAGATCAAGGTAAAGGAGGTCAAAGTAAAACCGAATATTAATGAGCACGATCTCCAAACGAAGATGAGGCATGCAAAAGATTTTCTTGAGAAAGGAAATAAGGTTAAGGTGACCTGCATGTTCAGAGGGCGTGAAATGGCTCATAAAAGCATTGGAGAACGGTTGATTCAAAGGATTGTTGAAGATCTGAATGAGGTGGCCGTTTGCGAAACACCAATGAAAATGTTCGGGCGTTTTTTAACAGTGGTCTTGGCGCCACATAAAAATAAGAAGTGATGAGAAAGCCATGCCTAAATTGAAAACCAAGAAGGCCGTGGCGGCCAGATTCAAACTGACGGGAAAGGGAAAATTGCTTAGACAAAGACCCGGCCTGCGTCACATTATGACCAAGAAGACGCCAAAGCGAAAACGTCAACTGGCCAAACCGGCACTAGTCAGCGATAGCCAGTTAAAGACTTATAAGCGCTTAATGTGCGTCTCATAATAGTGGAGGTTAGCAATGGTTAGAGCAACCAATGCTGTAGCGACACGTCGAAGAAAGAAAAGGCTCTTAAAGCGGGCGAAAGGGTTTTGGGGGGATCGTAAAAATCACCTCAAAATGACTAAAGATGCCGTGATGCGTGCATTAGCATTTAACTATGTGCACAGGAAGCAGAAAAAACGCGACTTCAGAAAGCTCTGGATCACACGTTTATCTGCGGCAGCAAAAATTCACGGAATATCTTATAGCAAACTCGTTCACGGCTTGAAAAGGTCTCGATGTGAGCTAGACAGAAAGATGTTAGCCGATATGGCAATTAGCGATCCGGACGGTTTCAAACAAGTCGTCGGTCGCGCTAAAGAAGCGTTAGCGTAAATCTAACTTTAGGGAATGTCATCAAACTGATGGCATTCCCTTCCTATATGAAGTCATGCAAGCAGAAATCGAAACATTAAAAAAGACATTTACGGCAGAAATCGATCAGGCATGCTCTACAGCATCTCTGGAAGAGTTGAAAATTAAGTACCTGGGACGTAAAGGGCCGGTGCAGGATTTGATGAAATCTCTTAAAAATGCATCGAAAGAGGAGAGGCCTGCGCTTGGCAAGTTGATTAACGATCTCAAGGAAGAGATTTCGAATGGCATTAACGGAAAATATGACGACTTATTGATTGTGGAAGAGGATCGAAAGATCAAAGAGGAAACTATCGATATCACTCTCCCGGGAAAGCGTCGTTTCTCCGGACGGAAACATGTCATTACCCAATCTATCGATACGATTTTAGAAATTTTGATTGGAATGGGATTTTCGGTCCAGTATGGTCCGGATATCGATACCGATTACTACAATTACGAAGCATTGAATTTTCCTGAAGATCATCCTGCTAGGGATATGCAGGATACCTTTTACATTACAGACAATGTTTTACTTCGCTCCCATACAAGCAACGTTCAAACTCGTGTGATGGAATCAGCAGAGCCTCCCATACGGATCATTGCCCCGGGAAAAACGTATAGAAATGAGACGATTACGGCAAGATCGCATGTCTTTTTTCATCAAATTGAGGCTCTGTACATCGATAAAGGCGTCACTTTTGGCGATTTGTTGTCTACGCTTGACGAATTTTTATCCAAGTTATTCGATCACGATGTCAAAACACGTTATCGGCCAAGTTATTTCCCATTTGTCGAACCGGGCTTGGAAGTGGATGTCAGTTGTTTATCGTGCAGCGGTAAAGGGTGTACTCTTTGCAAGCATACCGGTTGGCTTGAGGTTGCTGGTGCGGGCATGGTTCATCCTGAAGTTCTCAAAAATGGAAATATCGATCCGGAGATTTATACAGGATACGCTTGGGGACTAGGTGTGGAAAGATTAGCAATGTTAAAGCATGGGATTAAGGATATTCGACTATTCACGGAAAACCACATCCGGTTTTTAGAACAATTTCCGGCAATATAAATGATTTCATCTACTGTTTTAGAATCGGGGATAAAGCTTGTCGATTTTATCCACCAGAAGCTGCAAGGCAAACATTCTCTTCGAAAAATTAAGCGTGCCATTGAAAACAATCATGTTTGTGTTAATGGGGCAGTGGAGAGATTTTACAGTTTTCAACTTTCCAAAGGCGATTTAGTTGAATTCGATGATTCTGTGCTTGAAAAATCGGAAAGTGAAAAACCGGTTCCCGAACGGGATGCGATCCTATTTGAAGACGATCATCTCCTGATTTACAACAAGCCCTCAGGCATGAATTCAGATGAATTCGGATTGGGAAAATTCTTCCCCTCTTTCCCGCTTATTCACCGATTGGATAAAGAGACGACGGGGTGTATTATGTTTGCCAAATATCCCAAAGTCAAAAATCGCATGATCGAATTATTTAAAGGAAAGAAAATTTCCAAGCATTATTTGGCGGTTGTTGATGGTGTCCCCAATAAGCGCGAAGGCGTAGAAGAGTCGTTTATTGGCCAAATTTCATCTAATCCCGGAAGTATTAAATGGGGAAACGTCTCTCCAAAGCAGGGGCAGCATGCGAAAACCCAATGGATGATTGAAAAGAGGGGAAAGGAAGCTGCATTATTAAAGATGCAGCCGATTACAGGGCGTACCCACCAGCTGCGCGTCCATGCGGCTCAGATGGGGCATCCGATTTTAGGGGATTTCCGTTATTGCCGCCATTTTAAGTGTTCCTATCAGCCCTCAAGAACTTTGCTTCACGCTTATACACTGCATTTTCCCCATCCGATTTTAGATGCTTACCTAAAAATTAAAGCGCCGATCCCTGCAGACATGAAACAAGCAATCAGACAAACGTGTAGATGAGAGCGCTTATCGTAAAAACTTCATCCTTAGGCGATATCATTCATGCGTTTCCTGTTGCGGCGTATTTGCAAGATAGATGTCCCGGAATATTGATCGATTGGGTTGTCGAACAGCCTTTTTCCGAATTGGTCCGCTCCCATCCTTATGTTCACTCTGTTTATACAGTCCATACCAAGAAGTGGCGCAAAGGACGTGGCTGGAAAGAGATTGCGGCAATTAGAAAACAGTTGAAATCGCAGAGTTGGGATGTCGTTTTCGATCTACAGGGAAATTCAAAATCGGCCATTCTCACTCATTGGGCAAATA
Source organism: Waddlia chondrophila WSU 86-1044 (assembly GCF_000092785.1). Taxonomy (NCBI): domain Bacteria; kingdom Pseudomonadati; phylum Chlamydiota; class Chlamydiia; order Parachlamydiales; family Waddliaceae; genus Waddlia; species Waddlia chondrophila. The sequence continues at coordinate 987,012 of NC_014225.1, forward strand.
GTTCGGATAAAGTGGGGTATGGTGATCGTTTAGTTTTTGAAAAGCCGAATCTCTGGGTGACAACGCATCAATACGACCCTCCTCCAGAGGCCAATGTAAGGGAAGAGAACCTGTTTCTCGTTCGTTCGTATTTGCAAGATAAGGCTCCGTTTCAAAGCAAAGCGGTCTATTTAAACATCTCGACAGAAGAAGAAGAGTTAGTCGACCAAATCGATCGACGTTTGCCGAATCAACGCAAGGTCATGGTATGTCCAGGTTCTGCTTGGCTGAGTAAGCAAGTTGAGCAAAAGGCGCTTGTCTGCTTTCTTAAACAGATCCCTAAGACTCACTTTTTACTCATTTGGGGAAGCGATTCGGAAAGAGAGGCAGTTGATTTTCTCCATCGTGAAATTCCCAATAGCTCTGTGATGGATCGCTTTTCCATACCCGTATTGCAAAATCTCATGGGCCGTGTTGATGAGGTGATCGCTATGGATTCGCTGCCATTGCACCTAGCTGCCACAATTGATGTTCCTACCTATAGTGTATTTGGAGCATCAAGCGCTCAAAAATATAAGCCTTTCGGAAAGAAGCATAGAGCCTTTCAGGGAGTCTGTCCTTATGGAAGGACGTTTTCCAGAAGATGTCCTATTTTAAGAACTTGTGAAACAGGGGCTTGCATTCGTTCGTTAACTGGCGATGAACTTTTTGAGCATTATTCGAGCTCTAAAATCTGAACATGTCCCTTTCGGGTCAGAGTATAGATAGATCTTCCAATCGGAGAAAGAAGAATCCCTTTTTGAAGCAGGCGCTGCACTTGTTCTTTGCGGAGTTGAATTCCGTTTTGCTCTTTCCAAAGCACATAATCGCATCCTTTATTCCAGGCGGAACACCCAAATCCTTTTTTTCCCTCTATCATGGGTTCGTTACATTTTGGACAAGGACCGAGTTGCTCTTCACAAATTTGATTGACATCGCTTGTTTTGATGATCTCTTTTGTAAATTGTTCGATGTTTTTCATAAATTCTTCTGAAGAGTAGTTTCCGGTTTCGATCGCTTTGAGCTTTGACTCCCATTCTCCAGTCAGTTGTGCAGATTTTAAAGCGGGACTTTGAATTAATGAGATGAGAAACTTCCCGCTGCTTGTTGATTTCAGATTTTTTTTCTCTCTTTTCACATAGCCTCTGGCAATCAACGTTTCGATAATGGCAGCTCTTGTTGCCGGGGTGCCAATTCCTTTATCTTTGAGAAGTTCTCTTTGTTTTGGGTCGTCTACTTGTTTTCCGGCTGCTGCCATAGCGCCTAGCAAGGAGTTTTCCGTATAGCTTTTGGGCGGCTGAGTTTTTCCTTCTTTTAAATAAGGGGATTGGGGCCCGCTTTCTCCTTTGACAAACGCGGGAAGAAGATCTTTTTTCTCTTCATTTTTTGAATAGAGCTTTGTCCATCCCGGATCTTTGATCACCGTTCCTTTAGCTGTGAATTTCAACGTTTGCACAACAGCTTCGGCAACGACTGTTTCTTTTAAACAAGGGGGATAAAAAGCGGCAAGAAGACGCGTATGAATTGTATCGAATACTTGCGCTTGGATAGTAGGGATCTGTTTGGGGTTTTGTCCTGTGGGAATGATTGCGTGGTGATCGGTGACTTTTTTATCGTCGATAATTCTCTTTGTGAAGTTAAGCTGATTCAGATCCAGAGCTTCTGTTTCTTCGGGTTTGAGTGGTTGAAGACTTCTCAAAGCATTGACAACATCTTTCTTCATCTCTTTATTGAGGTATTGCGAATCTGTTCTAGGGTAGGTGATCAGTTTGCTTTCATACAGAGACTGAGCGGCTTTTAAAGTGTCGGCAGCAGATATTCCAAAACGTTTGTTCATTTCCCGTTGCAGCTCTGTTAAGTCAAACAATTGAGGAGGCATCTGTTTTTCGTTTTTCTTTTTGATCCCTTCAATTCTTAACAGAGCGTCTTTGATCGTATCCAGGAGAGCTTCGCCCTCCTCTTTTTTCGAAAAACGCTGTCCGTTGTATTTAAACGCTGCATCCCGATATGTTGTCATAAGCTCCCAAAAAGGCTCTGATTGAAAAAAGGCAATCTCATCGTCTCTTTCGGTAATCATCGCAAGGACAGGAGTTTGTACACGGCCTAAGCTCCACAAGGTTCCTTTGCCGTAGCGTATGGTCAAGTTCCTTGTGCCATTCAATCCAACGATCCAATCTGCTTCGCTGCGGCAACGGGCAGCCTGGAAAAGGTGTTGATATTCAGAGCCGGCCTTCATTTTTTCAAATGCTGTTTTAATGGCTTCAGGAGTTAAGGAATTCAGCCACAAGCGTTGAAACGGCTTTTCTTCCAGGTTGCACCATTGCATGATGTAGCGGAAAATCAGCTCGCCTTCCCTTCCGGCATCAGTTGCACAGATGATTCGGTTTGCTTGGACGAGCAATTTTTTTAGAATTCCCAGCTGCTTTTTTGCTCCTTCGTCGCCGATTTCAGTTAACTCAAACGGCTTTGGAAGAAGAGGCAGTGTTTCAAGCGACCACTGCTTCCATTGAGGATGATACTCTTCAGGTTTTTTCAATCCTACAAGATGCCCAAAAGCCCAAGTGATCTTATATCCGTTGCCTTCGATATATCCCTCTTTGCGCGAGGCGGCCCCTAAATGTTCGGCAAGATCGCGGGCAACAGAAGGTTTTTCGGCAACAACAACGTTCATGTTTTAAAAATTTAACTTCCTTTCACCCTTTCCCATGCGTCATAGTACAAACGCACATCCGATCCAAGGTCCCGAATTTTTTCCATTGCTTTCAGCTGATCTTCCGAGGGAAATAAAATCGGGTTTTCCCTTAAATGTTTCGGAAGTAATTGATAGCTGCTTGGAATCGGTGTTAATGCATGCGTACGTTGGATATTTAATGCCGCAGCTTTTGGAGCAATCATGTAATTGATGAAGGCATGGGCGAGTTCCGGCTCAGGGGAGTGCTCAGAAATTGTGATATAGTCAATCGATAAGATCGCCCCTTCCTCAGGAAAGCTAAACTTCACCAGGTCAGCTTCCACCTGGACTTGGAGGATATCGCTGGAATAGGATTGGCAGATAAGGAATTCGCTGTTGATGAGGCCGTTTTTGTACTGCTCGCTTTCAAATTTTGCTAAATTTTGCTTCCATTTGATGACAAGATCTGCAGCAGATTCAATAGCGTTTTTGTCTGTTGAGTTGACACTGTGGCCCAATGTTCTCAATGCTGCGCCTAAGGCTTCGCGGGTGTCGTTAAGCATTGTCATTCGGCCGATATATTCCTTCGAACCGAAAATGTTGTAAGAAGAAGGGGGAGGAGCGACCTGGTCGGACCGGTATCCGAGGCCGGAGTACGAAAGCATAAAAGGGATGCCGTAGGGGTCGCTTTCTGAATTGAAATAGTGCGGATCCAGATAAAGGTGATTGGGGATCAAATCGAAGTTAAGCGGCTTGACCATTCCTTGTTTGGACATGATCTCTAAGTAGTAATTGCTGGGGAATAGAATGTCGTATGAAGAATTTCCCAGCTTAACTTTTGCATACATCGATTCATTTGAGTCGTACAGATCGATGACTACATGGCAGTTAAACTCTTTTTCAAATTCATGAACAAGGCGTGTATCCAGCATTTCGCTCCATGTAAAAATATGAAGAGTGCGCTGACGGTTATCTTCACATGACGATAGAATCACGAGGAGGAAAAAAAAACATGTCTTCCTTAGGTTCATATTTGCTCTTCTCCGGCGAAAGTGTGGTAAACAAAAACAAGCAGAAAGGTTCCCAGAAGAATAAGTGTGCTCAGCGCATTGATAATCGGTGTCGAGCCGTATTTGATCATGCTGTAAATGTAAAGAGGAAGCGTAGTAGATCCTTCGCCGGCGACAAAAAATGTGATCACGAAATCGTCGATGGAAAGCGTAAATGAGAGGAGGACTGCTGCAACTAGTCCTGGAGTAATGAGTGGAAAAATCACTTTTTTAAATGTCTCGAAAGCTCCTGCTCCGAGGTCATGCGCAGCCTCTACCAATGAATAGTCAAAATTTTGCAGCTTTGAGAGCATCAGCATGGTCACATAGCTAATGCAAAAGGTCGTGTGTGCAATGTAGATCGTAAAAAGCCCAAGTTTGACGTTCCAAGCGACAAACAGCATTAATAAGCTGATCCCCATTAATATATCGGGAAGAAGCAAAGGGGCATAGATGAGGCCGTAGTGAACTTTTTGCAGGGGAGTTCGATAGCGGTAAATCGTAAATGCGGCAAGACTTCCGAGCACAAGAGAGGTAGCAGCTGAAGAAACGGCAATGATCATTGAATTGACCAACGCTTTCCAAAGATCTGGTTCTGAAAACAGGGTATAATACCATTTCAGAGAAAATCCGGCCCATACGGTTCCATATTTGGATGCATTGAAGGAATTGATCATTAAAAGAAGGATCGGCACGTATAAAAAAATAAAAATCGCAATGGTAACTCCAAAGCAAAGACGACTTCTAATCATTCCCTGCTCCTGTTAATCGTTTCCAACGAACGCGTTTTTCTTGAGTAGATCAGTAAAATTCCTAAAGGAATGAGGATAATCAGATTTAAAACCATAGCAATCGCACTCGCTTCAGGAATACTTCTTTCAGCAAAAGTTTTTTGTGCAATTTTATTTCCAATCATGTCGCTGTTAACACCTCCGACAAGGTCGGGGATGATATAGGTTCCAACTGCGGGAATAAAGACCATCAAAGCCGCAGTAAGAATGCCTTTTTTGATTCCGGGAATAAAAACTTTTCCGATCGCCTTAAAGCGTGCGGCGCCCAAATCCATTGCGGCTTCGATTAACTGAAAGTCAAATTTCACTGCGGAAGTGTAGATCGGCAGAATCGCGAAAGGGATGAAAGTGTATACCATGACGATGATGACAGAAAAATTTGTGTACAAAAGAGGAGTTGTGGGAGAGATCACTCCGATTGTTGCCAGTATCTGATGAAAATAACCTTCTGGATGCAGGATTGTCTTCCATGCATAAATCCGGATAAGAAAGCTGCTCCAAAAGGGAATGACAGTGAGTATCAACATCAAATGGCGCCATTTCGGCTGCGATGTCGCTATTTGATATCCCATGGGAATTGCTAGAAGCAGGCAGATCAAAGTGCTTGAAATGCTGATCCATAAGGAGCGCCAGAGAAGTTTGTAGAAGTAGAGGTTGCCAAGGTGGCTTAGAGTGGCCAGCGTCCACCCCTTCTGGATGGCGCCGTAGATATCTGCCGGTTTGAATGCAAAGACGCAGATGATGATTGTAGGTAAGAGAAAAAAAACTGATAGCCAGGCAAATGAGGGAAGGGTGGAAAAGGTCTCTTTGAGCTTATCCATATTTTTCCCTGGCAAAGATAAAACCGTCATTCGCATGCCATGAGATCCAAACGTCATCTTCCCAGTTGAGCTGCACTTGGTCTAACAGGAATCTATCATGCTGTTTAGTCACAGAGATTTTGCGGTTGCCGATTAAAACACCAAAATGGGTGTGGTCTCCCTTGTAGACTTTGTCGCCAATCTTTCCTTTCATGCAATTGTATAAAGGGGTTGCCGGAGGTTTTTCTTTAGAGACTTGGATTTTTTCCGGTCTGACGCTTAAATGAACAAGGTCTCCCATATTCAAAGGAAGGTCGTGGTAGCACTTCACGGGAGGAAAGTCGTCGAAATGAAGCAAACTATACTCTTTACTTTCCACCTTTTCGACAATGCCGTCGAAAAAATTGGTATCGCCGATAAAGCGGGCGACAAAGCGGCTTTTAGGAGTTTCGTAGATTTCAGAAGGGGTTCCGATTTGCTCCAGTTTGCCATTATTGAGAATAGCGATTCTGTCTGATACAGCCATTGCCTCCTCTTGATCATGGGTTACAAAAATAAAGGTGATTCCCACTTCGTCATGGATAAGATCGAGATCGATCAGCATTTTTTGCCTGAGTTTTAAATCAAGCGCAGCAAGAGGCTCATCAAGTAAAAGAACTTTTGGTTTGTTGATCAATGCCCTGGCGATGGCAACCCGCTGCTTTTGTCCGCCGCTGATTTGATGGGGAAACTTATTGACGTGAGAAGTCATCTGGATTAAATCCAGCATCTGATCCACTTCTTTGTCGATCTGTTTTTCAGGAATTTTTTTAATTCTTAAGCCAAACGCAATATTCTCTTTGATCGTCAGGTGGGGAAAGAGGGCGTAGTTTTGGAACACCGTGTTAACCGGCCTTTTATTTGTTGGCAGATTGGTGATCTCTTGGCTGTTTAAGAGGATAGAGCCTTGATCAGGTTTTTCAAATCCTGCTAAGAGTCTTAGGAGCGTTGTTTTGCCGCATCCGCTAGGACCCAGTATGGAAAAAAATTCCCCGTTTTCGATGGAAAAGGAAACGTTGGAAAGAGCTTCCATTTGATTGAAATGCTTAGATATGTGATTAAAAACGACCTCGTTTTTCATCTGTCCGCCTGCTTTAGAGCATCTATTCTAAGGCAAATTCGTTGATCTTTTCAAGAGAATCTACAGAATATCTTTCAAAAATTTTAAGTTCATTTCTGTATGGTTTCGACAAAAATGAATAAATAGTGTATGATTTTTTGAATGAATTCGGCATTTGATTTATCTAGAGAAGAGTGGCAAAAATGGGCGGAAACAAACGGTTTGCCTCGATTTGTTTCTTCTCAAATTTTGCAGTGGATTTATGAAAAGGGAGTTGTTGACCCAGCTCAATTTTCCAATCTTTCCTTAAAAGCCAGAAAGTTTCTTGCATCGCAATTTAAGTGGGAGTTGCCGGCGATCCACTCTCATCTTGTTTCGGTTGATCAAAGTGAGAAATTTCTTTTGCGCACTTCCGATCACCAATTATTCGAAATGGTTTTGATGCCTTACGAGAGCAGGATCACCTTATGCATTAGCAGTCAGGTGGGCTGTCGAATTGGCTGCACGTTTTGTCAGACAGGAAAGCTTGGTTTGCAGAGGAATTTAACATCCGGAGAGATTCTCTCCCAAATTTTGCTTGCCAATCAGTCAATGAACGGGAAAAAAATTACCAATATCGTCTTTATGGGAATGGGCGAGCCGTTGGACAATTATGACGAGGTGCTCAAGGCGTGCAGGCTGATGGTGGATCCCAAGGCGATTGGGCTTTCGATGCACAGAGTGACAGTATCCACATCCGGCCTTGTCCCATACATCGAAAAACTTGGGCAGGATTTGCCTGTGCGTCTTGCAATCTCTTTGCACCAGGCAGATGATGAGAAAAGAAGCCGAATGATGCCGGTCAACCGCCGTTATCCATTATCGGAGTTAAAAAAAGCATTGCAGCAGTATCCAGCTCCCAAGAGATATGGGATCACTTTTGAGTATGTGATGATCGAAGGAGAAAATGACCGTATTGAAGATGCTAAAAAGCTTGTCAAGTTTGTGTCTGGTCTCAAAGCAAAGGTGAATCTAATCCCGATTAACCATTTCCCGGGTCTTGAGATGAAAGCTTCTGCGGCTGATCGTTTAAAGAGCTTTCAGTCCTATTTAGCTGAGCGTTCGATTCCGGCTCCTGTTAGATATAGTCGAGGGCAGGATATCAGTGGAGGTTGCGGACAATTGGCAGCAAAGACGCAAGAAGAGCTGAATATGGATCCCAGAGTTTTAAGAAGGCAGAGAAAACAGTCAGCCTTTGCTGCATTAAAATGAGTTAGTCAGAAGTTTAAAGTCGATATTTTCTTCCACAAGCTTAATTGCCCTTTCTATCTTTTGGAGGTCTTTGGTGCGGATTTTTGCAGTAAATGAGGTGATCATTTTCATTGCGTCAAAACTGCATACAGGCGCGTAAAGAACAGGGATGTCAGTCTGAGACAGAGCGTTGATTGTGTTTTTTTCCGGAGGATGGCGCCCGGTTAAAATGATCCCTCCTTCAAGATTTGCACCGTTTTCCATATAGCGCTCGATATATGTAAAAATAATATCGTTTCTGGTTGCAGGTGTAATGATGAGTTCTTTGGGAATGATTTCTTGTTTAAAAGCGTCTACAGAACCTGCGACAAGGCGAAAACTGATAAAGTGGCGGTAATGATGCTCTTTACCAGAGATAAGCTGCGTGTCAAATAGGGATTCAAAATCGCGGATCGTCGGTTTGTCCAGGAACGCGTTGTAAGGCACGCATCCGATTAGCGGAATTTGCCATCTTTCCAATGCGCGGGGAAAGTAATCTTGAATCATGGTGCGTTTTTTATCGATCACTCTATTTAAGATCACACCACGTATATTTACACCATACTGTTGACACAAGGAGATATTCAACGCCAGTTCATCGTGGGCGGAACCGAGTCCTCCAGAAGCGATGATCACCATGTCAAGACCGAGCTCTGAAGCGACTTTGACGTTATTCAAGTTAATAATCGAGCCAACACCGACATGTCCGGTGCCTTCCACAACTGTAAATGCATTTGCGTTCGAAATTCGTTGATAGGCCGCATGGATATCTTGTAGGAGATTTTCTTCTGAAATTTTTTTGTCGACGTAATCGCGAGTAAAGCCTGAGGGAATGATGACAGGACTCATGTCTTTCCAGGATGACGAGAGGTGAAAATGTTTTTTGAACAGGACAGCATCTTTATCGACAATTGTTTCTGGATCGATATGGATGTGTTGTTGTCCAACAGGTTTGATAAATCCTACAGATGGAAACAATTTTTTCAGCCCTGCGATAATGCCTAGACAAAGTGTTGTTTTTCCCACGTGCTGACCGGTAGCAGCAATAAAGATCGCTCTTTTAGGCATAGGCACTGACTCCAATTAACGTTTTGACCACAGCTTTTGTTTCGGCAAAAATCTCCTGATCGCTTGTTAAAGCTTCCACTTCATCCCATGAAAACCAGCGAAGGCCGTCTGTCTCTTCCGGGTTTTCGATGAGCTTTCCTCCCTGCGGGCGTGCAAGAAAGACCATATCGATATGTTGATGCGCAGGCACCCCGTTATGTTCAGGAATTTCTTCCAGCAAGCATAAATAGGGGCGTTCGATACTTTTTGCGTTCCAGTTGTCAACCCAGATATTCTCCTGCGGGATGATGGAAATGTGCAATCCGGTTTCTTCAAATGCTTCCCTTCTGGCAGCTTCTGGAGGTGTTTCGTTCGGATCGATATGGCCTCCTGGAGGCAGCCATTTTTGGAGTTTTTTATGAAAGATTAAAAGGACTTTGTCATTTTCCAGAATATAGACGGTAGAAGTAAATTCTCTTTTCATTTAAATGCACACGATAAATTTCATATTGAAATGAACATCATCTCGAATTTCCAAATTTTATGAAACCGTAACGATTAAAAAATTAGGGCGTATGAAAGTCCTTCAAAATTTTAGCAAACTTTTTCGATGGTCAGAACATCATATGCGAGGGATTTTTTTGAAAAATAATTCTTATCAATAAATTGTCGAGTCGATTAGGATCCATGTCCATAAAAAATGGAGTTGTCGATGCTGAAACGCAGATTGCTACCGAAACTTGCCTTAGAGGTCATTATTTCGATTCATCTGCTAAGAATTGATTTTCGGTAAGGGATTACCCTTACTCTTCAAATCCCTTCTACGCATCTGAACCAAACTAATGACCTCTAAGGCAAGTTTCGGTAGCAATCTGCGTCTGAAGCGATTATTGATTTTTATCTTTCTTCCCTTTTTGATTTACTGCGATGAAGAGAATCAAGTGGAGCTTCTTTCAGACCGTTTTCAAGCGCCTTCAGGCATCGTTGCCGGTTGCGTCAATGTCGTTACAGGCAATTATTTCCTCGTTGAAACAGACCTTTATGTTCCAGGCCCCGTTCCGATCATTTACAAACGTTTTTACAATAGCGGAAACCTTGGAGGCGGAATGCTTGATCCTTCCTGCCTTTCATCGATTCCAGGTATTCATTGACTTCATTTTCAATAGCCTGTTGAAGCAACAGGCGAGCTCCTTCCCTCAAAGTTTGTTCCAGAAAACTCTTCATTTCATTTGTTGCGTGAAATTTATCCAAAGAAATGACATCATCTTTCATGAGCGTATCTCCTATAAAATTTGTTTTTGATTCTAAAATTTCATAGGGTACGCTCTTTTTATCTCAAACACAACATTTGAAAATATCTCACTCTTCGATGCTTAAAACTGTATCTGGCACCTTTCAATCCGTTCTAAATGAGGTTTCGGTAGCAATCTGCGTCTTAGGAGAAAATTTGTATGAGTAAAGTATTAACGTTTGAATTAGATGAAAAAAACGAGCTTTTAGAAATTCATGGAAATGTCGAAGGTCTAATTTTTTTGCGAGATAAAATAACAAATCTTATTGAAATGGAAAAAAATAAACATATCCACTTAATGATTCCATCGTGGGGTGGTGAAGAACTTTCAGAAAAGAAACAGAGTGAGCAAAACACGCTAGTACCTCATGTAAAAATTTTCAAGTGGTGAAAGAGAGTAGATGAAGAGACGGGCTGGGTCTATTTTGGGAGGCGTTATTACGCTCCTTCTTGGGGTAGATGGACGACAGCGGATCCCGCCTAGTTTGCAGATGGCCCGAACCTCTATGCCTATGCGCACAACAATCCTTTAAAATATCTGGATCCGGACGGTCTGTCGGCAATCGAACATCAGCAGATGAACAGGCCCGGGACGCAAGGGACGTTTTTTGGAAGCTTTTCCCGAGACATATTAGGTGATACCAGTTGGAGGCTGGGAGATTACGTGTGCGATAACTGACAGTCGAGCTTGGGACCGGAGTAGGCCTTGCCTATGGCGGGACGGAGGGTGAAGGCTGCGGTCAGTCCGATTGAAAAATTTCTTGCCTTTTCAAAAAGGCGGGAAATCTGTTATGATGGAAGATAAATTTTCCGGGGAGCTCGGGGAAAGAGTCAGTCCGAACCAGGTCAGGACAGGAATGTAGCAGCCTTAAGGACCCCGATTCTTGCCCTGAGTTTTCTCCGGTTTTTTTTATGGCTGATGGCTTCTCAGCATCCAGAGATTCTTTTCCAGATCCCTTAAAATCTCGGTCAATATATCAGCGGTTGAAGGATCGTTTTCCTCTTCTGATTGTTCAAAAACATTTTTCATATCGCTGATGTGCTGTTCATACGATTCGATTAGCGAACTTAACATTTCATTTCCATTAAGCTCTTGATGGATCTCTTGAATGGATATTTTCTTTGAAAAAGCCATAACAGATGCGTCAACTTTTTTGTTCAACTGACGAATTCGCTCTGCGATCAGATCGTTCTGATTGGTAAGAGAAATGTATTGCTCCTCGAACATTTCATGCAATGAATGAAACCGAGGATCCACCACATTCCAGTGGCAATGCAGTGTTTTGATATAAAGGGCAATGTGGTCAGCCAGCAAATATTCCAACTTATCCGCCAATTGAAGTTTGCTGCCGGATTTAGTCATTTGAAAGATGTTTTCACGCACTTCCATCCCAACCTCCTTGTATAAATTTAATTATAACATTATGGTTGCTTTTATGGTAAAGATCAGCTTAGAAAATGTTTTATGGGGAGGGGAACAAGGCGTTCCTGCAAGCACTTATGGCTTAAAAACTCAAAATTTTTGGAGAAGCTCAACGCTTTTAAAAGATACACCCCATGTCCGGTTTTTGAGGCTTTATCAAGAAAAGGGAGAAGGTCTCTTAAAATCAGGATTTTATAAAGAGACAGACTACTATCGCAATCTTTGCGAATGCATCGAGCAATGCGGCAATTATTTCAATATTACCAATTCTAAGGATGCAGGCGAACAAATGCGCCGTTTTATCGATCATTTTAAAGGCAAAGACGCGCCTAGAGTGTATCATCAATCCGACGGCCAAGATCCGTTAGTTGCGAAAAATGCTTTTAGCGATTATTACGAGATTGTCGATGGAATTCATCGATTGGCAATCGATTATGTCAAGGGAGAAAAAGAAGCCGAGTGCCGGCTGAGTTCTGAGCAGCCAATGACTTTATTGCAAAAGCTAATATTGGGAAATGCGTGGACTCCCGGACAGAAGCTTCTCTACCAACCTATTCAAGCTCCAGAGTTAGAGTCGTTTACCTTAGTGCGTAAATGTACTGATAGATTTAAATTAATGCAAAAGATGATTGACTCCTATGGCTGGGATTTTTTAGGGAAAAAATATTTGGACTTGGGGTGTTCCTATGGTTTTTTCATGAATCGGATGGAAGCGTTGGGAATGAGGTCTTATGGAGTTGACAGCTGTCCAAACTCTATTATACTTGCCCAAGTTTGTTACCAGCAACCCAGGGAAAGGCTGTTGTGTCTGTCTTTGGAAAATTTTTTTGAGCTTAACGAAGAAAAATACCATGCTGTTTCGTTGCTTAGTGTCCTGCATCATTTTTTGTTAGGCCGAGGGAAGATGACTGCAAAGCAATTGATTTATGAAGTTGATAAAATCACTGAAAAAGTGTTGTTTTTGGACTCTGGACAGAATCACGAAGAGTGGTTTAAGGAATCTTTGCCAGACTGGAACGAAGAGAGGATGGTCGAATGGCTGAAAGAAAATACAACATTTGATGACGTGATTGTGCTTGGGAAAGACGAAGACAATGTCGGTGTGTATGCTCTCAACTATCATCGTTCACTAGTTGCCTGTATCAGAAAATAGATCTTTTCTTTTGGCAAGGATGATAATATGGCTGATACTAGCTTCGCTATGACTCAGTTTTTCCAAAAGCAGCAGCAGAGTTTTACTTTGTTTGACAGCTCTTTCAATAAGGTTAGCGATCGGAGCCAGCCATCCCCATAGAGCTCCTATTGACCCTGTCGAGTTCCACTTGAACCATGCACGCCAGATAGAACATCTGTCGTTTAGTGCGTTTTTTCTTTCTTCGGCGCTTCGGCTTGCATGTGAGAATTTGCGAGGCATTGAAAAGAAATTTTGCAGCCTGATCTGGCGGCTATGAAAGCTCAGTTGATAATCGAGAATTTCCCATTCCGTGTGCATAAGGCCAATGAGTTTATCCAGAGCATCTTCTGAATGGATATCGACGGATGTGGAGAATAGAATCCTGCCATCCCGCTTTGTCAAGCGAGCAAGCTCGTTAAAGAAAAGACGATGTTCTCTAGGAGATATGAATCCGATCAGTTCCGTACAGGCAACAAGATCAAACGAGAAATCTTCCAAATGCGTATTAGGGACGCAGGACAAAATAGGTGTGATCCCTTTTTCATTTTCACTCATGCATGATGCATTTTGCGCGATGTCTACAGCGCTGACCATACCTCCATTGTCGCGATATTTCTTTGTCAAATGCCCGTGTCCCGATCCAAGATCGGCGATTTTAAGTCCGTTGAGATCCAAATGTTTTTGAATAAAATGGATTGTGCGCTCGATTCTGGTTCTTTCTCTCGCGTTTCTCATGGGATTAAACTGGTTCGGATTTTTTTTCCATTCCCTTTCGAAGCGTGCTTTAGTGGCTTCTCTAAATGTTTTAGGTTTTAAGCGATCTGAATACGGGATCGAGACCGTCTTATCTTGAATCACATTAAGCTTGTTCATGCAGGTTCATCCAGTAAATCGGAGACTGTGATCTCAGGAGGTTTAGAGTCGATAGGGCGGTTAATGAATAATCTGAACCAGATTTCCAGCTGTAGAATAGACCATAGCTTGCGGTGCGTATCGTTGGCGTATCCTAAATGATTGATTTGATCTTTCAGCCAATTTTGGGAGACGAGCCCATTGTCGACAAGAGTCCCATTCGGAAGTTTAAGGAACAGGTCTTTCATTGGACTGTTTTCCATCCAACTTTTAAGAAAGAGTTGCCGTGTGCGCTTTGGCCTTTGGATAATCTGATCGGGAAGAGAGTTTTCCATTAAAGACTTGAGGTATCCTGCTGCCTCTTCCTCTTTGAGAAAATTCGGCTCAGGAAGAGATGCCAGATACTCCACCACGCCGCGATTGAGAAAAGGGGACTGCCAATCGATCTGATGAGCTGTTGTCAGCCTTTCATATTGATGAATGTAGCAATCAACAAGGCGGGTTTTTACGTCGAAATAAAGGTATGAAGCAACTGTAGACTGTACTCTAAAGAGATGGTGAAATTTGTGCAAAAATACTTCCGGATCGAAAATTCCTCTTAACTTTGGAGATGCTTTCGCTAGTTCCGCTTCATCGAAATAAGCATTGGCTTTCAAGTAGCTAGATTGCAACGGGTCTGTCCGTGATTCTTTCATTAATTCGTAGGCAAAAGGTTTGTACACTCTTTGCATGATCGGGATGAGGGCTCTTTGCAAGCGGTGAAGCCAGTTCAGAGCGATTTGCCTGATAAGGCTTGCGTCCTGTTCTTTTGTCGTATAGCGGCTATGTCCTGCAAAAAGTTCATCGCTTCCCATACCGGAAAAAACCGTTTTAGTGTTTTTAGAGGCCATTTCACATAGCTTCCAGGTAGCAACCACGTTGAGATCGGCAATCGGCTCGTCAAGATACCAGTTGATTTTTACAAGATCATTTGCGAATGTGTCTTGAGTGATTTTATAGGTTTCCTGTGGGATATTCAAGGAGCTGGATATGAGTTTTGCCGCTTCGATATCTCCTTCGTTTTCATTCAGAAATCCTACGCTGTACGAAAGGATTCTGTCATTTTTGCTGAGTTTTTTCAGATAGTGGGCGACACTTGCCGAGCCAAGTCCACCCGACATAAAGCAGCCGATTTTTTCTTCTTTATTGGGAAGGCACTGTTTGATGCTTGATTCGAAGATCTTGCTTAAATTTCCTAAAATTTGCTCTTTCGATCCTTTAGTAGGGTGCTCAAAATAAGAGCTATATGACCAGTAGGACTCGATTGTTTTACTTCCTTCCAAATGAAGTTGCAGAAAATGCGCCGGTAAAAGCTTGTTGATCCCTTTAATCGGACTCATGTCTTGAGGAATATATCCAAAGAAGAGGTAGGCCGATAGCGCATCGATCGCGGCTGTTTGCGGGACAGCTCCTGTGGACAGAATCGCTTTCAATTCGCTGGCAAAAATGAAATGGTGGTTGTCTTGAAACCAGTATAAAGGTCTTCTGCCTATCCTATCTCTTGCTAACAGGAGTTTTTTCTTATTCTGATCAAGGATGGCGATTGCGAAATCCCCTTCGATTTTTTCTAGAAACTTAGTGTCCAAGAGTTCATACGCTTTCAATACCAACTCGGCATGAGAAGTTGATTTCATCCGCATCGCCTGTGCGATCTCTTTGGAATTAGTCAGCGTTCCATCAATTGCACAGAAAATCGATTTGTTTCTGCTATAGGCGGTCTGACTTCCACATCCTCCTATCTGAATATTTTTATAAGTGTGGATGGCAGGCTCTTCCAGACAGCGATGCTTTAGCGTCTTCACCATCGGTTTGATTAGATCGTTCATTTGAAAAAGATCGGGATAAACAATTCCTGCAATGCCGCTCATTCATTACTCCCTTAATCATGGATTTTTAGAGCGTATCTTCTAAATCGACGACACGCTCTTAAGAGTATATTTTTGTTGAATTTTTTGGAACCTTCGGAAAGAATGCAAGCTGATGAGAGTTGAAACCGGAGAAATCATGAAACACTTACTTCTAGCCCTTCTGCTGTTTGGGATAACGGCAGTTTATTCCCAGGAAGAATTTGCCTATTTAAAAATGGGAGGAGTTGTCGGGGATAGCCAGGCGCCAGGCCATCGATCCTGGTTTGAATTGTCTACTTTTGATCAGGGACCGTATAGATGGACAAAAAAAGGAAGGGAGCAAAATTATTTGCCTCGCGAATCAGGTTCTGAAGGAGCTGGAAAGCTGGTGGTTGTCCGTACCGCTCGCAACCCTTCGCAGCAAATGTATGAGGCGGCTGTAAAGGGAACTTATTTCGGTACAGTTGAGATTGATGTTCCTGTTTCTACAGGAATGGGGGATCACTACATTCGCTGGACCCTTTCCGATGTTGTGGTGACAGGTCTTAACGTGGAACGTGCTCATGGGAAAAAGGGGCTGCCTATCGAACAGGCGACGCTTTCTTATCAAAGAGCTGAATGGCAGTTGCCTGAACAGAAAATACAGTCTCATGAGCATAAAAATTCAAGTTCCTGGCATTACCGTTAGAGGGTGTAGAAAAATGGCTTTTATTTTTGAACAGATTCGGACAGGCGGAGATCGCAATTTTGCTTATTTAATCGGGGATGGATCGACTCTGGAAGCTGTTGTCATCGATCCTTCTTATGATCCTGAAGCAGTAGTTGAAAGAGCGAAGGATCAGAGACTTAAAGTGTCTACAATTATCAATACTCATGGCCACGGAGACCATACAAATGGAAACGATATGGCTCAGGAACTTACAGGAGCTGACATTGCGGCGTACAAAAACTCCTCTGTTCCTCATGAGATGGATCTCGATGAAGGGAAGGTGTTGAACGTCGGGAATTTGTCCCTAAAGATTTTTCACACTCCTGGGCATTGTGAGGATCACATCGTCGTTTACGTTCAGAGGCACCATGTTGCAATTACAGGCGATCATTTATTTGTAGGCAAAATTGGGGGAACAGCAACAGAGGAGCAGGCAGAGCTGCAGTACTATCATTTGCAAAGGCTTTTTAGCGAACTTCCTTCGGAAACGACCATTTGGCCCGGCCATGACGTAGGAGTGCGTCCATCTTCAACATTGGCGCTGGAAAAAGAGTCCAATCCCTTTTTAATGGTAAAAAATTTCGAGGAATTTTTAGACTTGAAAAACAATTGGGCTGATTTCAAGAAAAAAAAGGGATTGAAATAGTCCCTAAAAGAAAATTTCACCTCCTACTGTAATTCCTTGCAGAGCCGTATTCCCGGAAGCCGAAGAGCTTGACACCCCTTCGTTATTATAGCTGTATCTTCTCAAGTGGGGAGTATTAAAATAGTTGTTGAATTCATACATGAGGTGAAATTTCATTAGCAGGCATTGACCGCAAGCAAACTGAAAGCTAAGTCCTGTTTTCAAGTGCAGTCCAGGGATGCATACGCATTGATCTTCTTTTAGATCGATATCTGTTGAAGTGATATTGCCGGAAATATCCAGGATTTCCTGGAGATGTTCGATATCTGTTTTTGAGGCAAGGATAGATCCTCCCATGCTCCCGAAAATTCCGATTCCGCATGGCCATTTCAGATTCACATCAGCTCCACCGATTAGGCCGGCTCCTTTCAGTGTGGAGTTCCAAGTCACTCTTGCAGGGGCGGCAAGACTTCCTGTACCAAAGTCGCCTCCTTCGTATAAATAAGATTGATCATGCTTCAGCCAGATTCCATGAAATCCAAAGAACGGATGCAATTGAACAGTGTCTTCACAATAGACGATTGTACGTCCGAAAAGCACATCGAGTGCTTGATATTTCAAATCTAGTTTTGCGGTTGCGGTATCTGCATCGCTTAAACCCGTGTTTGGATGGAGAAGAGAAGCTTTCAGGCTAATATCTTCATCAGTTGTATCGATAAATTGATTCCCTTCTGTTTTGAACCATGTATAGGAGACGACAGTATCCCATCCACAGCACCAGTTCCAACCGAGCCAGCCTCTGACGCCCCAGTCCCAATCATAGCTGGCGAAGTGTGTGTTTCCAATACCCAAAATCTCTGTTTGTTCCGTGTTGAAGTCGACGGCAAAATCCAGATCGTTCTCGCATGCCGTCCACCAAAGCCCCTCGGCTCCAAAGAAAAAATGGCACTCTCCCGGACAGAATTGATCACAGGCGTAGCAATAAGGGTCATAGGTGCGTGGAGGTTCTGAGTAGCAGTCATCGCTGCAGCAGCAGGGGCGAATAGGTGGAGGGGGTTTTGTGTATGTGATGTTTTTACAGCAGTCAGCCTCAACATTAATGCTCGATAGGAAAATAAATATCAGGAATTTTGCGATGTGTCTTTTCATTTAATCCTCCTTAAAATCGTAAATCTATTCCAAAAGTTGCGCCATGCAGGGCAATGCTTCCATCTGTTGCTGCACTTGATACACCTTCGTTTTCGTAGTGGTAACGGCGCACCTCGGGTGTGTTCAGCCATTGATTGAGTTCGTAGCAAAAGCGAAAGCGGATATTATAGTTGTTAAGGCAGCACATATCCCATGTAATGCCGGCCTCCAGTTGATATCCGGGAACGCAAAGACGTTGAGTTTCTTTTAGTTGAATACGTGGAGGCGTGACATCCGCTCCGTTCTCATCTAAGGAAACTTGAATATGATGATTATCCACAACTGCTCCGATGACGCTTCCTGCCAGCTGGCCATACATCCCTAAGCCGGATACCCAGCGATAAAAAAGTTCAAAGCCTGCATGTGCGCCAGGACCGGAAAGAGTGGAGTTCCATCTTATTTGTTCGGGATTTTCGGCAAAGTCTTCTTCTTCGTAGGTGACTTTCAATTTTTGTTTGATTCTCATCCATTTGGCTCCGATAAAGGGGCGTAAGATGAGTTTGTAGTCGAAAAATTCCATTTCTCTTGAAAACAGAAGGTCTGCGGTTTCGTACCAAAGATCTTGGAAGCCTTGGGCGATGCGTGCATTGGCAAGGCCAGTGTTAGGATGCAGCAGTGATGCAACCAGAACAGCGTCTGTATCTGTGTAGTCTTTGGTTTCTTTTGCTTTATTTTCGATCCAAGTGTATTGGCCTCTAATTTCAAATCCCAATAGTTCAAGCCCAAGATAGGCTCTTACTCCGGAACTCCAACCGTATTTCAGAAAGTGTGTTTTTCCTGTTCCCAGAAGTGTTGGAGGATCATCTGCTATTGTGTGGTCGACGGAGAAATCGAGGTTATCTTGGCATACGGTCCAGTAGAGGTAATCAATGCCTGCATTGAATCCGCAGCGGTTGTTGCATCCATATTCGCAAGGGGAGCTTTTCCATTGATTAGAGGCGGTGTTGCAAGGAGAGTAATCCCAGTAGGTGTGAGTGGTTACAGGGGGGCAGGGGGAGGTTGACAGCCAGCTTTTTCCGCATTGTGCTTCAAGAAAGGGGTTGGTACAGATCAGGGCGCAGAAAATGCTTAAAAGAAGTCTACGCGTCATAGGTCCTCCGCTTATATATCTCGGTCAAAAACATTAAGTGATAGCAAAGCGGAGAATATTATAAAATAAATATTATTTAAGGAATTTCTCCAAATGCAACTTTCCCCTCTAGATAGGGCAAGAGTTGATTTCCCCAAGGAAGAATAAAGACAGCTTTTTCTCCCGATTCTCGTTGAAATGAGAGAATGCTTTTTCCTCCATAGGCTCCTACAACGCCATTGCTATAGAAGAAGCCTATATTTTTTTTGATTCTAAATGTTTGAGGAGGAATTTCTTCTGTTCCTGAGATGCTTTGGAAAGTGATGGGTTCATTATCTTTGAATCCGGAAAGAAAGACTTTGTAGCGGGAGGCTTGGCCTCCGGAGAATTCCAGAGAGATTTTAGCTTTTCCATCTGAAAAAGTTTTTTCCAAAGGATTTGGAATAAAAGATGTGTTGGCGATCAGTTTGTTTTCATTGGTTAAAAGGGATAGATTAATCTCTTCTCCAGGCAGGTATCCTGCGCAAACGAAGCTGTCGACAATAGGATGAGAACTGCTGAATTGTTTTTGATTTTCTAACAGCTCTTCTTTGGTTACACTGTATTTTCTGATCAGTTTGTCGTAGGAGTATCCGAGGAAGCCTTCTTTAAAAAGGGGCCTGTCGATGATGACGTTGAATTCAGACAGTTGGTCGGGTAAATTTTCAACGGCGATGTGCACTCCTCGTTTATATTTTTCCAGCAATTCCAGAAATATGGGATCGACCTGGCTTTTATTTACGTTGTTTAGATCGATCATTTCCACGATGAGTTCGGTTCCCTCAACGGATGCGGACAGAGAGTTTGAGTAAAAGGCGATAAGGGCCATAGAGAATGCAGTGATAATTTTTTTCATAAAAATTCTATTTGGTTAATTGTGATTGAGTGGATTGCACTTTCTCAAGTGCTTCTTGAAAGGTTTCTTGAAAATTTTCTTCATCGTCGTTTTTTGTTGAATAACATAAATTGTTTTTGATTAAGATTGCTGTTGCTATTTTTTCTTTGCTACTTTCTAGGTTTTCTGGAGAATTTTTCTTTAAATCAGAAGATAGAATAATTAAATTTAAATTTTTAATATCAAATGGGTATTCAACAAGATATTTTTTAATTTCATTATTTGAATTGATTTGCATGAGAAAATCAGTAGCTAAATGGACAATCAGATTTCTCATTTCATCAAGAGATTTTTCTTCTCTTGTATGAAAAGTTAAGCTTAATCCATTTATTTTTTCTCCAAGAGCTCGACCTTGAGCTATTAAAGAGACGTCATATTTTTCAAGTGCTGTTTTTTTAAATTTATTTATTTCTTGATGAGCATGTTTGACATGCGGAGCTTCTTCTCTATTTTGACAATTAGATAGGAGAAACATGATCACTAATAAGGGTGTAAAAAATAATTTTACAAAAAATGGAGTAAAGAATAATAATTTCATGTACATTTTATTTATTCAACTGTATTTGAGAGATTTGCACTTTTTCAATCGCTTCTTGAAAGGTTTCTTTATAAACTTTTTGCAAAAATTGTTCTTCTTCATTTTTAATTGTATAGCAAATATTATCCTTGTTTAAAACTCCTAAAGCTAATTTTTCTTTAGTGCTTCCTGGATTTGTGATGTATGTTTTTTTTGAATTAAAAATTGCTACAGCTAAATCTAAACGCTTACTTGTAAATGGATGTTCAGCAAGATATTGTCTGATTTCATTATTTGAGTTAATTTGTTTGAGAAAATCACAGGATAAATTAATAATCAGCTCTCTCATTTCTTTTACTTTCAATTCTTTTTGGATATAAAAGGTCAAGCTTATTTCATTTATTTGATCCATAAACCCCCCCCCTTTTCCCCACAAAACAACGCCGTATTTTTTAAATGCATATTTTTTAAATTTATCTATTTCTTTATAGGTGTATTGTGCGTAATTGAATTCTTCTTTGTTTTGACAACTAAATAAAAAAAACACAGTTATTAAAAAAGGTAAAAAAAACAATTTCATATTAAATTCCGTTTTCCAATAAAAATTGAATTTCTCTCCATAATGTATCTTGATATCCACCACTTTCAATTAAGTGATCTAAAATACACGAGAGGGGATTTCCAGATCCAGAGCAGTATTCTGTATAAATAAGATTAACATTTTCGTGATGGGAACAGGTTAAATTAGCGATGAAGTTTACGATATCGTAATCGTTACTATAGTTTTTAACTAACTTATAATCTCTCGCATCGAATAATTTCGCACTGCCCAATGCTAAAACAAACATTTTATCTCTCATTTCTCGAGGCAGATTTCTGGTCGCTTCGTAAAAATCCAAACCTCCACGACTGTGGTCGATGTAAAACAAAAGAAAATTATCTCCTCTAATCGCCCGCATCTCCCAATAATCATTTCTGATCTGCTCGCTTAAATGTTGGATTGCAGGTGTCCGTATATGCATCATTTCCGCCATGCACAATCCCAAATCCTGAACAAATCCTCGAGACTGCTGACATGTCCAATGCACTTCGGCTCCGCGTAAATAACCGGAAATTTTTTCAGCCGTTGCTCTAGCTCCGGACTCCAGCGTTCCAATACCGGGGATGTAACGCACTCGAATACCGTCAAGGGGTCTGCCAGGTACAATTCCTGATACCGATGGTAACACAAAACCGTTATCCGGTACAAAAGATTCTCCTTGCATCACTCTGGCTATTCCTTCAATGGCAAAGCGTCCTGTAGATTCAGGTAAAATGTTGTGAGCAGCGACTTCACAACATTTTCCCGCTCCCTTAACTAAATAGTCCATTATTTCGCAGCTTACAAATCCTCCATAGACAGGCTCGGCAATCGGACGCTTAGTAACTGGCTGAGTTGAAAATCCATAAAAATCTAAATGCATCGTTGGACAGTTGCGTGTATAGGCATATAAATTCATCCCATCAATAAAATCTCCTGGATCAGGTGAAATCCATCGGCCAATTGCAGGGCGATAATCTCTCTTGCCAAAATGATAGAGATTCGATTCACGGGTATAGCGTTGATTGCTGAATAACCAGGGACAAATGATGGAAGAGGAGATAAGCTCTTGCATCTCTCCGAAAGCCGAATAGCGATAAGCAGCTTTAAGATCTCCAGAGCTAAGATCAAGAAGAGCAACGACATTAAAAATGTGGTCGTAAAGTGGGGCGTACGTTTCGCCTTGAAGTTCAAAGGCTATACAGGTGCGGAAAGCCGGTCCCTCGCGCTTGCCCATGACCCTCAATTCTGGAAATTCACCGCTCGGAAGGCGATAGCCGATTTCATAAATTCCCTGAAATAAATACTCTCTTTCCTCTTCTAATAAATTCTCTCCAGCCCATTTAAAATGATGCGCACTTATACGCCTTCCAAAAGAGTCGTATTGATACTCTATTTTCCATATTCCTTCCCTTTCAACCGCTCTTAATCGATTGAGGGCGTCGTATGTGTAAGAGATCTCATTTCCAGCTGAAATCTGAGAAATGGTGTTGCCATTTAAATCGAATTGATATTGATGCGCCTCGCACTGCTCAACTTGATTCAGGGAATTGAGCGCATAGTCATCTGAATCCTTGCTCAAACGATTGTGCAATGAGTCGTAACGATAATCATGCGCGCGAGTTGTCGATTCATAAATCAACTGATTCAATTCATCATAATTATAAATATTTGAATATTGCTTGCCTCCGTTGATAAAGTCTGCTTGCAGCAAGTTGCCAACACTGTCATACCCCTTCTCGGAAATCTCTTCTGTAAAATGAAGCGAAGAAATTTTTGTCGGTCTGCCGTTTAAATCCCATTTGAAATCCACCTCGTCGCCTGTGATCAGAACGCTTTTTAAGCTTCTCCCTTGCATGTCGGCAGATGTATAATGATGCGTGTAAAGAGGGGATTGATCCGGAGAAAAACGGGAAACAGTTGTCATCTCTGCTAGATCGTAGGTATAAGTAATTGCAGACTCGTCAGGCAATGTGATCTTCAAAATTTGACAGAAAGGATCATACTGGTACCGCATTCGCATGCCGGACGGCAGCACCTCTTCAATCAAATTGCCAAAGGAATCATATCTCCTTTCAATGGTTTTTCCTGTAATAGAATCAACACTTCGAATGAGCTGATCCCTTAAATTGTACTCGTAAGTGTAGTGCACGCTTTGGTCTGAAGAAAACATCTCGCTTTCTCTGCCCAAATCATCGTAAAAATAAGAGAGCAGCACTCCATCCGCTTTACGTTTTGTCTCTAACATTCCCATCGGATGATAAGTGAATTGTGTTTCCTTGAATTTTTCCTTCGGATCTTCGATGATGCGTACCACTCGATCCATTGCATCATAGACCCATTTGACTTCGTAGGTTCTATTGACAACTCCTTGCACGATGGAATCTGTAAGCGAAAGTGTTTTATTGCCTTTCAGATCGTAAAAAGATTGCCCTTTAGAAAGCAAAACGCCTTCTGCATTTTCCATGTGTGTCTCGACATCTCTGCCTAAGACATCTTTAGTCGTTATCATTTTCACCCCTTTGGGGTTGATGACCGTGGAACGAAAGACTTTTTGGCCATGAACATTTTCGAACGAAAAGTCGTAATGGTAGCAAGTGGCATTTCCCATAGGGTCGATTGTTACAAGGGGCATGCTGTAAGAGGCATATTCAGCTTTAGCCACGCTGACAGCCTTTTCCGTCTGCTGGCAGCGCTCTTCAACGCAGTTTCCATTGATGTCGTAGCAATAGGAAGTCCAGGAGATTGTTTTTCCATGATGATCTTCTATTTTGTTCAGTGTTACCCTGTTCAGGCAGTCGAACTCTTGAATGTAGTTCAGGTATTCTCCTTTTTCCTCCGACAACCATTTCTTTGTTCCGCAAAGCCTGCCCAAAGAATCGTAGGCATATGTTTCCATTGCAGTCATTTCTTCTCCATGGATAAGCTTGGCGCTTTTTCTCCCTGCAAAATCATAGCGATACTCGGTGACGGTTCCGGAAGCATCGATTTCATAAATGAGAAGGCCTTGGTCATATACGAATTCTTTTTTCCTCAAGAAATTTCCATCCGAAGAGTAGGTTTCGTCTCTCACTAGCTGTTGAAACTCGTCGTATACCATGGTGTGGTACGAGCCGTTTTTCTCATATTTTTGATGCAAAGAGCCGTTGAGGTTGTAAACATATCTTTCAGAGGTTCCATCCGGATACACAATTTCGGCAAGCTGCCCTCGAGCTGTATACCGTTTTTGGGTAACATTGCCTAAAGGGTCTTTTTCCTCTACGATGCGATCAAAAATATCATAGACCATCTCTTCTGTTGGCGCTGATGTTGTTCCATCTGCCAAGAAAACAGGCGGATATTCTGTTTTGATATGTCTGCCAAGGGAATCGTAGGTCATTTTTTTGACATTTCCATAAGCATCAGTTTGTTCAATTAAATTCCCCATGACATCATATGCGAAGGTGTAGACGAACTCTTCTCCACTCTCATGCAATTCTCTTTTTTCAATCATTCGATCAGCACTGTCGTAGGCAAATGATGTTGAATAACCGACTCCCTCTTTCTTGGAAAATACACAGCAGTTGTGAGTATTGTACTTGTAGACGGTTTCCACGCCGAAACAGTCTGTTTCACGAATGCAGCGTCCATAAGAATCGTAATCAAAGGTGAGTGTGAAGCAAAGGCGGTCATCAGCATCGTACACTGTTTGAGAAGTCACGAGATTATATTTGCCATAGGTGTATGTTTGCCGTTTGAGTTGAACAAGAACTCCCGTTAAAGGGTTAAGGTAGCCTTCAATTGTTTCTTCTGGTTTTCCAAACCCTGAAGTTTTGAGATCTTCTATCAAAGTGTGCATTTGAACGGTTGAGCTTGTGACATCGCTTAGATCATTCACATCTCTGCTTGATCCGTTGTCTTCTCTAACAGATGTGAGCGCCATAAAGGAGTTGTATGTATAACATTGCCTTTTGACCACTTGATCATTAACAATAGTCAGGATTTGAGAGACTCTGTTGGAACCTGGGACATACTCATATTCCTCTCTAACCCCGTCGCCATCTTCATGAGTCAGCACTAGATTTCGCCCATCATCGGTGTAGGTGTACGTGTGATGGAAGCTCTCCTGTCCTACCACTTCATTTTTTTTGGTAATTTTGATCGGCTCGAAATCGCATTTCCCTGTCAAATTGCCATAGAGAGTCTCTTTCAGTACGTTTCCTCTATGATCGTAGATATAGCTTGCTGCGCATAAGATGTGCTCGTTAGAATCTTCTAAAGCTTTTATCGTTAAATTTCCGCGGTTATCGATCGTTTTTTCCTTTTCTCCCCAATAAAAGCGCTGTTTTCTGTAGAGGTCTTTAGGATTTGCAAAGAAAGTACCGTTTAGGTAAGTGGTGATGCTTCCAACTCTTACGGAAGATCCCGTGTATCTTAGGGCAGCTTTAAGAGGTGTGATAACAATTGTTCCTCTATCGTAAAAAGGGTAACAGAAGTAATAGACAGCACCTCTTCTTTGCGGTCCAAATAAGGTTAATTTAGAAATTTTTCCAGACGATCCATACTCACATTTTGATCTGTGCATTCCTCCTGAATGTCCGGAAATTTTTCTCTCATATATCCTGAAAGAATCGCTGCCGTCTTCAGGCTTAATTTTAATGACATTTTCATCATAAGAGTAAAGAATCTCCTTCGGTTGATCGAACAGCTGGACTTTTTTAAGAAGTGGAAGCTTCTCTTTGCAGTGCTTCTTAATTCTTTTCATTTCACAGGTATATTTTGCGATTTTGCCGTCACTTGTTTTAATCGAAGAAAGCATTCCGGAATTATAGTAAAAATTTATCCATCCAAGACATGCCTTGCCATTCCGGTCAAATGCTTGAATAGAACACAGCTGATCTTTGCTGTAATAATACTTTACCTGATTCCCGCTCGGCCTGATCTCGGTTGATAGCTGATTTTTGTCGTTGTATTTTCGAACGGTTCCATCGCCTAATTTCATTTCTCTAATGCGAATACGATCTTGCCTGCCATCGGCAGTAAGATAACTATTTTTCAGGTTGTGCCTGCCGCTGATCTTTCCCGAGTAAGTATTTGTTAAATCATGCTCGCGGTGTTCTTCATCTAAGTAGTAATTTCGGCTATGTTTGCTAAATTTCCAATCGGAATACTTCAGGCAGTTGCCGCTTTTTTCGCCGACATAAATTGTCCTCGTATCAGTCTTCTTATCATATTCATCTCGAAAAGATCCTGTAGGGTGATTATGTGTGAATCCCGATCCGAAAGAATTGTTGTAGCAGTTAAAACAGTTATAATTTCGAATAAAGCTGAGTTCTTCAGGACAATCCACTACGAGATCTGCCTGTGAATGCACAAGCGCGCCTGTCAAAGCATTGACATAGCCTTCAACGTAAATTGAAGGGTCGCCTAGACCGTCTAAATGGTCATATTTTTCAAAGGCCTGGAGTTGGGAAAAAAGGAATAAAGAAAGAAGAGATAAGGATCGAATCATTTGATGCTCCCATAAATGTACGCAGAGCACTATATGGGAGGGGTAAAAATTTTTACAACATCATAATTTGAGATTGTCTAAAAAAATTGCCTTGCCCAATTCGATTTCCTGGTCGAATCTTAAAATCGCAGCCTCGCTTTTGCTCAGGCCATGCATTAAGGCCGGATAACCTGTCAGATCATTGACAAATTCTGCAAGATGCGGTGCATGTCCGACAAAGACGAGTGTCTTGCCCTGATTCGCTTGAAGAAGGTTTGCCAACAGGATTGACTGATTAAAATTGTAGCCCAACGCTTCCTCTTCTTCGACCTCTAAGGAAAAGTGCTTAGCAATGATGGCAGCGGTTTGCACAGCCCTTAAGATAGGGGAAGAGAAGATCTTTTCAGGCATGTATCCTTTTTCTGCAAGCCTTTGCACGATCATTTCTTGTGTCGAAATTCCTTCCTTGTGAAGAGGGCGCAAACGTTCATCGGCAAATCCTTCACTTAATGGTTTTGCGTGCCTAATGGCAATTAAGGTTGTACTCATATGTCGCCTATCGGGTATAAAAAATAAAAACAAATGTAGGAGTGGCACCATGGAAAGTCAAGTGGTTTTGATTACAGGCAGCTCCAGAGGAATTGGAAGGCTGACAGCTCTTGAATTGTCTAGAAGAGGCCATCGCGTTTATGCAACGATGAGAAATCCGGAGCCCATTGAAAATGTCCATGTCGAACGTCTTGATGTGACAGATGAAAAATCAATTGCAGAAGCTGTTTCGAATTTAATTGAAAAAGAGGGAAGGCTGGATTGTGTGATCAATAATGCCGGATATGGATTGCTATCTCCAGTGGATACGGCAACTGATGATGAGATCATGAAGCAGTTCGACGTCAATCTTTTCGGTGTAATCCGAGTGATCCGGGAAGTTCTTCCTCAAATGAGAAAACAAAAAAGTGGAAAAATCATCAACATCAGCAGTGTCGTGGGAGTCGTCAGTAATCCGGCAATGGGATGGTATAGTGCAACCAAACATGCCCTCGAAGCGGTCTCTGCTTCATTGGCCAGCACAGTATTTCCCTGGAACATTTACGTCAGTGTTGTACAGCCGGGGTCGACAGCAACGGAATTTGCAGCAAATCTGAAACTCGAAGAGGGAGGCGGAAACAGCCCCTACGGCGATTTTTCAAAGAAACACCAGGAAAGAATGAAAAATATCTTAACTGACGGACAACCTCCGGAAGAGGTGGCTGAATTGATCGCTGATGTTGTGGAAGATCCGAAACCCCATTTTAGATATCAAACCAGCGAGCGGGCAAAGCAGATCGTCAGCCAATTTGTTGTCGATCCTTCTGGGGATCAGTGGCTGAATCAGCAAAAAGAAACTTTTAAAGGGTGGATCAATACTTGAAAGATTCTTTTACTTCATGGCCCGGGAAAGTCACTTCTCGCGATCTGTTCGGAATCTTTCTTTTTTTTCTGGGAGTACACTTGGTGGTAGCTCCGGCGACAATGGCCTTATTACACATCTCTTTGGAAGAGGGGGCGGCGCAAGGGTGGCTGGTGATCTATTCCATGTATCTTGCCTGCTTCTCCCTGTTTTTTTACACAGCCAAATTGTCCGATACAGAAACGCGTATTTCCTTGTCGCCGTTTGGAGCCGGGGGTTCATGGAGCGCTTTTCGAATAGGCGCGCTCTCTTTTTTGATCGCTTATCCGTTGGTCGTTGCCATAGGAAAATGCATTCGCATTGTTCAATTAAAATTATTTGATTCTAGAGAAGTAGATCAAGTGGCTGTGCAAACGCTAAAATTAAGTTTTGATTATCCGGCGATGTCTGTTTTCATGGCGATCGGTGTGATTTGTGTGGTGCCTATCGCAGAAGAATTGCTTTTTCGCGGATATTTGCAGGGGTGGCTGCGCCGTTTTATCCATCCAAAGAGCGCAATTTTTTTTGCTTCGGCTGTTTTTGCCTTGTTTCACTTCTCCTTGGCACAAGGGTGGAGCAATATCGAATATCTCGTCTCTTTGTTCACCCTTTCGTTAATTTTGGGATTTTTATATGAAAAACAACGTTCTTTGTGGGCGCCGATTGGACTGCACGCCGTTTTTAATTGCGTGAATGTGATTTTATTAGTGGTTAGCCAACTTGAAATGTAATAGAGATTATGATAAAATTGCCCGAAACCATGACTGCTAAGACTAAACCTTTTACCTTTAGATCCTCAGGTTTGACAGATACCGGTCAAGTGAGAGAAAACAATGAAGATGCCTGGAAAGTGATTCCGGAATCTAATGTCATTGTCTTAGCTGATGGAATGGGGGGACATACTGCTGGAGAGATTGCTGCTCAAGAAGCTGTGGATCATTATGCCTCATTCATCGAAGCAAAATCAGGAGAAATCACTCCTCGGAACGCTAAGAGCCTCCTCGCTGAAGTGATCAAGGAAGTCAATAGCAGTGTGTTTCGCCTGGCAAAGGCAGATCGCGAGTTGCGCGGAATGGGAACAACGATCTGCTGCGGAATTTTTGTCGAAGATTTCTTCTTTTTTGCTCATGTCGGAGACAGCCGCATTTATCGATTTAGAGATCAAAAGATTAAACAACTCACAGCCGACCACTCTCTTGTTCAAGAACTCATTGAATTGGGAGAATTGAATAAGCGGCAGGCTCAAGAATTCAATCAACGCAATATTATCACAAAAGCGATAGGGACCGAACCGCAGGTAGAGCCTTCGATCGATTCTTGCGATATTAGACCAGGAGACATTGTGATGATGTGCTCTGATGGATTGTCCGATCTGCTCTCCAATAAAGAAATTGAAAAGATTTTAAGTCTCTCAGCTGATATAAACAAAAAAACAGAACTTTTTGTTCAGTCGGCCAATAGACGGGGAGGAATGGATAATATCACTGTGATTCTCTTGGAAATCTCATAGTCCCTAATAAAACAGCGGGGTTCTAAGCAATGAACAAAGCAATCTACCTTGACCACAATGCAAATACGTTTGTCGCACCATCGGTTATTGAAGCCGTGGCTGATTACATGCGCGAAGTTGTCGGAAATCCTTCAAGCATTCATCAGTATGGCAGGAATTCAAAAAAATATTATACACAATCAAGAGATTACATTGCCCGCTATCTCGATGTTAGACCTGATGAGATCATTTTTACTTCAGGAGGAACTGAGGGAGCCAACTTGGTCATTCGAGGCATTTTTGACAAGAATAATGGCAAAGGGCACGTGATCACCTCTACGGCTGAACATTCCTGTGTCTATAAAACTGTGAAGATGCTGGAAAAAAGAGGGATTGAGGCAACTTACCTTAAACCTGGATTATATGGTGCGCCAAGTGCAGTTAATGTCAAATCTGCTATTCGGTCCGATACTTGCTTGATTGCTATCATGTCAGTAAACAATGAGACTGGAGTGAAGGCCGATATCTCTTCCATTGCGCAAATTGCCCAAGAGGCAGGGGTGCCTTTTTTTGTTGATGGTGTTGCCCAGTTCGGCAGAGATACGATAAAAATTCCGGACGGAGTTTCTGCCATGTCGTTCAGCGGACAAAAAATCCACGCTCCTTTAGGGGTAGGTTTTTGCTTTGTTCGTAAATCTTTTAAACTCGACAGCCACATGACTGGAGGAGGACATCAATTCGGGAGAAGGGCAGGCACTGAAAATGTTTCCGGTATTGTTGGATTGGCGGAAGCTGTGCGTCTTTTAGAAAATGAGCTGCCGGAAGGATTGGTAAAGATGCAGTCTTTAAGAGACCATTTTGAAGAGCAGCTGTTGGCAAAATTAGAAGGCACTGCGATCAATGGTGAAGGAATAAGGGTTGCCAATACCAGCAACCTCTACTTTCCAGAAGTTGATGGAGAGGCTCTTTTGCAAAGGCTTGATCTTGCTGGAGTTGCTGCTTCGCACGGTTCTGCATGTTCTTCTGGAGGATTGGAGCCTTCTCGCGTTTTGCTTGAAATGGGGTATCCATTAAGCCGTGTACGGTCGTCTTTGCGTTTTTCCATTTGCCGCCATACGACACGTGAGGAAATTGATCAGGCGATTCAGGTGATTGTGAACGCTGTCAATGAACTCTTGTTTTTACAACGAGGCTCTTAACTTCCAATAGTGAAGTTTCCTTGATTGTCATCTCGAACGGTTCAATATAAATCGTTTCACCTACTTCAGGAAGGTAGCCTTGCGCGTTTTGTACAAGCTCGGATAAGGTAAGATCTGAATTTGCATTAATGGTGACCGAAAACTGCTGATTAAACTCTTTAACCGTCGTTTCTCCCAAAAATGTGCGTTCGATTAAAACAGGGGATTTGTCCCTTTGCTTCTGTAGGCTGGCCTCGCCAAATATTTCAGAAAGAAGATCGTTTAAAGTGATGAGGCCTTTCGCTTGTCCGTGTCGATCAAGAATGATGGCTACAGATTGATTGTTGCGCTGAAATTGCTGCAAAATGGTTGTTAAAGGGGTGTTTTCTGTGACAAACCAAGGTTGTCTTGCGTAGTCTCTAACTCTTCTTGAATTGGGAAACCTAAGATAATCGCGAGGGAAGGCGACACTGACAATGTGTTTGTATTCCTTATAATAGATGAGGATGAAATCTGCATTTGTCTGTTTAACAAGTTTCTTCATTTGCCCCACATAGGCGTTAGAAGGCAACCTTGGGATCACATGAAGAGGAATCATGACATCGCTTGCGATTAAATGTCTGAGACGAAAAATGTTTTGAGTGATTAAGTTAATCTCTTGGTTTTCATGAGAAACGGCATCTTCACCGTGTTCTTCCAGAATTTTTTGCAGTTCCTCCAGATTTAGAAAAAGATTGGCTTCTTCTGTTTTTCCTTTGAGTAGATAGTTCGCAATTTTTGAGATCCATCCGATGAGTTGCAGGATCGGAGAGAGAAGACGGGCTGTTGCGTAAACAATGGGAATGCCAAGCATTGCAACATGTTCAGCATAGTTCCTTGCTGCAAACATGGGGGCCAGCTCGCCAAAAATAACGACGAGAACCACTTGTGTAAGAGGGGCAAGATCGGGACTGAGTCCAAGGGCTGCATGAAACTCGCGGGAACACTCCGATCCGATCACCATTGCTACATTAACGCCGATGAGGGTGGTTCCAAATAGTCGAAAAGGATGATGTAGCAGAAAATTCAACATTTTTGCCCGAGAATTCCCTTGATGAACATAATAATGAAGACGCACTTTGTTAAAAGAGACGCAAGCCATCTCCATCATTGAATAGAATGCAAGAACCACAATTGAGATTAAGTTTAAAAGCATCCACCAAAATGCAGAAGCGATCATGAAGCCACCTTTTTAACATCGATTTTTCTAATATAAAGCCTTCTGATACGGTTTGGATCGGCTGCCAAAATTTGAAAAAGGAAGCAATCTGTTTTGAACTGGGTGCCTGCCTTGGGAATTTCTCCCATTTCTTCGATTAGCCAGCCTCCAATAGTCACCATGTTTGTTTTACTATGGAGGTTTGAATCGAATAGCCGATTGAATTCCATCAGCTCAAGCTTTCCACTAGCAATGATTTCATGAGATCCCGCCACAGTGTAAAGGGGGTTTTGATCTCTTCTATCAGCAATCTCTCCGACAACAAGCTCTGCGACATCTTCTCTTGAAACAAGTCCTTCAATAGAGCCATATTCATCAACGACAAGCGCAAGCACTTCGTTTGCCTCGTCTAATTGTTTGAGAAGTGTTTTCGCCAAGGTTGTTTCAGGAACGAAAAAAGGTTTATTTGTAAAAGGTTTGAGGTCTTGATTATCTTTCAATTGATCGTGGTAGAGAAAAAATTGCTTTGAATGCATAACCCCTATGACGTTGTCTAGGTCTCCATCACAAATGGGAATGCGGGTGCACTCTTCGTCAACAAATAAGTGCACAAGTTTTTTAATTGGATTGTTAATGTCAAAAAACAGGATATCTTCTTTTGGAGCCATGATTTCTTTTACAGTTGTGTTTTGAAATTTAAGATATCCCCAGATAAGTTTTGCTTCATCAGGATGCAGGACGCCGTGTTGTTCCGATGTTTTCAGTACATGTTCAAGCTCTTCTTTTGAAATACTTTTTTCTCTTTTCAAAAAAAAGAACATGATTCGCGAAACTGGCAGCGTAATGGCGATTGTTATTTTCCTGACTAGCCTTAACGATCGATGAAAAAAATTAATGGAAGGGGAGACAAGATAGGCAATCTTCACGTTGTGTTCCATACAAAAATTTTTCGGTATGATTTCGCCAAAAAATAGTGTAAGGACAAGCGGTATGCCAACTTTCAAATCCCATCCAGCCGAGCTGCCGAACATGTGTGAGGCTGCATTCTGAAGTAAAATATTCACTAAGGTATTCAACATGAAAACCGTCACTAGTAAATCTCTGGGATGCTTCAGAAGATTGGCAATGAGTTTTTTCCGCGGATCTGGATCTTTCGCATAAGTTTTCAGTTTTAGAGTTGAAAGGGAAAATAGCGCTGTCTCAGACCCTGAGAAATAGGCTGATAACAAGGTGAGCAATGTCAAAGCAAAACTAAGGAATAGGAAGGTGTACATGTACTGATTAGCGTTTATCTTTGATGTCTGATTTTGAATAGCGCTTGCATTTCACGGCCGCTTTTTTGTTATTCATTTTCATGGGAAAAATAAATTTTTTTTTGGTTTTCAGGAATGAGCCCAAGGATTTTAATTAAGGTTAACTCAACCCATGCAGGATCGCTTTGACTGTTAATCTGATTGAGAAGATAGATGCGTTGCTTTGAAGCTTCAATTTGATGATTTTTTAATTCCATGAGTTGCTGCGTCAGTTCGTGAAAGGCGACTCTTTGCTGTCTGTTTTCATGCTCCAACCACGTATAACATAAAAGCGAAAAAAGAATGACCCACCATGAATGAATAAAAATTTCTTCTAAGCTCTTTAAAAATCGTGGTTTCGGAAGCAATTAAAAAAAACCTTTGCGTATTATTGCCTGCATTCGTTATAAAATTCAGGTAATTCGGTATCTACCGATACTACTTCAGAAATCGGAATTTTGACAAGCCAGGTGATACTAAAAACTGCATGGCATTTTACATAAAGCACAAAACATCGCTTAAGACATATCCTGTCACAAGTCTTGGAGTTGAAGAATTTTTTTGACCCTAATTGATTTGGCATTGGAATTGCCGGTTAATTAGGGTTTTTTATTAAGGGGGAATCCCATCTGAGACAAGGCAAAGCGCAGAACCAATATCGGATGGCGGAGAAAATAGCGGAAGAAAGCCCAATAGGTGACTTGATCGAATTTTTTCTCTAAAGCTTGAGGGTGTTCTTGGAATGCGTCCTCAAGCATATCGCGATGAACCTGAAAAAAAATCTTGGGCAGCTTTTGCTTTGGAAAAAAACCGATATCGGCTGTCTCATCTCCGGTTTGGAGTGTGCCGGATTCAAAAGAGCACTCGAAAAAGTGAGTGGTTGTTCCCAGTTTATTAATTGGAGTGTAGCGCGCAATTTTTTTTCGAACCGCAACGTTTAATCCTGTTTCTTCAAAAACTTCCCTTACAACTCCATCCTCCGGAGATTCTCCAGGATCTAATGCACCTCCGGGAAGAACCCATATAGGAACATCTCTCCTTTTAATGGTGAGAACTTTGCTTTTTTCTTTATTATAAACGAGGGCAACGATGCTTTGTTTCATGCTTTGGAAAAATGATGCCCAGGATAGGACTCGAACCTACACACATTGCTGCACCAGAACCTAAATCTGGCGTGTCTACCAATTTCACCACCTGGGCAATTATAAGGAACAGTCTATCTAAAAATGCCTCTTTGAGTCAATTTCTTTTGCATTCGTTATCCAGAAAAAAATTACCCTGTTCCTAAGATTAAAAAGGAAAACAAGCCATAGCTCAGTTTTGCAGAAAGATGCAGAATCGAGCAACTAAAAAAAAACAAGGGTACGGAGTTATACCGATCATTATAGGCTAGAAGCTTGAATTCACCTGACTTGAATTCACCGAAAAATCTTTAAGAAATCTTAATCAGCTAATTGTATCATTTAATATTTAAAATGGAGCTCAATTGATTTTATGAATACCCTCTAGATAGCGTCGACCGTGAGTTTACCATTGCAGATAATGATCGGTATAAACTCACGGGCGACACCATCTAAAGTCTTTTTATAAATTAGGTTCTTATGTTGAAACGGATAGTGCTCACATTTCTTTTTGGATTTTCAACTCTTGCAGCTGATTTTTATCAAGAAACAGGAGTGGAAGTTTTTGTATTGGAAAATGGAATGAGAGTTGCTCTTAAACAGACTGAGAATGAACCCGGAGAAGTCCTTGTGAGACTTATGGCAGAAGGGGGATTTGCCGAACTTCCTGCAAGACACAGAGCTGCTGGAGAAATTT
Source organism: Waddlia chondrophila WSU 86-1044 (assembly GCF_000092785.1). Taxonomy (NCBI): domain Bacteria; kingdom Pseudomonadati; phylum Chlamydiota; class Chlamydiia; order Parachlamydiales; family Waddliaceae; genus Waddlia; species Waddlia chondrophila. The sequence continues at coordinate 1,021,878 of NC_014225.1, forward strand.
CCTTAAAAGCTGCGTTGCGCTCTGGAATCTCAGATTTTGGATTCGATAAGATGCATACGCTCCTTTACGAATATTCGATCGAATTTGAAACCCAAATGCAGCCGTTCAGCCGATCTCTTGAGCTCTCATCAGGATCAAATGAACTGGAACAGCTATTTAAATTTGTAAATCTTTTTTTTACAAAAAGTCGTTTCTCCCAAAAAGCTTATGAAGCGCACAAAAAGAATCTCCAGGTCTTGTTGAAAAACAGAGAGTTCGATTCTATACAGAAATTTGAAGATGCATTCATGGATTTGAATACGCAGCAATTCCACGTCTTTAATTCTCTTAAGGCAAAGGATGTTGAAAAAGCTTCTTTCGAACAGAGTCAACATTTTTTCAATCAAAGTTTTGTCAATCCTGCAGATTTTGTCTGCGTAGTTGTAGGCGATTTTTCTTCTGAAAAAGCTAAGCAGTTAATCATTAATTATTTGGGGGAAATTCCCAAGAAAGATGGAGCGACAAGTCCTAAAATTCCCCGATTGCCGAATTTTCAGAAAGGGATCAAAACAAAAGTGATGAAAAACTCTCAAAAAAGTCATGCAATTACTCGTATGACTTTTCCTTTGCAATTGGCTGTGAAGCAAGACAATGCAAGGTGTTTAGAAGTTGTCAACTCTTTGATCAAAGAAAGATTGGAAAGCAAACTTTGTCAGCAAGAGGATCTGAAAGCTGAAATCCGTGTTTGCCTCGATTTTCCTTATTATCCCTCGTTTCATTGTCCATGGATCACGATTCAATATATATCCGATCAAAAATTTGTCAGTTCAATTGGTCAATCCATATTAGTTGAATTGAAAAGAATGCAGATTGATGGCTTTACCAAAGAAGAGATTGAGAAAATTAGGATAGCATCTGAAGCAAGTGAAAAACTTGCTCAAATGGAAAATTTTTACTGGCTGACTCAGATTGCAAACTATATGATATGGAATTGGGATCTTGCTAAATTAAAAAAAGATTTTCAGGGCGCTTCTTGCTGGAATCTTGGAGAAGCAAATAAGAACATGTCGAGTGCAATTTCTATGGATCATTACTCCATCATTTCACTTCAGCCTTAGACGCAGATTACTACCGAAACTTGCTTTAGACGATTTCATTAATAGGGATTCGAATTTCTTCGTCTTCCAATTCAACCGGAAACGTTGCTCCAAAATATGAAATATCAGGAGCAATGGCCGTATTTCTTCCTAAAGCTACATCATCTAACTGCACACAATGAAGGTGAATTCCTAAGCTTTCCTCCAAAGCGAACCATTTTTTTTGGTATTTTTTTTTGAATTTAGTGTCAAGAATTTGAATGGGATCGCTACTTTCTATCCTGGGTGTTCTAAGGTAAGAGAATGTCATTCTTTCTCCACGAAATTTTCTTCGAGGAGATGATGAAGAATCGGTTTCCTCTTCTTTTTCGTCATCAGAAGTTGATTCAGGCTGCACCTGGCTTAGTGCAGCATCGCGCATCTTTCTTAGCTGTTCTTTAATCGGGTGATCTTCTGGCAGTAGCTGCACCATTAAGGATATCCAGTGGTCTCTGGATGGAATATGCTCTCGAAATCCTTTTTCCGGTAGATGATCGAGACAGTGAACACAATGAGAAAAAGATTCTTGTTGCGTTTGTTCTGGTATGGAATTTTTTGGAGACACGCTGTGTTTGAATTGCTGAAAAGATGTTAGGAAATCTCGGATTTCTTTGCCTTGCTCTTTAATCTCTAAAATTTCCATCAGAAGATGCGCTTTATCCTTGTCATTATTAATTTGCTTAACAGCGCCTGCCAAAGGGACTAGCAAACCTGCAGCTAAAACGATGATAACAATCTGAGTAATACTCAAACCTTCGATCGCATCGATTTCAGCCGAAGAGATAGTGGTATTGCAGGACTTTTCTAAATCTGAGATTTTATCATCAAGTTTTTGACTAGCCACTAAGCTGGTGATTTCTCCGATGCCAAGGAGAATCGCTGCGAGAAATTCAACTCCTATAGAGATCCAAGTGACAGTTGAAACTCCTTGAAGACCGCAGCAGCGTCCACGCTTTCTTTTAAACTCAAATTCGTTTTTCCTGGCTTCAATATTTTGATTGATCTCTTTTAGATCTTGAAAGAGTTCTTGTATTTTATCTGTATCAAGCTCTAGAGCATTTCGACGGAACTGCCGATTGAGAGCTTGAACTTCGCTATTGATAGATTTTATGACATCTTCACGTCTTGAGATTATTTGCTGAATAGGCATCGAATCATAGTTAGTAGCTACCATTACCTTTTCCTTTGAGGCGATTTAAGGAATCGTAATCACGATCCCTGGTTCAAGCTTATTTTGATCAAGTATAGCCTTTCTATTGGCATTGTAGATGTCTATCCATCGGTTGGGAGTCCCATAATAATAAGTGGAAATGATTCCCAAATTTTCACCTTCTTGCACTGTGTGTTGATAAGAAACACTGCGGCCGGAGTTGTCAGCAATTTCCGGTTGATTTTCTTTTTTTAAGCGCATTTCTGAAATTAACTGATCTTTTTTGTCGACCTGCTTTTGCAGCTCTGCAATCTGAGCAGAAAAATTTTCCAGTTTCTCTTCGAGAAATTTCGTATGCCCAATTTGGTTTTTATTAGCCTTTTCGTACGCGAGAGTTCGATGCCGCTCCAGTTCAACTTTTTTACTGAGCTGAGCGATTGTTTGCTGCATCTCTTTGATTTGCAAAGATGATGGGCCGGTTTCCTCAATACTATAAACGCGATCTTCAAGGAAGTTGGAATGGTTGCGCTCTTCTTCTAGCTGGGCAATTAATGCGTCGACTTGATTCTCCTGAGATGCAAGCGAGGAGTGAAGTTTTTCGATTTTATCCTCTTTTTGAGCAAGTTCATCATTTAGTGAGCTGATAAGCTTGCTTGCCTCCTGGATTTTCTTCTGTTCGTTATTTAGGTCTGTTGTTGCTTTGTCGAGTTTTGCTTGAAGAAGGTCGATATTCTCATCAAAAGTCTTTTGCAGTTTGTCGTAATCATTGTAGATCGATTCGTAATCAGACAGAGAAGCTTGCAGCTCATTGGAGTGCTGTTTTTCTTGCTCATATTCGGAAGTCAATGCGAGAACCTTATCTTGCAGACGATTTACCTCTTCTTGGTGGGTTTTGAGATCTTTTTCCATCGCATTGATCTGTTCTGACTGCTGAAGTTGCCGATCATTAAACTCTTGTGTACGCGTGCGTTCGAGCTCTAGGTTGATTGCCAAGTCGCGGACAGAAGCTTCTTTTCTTCGAACCTCTTTTTGCGATTCCTCTAAAAGGGTCGTAAGTTGATCAATTCTGGCGTGCAGCTGATCGCGCAGCGATGCATTGGAATAGGTAAGCGTATCTAATTCTTGCTGCTTGCTTTCAATATCAACTTGTTTTTTCTTTAGCTCATCTTCCATCTCTAGGATTTTGTGGGCTGTTGCATGCAATTCTTCTTCGATGCACAGTCCTTTTTGTTGTTCTGCGTCTGCAGCAGCTAACGCTGTGTCCAGTTCTTCTTTCAGCGATTCAACTTTGGATTTTTCTTCCTTGACCAGCGTGGCAAGTTTGGTTTGCTTGCTTGTAAGGTGATCATGAGAATGGGTGTAAACATCGAGAATGCTCTGCAGCTCCAAATACTCCTTAGCGAAGTTCACCATGTTCTGGTTCCACTGATTCTTCTCTTTTTCTGAGAGATTTTTATTCTTGTCTAATTGGCTTTCCAGCGATCTAGTATATTGCTCTTGCGCTTTTTCCTTTGCGAGAGCAATTTCGAGTTCAGCCGCAAGGCTTTGGTTTTTCAGCATCTCAAGTTCAAGAGATTCCCCTAAGTGATTGATCTCTTTTTGCAACTGGTTTTCAGAAAGGGTGTAAAGCTTGCTTTGAGATTGCAGATCCTTGTCTTTTTCTTTCATCAGTCCATATTGCCAGGAAATTTCTTCCTCAAGAGTCTTGACTGCCGCTGCCTTGTCTGCCAAATTCTCTTTTAGCTTGTGATTTGTTTCTTCCAATTCGGCAAGTGTCTTTTTGAGTTCATTGCGTTCTCTTTTAGCATCTTCTTCCAGCCTTTCAATTTGGCTTTGAAGATTGAAGATCGCTTTTTCTTTGGTGTCTCGCTGCGTATCGGTCATCATTGCCAGTGCATCAATTGTTTGTTCCATACGCGTAATTTTTTGGTTTCTCAAATCTCTTTCAGACTCCAGTTCGGAAATCTTTTTTTGGAATTCTTCATTGCAGCGCTCTTTTTCAGTCAGCGTTTGGCAGACTTCAGCCAGTCTTGCTCTATCGGAAGGGTCCCCTTTTGTAAAGAGTTCTGATTTAATCTTATGAAGTTTAACATTGGCATTGTTAAGCTCTCTTTTGAGATCTTTGATCTTTCTTGCTTGAATCTTATTGAGCTCTCTAACTGTCTCTGCATCATTTTGCTGCGAGTTCCAAGCACCAGATAAATTCGTTGCAACACCGGCTTGGTTTTGTTCTTTTTCTTGGGCAAGTATTGTCAAAGCTTTTGTTCCGTTCATCCTTGGATGCGATTCGGAAGTTTTGCTGCTTGCTGATAACATTTGAAGCCCGACCACTCCAAAGGAGACTGCGACCAGGATAGAAAGAGCGATCGTTGTTGTTCTTTGCTGCAATTTTCTTACTGTAGAAGTGCTTTTAGCGGAACCTTTATGGTGATTGCGATCACTGTCCATGAGCTCTATTCCTTTTATCTATTCTTGAAATTAATTCGGTATATCAAATAACTCATATAGTAGGAAGTAAAAAAAGAACACGATGTTGAATGGCTGAACATCACCCCTATACGAACCGATTAATCACTCAAAAATCCCCTTATTTGTTGCAGCATGCACATAATCCTGTAGACTGGCATCCTTGGGGAGAAGAAGCGTTTGAAAAAGCGAAAGAATTGAACAAGCCGATTTTTTTATCCATTGGCTATGCGACATGCCATTGGTGTCATGTAATGGAAGAGGAATCGTTTCAAAATCTGGAAGTCGCCGAGCAATTGAATCGGGCGTTCATCAATATCAAAGTCGACCGTGAAGAGTTGCCTGAAGTTGATCAGCTGTACATGGATTTTGCACAGGCGCTCATGCCAAATTCGGCTGGCTGGCCGTTGAACGTTTTTCTTACTCCTGATTTGCTTCCTTTTTTTGCCACGACCTACCTGCCTCCAAGAAATGCCTCTGGCTTGCCGGGGATGATTGATTTGATTCAGCATATTCATGAATTGTGGATCGGGAAAGGGCATGATCAAATCCTGATGCAAGCACAGCAGATCGTTGATCTCTTCCAGCAAAATATTCAAGTGTATGGAATCGATCTTCCTGATCGCAAATGCGTGCCTTTAGCAGTGGACACGTTGCTGCAGATTTCCGACCCAGTATGGGGCGGAGTTAAAGGCGCGCCTAAATTTCCCATTGGTTATCAATATGTTTTTCTGATGCATTACTCTGCGCTTGAGAAGGATGGCAGGCCGATGTTTTTAGTTGAAAAGACGCTCGAATTGATGTATCGAGGCGGTATTTATGATCACTTGGGAAGCGGTTTTTCTCGGTATAGCATCGATGAACAGTGGCAGATTCCCCATTTTGAAAAGATGCTGTACGACAACGCACTTTTGGCAGAGTGTTACTGCGAAGCGTGGAAAGCGACGAAACGCTCTTTGCACCGCCGTGTTTGCTGCGAAGTGATCGACTATGTACTGTCAAAGCTGACAGGCGAACAAGGCGCTTTCCTTTCCGCTGAGGATGCCGATTCAGAAGGAGTGGAAGGCAAATTCTATACATGGACAATGGACGAGATTGATGATGTGCTCGGCAGTGATGACTCTGAGCTTTTCTGTTCGGTATACGGAGCAACTGCAATCGGGAATTTTGAAGGAAAAAACATTCTGCATCTTCCTGCTTTGCTTGAACACTATGCATCCGACAATCAAATGGATCATTTTGAACTTGAAGCCAGGATCGCTGAGTTGAAGGAAAAACTATACAAAGTAAGAGAAAAGCGGGGGCATCCTCTTAAAGATGACAAGGTCTTAAGCTCTTGGAACGGTCTGATGATCCATTCCATTGTCGAAGCCGGAAAAGCTTTTGAAATTTCCCGTTATGTGGACGCCGGCAGGCGTGCAGCCCGATTTATCTATGGCCACCTTTGGAAAAATGGGAGGCTTTTGAGGAGATATCGAGAAGGAAAAGTTGATTTTTCCGGGGGGTTGGACGACTACGCGTTTATGATTAGGGCAAGCTTGACGCTGTTCGAAGCCGGATGCGGCACAGAGTGGCTGGAATGGGCTTTTTCAATGGAACGCGTGCTTCGCGATGCGTTTAAGGCTGAAGGTGGAGCTTTTTATCAAACGGACGGAAAAGACCCTAACCTCATTATTCGGCAGTGTCTGTTCGCTGACGGGGCCGAACCGTCCGGCAATGCGGTTCATTGTGAAAACCTTTTGCGGATTTATCTGATGACATTTGACCCGATTTATCTCAGGCAGGCAGAAGATATTTTAAAGGCGGTAAAAGAAATTTTGGAAAAATATCCTCCCGGATACAGCTTCCACTATCGAAATTTGCTGAGGTATTATCAAGAAAACCCGTCAACAATCATTGTTTCATTAAATAGGAATCAGGAGTATAGAGTTGAGTTGGAAAGACTCTTGTTTCAACGTTTTATTCCGCATCGAGCAATCATTTGGAGATCGCAAGATGACGAACGGTTGCTTCAATTGGTTCCCGGATTGAAAGGATATCCGTCGATTAATGACAGAACGACGGTTTATCTCTGCCACGCCCGTGTATGTGAAAAGCCTTTGACGGAATTTAGTGCGATTGAAAACGCAATAGAGAAACTTTTGTGACAATTAATCAGGTATCGATTATTCTTACTTGTATGAAACTCATAAGCTGCTGAGAATCATTTATGAAAGACGTAACTCAACGAAAAAAAGTCCTTAAGGAAATGTTGAAGTCCAAGAACTTCGAACAGTTGGATGTATTTCAGGATTCTAGTCAATGGGAGAAGATGCAAGCTGACGAAAGAGAGTTGTTAGGTTTGCTGTATGTCATGCAAGGGGAAAAGCAATTAAGCAAAGGAGACAATAAAGTTCTTGATAGCTTTAGGAGGGCAAATCTTGTTGCTCCCAATTGTCCGCGTATCATGTATCGCCAAGCGGTTGCGTTTGCCGGTGAAACCCATAACCTCTACTGTTTAAAAGCAGCAAAGAAAATTTTTTACCGTGTAATTTCTTTGCAGACCGGTTCCTTTGATTCTTGGTACGGCTTGGCAAACACCTGTTCTCTTTTAGCCATGCATTCGAATATCGAAAAGAATTATTTGGAAGCTCAAAAAGCGTTTGAAAAAGCAGAAGAGCTTGCCCACTTCCAGCCAAAAGAAATCCTCGCAGCTCTTTATAGGGATTGGGGAGTGTTATGGTTTCATTATGGCAAGTTTTCCGGGGAAGCTATCGACTTTAGAAATGGTGCGAAATGCTATAAAAAAGCCGTTTCCATGGGAATGAAGACATCCGATCTATGGAATGATTATGGAAACTGCTTAACAGAGCTTGCGTCTTTGCTGAGAAAGCCGGACTTAATTCTGGAATCGATCAACATGTATTGGCGGGCAGTGCGTCTAAAGGAAGATTTTTTTGAAGGCTGGATGAATCTCTCTGCAGCATTGAAAGTCGTTTATGAAATCCAGCCGATAGAAGCCTACTATAAGTTGGCAAATGAAGGATTTGAGCGCGCTTCTAAACTAGATCCTCAGAATGGTCCCTTATGGATAAAATGGGGACAGATGCAAGTTTATCATGGAAAAATCCTCAAATCTATTGAAGCTCTTTGCGACAGCATCGGAAAATTCGAAGCGGCGAGCATTTGCGAACCTGATCATCCGGTAGTCCTTTGCTCATGGGCGGAGAGCCTCTTATGTCTAGGGGAGTGGACAGAGGATTTGCAACTTTTGCGGGAAGCAGAAGAGAAGATTATCAAAAGCTTAGAAATGCAAAGGGACCAGCCTAGAATCTGGTGTCTATATGGGGATTGCCTTGCCGAAATTGGCAGGTATTTTGATGAAGAAGAGTATTTTTTTCAAGCGATTGAGAGATATCGGACTGGGTTAAGGCTATCGCCGCAAGATCCTGTGATCTTGCATGGATTGGCAATGACATATCTGACTTTAGCTCAAGCAACACAGGATTTAAATTGGCTTGACAAGGCAAGCGACTGTTGCCGGCAATCGATTGAAAACGGAGGGCATGGGCAGGCTCAATATTGGAATGATTGGGGAGTTGTGCTTATGAAGCTGGGAACAGCCGCTGATGACAGGGAGTTGGTTAATTCGGCTTTGAATCGATTCGAACAAGCTCTTAGGATCTGTTCCCAAACGCAAAAACAGCAGGAAATAGAGCCTGAATGGCTCTATAATTACGGATGCGCCCTCGACTTTCTTGGAGACTATGACGATGATCTTTCCATGCTGGAAAAAGCAATTCATGTGTTGAAAAAGGTCATCGAGATCGATCCAGGTTTCCATCATGCCTATTACAATTTGGCCATTTCACTGGCCCATTTTGGAGATTTGGAAGCAGAGCCGGAAGCTTTCAGAGAATCGTTAAAATATCTCGAAGCGTATGTGTCCTTTGAATCGGAAGATGAACATGTTTGGAATGAGTGGGGACTGACATTGATTGATTTGTCTCAATTGATTGATGATCCCGTTCGCAAGAAGCAAACAGATGCGCTTCTGCAGGAGGCTGAAATCAAGTTTTTGCACGCTAGAGACTTGGGAAGCTTAACATCGTTTTATCATTTAGCTTGTTTGCACTGCCTGAAAAAAAATGCAGAAACAGCATTCTATTATCTTCGAAAAGCCAAAGAGGCTGGTGCCCTTCCTCCCATTGAAGATCTTGTTTCCAATCATTGGCTGGAGGCGATCCGCCACACGCCTGAGTTTCAACGATTAATTTTAGAGAGCTAGTGATTTGTGTAAAAAAAATTTGAAACAAATTTTCATGGTTGGGTACTAGATGGATCACCCAGAGGATCATATCGAAGAGCCTGAAGAGGTGGAAATTGAACAAGACCTATTGGATTCGCGTACGCAGTATCTTGACGACGTCTTGAATGAAAAGCTGGAGCGTGCGTTTCATAAACAAACCTCGCAGCTTCTCCTTCACGATGTCGCAAAGATTGCAATTGATCATGATCCTATCGATTTAGCTTATGCTGTTACAAGACTGCCTGCTTCTGCCCGTATTGTCCTCTACGATCATCTTCCCGATTTTGCATCAAAAGTGACTTTTATCATCCATACAACTCGCAATACCCGTTCCGTTATCTTTAGACAGATCAGCGATAAGGAGATCAAAGAGCTCATTGAAAAAATGCCGCCGGATGAGGCCGTTAATATTCTCGATGATATTTCAGACAGACGTTTGAAAAAAGTGATGGATCTCCTCGACCATACTCAGGCATATCGGATCAAAGAGCTTCAAAAACATGAGAGAAATAGTGCGGGTCGTTTGATGACGGATGAATTCTTCGCTTTTCCAATGACGACAACAATTGGAGAAGTTTCCCGCTATATCAGAGACCATCCTGGGATCGATCTTACCCGAAGCATCTTTGTTCTTTCCGATAACAAAGAACTTGCAGGCTATGTACCCGCACGTAATCTGATTGTTAATCCGCCATTTCTTCCATTAAAGCAGGTGATGCGTCCTGTTCTTCATACAGTGCGGCCTGACAGCACAAGAGATGAAGTGGTTGATATTGTAGAGAGATATGGGATTCCTACACTTCCAGTGATTAATGAGAACGAAGAGCTTGTCGGAGTGATCCCTTACGAAGATGTCGTCGAAGCAATGGAAGATATTGCGGATGAAACCATTGCAAGCATCGCTGGTACCGGGGAGGATTTTAGCGAGCATGAGCCTATTTTTAAACGTTATCTTTGGAGAGTTCCCTGGCTGATCGTTACCCTTTTAGCCGGAATGGTCACCTCGACAACGATGACGCAATTCGAGGGGAGATCCTGGTTTGCTATTGTTCCTTTTTTTGTCCCTCTAATTGCAGGGATGTCCGGAAATGTTGGTTTGCAGTGCAGTACTATTTTGGTCAGAGGAATGGCAACAGGGGAGCTGTCTCCAGGACAAAGGAAAGAAGCTATTGCAAAAGAAATTGCAATTGGAGGGATGATTGGAGTCACATTCGGAGTTTCATGCAGCATTCTTGTGTATTTTTTAAATTATTTTGGCATTCAGCATGCAGGTGGAGACCCATTTGCAGTTGGTATGTTAGTGGGATGGGGGTTATTCTTTGCTTGTATGACTGCAACCGTACTTGGAAGCTTTTCTCCTTTTTTCTTTGTGCGGATAGGGGTTGATCCCGCTGTCGCTTCCGGCCCTATCGTAACAGCTTTTAATGATGTGACATCCACATTGATGTTTTTACTTGTCGCTCGGGGTATTTATGCCCTCTTGTTTTAAATTATTCTGGATTCGCATCAAGACGGATATCTGGAATTTTATCGAATATCTTCAGGTTGTTTTCTACTATTATTCCAATCGAAAATTTGCAGCTGTCGATTGGTTCATGGTGCGTGCTTACCTTATTCAGAATCCCTTTCGTATGAGCAAGGAGTTTTTGCTCAAAAAGGGAGAAAAAGATGTAAACACCTATGGCGAAACACCTCTAACAACGATGGATGTGATTGCTGAAGAATGTGGAATCGCTCCTAACGATATTGTCTATGAACTCGGAGCAGGTAGAGGCCGTACTTGCTTCTGGTTGAATACTGTGATTGGCTGCACAGTCTACGGCGTAGAGTATCTTCCGGCTTTCGTTCGTATTGCCCAGTCTGCCAAGCGTAAGTTTCAGATTTCCGGTGTTAAGTTGATTTGCAGGGACTTAATGGAAGTGGATTTGGAAAAAGCAACAGTGATTTATTTCTATGGAACAACGATAAAAGAGAACGAACTGCAGCAGCTATGCGAAAAACTTTCTAAGCTTTCAAGCGATGTAAAAATGATTACCATCAGCTTTCCTTTATCTGCTTATCATAGGGGATTTAGGACAATTAAGCGTTTTACAGTTAAATTCCCTTGGGGGACGACAGACGCTTATCTTCAAAAAACATTTTCCAATTAGAACATGTCCTTCACCGCGAAGGCTGTGATCTTCGCGGTGGAATTTTTTATCCTCTTGCAGAGAGAATTTGCTGGGCTGCTTGATGGATGGCTTGAATTGCTTGTCGGCAGTTGTTAGCTGCAGAATAAGATTGGTCGCGCATTTGGCGAGCCGCATCGTCGCGGTCGCCTCTTTTTCGCTTGACCTCTTCGATCACCACTTGGAAGACAGTTCGCTTTGCTTCGTTCGAATTGTTCATCAAAGATGTGAACCCTCCGGATCCTTGACCGACTGCACCCATGCCTTGACCAATGCTTCCAAGCTTTTTTGCCCAGGCAGCATTGCCTAGCCAGCCGAGAGCATTTGGCGATGCATTTCCCAATGTCTGACCAAGCGTAGTTCCTGGTATTGCAGCTCCCATGCCGACAAAACCGCCGCCAATCGTTACGCTGGAAGAAACGATCGTAAGCGCAAGAACAGACCAGGTATTATATGTTCCTTTAAGTTCTTTGGCTTTGACGAAGAGTACGGATTCCTGATCAAGGACATATTCCTTTTCCATGTTTCCGAGCATCCTCGACATTAACTGAATCACTTTAAATGCCTGCTCAAGGACACGTGCATGATCGCAATTTGGATCCTCCAACAATTGATCCATTCTAGAGAGCTCGGCATTAAGCGTATCTAATACTTTAGTGTTTTCTGCGTGATTAGCGGTACTTATTGTCATAATGGAGATCTCCTATTGATTGGTTGAAGCTTGGTATTGATTGTTGAGCACTTCAATTAGCACTTCCCAAGCTTCAGCAATGACTTGCATGCTATGTTTCATGGCCTCTACTTCATCACGAATTTTCGTGGTATTGACATATCTTTCCGTTTCGATCTGGAGCATCTCTCCGGCCGCTTTATCATTTTTGTATTTCAGCACGCCTTGCGTTATCTGTACACCTCCCTGTCCAACAGCAAGGGCGCCATTGGCAACAACCAATACTGTTGGGAGAGCCGCACCTCCGGTGGCTATCGTCAACGCAACGCTTGCAACTCCGGCAGCAGCAATGGCTCCCCAGAGCGCCCAACCGACCCAGTCAAGGATAGAGTCAACGTTGGAACGGGAAATTTTATCATCCAGAGTATTGAAAAACTTCTCTTGTAAATGACGGTTTATTTCTTGCCGCTTAACCGCGGTCTCCTGAGCAAGCAGACTGCCGTCTTCACGGCTTTCTTGCTGCGCTTTTACACAGGCGATGTAAAGCAATAGCAGCATCGCTTCATTTAGATGAGGATCTTTACAGCCAGCCTTTGGAAGCGCAGCATTCATTTCTTGTATGACGCCTTTGATTGCAGAAACGTTAAATTGCGGAGCTTCCAGCTGATGATGGGCATTCGGAGATTCAGCGGTTCCAATCATCCCGGTATTGAATGCTCGACACATAGTATCCCATGAGAAGGGAAGTTCTTTAAGATTTTTTACCGGTGTGTAGGGGTCTGAGTGGTCCAACTCCCAATAAGGAGCTGTCTGTCTGGCTTCAACTCTATTCACCATGAGCTTTCCTCCCTGGATGCATTAATGAAATGCGTGTTAATAATTTTTGATAATGATGAGGTTTTTCTTTTGCGATCCGTTCTGCTGCATCGAAGACCGCTGCTGCACGGTCGTGTTCTCCAAGAGAGAGAAAACATTCAGCTGCGTGAAAGGGAGCAAGAGGGTTGCCAGGAGTTAAAACAGCAGCGTATCCAAAGCATTGAATGGCATGGTGGTATTGCTTTGACATTTGCAATGCGGCGCCAAGCCCCATCCAATGTTTTGACGTATTGCTGTCAACCAATGTCAGGAAACGGAAAAAATGGATCGATTGATCGTATTTGGCACTCTGATAAAATCCGTATCCGAAAGAATAGAGCGCTTCAATCGTATCTCGGGAAAACTCGGGAATCGGCTTTCCGTCTTTCTCATACCGGCTGATCAAGTCTCTCAAAGCGGCTTCGCTTAAAGAAGCTGTCATGATGCGCCTCTAATTCCCCTTGCCAAAGAACTTTTAGCCTCGTGCAGAGGTTTAAGAATGCTTCTTGCCATTTGATAAGATTCGTAACGTTCATTCGTGAGTCTGGAGATCGTTTGCAGCTGCATGTCATTTTGAACGTTCATATCCTCAATTGTCATACGGATGTTCTCAACGATGCGATCGCGCTCCTCTTTATTGAATGTTGTTTGGCCTTCTTTAATGTCTGCTCCAAGCTCTTTGGCACGCTCAATTTTTGTTTTCAGCTCTTGGTTTTTGGAAATGTCAAGGGTGCCGTCGTCTTTAGTTGCAGCGTTAATTGCTTTGAGGATATCGTGCAGTTCCTTAACTTTTTCTTGCCGTTCACGCAATTCCTTAAACTCTTTTTCAGTTTTTTCTTGAAGTTGCTTTAAACGTTCGGTGTTGATTAGAAGAATGAGCGCCTCCAAAGAAAGATTTTCCAAATCGATTCCATCTTTATCGAAATTGACAGCATCCAGTAAGACGTCTTTGATTGCGCTATCACTCATTTCATCCTCCTTGCCTATATAAAGATGACAGAAAAAAACATTAGAACATCGAAGTGTTAAGCTCGTTTTAAGAATGCGTTAAATTCACGTAAAAGTCAATCAATGCGGGATAGATTCATTAGATTCTATGTTCTTCTTTAAACATAATTGGTTAATTCCTATACTGTTTTTCAAAACTTAAAGCTTAAGGGGGACCAATGAGAAAACGTGCGCACTGGGGATCCCGCGTGGGATTCATTTTAGCTGTGGCCGGATCGGCTGTAGGATTGGCCAATATCTGGCGCTTGCCTTACGTTGTAGGGGAAAATGGCGGAGCTGCTTTCCTAATCGTTTACTTAATCTGCCTGGCACTGATCGGTTTTCCTGTTTTTATGTCGGAAATTGTGATTGGCCGCACGACTCAGTTAAGTCCTGGAAAGGCGTTTCATCAAATCGGCGGCAGCCGTTTTTGGTCCTGGATCGGATATGGCACGATTATCACCGGTTTTCTCGTTAGTTCATTCTATAGTGTAGTTGCAGGTTGGATCCTCGGCTACTTGGTTGAATCGATTAGAGGCAATATCACAAGCTTAAGCTATGCAAGTGAAGCGATCGATCACTATAATGGATTAATTGAGAACCCTTTTTGGGGGGTTGGATTTCATGCTTTGTTTTTAGTGATTTGCGTTGGGGTTCTATTTTTGGGGGTTAAAAGAGGAATTGAACAAGGGAATAAAGTCATGATGCCCAGTCTTCTGATCATCCTTATTCTGCTTGTGATTAAAGGCGTTTCTCTTCCCAATGCAAGCGAGGGCATCCGTTATTTGCTCAGCCCGGACTGGAGCGAACTGACTCCAAAAGCGATCATGATTGCGCTAGGTCAGGCGTTTTTCACATTAAGCCTTGGGCAGGGGACTATGGTGACTTATGGCAGTTACTTAAACAAAGAGGAAAACCTGGTTACAAGCTGTTTTCCGGTTGTTATTGTGGATACGGGAGTTTCTCTTCTCGCGGCAATTGCAGTCTTTTCTATCGTGTTTGCTGGAGGAATGCAGCCTGATTCGGGACCGGGGCTGATCTTTCATACTTTGCCGTTGATTTTCAGCCAGATTCCTGGCGGTTATCTGTTTGCCGTGATGTTTTTCCTACTCGTTCTTTTAGCTGCAATCACTTCTCAAATTTCTGCGATGGAACCGACGATCGCCTACTTTCAGGATGAGTTGGGATGGGGCAGGCACTTGAGCACAACGGTTTGTGGAGCGCTTGTTTTCTTGGCAGGAATTCCCAGCGCTTTATCTTATAGCATGATGAGGAGCTGCACATTTTTCGACTGCAACTTTCTTGATTTTATGAGCATGCTTTGCAGCAGCTTTTTGATTCCTTTGGGAGGATTTTTTGCAGTGATTTTGGTTGGCTGGGTTTGGGGCACAAACAATGCGATTGCTCAGATCAAGCAAGGAGCATCCGATCTTTTTCAAAGAAAGCCTTGGTTGAAAACCTATTTTAGGTTTTGCTTTAAATACGCAGCACCTATTTTAATGCTGTTTGTTTTTTTAAATGCTTTGGGTCTCTTTTTGTGAGAACGTTTATTGAATCAACTCTAACAGAAGAGGATAAAACATTTGAGGTTCCTCTACGTCCTCAAAGCTTGTCCGATTTTCAAGGACAAGATCTTGTTCGAGAGCGGTTGGAGGTGTTGATTACTGCAGCCAAACAACGAGGAGATCCATTGACTCATTGTTTGTTTACAGGGCCTCCCGGTCTTGGAAAAACAACGCTTGCCAATATTTTAGCAAAGTCGATGGGAACTAACTTAGTTGTGACCAGCGGTCCCATGATCGAAAAACCGGGAGATTTGGCTGGAATCCTCACTAACTTGCATTGCGGCGATTTTTTGTTTATTGACGAACTTCATCGGCTTAACCGATCAGTTGAAGAGTACCTGTATTCTGCAATGGAAGATTTCACCTTGGATCTCATGATCGATACCGGTCCTAATGCACGCAGTGTGCAAGTAAAGCTGAATCCTTTTTCCCTTGTAGGAGCGACAACGCGTACCGGATTACTGACAGCGCCTTTGCGTTCCCGCTTTGGCTTTACCTGCCGTTTAGACTACTACACACCGCAAGTTTTGGAAAAGATCGTGTTGCGAGCAGCTAGCATCATCAATTTTTCCCTTAGTGCCGAAGAGGCTTACGAAATTGCCAGACGTTCCAGAGGCACCCCAAGAATTGCCAATAATTTACTGAAGTGGGTGCGAGATTTTTCTCAGGTGCGCAATGGAGGAAAAACCAACCTTGACCTGGTTGTCCAAGCTCTCGATATGCTGCATATCGATGAACAAGGCTTAGATGAGATGGACATTAAAATCCTGGAAGTGATGTTGGAGCAATACAATGGCGGACCTGTTGGAATCAGCACGATAGCGGTCGCCGTTGGAGAGGAAAAACATACCCTTGAAGAGGTTTATGAACCTTATCTGATTTTATTAGGTTTTATCAAGCGCACTCTAAGAGGAAGGGAGCTTACTCAGCTTGGGATGAAAGTTGTTGAAAAAACTAAAAAATGTTCCTGAAATCTTCTGGAAAATAAACTCCTTTCAAGGTATAAGATTTGGATGCATAGATTTAAGTCAGCTAATGAGCTGTGAGGAGAAAAGATAATGATCTTAAGAGCATGGTTACTTGTTGTCGCACTTTTGCCTTTCGCTGCGTCGGTAGAAGCTGGATTTTTGTCGAATATGCGGAATATCTTCGTCAAGCATCAGCATCCTGTTCCTGCCATCGATGTTTTGGTGGTGAATGACAAGCCTTCGGCGATGATTGAAGTAAGCGGGAAATATCAGCTCTATAATCCTCACACCAAGTCATTGATTAGCAAACGTTATATCGGTAAGAAAAAGCTCATGCAAACCGACTCTAGCGGACTTAAGTGGGGAGAAGGATTCCCTGGTATTTTTCAGCTAACGATTATTCCTGAAGATCCTTCTGTTGGCGTTTCGATTGACGGGGTTGCGTACAAAGGCAATGTGACAGTGTACGATATCGGAGGCTCGATCAGTATTGTCAATCGTGTGCCCATTGAAGAGTTCCTGAAATCTACCCTGCCTCGCATGTATAGCGAACCTATGCCTGAAGAGGCAATGGCTGCAATCGCTATTGTTGCCCGCACAAATACTTATTACTTTTCTTGCAATCCAAAGAGCAAATTTTGGTCGATAGATGCAGCTCAAGTTGGATATGAGGGGGTCGAATCGCAAAATCCTTCTTCACCGATGGATCAGGCTGTCAGCTCGACTCGGCACATGATTTTGAGTCAAACAGGTGCGTATGAAGGAAAAATTACCCCGTTCCCCGCTCAATGGAAAGAAGGGCATGGCGCACATTCAGGATCATCTTCTCGAATCATGCTCTATGAAGCAGAAGATATTGCTCGAACAGGTGGGCATGCCGCTCAAATTTTATCTAAAGCATTTCCCGGTTCTCATATCGAGTTGATTTATTAGCAGCGTGAGCCTGAATAGGCTCTTGTTTGCAACATGACCACGTCAAAAATCAAATTTTGAGTTATGTTAGACAAACTTGAATCATATCAATTCGATCTTCCCGAGGATCTCATTGCGAAAGTTCCCGTTACGCCTCGCGATCATTCACGCTTAATGGTGATCGACCGCTCAAGTGGAAAAATTGAAGAGATCCCCTTTTATGAACTGCCACAGTTTCTTGGAGACGGCGATCGCATTGTGTTTAACAACACAAAAGTGATTCCTGCGCGTTTGATCGGTCGTAAAGAGACTGGGGGACAAGTTGAACTTTTACTTTTAGAAGAGAAGACTGAGGGAGTCTGGCTAACCATGGCTAGGCCTGCGCGCAAGCTTAAAAAAGGAACAAAAGTGATCGTTTCAGACCGGCTATGCGCAGAAATGATTGAAGAGCTAGATGAAGGGATGCGGTTGGTGCGTTTTGATTATGAAGGCTTATTCTGGGAAGTTTTAGCAGCTCATGGAGAAATGCCTCTTCCTCCTTATTTGCAAAGAGATGAACTGCCGAAATTGGACAGAGAACGCTATCAAACCATCTATGCGAAGCACGCAGGTGCTGTTGCAGCTCCGACAGCTGGATTGCATTTTACAAAAACTTTATTGGAGGAGCTAACAGAAAAAGGAGTGGATATCGTCGAAATTACTCTGCATGTAGGGTTAGGGACTTTTCGACCTGTCACGGCAAAAACCATTACCGAACACAAAATGCATGAGGAAAGATATTGGATTACTCAAGAGGCTGCATCCAGATTAAATAGACCCGCTAAGCGTGAAATTTGCGTCGGAACAACGTGCTGCAGAGCTCTTGAAAGTGCTGTGAATGAACAAGGTAATGTTTTTTCTGGAGAGGGGCGAACAGATATTTTCATTCGTCCAGGTTATCAATTTAAAAAAGTGACATCTTTGTTAACGAATTTCCATCTGCCCGGATCGACTCTTATGATGCTGGTTTCGGCGTTTGCGGGATATGATTTAACGATGAATGCTTATAAAAAAGCCGTTTTGGATAAATTCCGCTTCTTTTCCTACGGGGATGCAATGCTCATTTTATGAACCTATCCTTATATTGATAGATTCATAGAAAAATACTCTCCCTTTTGTACCGAATCAAATTCAAGGCGACTCTTTGCGAAAATTCGGTACAAAAGGGAGAGTATTTTTTTAGTGCTTGCAATTATGGAATTAAACTTGCTAATGTATAAGTAGATAAATAAGAAAATATAGGACACAGTGACTTAGGTTGCTGATATTATCCTTTTGGAGGTTACAATTATGTCTTTTGAAAACGCTAAACAGAATTTAGCAGAGTTTGGAAAGGAACTGGGACTGGAAGGACTCGAATTTGATGAAAACAACACGTGTATTTTAGGGATTGATGATGAATTTTCCCTTCATTTAACTTACGAGCCAAATTCCAAGCGTCTTTACCTTTATTCTCCTCTTTTGGATGGTCTTCCTCGCGATGATAAAACCCGTTTAAAGCTGTACGAAACCCTTTTGGAAGGTTCCATGCTGGGTGGACAAATGGCTGGCGGCGGTGTCGGTGTTGCTGTGAAGGAAGAACTTATCTTAATGCACTGCACAATTGATATGGAGCATGCAGTTTCTTCCGCACTCCGTGCATTTGCACCGCTTTATGTTGAGACTGTAGAAAAGTGGAGAAAAATCTGCACAGACGTTTCTGAAGGGCGCGAGGTGACTCCTGAAATGACGAAAGCCGTTCCAGGTTCCGGATCTCCTGGTCAACGTGGAGACGAACCGAAAGGGATCAAAATTTAAGCTCAAGTCATGCTGCCCGTCTTTGCGGGCAGCATCGTGATTTAAGAGTGTTGATCAATCCAAAGATTGAGCATTTCTTCTTGGCTAGAGGCGTTTTTCTCTGCTTCTTTCTTAAACATTTCCATTTGATCAGCCAATGGTGTCAGGGTGCCTTTCAAAGGCATTAGCCGTTTATCGATTTTTCCATAGCTCCAGCGTTGTTGAGCAAATGATTGCAATTTAACAAAGATCCCTAATAACTGTTCAAAGCATTCTATAGCTTGATGATTGTCTTGCATTTTTTCTTCGATATCGTGGAGAAGGTTCAGGGCTTTGCCGCACAAAAGTTTGATCCCTTGTACGTTCTGAGAAATCTCGTAATAGGGGCTTACACCTAAAAAAAATTGCAGCAGCCTGAAAGGGCCTGCTCGTTTTCTCTCCTCCACTATTTTGTTGATGAGCGTGTCGATGTCTCTTGTTAAGGTGGACAGTGCCTGTAGCTTATCTTTAAGATCCATGGACTGATGAAATTGATTGTCAAGGTTGCGATAGGAGCTTTCTTGGCCAGGGTGCTTTTTTAAAATGTTGCTCACAAGCTGATTCTGCAAATAGGTGATGATATCATCTGAGAAATCTTCGTACTCATCAAGTTTTTCATCAATTGTCTGCTTGCTTTGTTTAATAGTATCGAGGACTTCTTTTTTATTTCCCCTGTTCTTGATCTCTTCATAAGCCTTTTGCGCCTGTTGATATTGCGCATTTTTTTCATCTTCGATTTCAGCCCTTAAGAAGGCAATTTTTTCTTCTAGTTTCTCTCTTTTTTCGATCAGAATATCCCAGAGCTGATGCGCTTGTTTGGCAACTGCAAGCTCTGATTTCAAGCGTTTTATTTTTTCTTCTATAGATTCTTCCATGATTTTTCCTTGATCATCGATGTTGCTTCAGTATATAGTCAACGTATAGCACAAGCAAATGAAGAGGTAAAGTTCATGAATTATGTCCATATCATCGGGAGACTCGGAAAAGATCCAGAAGTTCGCTACACATCGGATAATAAGAAAGTAACAACTTTCACTCTTGCCTCTAATTACGTTAAAGGAGGGCAGGAGGAAACGATTTGGTGGAGAGTGACGGTATGGGGCGATCGTTGGGATAAAATGATCTCTTATCTCTCTAAAGGAAAGCCTGTTATGGTTGGAGGGGAGATGAGGAAGCCTGAGACTTACGTTGACAAAAGCGGTCAAACGCAGCTTGGTTCGATTGATCTACAGGCAGACTATATTAAATTCGTCCCGTTTGGATCTAAAGAGGAAAATCAGCAAAACTCTCAAAACAGCTACCAGCAATCCGCCGGTACAGAATCGGGATCCGGCTCATTTGTCACTGATGAAGAACCCCTTCCTTTTTAGCCGCCGGAGATAATCGATGAAATTTTCAACAGTTGCTTCTCTAGATAAGAGAACAAAAAGCGATCTTTTAGTCATTCCCTTTTACCAAAATAAAAATCCGGAGCCGGCGGCTAAAATCGCTGCGCTTGATTCTGAGATACAAGCAGCTTTGTCCAGCGGCGATTTCAGTGCGAAGGAAGCGGAGGTGTTGGTCACTTATCCTGCTTCAAGCACTGATAAGCGGATTGCTCTTCTTGGCTTGGGAAAAAAGGATCAGGTTTCCACAGAGACGTTCAGAAGGGCGTTTGGAGCTGTTATTAAGGCTGCCCTTTCCCGTAAAGCTTGCTTGTTGAATGTGATTTTACCTGATGAAATGTCGGACGATACGCTTCATGGAATTGCCGAAGGGCTCTTTTTGGCAAATTACGCCTATGATGAATTAAAGGAAAAAGGGGAAGAAAACGTCAAGCTTGTCGATCAATGTACATTGATCGGAGGAAAAGCTTCTGATTTAAAAAAGGTGAAAAAGATTGGACTCATTGCTGAAGGTGTATACCTGGCACGGAATTTAATCAATGGAAACGCCGATGAGATTAATCCTCAGAAGCTGGCAGACGTCGCAAAGGAGATCGCGAAGAAGCATGCTGCGATGAAAGCAACGGTGTTTGATAAAAAGAGGATTGAAAAAGAAAAGATGGGGCTTTTGTTAGCAGTTAACAGAGGCTCATCGGTCGATCCTGCGTTGATCATTCTGGAGTATGCAGGCAATCCTCGATCCAAAGATAAAACAGTGATCGTGGGCAAAGGGATCACCTATGATACAGGCGGCTTGAATTTAAAGCCGACAGGCTCGATGGAAACGATGAAAAGCGATATGAGTGGAGCCGCTGTCGTTTTAGGCATCATGCAAGCCGTTGCAAGTGTAGGACTGAAAAAAAATATCACGATGGTGATTCCATCGACAGAAAACAGCATTGGAGCCAAAAGCTATAAACCTGGCGATGTCTACAC
This sequence comes from Waddlia chondrophila WSU 86-1044, assembly GCF_000092785.1. NCBI lineage: Bacteria > Pseudomonadati > Chlamydiota > Chlamydiia > Parachlamydiales > Waddliaceae > Waddlia > Waddlia chondrophila. The sequence goes on from NC_014225.1 coordinate 1,043,236, forward strand.
CTCTTATTCAGGCAAAACGGTTGAAATTGGCAATACAGACGCTGAAGGGCGCCTTGTGCTTGCCGATGCATTGGCATATGCTGTGGATAAATTGAAACCATCTCGGATGATTGACTTTGCGACTCTGACCGGTGCAATGGTGATTGCTTTGGGTGAAGTGACCACAGGCATGATGAGCAATGATGATTCTTTGGCTTCTGCGTTGACAGAAGCAGGGCTGACAACGTATGAAAGAGTTTGGCGGCTGCCATTGTACGAAGAGTATAAAAAGGCATTAAAGTCGGATTTCGCAGATATCAAAAACGTTGGTGGGCGGGCAGGTGGATCGATCACTGCAGCGATGTTCCTTAGAGAGTTTGTTAAAGATGTCCCTTGGGTCCATTTTGATATTGCAGGAACGGCCTTTCTTTCAAAGCAGGGTCCCTACCATCCTAAAAATGGCACGGGAATCGGAGTGCGTTTGATGATGGAGTTTTTAGAAAACCATCTATGAACTTATCCGCATATTCAAATTTGACATCTTTCCCTTCTTTTCGGCTCTGTTTTTCGATCGCTTCTTGCAAAGCGATCGAAAAAATCTCTCAAAAAGAAAAAAAATTGCACAAATAGCAATATACGGATAGGTTCATGAAGCGTAAAATCCCTGTTGCCATTTTGGGAGCAACCGGAAGCGTCGGCCAAAGTTTTGTTCGTTTGCTTAAGGATCATCCTTGGTTTTATATTGCAGAGCTTGTCGCTTCTAAGCGATCAGCAGGAAAAAAATTCGGCGACTTTGTGCCAAATACTCATTTGGAAGATCACTTTATTAAAGCAGTTTCCGATTCGTTGAGCTCTAAAATCGTTTTTTCTGCTTTGGATGCCCAGGTAGCAGGAGAAATAGAGAGCAGTCTGGCTCGCAAAGGGCATTGGGTGATTTCCAACTGCCGCAATCATCGCTATGATCCTGATGTTCCTTTGCTCATCCCTGAAGTGAATCCTGAGCAGCTGCATTGGATTAAACGGCAACAATTCGGTGGCGGGGTGATTGTGACAAATCCAAACTGTTCTGTGATCGGATTGGCTCTCACTTTAAAACCTTTGGTAGAGGCATTTGGTGTTGAGCAAGTGCATGTGGTCACGCTTCAAGCAGTATCGGGAGCAGGTTTCCGAGCGCGCACTATTTTGGATATTGATGACAATGTCATCCCTTATATTTCAGGAGAAGAAGAAAAAATAGAGAAAGAGTTGGACAAAATTCTTTGCATCAAAAGAGTGAGTGCACAGTGCAACAGAGTTTCAGTCTCCGATGGCCATACGCAATGCGTATCTGTGAAGCTATCGCAAACCGCTTCTCTTGAGGAGATCAAATCTGCCTGGACTGCCTTTCGCTCTCCCGTTCTTCCTTCATCTCCTTCAAAACCTATCCATTATTTCAACGAAGAGAGTTATCCCCAGCCAAAGCTTCACAGGATGTTAGAAAAAGGAATGGCAGTTTCTGTTGGACGTTTGAGAAAGTGTTCTTTATTTGATATTAAATACGCAACCCTTTCGCACAATACAATCAGAGGGGCTGCAGGCTGTGCGATCATGAATGCGGAATTACTGATTGATCACCACTATAATGGAGACATTGTCGGTGCTTCCTCGCTGATAGGCCAATGTCCGTAAATGTTCTGCTGCTTCCAATGAGTTTTTTCCTTTGATGCTGTCAACAGCTGTTTGTCCCTCGATTACATCCCAAAGTCCGTCGCAAGCGATAATTAATGTGTGGTCTTTGCTGTCTATCTCTATTTTTTTTACCGTAGGCCTGGCAGAGACGCTTGGATGCGGCAGATCTCCGATTGAACGCGCCATATCCAAAGAGGCATCGACTCTTCCGTAACTGACAATGCCGCCGCGCATATAAATTTCTTGATAATAGCGAGGGTGTGTTGGTTTGGCTGCTTCGGTCAACTGGATCGCTTTGCCATTTAAATTGATGACCGCTCCTGAATCGCCGACATTAGCGACCCAAAGCTCTTTTTGATTGATATACAAAGCAATCGCTGCTGTGGTTCCAGAAATATCTTTCCACCCCTCAACTTGAAAGGAGAGTTGTTTCCAGGATTCATCAATTGACACGCATGTTTCAATAAGCGTTTGATAGATATGCTCATCGTTTAGCTCTGCAAGTTGATTGAAGCGGTTTTTTAATTGTTTTGGCAGTTCTTCAGCTGTGTATTGAGCACAAGTTTTTCCTCCATGTCCATCAAAAACAGCAAATAGATCGATGGAGGCTGTTTCTAACGAAAAATATTCTGTAACAAATGCGTCTTCCATCTCTTCCCGTATCCCCTGTCCGGCTGCTATGGCAGCATCAAATGAAGAGGAATTCAGCTGGCGGGAAAAAGTTGCTCCCATAGGCAGCTCTTCACGCGAGTCATCCGCTAGAGAGCAGGGGATTTCTTTGAAAAGCTCTTGGCAAATCTGTTCTTCAGACCATTTTCGATGATCCTGCCAATGGCGGACAACTGTGAAATATTGTTGAATATAGTTATCGTGAGGGGCGATCGTATAGGCGGGATTTAGTTTCAAATAACAATCGATTGCCTTTTCCATTGCTGTTTTTGTACATGCATGTTCTTTCGAATTGTAAATCAGAGAAAATGCAGCTTTTACAAAGAATTCCATCGCCTTGTTGTAGTCTTTTTTATCGTAAAAGATCTTAGCGGATCGAAGTGCATTTTCTGGATCAACGTCCATTTTGGATACCTAAAAATGATGTATACCGAATCATATGCGATTACAAATTTTTTTGGCACGTTTCTTGGATGTTTAATAGAAAATTGGAGGTACCAATGGCAGAAAATAAAAAGACGATTAAGACTCAGCCTTCTAAGAAATCGATCACATCTAAGAAAAAATCAACATCTGACAAAACTGTAGAATCTGAGAGGCTTCTTACGGCAGAAGGGTGGAAAAGAAGACGTCGGAAGGAAATGAAGTAGGTTTTGCATAAATACCCTTTTAATGCCTATTATTTAAATAAATGGGGAATTTATGATGGACCTTCAGCTCACACACATTCAATTGCCGAATGGGCGCATTCTTGGAAGGGGGTATCCAACTTATATTATTGCAGAAATTGGCAGCAACCACGACGGGGATCTTGGAAGGGCGAAGATGCTCATTCAAAAAGCAAAACAAGCTGGTGCCGATGCCGCTAAATTTCAGTCATTTCAAGTTGAAAACTTGATCAATCAAACCTGCTTGACCAACCAGCACTGGGGTCCTGATCCAGCATGGGATGCTCTGGAAAAATTATCCATGCCTTATGAATGGCATGCAGCTTTAAAGGAAGAAGCGGACCACGTCGGCATTGACTTTATCGCAACGCCGTTTGATATCGAAAGACTTCATTGGCTGATCGACTTAGGTGTTCCGGCAATTAAAATTGCCTCAGGAGATTTGACATACCACGAGCTGCTAAAAGAAGCGGGAAAAAGCGGTCGTCCCTTGCTTCTGGCAACCGGGCATGCAACTCTTAGCGAAGTGGATAGAGGATTAAAAGTTCTTTGGGAAGTAGGCTGTAAAGACATTGTACTCATGCATTGCACCTCTGCCTATCCGACAAATGTGGAAGACTCCAACATCAGGGCAATGACATCGATGCAGCATAGCTTTCAAGCTCAAGTGGGATATTCCGATCATTCTCCGGGAATTACAGTTCCTATTGCTGCGGTTTCCTTGGGAGCAACAGTCATTGAAAAGCATTTCACCGATGATCCGGCCAGGCAAGGGCCTGATCATAGCTTTGCGATGGATTTTGACAATTTTTCACACATGGTCGATCAGATTCGGCAGCTGGAGAAAGCTTTAGCCGGAGGCTCTAAATTTCCGCAAGAGGTAGAAGAGATCGAAAGAGTGATGGCGCGACGGGCGATCTACGCAAACCGCCATATTTCTCAAGGAACGAAACTCTCTAGAGATCTTGTGAAAATTGTCAGGCACAACTATCCTGAAGGGATCTCTGCTGATGAATGGAACTTTGTTTGCGGAAGATCTGTTGTTAAGGATATAGAGCCAGGTGAACTCATTACTTGGAGAATGGTTTAACCTTACGGAGTACTCTTTTGTGCCAAATGTCTTCATTTCCAGCATTTCAAAAAAAATTCCTTTGATACAAGCGGCAAGAGATGCCTTGAACCGTTTTTCCCCCAATTCTTTAATCATTGGAGGAGACCTCGATCCTAAGTGTTTAGGGCAGTATTTTGTCGATCGATTCTGGCAGATGCCTTCTATCAAAGAACTGACAATCCATGAATTGATCGCTTACTGTCAAAAGGAGGATGTCCAATTCATCATTCCAACGCGCGATGGGGAGCTTTCTTTTTATGCTGAACATCAAATGACGCTGCAAAAGGAGGGAGTTGGGGTCATGATCTCGCCTGGTACAAGCGTTGCGTTGGCACTTGATAAGTACGCATTTTCTCAAAAAATTGAACGCTCGATTCCTACATTTCTTGACGCTTGCCAGTTGACATTTCCTTGCGTGGCGAAGGAACGGTATGGAGCAGGAAGCCGTGCGATAGGTCTTAGATTGCAATATGAGCAAGCAGTTGAACATGGAAGGCAACTGGAAAATGCTGTCTATCAACCTTATATTGAAGGGAGTGAGATCAGCGTTGATCTCTATGTAAGAAAAGATGGCGGCATCCATGGGATGGTCTGCAGGGAAAGGAACGTGATTGTCAACGGAGAATCTCAGGTAACAACGACGTTTCGAAATGAAAAAATTGAAGCATTATGCATCTCGGCTGCTAAGCAGATGAAATTGTATGGACATGTAATGTTCCAGCTCATTCGCGAGGCGATTTCAGGATCGGTTTTTTTACTTGAATGCAATCCAAGATTCGGCGGTGCTTCAACTGCGAGTGTGAAAGCTGGCTTGGATAGTTTTTTTTGGTTTTATTGCGAAGCAAAGCGAAGAGAGCTTCCGCGATGCATGCGATTGGAAAAAGAGATCAAAATGGTTCGGCATGCAGAGGATATGTTCATTGAACTTTGAAAACAATCAAGACTACTCGCTGCGTTTGTTGCTGCATCAGGATATGGAACCGATCAGGAGATGGAGAAACTCTCAGATAGACATTTTAAGGCAGAGTTCGCATCTCTCGCATCAGGAGCAAGAGGCCTATTGGAAAGAAGTTGTTGCACCTTCTTATCAAATGAACCATCCGGATCAGCTGTTAGTCGCTTTTCTTGAAGGAAGCCAGTTGATCGGGTATGGCGGCATTACCCACATTGACTGGGAAAGAAAGGAAGGGGAGGTGAGCTTTCTTTTGAATCCGGAAGAGATTGAAAGTTCGAAAAATTATCGGAAGAAATTCGGCATTTTTTTAGAACTGATTAAAACGGCAGCTTTTGATAAACTCAATTTGATCAGGCTATTTACAGAGACTTACGATATTAGGCCTGATCACATTTCCGAGCTGGAGGCTCGCGGCTTTCAGCTAAAAAAGCGGTTGACCGATGCCATTGAGGTTCGAGGCCGCAAAGTTGACGCTTTAATTCATGAGTATATTGCAGATGAAAGGTAAGATTTTAGTGACCGGTGGAGCGGGAGTGATTGGACGCCCTCTCGTGGGAAAGTTATTGCAAAATGGAGCAGAGCTGTCTGTCATCGATCTTGCAGAGCGCCCAAAGGAGTGGCCCAAAGAGGTGTGCTATCTCCAAACAGATATTAACCAATTAGACAAAGATCAGCTGCTCAAAATCAACCCCGATTATTGTTTTCATTTAGCAGCAAGTTTTGAAAGAAGCGAGGAATCTCCCGAATTTTTTCAGAAAAATTTTTACAACAATATCTTATTAAGTCATGCACTTTTATATCATTTGCAACGGTGTGATTGCTTGAAAAAGATTATTTTTGCTTCAAGTTATTTAGTTTACAATCCGGAGGACTATTTTTTTAAAACTCCTCCGAAAAAGCGTGTGAATTTATCTGAGGTTTCATCATTATCACCCAGAAATCTTTGTGGCAATGCTAAGCTGCTTCATGAAAACGAGCTGAATTTTATCAGCAGGCATTCTTCTTTTAAAGCTGTTAGTGCGCGCATTTTTAGGGTTTACGGTAAAGGCTCGCACGATATCATTTCTCGATGGACTCGCTTATTAATCGCAGGAAAGGCAATTAAAATTTACGGGAAAGAGTCGGTTTTTGATTATATTTATGCTGACGACGTTGCCGAAGGCTTAATCAGGCTTGCTGAATCGGAGATCGAAGGAGTTGTGAATCTGGGCACAGGAAAATCTCGTCGAGTCGCAGAAGTATTGGCTATTCTGAAGGAGCATTTCCCGGAAATGGATGTGGAAGACGAGGAGCATAGCTCTTTATATGAGGCCTCTCAAGCCTGTATGGAAGAGTTTGTTAAAGCTGTTAAGTGGCGTCCGACAACAACTTTGGAAAAAGGAATTCCAAAAATCATCGCTTATGAAAAAACGACTGGTTTGAAATGAAATTTGGAAATCGCAAAGCCTTTGATAAACATCTAAAAGAAGCCGGCCCTCACCACTTTGCTTCGGTTTATCTGCTGATTTCTGCTGATTATTTCGAACGGAAACAGTTGGTTACAAAGCTTTGCGGCGCTGTTTTGAATGGCAGCCCTTTGGATGAACATCATTTAAAGAAACTTGATGGAGCCGTTCATTCCGTCCATGAGCTTATGCGTGAACTTGGATCTTTTAACTTTTTTGCAAAAAAGCGTGTTGTCATCTATGAGAATGCAGGAGAGCTGAAAAAAGAGGATGCAGGTGTTTTGAAATCCTATTATGAGCATCCGAACCCCTCTGTTTTCTTAGTGCTTTCCTCAAGCAGTGTGAATCGAGGTTCAAGCTTTTACAAACAGACCGAAAAAGCAGGAGTCATTCTCGATATTGAACCGGAAAAGCCTTGGGAAAAGGAGGCTGCGTTAAGTGATTATGCAGCTGCCTGGTTTAAGAAAAATGGAAAAAAAACAGCTTCAGGAGTTAATCAGGCACTGGTAAAATCGGTCAATAACGACCAAGCGCAGCTTCTGCAAGAGATGGAAAAAATCCTCTGTTATCTTGGAGAAAACGAAGAGGTTTCCTTTGAAGACCTTAGGGTAATCGGTTCCGGTCAGACCTCCTATACAGTGTGGCAGCTTGGCGATGCGGTTTTTTCTCGAAAAGGCAAAGAAGCCTTGGAAATTTCCAATCAACTGCTAGGTGATGGGGAGTCTTTGATCGGCTTGCTCCGAGCTTTGCGCATGCAGTTCCAAACACGCCTTCTAGGAGCGACAGCCCAGCCTGAAGAGGTGCAAAGCCGCGTGCCCTATTTAAGAGGGCCTCTGCTTCACAAACAAATTCAACAAGCATTGCAATATGGTGCGGAATCTTGTCGTGAAGGGGTATTATTAATCGATGAAGCAGAACGGTTGGCGAAAAATAGCGGAATCGCTGACCGCTGCATTTTAGAAACCTTAATGATCAAATTGGCAGTCTTATGAAACCGGCTCTTTTACTTTTGCCGAATTTGCTTGGAAATCACAAGCATCACGAATTATTTCTCCCTCCAAGCGTTGATAAGGCAGTCGCTTCTATTCACGGCTTGATTGCTGAAAGCGTCAAAGAGGGGCGTCGATATCTCAGCAGGTTTCAATTGGAAAAACCGCCTCATGAAATTCCTTTGGCCTTATGCAATAAACACACGCGTAGCGATGAGATTGATTTTTTGCTGGAACCTTTGAAAAAAGGGGAGAGGTGGGGAATTGTTTCCGACTGTGGACTTCCTTGTCTGGCAGACCCTGGAGCTCGTCTGGTAAAAAGAGCTAGAGAACTTGGAATTGCCGTCAAAGCCTTTGTTGGCCCGTCATCGATTGTCCTGGCTCTTATGCTATCAGGCCTGTCTGGACAGAATTTCTCTTTTCATGGATATCTGGATAAGAATGACAAGCAAATGCGCAAGCAGATTCAGCAGTTGGAACGCATGCCGGCCACTCATATTGTCATGGAGAGACCCTATCAAAATCAAAAAACTCTTGAAGCTCTTATCGAAACATTGGATGAAAGCACACAGCTTTGCATCGCTTGGGAACTGACTAATCCTGACCAGGGAATATTGACCCAGCCTGTTAAGCTCTGGAGAAAATCTCCTTTGCCTAATCTCGAAAAACGAAACGCCCTTTTTCTTTTTCAAAGAAATTTTGACTAAATTTCATTCTTTATGGTAAACACCCATCTTAGATGGAGAAAGCGATGTTTAAGTATTTTTTATACTTGTCTTTGATGTTTTTTTCAGCTCTTTGTGCAAAAACGACTTATCTTTTTCAAAAAGACTTCGATCAAGGAACGTATCTCATTGACCAGCCAGGAACATACATTCTTGCTGAGGAAATCACGTTCAATCCTCAACATGGCCGCAAGCCTTACGAAGTTGCCCAGGTTTCTCCAAGCCAGTTAAAATCCAATGGGGGTAAATATGACGATCAAGCTTTTGGTTTAGGATTTTTTGCTGCAATTGTCATTCAGGCGTCTGATGTCACTCTAGACTTGAATCAAAAAACCATTCAACAAAGTAAAGAGCATGCCTTATTGCAGAGGTTTTTTTCTGTTATTGAATTAGCAAATGTGCCTTTTATCCCCGGAGAAGGCCCGCATCATTTTGGAGCGAAGATCGTTTCAGCTTCTAAGGTCTTAATTAAAAACGGGAAGATCGGCCGCAGTTCACACCAAGGAATTCATGGAAATGGCAATCGCTTTATCTCAATAGAAGATGTTGACTTTGAAGATTTTGAGGTTGCAGCTGTTTCTTTAAACGGCGTAGACGGCCTTCGAATAAAAAACTGCACAGCGAAAAGTCGGGAGGATGTGCCGGTTTTAGGCATCTTTGCAACAACTCAATTTATTCTTCCTTATTTGGACTATCTGGTAGAGTCAGGTTCGCAAACAACACTGAGGGTAGATGGTAAAGAAATTTCTCCTATAGAGATGCGCAACAAACTGCGTCAAGCAATTCTGAATGTACACGAAGATTTGATTGTTAAAAATAAACCAACAATTGATAAGTTTGCACACCCTGAGGAATATGAGCTATTTCACAATGCTGCAGGCGTTATTGATGGAAACTGCTATGGGTTTCTTGTAAATTTTTATGGACAGGCGGTTGGCGGTTTTCCTATCTATCACCAAATTCCTGAGGATAAAAGGGCAAAAAATATTACCATTCAAAATACCCATGTCAAGCGCTTGAAGGGAAAGATCAATGAAATTGTTGCCATCAATCATGAAAATGATGCACTTGTCGATCCGTTAAATGCAATATTCCAAATCCACAATACACACCCCGATACTAAAGAAAATCTTTCGATTTTAATAGATGCAGATGGAAATTTCCTGTATAAAGGCAATATGGCTTCCAATGCTCAAGCGCTTGTGGCAAAAGCTCTGAAAAATGGGGATTTTAAACAATCTAAGCTGGATCTTTCCAGGTCGAATATCACTCCCGAGGTGATTGATTGGATTGAATCTGGCACGCATTCAACTCAAAAGCTCACCTTTATCTGCAATTCAGATAGTCAGTTTCATCTAAATAAAGGGGTAATCGGTTTCAAAATTGATGGAGCATATCAAGCAACCCTTGATAACACAACAGCGGAAAATATTATCAATTTAAGCGAAAGAGGATCCAGTCTTTGTGGAATGTATACAAAATCCAATCCTAGCGCAACTCTGGATGGATGCGGAGGCCCAAGAACTCGTGGGTATAGCATTGCGGGGTCAAATCATGTCAGCTTGCGCAATTGCTCAGCTTCTCATTTAGTCGCTTTATGCGGTACAGCGACAGGTTTTGATATCATCAATGATAGTTCAAATGTTTTATTGCAAAATTGCGCAGTCACTGACGTTTTAGCAGGAGAGAAATTCGAGCGCAATCATGCTCCAAACGAGCCTCCGATGGCAATTGGCTTTCGCATAGGACCTTCTGCACATGACATCGCATTAATAGGAGTTCACGCCAGTAAAATGAAAGGATTTTCAGGTGAGGAGATCGTTTTAGATGAAAGCTCTCGAGCCCAGCTCAAATGATTTCTGTTGCAACAGTATCATAGAAAAGAATCCCTTTTTCGGTTAGCCGCAGCACTCCTTTTTCCAAAGCGAGCAATTCAGATGCGATCATGCGCTTGATCCCATCAGAAGTTTCCCGGTCAATCTTGAATTCTGAAAGATTCACCCCTTCTAAAAGCCGTAATCGGATTGCCAGTTTTTCTTTCTGAGCAGCAGCAGGTGCAAGAGATTCAGAGTAGTCAACCGGTGATTTTCCTTCTTTCAATGCTTGATGCCATTGATGCAGCCTGGCGATATTTCTGAATCGCGATCCATTCCAATAACTGAAAGCTGAAGGTCCTAAACCGATAAACTCTCTTCCCGTCCAGTAACCGCTGTTATGAACTGATTGTCGATTCGGCTTGCAAAAGGCTGAAATTTCATATTGAATGAAACCGTTTGCTGTCAAAGTCTCAACCGCTGTTTTGTACATTGAAGCGCTTGTTTCCTCGGAAGGAAGGGAAGCTTTTAATCTCTCTCTATGTTTAAAAAACACTGTGTGTGGTTCAAAGGTTAAGTTGTATAAAGAAAGATGGGTGATTGGCAGATTTATTGCCAAACGAAGTGTCTCTTTCCAGTTTTCGAGTGTCTGTTCAGGAATATCGTACATGAGATCGATGGAGATATTTTCTATTCCTGCTGCAAAAGCTGCCTCGATGCCATCGATTGCTTTCTGTGCGCCATGTCCTCTGGTTAAAAGCTCAAGCTGCTTATCATCAAGAGATTGAATGCCAATACTCAAGCGGTTGATTCCTGCATCAGCGAACTCTCTAATGCGCTGCTCTGAAAGATTTTCCGGATTGGCTTCCAGTGTAATTTCAGTTGCCGAGCAGCAAGGGAGAAAAGAGAGGATCTTCTCGATTGAGCGCGGGTCGAAAAGAGAGGGGGTCCCTCCTCCAAAATACACTGAAGCTAGATTGCGGCCTTGAAAATGAGATCGATAAGCCTCCCACTCCAGCTTCAAGCCTTCGGAAAGAAGGGCGTGATAGGGTTCCTTGTCTGGGACGACATAAAAATGGCAATAATCACATTTTTTCGTACACAAAGGGATGTGCACATAAATCGAGTAATGAGAATTTCCTACCATTCATCCGCATCAGGATCGATGATGTTGCGTCCACGGCGCCACCGGTTTCGGTCGCTGAAGTAAGATTCGTCATCTTCATTGAATGTTTGATCTTCATCGTCCGCATCACCATCACCTTGTGTGGATTCGAACTCTCCGTGTTCGGTATCGATGCCATAAGATGTTTCCTTATAGTTTCCTGACTGCGTGTCTCCAACTTCAACATCCGGCAAGGTTGGCATTTCTGTATAGCCTGCGCGAGTAGGATTCCGTTTAGGAGCAATATACTCCTCTGCTTCACCGCTCTCTTTTAGAAATTGCAAACGCTCTTTTTCCTCATCGATCTTAGTATTAATGGATTGAATCTCTTCTTTATGCTTGTCAATGTCCCGTTTTGGAACTAATCCCAGCTTCAACCACTGTTCTAGATCAGCGAGTTCGGATTCTAATTTTTTTAATCGTTCACTTTTGTAGTGTTTCATATTTCTTGAAAAACCTTTTCTCTTAAATGCGTTGTCTTCTGGTCATCCATAGCACAGTTCCATAAAGAAAAAAAACATTCATGACAAGAGTTTTTTTTTGCTAATAGCTATGTATTTTTTTACCAAAGGGGGGTTATTATGCATTTATAACGAATTGTGCGCAAGGGGTTTTTCAATATGACAAAGCAGGAATACCGCATCTTAGTTGTAGAGGATCATTTTATCAACTTAGAAATGATTAGTGAAATGCTCAAAAGGCTTGGCTGCATTGTTGATACTGCATCCAATGGCAAGGAAGCGTTAGATTGCGTCACTAAAAATTTCTACGATGCCATTTTCATGGATTTGCAAATGCCTGTGATGGATGGATATGAAACAACACGTTTAATTCGCGAAGATAAGACTAGGCAAAAAATCCCCATTATCGCCCTCACTGCCAATCATGTGAAATCGGATTTGGACAGATGTTTGGAATCCGGTATGGATGGTTATCTGACCAAACCCTTTGAACTTAAAGATCTTAATAATGTTTTGAAAAAATATCTGGATGTTGCTTCAAATAGTTGATGATGGAAGTTGATCCAGCGATCGCTTTTCCATTGACAACCAGTACCGGAACTCCTCTTTGCCCCATTCGGTTCAGTTCGTCTCTGTAGGAAGCTTGGCTGGTGTTTTTCATTTGAACCGAAATGTTTTGAGAATCCAAGTATTTCATCACAGTTTTGCAATGCGGGCATTTAGGGTTGTAGTAAAGGACTGGGTTTGCGCTTTTACTAGAGAAGTCTTGTGCAGAAACGGTTGCAAAGCAAAAGATCAAAAAGAAAATATTTAGAAACTTGAGCATGTTTCCTCCTTAAAAAAAGTTGTTTAATTTACTCTATCGGTATATATCCAATTAATTTCAAGCACAGGCTTTAAATGGATAGAAAACGTTTTTTCTTATTTTTTATAAGTATTTTATTTTTATTGACTTCTGCTTTAATAGCTGATCAGGAGAAGGAAAAAGAACCTTCGACTCCCAGTCCTCTTGAATTAAAGCAGAACTGGTGGGAGTTCTTCGATGTTTCAGATGAAACACTGAAAAGTCGTTTGGACACCTTTAAAAAAGAAAATAAAGCCCTGTTGTCGTCTTTAAGCGACAAAGAGCATGAAGAGATTCATCGAAAAATGGATCAAGTTTTTTTAATGCTTGATCTCTATGCCAAGAAAAAAGAAGAGGTTCAACCTTCTTCAGCTCCTCAGTTGCAGCTTCTTGAATTTTATACTCTCGATCAATTAGTCGAAGTGTATGAGCGATTGCAGAGATCTGAAATGGAGATAGGCATTCTTCAAAGCAAGATCAAGATCCAGCAATCCAGAATAAACCGGCTTCAAAATACTTTGGATCGCTCAATCCTTTTGTATCAAAATCTTAGCCCGGCGACCTATGAAAAGCTTAAGCAAGGAGTGCTGTTAATTTCTCAAAGAGCTGAACACGCAACGTTAGACTTGGAGTTGCAAAGAGATAAGAAAGCGCTTACCAGTTTTTTGGAAAGGAGAGATCTTTATCGAAATGAATTAGTTGCGGCAAAGAAAAGGCTTAAAATCGACGCTCAGACTCTTGATGAGCTGAAGAAAAAGTCTGAAAAAGCAAAAAGTTCTTATTTTGAAGCTGAAGAAAAATTTTACCAATTAGAAAAGCAATCACGTCTCGTCGATAAAGACAAGCAAGAAAGCAAATTCACTTGCTGTATTCAGGATAGCCAAATCCTCTCACAAGCGATTTCTTTGGAAAATTTCAAGATTAAGCTGCTCATCAACGAAATGAAAACAACATTGGCAAAGCTTGCCTTGAATCATCGGGAGATAGATTCGGATGACATTCGGGAGTTTTTATCAGACTGGAAGCGTCGGTTGGGAAGTATTGAGGAACAGCGCGATTTTTGGGATACCGAAATTAAAAATTATCAGGCGCAAGTCAGCCAGATGACGGCGCAATCGATGCAAGAAGGCAGTAAAGGGCAAGTTGATCAAGAAGATTTGATTGGAGATATCCATTTTGAATTAGACAGATCTTTAGCTGAGCTGGAGCTATTGAAGCTCCATATTGAAAACGGAGAATTTCTTGAGCGTTTGGTCGGAGAACAGCTCGTGGAAAAGAAAAGTTTCATGCAAACTTGGCTGATCAGTTTAAAAAATTCATGGTCTAAGTTTAAAAACGTTGTGGATCATTGGATTCATGTCACGCTGTTCCATGTTAACGAGCAGCCGGTGACGCTGATGACTTTTATCAGTGCCCTACTGATTTTCCTGGGCGGAATTGTATTTTCCCATTACTTAAGAAAATTCCTTGTCAAACGCAAGATTGTTCAGCGTAAATTTTCCTATTCAACTGAATATATCGTTTTAAGAGTCATTCATTATGCAATCGTTATTCTTGCCTTTCTGGTTGCACTGAGCTTTATCGGACTAAACTTTACTAATCTGGCAATTATTGCCGGTGCTCTTGGTGTTGGTATCGGATTCGGTTTACAGACGATTGTCAGCAATGTTTCTTCGGGCTTTATGTTATTGCTTAAAAAATACCTCAAAGTTGGCGATATTATCGAACTATCTGACAAACAGCTGGGAACGATCACTGCAGTCAATTTGCAAAACACAATCATCCGTACTTTCGACGGCGCCGAAATCATGATTCCGAACTCTCAATTATCGAGCCAAAGGCTGACAAATTGGACGATGAAGGATAATGCTAAGCGTTTAAAAATTCCTTTCGGTGTTGCTTATGGGACAGATAAGAACCTGGTGCGTGAAGCAGTTGTTGACTCAATAAAAAAGCTTTCATTTGTCTATTCAGATGATTTTCGCTATCACGATCCGCAAGTTTGGTTGATGGGATTTGGAGAAAGCTCTGTTAATTTTGAGCTGGTCGCTTGGATAAATTTAAACGTTCCGGTGCCTTATGAAACCGCAAGCTCGGCATTGTTTTGGGAATTGGACACCACATTGAAAAACAAAGGGATTGAGATGCCGTTTTCTCAAAGAGACCTTTACATCAAATCATTTCCAAGTGGAATCTTGAGCTCAATAGATTAATTCTGATATACTGCGTTTCTTGTGAAACGGATGGAGATCAAAATGAAAAAAACAAAAGTCGCCATTATCGGCTCTGGCCCAGCGGGGTACACTGCAGCCATTTATGCATCCAGAGCAAATCTTGAACCTGTTCTTTATGAAGGATTTCAAACAGGTCCAGCTGGCGGCCAGTTGATGATTACAACAGATGTTGAGAATTTTCCAGGGTTTCCGGAAGGAGTGATGGGGCCGGAGTTGATGATGACCATGCGCAAGCAAGCCGAACGGTTTGGAACAGAAGTGATTACCGACGATGTTGTCAGCGTGGATTTCAGTGAATATCCTTATAAGATCAAAGGGAATAAGCATGAACATGAAGCGTTTGCTGTGATTATTGCGACAGGAGCAAGTGCTAAACGCCTGAACATTCCCGGGACAAGAGAAGGAGAGTTTTGGCAGAAGGGAGTGACCGCTTGCGCAGTATGCGATGGAGCAATGCCGATTTTCCGCAATCAAAAGTTATATGTGATTGGAGGAGGGGATTCTGCTTGCGAGGAAGCGATTTTTTTGACGAAGTTCGGAAGCGAAGTTTTCATTGTCCATCGTCGAGATGAGCTTAGGGCATCAAAAATCATGCAGGAGCGGGCGATGAACCACCCTAAGATCACAATTCTTTGGGATAGCGTTTTGACTAAAGTTGAAGGGGATCATGTTGTCAAGAAAGTGACGATTCAAAATGTAAAAACAAAAGAGGAAAATGTCCACGATGCCGGAGGAGTTTTCTTTGCGATCGGACACTTGCCAAATACTTCGTTTCTTAATGAGCAGATCGAACTGCACGACAATGGATATATAAAAGTCTCTCCAGGAACAACCCGCACGTCGAAAGCGCATGTCTATGCATGCGGGGATGTGCAGGATTTTACCTATCGCCAGGCGATTACAGCAGCTGGAACAGGCTGCATGGCTGCGCTTGAAGCAGAAAGGGAGCTAGCTGAGAAAGGGCATCTTGATTGAAGTTAATCAGCGTTTTTTTAGTTCTATTGACAACTGTTGCGACAGCGACAGATTATCAACCTTGGACAAAAGTTGATTTACAGCTTTATCCGCGTGTCGATTATATTTATCAACACTACAATAAGGTGAAAGGCTCAAACGGTTCCCTCAACCGATCGGGAAACGATCATATCCTTGGATTCGGTATGTATGCCTGTTATTCCTTCTATAGTTTGGAGTTTGAAGGAAGGCTTGCCCATACGCGAGATCTTCCCTGCGGGTTGGATCACTTCAAGCTAACAGGCAAGTATCAATTATGGAATGATATTGTCGGAGATCCTTTATCCGTTGCTGTTGGGGGGTCGGTCATCGCTGCGTCTAGGGATGCTGTCGAAGAGTATGGATTGTTTCATCATGCCAAGCTTGAGGGAGAGGTTTTTGTATCGTTAGGCAGAGAATGCTCTGACTTAAGCAACTGGCTTTCCCGCTGGTGGGCAATGGCGGGAATCGGCGTTGGAGATCGAGGATCTCCTTGGATTTTTTCGCAAATTGCCTGGGAAAAAAAGATCTTTTACGAGTGGCAATGGAGAGTTTTTGCCGATCTTTTATTTGGATTGGGAAATAAGGCCATTGACTTTAGCAGGCAGTTTCAGGGATATGGTTTAATTCGTCATCGCTCTGTTGACCTTGGAGCAGGGATCTATTATTCCTCTTTTTGCCGTGGAGATTTTTATTTAGAGTTTAAGCAGCGCGTGTGGGCATACAATTTTCCTTCTTATGCTCAGATCTTTCAAATCCGCTATATTTATCCTTTTGGCTTATGATTTTTTTATAAAATCAAGATTTCTATTTTTCTCCTAAAATATGGCGCCCTAAATCCGATCGCTTCCTGCAAAGCTTTTCTAAACTTTACTTGCAAGGCAATCGAAAAAATCTCTCAAAAAGAAAAAAAAATCTGCACAGATAGCAATATACGGATAGGTTCATATGAAAAAAATGGGAAAAATCCGACGAATCCGAGCGAAGATATCGATTTTTCCTTAGCGAAAAGAGTAGCGTTTGGACTTGATGAGCGATAATGCAATCGATAGAAAGATCGCTTCACAGGCAAGGTAGAGGTAATAATACCCTTCGCCGCCGCTTCCAAATCCGTAGCTATGCAGACCGGTTCCCAGGATGTAGTTAACCCCATACCAAGTGAAGCTAATTGCCATCAATCCAATAATAGAGCCTGCAGCCAAACCATCGTAACGAATATGATTGAAGCGGTAAGCGTGGATCCAAATGAGATAAACACAACTTGAGATAAAAGCCCAAGACTCTTTGGGATCCCAGTCCCAAAAACGGCCCCAGCTTTCAGCGGCCCAGACTCCCCCTAAAATTGTTCCTGGAATCAGTAAGCTTGTGCCTAAGTATATTGCCTGAAGGACTTGCCTTCCTTGCATTCTAGTTTTCTCTGTCTCTTTGCCGGCAACAATTCTGTTGATGAGATACAGATGGCCCAAGACTCCAGCCAAAGCAAACATTCCATAACTTCCGACCACCATTAAGACATGAATGAGCAGCCAATATTGGGAATCAAGGACAGCCTGAACGTTGTCGAGACGATTGTTGAGTTGTGTCGCTTCAAGAAGCAGTAGAAGCAAAACATTAACCAAAGAAGCTGAAAGGATAAGTTTTCTGTCTCTGGAAATCGCTTGGAGGATCATTCCTCCCGTCATTGCTACCCATGGCACATAAATCACTGTTTCAAACATATTCGATACAGGAGGACGTTCAAGAACAAAGCATCGGATAGCCAAAATTAACGTATGAAGGGCAAAGGCTCCAAAAGCAAATATTAAATAGACTGGTTTTTTAAACAAGATTCCACAGATGAAAGATAAGAAATACAAGGCAGTACAGATGAGCAGCCAAGGATAGCGGTATAGTAAACTTTCCGCATTGAGTTGAAGAGTTGTCGGATAGGTAAGAGACTTGCCTTTCAACTTTAAAAAGGCAACTCCTGCAATCTGTTTGTACCCCTCTTCTAACAATGAGGAAAGCTGTTTGGTATCTTGCTGACGGTAGGCTTCTTTTAACTGCTGATAGAGAAGATCGGAATAGGGAGTAAAATTGGGAATATCTAGCTGCAGCGCTTTCAAAGAAACCCACTCGCCTGGTTTTGCTTGATAGGGCAGCGCTTTGAAATCTTCTCCAGCTTTGCGTAAGCGCTCCTGAACCGGAAGAGATGGATCGTCTGGAAATGACTGTTGCTTCAAAAAGCGCATTTTTTCGATTAAAGATTCCGCTTCGGCTGCTGTTTTTTTGCCGTTCAACAACTTCTTAAAATCGGGATTTTTTAAAATCGCCTTGTCCACTTGTTCAAACGTAAAGTGTGATGCCTTGACAGGCAGTCCAAGAACCTCTTTTAATTGGGCCGAGTGGATATAAAGAAATGGAAATTTTTGAACATAAGGACCGTTGAAATGCAAATTCCAAATGAGCTTATCAGCACTGAATGCTGAGATCTTCCTCCCATGATAAAGGTCATATAATGTCTGTTTAATATAGACGTCGCTAGGATGAAACCGTCCTTGGTGGGCGACCGGAAATGTCCCAAATACATTTGAGATAAAGAACAAAAATAGTGAAAAAAAAACTGTACTGATGCGCATAAGCCTATTTCAAATTTATCCAAATCATTATTGGAAAATTGTATGTGATTCTTTTATTGAAAACAATCCTTTATGCATGTTAAAATTTTCTATTCATGAAAAAAAAGAGGGAGTCATAAAACTAATGAATTTTAAATCCTTTTTTCTCGGGGCGATTTTGTTTTTTCCGCTGGCAGCGCAAGTATCGGCTGATACAAAAAGACAAGAGGCTTTTCTGCAAGAACTGGAAGCTGCGAAATACACGCTGACTTTCAAATATGGGCCAACTGAATGGAAGTCGGAATACCTGCAATGGGATGCTGACGCTGCCTTTGAAGAAGCTAAAGCGCAGATGATTGAAAGTCCTCAGTTAACGATGCGCGATTATCAAAGGATTTATCGAGATTTCTTCGGCTCTCTAAAGGACTACCATGTCAGCACGCTTTTTTATTCGTCTGAGTGGTCAGCTTTTCCGATTGTTGTCAAAAGTGTTAACAATCGCTATTTTATCACGAAATTCGATTTTCAACTTTCGCTAAGTTATTCAGATCTTGCTTTCGATTTTGATGAGATTGATATTGAACGTTTGGAAGCAGAATTGCAGAAATGCAACCTTGGTGATGAGGTAATTGCTGTGAATGGCGTACCGGTTGCGACATTGATTGAAGAATTGATCGATAGCGAACTTAACGGCGACCGCACACCGACGGGATATGCATTGGCTGAAAAGATGCTGTTTACCCGTTATGGAAGAAGAGGCCATCAAGTTCCGAAAGGCGACTTTACACTGACAGTGAAGCCGATTTTTGGCAAGCAGCATACTGTCAATCTTGCCTGGATTCATGTTGCAGAGTGGGTTAATGATCCGCAAAAGAAAACAGTTGAACAAAAGCCGGCAACAAAATGGCAAAAGCTGGAAAAATATTTAGTTCGTGATTACAGCGTAGGTTTAGCTAAAGATATGCTGAAATCCCCTTTAGCTTCTTTGCAAGCAAATGATAATGACGAAGAGGAAGAAGAATATGATTGGAGGGAAAAGAGTTTTGTTCCTCCGCTTGGCCAGATTGTTTGGGAAACGGATATCGACGAGGCTTTTTATGCGTATATTTTCAAAAATCAACAAGGGAAGAAATTCGGCTATCTTTATCTCCCGGATTTTTCTGCCTCAGGTTGGTCGGCTGAAGATTTTATGGGACAGTTAATCACGATCATCGACAAGTTTGAGTCCGAAACCGAAGCGCTTGTTGTTGACATCAATGACAATCCAGGAGGAAATCTCTTCTACATGTATGGAGTTTTATCTCTGCTTGCAGACAAACCATTGGAGACGTGTAAAAATACCGAAGTGCTTGTTCAAGAAGATATCTATAACATGGCAGTCATTTATAATGAACTAATCGAAATGTTAAATGATGGTGAAGTCGAAGGAACGATAAGCGGATATCCGATTGATGAAACGGTCATTCGAAAAATTATCGGTTACGCCAAATCGCTCATCGACCAGTGGAACTCAGGAGAGACTCGTACTATACCTGATTATGTTTTTGGAATCGATACTCTTAATCCGCATCATGAAGTTCATTACACTAAGCCAATTTTAGTATTGATTAACGAACTGGACTTTTCTTGTGGAGACTTCTTTCCGGCAATTCTTCAGGATAACGGAAGAGCCACGCTTTTTGGCAGGAAGACTGCGGGAGCTGGAGGTTATGTTCGACCTTATCAGCAAACAAGTCAGTTTGGGGTGGCGTTGTACACATTGACAGGTTCTCTTGCCTATAGAGTCGACGGCAAAGTTGTTGAAAATCTAGGCGTCACTCCTGATATTGAAAATCAATTGACTGAAAAGGATCTTCAGCATGGATTTATTGATTACGTGCGTTCAGTTAATAAACAACTAAATGCTTTAGTTAAATAAGTTCTTTTAACATAAGGGGGATTTCCCCCTTATATTTTTGTTCTACTTTAATCTTTAATCTTATCTTTACCTGTTCTTAATGCCGTTCGGTTATAATAATTGGCATAAATAGATTAATTTTTATTAAGAAAAGCCATGATACCAGAAATAGATAGATCTTCAAATTCAGTAAAAGTACAAATCACTGATTCTCAAGAGGATATAAAAAATGCCTCTGATGTTGATGAACGCGTTTCTGCATGCGCGTTCAAACGTTTTGGGCAATCGGTATTTGAACTAGGCAAATCTTTTGGTCAGAAGGTTGTAAAAGCAGTGCAAGTTGTTGCCGGTTGGGTTGGATACGCAATAAGGACAATTTTCTGCTGTAGATCCGCTCCAATAGATGAAGAAGATGAAGAAATAGATAAAGAAATTGAAGAGCCCAATCCGGTGGCTGAGGAAATTGAAGAAACTGAACAAGTTAATGAAGTTAATGATGTTGCTAGATTGATCAATCCAAGGACTCTTGATTTTCATCCTCAAAATCCTCAAGCAATCACTTCACAGTCGCTAAGGGAAAGGCTGATTGAAACGCCGCAGCTTGTTTTCCGTTTTGGCAATCAAGAATATTGGGTCCAGAATCCTGTTTTTGGCAGCAGACGTCCTGGTGGAGAATTTCAAAAAATATTTTCCCAGCTGATGAAAGAGGCTGCCAAGCATCCTTTTTATGAGATTCAAATTGATCCCGATTTATTGGTCCGCATACAAAATCCTGGCTATGGCAGAGCAATAGATGGAGAAACGCTTCAACAACACACTCTGCATCAGCTCCAGAACATCATGGGCTCAGAGAAAAATCAAACGTTGGCAACAAATAGCCATCAGGGATGTTCATGCAGATTTTGCATGCAAAATGCGATCGTGCTGCGTTCACAGTATTTTCAATTGGAGATTGGAAGCGAATCTTTTCGTCTTGATAATCCGTTCCAATCCACGATGCCTCCTTCAGACAGCACAGTATTTCAGTTTAGAATCGATTTGGGAAGATTGCTTGAGAAAGCAAAGCATGAGGGTTCATTTGCGATTAGTATAGAAAATGGTCCTGCGACGCAAATCTCATTGCAAGGAAACAGGACGGTGACGCGTGAGCAGTTCGGTCAGATGCTATTGACAATCGCAGATTCTCAAAAAACCGATTCTCTGGCAAGAAAGGCAATTGCTTATCCTGAACGACTCGAAGTTATCCCAAGACAAATCACGTTGATTGAATCGCGGCAAGATTTATCTGTCATTCCTTTGCCTAAAAATCCAACTACTCCGAGCGCATTATCCCTTCCTCACAAGAATTTGAACCAATCTCTTCAGAATCTGGCAAAGCAGTCGTACCCTTCTTTAAGCGCATTAGAAATTGATGAAAAGACTTCAGATCAAAGTCTCTATCCGGCTCTGGAATTTGCACATGGCCGCAACCTGTTGACACACTTCATTGAAGATTCAACCACTGTTTGGAATCAACCAGAGATCAGCTTGCAGGAGGCCATTGAATATTGCATCAAGCTTTCAACATCAGACATTCAGCTTTCAGAAGAACAAAAAGAGGGAATTCGCACATTTTTCGAAAAATTAAAGGCGCATGAAGGGATTGATCTTCGGTTTTGGCTGAGCGGCAAAGAGGATTTGCAACGGATTCTTTCTCCCCGACTTGATAAGTTGCTTAAAAACGGGCCTTTTAATCGCGAGCAGGAGATTGAAATTGACTTGGCTCGTGCAGAGCTGGCGACAAGCTTTGGCTGCGGCATCGTTCCAACCGAAGGGGGAAAAAACGGAGCTGTTTTTATTCAGACATTTGAAGGGCGTTCTGTAGGAGTTTTCAAAGCTCCTCGAGAACTAGGTATTTTCGATTTTGTGGAAAGAATGAAGCGTTATTTTGGCCAGGCAAGACTCTTAAGCGATCGTAAAATGGCTCAAGAAGAAGCAGAGGTGATTGCAGGAAACCTTTCCAGGTTTTTAGGTTTTGGCGACATGGCTCCTGAAGCGATCATGGCTGAATTTGGCGGTGAAAAAGGTGCTTTTATCACTTTTCTCGATGGTTACAAAGAGCTTTCTAAAATCAGGGAAGCATTCGACAGTCGTGAAGAGTACACAGATGAAGAAGTGGTGATGTGGCAGAAGAAAGAGATCTGGAACAAGCTGATTGGCAATCTCGATCCTCATGACGAAAACGTTTTTGTTAAAGGAACCGGAGAGCGACTTGAAAAGATCGCCATGATCGATGCCGGAAATAGTTTCCCCGAATACAATCCCGGATACTTTGGTGCGAGAGGGAATCTATCAGCATCGGCAGAATTTAAAATCTCACAAATTCCATTTCATGATGAAGTGAAAATGTTTATCAAGAAAAATATTACTGTAGAGAAAATGGAAGAGTTTATGAATAACTCTCCAATAAAAGGATTTTTTACTAAAAAAGTGCGGCAGCTGCAATTGGAACGAGTGCGTTTGCTACAACAGGTAGCCAGTGGAAAGATTGAAACACCTGTTCAATTAGCAATGGTTCAAACCGATAGCGATTATGAAGAAAAGCTGTATTATTAAAAAAAATGAGGAGTGAATAATTTATGTCAGTTAACAATCATCATACAGATTTAACTTCCAGTGTTGTCCCGCTTCGACTTAATCAGGTGGGTTTCACCTCTCAGTCGGACGGACGTCAATATGCGATCATTTGTCCTGATTTAATGGATCTTTTCGCCGAGCAAATGGGACTGATGGCTTCAAGTGAAAAAATCGACCAAACTGTTCGCAGCGGATATACTCTATGGCTTTCCTCCTGCATTAATCCAGCTTTTGTAACAGAAGTGAATAAAACTTTAAACAGTTTGGACGCTTTATTGAAAACCCCCGACCAGTTAGATCGTATTGATGACAAAACCAGACAGCTTTTTTTGGCAAGAGTGCTTCAATGGACAGACGCTGTCAGCTTGGCTAATGGGCTTAATGATTGCAAAGATTTTGAAAATGGAAAAATGCAGATGCTGCAGCAGCGTTTAGTGAAAGCTGGCGCTTCAAGAAAATATTTGAAGGTGATTAACTTTTTCAACGAAGTTTCACAAATCGCTTTTGCAAAGAACGGCCCTCTTTTTAAGTACCCAAGTTTTGGAGAGATCAGCGAGGTTGCAAAAACGTCTCCTAATGGGATTTTAAAAAGAGAAGGCGGAAATTGGTTGCTGGTTCCATCAAGCGCCAATCCGAATCAAAAAGCGGTATTCGATGAACTTAAATTGATTGTTGATTCCTTTAGAGATCTATCTGATAAAGGCATTCCTGCAATGATGACGGAACAAGAACTTTTGTATGGAATCGCTCTTGTTGGGCAAATGATGACAAATTATCTTTCACAAATCGATGACGCTCCCAGCACCAGTCTTCAGGTTTTCAGGCAATTGGCCGAACTTCACAATTTAATGTATGAAGCCCTGGAGAGCAGATCTTCGGAAAAAGGAGTTTCGCTGGCTCTCAACGAAAGCGGCAAGGAATCTCTTCTCTATACATACGGTGTTCTAAATAATGTCTTAAGGGATGAAAAATTCTCCGGTTTTTATTCTGAAAAAGAAGCTTCTCAACTTCTTAAAAATGCAGAGCCTTTTGTGAAGCCATTTATCACTTTTCATTTAAATCCTGAGCTTATCCATAAAAAACATCAATGGACGTTTGTTTCTGAAAAAGAGGGTGTCAACGTTTTTAAAACACCATCAAATGAACTTGTTGTGATTTTCAATGGAAACAATGCATTTTGGGAACGTAAAAAATTCGATGCTTTCGCATTTATTGGAAGCAGAGGCACTGCATTCGATCTGAATGGAATGGTGCACAGCCAAGCATTAGAGAATGCAGAAAAGGCAAGAAAAGCTTTATCTGCAATTATGGGAGCAAGATCTTCTGAGATCGGCACGTTTGATTCGATTAAATTTATGGGATATGGACTTGATGGTGCAACGGCCCAGTTATTGGGGCAAGAGTACAAGCGTTCTTCAGAAGGAAAAGATAAAGATGTCACTGTCATTGGAACCGGCGTGCCTCCGTTTCTAGATGAAGAGGCTTCAGCTTCTATGGGGCTTGCGATGACAGAAATGACCGGATTCAAGTGTTTGAACTTTGCGATGGCTGGAGATCCGAATATTCGTAATTTAGGAATTACCGGCCCTCTTGGAATGCGTTATGACAACACCTCTTTTACAACAATTCCTGTTCCTCAAGGAGTGGTATTTGCCTCAGAAGCGCTAGCTGGAGATCATCGAAAAGCTTATCTGGCGATGTTGGAAAACAGTATTTTTATGCATCGCACGATGCGTACTGTCTTTTCTCGCACAGAAAGAGCTTATGACTTAATTGATGGTGTCAAGCCGACTCTTGAGGAAAAAAAGCAGTTGCCTTCAATTACTGAAGTGAGTAGCGATGAGGAAGACTTTGAGTTTATCGGCTCATAGGCCGCCACCAAAAGAGCAGAAAAATTCCAAGCGAAACTAGAGAGCCTCCGGGATAGGTAAGCCAGTATTTTGCCGGATCCCGGTTGACGATTAACTGCACTCTTTTTGCGTGGGAGACATCTGAAGAAGAGATGCTCGATAAGTAAAAGCGATATCCGTCCCAGGTTTCATGAACTTGGTTCATGCTCAAGGTTTTCTCCTTGCCATTGATGTAAATTTCAGCTTCATAACTGAATGGCTGCTGAGAATTGGCATATGTGATCGCTTTTGCATTGCGCAGCCGAATATGGTAGGGAATTTTTTTTTCTTCGGGCTGAAATCTGACAAGATATTGACCATTGCATGCTGGCCTGCAAAGCCCTGTTCCAGCTGCATCGTAACTTAAGGTTACAGATTTTCCATCCTCAAATTTGAGACTGGCGATTGGTTGGTTCTCTTCGATTTTTTTGCCGGCTTGCTTGATGCGATATCGGAAAGTTAACGGGGTCTCTAAGAAAATGTGTTTAGGTTCAATTCCCAAAACACTAGAAGGAGGAGTGATTGCTGAAGGATAGATGCCGTAGAGCAGAAGATAGGCTTTTAGCAATGCAGCATCGTTGTTAAAGGAAAGAGGGGGCAGGCGATCTCCAATGCTTGCAAGTTGTTGAACAAGCGCAGCTTTTTGTTCTTCACCGCTTCCTTGGGGAACAGCAATCGGCCAATCATCCACATTCCCTTCTTCTTCAAGATAGCGGGCCGCCCATTGCAGGCTGCGCAGCAGGTGTTGATCAGTTAAGCTCCAGTCAAGGGAGGGCATATTAGCTTTTTCTGTCTGCGACCAGTTTCTGAAGAGATTAGAGATCACCTTGTCATAGTCTTTGCCGATTTGTTGAAAAAGGAGCTTAAAAGGGGGAGCAAGTGCCTTGGGGTCTGCATTTTGCAGTTCTGCACACAACTTCTCTAAAAATTGTTCCTGTATCTCTTTTCTGCCTTGAGGATAGTATGGAATATCGGCAACGGCATGATATCCTGAAAATCCTTCATCATAAACGGCAAGTGTCGGGAGTTGATCTCCTCGATATTTTTGGTAAAAAACCCTTCCAAACCGATCAAAGAAAAACAGATGCGTGTCTTCTTGAACATCCTGCATGAACGCCAGTGTCGGAGAAAGGGTTAGATCGATCCCTTGATCGTTGACAAGGCTTTGTTCCCCTTTTAAAGGGATGGAGACGCCATCGATCTTTACGGTTGGATTGATCAAACCTTCTTCTGAATGAAAGTCCAGATCGGCAACTCCTCGATCCATTCTTTGCTGGTAAAGCGCCTCAGCAGCTTTTCCAACATCATCTGTTCGCAACGCTACAAGATTCCACACTTCATCTTCTGTAAATTTTGCCCTGCCGCTTAAAGGAATTTCCCCTCCATCCCATTGAAATACAGGAAAAGGAGGAAGTCCTTGAATCGTTGCGCTATTGCCTTTGATCCAATAATTGTAGGTTTCAGTTGAATGGGGAGCGTATCCAACCAGTTGAAAAGGAGCCTTGCGATCATCAAGGGAAAAGAAAACGATTTGATGTTCTCTGCTTTCCATGCGAAGCGCTTTCGTATGAGGAATTCGGACCTGATCAGAGCCGCTTCCTTCGATCAGCATCATCACTCCTTGCAGTCCATAGAAGGTCTTAACGACAACTCCTGCGATGATCATCAGCAATCCTAAATGGGTGATTAGAAAAGGGATATGCTTAGGTCGAAAAGGCCATCTGCGTAAAGCGGCAAAAAGGATGTTAATAAAAAAGAAAAAGAGGAGAACTAGAAATGCGGGGTGTTCATAAGTTAAGGAGGCGGCATATTGATGAGAATCTGCCCACGATTCAATTAAAGTGCCGGCAATCACAAAGAGTGCAGTTGTCGCAATGAGGCTAATGGCAAAATGGATGCTGCCAAAGAAATGAAACAATTTTTTCATCGCGGAATAGGGATCTCCTCGATGAGCTCAAAGCTTTGCGCGACAGCCATCAGTTCCAGACGGTATTGTGCAATCTCTTCCGGTGAACCTGTCGCTTTGATTGTGATGTCGGCGCGCATCTGCTCGGGCATTTCCGTGCAGGCAAGATTGCGGTAGTGGTCATTGTCGATCTGCAAGGCGTATCCAATCACAGCAGTTTCTTTTTCTTGAGCTTCTAGCCGCAATCCGATGTAACCGCTAAATGATTGAGGAGTGACGAGAACAGATGCAGGGTGTAATTCTTTTAATTGTTTTTTCCACCGTTCGATTTGCGCCCCCGGCGGTATCCGCTGTTTCGGGTCGGAAGTTGGGAAATTATGAAAAACGATTCTTAGCGTTTCTCCGACTCGGCACTCAAGAAGCGGCAGGCGGGAATCTGTTAATGGCAGCCTTTCATCAGGCTTGATCACTTCCCAGTGTTCCGGAATGTTTACCCTGTATAGAGGGATTCTTTCCGGTTCCCTTCCTGTGACTTCAATAAAGCTGCCTGCGTTGTCTATATCATTGGAACAACTGGAAAAAATTAGAGATAAGAGAATAAAAAAACGAATCATGTTTTCCAAGCATAGCCTTCTTGTTGAAATTTCTACAAGAGCCTTGTAACATGAACATGATGGAAAAAGTAAGTATCATTATTCAAGCAAGATCTGGGTCTTCCAGGCTCAGTCAAAAGGCGTTTGCAGAGGTCTGCGGCAAGCCGCTTCTTTGGCATGTGATTGAAAGAGCGAAATTGTCAAAGCGTATCTCTGATATTATTGTCGCAACAACAACGCGTTCCGAAGATCGCGCGATTTTGGAACTGGCTAAATCCTGCAATGTGCACGCTTACGCCGGCTCCGAAGAGGATGTCCTTCAGCGCTATTATGAAGCAGCTTTGAAAAATGGAGCAGATGTCATTGTGAGAATGACAGGAGATTGCCCTTTGATCCATCCTCCCACGGTGGATGCAATGATTGCCCTGCTCCAAGAAAAAAAAGCAGACTATGTCTGTCCCGATCCACGCCACCGAAGTTTAGAAACAGGCCTTGAAGTGTTCACAATGAAAACGCTTAGAGAAATGCACGAAAAAGCTGTCGAAAATTACCAAAGAGAGCATGTGACACTCTATTTAAGGGAGCATCCCGAATCGTTTAAAATAGCGCTTCATATTCCTGATCAAATCTTCCAGAGAAAAGACATACGCATTACCGTAGATTATCTTGAAGATTTAGAGTTGATCCGCATCATTTATCGGGAACTTTATCGCGAAGGGGAAATTATCGACCTGAAAAAGGTGGTTGAATTTCTTGATCAACATCCTGAATTTAAGGATCTTAATATCCACGCAAAACTTAGCAAGGCGAATCGATTGTCGATTTCAGACGCCATTTCTGAAAAGATCATTCGCTCTGTAGAAAAGGAAAAAAATGGATAATACCTTTTAAATTGACCGAACGCTTTTAGTGTGGTAAATATAGTCTGACGAATCATGAGAGACGTAAAATGGGATTTGAAAGATTAACTCTTTCCGGGTACGGCAACCTGGATCTGATTGAAGAACTATACGATCGCTACCAACAGGATCCTTCCAGTGTCGATCCAACATGGCGTGCAGCTTTTACAAGCATGATCTCCGATGAAGTGCCAGCAGCAATTGTTATTGATCAGTCCGCTCCGGCAGATTTACGCATAGATCGATTGATCCGCTCTTATCGTACTTGGGGGCATTTAAAAGCCGATATCAATCCTATCCGAACAACTCCGATAAAGCCGCCTTGGCAGCTGGATTTGGGGGTGATAGGATTTAAGGAAAGCGAGTTAAAGACAACCTTCCCCACAAACGGACTGCTTCATAAACCGGAAGCGCCTCTTCAGGAAATGATCGATGTGTTGGAAGCGATCTACTGCTCCAAAATCGGCGTCGAATATATGGGAATCCAAAACCTTGAAATGCAACACTGGATCCAGAAAAAAATCGAACCGAACAAGTTTCAAATTGCATTGACAATCGACCAAAAACGCTCGATTTTGCAACATCTAAATAAATCAGAGCTTTTTGAAGTTTTCTTGCATACAAAATATGTCGGGCAGAAACGTTTCTCTTTGGAAGGGGGAGAAACGCTGATTCCAATACTGGCAGCATTAATTGATACGGGCTCTGGCCTTGATATAGAGGAATTCGTGATCGGAATGGCCCATCGAGGCCGGCTCAACGTTTTATCCAATATATTAAAAAAATCTTACTCATTGATTTTCAGTGAATTCGAAGAAGGATATATTCCTTTGTCTTTCGAAGGGAGCGGCGATGTGAAGTATCACAAAGGCTTCAGTTCCAAAATCGATTTGAACGGAAAAAAGATCGATATTCGCTTAACTCCGAATCCAAGCCATCTTGAGGCAGTAAATCCTGTTGTACTTGGCCAAGTTAGAGCGTATCAGGATTCCATCGGAGACGAGAAAAGAGAGCATTCCTTGCCGATCCTCATTCATGGAGATGCTGCGATTGCGGGCCAGGGAATTATTTATGAAACGTTGCAGCTGTATGGGTTGGAAGGGTATGCGACAGGAGGTTCCATCCATCTCGTTATCAATAATCAGATCGGATTCACGACGACGCCTGAAAACGGTCGGTCGACTGGCTACTGCACAGATATCGCAAGGGCATTCGACGCTCCCGTTTTTCATGTAAATGCCGAAGATCCCGAAGGATGTGTCGCAGCTATTCATCTTGCAATCGAGCTTCGGCAAAAATTCCAATGCGACGTTTTTATCGATCTGAACTGCTACCGCAAGTATGGGCATAACGAAGGGGATGAGCCAGCGTTTACCCAGCCTCATGAGTACGACTTAATCCGCTCTAAAAAATCGATTCGTGAAATCTATCGCGATGACCTGATCAGTCAGGGCGTTCTTGAAAGAAAGATGGCTGAAGCATTGGAAGTGGAGTTCAAAGAAGCGCTTCAAGAAGCGTTGACGGGGCTGCGTCTGCCTGAGAAGAAATTTAATCAGGATGAGCCCCCCAAAAGGCATCAAAAGAAAAAAGGTCCCTTTGCTCCGGTTCAAACGGGAGTAGATCTTAAAACGTTGAAATTTGTTGCTGAGAAAATCTGCACTATTCCGAAAAATGTGACGGTACATCGCAAGCTGAAAAAGTTGATCAAAGAGCGCATGGAGATGGTGGAAGGCAAGAAAGGAGTTGACTGGGGCATGGGAGAAACACTTGCTTATGCAACTCTTTTGAATGAGAATCGGACGATCCGTCTTTCAGGTCAAGATTCATGCCGCGGCACATTCAGCCACCGTCACGCTGTATGGATGGATCAGAAAGAAGAAAAAGAATATTGTCCGTTTGATCGTTTAAACGGGAATTTTTACGTTTACAACTCTCCATTGTCGGAATATGCCGTCTTGGGATTTGAATTCGGTTATAGCTTTGCCAGACCTGACGCTCTTGTCTTGTGGGAGGCGCAGTTCGGCGATTTTTGCAACGGAGCACAAATCATTATTGATCAATTTATCTCGACGTCTGAAATGAAGTGGGGGCAGGTCAATAGCGTGACGTTATTGCTTCCTCACGGTTATGAAGGACAAGGACCTGAGCATTCGTCTGCCCGTATGGAACGCTTTCTTTCGCTTTGCGGCGATTGGAACATGCAAATTGTCAATCCCACACTTCCGGTACAAATGTTTCATCTTTTGCGAAGGCAATTGCACAAGCCAATGGAAAAGCCGCTTGTCATTTTTACTCCGAAAGGACTTTTGCGCCATCCTGAATGTGTGAACGATATCGGGGACTTTACAAAAGGGCATTTTCAGGAAGTTTTAGATGATCCTCTCAAACCAAAGAATATTGAGACTCTTGTTTTATGCAGCGGCCGCATGTTCTACGACCTCAATGCAGAAAGGCGCAAGCGAAAGAACGAGAAGATGGCGATTTTGCGGATCGAACAACTTTATCCCCTGTATAAAGAGAAGTTAACCGAGCTAATCGAATCGTATAAAGGGTTCAAGACCTGTTATTGGGTTCAAGAGGAGCCTGAGAACATGGGAGCCTGGGATTTTATCCGCCCCCAATTACTCAGTCTGCTTCCTAAAGGGGTTCAGCTGGAATATATTGGCCGCAGCCAGTCCGCATCGCCTGCGGTTGGCTCGTTCGCGCTGCACCAAAAACAGCACAAAAAAATCATCGAGGCGTTATTTGGAAAAGAGGAAGCATGAGATCATGAAAGAAGAAATAAAAGTTCCTGCGATGGGGGAGTCGATTACAGAAGCGACAGTTGGTCAGATTTTGAAACCTTCAGGATCGCACGTGAAAATGGATGAGGAGATCCTCGAACTGGAAACAGATAAAGTCAATCAAGTTTTGTATGCCAGTCAGACAGGTGTCTTGACGTTGACAGTTGAGACAGACGATGTCGTGAAAATCGACCAGGTGATTGGCTTAATTGACAGCGATGGTGGGAAACCGGAGAAAAAAGAAGAAAAAGCGTCCGCGCCTGTCCTTAAAAAAGAAGAGAAGAAGCCTGAAAAGGGGATTAGGCACTCTAGAGAAGCGTTTGTTGCGGAAATCGGCAAGCAGGAAAAGTCAGCGCCGCCGCCAACCATGAAAAAAGAACGAGGCGAGACACGCCGCCGCATGACTAAAATCCGCAAGGTAATTGCAAAGCGGCTAGTGGAAGCTCAAGCGGCAACTGCGATGCTTACGACATTCAATGAAGCGGATCTTTCACAGGTGATGAAGCTGCGTACCAAGTATAAGGAAGCGTTCATCAAAGAGCATGATGCAAAGCTCGGATTCATGTCTTTTTTCGTTAAGGCTGTTGTCTCTGCTCTGGAAACTTTTCCCGATATTAACTCCTATATTGACGGAGATGAAATTGTTCATCGAGACTATTACGATATCGGCATTGCCGTTGGAACAGAGCGCGGACTCATTGTTCCGGTTTTGCGTGATTGCGATCAGAAAAATTTTGCCGACATCGAAAAGGGGATTATCGAGTTTGCGGAAAAAGCGCGCGCAGGCACAATTTCCGTTGACGACCTTCAAGGAGGTGGATTTACCATTACTAATGGGGGAATTTACGGTTCCATGCTTTCAACACCGATTTTAAACCACCCGCAGGTGGGGATATTAGGAATGCACAACATTCAAAAGCGCGCGGTTGTCGTAAATGACGAGATTGTCATTCGGCCAATGATGTATTTGGCGCTTAGCTACGACCATCGCATTGTTGATGGAAAAGAGGCAGTTTCTTTCCTCGTTCATGTCAAGAACTGCCTGGAAGATCCATCCAGATTGCTATTGGGAGTGTAAAATGGAAGATTTAATTGTGATCGGATCAGGGCCTGCCGGATATGTCGCAGCCATTCGTGCAAGCCAGCTTGGATTATCTGTCGCTATTGTCGAAAAATATTCCACTTTTGGAGGGACATGTCTGAATGTCGGCTGCATTCCTTCAAAAGCATTGCTGCAATCTTCCGAACATTTTGCATTCATTGAAAAACATGCAGATGAACATGGAATTCAACTGAAAAATGCAACAGTTGACTTTAGCAAGATGATGAAGCGCAAAGAAGAGGTGGTTGCTAGTCTTGTTGGCGGGATTGAAGGGCTTTTGAAGCGGAACAAAGTGAAAACCGTGCAAGGGAGTGCCCGCTTTGTATCGCCTGAAGAGATTGAGGTGAATGGCAAAAAGATGCGGGCAAAGCACTTTCTGATTGCAACGGGATCCAAGCCGATCGAACTTCCTTTTTTACCTTTTGATGAAAAGGTCGTGGTCTCATCCACAGGAGCGCTTAGCCTGCCGTCTGTTCCAAAGAAAATGGTTGTTGTCGGAGCCGGAGTGATTGGGGTAGAACTTGCTTCGGTATATAGTCGACTCGGGTCGGAAGTGGCGATCGTCGAAATGTTGGATCGTATCACCCCTGCAATGGATAATCAGATTGGAAAAACTTTTCAGAAAATCTTATCAGCGCAAGGGTTGACGTTTCACCTTGGCGCGCAAGTGACTGATGCCAAAGTGTCAAAGAAAGGAGCCGAGCTCTCTGTTCGGATAAAGGGCAAAGAAAGCACCTTGAAAGCCGATGTTGTTTTGGTGGCCATTGGAAGAAAGCCTTATTCTGAAGGATTAGGGGTAGAAGAGATCGGCATTGCAAAAACAAAACAGGGCTTCATCGTTGTCGATGGCAATTTCTGTACGAACCATCCCAACATTTTAGCTGTTGGCGATATTATCGACGGTCCAATGCTTGCACACAGGGCATCGGAAGAAGCTGTTGCTGCTGTTGAGTCTTTGGCAGGCAAGTCCTCACATATCAACTACATGGCAATTCCCAACGTCATTTATACGATGCCGGAGGTTGCTGCTGTCGGTCTGACAGAAGAAGAGGGAAAGGAGATGGGGCTTGAGCTGATAACAGGCGTGTTTCCTTTCAAAGGGAATGCAAGGGCTCGTTGCGCAGGGGAAACAGAAGGAATAGTTAAGGTGATTGGGGAAAAAAACAGCGGCCGCCTGTTGGGAGTTCATCTCGTTGGCGCGAATGCTTCGGAAATGATTGGAGAGGGAGTTGTTGCAATTGAGAAAAGAGCAACGGTTAGGGAATTAGCCTACACATCTCATGCTCATCCAACGTTAAGTGAAGCGATTAAGGAGGCAGCTTTAGCTGCCTGCGAAAAACCCATTCACTTATGATCTAGTAACCGTGCGATGTACCGCATCCGCAAGCAGAGCGGACATTTGGATTGGTGACCTTGAAGCCGGAGTTTTGCAGAGCATCGATATAATCGATTTCGGCGCCCAATAAACGATCGACAAGAGCCTTATTGACATGGATTTCGATCTCCTGAGAAATGAATACCTCGTCATCTTCTTGAGCTTTTTCGGAATAATCCAAGACATATTCAAAACCGTTGCAGCCGGCCATCTTTTCTGTAAAGCGGATGCCCCAGCCGTTCTTCCCTTCTTCTTCAAGAATTTGGACGTACTTTCTTGCGGCGCGTGGAGTTAATGTAATCGTCGTACGGTCCGTTTCTTCGAGAAGTACTTGATTAAGTTTTTTGGTCAATCGTTGAATAGATTCCTGAGACATTCCATGTCCAAGCATGCCCACTTCAAGAGTTTCCCAGGTTGCAGCCTGGCAGCCGACGCAGTGAAGGCCTGCATTGGTAAGTTCTTGCGCAAGTTTTTGCGCTTTATGAGGATATTTACTGAGAATTTCCTCGATGGTCATTTGGGGATGGATCATTTCTTGTGTCGTCATTAGAAGGATACCGTAACTTCGCCTTGTTTAATTTTGCACTGGCAAGCCAAACGCTCATCTTGCGGATCATCCCCAAGAAAGTCAATCTCTTCTTGAGTAGGGTCGGAGAGATTTTCGCCGCCCTCCTTAATTTCAATGACGCAAGTCCCGCAAACACCTTCTGTGCAGGCAAAGGGGATTCCAGCTTCTTCGCACACTTCTTGAATAGCGGAGTTATCGGGAAGCTCGACTTCTTCTCCGGTTGTTTCAAATTTTAACTTTGCCATAAGAAAGACCTTCTATGAACTTAAACTAAGCATGATAGAGGATTTTACTGTAAATTTCAATGAATTATTCTCTCTGTTGTGCTTGGAGAGAGAGTGCGTATAGAGTGTTATCGTCTTGCTTACTGGCTAACTTAATCTCTTCTTCGATATTTCTTTTAGGTCGCATCATCGTTCTTCCTTGCTGGCCTTGAAGTGCAGTTTTGATGGTTGTTGAAAACTTTTCGATCAGATCATTGTTGACTACTTCGGAATCATCTTCTTGATAGAGCTTGTTCCCATCGTTAAAAAATGTAAGATCTTGAAGAAAAATACCCATAAATGGAATGCCTCCAGGATGTCCTTCCTGAAATTCTCTTGCAGCTTTATAACTAGACTCAGGGCTTGTATATGAGGCATTTCTTTTTTGTTGAGCTATTTTTTTTATAGGAACATCGTTCCATGCTTTCTTTAATCGAAAAATAGAAGAACTATCAAGAGCACTATTGATGATCGCAACTGTATTAAGGTCACCTTGCTTGACTGCCTTTGTTTGTAAATCAATGAAAAACTCGATCATACGGGCTTGCTCTTCGATAGTAGAGGGTTTACGTCCACCTTTGCCGTCAGGAACAGTTAAGATCACATACTGAAAATATTGGTTAAGATTATTAAACTGTGTAGAAAATTTTGAAAGATTTGGGCTTGTTGAAGCCTTTTCTGATTTAGACCATGCAAGCTTTGCAAATTCTGAAGGGAGAATCTTGAGGTAGGTGTTGCTGGTGAAAGCGGTGATATCTGCAAGATATTTATTAAGCAGTTCTTCACGTTTTTTGCTTTTGATCTTGCCTGCTGCAACGCCTGCAAGATCCGCTTGGAAATCTTGAGTTGCATCTTCAGGAGTGACATCCGATACAGCAGGAACTTCTTTTTTTTCAATTTTATTTTTTATTTCTAGGATAATTTTTTGTTCTTCTTCCAAATTTTTTTTATCTAAAATTTCCTCATCTTTGAGTTTTTCTTCATTTGATTGATAGCGATCATCTAATAATCCAACAAAATCTGATAATAGTTCAATTTCAGATGGGGCGATTTTATCGCTGAAACTCCAATTAAAAACCATTTTTAGGATAATTTCTTGTTCTTCTTTCAAATATTTTTTATCTAAAATTTCCTCATCTTTGAGTTTTTTTTCATTTGATTGATAACGATTCTTTAATAAGTCAATGTATTCTGAAGAACTCATCATCCAACGATAATTTATTTCAAAATTAGATCTGAGCTCTTCTTCTTCAGGATTAAAAACCTGATTAAAAAATTTCTCTTTTTTTAACCATTTATCTTTTGGAGATTTAAGCGGTTGAATCTCAGAGATTATCGGTTTAAGCGTCTGATTATAATTTTCCATTATTGCTTTACCCCATGTGGAGAGCTTTGTCAATGATGTGACAATACGGATAATTTTTTGAGATTCCTGATTCAATGAATTAAGCTTAGTTTTTAATTGCTTCTCTAAGTTTTTTTTTGCATCTTTTATTTTTGAAAGATCTTTTTTCTCTTTGTATTCCTCTAAGGCAGTTTTTAGATCTTGTAATTCCTGTGATTTTTTAATTTCTTCTGGTACATTTTTTTCTATTTCTGAAAGCCATTGATCAATGTCAAAATATTCCTCCTTTATTTCCATCTTAACGAACTTTTCTAATACAGAGCTGTAGAGTGTGTGTTGCTCTTTAACATCTGAATAGTGATGTTGACAAGCCTTTAAAACAACTTTCATTGCTTCAAGAGACTTCTTTCCTGTTCCGACTCCTCTCTCTCTCTTTTTCAGCTTTCCTATTCTGTGTCCGGCTCTAATAAAAGACTGTTTCTTTTCTTTTCGAATTTTGACCTTTCCATCAATATTTACCGTTTCAGAAGCGATTTTCTCCAACGCTTTCAGGCTAAGAGTTGTATGGTCAAACTCATCTGTTTCGCTATTTTTAGAGAGAGGGCACTTCGTGAATTCTCTTCCGATTTCTTTATCAAGTTCATCTGATTCATCTGATTTTCCGATTTTATCTAATTCTATTTCAATAGAAGGCGTTTTCGTTTTATGATCAGTTTTTTTAAACTTTTCGATTAGAAAATTGGCAGACCTGCTAACAAACTGAAGAACGCGCTCTTTAACTTGTTTTAGCTTTTCTCTCTTCGTTTGCGGCACAGGACTGAATGATACTACCTTTTCAGTAGTTTCCGGAAGTTTTCCTCTCTCCAATACTTCAAATTCCACTTCCAGAAAGCCAGAGCTTGAGCCCGATTGTTTTGTAAGATCTTCAACATTTTGTCCTTTACCTTCTTCTGCAACTAGTCTTCCTGAATCAACGGGCGGTTTCGATAACACTTTTTGAGCAATTTCTGTAATCTTTTTATAACTTTCATCATGTGTTTCTATTTTATATGTTCTTGGCTCCTCTTCTTTTTGATCAGTTTTCACCCCTTCATCAGTAATTGTTGTCTGGCTTAAATCTTTATACTCGAATTCTTCTTGCTGACCCACTTGATCCAGAATGTCTGTGATCATTTTAATCAGTTCTTTATTATTGCGATCTAAGGTACTACCGCCAATTTGGACAGTATATTTTTTGCCACTCGCCGCCAGCTTAACGGTTCCATCTTTCTCATTGAATGTAAATTGGGAGTGTGTGAGTGCTCCTGAATCAAAACCTGTAGAACTGTCGATGCTCATCTTTCCTCCGTTACTAATACTAATTACCTCACAAGAGTAATTATATTAATTTTTTTTTAAAATATCAATTAAAAAATTGAAGACTTTGAAAGCTTCTTTCCACAAAAGAGAAGGAAAATACCTAGGATAATAAACGGCAGGCTTAAATATTGTCCTGTAAGAAGGAACGATTCGTCAATCATCAATCCCTTGGAAACTTTGACAAATTCGACAAAGAAACGGGAGCCGAAAACAAGAATCATAAAAAGGCCAATCAAAACTCCCGGTTTTAATTGATTCCGTTTTCTACTCCACAATGTATAGAGAAAAATGAATGTGATTAGATAGCAGAAAGCTTCATATAACTGTGTTGGATGGCGGGGCAGCCCTCCTTCAGCTTCAAGAGGGTGAGCAAAGACGACAGCCCAAGGAGCTGTGGTTACTGGACCGATAATCTCCTGATTCATAAAATTGCCTATCCGTATCCAAACCGCCGTCATTGCTGTCGGAACGCAAAGGATGTCCAACAAGCAAAGAAAATTAAATTCGGGAAATTTTTCACGAATACTGCGTTGATATAAAAACAGGGCAAGAATGACACCAAGCGCACCGCCGTGGCTGGCTAGGCCTCCTTCCCAAACTTTAATGATTTCCAGAGGATTTTGTTGATAACGGGGCCATTCATAAAAAAAGACATGACCTAAGCGAGCGCCTACAACAGTGCCAATCACGATATACCAAGTAAGCCTGTCTGTAAGAAGAACAGCAAGTTCTTTAAGGGTTAACAACCCTTTGCCGAACAGTTTCTCCAGTTTTTCTCGTCCATAAGCAAGATAGGAGTGATTGACCGCTTGCAAAATGTCGTTTTTTGTTAACTCTACAGGCTCTTGCTTGATTTTCAAGCGATTCAAATTCTCTCGCGTTTTTTGCGAGAGCTTTTGATAAATAGGATAAAGAGGGTGTTCTTTTTTTCCGCTAACCTGTCTAAGAGATTGAACAACATGAGGCCAGCTAGCGATATCTCTCGGTAAGATCTTTTCTGTTTGAGACAACTTTTGGCGTATCATGGGGAGGATGATAAAAAATCCCAAGATAAACCCTATTGCAAAACAGACTCCATACCACGCAATCGGGTGATGGATGAAGGGAAGTGTAAAAATAAATCTAGGCGGATCCCAATGTAACCAAGCTAAATGCATAAGCAAAAAAAAAGCTCCAACAAATAGTTATTGGAGCAGTTAATCGGAGTAGAGGGATTCGAACCCCCGACCTACTGCTCCCAAAGCAGCCGCGCTAGCCAAACTGCGCTATACTCCGTATCAAACGAAGCTTAGATCTTATCAATTTGTCCTTTTTTCTACAAGATCTAATACAAATATTGATCGCTTTTGTAAGGGCCCTCTATGGAAATCCCTAGATATTCGGCTTGTTCCTCAGAGAGCGTTGTCAGGTGTACGCTGAGTTTGTTTAAATGCAGCCTGGCAACTTTTTCATCGAGCAGCTTGGGAAGGCGGTGGACTCCGATCGGATAATCGCCTTGGTTCGTCCACAACTCGATTTGGGCAAGGATCTGATTGCAAAATGAATTGGACATGACAAAAGAAGGATGGCCATGGGCACAGCCTAAATTGACTAATCGACCTTGAGCCAATAAAAGAAGTGATTTTTCTCCGCCTTTCCAGATGTACTGATCCACTTGAGGCTTGATATTCACGCAGGAGAGATCGGGATTGCTGTTTAACCAATCGACATCGATTTCGCAGTCAAAATGTCCAATATTGCAAAGAATGGCTCCGTCTTTGATCATCTCCATGTGCTCAGCTCTGACAACTCCTTTACATCCTGTTGCGGTAATTACAATATCTGCCATGGGCGCTGCCATCTCAACTGTCACAACAGGAAAACCGTTCATTGCTGCTTGATATGCGCAAATGGGATCGATTTCTGTGACATATACTCGGGCACCCAAACCAGCCATCGCTTCCGCACACCCTTTGCCAACATCGCCATAGCCGCAAACAACAACGATCTTTCCTGCAATCATAGTGTCTGTTGCACGTTTGATTCCGTCAATGACAGACTCTTTACAGCCATAATAGTTGTCAAATTTCGATTTTGTCACAGAATCATTGACGTTGATTGCAGGCACCTTCAAAGCGCCGCTTTTAAACCGTTTTTCAAGATTGCGAACTCCTGTGGTGGTTTCCTCCGATAATCCGACCACTTTTGAAAGGAGGTTCGGAAATTTATCGTGAACAACGTTGGTGAGATCTCCGCCGTCGTCTATGATCAAATTCAGAGGGCCGTCTTCAAACATCAATGTCTGTTCAATGCACCAAAAATACTCTTCTTCAGTCATTCCTTTCCAGGCAAACACAGGAACGCCTTGATGAGCAATCGCAGCAGCAGCGTGGTCTTGGGTAGAGTAGATGTTACAAGAAGACCATCTGACCTCTGCACCTAAAAGAAGAAGAGTTTCGATCAAGACCGCTGTTTCGATAGTCATGTGCAAGCACCCGGCGATCCTCGCACCCTCCAAAGGTTTGCTTTTGCTATATTCCCTCCTTAAGGCCATTAACCCCGGCATCTCTTTTTCTGCCAGCTGAATTTCACGGCGCCCCCATTCGGCAAGGCGTAATCCTTCGCCGGTTTGGGGATCGAGATTGTCTTTGATTTTGAAAGGTTTCATCGCTTGTTCTTATTTGTGAAGAATTTTAGTAATTCCGTTTAATTGGTCGATCACTTCTTTATTGTTTTCATCCAACTGTGATTGAACGGTTTTGATACTGGAAATCACTGTTGAATGATCTCTGCCAAATACCGCTCCCAATTTTGTATAAGGAATTTTAAGTTTTTGACGGCAAAAATACATCGCCAGCTGACGAGGAACAACATATTCCCTTTTTTGGTTTTTCGAAAGAATATCCTGCTTGCAGATGCCAAAATATTCGGCAACAATCTGAATAATTTTTTCTGGAGTCAGCGCGGAGAGACTTTCTTTTTCGATCAAGTCTTTCAGTAAATGTTTTGCCAGCTGAACTGTGATTGGCGCAGACGCCTTTTTCTGTTCCCGCATGCGTAAATGATGCCGCATCAACAAAGATTCAAGGGCAGCAGCAATCGAATTGGTTGTACTGGAAAACATCTCAAGCAAAAATTCTTCCACTTTTGGATGAAGCTGAGTATCAAACGCTTTGGCTTTCCGTTGAATCACTTTTCGCATATCTTCTTTGGGAAGGGGATTGAGCGGCAGCACAATTCCCCACTCAAAACGGCTGATAAGACGTGGCTCAATATGCTGCAATTCTTGAGGCGCGCAATTTGCGCTCAGTATGATTTGCTTTCCGGCAAGATGAAGAGCATTGAAAGTGTGGAAAAGCTCCTCTTGAGTCGCCCATTTTTTGGAAAATAGATGCACGTCATCAATCAACAATACATCAACACTACGGTAAGCTTGTCGAAATAAGCTCATTTCGCCGGCACGGATTGCCGAAACTACGTGCACAGTGAAAGTTTCTGATCGAACGTAAAGCGCTTTTTTATGGCTGCAATTGATTGCATGGGCTGTCGCCATGAGTAAATGGGTTTTTCCAGTTCCTTTGCCGCCAAATAAAAAAATTGGATTAAATGACGCAAGCTCACTGGGATTGGAAACGACTTGTGATGAAATGGGGTCGTAATTTGTCGTTTTAAACAAGAGCTTATGAGCAAGAAGGTTTGATTCTGAGGGGATGAAGTGGTCGAAAGTAAAAAGAGGGTCTAATTCATCAAAAGCCAATGTGAAGGCGGGAGGAATATTTTTGACTTTTGAAGCCGCCTTTTTAGGTTTGCCCAATCCTTTGACCGATAAATGAACTTTAATCTGTTTCCGGTTATTGTTAACAAGATGCTTATTCGCTTTCTTACGGACATGCTCCTCGAACCACATCACTTGAAAAGCGTCTTTAGCTTCCAAATAAAGATTGCAGGCATCGAAATCGGCCACTTTAAGGGAATACAGCCATTTCTTAGCTGTTTCCAGACCGATCTCTCTTTCCATCTCCTTAAGAAAAAGATCCCAAGCTTGCATTTTTCCAACTTTTTGATATATACCGATCATGCTTCAGAATTAAATTCCGGGCGCCTCCTTGCCTGAAAATTTAATTTTGAAACATGATCGGTATAAGAGACGTTCTCTAAAATGTATTTTTTAAAATTTTTTATTTAAAAATACAAGGAAAAAGCTACCTTTTTTTTCTTTTTTGCTTTCCTTTTGCTAATGGAACTGTCTGAATTTCAATCGGATTTGCTTTGAATTTTCTCTGCGTCCACCATTGCTGCAAAATGCCTAGCAGCATAGATGAAAGCCAGTAAATGTTTAATCCGGATGGAAAGTGGTAGAACATGACAGAGAATACTGCTGTCATCATTGTTCCCATTGTCCTTTGCTGTCTTTGCTGCTCAGTCATTAAATTCGGATCCTTGGGAGCATTAGACATCGTCCGTTGCTGAATGAACATGACAACTCCAAGTAGGATCGGGAGCAAGTGAAATTGGTTTCCGATAAAGAAAATCGGCGTTTTCCAGCTGAAAAGAACATCCGGCGCTGCAAGGTTGTCTATCCATCCGGGAATAAAAGGAGCCCCTCGAAGTTCAAAGGTCGATTTTAACAGGTCGAACATTCCAATGAGAAATGGCAGCTGGATTAACATGGGAAAACAACCGGAGATTGGATTCACCCCGCGAGACATGTAGAGATTAGTCACTTCCAGTTGCGCTTTTTTCGGATCTTTTTTGTGTTTTTCCTGAATCGCTTGCACTTCCGGTTGAAGCTGCTGCATTTTCAGCATCGATTTTGT
The DNA here is from genome assembly GCF_000092785.1 of Waddlia chondrophila WSU 86-1044. NCBI lineage: Bacteria > Pseudomonadati > Chlamydiota > Chlamydiia > Parachlamydiales > Waddliaceae > Waddlia > Waddlia chondrophila. Next base: position 1,084,944 of record NC_014225.1, read on the forward strand.
CGACCATGCATTAAGAGGGTAGAGCATCACGCGCAAGGCAATTGTAAGCAGGATGATAGAAATACCCCAAGATCCTGTCAGATGATGAAAAAATTTCATGAGGACAAAAAGAAACTTGGAGAAAGGAGCGGAAATGAATGAAAACCATCCGTGGAATGTTTGCGACCCTTTGTAATCCGGATTGTAGCCGGTCTCTGGATTAGAGTAGAGATGATCAACTGTTGTCAAGGTTTTATCTCCGAACGGTCCGGCAAAAATGCGAAAATTCATGGTTCCCCCTTTTGAATTTAAAGGGAGCATCATGAGATAGCCCGGGAGTTTGGATGCTTGAAAACGGTCGTACTCTTCTCCAACAAGCACAAGGCGTGAAGGCATCTCTTCACCATCGATATGCAGCACTCTTAGTCCATCGTCAATGGGCGATAAAGGATCCAGGATAATTCCAAAAAAACCGTTTGAATTGCAGATCCAATCGGGAACTACAGTACTCATGGTGAGTGAATCCTTGGGTTTATCGAGGTTGTTCACCTCGACCTTTCCTTGTCGTGTCAGCCGGTATTTCAAAGCCGGAGCAGGTGCATTAGAAATCCATTCGACATCGGGAACTCCAGTCGTCAGCCAAAGGCCTCTGGAGTCTCCTTCAACAGTGATGGATAAGTTAACAATATAAGGTGCGTTCTTTTGCTCGTCGAACGAGTAGGTTTTAATGATTTTTCGATTATTTTGAGATGCTTCGAAAACAATTTTGTTTTTGTCGAAATGAGTGACTCGGTAAGGAAGCGTTGCAATTTCCGGGTATTTTGAGACGATGTTGAGTGCATAGTTTTCCGGCAGTACTTGAATGGAAGGTTTTGCTCCTTTTTGAATGAGATCCCGTCTTAACAATGGATAATAGCCGCCTAAGCGTCCTTTGCTGTTCTCTACGAAAGGACCGGTTGGCGACTCTCCGGGGGTATAGTAGGATTGGAGTGGAAAACGAGCGTCATAAGGATGCTGTTCTTCAATTTCCTTGTCAAATTCGATCTCTTTGACAACGCTTTTTTGATTTTCACCTGTTTCAAAAGGAAGGTTGATTTCAACCAACGCTCCTCCAGTAGTTGAGAAAACGAGCTGTTGATAGTCGTTTTCCAAAACATAGTATGCCTCCTCGACTTCTTGCTGCAGCTCGGGAACCATCGGCTTTTTGGTTTCAGTAGCCAACCCCTTGAACTGTTCCAACTGGATGAGTGCATTCCCTTTTGATAAATAAAGACCGACAGGCAAATAAGCGTTTCCACTTTTCATTAGGGCGATTGCAGAGTGCGGCAGTTTAACTTCTTCGACATTTTCTTCGACGTCGGCTTTTAGTGATTGCAATTCTACGACAGGTATGCTGAATGCGCCATCGATGTAGCTCCCAAGCAAAACCTGATCCGGGTTAAATGAGACAAGCTGCAGTTCATAATTGCCGAAATAGGGGAGATCGGCGGTCTTGAGAAGCTGGCGATCGTTTTTTGCGTAGACAACCGGGCCTTCAGCGGATTGAAAAATCAACTTGAGTTCTTCATCCTCAACGAGAACAGTTTCCGGCAGTTGAGATGTCCAGCGGGTTGTGATCACGGCATCGCCGATGCGCAGCGCTTTGGCGAGAGGTTTGCCGTCATTGCTTGCAAGAGAAACAGTCGGCATCTCTTGAAAAGAAACTGTTTTATTGGCAACTTCGGCTTGAAGTTCGATCATTTTTTGCTGTTTTTTAGCCTTTTCTTGTGCATGCCACTCCTTTAAATGATCCCGATTGCGGTGCTCAAAAAACATATTGACGGCAAGAAGGGTTAAGGAAAGGGATAAAACAAAAAAGATCGTACGTCTGTCCATATACTCTCAACTTTATAGTGAAATAAAAAGGGAGATCATATCATGGGAAATCTGTTAAATAAAAGGGAAATTTTCCATTGAAACATTGTTTGGGATGATGGTATGGTTTCTATCCGAGGTGTAAGATAATGAATGGAACGTTGCGGATTTTAGGCGATTACGAAATCGTTAAGCAAATTGGGCAAGGAGCATTGGGAAGCGTGTTTCTTGCTGAACATCGGTTTATGAAAAAGCCATTTGCGTTGAAAGTTTTCCCTGAAGATCTCTGTTCGGATCGGGGGTTTATCCAACGGTTTGAAGAAGAGGTAGCGCATCTGGCGACTCTCAATCATCCCCATATTGTTAAGATCCATAATATTTCATACGATCAAGGCATCTATTTTCTCGTTTCTGATTGCATCGTAGATGCGGATGGTGAACACACGAACCTCTACCACCATCAACAAGGACAAAGCCGCCCTCTTCAAGAAGATGAAATTTACCAAATGCTCCATCAGATCGCTTCAGCGCTCGACTACGCCCATAATATTAAGGGGAAAGGAGCGGGAATTGCTCATAGAGGCATTAAATTGAATAATATCTTAGTTGGAAGAGGAAGTGAAGGGATTCACCTTTATCTTTCCGACTTTGGCCTTTCCAAAGTGATGGGATCAGGCACATTCCTTACCCGCACTTACCACTCCATTGCAGAAACGCTTGGTATTTCGCTGCAGCAGGGCACTATTGAGATGGAGAAAGCAATTCCTCTCCATCAATCATTTATTCAGGGATATGCATTTTTGGCGCCGGAACAAAAAGATGCAGCTCTTAAAATCGAGCAGAATTCGCTTACAGACAGTTATGCATTCGGAGTCTTAGCCTACTACTTACTGACTAAAGAACTGCCAGAAGGATATTTTGATCTTCCAAGCGTCCGGCTAGATCGTCCAGCATATGACTGGGACCAACTTGTTAAATTTTGCATGCAGAAACGTCCTGAAGAACGTCCTGCACAGCTTGTTTCGTTGATGGAATCTTTAAAGAAGGGGTCTCGAACAGAGCCACTTAAAGAAAAAAATCAGGTTGCAGAGGTTAATTTAAAACCCGTGCTTCATCACGCAACGTTAGAAAGGCCCATTCTCGATCCTAATCCCGCATCTGTTTTCCAAGTTGATCCGATGGTCAAACAATACACTCCTGAGCAAAAAGAGAATATCGAGATAGAGCCTATCCATACAGAAATGGTAGTGATTGAAGGGGGAACCTTTACTCGAGGAAGCAGTCAAGGCAACCGCGATGAGATGCCTAAGCACGAGATCTCGATAGACAGTTTTGCAATTGATATCCATCCCGTGACCAACGAACAATTTGTCAGATTCCTCGAAGCGATGGAAGGGATCAAAGATAGCAACCACAATGACTTGATCAATCTTAAAGAATCGCGCATCCATCGCAGCAGGGGGAAGTGCACGATTGAATCGGGCTATCTCAAACACCCCGTTGTTGGAGTCACTTGGTACGGGGCTGTTGCTTATGCAAAATGGTTAGGCAAACGGCTTCCGACAGAGGCTGAGTGGGAAGTTGCTAGCCAAAGCCATAAAGATCATGCGGAATATCCGACGGGAAACGATATTGAAAAGACGCAAGCGAATTTTTTCAGTTCCGATACAACATCCGTCATGAGTTACCCTTCAAATGACAACGGTCTTTATGACATGGCAGGAAATGTCTATGAATGGTGCCAAGACTGGTATGGCTATAATTATTACGAGATCTCTGTTCAAGAACCTTTTAACCCTACCGGGCCGCTGCAAGGGGTTTATCGTGTGCTTCGCGGCGGCTGTTGGAAAGGGTTGAAAGAAGATTTAAGGAGTGCAAAGCGGCACCGCAACAATCCGGGAACCGGCAATAGCACTTACGGTTTCCGATGTGCAGCGGATGTGAGGTGAGATAGATCCATATGGTCTCCATTTTATTTGTTTGCTTAGGAAATATTTGCCGCTCTCCTTGTGCTGAAGGGGTTTTGAAGCATTTCGCAAAAGAGGACGGACTTGACCTTCATGTGGAAAGTTGCGGTTTGGGAGATTGGCATGAAGGGCAGCTCCCGGATGAAAGGATGCGAAAAACAGCTCAAGCTAGAGGGATTGTTTTAAATAGCCGGGCAAAGGGGTTCCGTCCAGAATTTTTCGATGTTTTCGATTGGATTTTAGCTGCTGACAAAAGCGTTCTCGATGAGCTGCATAAGAAGACTGACTCTCCTACACACAAAGCAAAAATTCATCTAATGACCAAGTTCAGCAAAAGCCATTTAGGAAAAGATGTTCCCGATCCCTATTACCATGAAATTGCGCAATTCGAATACGCAATGGATATCATCGAAGATGCATGCAGAGGGATTTCCGAGCGCTTAAAAAAAAAATCCTAACCCGCTCTTTATCTCGATTTTCAACAAAAAAAAATACCCTGTTTTCTCTTCCCCCTTTACCATGAAATATGGTACAATGGCTTTTTCATGATACAAGGTCAAACATGGCAAATGAGTATTTAAAAAGGCGGTATCGCGGACGTTATGAAACAGCATTGACAACTCGTGATTTAGGTTCCGTTTTAACAAAAGTGCTCATTAATATTAACGCCAGGCAGCAAGAACGGCCGGATCTGATTTTAGCCTATTGGCCTCAAGTCGTCGGCCCTGCAATTGCTCCTTTGACACGCGCTGTTTCCTTTTATGAAGGGGTCTTAACGATAAAAGTTAAAAACTCAACACTGCACAGTCTTTTATCGCTTGAAGAAAAACCAAGAATATTAGCTGCCTTAAGGCAAAAATTTCCCAATGTAACCCTTTCCGATATTGCATTCAAAATCGGATAATAGAAAAACAGGCTGTTTCATGAGCAATCAAACTTTAGAGACAAAGGAACCAGAGCCAATGAGCAAGGAGTACAACGCAAGTTCGATCACGGTTTTAGAGGGCTTGCAAGCAGTTAGGGAACGGCCAGGAATGTATGTCGGCGACACCTCCACCTCCGGGCTTCATCAACTTGTTTACGAGGTGGTTGACAACTCTATTGATGAGGCGATGGCAGGCCATTGCTCTGAAATTTATGTCATCATTAACGCAGACGGATCAATTACTCTTGAAGACAACGGACGAGGAATTCCCATTCAGAAGCATGAGAAAGAGTCGCAAAAGCAAGGAAGGGAAGTCTCTGCGCTTGAAGTTGTCATGACAACTTTGCATGCAGGAGGTAAATTCGATAAAGAAACCTATAAAGTCTCCGGCGGTCTCCATGGTGTGGGCGTCTCTTGCGTGTGTGCTCTTTCTTCAAAAATGATTGTTAACGTCTATAAGGACGGGCGCGTTTGGGAGATGCATTTTTCTCAAGGGAAAGTGATTAAATCGCTTGCTGACATGGGAGCAACATCGAAAAAAGGAACGCGCATCACTTTTTGGCCGGATGAAACGGTCATGACAGTCACAGAATTTGATTACGACATTCTTGCCAAACGTTTAAGAGAGCTGGCTTTTCTTAACCGGGGAATCAGCATTTTCTTTCAAGATGAAAGGCATGACGATAAAGACGATGTGAATTTCAGATATGATGGAGGTTTAAAGTCATTCGTCAGCTATCTGAATGAAAATAAGAACGCCATTTTTCCCGAGCCGATCTATTTCTACGGCACCAGAGAAGGCGATGACGGGCCGATCGATATTGAAGTTGCGATGCAATGGAACGACGGCTACAACGAAACAATTTTTTCTTACGTCAATAACATCAGCACGGCTCATGGTGGAACTCATCTTACAGGGTTTTCCACTGCGTTAACTCGGGTTTTAAACAATTACATTAAAACCCATAATCTGTTGAGAAGCGATAAGATCGGGATTTCGGGCGAGGATATGCGCGAGGGATTGACTGCTGTGATCTCGGCAAAGGTCGCTAATCCTCAATTTGAAGGGCAGACAAAACAACGATTGGGCAATAGCGACGTTGGGTCTGTCGTTCAGCAAATTACTGGAGAGGAGTTGGGAATTTTCCTCGATGAACACCCATCGATTGCCAAGACGATTTCCGACAAAGCAATTTTAGCAGCCAAAGCGCGCGAAGCGGCACGCAAAGCCAGGGAGCTGACATTGCGGAAATCCGCTTTAGACAGCGCTCGTCTTCCAGGAAAACTGACAGATTGCCAGGAAAGAAATCCGGAGCTGTGCGAACTTTACATCGTTGAGGGTGATTCGGCAGGAGGATCGGCAAAATCCGGTCGCGACAGAAGATTTCAGGCGATCCTGCCGATTCGCGGTAAAATTCTCAATGTCGAAAAGGCAAGATTGGAAAAAGTCTTGCAAAACACTGAAGTAGGCACAATCATTTCCGCATTAGGCTGTGGAATCGGAACAGAAGGATTCGATTTAGGCAAGCTCCGCTACCACAAAATTATTATCATGACTGACGCCGATGTGGACGGTTCTCACATTAGAACGTTGCTTTTGACATTTTTCTATCGTCATATGCCGGCGCTGGTGGAGAACAACCATATTTATATTGCGCAGCCGCCTCTCTATCTGGTGACTCGGAAAAAAAGCAAACAGTACATCCACTCGGAGAAAGAAATGGATGAATATTTGTTAAAGCTTGGAATCAGCGACATTGTCCTGAAAAAAGAGACCGATGAGCAGCCGATGGATAAAGAGTCTGTTGAAGCCTTGATGAATGTGATTGTCGATCTCGAATCGTTTCTCACACGGATCGAGAAGAAGGGGATGAGCTTTCGCGAGTTTCTCGAAGCGAAAAATGAAGAGGGGCAATATCCTCGCTTCCAAATTGAAACAGTAGAAGGTTTTCGATTTGCCTATTCTTCCGATGAGTTCGAAGCATTAAAAACTGCTGATGAGGAAGCTCAAAAGCTGCAGCATGAGCAGAAACTTGCTTCCATGCCCGAAGCGGAAATTACCGACGATATGCGAGTGTTTAAAGCTAAGAGGCTTCATTTTATCGAACTCTACGAGCCTGAAAACTTGGAGAAGTTGATCAACCGCATCAAGCCGTTCAATTTTAGCTTTGAGAATTATTTACTTGTGAATGGCCCCTTATTGACGGTTCGGACTGAGAATGGAGAGGATGTTCTCTGCCACACTTTACGCGAAGTGATCGATTTAATCAGAGATAACGGGCGAAAAGGGATTGAGATCCAACGTTACAAAGGTTTGGGTGAAATGAATGCGGATCAGTTGTGGGAAACAACAATGGATCCTGAGAAGAGAACTTTAATTAAAGTGACTCTTCCTGATGCTGTTGCGGCCGACCATATGTTTACGATGTTGATGGGCGATGAAGTGCCTCCAAGGCGCGCTTTCATCGAGCAGCACGCTTTATCAGTCAAAGATCTGGACATCTAAGAAGGAAATAGGAAGTCAAACATGAGTTATACGGAAAATGAATTAATTATCCCTCGCAATGTCGAAGATGAAATGAAAGACAGTTACCTTAGGTATTCGATGTCTGTGATCATCTCACGCGCTCTTCCCGATGCACGTGACGGTCTAAAGCCTTCTCAGAGACGCATCTTGTATGCGATGCGTTTGTTGAACTTGAGTCCTGGCGGCAAGCATCGTAAGTGTGCGAAAATTTCAGGAGACACCTCAGGAGATTTCCACCCTCACGGTGAACAGGTGATCTATCCAACGCTTGTCAGAATGGCGCAACCTTGGATGATGAGGTATCGGCTTGTCGACGGACAGGGAAACTTTGGTTCTGTCGATGGCGATCCACCGGCTGCCATGCGTTATACTGAAGCGCGTCTGACTCACGCATCCATTCAGTTGATGGACGACCTTGATAAGAATACTGTCGATATGGTGCCGAACTATGATGAGACGCGAAGTGAGCCAACTGTTTTTCCGGCAAAATTCCCCAACCTGTTATGCAACGGCTCCTCTGGAATTGCTGTCGGGATGGCAACAAATATTCCTCCTCATAATCTCAAGGAATTGATCAATGCAACAAAACTTGTGCTTGACAATCCAAATACGTCTATCCAAGAAATTATGCAGGTAATGCCTGCTCCCGATTTCCCAACAGGCGGTATCATTTGCGGATATCGCGGGGTCAAAGAAGCCTATCACACCGGCCGCGGTAAAATTATTTTGCGCGGAGTGGTCAATATTGAAGAGAAAAAAGACCGAGAGATCCTGGTCATTGACCAGATCCCTTACAACGTGAACAAATCCCGGCTGATCGAACAAATTGCGGAGCTGACAAATAATAAATCTGTCACGGGAATATCTGACTTGCGCGATGAATCCGATAAAAGCGGAATGCGGATTGTGATCGAGTTAAAGCGAGGGGAAATTCCCGATGTAATCATCAACCAGCTCTACAAATTTACCGATCTTCAGGTCACATTCGGCTGCAACATGCTCGCGCTGGATAAAGGGCTTCCTCGAACAATGAACATCAAGCAGTTGATCGGCTCGTGGGTGGATCACAGGATAGAGGTTGTTCGCCGCCGTACGCGCTACGAGCTTCAAAAAGCCGAAGCGCGCTTACATATCCTTGAAGGGTATTTGAAGGCAATTGACAATCTTGATGAAGTGGTCAAAATCATCCGTGCGAGTAATCATAGAGAAGAAGCCAAGGATGCCTTGATCGAGCATTTTGAATTCTCGATCAAACAAGCGAACGCTGTTCTCGATCTGAGATTGTATCAGTTGACAGGATTAGAAAGGGATAAGATTCAATCTGAGTACGACGAGCTTTTGAAAAAAATCGAATATTACAGGGCTGTTTTGGCAAGCGAACAGATGGTGCGCGACATCATCAAAGAGGAGCTTGACGAGATACAGGTGAAACATAAATCCGAACGCGCAACACAAATTGTTGAAGCGGAAGGGGATATGGATATTGAAGATCTGATTGCCAACGAGCCTGCAATCATTACGATTTCTCAGGATGACTATATCAAGAGAATGCCTGTTGACACCTTTCGCGAGCAAAGGCGCGGAGGGACAGGGGTTGTCGGCTTTAATCAGAAAAAAGAAGAGGATGTTCTTAAGGGCCTTTACGTTGCCAATACGCATGATCATCTGCTTGTTTTTACGAACCTTGGCCGCTGCTATTGGTTAAAAGTTTGGCAAATCCCCGAAGGAAGTCGACGTTCAAAAGGAAAACCTTTAGTCAATCTTCTTTCTGATATCAGGTCTGAAGAGTCAATCGCGACCGTTTTGCAAACCTCAAATTTTGAGGGGGACCGCTATGTTCTGATGGCAACGCGCAACGGCATCGTGAAAAAAACACCAATAGACGCATTCAGCAATCCAAGGCGCAATGGGATATGGGCGATTGACATTGTCGAAGGCGATGAGCTTGAAGGCGCACGCTTGGTAGAAGGGGAGCAGCAGGTCATGCTCTTTACTCATAACGGCATGGCTGTTAGGTTCGACCATCACAAAGTAAGATCAATGGGACGGATGGCGCGTGGAGTCAAGGGAGTGTCTTTGAAAGGCGATAACGACCGCGTGGTTGGCTGCGAAGTCGTTTCTGGAAACGAGACAGTTTTGATCGTTTGCGAAAATGGTTTTGGAAAAAGATCGACAGTCAGCGACTTTAGGCAGACCAACCGAGGCGGCGTCGGCGTTCGCTCCATCATTACCAGTGAACGCAACGGAAAAGTTGTAGGCGCAGTCTGTATTACAGATGACGACGGGTTGCTTATGATGTCTTCTTCGGGTCAAACGCTGCGCATCAGCATGAAAGATCTTCGTGTCATGGGAAGAAATACGCAAGGAGTCAAGTTGGCTAACTTGCGCGAGGACGACATTCTTGTCGCCATTCAAAAGGTTGAGTCTGCTGAAGAAGAGGATGATGAAGAGGAGACATGCTGAAATGAACGCAAAAATTAGGAATTTGACAAGGAGGCGCTCTAAATTTGAGCCAGGCGAAGCTGGCGCTGAAGCAGCTCAACCTGAACAGGTTGAGCGATGCAAGCGGGCCTCAAAATTAGAGATTGCCGACGATGTCAGAAACCAATTTTTGAGTTTATTTTAGCATGATGTTCATCTCAGTAGAAGGAGGCGAAGGTTCCGGTAAGACAACTTTAATCCGGAACCTTGCCGAATATCTTGAATCGAAAGGCGATCAAGTGCTTATCACCAGAGAACCTGGAGGCACACGATTTGGAGAGTCTTTGCGCAAGGTGTTGTTAGATCCAGAGTTTCCTGCTGCTTTTAACGCGCGTGCTGAGATGCTGCTGTTTTTAGCTGCGAGAGTGCAGCATATTGAGGAGGTGATTCAGCCAGCTCTTAGAAAAGGAAAAACTGTCATTTGCGATCGGTTCAACGATTCGACGATTGCTTATCAAGGTGGAGGAAGAGAGCTTGGAGTCGTCCGCGTGGAGCAGTTGTGCTTTGAGGTTTGTGACGGCTTTCAACCGGATAAAACATTTGTTTTGGATATCAATCCCGAAACAGCTTTTCAACGTTTGAATCGTTCAAAAGACCGCATGGAAAAAGAGTCTTTTGATTTTCACAACAAGGTCAGATCCGCTTTTTACGCCTTGAAAGATAAGCATCCTAATAGAATTCATCTCATTAACGCGGATCAATCCAAAGAAAAAGTTTTAGCCGATGTTTTGAAGTATTTACAATGAACTCAAAGCTGCACCGTCTCATTGAAATGGATCGGATTCCCCACTCACTTTTGTTGATTGGTTCTGATAAGGCAACTTTAAAAGAGACCGCTCTCTCATTTGCTCGTTCGATTCTTAAAACAGATCGAAAAGAGCATCCCGATATCCGCCTCTATATGCCGGAGGGAAAAGTTGGCTTGCATTCAATTTTTTCGATGAGAAAATTTTCCGAAGAGGTTTACCTGTCGCCATTTGAATCCCTCAAAAAAGTGTTTATCCTGCTTGAAGCGGAGCGGATGCTTCCTACGAGTGCAAATGCTTTGCTCAAAACATTTGAAGAGCCTGCACCGGACTCAGTCATTATCCTTGCCACCTCTTCTCCTTCTCAACTACTGCCGACAGTCTTATCCCGCTGCCAGAAAGTGACAATTGATAAGGGGAACCCGCAAATCGTTAAAGAAGATCCTCTTTATAAGGCCTTGATCACGGCCTTAGCTCACGGATCTTTGAAGTCTTATGCGAACATTTTGGAGCTTTCGGATCAATTAGATACTTTGATTGATGAAGAGCATAAAGAGATGGAAAAGTCGTTGAAAACGGAACTGATCGATCATCAGGCCGATATGCTGACAGCAGCGCAGAAAGAGGCCTTTCTCAAGGAAGTGGAGGGAGTGGTATCTTTAAGCAAGAAAGAGCGTGTGAAAAAATTATTGATCGCTTTATTGTCGTGGTATCGCGATTTACATTTGCTTAAAGTGAAGGGGAACCCCGCATTATTAATGAATTCCGATTTCGAAAGCGAGCTGGCAAAAGCAGCTTGCCAAAAGCAAGTGCCGTTGCTATCCGATGTTGAGCAGATCATGAGAGACGCAATCCTCTCGTTGGACCGTTCGACATCGCCAAAAATTTGTTTCGAAAACGTTTTTTTGCGGTTGACTTAGAATATGATAAAATCAGGAGCTGTCATTTCCATCAGACACGATCAAGTTGTCATCGGCTCTGGAAGAAAAGAAATGGTAAGCACTCCTAAAGAAAACGAAAAGCCTGCCTTTTACTTTCCCGATTTTTTTCTCGAAGATCCGAAGCCTTGGTATCAATATGAAGAAAGTGAACAGCTGACAACTGAACAGCTGGCAACCCGCTTGCCAGCTTCCGGCTCTTCGAATGGCAGATCATGGTCAATTCAAGGAGATGAGATCTATTCCAACACCTTCTCTCGTTTGCAAATTTCTTTCCAAAAGGGAGAATTAAAAAAAGCGGTTCCGTATCTATTTTACACATCTGATCAACCGTTTAAAGTTCAACAATCTTTATTGAGCCTTTTAAATTATTCCTCACAGCATCCCACCTTTCTCTATGGATTTTGGGAGGATGAAAAGGGGATTCTTGGAGGATCCCCTGAACTGTTATTCCACATCGCTTCCGACGGCATATTGACTACAGCAGCCATCGCAGGCACCGTTGAGTCAGCTTATGAAGATCGGTTGCTTAGCGATCCGAAGTTAAAAATCGAACACGATTTAGTGATTGAAGGAATTTGCGCCTCCTTGGCTCCGTTTGGAAAAGCAGAAGTGGGGAAGACTGAGATTTTGCGTTTGTCTCATTTAAGCCATGCGAAGACACCTATCAGTGTTCAACTGGAGAGAATCGACTGTATCGATGCATTAACTCGCGCTCTTCATCCGACTCCGGCTTTGGGAGCGTTTCCTAAAGCAGGCGGGTTGAATTGGCTAGCCAATTACGCTAAGCTTCTTCCTAGAGGAAGGTATGGAGCGCCGGTTGGAGTGAAGATAGGCAATCATTTTTCTTGCTATGTTGCCATTCGCAACATTCAATGGGAGCAAGGCTGTATCCGTCTGGGTGTTGGAGGGGGGGTCGTGCGAGCTTCAAATGAAAAAGACGAAAGAGATGAGCTCGCGTTGAAATTTGAAGCCACACGCTCAATGTTAAATATTTAGGTGTTCATGAATTCGATATTAGCTCAACGTGTGATTCAAGAATTGAAACAGCTTTCGATAACTGATGTCATCGTATGTCCCGGAGGGAGAAGTATTCCTTTAGTTTTTCAACTGGAAGAAGAGAAAGGCTTGCAAACATATTACTGGTTTGAAGAGCGTTCAGCGGCATTTTTTGCTTTAGGAAGAAGCAGAGTCACAGAAAAGCCTGTTGCCGTAGTCACAACCTCGGGGACAGCTGCCGGAGAATTGCTTCCGGCAGCGATGGAAGCGTATTATTCCGGCGTTCCTCTTCTTTTGATCACCTCAGACAGACCTAGAAAAATGAGAGGAACAGGATCTCCACAGACAACAGATCAAACGGGGTTGTTTCACAAACATATTGTTTTTGAACTTGATGTCGAAAGCGGGGAAATATTTACTTTAAGCGATTGGTCTTTGCGCGGTCCAGCACATTTGAATGTCTGTTTTGAAGAAGAGCATATATTGTCATGAGCGCAAAAAGCATCTATTTCTTTGGCTCTATCGACACTGCATCGAAAGCCAAGCTTTCCAGCTGCTCATAAGACATGCTGCAAACCGCATCGATCCCCCATGCTGCAATCTGTCCTAGATCGCCTGCGAGTGCAGCGTCTCCTATCTCCTGCAACGTATCGTAGTTGTCATACGCACATTTCCCTACGCTGTATGCCGTCATCCCCACCGAATACGCTGTCATTGCAGACGACACGGCAGCCCCTAACGGAGGACAAAAAAATGACACTGCCCCGACAACTGCCCACTTGGCCACACACGCCGCCCCTACTTGAGCTGCCGATGCTGCAAATCCCTTGAAAAATTCCTTCATCGACAAACCGTACGGATCGCAAAACCTTAAGGGGTTGCTGTGCACATAGGCATAGAGATTGGGGCCGTCTGCAAAGCCTAGATGATCCTGGGCGATTGCAGGATACTCTACATTAATCGGTAACGTTCAATCCATTCCGGTTTTAGTCTCATCCTTGAGATGGCTGCCTCTTTGCATGGAGATTTTGCGGCCGGCGGGGTCATGGGCGTATCGGTTTTAATGCCTCGGGCATCGATTTCGAAAACAAGGGTTTTTCCTTTGTAGCGCCTGAGGGAAACGATATCTTATTTAACCATATATCATCGCAATTATGGTTTAATATTTTCTATTCTAAAAGATAATTTTTTGCTGCCTCAAGTACGTTAGTAATTTCACTTAAGGTGAATTTCCAGGAAGACTGATCTTCAGGTGGTGGATAAATTTCAATTTCGATATTTTCTGGACCTTTATCACAACTTAACATTGCCAAAGGGTAATTTTTCCAATACACATCGACTACAAGCTCATTATATTCAGAATCACTACATAGTTTTATTGTAAAAAAATTTTCAATATTTTTCATTAATGCCTCTTTTTCTTCATTTTAAATTACGGTTATTCAACAAAACCACGAAATCTTCCATCTGCTCTGAAATGAACACCTCGCCCATCAGGAGAGTAAATTTCAAACCCTTTTAAACCATGATTAATAAATTTTGATTCCGGATGAGTTAAAATATCATCTAAGTGAAATTGACCTTGTATATTTTTTAATTGCGGATTTCCTGTCGCTAAAGGAAAAGGAGAGCCAACCCTATTTCCGTGTTTATCCAAAGATCTTCCAGCTAAAGTTAAGCCATTTCTATCATGAACTTGTCCTGCTTTTGATAAAGCATCTAAATCTAGCTTAGTGGGTAAAGATTGTTTTGTAGGGCCAACAACCGGCGTACTCTTAGCTGCCTTCTCAACTTTCTCCGCTACAGATGCAGCCTTGGCATCTGCCACAGCCTTCGCACCTTTTGCCCTGGCTACAGGAGCTGCGATCGACACGGCATCGAAAGCCAAGCTTTCCAGCTGCTCATAAGACAGCTGCAATCTGTCCTAGATCGCCCGCGAGTGGCAGCGTCTCCTATCTCCCAACGTATCGTAGCTGTCTCCCTTAATCGGGATGATGTGGCTATGGTGCAACAGCCTGTCCAACAAAGCCGATGTCAATGCCTGATCTCCGGAAAGAGACTTGTCCCATTGGGAAAAATTCAAGTTCGAGGTCACTATTGTCGACCCTTTTTCTCCCCAGGGAAATTGCATGAAGATTTTTCTTAACAATCCATACCCAAAATCTTAACTTTCAGCCCAATCTTTAAAAACTCTGAGCATTTCTAATAGATTAAAGGGACCACCAGCTGCTTTGAATTGCTGATTTTCAACCACACAATAAATCCAATCATTTTCCGTTCTATAATCATCAATTATCTGAAATTTTTTATTCTCAAGAACCGTTTCGGAAACATTAATAAAAACTCCCCATCCCGGGTTGTCTAAATTAACAATTCTTATATTCGTATTATGTTCCCAGTCACCATTACAGTTTTTGTAAAACCATTCCTGTAACCAACTAAAATTATCAGTTTCATTTTTCTTCATGGCATTTCCCAAGGTTGAGGAAGTCTTACTCCCCCAGGAGCTAAAGGATCGTGAACATGCGGTGTATCGACCCAAAATTTTAAATAATTATTAAAATGACTATGTGGATGATAATCACTATCATACCGTTTTACAAGCTCCCAAGGATTAGGATTTTTAGGGTTAGTTTAAAATTGATACGTTGCATATTTTACAGTTCCTCCATTAATTGAATCACTCCGAAATACCGAATGAGCTCCTATTGCATCCATATCTGGAGCGAATCGATTGCGTCCAGATTTTTTAGCAGGATTTCCTATTCCTCCTGTTGGAGTAGTAGGTTTGACAACCGGCGTACTCTTAGCTGCCTTCTCAACTTTCTCCGCTACAGATGCAGCCTTGGCATCTGCCACAGCCTTCGCACCTTTCACCCGAGCCATAAGAGCTGCGATCGACACGGCATCGAAAGCCAAGCTTCCCAGCTGCTCGTAAGACATGCTGCAAACCGCATCGATCCCCCATGCTGCAATCTGTCCTAGATCGCCCGCGAGTGCAGCGTTTCCTATCTCCTGCAACGTATCGTAGTTGTCATACGCACATTTCCCTACGCTGTATGCCGTCATCCCCACCGAGTACGCTGTTATTGCAGACGACACGGCAGCCCTTAACGGAGGACAAAAAAATGACACTGCCCCGACAACTGCCCACTTGGCCACACACGCCGCCTCTACTTGAGCTGCCGATGCCGCAAACCCCTTGAAAAATTCCTTCATCGACAAACCGTACCTCGGCATCTGCACGCTGCGAATAAAACTGCCAGGGAGAGTGCTCAATTTAATCATGACATTTCAATTCATTCTTCAGGTAATTTCCTCAATTCCCAAAGACGGTCTTTAGCATACTTTAAAGCTTGTTCAAATTCTGAATAATTAAAATGCCATGCCTCTTTAAACTTTGGAGGATATATATCAATTTCTAAATTTTCATAACCTTTTTCTTGGGTTAACATTGCTACAAATTCATCTTTAAAGTATATATCGGCTACTAAATCTTCGTACTCTAAATCACCCGATATATCAATTCTAAAGTTAAAAATATTCATGGTTGCAAAAAACCTCTAAAACTACCATCTGGATTAAAACAAGCACCTCTGCCATCAGGGGCATAAAAATTAAACCCAGAAAATTTATTATGGGTATAAATAGTTAACGGATCTGTTAAAATATCATCCAAATGAAACTGTCCTTGTACATTTTTAAATTCAGGATTACCAAAAGCTCTAGGAAAAACACTTCCAGACCTATTTCCATGTTTATCCAAAGCCCTTCCAGCTCGTGTCAATCCTCCTCTATCCCATTCTTGCCCTGCTTTTGACAATGCATCTAAATCCAACTTAGTGGGCAAAAAATTTTTTGTAGTACCAACAACCGGCGCAACTTTCGCCACCTTTTCAGCACTCGCTGCTACAGATGCAGCCTTGGCATCTGCCACAGCCTTCGCACCTTTCACCCGAGCCATAGGAGCTGCTATCGACACGGCATCAAAAGCCAAGCTTCCCAGCTGCTCGTAAGACATGCTGCAAACCGCATCGACCCCCCATGCTGCAATCTGTCCTAGATCGCCCGCGAGTGCAGCGTCTCCTATCTCCTGCAACGTATCGTAGTTGTCATACGCACATTTCCCTACGCTGTATGCCGTCATCCCCACTGAGTACGCCGTCATTGCAGACGACACGGCAGCTCCTGCCGGAGGACAAGCAAATGTTACAGCCCCGACAATTGCCCACTTAACCACACACGCCGCCCCTACTTGAGCTGCCGATGCTGCAAACCCCTTGAAAAATTCCTTCATCGACAAACCGTACGGATCGCAAAACCTTAAGGGGTTGCTGTGCACATAGGCATAGAGATTGGGGCCGTCTGCAAAGCCTAGAGGATCGGGAGTCAGCCATTGACCGATGGCAGGGTCGTAAACTCTTTTGTAAAAATGCAAAAACCCTGTCTCCGCATCTGCACGCTGCGAATAAAACTGCCAGGGAGAGTGAAAATCTCCTGTTGCTTCGGTTTCGCCAAAAGCTGAGTAGCGATACTCTGCCCTTTTGTTCAACGCCTCATCCAAAATGACGCACACACTTCCCCGATAATCGCAAAGGGCGGAAAAAAGTCCTTGAGAGGTCTCGATCCCGATTGTCGACCTGCCGATCAACCTTAAGGCATCGGGATTTCCGAGGTCGTAGTTCTTGTAGTAAAAAAAGCACTCGTTGCTACGGCTCATTAAACGGCCGAAGGAGTCGTAGCTGTAGCGGATGCCGTCTGCTTCAATCAGACGGTTTAAAGCGTCATACTGATAGCAAGTGTTCCCTTTGACGATTCGGTTGCCGTCGCCATCGTAGGCATACTCAGACTCCCCGTCGAAGGCCACCTGCTGCAGGGGGGTGTGCGAATAGGAGAGGCTGTCTTTCTCTAGGCGGTTGTTCAGCGAATCGTACTTGTAATGGGTGTTTTGATCGGAGGTGAGCTGATAGAGGAAATCGTAGGTATACGCTTCCTCGTTGTCTTCGACAAGATTGCCGACGGCGTCAAAGGCGAGGTGCTGCTTAAAGTTTTTTGAGACAATGGAGGTGATCCGCTGGTTAGGATCGTAGGTGTAGTCAACGACCTCTCCGTGAAAACCGGTTTCTTGGATGATGTTGCCGGCTAAGTCGAGTGTATAGCGATGCTCTTGATCTCCTCGCTTAACGGCGATTAAATCGGCAGCATTCCAGATGTAGTGCACTTCGGAGAGATCGGGAAGGATGATTTTAGTGAGCCTGTTTTGGCTGTCGTAGTCAAAGCGGCTTTCATACCCGTTGGGCAGGCGCTCT
Source organism: Waddlia chondrophila WSU 86-1044 (assembly GCF_000092785.1). Classification (NCBI taxonomy): domain Bacteria; kingdom Pseudomonadati; phylum Chlamydiota; class Chlamydiia; order Parachlamydiales; family Waddliaceae; genus Waddlia; species Waddlia chondrophila. The sequence continues at coordinate 1,102,669 of NC_014225.1, forward strand.
TTGGTGATGTTGTTGTTCTCGTCATACTCTCTTTCAAGCAGGGTTTGGTTGACGAGGTCTTCTGAGGAAGTGAGGTTGCCGACGGGGTCGTAGCGGTATTGATAATGGATGGTGCTGTCGGAGGAAAAGAGCTCGGACACTCTGCCAAAATGATCGTAGGCGTAGCAAAGAGAGGCGCCTCCGGGTTTGATTTCGCATGTTTTTTTCCCAAGGAAATAGTAGGTCTCGGTGGTTTTTAGGTTCTGTTCGGTTTCTTTGACGACCTGTCCGACTTCATTGTATTGCCACTCGATGACGTATTCGCCGGTTTTCTCGGTATCGATGTAAATGTCGTGGATCTGCTTGATGAGGTTGCCGACGGGGTCGTAGTGGTTGCGCTGGCCGGCGTATACGTTGCCAAAGAAGCGGATCTCTTTGCGGATGCAGTTGCCGCTCCAGTCGAATGTCTCCCACTGCTCTTGCCCTAAGGGGTCGATCCGTATTTTTGTGAATTGGTCATCAAAGAGGTAGTGATAGGTGGTTTCGTTTCCTTGGGGATCGATAGTGGATGCGATGAGGTTATGGGAGTTATAAAGGGTGCGGATTTCTGAATACTCTGTTAAAGAGGTGTATTGACGCTCCAGGCAGATGTTGCCAAAGCGGTCATAGGCAAGGGTTTTCTTGCGCAGGAGCTTTTGACGGTCTTCGACTCTTTCTTCGATGACGCGGTCTAAATTGTCAAACTCTTTGATCTCGATGCGGTCTTGGGTTTTGGTGCAATAGAGTCTGCCTAAGGAATCGTAGCTGTATTCTTCGAGGCGGCTGCCTCTTTGCATGGAGGTTTTTCGGCCGGCGGGGTCATGGGTGTATGTGGTTTTGATGCCTCGGGCATCGATTTCGAAAATGAGGTTTTTTCCTTTATAATGCTTGGTGGAAACGGCAAGGCTTTTCCCCTCGGGGCTGAAGATCTCTTCTTTGATGACGCGGTCTAAATAGTCGTAGGTGTATTCGGTATAGGATCCGTCTGCTTCTGTTTTGATATGGAGGGTGCTATCGAGGCGGTACTGGTTGCAGGTAAAGGTGCCGTCGGGGTGGGCGGTGGTGAGCACCTGGCCGAAGATGTTATAGCTTCTATGGGTCTGATGGCCGTTTTTATCTGTGGCGATGATGGGATGATTGAAGATGTCGTAGGTGGTTGTCTCTTGATTGCCTGAGGGGTCGATGGTGGAGATCAGGCGACTGCTTTGGTCATAGATAAAGATGGTTTTGTTGCCGTAAGGGTCGGTTGTTCTTTTGCGGTTGCCGGCTAAATCATAGGTATGGGTGGTGATAAGGGTTTCGCCATCTGCATGTTCTTCTGTTTCTTTGATGAGCTGGTTGTATCTGTTGTAGTGGAAACGGGTGATTTTTCCTGTGCCGAAGTGCTCTTCGGAGGTTTTTCTGTCGAGGTGGTCGTAGGTATAGAGGGTGAGTTCGCCTAAGGGGTTGATCTGGGAGGTGATGTTGTTGTGGGCGTCGTATTCTGTATGGGTGGAGTAGGCATGGCTTCCCCCGGCGTCGTAGGTTCTTTGTTCGATGGGCCGGTTGAGGTGGTCGTAGTGGTTTTCTTTGCGGGAAAGAAGGATCCACTCTTTTGTTTGGGGGTCCTGGTAAAGCTTAGAGGTGGAGAGGGGCAGGAGTTTTTCGTAGGTGTTGACGGTTTTGAGGCGATAGGTGGCGTTCGTAAGGTCGTCAGCCTCTGATCCGCTGCCGTCGTCTTCGATGATCTCTGTTGTAAATCCTGCGCTGTTATAGGTGTAAAACTCTCTGAGCTGGCAGACGCCTTGGCTGATGATTTGTTTGGATTGGACAAGCGAGGTGCCGGGATGGTAGGTGTAGTGGATTTCTGTGCCGTTTGGCTTGATCTCTTTGGTTAAGCGGTTCTCTTCCGAGTACTCGAATGCGGTTTCTTGATGGGGCTGATCCTGGTTGGGAAATGCGACGGCGCTGTCCTGATTGCCTGTGATCTGTCCGTATGTTTTTTTGCTTAAGGGGTTGCCGTTTTTATCGTAGGTGTAGCTGATGTAGTGGAGGCAGGTGTTTGTGGAGGTTTCAAATAGTGCAAGGCTTCGGATGTCGGCAAGGGGGGTGTAGCGGTATTTCCAGCATCTGTTGGCTGCGCAGTCTTCAAATTGGGTGATTCTGCGGTTGTGGTAGTTGAAAATCTGCGCATTTCCAAGGGGACAGGTGACGATGGTTTGATCTTTTTTATAGGAAAAGGTGTAGAGTTTTTCATGGCCGCCATACCTTTTGGGACGCTGGATGTTTTTGACTTTCCCTTTGTGGTGCTTGTCTGTTTTGAAGTACTCGATTTTTAGCTGCTCGGATCCCCCTTTCCAAAGTTTGCAGAGTTTGCCGGCGCTGTTGTATTCGTAGCCTTGAGTGGGAAGGTGGCCGGCTTCGACTGCCTTTAGGCGTTTTCTGGAATCGAAGTGGTAGGTGCAGTATTTTTGTTTATCGAGGCTGGCGTATTTCGTGTCTCCGTTTAGGATGAATAAAGAGGACAAGCGGCTGCCGTCGGCATCTTTTTGAAAAACGGACATGGAATCAGAGGGATAGAGATAGTGAAAGGTTTGTCCGTTAGGGAGCTCTTCTAGCGTGAGGCGGTTGTCGCGATCTTTTTTATGTATAAAGTGTCTTAAGGCTCCGTTGGAGAGCCGGGCTCTCCATTTGCCTTGGCCTCCGCTGATGTGGATGTGCCCTAGGTGCGGCTCTAAGCGGTTTAAGGGATTGATCGAGCCGGTGTAGCCGGATTCTTTCCTAAAATCGAGAGGCATAGAGAAGGTGCCGCCTGCTTTTCCTTCATAGGGAATCTCTGAGGATTCGCTTGTTGAAAGAGCGGCTTTGATTTGATCTTTTTTTTCCCTGATCCAGAGGTTGGTGGGAAAGGTGTGGGACATTCCTTTGCCGAAAAAGCCTTTGCCGCCATTGCCGCTGTCATAGCTGCGCACGAGCTGAAGGGTGCCAAGGCCTGCTGCTGGAAGGTCGGTTTCGGAAAAGAAAAAGCTGCCGGAAACAGTGTTGACGCAGCCGGCAACGATTGCCTGCGGCTGCTGGTCGGCTGATAGGCGCCCAGGGATCTCGTTATCAGATGCGTAGAGGGTGGAAAGGAAGAGGAGGAGTAAAAAATAGAATCTTTGCATCTGTTTGTCGTTTTAAAAAGAGAAGTTTATACAAATGATTCTTGTTTTTTTGCAATAGAGAAAATATTTTTCTTTCAGTAAAATGCGATAAGCTATAGCTTTGAAAAAAGCTCTTGGAGTCAACTCAGAGAAAATTTCTTTAAACGGCAATGAGTCATGACAACACTCTCTAACTTTTTTCAATCTGTGTCAAAACCTCTAGTCATCGTCAGCACAATTCCGATGAAAGATCAAGAAGTGATTGCTGATTTTCTCGTTCGACTCAATGCGCCGGTTTATCTCGAAGGGGTATCCGGCCTTAGAGAAAATCCCCGCTTGCAACACTTGCGAATCACCTATCTTAAGGACATCTGCGTAGATGCTGTTTTTCGCATCGGAGGAGTGCCCACACATCGTATCTGGAGAGATCTGGAGGAAAAAAAAGGTCAGCTGCGCTTACTTTCCTTCAGCCATCTGCCATGGCCTGGTGTCAGCTGGGGAGAAGTGATCGAAGGTGATTATCAACAGCTTGCTGAAGAACTTTTTCATTACGAAAAAGCCTGGCATGTAGAGGATACGCAGCTTAAAGAGATCTCTGGCAAACTTTTTCGGCAATACCCAAAATCTGAACCTGCTTTAATAGGGAGAATTTCATCGCTTATTCCCGAAAAAAGCCTCGTCTATCTTGGAAACAGCTTGCCCATTCGCGAATGGGATCTGGCAGCGACAAATGAAAACAGGAAATACGAAATCTATGCTTCCAGAGGAATGAACGGCATCGATGGCCAGATCTCTACCTTTTTAGGAATGACACAGCCTTATCGCTCAAATTGGTGCATTCTTGGCGATTTGACTGCCCTTTACGATCTGGCAGCTCCCTGGATATTGGAGCAGCTGGAACCTCGAGAGATCACAATTGTTGTGATCAATAATGGAGGAGGAATGATTTTTTCCAGAATGTCCGAAAGAGAATGTTTGCAAAATAAACATACCATTGATTTTGAATATTTTGCGAAATTTTGGAAAATGAATTATTTCAACGAAGAAGGGCTTAGTTTAAAACCGGAAGGCGTTCGATTAATTGAGGCCGTACCGTGTGCGAAACAGACCAATCAGTTTTGGAACGCTTACGACAAATTACTTTTAAATAATTATTTTTAATGCTACAGATTCAAGAATGAGAAATTGGCTTTTTGGATTAATTGATCGTTTTTTAGTTGTTGCCGGAGCGCTGATTTTTTCGCAGGCACCTCAATTTTTTTCCCAATACATGCATCGATTGGCGGGGCATGTGGAAGAGTTGAAAATTCATATTAAAACAATTCAACAAGCAGCTTTGAAAAGTGGAAAAGAGCTTCCTGAATACCTAATGAAATTTTCCTTGCATCAAGATCCTGATGTCAGCATGCAGGGCCAAATGATGCAAGGAATGCTGAACCGCTATGCGGACTTGAACCAATCATTATCCGCTTTGCTGGATTCCACTCCATTGACCCGCCCTTTCGTTTTCCTTCAGCATTTTAATTTCGAAATTGCAAAAGCTACAGCTGCCAACTTTCAACCGGGCGTTTTACTCACTGTTGAAGGAGCTGCTTATGCAGTCTTAGGAATGGGGATAGGATACATTGTTTTCCGCTTTATTCATGCCGTTGTTTTCTTTTTTTTCAAAAAAATCTATTCTTGAGCTCAACTTTGTCATATTGAAAAGGAGAAAGTCATGACAGCGGTAGCTGCCCAGAGCTGGCAAGAAATTAAGACCTACGAAGATATCATTTTTCAAAAAACAGAAGATGGAATTGCTAAAATTACCATCAACCGTCCGAAGCTGCACAATGCGTTCCGCCCCGAAACGGTATTAGAAATGCAGGATGCTTTTCACTATTGCCGCAACGATGATTCAATCGGCTGCGTCATCTTAACCGGGCAAGGAGAAATGGCTTTCTGTTCCGGTGGTGATCAACGTGTACGCGGGGATGAAGGCTACGTTGGCGGAGATGGCGTTCCTCGCTTAAATGTCCTCGATTTGCAAAAACAGATCAGGCAGCTTCCGAAGCCTGTCGTCGCCATGGTCGCAGGTTACGCAATCGGCGGCGGCCATGTGCTTCATCTAGTGTGCGACCTTACAATCTCTGCAGACAATGCTATTTATGGACAGGTAGGGCCTAAAGTGGGTTCATTCGACGGGGGATTAGGAAGCAGCTATCTGGCACGTATCGTCGGTCAGAAAAAGGCGCGTGAAATCTGGTTTTTATGCCGCCAATACAACGCTCGGGAAGCATTAGAGATGGGGCTGGTGAACACTGTCGTTCCTCTAGCACAGCTTGAGGAGGAAACACTCCGTTGGTGCCGGGAAATGATGGAACATTCTCCTCTAGCTCTCCGCTGCCTTAAAACAGCAATGAATGCTGATTGCGACGGGCAGATCGGTCTATTAGATCTCGCCGGCAATGCAACACTTCTCTATTACATGAGCGAAGAAGCGCAAGAAGGCAGACAAGCATTTTTGGAAAAGAGGAAGCCAGACTTTAAACAGTTTAAGAGGCTGCCTTGAACAAAATGAAATCCTGGCTGCTGGCTTCAAGACCCAAAACGTTGACGGCAGCTTTTGTTCCGATCTTTTTAGCAACCATGCTTGCAATCAATAACGGTGTCAACGTGCATTGGGAGCTTTCCTTCTATGCGCTTTTAGCTGCGATTTTTATCCAGCTCGGAACAAATTTGGTGAATGACGCTCTCGATTTTAAAAAAGGAGCCGATACAGAAAAAAGATTGGGGCCCGTGAGAGTCACCCAGTCAGGACTGATCAGTTATGAGAAAGTGCTGGCCGGAGGTATGATGTGCTTTGCTCTAGCGTTGTTATTCGGGATTCCTTTGATTTTTGCCGGAGGGATTCCATTAACGGTAATCTTACTGTTCTCTGTTTTATGCGGGTATTTGTATACCGGAGGGCCTTATCCTTTAGCGTATACTGGACTTGGAGATCTCTTCGTTTTGATTTTTTTTGGCTTTGTTGCTACTTGTTCAGTCTACTACCTTCAGGCTGGCGTTGTGACAGTGCAGTCTCTTGTTGCAGGTGCGCAAGCCGGACTGCTGGCAACAGTTTTAATCGCAGTGAATAATATGAGGGATATTGAAGGCGATGCTAAAGCAAAAAAATGTACGCTTCCGGTCCGTTTTGGCCTAACCTTTGCAAGGTGGCAAGTCACAGCATTGCTCATCACAGCTTTTGGATTGAATCTTTTTTGGTTTCTTAAAGGAGAGCTTTGGACGGCATTGCTTCCGTTTGCAGCCGCTCCCATAGCGATCTCTCTGATCAAAGGGATTTGGAGCCAAACTCCAGGAGTCATCTATAACCGATTTCTCGAGATGGCTGCTCTGGTTCATATGCTTGTCGGCACCTCAATCGGGATAGGATTAGCGATCTCATGAACATCCGTTTTTCTCTTTATCAATTGATAAGTGCCGGCTCTTTTCCTTCAAGGGAAGGTGCTTTGCTTGAATTCACCTTTGAAGATGAAACTGTAGGATATGCAGATTGCCACCCCTGGACGGAATTGGGCGATGCTCCGCTGAAGCAGCAGCTCTTCTTATTGCGGCAGGGGAGGATCACGCCTTTGATGGCTAGATCTCTTGACTTTGCTCTGGTTGATTCACACGCCCGTGCAAAAAAAATGAACCTTTTCGAAGGGGTGACGATTCCAAAATCCCACTGTCTCATCGATTCTGTCCGGATTCCTGAAGGATTTGACATTTACAAATGTAAAGATCCCCAACTCTGTTTGGAGTTGCTTCCGCAGCTGGCTCCCGGCAAGAAAATTCGAATGGATTTCAACAATAAATTGACCAAGGATCAATACATTGAATTTATCGAACGTGCAAATCCATTTATCAAACGGCTTGATTTTATCGAAGATCCATTTCCTTTCGACCAGAAGCTTTGGAAAGAATTTGAGCAGAAATATGGAGTCCCCATAGCTTTGGATCGAGCAAGGGAAGGTGAAGGGCACTCGTTGAAAATCCTCAAACCAGCCATTGATCCTCCAGTCAAACTATCGAAAGAAAAGCGTTATCTATTCACTTCATATCTCGACCATCCCATCGGACAGGCAGCAGCAGCATACTCTGCAGCGATTAGCGGCTGCAAAGAAACTTGCGGCTTAATGACTCATTTAATTTATCGGACCAACATGTTCAGCCAAAGGTTTTCCGTTAAAGACTCCAGGCTTGTCGTTCCTAAAGAGGGATACGGCTTTGGGTTTGATGATTGTCTCAAGAAGCAAAATTGGCGCAGGCTATGCTGAATGTTATTGATTGGGAGTCCCCAGAAACACATATTCTTCTCAATCCGAGAATGCCGTGCGAAGAGGCTCAAAAAATTCATCATCAACTTAAAGCATTCAACCTTTCCGCTCATGTTTGGTTAGCAACTTCAGGAACGACAAGCCGATTTAAATGCGTCGCTCTGTCCAAAGAAGCATTTCTTATCTCCGCAGATGCAGTGAATCGCCATTTCCAACTCACTGCAGATGATATTTGGATCCATTGTCTGCCCGATTTCCATGTAGGAGGACTGGGAATTCACGCAAGATCTTATCGTTCCGGTGCAAAAATCGTGAAACTGTCGCCATGGAATTGTCAAAAATTTTATCAAATGGCAATAGATCATTCGGCAACTGTTTCTTCATTGGTTCCTGCACAGCTTTATGACATTATTCAAATGAACTGCCGAGCTCCAGACTCTTATCGGTTTACGATTATTGGAGGAGGAGTGATTGCAAAAGAAATCTTTGAGCAGTCTTGGGAGATGGGATGGAATGCTGTTCCCACCTATGGCATGACGGAATGCGCCTCTCAAGTGGCTGCTGCAGCTATTGGAGATTATGACCAGTATCAGCCATTGGAACATGTAAGCGTGCAACTTGATGACGCGGAGAACATTCTCATTAAAAGCCCTTCTTTGCTCACTGGATATGCGTTTCCAGACGCAGAAGCTGCTGCCTGGGAAGATCCAAAAAATGATGGGTGGTTCCGAACAGAGGATCAAGGAGCAATCGAGAAAGGGCTGCTCCAAGTTTTTGGAAGAAGTTCTGAGATCATCAAAATTAATGGTGAATTGGTCAATCTTTTACAGTTACAGCTAAAGTTGGAAACGTTACAAACAAAAATGAAGCTTAGGGGAACATTTGCTATTGTTCCTGTCCCACATCCGCGCTCAGGATATACACTGCATTTAGCAGCTTCTGAAGAGAACAAAAATCAGATAATAAGCTTGCAGGAAACATACAATGAAGCTGTTCTCCCTTTTGAAAAAATTTCAAGAATCCATCAGTGTGCAACCATTCCACGCACTCCTCTAGGTAAAATAATTAAATTAATTTTTTGATAAAAATTCAGTTCATTGATTTATATCTTCTTAATAAATATAATTGGTTCCGATTAATTTAATGTAGTAAGAGTAATGGCAGTTTCTCTAGACTTAGATTGTGGAGATGTGTTCAACCAGTTTAGCAAAGAGGGGAAATTTGCCGATGTATCAAAAAATTTCTTTGAAAGTAGAAGTAATTACTACAAACTCACTAAACATACAGTCGAATACGCTTTTGCGATTGCAGAAGTGACCTCTATTGTTCCGCTACAGTTCATTCCCATTTTTGAGGCGATCCGCAGTATTGTAACTGTGGCTTTCAAAGCTTTAAGTATTTACCACAATGTAGAGAAAATCAAAAAATCTCACCAAGAGCTTGCTTTATGCAAAGTCAAAGTTGAAAAATGGTCTCAAGAGCATAGAGATGATGCGCCTTTTGACAGACATTCTTTGTTTCAATTAAGAGATCGCTATTTAGGTAAAATTCAACTGCTTCAAGAAAAGCCTGAAAAAGAAGCTTTCGACCGCTTTCGAAAAAATAGGTGGCAAGAGTATCTCAAGTTGATCGAAGATGCGATTGAAGGAACAGATGCAAAGGCTATGCAAGTTTTGCAGAGCAAATTCGCTATGCGAAAGGAACGCAAAGCGGCTAGCTGGCAAAAGAAAGAGCATGATCTTCATCTGAAGATTAAGAAGTCTTATCTGGAAATTGCGATATCGATAGGAGGTATTGCGCTGGAAGCGATGACAATCATCAGCATCGCTTTTATTCCGCTTAGTGCAGGATCGACATTTATCGCTGTCAAACTGGGATCCAATATACTGGTTGGAGCGATGGAATATGGTAAATATTTATGGTGGAGTACGCATAAAAAGGAAAATCCTGGAGTGATCGCAATCAAAAGCATCGAGCATATCGGAACTTCTGTTGCTAAGACAAAGCTGCTGCCTTATTCTTCTGTCATGCATCCTTCCTTAATTAAAGGGGCTTGCAAAACAGCGTTTTCATTAATACGCGTGTTTCACAGTAGATACAATTACATGGATAATCATTACGCAATTGGAGAGTGCAAGCGCAACATCGAGCACCTAAAAAAGAAAAATATCGTTTTAATGCAGGCCTCCCATAAAATTGCTTCCGGCGATCGAAAGGAAATGTTCCGTATTCTGAATAAATATGAAACGAAAAAAAATGGAGCTTTATCCATTATTCAGGATTACGAAGAAGCTTTGGAAAGAGAAGAGACGACAAGAAATCCAGATGAGCTAATTGCGATGATCGGGATCATGAAAGCGGATATTAAAAAGTGGGAACGCTATATCGAAGCGCTTAGGCGCGCTCTTGACACAAACGACTTATCCGACGCAAAAATTGCAGCCAACTGTTTATGCGAACGAAACGGTAGACGGATTTCAAATTGGAAGCTTAGCGAGCAGCTTCATCAAAAAAACAACTTGAAAGAAGGAATGAAAACAGCGCTCAGTATTGTTGAGATCGCGCGCTTTGCATTTTTGATTACAGCGATTTCTCTTGCCCTTGTTGGCATGGGCATCAATCTTTTGCCATACCTTTTTGCTTCAAGCTTGTTTGCAAACGTTCTTTATATGGCATACGCCTGGTTCACGATGAAAACAAATAAGGAAATAGACGGAATCATCGATTTGTGGTCCCGTGATGAAATTGCTCCCTCAACTTTTTGAGTAGTGGAGCAGGTCTTTTCTCAATTCCCGGCGCGTAAACCTTTTGTACTTTGGATCAAGATATCTCGGATTCAAAGCCATTGCTTTGGCAAACACCTGGTTTGCTTGTGCTACTTCTCCAATCTGCAGCAGTGCAACACCTAAATTATTCCAACAGGCTGCGTTTTCAGATTGCTGAGAAAGCGACTCGTGATAATGCCGGACAGCCGTCTGATAATGCCCTTGTTCAAAGGAGCAATTTCCTTGATAAAATAACGCTAAAGGATTTTCTGACTGCTTGAGAAATTCGGAAGCTTCTTCCAAACATCCCATAACGTAGAGAATTTTTCCTTTCAACAAGGGTTTATCTTGAATTCCGCTGCTTTCTACGCAAGCACTGATGTGCTCGACTCCATAAGCGTGTAAAATGTTGAGCTCAATGCCTCGCAACTGTTCAAGATTTTCAGAAATATTGCCCTGATGCCTGCGGTAACAGGTCAAAGGCGTATCAAGATAGTGGAAAACATCCTGATGAGCTGTTCTGAGGATCCATTCAAGATCCTCTCCGAAACGTAAGTTTTCATCAAAAAGGTTTGTTTGAAAAACAGCACGTTTTGTCATGATTGTTGAAGGAGAAGGAACTTGATTACGGAAGAATTCTTCCGCTAGAAAATTCTCCGGTGGAATTGACTCTCTTCTCATCGTACCAAGAGCTGTTCCTTCTTCATCAATCAGCGTAACTGCCGTGTATACGATATCAAGGTTTGAGTCGGCTTGAAGCGCATCGTATTGCTTTTGCAACCGTTCAGCTGCCATTAAATCATCTGAATCCAATAAAGCAATGAAAGCTCCTCGAGCATGTCTTATTCCCAAATTTCTGGCAGCTGAAAGACCTTTATTTTCTTGATGAAAGATGCGAATGCCTGGACGGGATTGAAATTCGGTCAACAAGGCGCGCGTATTGTCAGTTGAACCATCATTAACGATAAGAATTTCTATGGAAGAGTATGTCTGATTAAGAACACTTTGAATACTTTGACTGAGATATTTTTCTTGATTGTAGGTGGGAATAACAACGCTGATCAGCATTTTATGCCACTGACAATCGTGGCTATACCGCCTGTCAGAGAGAGTTTTCGAGTTTTTTCAAACCCTGTTTCAATGAGCAGCTTTTGCAGATCCTCCGGAGGAATAAACGCTTGAATGCTGTTGGAAAGATACTCGTAAGCTTCCTTATTTGACGCCGTTAATTTTCCAATAATAGGCAGTACAGCGCGCAAGTACATGCGATGGCCAAAACTCATCAGAGGTGAAGTGGGCTGAGTCAATTCCAAAATTGCAAAAACTCCACCGGGGCGAAGTACTCTGAACACATCGTTAACACATTTTTGAGGATCTTTGACGTTCCTGATGCCATAAGCAATTGTCACGGCGTCGACACTTTTTGAGGGCAAAGGGATCTCTTGAGCATCTCCTTGAATAAAATGGATGCGATCCCTTGAATTTTGCTGTTTGGATCTTGCGCACTTAAGCATTTCTTCACAAAAATCAAGAAGAAATGCCTCGATTCGGTTTCGAGATTTTTTCAGGAATGCATAAGCAATTTCACCTGTGCCGCAACAAAGATCAAGATACTGGTCAACTTGAGGGTGTGCGTTCTGAACAGTTTGAATAAGCTTCCTATTCCAATAGCGGTGGAGATTAAAGGAAAGAAGAGCATTGGTCTTGTCGTATTGTTCGGCGATGCTGCCAAACATTTTTTGAATGGATTCAGGTTGATTTTTTTGATAAATCTTCGTCATTGTTTCGAGTTCCGCAAAGAGGGCATTGCGGATCCGTTCCACACCCCTTGGATTTATCTTTTTTCAATGTGGGGGTCCTTCCGCACATTCCAAGCCGTAATTTGGTTTTTCCTGTCAAAAACCAGCCGATTCCGAGCATAAACAAGCACAGAGCGATCAGTAAAAATGCAATTCCAACTGTAATAAAGATCGTAGACATACCTTCATTATAACTTGTTTTTTTATAAAAGTCTATTTAGCCTTTTTTTTAGCTCCTATATCATCTGTAAAATCAACCCATATTGGAGAACTCCAGGCCATATGGCCATCTTCTTGCACAACTCTGAGATAATAGAAGACAAAAGGCGATTCTTTATCCTTGGAATCGATACACACCTCCTTCAGATTAGCCATATCGTCGTATTCAAACTCATAATGGTAATCGTCTGGATTAAACGTTTGAAGAACATCTCCATTGCGTATCACTTCGATGCTCTTGATTTTATCTGTACCGGCAACATATCCCGCTATGTGGCGATTTAAAACAAGTCCCGGCTTGTCAGATGTGTTGATTTCACTTCCCATCGGCAGTCCGGCGATATAGATTCCTAAAATGATCCTTTCACCAGTTGTTGCATAACAACTGCGATGGTACAAGCTTTCATAAAGGGAAGAACGGGAATGCTCTTTAGAAATAATTGCGGTCATTCCAGGAGAATATTGTTCCTGATCGCCGTCAAAAAAATCTGCATAGATTCCACGATCGTCTAAGCCGCCAGCAACAAAACCGAAACGCTTATTCGATTTTAACGCATCAACAATCGAGCCTTCAGCACTTTCCTGAACCCCTTTTTTGACCGGGCCTTTGATGGGTTTGAGATTGCCTTGCTTTTTTGTGCATTCAGAGCTGCCCCAAGAATTGTAAATCTCAACAACTCTTTCAAATTCAGGGTCGAAGTTTTTAAAATCGTATTCAAATCCTTTACCCATCGTAAATGTGGGGATCGAAATAAAATCTTTGGGAGTAAAAGATTTGTAAATTTTTTTAAGGGTGCTGTATTTGGCATCTTTTTTTCTAAGAACCGGCTTGTTGTCTTTTGACCAGATGAAATGCCTCACTCCTTCCGATTTTGCAGCGCCTTGCCACTGAAAGCCAAGAAATGTCGTAAAACGCTCCTGTTCGTCAAATTCCGTCACATTTTGACTGATCAGTTTCCAAGTCTCATTAGGGGTCTCTTCCACTTCTTCAAAAGGGGAAACGGAATAGAAATGCATCGATTTTTCATCTCTGAAATGTCTAAGGCAGCTATCAATATTTTCTGTAGAATCAACACGGATAGATTCTCCATGGAGAAGACCCCAATACAAAGATTTTCCGTTTTCAGAAAAACATTTAATCGGAGAGGATCGATAAACTTGTCCTGTATAGGAATTTTTAAGTTGGATTGTATAAATTCCCTCGTCATTAAAATAGAGATTGGGAATCGTGATAAACCCCGTTTCCGGAACAAACAGCTTCCAGTTTAAATTTTCCCTGAGATGCTCGTGAGTGAGTTCGATGAGGGTTTCTTCTGGAGCATTTGAAGTTAGATTGCCATAATCGTCTTCAAACCTAACGACAACATCAAACCGCTTGTTTCGTTGCACAAACGAAGGGGTCAACACCTTAATCTGAGTGAGAATGTTGCCTTTAATATCGATAGAAAAGACTTCAGGCTCTTCGAAATGCCTTTTCCCTGTGGTATCGATGTAAAGCAAAAATGGACGCCTTCGTTGCGAATAAGTCTGTGCCCGCGTTCCATTGTTAATGTTGAGCTTCTCGGAAATTTTCGATGAGCCAATGACAATTGTAAAAGATTCCCCGGAATTCACCTTAGCAGGAAGCTCAAATTCATAAAGCGGAGCCCAAGCATCCGGAACTTCCACTTCCTTTGCGTTAAGCGTTTTTCCATTTTCGAGCATGGCATAAATGACGTTTGCTCCATCTTTAATATTGACAGAGGGAAGTTCCCAGTCGATATCTCTGCCATCGCTCATTAGATCAAATCGAAGCAGTGTGCCCTTCGGAAGAGGGGAGGCTGTCGTGTAAATAAATTGCCATGTGTAAATTTCGCCCGCTAGAGCCTGATTAGGCTCGCAGTAACAGATCGATCGCCGCATGAAGTGTCTCCAGAATTAAAACCTAACGCGCAAGTTTATAAGATAAAAAGGAAAGCTTCAAGGAAAAACATCTCTAAAGTGCATAGTCGACAGCGCGCTTTTCTCTCAGAACAGTCACTTTGATTTTTCCCGGATACTCAAGCTCTTCTTTGATTGTTTTTGTGATATCTTTAGCGAGGTTTACAGTACCTGAATCATCGATCATCTCAGGCAAGACCGAAATCACCATTTCCCTGCCTGCTTGAAGTGCATAAGCTTTTTCAATTCCAGGAAATCTGTAAGCGATTTCCTCTAAATTTTTAAGCCTTTGAAGATATTGCTGCACAGCTTCAATCCTGGCTCCCGGCCTTGAAGCGGAGATCGCATCGGCAACACCGCAAAAACTCCCTTCAATCGTTATCGGTTCAATCTCTTTGTGATGGCATCCAATTCCATTTGCGACTTCAGCAGATTCTCCATATTTTAAAGCAAGGGTTTGACCGACAATTGCATGAGTTTCGGCATAGCAAGGGGGAGCAGCTTTTCCTATATCATGCAGCAATCCGATTCTTTTTGCCAATTTGATGTTCAGCTGCATTTCTGCAGCGATCAATCCCATGATATGACTGACTTCAATCGAATGTTTGAGGACATTTTGGCCATAACTGCGACGAAAGTGCAGCCCTCCCAAAAGCTTGATGATTTCAGGATGCAGGCTAGACTGGCCCGTTTCAAGCGCCGCTTCTTCTCCAGCTTTAACCATAAGGTCTTCAATGGAATTTTCGGCATCGGAAACACACTGCTCTATGCTTGTTTGGTGGATCCTGCCATCTTCTACAAGTTTGGAAAGGGCGGTTTTTGCAACGTGCAAGCGGACGGGGTCGAATCCGGAGACAACAACGGCGTTGGGTGTGTCATCAATCAGAAAATTGACTCCGGTCAACCGTTCCAGCAGACGGATATTGCGTCCTTCCCTACCAATGATCCGCCCTTTTAGCTCCCCGTTTGGAAGCGCAATCGTGTAAGTTGTGTTTTCCGAAGTACAACTGACAGCCATTCGGCTGATTGCTGTTGTCAAAATTTTTGCAGCGTCTTGTTTCGCATTTTCTTCTGTTTCAAGACGGATACGCTGCAATTCAATTGCAGCATCCTGCTTGGCATCATCGATCAATTGCTTGTAAAGCTGCTCTCTTGCTTCTTTTCGGTTAAGCCTTGAGATCATTTCAAGATCTGCCATTATTTTTTCGGAAAGGATTTCCAAACGAGACCTTTCCTGGTCATTTTGTATTTTCCTTTGAGCAATTGCTGCTTCTCTTTTTTCAACTTGAGACAGTTTCTGTTCAACTAAACTCATGCGGGCTTCAAGCTTGTCTTCCCTTTTAAGAAGACGCTCCTCGGCAGCGCGCATCTTTTCTTTTGCAGCTTCTTTTTCCCTTTCAATTTTTCGATGATGCTCAAGCTCTTTTTCTTTTAGCTGCATTTCGCAAGAATGGACAAGGCGTTCGGCATCCTGTTCAGCTTGCGAAACAATCTCTTTTCCAAGTTGAACAAATCCGCCCGTTTTGTACCGATGAAGAATCCAAAATAGCGAAAAACCGAGCAAAAGCCCCGTCAATGCCTCCATGACTTATTTCTCACTTTCTGTATTGCTGCGGATGCGCACCCGCTCAACCTTTCTCTCATCCGATCTGAGGATCTCCATTTCGAAATTCTCATGATGGATGAGAAATCCTTTTGAAGGAATCGAGCCTGCACAATGGAAAATGTATCCGCCAAGCGTGTCATACTCTCCATCTTGAGGAATTTCAATTCCCGACTCTTGTTTAAAATCGAGAATGCTCATTCTGGCATCAACGATCCAGGAACCGTCAGCTTGCGGGAAAATCATTTCCTCTTCCTCGTCGTACTCATCTTCAATTTCTCCGACAATTTCTTCCAGAATATCTTCAATCGTGACAATCCCTTCGGTTCCGCCATATTCATCAACGACAATCGCCAGATGCACCTGTTTTTTCTTAAATTCGTGAAGCAGGTGGGAAATTTTTTTCGTTTCAGGTGTGTAGAGCACATTTTTTTGGATAGATTCCACCGGCTGTTCGAGAATTGCTGCGGAATTCTCTTTGTCAGCATACTCCATAAATGTATGCAAAATATCTTTATACATTAATACGCCGACAATTTGATCGACATTATTTCGGTAGAGGGGAATTCTGCTATACCCTTCTTCTTTTGACAATCGAGCAGCTTCTCTAATGGTTGTATCTGCAGGAAGGCTGAAAACATCCACTCTGGGAACCATCACTTCGCGAGCAATTCGGTCTTTAAATTTCAACGTGGACTGAATCAACATTTTTTCTGAGGAGTCAAGATCGGAGCTCACGTGGGACTGCTGAATGATTTCAATCAACTCCCGTTTAGTCTTTGTGAGAGGCTCTTCAAAAGAAATTGACTGAAAGTGTTTGCGGGCAAGTTTCAATCCAAAATAGGTGATCGGAAAGGAAAGAGCCATAACAAAGGAAGAGAGGGGAGCGCAAAATCGGACGATTTTCTCGGGAAAAGCGGAGCCAAGCAAACGAGGTAAAAATTCACCTATGATAAAAAGGGCTGCGATGAAACCGATCAATAAGAGAATATTTCCCTTCGTAAAAAAATGATCGGCAGAAGCGTTCGAAAGAAAAAAAAGCGCCGAAGCTGTGTATAAAAAACGGGTTGTATTCTGCGCTGATAGCACCGCAGTTAACATCCCTTCAAATTCATGTTCGGGGAAAAAGTAGTGGTGAATAGGACGGTAAAAGAACCTTCGACTTGAGAGTTCATAATTTGGATCTTGCAGATGAAGCTTTCTCAGAGCTCCGCTTAACGCCGAAAGGATTGCCGTTGCTGCAAGAAAAATGACCGCTAAAAATAGAAAGGTTAAGAAGTGCAAGTTGTCTCCTTCAAAAGCAATCCGCTTGCAGACAGATGGGCCAAATGCCTCTTTTCCGCTTCTCTCATCCTCGGCTCATCTTCTCCTATATCATCATAGCCCATAAGATGAAGGAGTCCGTGGATAATATAAAGGGAAATTTCTTCATAAGGGTTTTTTAAATGCTCTTGAGCGTAGTCGATGCCGGTCTTTGGACAGACGAACACCTCTCCCAAAACGCGGTAACCGGTATCTCCATCCTGATCGATAGGAAAAGAAATACAATCCGTAACGGTCGGATCGTTGAAAAAACGATGATGCAAATCACAGATCATCTGTGTATCAACGAATTGAATAGAGACCTCGTCGCACTCGACTCCTTCAAGTTTTAGGCACTCGATAACAAGTTTCTCCACTTGAAGCACAGAGATCGAGAGGTCGTTCTGTTGATCGAATATATGAACGTCCACGTTATGATATTAATGGGTGCATGAACATATTGGACTGATAACAAATTCGCAATTTGTTGACAATTGCCCTACATTACAGGAGTTTTTGGAAGTCCGGTAATTTTTTTGTCCTTGTCTTTTTCCCAACGTCCCAACTTCTTTAGAACGTCCAATCTTTCGAATCTTTTAAGGACATTGCGTTTTTGGCCACCTTTATTACTTTTGCCAAAACTTGGGTGTCTAGACATGATAAGCCTTCTTTGTAAGTTATTTAATTTTAGGAATGTACAATTTGGCGCTTAGATCGCCTTCTACAGCGTTGGCTCTCTCTTTATAGCCCAGGGGCAACTCATCTTTTTTAGACCCTGTCTTCGCATCCAAATTGGGGTGTCTTTTACGAGGGCTGCGGTTGCGTCTCTCGTTTTGTTTGCTGATTCTAACCATTGGTACTTTCTCCTATGATTTATACCAAAATTCGGTATAAGTGCAGAATTATAGGTTCAATATCGATATAACGCAAGCTCAAATTCCCTACACGCACCTAAATAAAATATTTATTAACACGATATTTATCTTTTGTTTAACAACTTTTAAACCTTCTATGATATTCTTTAAGGAGAATATAGTTAATGTTAAACAGATGCCAAGTCCTGAAACTCTCCACAGTTCATTGAGAAAATGCGACCTGTACGATAACCCGTACAATACGCAAATGCAGGCCCATCCGGCAATTGTCAAGCAACGACAAGAGACATTTGCTGTGCAGGATTCAATCTCTTCATCGCAAAAAAAGCTGGAAAAGGAGCTGTTTGAATCATTTAAACAATTTAGCATGCAAATGTTCTCCGGCAAATTTTTTATCATCGGCCAGGCGGGAAAATATGCATTTCTGGCAATTATGCTGCCAACCTATTTATTTTTTTATGGAATCCCTAAATGGCTGTTAACCGAAGCGGCACCAGTAGTCTATGATTTTACCAAACGGATCGTGTCGCACGCAGGTTCAAAAATTGGCTCGGCAGTTTCCCATCTGGCAACAGCGGCCTTTGAAATCGTTCGCACAGTCACAGATCCGATTCTCAATTTTATTCAAACACGGATTGAAAAAAGCCGAGAATTTTACCATAACGTCAAACAACGGATCGAACAAATAGTAAAATCTTTTTCTAAAACACTCATTTCTCCATTTCAAAAAATCACTCAGCCAATCGTCGGATTTTATCGGAAATTGACAAAATCAGTGCAGTTAATTAGGGAAAAGATCTCCGATTTTGCGGTTTTGATCGAAAAAGTTTTTGAGAAAATCAAAAGGATTCCAGACAGAGTGGCAGAAGCTCTTAAAATTGTACAAGAGAAATTCAAAGAGCTAAAAGAAAAAATTTTGCAAACTTGTACACCCTTGTTAAATCTGTTTAAAAATCTGGATCATCAAGTCAGCAAATGGTTTAAAAAGGGTCTTGAATTTAAGGATCGGTGGATGAACACACTTGTTTATCAGCCCTTCAAGGCAGTAAATGAGACTTATCAGGCAATAAGGGATCGAACTGTTGCCTTAGTTCGCCGAGTATCGGATCCATTGATCAATTGGGTCAAACCTAAGTTTGAAAAAGCTGTCGAGGTCGTAGACAGTATTAAAGAGTCTGTTTCATCCACGATTCGCAACCTTTCTGAAAAGATCAGTGAAACGTTTAAGAAATACACTGAAGAGGTGATCAAACAGATTCTTCCTCAACCTGTCATTGCTTTTTTCCATTCTTTCGTCTCGACTGCCGGGCAAGTCATCAAAACTCCTTATCGATTGTTCCTCTACGGGAAATCTTCCAAGCGTAAAATCAAAAGATTAAAAGAGAAGCTTCGCATTAAGCTCGTCCACTTAAATCAGCAACTGCTATCCTTTTTGAAAAAAGGGTATCAAAAGGCAAAACCTCGATGCGCAGCTTTTACAAAAAAAGCAGCTAAAACCTTGATGGGATTTTTCCGATTAATCAAAGAAATGCTTAAAGGAGCGTTTTACATGATCCGGATGATTTTTGCCTGGCTAAAAATTTTGTTTAAGCAGGGCATGATTACTGTGAAAGAAACTTGCGCCGGACTGCTTCCCCGCCTATAACTGAGTCAACATCGAAATAATTCAACTTTCATCCCTGAAGCTTCGTAAGCTTTAAACTTTTTTTCAGACTGCTCTCGTCGCAATGCATTTGTTTCATCCCACAATTCGAACACAGTCTTAAACTGTCCGGCAATCGGCGAAAACTCAGAACAAAGATTAATGAGAATTTCAGCTTGATTAAGATTTTCCTGTTTCGTTGTAATCACAATCTCGTCTGAACAAGCTTGTGTCGAGACAGAATGCGGCAGGAAACCCTCTTTTGGCTGCTTCCATAAAAAATCATCTAGATAGGTTGCGGCAGTTTCTGAGGGGACAGTAATCAGTACGCGTTTTTTCTTAAGAAAATAGTGCTCTACTGAAGCGCTAATACGCCGCAATTTCGTAACATTATCTGTTGTCTTCAGAAATCGGATGTTCATCTTGAAGAATCTCATTGGGTTTGTTGAAGATCACTCCGCACGACATGACCGTACGCAAGGCATCTTCAACTTTCATATCGACAAAAACAAGCTGCTCCCTTTTGAAAAAGAGCATAAAACCCATAGTAGGATTGGGAGTTGCCGGAACAAATACAGAAATCAATCCCGCGTGCTCCTCATCTGAATCTTCATTTAGACACTCCCTGGTTACCATTCCGATACTGTAAGATCTAGCGCAAGGAAAAGGGACAAGCACCACTTGAGAAAAAGATTGCCTCTCTTTCTTTAGCAAGGTTTGAACGACATCTTGAGCTGCTTTGTAAATGCGGTTGACGATCGGAATCTTGTGGATGATTTTATCGCCCATTTTGATCAGAGTATTCATCACAAAGACTTTTGTGAGAAAACCAAGCAGCAAGGTCACTCCAATCAAAATTAAAATGATCAACACCTTGCTGACTAGATGTAAAAATTGATCGGCCGATAAAAATAAAAACGGCTGGTCGAGGAGGTTATAGTATCTCAAAATTTCTTTGACGATATTTAGAAAAGGGCGCGTCAGAAGATTGATAAAAAAGGAAACAATCCAAATGGTGAACACTACCGGCAATAAAAGCGCAAGGCCGGTAAAAAAATAGCGTTTAATCATTTTAATGGCGCCTTTTTGAACGGTGTCAAAATCACTCCGCATGAAATGATGTATTTAAAAGCCTCTTCAATTTTCATATCCAAAAAGACCACATCTTTTCGATCAAACAACATTAAAAATCCCGAGGTAGGATTTGGAGTAGTGGGCACAAACACGGCAATGTAATCGCCTTTTTTCTGGTTGGTCAAATCTTTGATGTCCTCTCTTGTCACAAGGCCTATGCTATAGGTGTCTGCGTTTGGAAAAGGGACTAAAACCACTTGCTTAAAAGATTTCGTTTGATCTGTGAAAATCGTGTTAATGACATCTTTTGACGTTTTGTAAATCGATCTGACAATCGGTATTCGATGAAAAATATATTCACCCAAGCGAATAAAAGAGTGGATAATAACCCAGCGCGTGAGTACGCCTAAAAGAACAGTAAAAAGAAATAAAAGAAGGAGAATGATCAAGCGGCTGAAGTAAAGTTGTACCTGCTCGGCGGAAAGAAATAAAATCCCTTGGTGAAAGAGGCCGATGTGTTGAAGCGTTTCCTTCACAGCACCCACAAACGGATTGGTAAAGAAATTAACGACAAAAACGACAATTGCAATCGTTAAGGCTAAGGGCAATAGCAGGATTAGTCCTGTGATAAAATAGCGGCGCATGGGATGAGATTTTCCTTATACATTTAGGCTCTGATATTAAGGCAATAAACAAGAGATTGCAAGAGAATCTAACGTTGTTCAATAAAACAGTGTTCAGAGTGTGTAGGCGATTTATACCAGTTTACTTCGTCTTCCAAGAACCTATCCGTATATTGCTATTTGTGCAGATTTTTTTTCTTTTTGAGAGATTTTTTCGATCGCTTTGTAAGAAGCGATCGGAAAACAGAGCCAAAAAGAAGGAAAAGATGTCAAATTTGAATATACGGATAGGTTCAAGCAATTCTCCTGGAAAAAAATCTAACGCAATCGCCTACACGCTCTCACAAAATAGAGCTTAAGCAGATTGAGGAGTTTACCTGTGGGCTAAAAAATTTTTAACTATCAAATATATTTAAAATAATTACATCTATAATTTCTTGATGATTTTATTTTTTTATTAAAAACCTTTCCTTTTTTTGAAAAAAATATTAAAATAATATTTGAGAAGAGAAAAAAAAGGAGATACCAATGTCTATGGGAATGAATCCATCATCTCTTTCATATTCTGACTACTTTAAAAGCGTTCAAGAGAATTTAAATATAGATGAAAATACAATAAAAAATGCATCTCCAAAGGCAAGAAGAGAATTTTTAAACGCTGCTAAAGTTTCTAGTTATGCACTACAAAAATTTAAAGAAACTTCGGATTTAAAAACAGAAAGTGAAGTTATAGTAGCAAACACTAAATTAAAAGCGGCATTCAATAAATTAAGCAATTCTCAAAAAAAGAGCGGCTTTTTTTCAAAAATTGGGAGGATATTTAGTTATATGATAGGAGTCGGTGCAAGCCAATCGGAAATGCAACAGGGATTAGACGCTCTAAAACATGTTTTAATTCGTGATCTTAGCCCAAAAGATGGATAAAACAGGGCATGCGGAAAGGATTTATTTTTTCCGCTTTTTTTTGAACTTCCACTTTGCCTCTAAAACAATCAAGTCGATCTCTTTAGAGATGACAGAAAAGCGATCTCCAGCAAAGAATGCAACGCCTGTATAAGATCCTTTGAGCCTCCCGCTTCTCTCATCATAGCGGTAATAGTCGTCATCCAATTCAGAGACATGTAAAAATCCTTCCAACATCAAATGATCGACTTCAAAATAGATCCCGAAACTGCGAATTTTAGTCACAACAACTTCAAATTCTTTCTTTGGTTCCTCATCTACCATCTGCTTCAATAATCGAAGCTTTTTAAGAAGAGTAACGTTTCTTTCTGCTTTTTCCGATATCCGCTCCTTTTCAGAGCACTCTTTAGCAACAGCTTCAATTTCTGAATAAGAGATCGGTTTTTCAAAAAGCAGACGGTGAATCACTAAATCAACGTACCTTCTAATCGGACTTGTGAAATGGCAGTAGTGCGTCAATGCAAGCCCATAGTGACCAATGTTAGCAGGGGAGTAGATTGCCAACTTCATCCGGCGGATATAACTAATTGCCAAATAGGTGCCATAAGGAGTTTGCAAAGCTTCGTCAAAAAACTTTTGCAAATCGCCTGGAGAAGGGGCTTCTTTTAAATGAAAACCAAATGCGTTCGCGAGTGAAACAAACTCATTCATCCTCTCTTCACTCGGCTCTTCATGCACCCTATAAGTGAGATCGAGTCCTTCCTTGCTTAAATGCGTTGCGACCACTTCATTGGCTTTCAACATAAATTCTTCGACCAGCTGGTGTGTGATATCGTAAGGGATGAACTCCGTGCCGGTGGGCGTGCCGTTTTCATCGACGATCACACGAAGCTCCGGAATGCTGAACTCCAAACTTCCCCGCTCATACCGCTTTTTTTTCAACAATAAACAAAGCTCTTCCATTAACTTAAGCGTTGGAGCGAAAGGACTTTTTTTTCTCCCATCCAAAACCTCTTTCGCTTCCCTGTAGGTAAACCGTTTTTTGCTCTTGATCACCCCTTTGACTATTCTGTAATTCAGTAAAGAACCGTTGGAATCAAACGTCATGAGAACCGATGCTGTTAAACGATTGACATTTGGTTTCAAGCTGCAGAGGTTTTCTGATAGGGAAGGAGGAAGCATAGGGATGCAAACTCCTGGAAAGTATGTGCTATTGCAACGCATTCTTGCTTGTTTTTCCAATGCGCTGTCAGACTTAACATAATGGGAAACATCGGCAATATGCACTCCCAGATGATAATTCCCTGTTTTATCTTTGGAAAGGGAAAGCGCATCATCAAAATCCTTTGCCGTTGTCGGATCAATGGTAAAAATTTCCCAAGACCGAAAATCTTGTCGATCCTTAAGCTCGCTTTGCTTAACAGATTTGCCAAACAAAGCGGCTTCTTTCTTTACCGGTTCGGGAAACTCTTTTTTTAAGCCATATTCTTTCACAGCAGCGATCACATCTTTGCTCGGATCGGAAATATGCCCGATTTTATGAGACAAACATGTTTTCGTTTCTTTTTTATCATCTCCCCATTGCAAGACCTCGAGAATCACCCGTTCGCCAACGTGTAGTTTTTCATCGGGACTTTTAATGGAAACTTGATGCTCAACTCCCAAAAGGGGAACATACGCAAGTGCTGTGCCGTCCCTGGAGAATTCATGGACGATCCCTGCCAAATGCGTGCGCCCCCTCTCCACGACTGTATGCACTTTTCCTTCAGGGCCTTTTTCGGAATGGGAAAAAGGATTGATTTCCACTTCGACACGATCGCCGTCTACAGCGTTTTCCGTTAAATGGCGAGGAATAAAGACATCTTTATCATACAAAGAAGGGTCGTCCAAAGAGACGAAACCAAAGCCTCTGGGATGGATGGAAATCGTACCTGTGACAACATCGACATTTCGTTTCTTTGGATGATAGCGGCCTCGGAAGAACTTGCAGGCGTTTGTCTGACAAAGCGACCTTAAGACCTCTTTGAAAACATGTTTATGCTCATCCGGCAAATGCAGCTTGCGCATGAGCTCCTTTCGAGTGGAAGGAACGAAATTTTTGCCGCTCATAAACTGTTCGGTGACTTGCAGAAGATTTTTATAGATACGTTCGTTCTTGGATCGTTTAGACATAAGATCCCTAGTATAACTGAAATCCCGACATCCTACTACAAAAATATTCAGAGTTTCTTCATACTACTGGTAAAAAAACAGGGTCAGAAATGAAATACAATCATCAAGCTGTCGAAAAGAAATGGCAGGAGCATTGGGAAAAAGAGAAAACATTCAAAGTTGACGTCGATCCGAACAAACCGAAATATTACGTCCTGGACATGTTTCCCTACATTTCCGGTGCAGGGCTGCATGTTGGCCATGTTTTGGGATATACCGCAACCGACATCTTGGCTCGTTATAAAAGGCAGCTGGGATTTAATGTCCTCCATCCGATGGGATGGGATAGTTTTGGCCTGCCGGCAGAGCAGCATGCAATCCGCACTGGCACCCACCCGGCGGAGACAACAGAAATAAATCTCGCCAACTTTCGAAAACAGCTGAAATCTTTGGGATTCAGCTACGACTGGGACAGGGAATTTGGCACACACGAACCGACATACTATAAGTGGACCCAGTGGATTTTCACGAAACTGTTTGAAAAAGGGCTGGCTTATGAAGCAGAGATGCCAGTAAACTGGTGTCCTGCTCTTGGAACTGTTCTTGCTAACGAAGAGGTTGAGGAAGGCAAGTCGAAAGAGGGCGGACATGAAGTGATCCGACGGCCTCTTAGGCAGTGGGTGCTGAAAATCACCGATTACGCAGACAGGCTGTTGAAAGATCTCGACCTTCTGGACTGGCCGGAAAGTCTGAAACGGCTGCAAAAAAATTGGATCGGCAGAAGCGAGGGTGCACAAGTAAAGTTTCCTGTGAATGGGACAAAACACCTCTTATCTGTTTTCACAACTCGTCCCGATACCTTATTTGGCGCAACCTATATGGTTTTAGCGCCTGAACATCCATTGGTTTCAGAAATCGCTGCCGACTCGTGCAAGGAGGCTGTGGAAACATATCAAAGACAAGCAGCGATGAAAAGCGACATGGATCGCACCGACTTCAGCCGTGAGAAAACGGGTGTGTTTACAGGAGCTTATGCCATCAATCCGGCAAACGGCCGTGAGATTCCAATTTGGATTTCCGACTACGTGCTCATCGGATACGGCACTGGCGCAATCATGGCAGTGCCTTCCCATGACCAGCGGGATTTCGATTTTGCACGTGCTCATCATCTCGAAGTGATTCCTGTTTTTGATCCCAATATCGAATCGCATCCCGAACTTGTGCCTGAAACGCTTTCACATGACGAACTAAGAGAGCTGGTGATTGCCGGCAAGCATTGCTGGGAGGGAGAGGGAGTTTGCATTAATAGTGCAAATGAAGAGGTTTCTCTCAACGGTCTTCGAGTCAAAGAAGCGGTTGAAAAAATGCTTGCTTGGCTGGAGAAAAAAGGGTATGGAAAAAAAACCGTCAGTTATAAGCTGCGCGACTGGCTTTTCTCAAGGCAGCGTTACTGGGGAGAGCCGTTTCCTATTCTTCATCTAGCTGACGGAACGAAACGGGTTTTGGAATTGGACGAACTTCCTTTGACTCCACCGAATCTTTCAGATTTTAAACCTGCAGGCGACGGCCAAAGTCCAATTGCCAAAGTGGATGATTGGGTAAATATCGCCGATCCGAAAAGCGGCCAGCAGGCAAAACGGGAAACAAACACCATGCCGCAATGGGCCGGTTCCTGCTGGTATTATCTTCGATTTTGCGATCCGCATAATCACGATGAAGCCTGGAGCCGCGAGGCGGAAAATTATTGGATGCCTGTCGATCTTTACGTCGGCGGAGTCGAGCACGCAGTTCTCCATCTATTGTACGCTCGATTTTGGCATAAAGTGCTTTATGATACCGGATATGTCAGCACGCCGGAACCTTTTCAATCTTTAAGAAACCAAGGATTAATCGTCTCCCGTTCATTTAAGGATAGCGGCAACAACTACGTGCCGACAGCTTTAGTAAAAGAAAAAGATGGCGCCTATTTCCATAAAGAAACAGGGGAGGAGTTAACCAGTCAGATTGAAAAGATGTCTAAATCCAAGCTCAACGGAGTGGTTCCGGATGAGATCATTGCTGAATATGGCGCCGATGCATTGAGACTCTACGAAATGTTTATGGGGCCCCTGGACAAGGAAAAGGTGTGGAACACAGATGCTGTCAATGGCTGTCGACGCTTCCTGCAAAGGTTTTACGATGCGTGCGCTTCGGATAAAGTCACCGATATTGACCATGAAGATGCGCTTAAACTCGGCCATCGGCTTGTTCATGATGTTTCCAAGGATATTGAACAAATGTCTTTTAATACCTCTGTTGCGCGTTTCATGGAATTTATGAACGATCTCTCAAAGCTGGAGGCTTACCCACGTTCTGTGATGAAAATGGCCATACAAACTTTGGCGCCTTTTGCTCCCCATTTAGCTGAAGAGACATGGGAGATGCTGGGATTTAAAGAAGAACTTTCCCGCTGTCTCTGGCCCGAAGTTGACCCCAAATACCTCAAAAACGATAGGGTAACCTATGTCGTGCAGGTCAATGGCAAAGTGCGCGGCAGGCTGGAGATGGATAAAGGGTTGAGCAAAGAAGATTTAATGGAGTATGCTGTCAGCGATCCTCACGTCGTTAAGTTTCTGGATGGAAAAGAGATCCGAAAAGTGATTTTCGTCCCCGATAAGCTGCTTAATTTGGTTGTCTAAGCCACTGCATAGCGATCCACTCCTGAATCCATTTCTGGAGATGTTGAGCCGCATCGGGCAGATATTCTCTGCCTTGCTCTGATAACCATTTGCATGCTTGCTCAATGCTGATCGGTTTTTTGAAAAGCGAAAGAAGGGCATACTCAACTTCGGAGATTTCTTTCCATTTGACATGGTTTAAAGGGCTGCGGTAAACAATAAAATAATAAATCCTCTCTTTAGCTAATCTCGGAAAATGGCCGTTTTCTTCCGATAATGCGTGTTTTAAACCGGGATAGTGATGGCTCGACCAGTAATCAGGATCTTTGCCCTGAATTTCTTTCCGAAAATTAAAAAGGTCATGATTTATTTTAAAAAGAACGACATAAGGCTGTAGCATTGCCAGTTTAAACAGCGCCTCTTCAGAGCTGCTTCCCTCTGTAATTGAGGGAAAAGAAGTTTCAAAAAAGGCCTTGTGCATCGCGTCGTCAATTGCAATCGAATCAATAAGAATCGGCTTATCATCTTCTTGATACCATGTCTCCATCCATTCTAAAAGGCGGTCACCGATATGAGAAACTGAGTAGTGTTCCGAGGGATAAGTTTTAAGGTAAGGGATTGCAATCAACTTGTTGAATTTTCTGTAGCCAAGCATTCGGGTGGCCATTGTGTAGGTTGACTGCATCGCACTAAGCAGCCGCCACCAATATTGCTGATGGTAAATCTCAATTCTTTTTTCAGGTTTTAAAGTTGGGCTAGGCTTAATATATTTCTCAATTGGCCGGTCATTAGAAGAAATGAATTTCTCATTGATCGGCCGAGTGATCACTTCTGCAAACCAGGTTTGCAACTCTTTTAACTTTTTAGGAACATTAGGATCGTAGCTCATGCGAATTCCATCTCTAGGTTCCTCTGGAACTGTTTGGCTTTTAACGCCTCTTCCCATGTTTTTTGAAAAGGAGGAATCTTATTGTCCCATTCTAATAGAGTGGATACCCCTCCTGTTTTGGGCCAAACATCCGCATAGATTTTCCAAACCTCATCTCTTACTGGATGGTCATGCGTGTCCAGTACATATTCCCCTTTGTCATTGTGGCCGGCGATATGGATCTGCAAAACGCGGTCTAAAGGAATATTATTGAAATATTCCCTTGGATCGAATCCATGATTGCGGCTAGATACGTAAATATTATTCACATCAAGCATGAAAAAGGTGTCTGATTTTTCTGCAATACGCGTGTAGAATTCCCACTCCGGCATTTCGTCAATCTGATAGGAGACATAAGAGGAAAGGTTTTCCAACGCAAAAGGAAGTTCGAGATAATCTTGTACAATGCGAGCCCTTTCAGCGACATAATCGGCAACCTCTTTAGTATAGGGGAGGGGAAGCAGGTCGTGATAATGCCCACCCGGTGTCTGTCCCCAGCAAA
Source organism: Waddlia chondrophila WSU 86-1044 (assembly GCF_000092785.1). NCBI lineage: Bacteria > Pseudomonadati > Chlamydiota > Chlamydiia > Parachlamydiales > Waddliaceae > Waddlia > Waddlia chondrophila. The sequence continues at coordinate 1,131,073 of NC_014225.1, forward strand.
GGTGGTCGGAAACCCAGGGGGTTCGAGTCATTTTCGTAAGCGCCTTTAATTTTTTCAAATAATCAAAATCTAAAGGCGTCGGACTTCCGATGGCTAAAGAGACCCCATGCTGGACAATTGTGTAGGTTTCAAGAAATTTTTCCAGATTGACTAATGCTTTACCTCCTTCAACCATAAAGTTTTCACTGATGATCTCAAACCAATCAACAGGGGGGCGCTTTGTCAAAATATCTGTATAATGCGGGATGCGCAATCCCAAACCGATCCCTAATTTGGGAATATCTCGATTTCTCATGAATCTATCTCAACTTGCTCTGCGATATCAATCTTTTATATTTTTCGGATAAAAAAAAACAAGAAGCCAAATTTGGCTTCTTGTTAATAAAGACCGGTTAAAGGCTATTCACCATCATCTGGTGAATCGTCTTCTACACCTTCGCAACCATTGCCGCCACTGCAGCCATTGGCCTCTTTATCAATGCCTCCTGAACCTCCTTGACCGTCAGCAAATACAGGATGGTGACCGCTTGCCGCCATCAATACGCCTCCAGCAATTCCAAGCAAGGCTAATTTTTTTAAATCTAATAAATCCATTTCTCTCCTCCAATGCATTGTTAAGAAACAATAAAAAAGAAGCTATCCTAGGTTCTATTTGAATGAGCTTCCTCTTTTTTCATTATAAAAAAATATAATTATTTTTTCAAGAAAACACAAAAGAGGGGATCATTGAAGGGACATGGTCGACAGGAATTTCCTTAGGAATTGAATCTAAAGCTTCTCCACCTTTTTGCAGAGCTTTGGCAACACCTTCCTGAACTCTAACGATAAGATTTTGAGTATAAAGAGGATTGCTGAACATCTTCTGGTAGATACGGTTAACCACCTCTTCGAGATGATTAGGATTTGAACCGATCACCAATTGGATCGCCTTTCGCGAAATAAAAGATTGCTGCTTTGATAAATAGAAAAGAAAATCATGAGCAATTCCGGCTGTTTTTTTTATTTCTTCATCTAGCTTTTTCTTCGTATCCTCTGTTGGGATCACCTCAGCAGGTTTGTAGATCAAGTCTTTAACGGCATCTTTTGTTGGGTAGCTTGTATGAATTTTCTGAGTAGCGATTTTCAGGAGATATCTTGGAGAATCTTGCAGCTCATGCGTTGCAGAGGAAATTTCTCTTGATAAGATTCCTTTAAACCAATCTGCGAAATATTCGGCAATACTGCTCAATTTTCCTAGCTTAAACACCGTATTAATGACAAGATCTCCATAGCGGGCATTACCTCCGTGATACTCTTTCTTGAAGATGTCTTTTAATGCGGATCCAATGATAACTTCTCTGTCCTCCTCATCTGCAGCCTCTCTTTCCGATAGAAAATCCTCTAAAACCGCTTCCAGCTCCATCACCTGCTCTTCGATAAGTTTGTTTAATCTCTCATCTTCAAACTCAGAGCTGTTGAGATTTTCCTTTATCTTTAATAAAATTTCTTTAATTAAAGCGCTTCGTACCTCTTCTTTTTCATCTTCTGAATCGATCACTTTTGCGAACATTGGAGAATAGACGGCAATTTTATCGGAAATGAGGTTTTTTACAAGTGATTGAACCATCGCATCCTGTATTGAGGGCAGCAAATCAAAAGCCATCATTTCGTCAATTTGTGATGGGACAACAATTTTTTTAAATAAAGAAGCAATTGAGTCGGAAATCGTCGATTTGATCTCGTTTCTAGTCCAGCGCAGCACGTATTGCTCGATTCTTGATTGACTAGACTCAATCACTTTAACGATCCTCTTTTGCTCGTCTGTTGCTCCAATTTCGCGGCAAATAAAGGCCGCTTCTTTATAGATTTCCTTGAACTCTGATCCCCATTCTATTTGATTAAACAGATAAAGCAATCCGTCGACTTGATGGGATTCTCCCCCTGAATCGACTACTGTTACTGGTGGAAAGAGGAGCTGCATCAAACGATTGGCTGAAGCGTCGAACAGATGTTTTTCTCCAACATCTTCCGGTTTGAATGCTAATTCTAAAACATTGAGTATTATCGAAACGATATCTGAGGATTTTTTCTCTTTTTCATCTCTGACTAGCTCAAGATCCTCTATACAAGGATGGCAAAATGGTTTCCCTTGAACTAAGAATTTTTTGTATTCTTCTTTTGCTGCTTTCTCTCCAACTTTTTGAAGCCACAAATCGCGCATTTTCATTTCAAGAGTTGCAATTTTCTGGTTATCGTCTGAATGATAGATCTCTTCAATTTCTTTTCTAGCTTCAGATTCTGCCTTTTCGCGAGCACTTGCAGCTACGCGAGCACTCCATTTTTCCAATCCCATTTTTAACACAGACGATTCTGGTTTTTCTTTTTGTAGTTGCTGAAACTCCAGTCTAACTTCTTCGTTAGCTCGTTTCTCTGCTTGTATTCCGGCTTCTTCTATCCATAACTCTTTTGTTTCTTCTAGATTGTCTGTGCGGAGGAGAATGAAACTCTGCCTAACTTCCTCTTCCTCCTTTGCATCTCTCCGAGCGTTGTCTTTAACAGCTCTATCATATCTTTCTAATCGGGATTTTTCCTCTTCGATCGCCTTTTCACGAGCATTTTCTGCACTAACCACAGCAGCAGACTGATCAGCAAACAATGCGATTATCTCATTAAACGTTTCAGTAAAAGGCGTTTTATCAATGACTTCAATCAATCGATTGAGAACAATTTCTCCTAATTTGCTCCCATTGCGCACCACCATCCGTTTAATGATTTCAGAGAGATCTTCTTTCAGATGATCATGAACTTTCTCATTAAATTCTGAAATCCGTTTTTCAACGAGAAGAAGGATGGCTTCTCTTAGAACTTTTTCAAAAATATTTTTTCTATTAAAGTCTCCTCCTTTAAAAAGGGGATCCGCCTGATCTGTATTAAATAGCCATGTTATGCATTTTTCAATTGCGTCATTTTTGTTATCATCCGTAATATCAGTTAATTTCTGTTCTAAATGTACACGAAAATCTTCCTGATTGATTTTATCTTTATCTTTCAAAAGCCCATGAATAAATTGTTGCAAACTTGGAGCCAGCTTTTCAGCGATGCTCAACTGATCTAGTTTTTCAACCAGTGGGCGATAGACGCCGCTAGTAATTGAAATCGCAACATCGGCACCAAATTTCAGGATAGAGTCCAACCCATCGATTTTTTCTTTCATCCCAGGAATCAAGGGTTCAATTTTCTCTTCATATGTCGTTTCCAAAGCAAGATTGATAAAGTTCATTGACTCCTTGACAAATTCTTGATAGACCGGATCATCAATGACTCTGGATTCTTCTCCATGTGTTGATTCAGCTTCCTCTGCTGTTTTAACTTCAACATTGCGTTCGCTAAGATTTGTTTCTGATAAAGATGATGGCCTTGAGGCCGAACGCCTATGCTGTTTAGCAGCCTGCAGATGTTCTAAATCTTTTTTAGAAAGATTGTAAGGGGAGGGAGAGAATTTATTTTTGATCGCTTTGAATATTTTTTTAATCGCATTCCAAATTTTTGAGATCAGTTTCAAAAAAGGGCAGCTATTCTTTATAGAACTAGGTTCGTTTACTCGACTTATGTCGACTGGATCTGTAGCTGATGGAATCATAAAATAATTTCTTTTTGACTAGTTTTAAAAAAGTTATAATATTCTCTAAAAGTAAAGATTGTTTAAAGATTTAAATAGTAGTTAATTATTTTAAAAAAATTATAATAATTTTATAACGATTGGAATTAGGAGAATCATTTATCGGCCGATCTAAAAAACAACAAAATTTTTGAGAAATTAGCCTCTCAATATGCCGACTCGTTGATGAACACTGAATAGCAAAACACAGGGCTGGTTTCTCCCGAACAGCAAAAAGAAAAATATCGAATTGAATTCTTAGAAGAAATGCAGATGAATGAACTCAATGATGTTTTGATACGGGCTCTTGAAGCGATCATTCAGGAGGGTAGATCGATTCTTGACCCAACAGCCTACGCCGATCTGATGGTACAGATAAACAATGCTGCCGATTCTTTGGAAGAGTTCAATTCAACAGCCCTTGCCAGTATGGAAACGATCGCAATCAATTGTTTTCATAAAGAAGGAAGTTTTGAAGAGTGCACGCACATTTACTCTTTTTTAACTATTCGCCCAAGACGAGGCTCAACAACTAAAAAATCCAATGTTCGCAATTTTGCAATCGCCGGTTTTTAACTCGTATTTTAGAGAAAAGCTTAATTTTTATCAAAACGCTTGACCCAACGATCAGCAAGCACAATGAGCATCATTGCACGGACAACAGGAACGGCACGGATAGCAACGCAAGGGTCGTGGCGCGAACCTTGCGGCAATTCATATATTGCCGGCTCACCATCGATAGTCACTGTTTTTTGCGCTTTTCCAATGCTCGAAGCGGGTTTAAAAGCAACTCTGCAGATAACAGGCATCCCAGTTGAAATTCCTCCCAGTGTTCCTCCTGCATGATTTGTTTCTGTCTTGCGTAAGCTCGTATACAAGTCGTTATGCTCAGATCCTTTCATTCTAGCTGCTTGAAAGCCGCTGCCGATCTCAAATCCTTTGCTTGCAGGAATAGACAGCATCGCATGAGCTAAATTTGCCTCTAACTTTTGATAGACAGGGTCTCCAAGCCCCGCCGGCAAATTTCTCGCTATTACCTCTACAACTCCTCCAACTGAATCTTTTTCTTCTAAAGTGCGTTCAATCATAGAGATCATCGATGCTTCTGTGTATGGATCGGGGCAAAAAATGGGGCTGTTTGCTAAGTGGCTCTCATCCACATTGCCGATTGTTACCGATCCTGCTTCTTTGAGATACGCCACAACCTCCACGCCTTCAAGAACCTGCTCGGCAACAGCGCCAGCAGCTACACGGCAGGCAGTCTCCCTTGCAGAAGCTCTGCCTCCTCCACGATAGTCGTAAATGCCGTACTTCTCAAGATAAGCAGCATTAGCATGTCCGGGACGCAGAATCTTCTCCATTCCCTGATAAGCACTTGATCTGACATCCAAATTTGGAATGCGGATGGCGATCGGATGTCCTGTCGTTTTTCCTTCAAATATTCCGGAAAGGATTTCTGCGCGATCGGATTCTTTTCTTGGAGAGGTCCATGGAGTTCGACCCGGAGCACGTTTTTTTAATGCGTCGTTGATCTGCTCTTCGCAAATTTTAATATTTGGAGGGCATCCGTCAATCACAAGGCCAACTTCTTTTCCATGCGATTCACCCCATGTCGTTACCTGAAAATATTGTCCGAATTGATTGGATCCCATGAATGACTATTATTCTATCCTTTGAACTGAGGATTGAAAAGATTTTCCAATGATTTCAACAGAAGAGAGAAATAGGCTCTCGTTAAGTTTTTCGTCCCCAAAAATGCGAGTAAACACATTTTGAATAATCGTTTCAATGTTCTCTGTCTTTGGTGTGGAGTACTTAATAAAAGGGATAGACCTTGCTTCAAGCGAACGATAGATCGTATCATGCGCTAAAGCGGAAATGCGGCGTATCTGTTTTGGCAGATCGCGTTCCACTTTCTCTTTCTGCCTTCTCTTTTCTTCGACTGAAAGCTCTTCTGAAAATAAATACTCCTTGACAAATTCAACAGACAGAAAATTTTGACTTGCAGTCTCGACGATGGAATCAACAAGAAGCTTGTAATGATTACTAATCGGATGCATCGTTTGACTGGTTGTCTCGCTAAGGGTTCCTTGAAACCAGCCGATCAATTTTTCAGAAAACCATCCCCCAAAAGACCCTATCTTGAAAAGCGCGTGCATGATTAACTTCCCATAATCGTGATTCACCGGTACAGTTTCCCATTTTAAATACTCATTCAAATCATTTTTTACCTGATTAAGGGACAACATCTCATCGCCCGACTCCCTTCTTTTGTTTTCAATAAAATCATGGATTTCTAAGAGAATCGGTTTGACAATACTTTCAAATTCAGAGAAACCGATTTCGGCTTCATCCATATTAAAATCGATAAGGTTTTTACACACTGATTGATAAAGGCTTTCCAACAGTAGATCGATCTTTTGATCTTGATTAAACATTTCATAAAAAGCTATTGCGATTTCGTTAGATTTGCGTTCAATATGGGCCCTGACAAACCCCTCCAAAGTTTTTCTGATTAACGAAGGGAAAATATATTCGACCGCAAGGTAATCCAAATACTCTTTTGTAGAAAGCCTGGTCATCAACTTTTGCAGTTCACTTGCCAATACACTTTTAGTTTTCGTTTGCACATATTGAACGGCAATCATATGAATCAACGAGTAGAAATAAACGCGAAAATTCTCCGGATCTTTGACCTCGCTTGCCGTCAAAATCTCCTCAAACACACGCATCGCCTCGTTTTTGAGCATTTCAATTTTTTCGGGAAAAATCAATCGACCAAGAACACTGGAGATCCCATTAACTTTCGTTTCCAAACCATGAGGAAGCGCCTGTTTCTCATCCGGAAGGAAAATTGGAAAAAGTAATTCCACCATATTTTCGTAGGCTTTTTTCTTAATTTTCTCCGCTTCTTCAGGAGAGTCAGAGTCGATAATTTTTTTTATCTCATCATGGCATGCCTCATGCTGACTAAATTTGTGCAAGAATTCCTTATGCAAATAATTGTCTCTTCCTCCATCTTCCCGAACAAAATCCAGAAATTCTTGAGCTGTGCGTTGCCTGTCTATTTCGCTAACGCTAGTTGCATGTGCATTGTTTGCTTTGATCGCATCATCGACTAATCTTTCCTGCTCTTTCTTCATCTCATTGGCAGAGATCCAACCCTCCATGTGCTCAACAATTTTTCTCAAAATATCCGCGTAAGTTTCTGAGTAGGGAAGATGCTCAATGAGATCGGCTAATCTATTGGAAAATAGCCGGGCAATAAGGCTTGTATTATGCTCAAATGCTTGTTTGAGTGAATTTTCAAAATCGTTTTCAATAAACGAGATCATATTTTTAAAAAAAACGTTAAGATCTCCATTTCGAATTTTCGCTGACAACGTATCTAAAAATCTGAAACTGTCCGAAATGAAATTGTGAAGATTCACCGGCTGAGCAGATTGAACCACCCAGTTGTTAGGGTGATAAAGCCACGATAAAACAGGATCTAAGTAGGCAACAGTTCTTTCAAATTCTATCTCATCAATGTTGCCAGCCAATTTTTGGTTTTCTAAATTTTCCAATAGCTCTGTTTTTACCGTTTTCTTATCCAGCTGGATATAATGCTTCAACAACTGCTGAATAATTAAAGTAATCGCTGGATCGTCCGCTTTCTTCACACCATTCATTAAGGGAGTCAGAGACTCTTTCAGCTTAATTAACGTTTCGTTCCAATCAGGAATTTCTTTAACCAGCGTAGTCAGCGCTTCTTTCCACTCTGGAAAGCGGGGAGAAATCGTCTCCTGATAAGCACAGTCATTGACGGCGATCCCAGAAAATTTTTGTAAAAATTCTTTCAACTTTTCAAGGGTAGGATCGTGTTCTGCAATCCTTGTCTCAGCAATCTCTTCGATAGGTCCCGCAACATTCCTAGGGACGACAGCTCTGCTTGCAAGCGGAGAAGAACCGACTCTGACTTCCCGCGCTTTCCGGATCAATCCTATTTGCCTTTTGGAGAGATCAAAAGGCATAGCCTCTCTGCTTAGGGAAAAATATCTCAAAAAATTTCGAAGAATCTTAAGAAACGCTTTCCACACTCTTTCAAGAAGATTAACTTTGACTTGATAGTCAAGGGGACAAAGATCCTTTCTTGAGACAGTCATCAAATAATCGTGTGAAGAAGCGATTAGAGGTACTTGCAGCATAATATCTATTATTTAAGGTGATGGATGAAGTCGAAAATCAGGTTGCCAGCCAATTTTGCTGTCATCCTGTCAACATCATGAGGTGGTGAAAGCTCAGCAACATCTACACTTATAACCTTACCAGAAGCAGCGAGATAACGCAATAAAGGAATGATTTGCCATGGGGTCAGCCCCAAAGGCTGAGGAGCACTGACACCGGGAGCAAAAGGGGAAGCAAACACATCCAAACAAACGGTGACATAGAGAAATGGACAAGCAAGAACTAATGATTCAAGTCTCTGCAAAGCAGATGCAATCCCTTCTAAATGGATCTCTTCCGCAGTCACCATTTTTACTCCGTAATCCTTAGCTGTTTCGAGCAAAGAAGCAGTATTTCCGGATGGCTGAAGGCCAATGCAAGTGTAATTAAACGGAACATTGTTTTTTTGCAATAGATCAGCGATTTGCAGAAACGGAGTTCCGGAAGAGCTTTGTTTAGAAAAAGGACGCATGTCCAGATGGGCATCAAAATTGACAATGGCAACTTCCTCTGATGGGCAATGTTTGAAAATCCCTTGGAAATGGCCCCAAGCCACTTCATGCCCGCCACCTAAGACAATAGGAAAAACCTTCTTTTTTAAAAGAGCGGCAACAGCTTCGGCTAACTGTTTTTGCGCTTCTTCAAGATTGCCTGCCTTGCAGCAGATGTCTCCGGTTTCATAAATTGCAAGATTCTGTTGATGATAGGGAAGCGATCCTAGCGCCTTTCTGATCTCTTCAGGGCCTTTTTCAGCTCCGGCTCTTCCTTGATTGCGTTTGATTCCTTCATCTGATGCAAATCCTATAAAAGCTGCCTTTTTTGTCCCATCTTCAGGAATTTCATGGATGGATACCGCTTTCACACATTGATGAAAACGCTCGTTTCTTTCACTGTCAACGCGACCTGTCCACATGATGAAACCTCTTTCCTTGAATAACTGTATCTGATGGCTGAAGAGAACCTTGATAATAAAAAATTTCCCTCCAATCACTTGCTTTAAACACCGTTAAGTCGCAACGTTTTCCGACTTCCAACACTCCTCGATCAGGCAGCTTTAGAGCAGCGGCTGCTCGTTTAGTGATCCCCGCTAAAGTCTCTGCAAGGCTAAGCTTTTCAAATGCTCCCAAAAGAGCTGCTTGAGCTAACAGATTGCCCATCGGTGCAGAACCGGGATTCCAGTCAGAAGCGATCGCAACAGAAAGGCCCGCATCAAGCATTTTCCTTACCGGAGCCATTCTTTCACCAAGCCCAAGAGAGGCTCCAGGAAGAGCAACAGCAATGATCCCTGATTGTTTGAGCAGGCAAATCTCATCTTTTGTCAAATGTTCTAGATGATCTGCGCTAACAGCTCCTACCTGGCAAGCAACGTTCACCCCTGCATGGGTAAATTGGTTAGCGTGCACAGTGATTTCAAACCCTAGCTTCTTCGCATATTGCAAATAGGGGAGCGCCTCTTCAGGAGAAAAGGCGCCCTCCTCAATAAAAATATCGATTCGATGAGTGCCTGGTTTGAGCCTAGGAAACAAAGCCGATTGAAGATGATTTAAATACTGTTTTCGATCGTTAAATTCAGGGGGAAGCGTATGAGCTGCAAGGCAGGTTGAGATCACATCAACGGGATGTTTACGTGCAGCAATCTGTATCGCTTTGAGCATTTTTAATTCGCTTTCTACAGAAAGCCCATAACCGCTTTTCACTTCGGTGGTTGCCACCCCCCAAGATAGTTGCTGGTCTAAATGCTGATCGACAACGTTTGTCAGCTCTTCAAGTGAAGCTTCCCTTGTCTGAGCGACAGTGTCTAAAATTCCTCCTCCCTGCTTTGCGATCTCCTGATAGGAAACGCCCCGAACGCGTAAAGCGTAATCGCGAGTCCGAGATCCTCCCCAGCAAAGATGCGTATGTGCATCAATGAGCCCTGGGATGGCAATCACAGGTGAATCAAATGTGATCTGGTCATCTGCTCGAAGATTTTCGTAATTGTCGATTTTAGCAATCTTACCATCTTCTATAAGAATGCCCACATGCGGCAAAATTTCCAAAGAAACATCTTCGACAGGTCCTGCATTCCGAACGTTTCGCATTGTGACTAACTGGGCAAACGGTCCAATTAATTTCATCCTAGCTGGTTCTCCTGAAACAATCTTTGCGCCGTTTCGTAGCCTGCGTCAGCATGCCTCATCACGCCGGTAGCAGGATCGTTGAAAAGAACTCTGGACAAGCATCGATAAGCGCGCTTTGTTCCATCAGCTAAAACAACCATGCCAGCATGCTGCGAGAACCCCATTCCTACGCCGCCGCCGTGATGGAAAGAGACCCAAGTGGCTCCTCCGGCAGTGTTCGCCATCAAGTTCAAAAGCGGCCAGTCCGAAATCGCATCGGAGCCGTCCCGCATTCCTTCTGTTTCACGGTTAGGAGAGGCAACCGACCCGGAGTCGAGATGATCGCGTCCAATCACAAGCGGCGCAGACAACTCGCCGGATTCAACCATTTGATTGAATAAAAGACCTGCCTGCTCCCGCTCTCCCAGCCCAAGCCAGCAAATTCGAGAGGGGAGTCCTTGAAATTCCACTCTCTCCCTTGCAGATTTCAACCAATGATGCAGGTGGGAGTTTTCTGGAAACAGCCTCATCAACGCTTCGTCGGTTTTGTAGATATCCATTGGATCTCCGGACAAAGCAGCCCATCTAAACGGGCCTTTCCCTTCGCAAAACAGCGGGCGGATATACTCGGGAACAAACCCTCGAATTTCAAAAGCGCGAGAAGAGCCCCCTTCTTTGGCAAATTCCCTAAGATTATTTCCATAGTCAAAAACGATCGTTCCTTGATCTTTCATGGCCAAAAGCGCGTTGACGTGACTGGCCATCGATTCCTTTGAACGCAGGAGATAGTCTGTTGGATTTTCTTTCCGCAACGCTTCTGCTTCACTCAAAGTCAATCCAGAAGGGATGTAGCCATATAAAGGATCATGAGCTGATGTTTGATCTGTTGCCGCATCGGGAACCATCCCTTTTTCCAACAATCGATGCAAAGTGCTTCCGATATCTGCCTCCAAACCAATCGAAAGGGCTTGCCCTTTCTTCTTTGCCTCAGTAATTTTTGCCATTGCATCTTCTAAATTATCGGCAATTGTATCCAGATAGCGGGTTTTCAACCGTTTTTCAATCCTTGAGCGATCGATATCTACACCAAGATAGACAGCTCCGTTTAAAACCGCAGCCAGAGGTTGAGCCCCTCCCATGCCTCCAAGGCCTCCTGAAACGACAAATTTCCCTTTTAATGAGCCTCCAAAATGTTGTCTGGCCATTTCGGCAAATGTTTCATAGGTGCCTTGTAAAATCCCTTGAGTACCAATGTAAATCCAGCTTCCGGCAGTCATTTGTCCATACATGATCAGCCCGCGCTCTTTTAATTTCTGAAAATGTTCCCAGTCTGCCCAATGAGGAACTAAGTTGCTATTAGCGATCAGCACACGGGGAGCCTCCGGGTGGCTTTTGACAATGCCGACTGCTTTTCCCGATTGGATGAGAAGGCTTTGATCCTCTTCTAATGTCAAAAGTGCATCAATGATTTTTGTTAGAGCTTCAGGATTGCGCGCAGCTTGTCCTGTTCCGCCATAGACAACAAGTTGATTTGGATCTTCTGCCACTTCAGCATCTAGATTGTTCAAAAGCATCCTAAGAGGCGCTTCTGTCTGCCAGCTTTTAGCGTGCAACTGATTCCCTACAGGAGATTTGTAAGAGGGGTGCTTTGCATATTTTTCCATAAACGAGGTCAAGGTCATAAATCCTCCAAGATTTTGACTGCCTGATCGATATCTTTTGCAATCACTCTGTCGCTTTTTAATTCAGGCACTTTCCGACGCAAGATTTTATAGATGGCAGATGTCCCTTTTCCCAAATTTTGAACGCCTCTTAAGTCAACCCCTTGTGCAGCTGCCACGAGTTCGGCAGCTAAAATCACGCGGGTGTTTTTAATGATTTTCTTAAATTTTCTAGCTGAAGTCATTCCCATGCTGACGTGGTCTTCAACGCCGACATTACCGGGAATGGAATCGGTACAGGCAGGATTTGCCAGCAATTTATTTTCATTGACAAGGGAAGCGCTTAAATATTGAGCCGTCATGTATCCGGAATGCGTGCCTTCAAAAGGGGTGAGGAAGGCTGGAAGCTCGCTAAAATGGGGATTGACCAAAAGCTCCAGACGCCTTTCTGAAACATTTCCAAGCTCGGCAACTGCCATAGAGGCAATATCGAAAGCAAAAGCTAAACATTGACCGTGAAAGTTCCCTCCGCTTAATATTTCCAAACTCTCCTCAAACACCAAGGGATTATCTGTTGCTGCATTCAATTCCTTGAGCACGATTTGCTTCGAATGGGAAAGAGCATCGCGGCTAGGGCCGTGAATTTGCGGGGCACACCTCATGGAATAAGGATCTTGAACTCGCGACCGTTTTGTTTCTTTGTCGTAGAGATAAGAGCCTTCCAAATGCTGGCGCATCGCTTCTGCAGAGGAGATCTGTCCTGTTTGCCCGCGAGCATGATGAATTAAAGGATTTAGAGCATCAACATTTCCAACCATCGCTTCGTATGTCAGCGAAGCGATCCAATCAGCTAATTCTGCAAGCTTTAGCGCTTCGATTAGGGCCAACGTTCCAACTGCCAGCATCACCTGAGTCCCATTGATCAACGAAAGGCCTTCTTTCACCTCCAGTTGATAAGGCTTCAATCCTGCCCGTTTCAAAGCAGCTCGAGCACCAATCACTTTCCCTTGATAGACAACCTTCCCGTGCCCAATTAAAGGCAAGGCAAGATGCGCTAAGGGTGCAAGATCTCCGCTAGCGCCTACAGATCCATATTCAGGAATGATCGGGTAAATGCGGGCGTTGATAAGATTTGCCAATGCTTCGCACAGTTCAAATGTGACGCCTGCCAATCCTTTTAGCAACACATTCAATCTTAATGTCATTGCCAACCGGGTTTCCTGAGCAGTCAACGGAGGTCCATACCCTCCCGCATGACTTTTTAACAGATTGACCTGCAGCTCTTTCAACTTGGATTTGCCAATTTTATGACGCGCCAGGTAGCCAAACCCTGTATTGACACCGTAAACTGGCTTGTCCCCATTAGAGACGGTAGATACAAAAACACGCGAAGCGTCAATTCGCTCTGCCACATTATCGTGTATCTGTATTTTAGCTCCGCCAGCAACCCTTTTTGCTTGATCGAGGGAAAAACATCCTCCATCCAGAATGACTTTTGCCATAAGCTGTGCCTTTTTTTGGCTTAAAATTTGACAGAATATAGCATTTTTTTTATTTAGTTAAGATAAATATAGGAGGACCCAAATGAGTATCAATGTCAGTGAAATTGCTCATACAATTGAAACATTCGCAAAAAATATCGATAACGCTAAAGATGCGATACAAACCGGAGGCCTGGTTGCAGCCATGCCGTTTGCGTCCGCGATCCAATCAACTTTCTCAAAAATTACAGCTCTTGGGAAATTAGAAAACGTGACAATCCCTCCTGAAGCAAAAGGAGAGCTGCGCAGTGCTATCGAGCATTTCCAGAAAAGTGCGAGAGCAGCAGAGCAGGCAGCTCCGCAAGCTGTTGCGTTATTGGGCGCTGAAGCCGTTAACAGAGTGAAGGACAACCTCCAGTATGTCCTTGATCACCTGGATGAAGAGCGTGGCGGCAAGGTTAAAGGGACGGAATTAAGCGGAGGAGCATGATTGATGGCCGATAAGCTTAAAGAAATGAGTGATCTGATGAAGGAAACTCTTCATCTCATGGTAAAAATCCAAAAAACATATCCAAAAGACCCAATGAAATGCTTCGACTATGTTGAAAAATTAGTAGACAACTTTGAAGCCATTAAAAAAATTAATCAGGATGATGAAAATTTTGAGACTGACGAAATCAGCAACGAGTTTATCGAATCTCTTGAAAAATTTATTGAAGTGACGGAAAAGTATCGACAAGATGAATCTTCGCCATACCACAATGCGATGAATAAAGAAAAAGTTCTTCAAATTCTTGTAGATTTGGACAGACGGTACAATCACTTAACTGAATAGAGGCCTTGTGAACAGATTGAAAATAACAAGCCCAGCTTTTGAGAACGAAGCTCCCATTCCCAAAAAATATACAGGTGAGGGAGAAAACCTTTCACCTCAGTTGAATATCGAAGGCACTCCCATCCATGTACTAAGCCTTGCGATCATTGTCGATGACCCTGATGCTCCTCTTGGAGACTTTGTGCATTGGGTTGCCTGGAATTTGGATCCGGACCTGAAAACAATTAAAGAGGGGATAAAGCCTGAAAACGAAGGATTAAACGACTTTGGAGATATTGGCTACAAAGGTCCCTATCCTCCTAAAGGAAGACGGCATCGATATTTTTTCAAGATTTTCGCACTCGATAAAATTCTTACACTACCCCAAAAAGCACTCAAAGCCGATCTCCAGAAAGCGATGGAAGGGCATATCTTAGCACAAGGGGAGCTCATTGGAACGTATGAGCGTATACTGACTTAACGCTATTTCCAATAGCGGAACTTTCCAAAAGGTGCAATCTTAAAGCGTTTTCCATCGAGCAAATTCCCATTGAACCAAACCCCGGCAGTCCATCAGAGCCAAGCAAGCAAGGGCCGGTGTAGACGATCAAACGGTCAATAAGATGTTGTTGCAAAAATTGAGTGATTGTCGTCGGCCCTCCCTCGATCAGGAGTTGAATAACTCCTTTTTCTCCCAGGATCGATAAAATTTTCTCCGGCTCCATTTTCTCTGAAAAAACAAGAGTCGGAGCTAAATCAAGATCATAGAGAGGGGAGTCATGCGGAACTTTTCCATTGGGGTCGAGAAGCACCCGCAGCGGCTGTTTCTTTGGAAGCTTATTCACTTGACGCACAGTTAATTGAGGAGAATCTTTAACTGCTGTTCCAGCACCTATCAGAATCGCCTGCGACTCGGCTCTCATCTCGTGAGCATCGCGTCTTGCTGCTTCGCACGAGATCCATTGCGAGGTTTTGTCGCTTGCAGCTGCTCGTCCATCGATGGAAAGCGCTGTTTTCGCAATCACAAACGGTCTTCCAGTTCTTCGATGGTGTAAATAAGGGGCCAAGCTTAGCTCTACTGCTTCCCGTTCAACTCCAACAGTAACCTTTATTCCTGCAATTTTAAGAGCCGCAATTCCTGAACCGGACACTTTTGGATCTGGATCTTCCACTCCAACCACGACACGCGCAACACCAGCCTCAATCAGTGCATGAATGCAAGGAAGCGTACGTCCTGTATGCACGCACGGTTCAAGCGTCACATAAGCTGTCGCTCCTCGAGCATTTTGTCCAGCCTCCCTCAGAGCGTAAACCTCCGCGTGCGGCAAGCCGCATTCCGGATGGTGTCCGAGGCCAACGATTTGTCCATTTTTTACAAGAATACAACCTACCCAAGGATTTGGAGGAGCGTCAAGCCTTCCTTTCAGCCCTTCTGCAATTGCCATCTCCATCCAACGACGGTCATCCATACCGCTTCCCATCTAAAAGCTTTTTGACAACATCAGGATCAGCTAGTGTACTGATATCACCCAATTGGCCGAGATCTTGCTCTGCAATTTTGCGTAAAATCCGCCTCATGATTTTACCTGAACGCGTTTTAGGAAGTGCTTTTGTCAATTGAAAATATTGGGGAATAGCGATCGGACCAATTTCTTCTCTAACGTGAAAGCGAAGATTTTCAATCATCTCTTCGTTTTCTTCAGCAGAGTCAACCAAAGTCACGAAAGCAAATAAGCACTGTCCTTTGATAGGGTGGGGGCAGCCGACCACGGCAGCCTCTGCAACACTTAGATGACTGACAAGAGCGCTCTCAACTTCAGCAGTACCAATCCGATGGCCCGAAATATTGACAACATCATCAATCCTCCCAAGGAACCAGTAATCGCCGTCCGGATCTATCCGACATCCGTCTCCAGTAAAATAAAGGTTCTGGAAATGCATGAAATATGTGTCAATGAAACAATCGTGATCGCCCCAGGCAGTGCGCATCATTCCCGGCCAAGGGCGCCTGATGCAAAGAGAGCCTCCTTCATCAACTGAGCACTCTGATCCATCCTCTTTTAAAATCACCGGATCCACTCCAAAAAACGGTCTGCAAGCACTTCCCGGCTTCATTGCCTGCACCCCCGGCATCGGAGCGATCATGATTCCCCCGGTTTCAGTCTGCCACCAAGTATCCACAACCGGACAATTTTTCTTTCCAATTTCCTCATAATACCACATCCAGGCTTCAGGATTGATCGGTTCGCCAACAGTCCCTAACAATCGAAGAGAGTCAAGTGAATATTTCCTCGGATGTTCATTGCCGGAAGCAATCAATGCCCGAATCGCCGTTGGCGCTGTGTAAAAAAGGGAAACACCATATTTATCAACAACTTGCCAATATCTTCCGGAATCAGGAGAGGTAGGCAAACCTTCAAACATTAAAGTTGTTGCGCCATTTGCAAGCGGTCCGTAGATCACATAGCTATGGCCTGTAACCCAGCCCACATCTGCCGTGCACCAGTAAACATCTTCTTCTTTGAGATCAAAGAAATATTGATGCGTCAAGGAAGCCTGCAACAGATAACCCGCCTGCGTATGCACAACGCCTTTGGGTTTTCCTGTTGAACCGGAAGTGTAGAGAATAAACAGCGGGTCTTCAGCATTCAAAACAGCAGGAGGGCATTCAACAGAGGCGTTTTGCATTTCCTCGTCCCAAAAGCGGTCCCGTCCTTCCAACATTTCACATGGAGCATCGGTGCGTTTGACAACGATCACAGACTTCACAGAATCTGATTGGAGCAGCGCCTCATCTGCAATTTTTTTCAGAGAAATTGTTTTACCGCCTCTGATTGAAACATTTGATGTAATGAGTATTTTGCAGCTGCAATCCTGCATCCGATGAGAAAGAGATTCTGCACTAAATCCTCCAAAAACAATAGAATGGATTGCCCCAATCCGAGCGCAGGCAAGCATTGCCACTGCCAATTCCGGGATCATCGGAAGATAGATGCAAACCCGATCGCCTTTTTCTATTCCATGTGCTTTTAGCACATTAGAAAATTGACACACCCTTTGATGAAGCTTTCGATATGAGATTTTTTCAGCTTCATGATCGTCATCTCCTTGCCAAATGATCGCAGCCTTATCCGCACGAGCACCTGATAGATGCCTGTCCAGGCAATTAACGGCCACATTAATTTTTCCATCTTCAAACCATGTGTGTTTGATACGTCTTTTATCAGAGTTCCATTCATGGCTGCAAGCCTTCGATGGAAAGGCAAACCATTCAAGCGACTCTGCTTGATTCAGCCAAAACGCTTCAGAGTTTTCAATCGATTCGCGATACATCTTTCTGTACTGTGCTTCACTTGAAATGAAAGCATTTTTTTTGAACTGATTGGAAGCTAAGAATTTGCGTTCTTCTTCCATTAAATGCATCAAAGAGGGGCTGTCTTGCATATTTTTCATGAAGCTGTCTATCTGTTTTTGAAGTATATCGATCATTATACTTTTCAAAGCCAATTTTACAATTAAAATAAATATTGTCTTGTTTTTGGTCTATCATAAGAGTTAAAATGAACAATCCAGATTTTCGAAGGAAGAGGTTTAATTAATGAACATACCAGTTCAATTAGCGTTAACTATCGGCCAAGAGATGCGTAATGATGCATTATTTAAAGAGATTCCCGGCAAAGGCAGGCATTTTGATAAAAATCGAATCAAAGCGCTTAATCTTGCGGATCGAAAACTGTGTTATCAAGCACTAACAGTCATTGAACACGCCAAACTTGACGATTTCAATTCCGAATCTCCTCCTGAAAATTTATCGAAAAGAGTTCGCGAGGTAACGGCGGCGGTCACAGGCAAACTTTCAATTCATGAGACGCCCTCTCCTGTATGGTATAAACGCCCATTTTTGTGGATTGCCCGCTGTATTCACTCACTCGTTTTATGGTTCAAAAATACATTTTTAGGAAGGACAAGCTCGAGCAAACTTCACAATAAGGTAGAGACCTATTTAAATGATTACAACCGGGCGCAAAGAAGAATTGCCCTTTTAGCTGCTGATGAAGGCCTAATTACAAAAGCTGAAGGCAAATTAAATCAATGTGCCGACGAGCAAAAAACGTTTCTTGAATCCTTTAATATTCTTCTTGAGGTTCATGAAACTCTAAGACTAATTGACTTCATTATAGAAAAGAACGAGGAATCCAAAGCTAAAGGAACGGAAAATTTCAGACGGGAGATTCAGAACGCGTGGATTGTGGATAAAATCAATAGCGATGTCATCCCTCTCACACATTTCAAAGAAGTGATTGTGAGAAAAGTTTCAGAAAAAACTCAAGAGGTGAAGGAGTATTTAAAAGATCTTGTTGAAGCTGCCGGACAAGAAGATCGAGATGATGAAGATGTCTTAAATTTGTTAGAGCAAGCAGGAAAACGTGTAACAGAAGAGATGAAAGAGCAGTTTAAAACAGGAAATCAGCACCGAATGCATGTGGAGATTGCGCACAAGCACTTATGTGAGCTAAAAGGAGAACTTGAACTTCTTTTAAAAAAATACCCAAAATAGAACAAACATTGTCAATTTATTTAATTTTTTTCTTGGAAAATTTATGTTGCTGATGTATACCGAAACAACATCAAGAATCAATTTTTGACAGCGTCGTTAGCCTTATGTCAAATTCTGCTTCTTGATGTTGTTTCGGTATACAGTTATTAATGTTTCGCCTGGAAGGTTTAGGTTCATAGAGAATGCGATGAACCCAACTGATTACAAAACACATGTAAAGGCGAAATGTCATCAACAACAAGGGAATAGAATCAAAATGGAAATACGTTGTCCAAAATGCGCGTCTCAAGCCTTTAAACGAAATGGATTTACCCGCCACGGGAAGCAAAACCACCGTTGTTTGGAATGCGGCCGTCAGTTTTCAACCGAACCGGTCCAGCAGTATATTGTTGAGGTGATGCCTAAACACATCAATCAAGAGGTATTAACAACAACTGCGCACATCTAAAATCTGTCACTAGTTTGAAGCCGATCATCAGGTCAGTCAATAAAATATGGGAGAATGCCGAACATAATGCATTGACGGACCTGATTATTTTCCAAAAAAAATTCTACTGTGTTTGTCGAGAATCCGATGAACATGTTTTCGGACGCAACGGAATCATACGAATCATCCAAAGTATCGATGGGAAAGAATGGAGAGCCCATTCTGTCATTAGAAAAGAGGGTGTTGATTTACGCGACCCTAAGCTTTCAATCACCCCTGGCCATCAACTGATGCTTTTGGTGGAAGAGGTGGTCTACGAGGGTGAAAAAGCTCTCTCCCGTTTTTCAAGCATCTCTTTCCTGAAAAAAGACTGGACACCCCTGCAAAAAATTTGTCGGCCATTTGACTGGTTATGGCGGATCACTTGGCATAAAGGAACAGCTTGGGGAGTTTCTTATAAACCGGACAAGGACAAATGGCGCGTGTGGCTTTGGCGCAGTGAAACAGGAACAGAATGGAGACAAGCCTTAGAATGGAAGATACCTGGAAATCCTAACGAAACAACACTTCGTTTTATGGATGATGAGACGATGGTAGCTCTTGTAAGGCGCAATTTCAAAACCAACGGCTATGCGTGGATAGGGACAAGCAAACCACCTTACACTGAGTGGAGATGGAATGAAACGCAGCACCATCTCGGAGGGCCGGATTTCATTATTCTTCCGGATCAACAGATGTGGGCCGCCGGCAGAATTGTCGAACGCACCCCTTACGGGATGTTTCAGAAAACAGCCTTATTCACAATGAGTCTTGATAAGATTCAACCAGCTCTGCTATTACCTAGTGGCGGAATCGATTGCAGCTATCCTGGAATCGTTTTCCACGATCAGCTGCTATGGATTAGCTACTACTCTTCGCACGAAGAAAAAACAGCGATTTATCTCGCTCAAATAGAGCTATTTGAGTAATAGCGAAAAAACAATAAATTGTCTATGATAAAGGAATCACCAATGCAAAGAATCTCATATTTGCTGGCAATTGCCATCGTTACAGCTTCTGCATTTATTTTATTTTCAAACAAGGAACTTCATTCAATGGATATATCTTCCGATACAGAAACGAAAACAGTTAAACTTCAAACATCCTTAGGAGACATTACACTGGAACTTTATCCGGACAAGGCGCCAGTTACAGTGAAAAATTTCCTTCAATATGTGGATTCCGGCCATTATGATGGAACCATTTTCCATCGCGTCATCGACGGGTTCATGATCCAAGGAGGAGGGTATACCGAAAACCTGACTCAAAAGCCGACAAAAGAGCCTATCGCCAATGAAGCGAACAATGGATTAAAAAATAAGAGAGGGACGATCGCTATGGCAAGGACAAATGTTGTCGACAGTGCTACCTCACAATTCTTTATCAATGTCGTAGATAATTCTTTTCTCGATTTCAAAGGGGAAAACCCTCGTGAATTCGGTTACTGCGTCTTTGGAAAAGTGACTGATGGAATGGACGTGGTGGATCAGATCAAATCCGTGGACACCCAGTCCCAAGGACCTTACCAAGACCTTCCGGTGAAGCCTGTTAAGATTGTTAAAGCAAAAACAGTGTCTGCTATTTAAAATGCTGATCGTAGAGGGGACTAGTCCCCTCTACTAGATATTTTGCAATGATGAACAAGAGCTGGCGGAAAATTGGCAAACACCTTATCAGTCTGAATCTCGTATTCTTTTTCAAAGAGATTGGTCATATCCAAAGTTGCTTGCAAAGCTCGACGCGATTTTGGCGAGATAAATAATTTTCGTATTCCAGGAAGGGCCATGTATTCGCAATAAGTGACAATACCGCCATGCTTAGAAATTTTCCGATAGTGATCAAATATCTGCTTTACGAAATCTGACGGAAAAGCATTGAAAGGAAGAGAAGAGACAATAACGTCATACTGACTTTCAGGCTCCCAATCTAATACCGACGTTTGATAGATGCGTATATTCGGATTATCTGCATATTTCTCTTCCAATCGAGAACAAAACCTGGAATTGATCTCAACGATGTCCAGTTGATCTTGATCACCTAATTTTCCAGCGATCGTTTTGGTAAATGCTCCTGTTCCCGCTCCGACTTCCAAATATCTTCTGGGAGCTAGCGCATCGGATCTAACAAAGCGAGTCATCGATTCCGCTAAGGCTTTCGAGCTTGGCGCAAGTGCTCCGATATCATTGGGATGTTTAAAAAATTGAAAAAGAAAAAGAGCTGTATCGACCGGAAGCATTTTCTTTAGGCGGGATTTTCCCACATTAACAAGCTGTTTCATAGACCTATCCCAATATTGCTTTATTTTTTAAATTCCTATGCCGGCCCTGAGCAAAATTCAGTTATCTCCTAGCTCGCGTAGTGATCAAAAGAAGAAAAATTAAACTGCTGATGATCGCCATCATTCCAGCAGGCATCAACTTCATAGACAACCAATAACGGTAGGCAAAAAATACCGCTAAAACACCACTGAGAGCAACAGAGATAAGAAGTGCTGTGACATTAGCTCTTAAAATTCCCATGCCGCAAGTAAATAACGCAGCTCCAAATGCCACCCCTGAAATTAGCGAAGGAAGGCTATCTGCCATCAAATAACCAATCAAACCTCCTGACAGGACTAGCAGACTGTAGATGATCACAAGGATTCCGGTAAATTTCATACAAAAACCT
The DNA here is from genome assembly GCF_000092785.1 of Waddlia chondrophila WSU 86-1044. Taxonomy (NCBI): domain Bacteria; kingdom Pseudomonadati; phylum Chlamydiota; class Chlamydiia; order Parachlamydiales; family Waddliaceae; genus Waddlia; species Waddlia chondrophila. The sequence goes on from NC_014225.1 coordinate 1,152,662, forward strand.
CACTGAAAAAATTTTTCATTGACTGCATGGCTCTTTTCTCAGCGATTGAGTCATAAATCAGTCCGCTTTCCGGTTCATTTGCATCAGGATTTGTAAAGGCATGCGAAGCATTGCCATAAGTATGCATTTGCCAATCGATCCCTTTTGCACTAAACTCTTTTTGAATATTGACAACATCTTCCCTGCTAACCATCGGATCTTGATATCCATGAAGAATAAGCAAGCTTCCAAACAGCTTTTCAGCTGTTGGAGCCATTTCCGCTTTTTGCTCGCCAAGCGTCATTCCTAAAAGGCCGTGGAAGCTGACAACGCCCTGAAGATCGACGCCCGAACGGATCAACTCAAGAACAGTGGCTCCGCCAAAACAAAAACCAATAGCCCCTATCTTTTGCGGATCTACCTGATCGTGCTCTGAAACGGCACGATAAGCTGCTGTGATTCGATTACGCAAAAGCTTGCGATCCAGAAAAAGGGGAAGCATCAATTCAAAAGCTTCTTCATTGCTCTCCACGACCTTTCCTTCTCCATAAAGATCGGCAGCAAAACCAACATACCCCATTTCCGCAAGCATTTTTGCTTTGTCGAGAGCGAACTGATCGCGTCCTTTCCAAGCATGAGCAACCAAAACAGCAGGTTTTTTTTTCGCTATATCCTCTCTGTAATAGACTTGTCCTTTCAACCCTGTCTCATCACAAAAGTAATCAACAATTTCGGATCTCATCAGGAGTTTCCCAACTTCAATTAAAAAGAATAAACTTAAGTCTATACCGAATTTAAGGCAAGACTTGAAGTTAATCCTCTATGCCAGTTAATAATGGAAAAAAGGAGTTTTTTCTCATGAAGACTAAATGCGCCGCAATGTTCTGCTTTCTTATTGCTGTTTTTCAACTGTCTGCGTTCGAAGCTGTCAATCAACCAAGTTTAGATGCTGCAAAGCAATGGTTGGAGCTTGTAGATAAAGAAGATTATTCCAAAAGCTGGCAGACAGGTTCTCTAACATTCAAACTGACCATTTCTGAACAGCACTGGAATCAGTTAATGAAAGCCATTAGAGAACCGCTGGGATCTGTCATCTCTCGAGAACCGTTAGAGCAAAGGCCGGCTGCCAACCCTAAAGGGCTTCCTTTAGGAGAATACATGGTCGTGTTTTTCAAAACGCAATTTCAGAAAAAAGAGAATGCGCATGAACTCGTCACTCTTGTGCAAGAAAGCGATGGAAACTGGAGAGTGCTTACTTATCAAGTGCAGTAGTTCGCAGATGAATATCTCTTTGGGGAAGAGGAATGTTGATCCCATTTTCTCTAAGCGCTTTCTCAATTGCGAACAAGTATTGGGATTGCGTGTTTCTGTTTCTGCGGGTCCATTTCTCGTCTACCCAAACGACAAGCTCCATCTGAATGCCGTTATCGCCTAATTGTACAAGAAATATCTGCGGCTCTCTAACACCGATTCTCTGTAACGTGCTTGGCACTTTTTTTGCTGCCTCAACGATGATTTTTGTCACCTTGTCAACATCGGAGCCGAAAGGAACAGAAAATGGAACATGAACTCTTCTGTAAGGATCACGCAGAGTCCAATTGACGATGCGATTGCTCACCATTTCCGAATTTGGAATAATCACTTCAATTCCATCGTTTGTCGTAACGACAGTGCTTGTCACGTTAATTTCTCGAATTTCCCCTCTTAATCCGCTGTCCAATTCAATATAGTCGCCAACTTTTAAATGCCCTTGAAAAAGAATAATAATTCCGGACATGAAGTTGTTGAAAATATTCTGCAAGCCAAACCCGAGACCGACACCGAGAGCTCCTGCAATAAGAATAAAACTGGAAAAGTCAAATCCTATCCAGCTTAGTCCAATCAGGCCTCCAATAATTAGAAGAAAATAATGGATCAGCCTGTTCAGGCTATAAATTAACGCTTTTCTGATCCCTTTGCGTCTTTTGGAAAACGTATTAATCGTTCCAGTCACCACGCGAGAGAACCACCAAGTGGCAACCATAATCATGACAAATTCAATCATTGTGATGACAGAAACCGGATGAGTGCCGATATAAAAGAGCGTTTTGCTCAATTGACTGTTTGCGCTCTGCCACAATGTTGAAACAAAATCGATGAAGACTTTAAACCACTGTTCACCCTCTCCTCGAAGAAAAATACTTTTTTCATCTAGTGTATTAAGAAGAAAATTTGTTTCATCGAACTCGCTTCTTATTTTTTGAATTTCAAGCAAAATGCCTTGGGCTTTTTGGATAACCTCATTGAGCTGAGTTGTACCGATAGGGGAGTTGATTTCCTCTAGAGTTAGGACTTGTGATGCACTCTGCAGAATTCTTTCCGTTTGGGTTTTCCAATCGTCAAGCTGGAGTTGGAATGTCCTTGTCTGCGTTTTCCAGTGTTTAAGCGAAACATCGAGTTCATGAATATCAACCGACTCAGGATCTTCCAAAAGCTGAGATAATTTACCGATTATTTCCATTCTGAGATAGTTAAAGTGCGCGAGCATTTCTTTAAGAAACGCATTGATTAAGTTAACCGTCAAAAGACTATTCTTTGCTTCATCTTTTTCATTAGGATCCTCAGAATGTTCTTCAGCATATAAGATCTCTTGACGCTGTCGTTCTTGTTTGCTGTCATCCCAAACTCGCTTCAAGATTTCTAGTTGATTTAAAGCGTTCATCCAATCTGCATGTGTGCTGATCAGGCGATTTTTAGCCGTTTGAATCTCTTCTTTGTCATTTTTAATCTGCTGTTCTTCGATCTTAATCGCTTGGTTTACCAACTGAATCTTTTTTTTCCCAACTTCGACAGCTGGGCGAAATTTTAAAATTTTTAAACCAAAAAGAATTTTTTCCTGCGATCTGTCCAGAGCAAACTGGTAGCCTTGCCAAGCTGCATCAAGCCTTTCTCGATTTGTGTTCAATTGTTGCTGAAGTCCGAAGATCTCTTTTTTCTTCGATTCCAAATCGATCTGCTGTTTCTGCAAACGGCTATAGAGTTGCCGAAATTGACTAATTGTATAGAAATCTTTAAACGTCGTCGCTGGTTTGGAAAGAGGAAGAGGTTGATCGAATATATTGATCCAAGCTTGCAGATTCACCTTAATGCTGTCGATCAGGTTGCGCGCTTCTTCTTGATGAGGCCCTGAAAGATCCTCCGGGATGGGATTTAGGTGATTGAGCAATTCAGCGGATCGCTGTTGAACGATCGCTTTCTCACCGACAAAAACGTCCCACCATTTGGGAGTTAAGAGAGATGGATCAGGGGTCGACGCATTTTCCGCTTCTTGAGCATTTAATAGCTGTGCAAAAACAAGGATGGCAAGAACCAAAAAACGCATATACGTCAAAAATTATTTAAAATTGAATGCTAATGGATTTCCTATGAAAAATCTACTGATTTTCTATTAGAAATTCGTTAATATTTCCCTTATGTATGACATTCTTTTGTGTTTAGTTTCCTTGATTGCGCTGCCAAAACTCCTTTATCAGATGGCGTTTCATAAGAAATACCGCAATAGCCTCAAGCAGCGTTTAGGAATAGGATTTCCGGAAATCGAGAAGGGAAATAAAAAACTTATCTGGGTACATGCCGTTTCAATGGGAGAAGCAAAAGCGGTTGCAGCTCTGGCAAGAGAACTGAAAAAGCGTTCGGATAATGATGCCATCCTCCTTTTTTCCACCGTGACAGAAACAGGTTTGGCAGAGGGGGAAAAGGAGCTGCCGGAAGCTGATTATCACGTTTTTTTGCCCTTAGACTTCAGTTGGATCATCAGACCAATCATTAGGAGAGTTCGACCAGATCAAGTGATTGTATGCGAAACGGATTACTGGTATAACTTTTTGAGTTCCTCAAAAAATGCAGGCGCCCGCCTTTCCGTTGTAAATGGGAAAATCTCCGAACGTTCAATGCATCGCCTTCTTAAATTTCCAAAATTTACAAAGAGACTCTTTTGTCTCATCGATAAGTTCTGCGTGCAAAGCCACCACTATCGAGAGCGTTTTTTGAAATTAGGTATCCCTGAAGAAAAGATCGTCATTACTGGTAACATTAAGTTCGACAACAGTTTTCCAAAACTGACAGAAGAGGAACTTGTTGAATGGAAGAGCAAGTTTGGCATCCGTCCGGAAGATCATGTGCTTGTGGCTGGCTCAACGCATGACCCTGAAGAAAGAATCATCTTAGACGCATGCTTTGAGGTGTGGAAAGACGATCCACATCTTAAAATATTGATCGTCCCGCGCCACCCAGAGAGGTTTAATGAAGTTGCCCAGCTGCTCAAGAAAAGGGGAGTGGAGTTTTCCCGCTATAGTGAGGGAGTAAGCCATGAAGCACCTGTCATCCTTGTCGATGCGATGGGGGTACTGCTGCAATGCTATCAAGCAGCCACCTTGGCAATTGTTGCCGGAAGTTTTACTCCCAAAGTCGGAGGGCATAATATTGTCGAGCCGTGTTGGTACGGGGTACCGGTCCTTTTCGGTCCCTATCTGTATTCCCAGCCGGAATTGCTTGAATTAGTTCAGGAGTATGGGGCGGGTGTTCAGGTTGAGCCTGAGCATTTGTCTGATGAGATCAAAGGTTTGTTATCGGAGCCTAAGAGACGAAAGGCTTTGGGTGCTGCAGGAATCCATCTTGCAGACAGTTTGCAAGGCGCCACCGAAAGAACGCTTGTAGAGATTGCCTAGTCGTCAGGATGGGTGTACACCAACATTCCGCAATGATCGGGTTTTCCAGATTCTTTGTGATACCTATTTCCAAAACCTGATTGCGCATTAGCTCTTAAAGCGTTTCTTTGGGCGTGTCGGTTAAGAGCCTTCGCGACATCTTGTTGCGTCAAATGTTCTTTCCCTATTTCTTTTTTATAAGCTGTAAGAATGTTCTTGATTTGTTTAGCCTGAAACTGATTTCTGGCAGCGATATGGTCTGGATTAGAATCATCCCAATCACTTCCATCAATGCCCTCGAATTGAGGATCGTCTGGTTTGAATCCCATCCCTTTGGGGTCAACATTATCTCCAATTCCATCGGAGCACATCACGACGGTATCGCCAGGATTTAATCTAATCAAACAATGCGAGTAGTTTCTCAAGTCAGGTCCATCCAAACCATCTTCAGTCTCCACATAACCTTTTCCGCCCTTACCTCCAATTCTTCCTCCCGGGTCTGTAGCATCTGTACCGCCTCGGATCCCTTCTGTAGGATCTCTTACCGTCAAATCGGAGCTAATCACAAAACATTTACTATCTCCAACAAGCGTCAGATGAGCGACATCGCCGATCACTGTCATGATTTGCGGACAAGTGCTTCCAAGTTTTTCATCGCTTACAACTGCTTCATGCGCTGCCATCATTGCCTTGTCATGGATACGAATGATGTCTCTGGAAGTGACTATGTCGTTTTCAACTAACTTTTTCATTCCTTTTTCCATCTCTTGCAACGCTGTTTCATTCGCTTTTTTAGCTGCACCTTGAGCCGAAAGTCCCCAACCACACCCATCATTAAAAGCTGCCATTCTCACTTTTCCACCAAATGTTTCAGTAGAAAATTTTGCTTGATCGCACATGATTTCTTCGCCGATTATCAAAATTTGGCGTCCATCATCCAATGTTTTAACTTTTGCATATTTCATTTCCAAGTTCAGCTCTCCATACTGATCATCGCCAGGGATGTGAAGGATTTTAGTCGTTTTATCAAAAGTCACCCCAAGATGCATATCCAGATGGATGACGTAGTTATTAAATTCCAGATACTCATCTTCTACATCGAAAGTTTGAGCATCGCCAACCTTTTTTGATAGATCGACAACGAGCTTCGGTATCTGTGCAATCAACGCTTCTCTTAGTTGGCCGAGACATTTTAAAAGCTTTTTTTCCTCAAGCTCGCGAAATTTCGGAGGGATTTCTGTGCAAACAATAATTCCATCCGAACTTTCATCAACTTTTTCAGGAGAAGAAGCTGAATCTTCCATTTGAATTCCCTTAAGAGGAGAAGGAATCGCTTTTTTCCATTGTCCGAGTAAATTTTCCGGTGGAACTGGTCGAAGAGAAGAAGGAATCGCTTTTTTCCATGAAGAGCTGACTCGAGTTGTCAAATCTTCAGAATTTGTACTGTTCTCTTCATCTATGAGATCCTGTTCAAACTTAGAGATCTCAGCGAATTTAGCCGAGTCGCCTATGTTTACACCGGGTTCTATCATATTTTTTCTCCTATATGACGATGAATTCACCCCATCGTATGCTTTAAATCATGAGCCTATCTGCATATTCAAATTTGACATCTTTCCCTTCTTTTCAGCTCTGTTTTCCGATCGCTTCTTGCAAAGCTTTACTTGCGAAGCGATCGAAAAAATCTCTCGAAAAGAAAAAAAATTTGCACAAATAGCAATATACGGATAGGTTCATATTTTTCTCAAGAATTACTAAACTGACCATTAACGCTCTTAACGCCTGACATTTTTACAGTCAAAGATTTCAGTAAACCTAGAGCCTATCTAAGGATGGGTGTACACCAACATTCCGCAATGGTCGGCTTTACCGACTTCTTTGTGATACCTATTCCCAAGGCCTGATTGCGCCTTAGCTCTTAAAGCATTTTTTTGAGCGTGTCGATTAAGAGCCTTCGCGACATCTTGTTGCGTCAAATGTTCTTTCCCTATTTCTTTTTTATAAGCTGTAAGAATGTTCTTGATTTGTTTAGCCTGAAACTGATTTCTGGCAGCGATATGGTCTGGATTAGAATCATCCCAATCACTTCCATCAATGCCTTCAAATTGAGGATCGTCTGGTTTGAATCCCATCCCTTTGGGATCAACATTATCTCCAATCCCATCGGAACACATCACGACGGTATCGCCAGGATTTAATCTAATCAAACAATGCGAGTAGTTTCTCAAATCAGGTCCATCCAGGCCGTCTTCTGTCTCCACATAGCCTTTTCCATATTTACCTCCAATTCTTCCTCCTGGGTCTGTAGCATCTGTACCGCCTCGGATCCCTTCCGTGGGATCTCTTACCATCAAATCGGAGCTAATCACAAAACACTTACTATCTCCAGCAAGAGTCAAATGAGCGACATCGCCGATCACTGTCATGATTTGCGGACAAGTGCTTCCAAGTTTTTCATCGCTTACAACTGCTTCATGCGCTGCCATCATTGCCTTGTCATGGACACGAATGATGTCTCTGGAAGTGACTATGTCGTTTTTAACTAACTTTTTCATCCCTTTTTCCATCTGTTGCAACGCTGTTTCATTCGCTTTTTTAGCTGCACCTTGAGCCGAAAATTCCCAACCACACCCATCATTAAAAGCTGCCATTCTCACTTTTCCACCAAATGTTTCAGTAGAAAATTTTGCTTGATCGCACATGATTTCTTCGCCGATTATCAAAATTTGGCGTCCATCATCCAATGTTTTAACTTTTGCATATTTCATTTCCAAGTTCAGCTCTCCATACTGATCATCGCCAGGGATGTGAAGTATTCTAGTCTTTTCATCAAAAGTTACTTCAGGATGCATATCCAGATGGATAACGTAGTTATTAAATTCCAGATACTCGTCTTCTGTATCGAAAGTTTGAGCATCGCCAACCTTTCTTGATAGATCGACAACGGATTGAGGTATCTGCGCAATCAATGCTTCCCTTAGCTGTTCGCGATTTCGCAAAAGAATTTTTGCATCTCCATGAAATTTCGAAGGAGTTTCTGTGCGAAGCGTTTCTCCCTTTTCTAATCGAGCTTCACTTATTGAAGTGAAACAATTTTCATGAAAATCAGCTTGTCCACGCAACCTTTCCAACTGACCAAGCTCCGCCTGTTTAATTTTCAATTGTTGATTGAGCTTATTCAACTTTCCTCCAGGAAAAATGCTGCGCATTTGAGAACGAATGCTTCTTTTAGCACTTTCCAGACTCGTTTCAAGCTCCTTAATTTCACCTTTAAACTCTTCGATTTTTGCATGGCCTCCTAAACGGGTAAATTCTTCAAACGCAGGTTGACTTTTCTCCAATCCTGTTTCTGCAAGTCCAACGAAATCTTTTGATGAAACGGTTCTCGAATCAGAAGAGGAGGGAACAACGCCTTTTTTCCATTGCCTCGGAAAGACGCTTAACGACGCCGAACGAACTCGAGTTGTCAAATTTTCAGAGTTTTGCTTCGTGTCCGTGCCACCGCTGACCTTTACGCTTCTTATATTTGAAAAACTCCTGGAACGAGGAGGGATTTCAGGTCTTTCACATCCGCTGGATATACGTTCCTTTGCCCCATCGGTCCCAATTGTTTCACGAACGCCCCCAGGTTTAGAATCAGGCTCAAATTTTGCTTTTCGATCTTGTACGACTCCTTTAGGAATTTCAGTAAATCTAGTCGAATCTATTCCTCCTATATTTGTACTAGGTTCCATCTTTTCCTCCATACGGGCTATTTAATCAGCTATAATTATATATTTTATTTTTTATTTTTTTCAGTTATTTTAAAAAAAAGGAAAAGCTCTTGTGCTAAAATTTACAGGTTTGGTATAGTCAGAGCTTCTTACAAACTGTTACCGCGGGGTGGAGCAGGGGTCAGCTCGTTGGGCTCATAACCCAAAGGTCGAAGGTTCGAATCCTTCCCCCGCTATTATAATTAAGGCTAAAGATCTAAAAATCTTTAGCCTTACCTTTTAGGCGGCATAGCTCAGTTGGTAGAGCAGCGGAATCATAATCCGCGTGTCATCGGTTCGAGCCCGGTTGCCGCTAACTTATCTTTCCCAAGCTTCTTCTTTTATATTCTTTTCATTGTGTTTTTTTGATAACCTTGATTATGCAACATTCTTCAGAGGAAATTCAATGGCAATCAGCATCTTCCAATTGTTCTCAATCGGCATCGGCCCATCCAGTTCCCACACTGTAGGACCTATGCGCGCAGCCAACCGTTTTGTACAAACCGCCCAAGAAAAAGATTTAATAGAATTAGCAGAAAAGATTGAAATTGACCTCTATGGATCGCTTGCTTTAACCGGTAAAGGACATGGAACCGATCTTGCAGTTTTACTTGGATTAGAGGGGGAACACCCAGAAACCATCGATCCGGATACAACAGAGAAACGCACTTCCGCAATTAAAGAAGTACGGCATTTGCGCTTCAACGGAGAGAAAAAGGTTGCTTACGAACTCACCTTTCACAAAGACAAGCAACTTCCCTTTCATCCAAACGGCATGAAAATTTCTCTTTTCGATCAAGACAGCCAAAAACTCTTGGAAAAGACCTATTATTCCATTGGCGGCGGATTCATTTTAGCTCATGAAGAAGTCGCAGAAGATCGTCATTTAGGTGAAGAGGACAATAGCGTTCCCTATCCTTATCGCACAGCAAAAGAGCTTCTCAACCACTGCGAAGAGCAGAAAAAAACGATTGCTGAGATCGTTATGGAAAATGAAAAAGTCTGGAGAAGCGAGTCAGAGGTTGTTTCCGGTGTGCTTAACATTTGGAATGTGATGAAAGCCTGCATCGATCGGGGCTGCAGACAGGAAGGAATTCTTCCGGGAGGATTAAAGGTTCATCGCCGTGCGGCCTCCTTGCTAAAAAGCCTGGAAAGGCAAAAGAAAGAGGGGAGAGTACACCCTGCACAGGTAATGCAATGGGTAAGCCTTTGGGCATTAGCAGTAAACGAGGAAAACGCCTCAGGTGGACGAGTTGTGACCGCTCCGACTAACGGCGCTGCCGGCATTATCCCAGCTGTTCTCAAGTACTACCTGCATTTTCTTGAAGAAGCATCGGATGAAGGCATTGTCAAATTTATGCTGACTGCCGGAGCTATCGGTATCTTGTATAAAGTTGGAGCTTCAATTTCCGCAGCTGAAATGGGATGCATGGGCGAGGTGGGAGTTGCTTGTTCCATGGCAGCTGCCGGGCTGACTGCCGCTTTGGGAGGAAGCTGTTTGCAAATAGAAAATGCAGCTGAAATTGGAATGGAACATAACCTGGGGCTAACTTGCGATCCGGTGATGGGACTAGTGCAGATCCCTTGTATTGAGCGCAACACAATGGGTGCTGTCAAGGCAATCAACGCCTCTTTACTCGCTCTCGAAGGAGAAGGGGAACATCGCGTTTCATTAGATCAGGTCATCAACACAATGCGGCAAACAGGCAAGGATATGCAATCGATTTATAAAGAAACTTCTCTTGGAGGGCTTGCAGTAAACGTGCCTGAATGCTAAAAGATTTGGTATATGGAGCTAATAAAGGATCAAATGCAAAGATACGAAGAACGGGAACTCGTCGAATTCGAAAATCAAGGGATAAAAATTTTTGGAGTCCTGCATAAGCCTCTTGCGCAGACAAAAGCTCCCGCCGTGCTTTTTTGCCACGGACTAGCGGGACACCGCATAGGAAAACATCGCATGTATGTTGCCCTTTCCGAATGTCTTTCACGCGTAGGGATCGCTTCTTTTCGCTTCGATTTCCGTGGATCTGGAGACAGCGAAGGGGAGTTTGGCGAAATGACTCTGGAAGGGGAAGTGAGCGACGCTGTCAAAGCTCTTGAATTTTTAACAATACAGGAAAAAATCGATCCAAACCGCATCGGCATCTTTGGCCGCTCTTTTGGTGGAGCGATCTCTATTTTTGCCGCTCAAAAATTCGGCAATGTCAAAAGCATTGCGTTGTGGTCTTCTGTTTTTGACGCCGAGCAATGGGAAAAGCAGTGGGAGATGCTTGAAACCGGACAAATCGATGAGAAGACCCGTCACGAATTAATGCGCATCAACGGCCAGCTTCCCAGCCTCCATTTTTATAAGGAACTCTTTAATATGGATCTAAAAAAAGAGCTCAGAGCGCTGCAAAATATCCCCATGCAATTGATCCATGGCGAAAGAGATCCTCGTGTAGGAATCGAACATTCTGAAAAGTACGCGAACCTAAGAAAAGATGCCCCTGCACAAACAGAATTTATCAAACTTGAACACAGTGATCACGATTTTACCTATCCGGAAGAAAGAGTGCATGCGATCAACATGACTTGCCAATGGTTCGCTAAAACTCTGTAATCATCCTCAAAGGAGATGACGACATGAAAGAGCACACCGCCCTGGAAGAAAAGCGCCTTGAATACATTCCAAAATTACCTGCTATTCTGCACGATCTTCGAAAATTAAAAACAGTCAATCTTAAAAACAGTCCGGGAAAAGCGTCTGAAATCTCAGATTTCTTTCCTCTAACAATCGGACAAACGGCTTTAACTTTTACAATTGATCAAGATCATGAAAAGACTCCGCTTAAAGTCGGTGTAGTTTTATCTGGAGGACAAGCAGCAGGAGGGCATAATGTCATCACAGGCCTCTTTGACGCCCTAAAAGAGCTCCATTCAAAAAGTCAACTCTTCGGTTTTCTCAATGGCCCAAGCGGCATTGTCAATAACCAAACAATCGAGCTGACCGAAGAAATTTTGCACTCTTATCGCAATCAGGGAGGATTTGATCTGATAGGCGCCGGCCGCACGAAAATTGAAACCAACGAACAATTTCAGGGAACACTGCATACTGTTAAGGCGCTCGATCTCGATGGAATCGTGATTATCGGAGGAGACGATTCGAATACAAATGCAGCCTTGCTAGCGGAATTTTTCATGAAAGAGGGGGTAAGAACCCGTGTCATCGGCGTGCCGAAAACAATAGACGGCGACCTAAAAAACGCCTATATAGATCTCTCATTCGGCTTTGACACAGCAGTCAAGACATATTCTGGGATTATCGGCAATATCGCAAGAGACAGCCTTTCTGCTAAAAAATACTACTTTTTTATTAAGTTGATGGGACGATCCGCTTCTCATATCGCATTGGAGTGCGCTCTGCAAACCCATGCAAACTACACGTTGATTGGTGAAGAGATCAACGAAGAAAAAGCAACATTTCAACAAATCACAAACCGGCTCTCAGATGTGATTTGCAGGCGCGCAGAGCTAAGCAAACACTACGGAGTAATTCTGATCCCCGAAGGGCTTATCGAATTCATTCCCGAGTTCAGAACGCTAATCGCTGAACTCAATGAAATAAAGATCGATAGTGAGCTCTCCAAAGATGAAAGAATCCAACTTGCCATGCGCAGTATCAGCTCCGAATCTTTGGAATGCTACAAATCGCTGCCTCGGTTGATTCAGGAACAGCTGATGCTTGATCGCGATCCGCACGGAAATGTGCAAGTTTCAAAAATTGAAACAGAGCGGCTATTCATCGAGGCAGTTAAACAAGAGCTCAAAAGGCGGAAAGAAAAAGGGGAATATACCGGCTCTTTTAATGCTCAGCCGCATTTTTGCGGATACGAAGGACGTTCCTGCCTTCCATCCAACTTCGACAGCCAGTATTGTTACGCATTGGGGCATGTCGCAGCACTGCTAATCGATGCAAATGCTACAGGATATATGAGTTGCGTAAAAAATTTATCCCGCCCTATAGAAGAATGGCAGATTTGTGGAATCCCGCTTACCTCGATGATTCATAAGGAAATGCGTAAAGGGAAGCTGAAGCCTGTGATTGCAAAAGCGTTAGTCGATTTACAAGGAGCTCCTTTTCAATATTTTAAGGAGAAACGTTTGCAATGGGAGGATGAAGATGACTACCGCTACCCTGGACCCGTGCAGTTTTTCGGACCGTCAGAAATCACAGATGCGGTGACGCTAACCCTTGAACTTTCTCAAAACACCGAAGCAATTCTAAATTAATCTTGCGTCATTAGGACTTAAAAGCCTATAAAAAGAATAAGTAAACAATATCAAGAAGGTTTCAATAGTGATTAAATATGCAGCGCTTTTCGTCATTGTGGCTTTGATCGTTCTTTCTGTATTCACTTTTCAATTTTCGAAAGACTCCTATAAAATTCTTCCGCTTGAGAATAGCGATCCGGCAAAAGTGGATTTAGAAAAATATAATTTTCAGAACTGGAAAGAGTATCATTCTCCTACGGAAAAATTCAAAGTCATGCTGCCCACTATTCCTCAACAAGCAACAGAAAACATCAAAGATCCTAAAACAGGAGAAAACAAAAATTACGATATGTACGTCTCTGAGAGACTGGACGGTACCATTTTTATGATTAGCTTGATCACCTTTGAAAAAATGCCGAATCATCGAGAAGCTGAACGTTTACTTGGAATCATGATGGACGATATGCTGCGGTCAAATCCAAGCAACAAATTGGATTTTAAATCGTTTGGGATTTATCACGAAAACCCTGCGCTGGATTTTGCAATTTCTAATGACAATGTCAATATCAACGCCAAAACTTTCATGATTGGAAAAACAATGTATGTATTGACACGTGTTTCTCCCTCAGAACAAGCAGATCCAAGCGAATTTAACTTTTTCGTTAATTCATTTGAACTCTCTAAACAATAAGGCGATTTAACAAATGAGAAAAATTTTATCCTTTTTCTTATCAATTCAGCTCTTGTGCGCTTCGCAGATTTTTGCGCAAATGACGGATAATAGCAAATTTTATCCAAATCCCGGAATTGTTGCTCAGCGTGGAGGATCTTGGGTTGGAAGCGATCATTTGTATAATTTGACCAGCAATATCGATATATTAGTAGAAATCTTTAAACCCAAAAATATCGATATACCAATTTCAGAAGAGATCATACGTTCGAAGGTTGCCGATATTTTCACAAAAGGAGGGATTACCCCGACTGCTGAGGAAGTTCCTGGAGAACCGCCACTTCCTTTTTTTCATCTATTAATCATGATCTATCCAATAGAGAAGGGCTACGTTGCTTATTGCGAAGGGCGTCTTTTTGAGAAAGTGAGTTTAGAGCGTATCAAGCTTGATGACCAGACTGTCTTGCAAGGAGTCACTTGGGAAAGCCAAAATCTGATCGTTTCACCTAGTGATCAGATTGCAGAACAGATCATTAAAAGCGTTAACGAAATTGCGGAAACATTTGTTGAGCGTTACCGGTTCTACGACGAGATCAGAAGGAAGATCCAAAAGAATTAGGAAGAAGAAACCGCATACTGCTTTACAGGGGCTTTGAGTTCTCGCATGACATTGGCCATTTCGATGGCCGCCTGCGCAGCTTCAAACCCTTTATTTCCCATTTTTGTGCCGGCGCGTTCAAGTGCTTGTTCGATTGTTTCTGTTGTTAAAATTCCGAAAATCACAGGAACACCTGTTATCTGAGAAACATTTGCGACGCCTGAGGCTGTTTGAGCGGCAACATAATCAAAATGGGCAGTCGATCCTTTAATGATCGTTCCAAGAGTAATGATCGCATCGTACTGGCCGCTTTCAGCCAGTTTTTTCGCCGCAACAGGAATCTCAAAAGAGCCTGGTACCCAAACGGCTGTAGATAGCGCTACATCAGCTCCATGACGCTTCAATGCTTCGACAGCTCCGTCGAAAAGCTTGCGGGTGATCATTTCATTAAAATGTGCTGCAACAATTCCAAATCTCAATCCTTGTGCTTGAAATGATCCAATGATTTCTTTCATTACTAAACCTCCAGTAAATGGCCAAGCTTTTCTTTCTTTGTCGTTAAATAACGCCTATTTTCATCATTGCAAACAGCTTGCAAAGGAACGCGCTCAACAATTTTCAAATCGTAGCCTTCCAACCCTCCATATTTGGATGGATTATTTGTCATTAAGCGGATTGTTGTCAGCCCTAAATCGGACAGCATCTGCGCTCCAACTCCGTATTCGCGCGAATCTATCGGAAAACCAAGTTCCAAATTTGCTTCGACAGTATCCCTGCCTTGATCTTGAAGAGCATATGCGCGCAATTTATGCCCAAGGCCAATGCCTCGTCCCTCATGCCCACGCAAATAGATCAAAACTCCTAATCCTTCTGCATCGATCTGCTGTAAGCTTAGATCAAGCTGGTTTCCGCAATCACACCGTTTGGATCCAAAAATATCGCCTGTCAGGCACTCGGAATGGACACGGACTAACACACTGTCTTTTCCCTTAACGTCTCCTTTGACCAAAGCCAGGTGCTCAATGTTGTCTAGCAAAGATTTATACACAAATGCCGTAAAACTTCCAAAGCGGGTAGGCATCCGCGCTTCAGAAATACACTCCACCAATTTTTCCTTTTCACGACGATATCTCACAATATCTGAAATGGAAATTAAAGGGAGATCATGCTCTTTGGCAAAAAACTGCAATTGATCGTCTTTCGCCATTGAACCATCCTGGTTCACAATTTCGGAGATCACACCTGCAGGCTGCAATCCTGTCAAAATTGCCAAGTCAACAGCAGCTTCTGTATGACCTGCCCTTTTTAAAACACCCCCTTCGCGATATCTGAGAGGAAACACATGACCGGGGCGACGAAAATCCTCCGGACATGAATCGGGATTGACCAAAGCTCGTATCGTTTTTGCACGATCTTCGGCAGACACCCCCGTTGTCGTTCCCTGGCAATAATCTACCGGAATTGTGAAAGCTGTTTGATAAATCTCTGTGTTTTCCGGAACCATTTGGGGCAAACAGAGTTGTTTCAGCCTTTCTTCCTTCAAGGAAACACAAATGATTCCACTTGTATAACGTACCATAAAAGCAATTGCTTCCGGCGTCACTTTTTCAGCAGCAATGATTAGATCGCCTTCATTTTCTCGATCAAAGTCATCTTGAACAATGACAAAGCCTCCCTTCCGATAAACCTCAAAAGCTTTATCTAATCTTGAATTCATCGAAAGATCCCTTTGAAGAATTTCGTTGCCTGGTTTTTGATCTCATTGACAGGGCTACTGCTAGATTTCTTCTGAGGCATCTCCACGGTCAAATCTCCCCAGGGTAAAGGATTTGTTGTCGGAGGAGGGATTTTTGGTTCTTTACCATTTGCAAGGTCGAGAACGGTTCCTAAGACAAATCCTTCCGGCCCTCCACTACTCTGTGCGACCAAAGCTCCAATTCTGCTCATCACTTTAGCCGAATTAATCTTTGTATTTGAGCTGCTGCCTTTAATCGGGATCTGAAGCATATATCCTTTTGGCAAACCTGTAACTCCCAGAGATTGCGCTAAAGCCACAGGAGAAATGCCTAAAACCATGTCCACTTTATCATTGGGAAGATGAATTTGTCCCCACGCTGCAATTGGATAACGATTCATCACAAGCATATCCATCCGGTAAATGCGTAGCAGCCCGGCATCCATTTCCAAGTACATTGGCGTCGCCCAAACTTCCACTTGATCGATACTGTCTGCTTTTAAAACATCCAACAAACGATGCACGTCGCCCCTATTGCGAAAAGTCATCTTTCCCAAATCCAGAACAGCGCGTTTGAAGTGCATTTCAGAGAAATTCATCGAAAGAGGCATGGAGAAGCGATCCGGGTCGATTGTTAAGTTGATAGAGCTTTCAGCAGAGATCAATTCTCCAAAAACCGGCGCAAAGTCGCTTAGCACATCCTTTCCAAGTTCTTGGGTCGCATGGGTTGAAAGACGAAGAGGCGAATTTAGCGTCACAACACCTTTTGTCAACTGCCCATCCAATTCCAACCTTCCATTTGCACCATCAACCTCTGCTTTAACAGGGCCTGTAAGGCCTCTCATGTCAGCTTTTAGGTTAAGATCAAGCACAGGGCCAAATACAGGCTCCCACTCTTTTCTTCCTGTAATCAACGATAAAAGGGGAGCTGGAACACGCTTCCCTTCGAGAGTCGTCTTCAGCGCTTCCTTTCCAAGATCTACAAAAAGACTGCCTTCGATCAAACCATTTGCATAGCTGCCTGCGAAAGCGCTTTTCCCTGTAAAATTAGCCTCAATGCTTTTTTTTGCTGGATCCAATTTCCACTTGATTTTTAGAGATTCTAAAGAACTCTTCTGTTTTTGGAAAAGGATCGCATCGCTGTATATGCTGCCTGAAATGAGCTGTCGTTGAGTCTCAAGCTCTAGTGGCTGGTCGATTTTCAACACAACATTCGGTACATTGATCTTTTCTGATTGCAATAACATTTTCATTGTCTGCAGATCGCTGTCGCTGGATTGCACTTGTAGGGAAATGGCATTTCCAAATATTTGCTGCCAATGATTGCCTGTTCCAAAGTAGGCGTCCAAAGTCTTTGTTTTGAGATTATTCAGAGTAAAAGAGAGTTCTTTTGGTTGAACAATTGTTGCTAAGAGCAGCTCTTCAGTTAGCGGTTTTTGATGAAGGGACTTCATAACAAAGGGAAACAGTTTATTTTCCTGTTTTAAGCTGCCTGAAACGCTAACATCAAATGAAGAGTGTCCTTTCAGCGCGGATGCTAGCAGCTGAATATTCTCAACCGCTCCCATTTGCCATTCAGCCTGGGGAATTTTTACAGATAATTCAAAAGAGGCATTGCGTGCTGCATCTCGGCTCAGCCCGTTCCTGAAAAAGTCAAAAGGAATATCAACATCTTTCAGTTCGATGTCAACATTGATCGGTTTAACCAGTTGAGAGCTGCTGCCTTTCATCAGTTGCTCCATGATAGCGGGAGTGATGACAAGGTGAGTATTAACAGGGGAGGATAGAGTAAACCTTTCCGAAGTCAGTTTCCCATTTAGCACAATGTTAAACAAATCTGCTTGTAGATGAACGGAAAGATCGGATGTTCCTGATTCGGAAGTTTCATTTATTTTGACGTTTAATGTATCTCCAAGAAGAGCGCTCATCATGCCATAGCGTTCAGGATCATTCGCAGCAGCCAAAACGTCGAGGATTTCAACAGGAAAATCGATGACATTTGCTTTAACAGTGTTTCCGCTGCTTGAAACGTCGCAATTTAAGGAAAACGAACCCTGTTTCCCTTGATGAGCAGTATTTCCTGATGCTGTCAGCTTAAGGTCGGAAGGCGAACCACTAAAGAAAAAATCGGAGTCGAAGAGTTTGACGGGATGAGAGCTTTTGACCCGCAAGGGTAAACCGAAGGATTTCATCAATGAGTCGCTTAACTCTGCATTGAGTTCCTTAATTTGCGTATCGCCAAGCGAAGAGCGCTGAAACATCAATGAGAACAAAGAAGTGTCTGAAGAGATAGAGCGAAGCGAAGCCACAACAGACTCATCCGAGCCTAAAAGGCGGACATTTTCAAGTATTTGCGGACCGAACCAAGACAAGTTGATCGCCTCGACTTGCACAGATCCTTTGATGCTTCGATTGACCGAACTTAACAATTTTTCTTTTACCCAGTTCGTGGATAAAATCGAAGGGAGAAAAAAGACAATCATAACGATGCTTGCCACAAGTAGCGCGCAAGCTTTTTTAATAGACATCAGCGCCTCCGTTATCAGTCAATATTTTACCATAACATGGCACTTGATTTGTACTTGTTTTTTATGTTGCCAAATCTTCAACCAGTGCGTTAGCCGGGGATTCTGATTTGGCCGTACTAAACACTCGCATTGCTGTTTGTACGGAAATCACGTCATTGGCTGCATTGACATCAACCATTTTCCGATCATTTTGATCGATTGCCTGATGGATGGAGTGCAAGGAAATCATTTTCGTATCCATGCCTGGTTGAAAAACGCGTCCTGTTTTATCGGAGCGCACCTCTCTGATGATGCCTGCGTTTGCCAAATCAGTGAGAATGGACTCAGTGATTGAGCCGGATACTCCCAGTTCTTCTGAAAGAATGCTTTCCGAACGAGGTTCTTGGCCTTCTCTGAAGCGTTCGATCATTCTAAGAGTCAGCAAAACAGCAAGGTGGTTTCTATTTAGACGGATTGTTTGCGCATTTCGACTGAGGGAGGGTGCTAAGTGTTCCAGATGATAGGCTACCTGTGCTCCCATCAGGACAGTTACCCAGCTAATTTGAAGCCAAAGGAGAAAAATCGGCAGAGCTGCAAAGCTTCCATAAATTGCACTGTATTGCGATACGCCGATTTGAAAAATGATCATGACCTGTTGGATTAAATAATAAGCTGAGCCTGCTAAAATTCCTGCAATTAGCCCATATTTCCATTCGACTTTTTTATTTGGCATAAAGATAAACAGAGCTGCGAAAAGCAGCCAGATCATGACAAGAGCCAATCCTTTATAAAACATGAAAAAGTAGGGGGATGCTTTCTGCAAGAGTTCGCTTTCCAATGCTGCTTGATGAAGGACCGTTGTGACATAAACCATGGAACTGCTTGCGACAGCAAAAATAAACGGAAAGAAGATCATCATGACAAAATAATCGGTCAGCATGCGAACAGGACGTCTTGTTTTTTTCACTTTCCATATAACGTTCATTGACGTTTCAATAGTCCAAAACAAGCTCATCACGAACAGAAATAGAAAGATGACGCCAACGCCTGTAATGAAACTTCCTTCAACCTGTTCTAGAAGAGAGCGGGCGAATTCGAGTACCAGCTTAAGTACCTGTTCATGCTCTGAAAACCGTTGGTGCAGTTCATCTTCGAGGGTTTGTTCGAAACCGAACCCTTTAGCAACACCAAAGGCCACTGCCAAAAACGGAACGATTGACAATAGCGTATAAAAAGTTAAGGATGAGGCGTGTAAAAAGCATTGATCTTTGAAAAACCCTGAAATGGATAGCTTAGCAACATTAAATATATATTTTAAGAAACGCATATTTCAATCATATACAATCTTCTTTCTAGATGTAAATCTATTTTTATATTATTTAAATTGTCTACACGCTCTTAGGATTGGGTTGCAATGGAAACAACATCGATTATTTTTTTTGAGGGTCAGGAGATCCGCAAGACATTTTTCAGAGGCGAGTGGTGGTATGTCGTTCGCGATGTTGTGCAGGTGATTTCTTCATCAGCGGACGTTAAGGATTACATAAAAAAGATGCGCAAACGGGACCGAGAACTTCGGGAGAGGTGGCATGATCTTGTGGTTGTTCTGCCGATAGATACCAATGGCGGGAGGCAGAGGTTAAACTGTTCTAATCTTGAGGGGTTATTTCGCATCATTGAGGCGATTCCTGTTTCTAAAACTCAATCTTTCAAGCAGTGGTTGATTTCATCAGCACCTAGATCCATGTCGGTTTAGACTTTCCAAGGTTGGAGAGCACAAGGAGATCCACAAGATATTTATTAGTATCTTTTCTCTGGGTAAATTGAAAATCTTAACTCAAATGAGACTTTTTATCTTTTCAAAAACCTGAACTCAATGGTAACGTAACATTAAAAAGAAATCACGTAACCTTAGGTTTTGATATGATAAAAATATCTAATGCAGACAAACAAGCCCGATACCGTAAAAAGGAGCATCTTAAACGCCTTGCCAATAATTTTTTTCGCGATTGGCAGCTTAAACCTTGGGAAGGAAATTCATCATCTCCTAAGGACGTCCAGCGTTTGCTAGACAAGGCGATAGAGCTTCCTTCAGGTTGGACGGACAAAGATTATGAAAAGTCAGTGCAGGCCCTTGAAGCTCTTAAAGCAGAACTTTGGTGTGCTTCGAATAAACTTAAAAATGACGTTGATGCAGGTTGGAGCTCACTTGATTTTATGAATTCATCAGATCCAAGAAAATTTATTAGGGATAATAAGGAAGCTATAGAAAGAGCGCGAAACTTAGCATCACACTTAATCTCAGCATTGGAACTTTCAAACTGTAACAACACAGACCAAGCAGCAGCATTAATGGAAGTTGTGCGTTATGTGGGCAGATCTTTAGCAAGCTCCAATGATGTACGTCGATCACAAGCCACGGCTATTTGTTTGGTAAGTATTGGATCCCAATATAAAAGACCTGACTGGTTTGCTGAAGAACTAGCAAATATTATCAAATGTCATGTGGATTCGGATGTTGCCCACCAGGTAGGAATATTATTAATTACATCACAAGCCTAAAGTTTACAAAGAGGATAAATAATCAATATGAAATCAATAAAAATGCCTTTTGGACTTAACAGTGATGGCAACCTAGTCCATATTTCAGAAGTTGTGAACGGAAAAAAATGTGATTGCATTTGTCCGTCCTGTAAAGCTCCCTTGACTGCTGCTAAAGGAAATATTAAACAGCACCACTTCAAACATGCAATCGATAGTGGATGCGAAAGTGGTCTTGAAAGCTCAATTCATCTAGCAGCAAAAGAGATAATCAAAGAGAAAAAGACAATAAAACTTCCTGAAAATGTCCTTGTTTTGGAGAAGAAAGATTCAAAAGGATTACCTCATCATGAAAGTACAATTATTGTAGAGGCCGGATTGCTAATTAAGTTTGACTTCGTTGAGGAGGAGAAAATCATAGATGGAATGATAGTTGATCTTCTTGCTAAAAAACAAGAAAAACAGCTAATTATTGAAATTTATTTTCGTCATAATGTGGATGATGAAAAAATCCAAAAAATAAAAAACTCCAACATTTCAGCTATCGAATTAGACTTATCCAACTTATCTCCCGAAGACCTAATAGATCGGAATACATTCTGGAATTATATTAATAACCCAGAGCGTGCCCAGTGGTTGTATAATAGCACTCATCAAGATGAATATCTCAAACTACAAAAAAATCTGGATCAAAAAATCGAAAAGAAGGAACAAGAATATATTAAAGAACGAGAGAAAGAAATGAAAAGACTAACACGGTCTATAGAGGAAGTTAAGAGGATTAAAGAAGATTCAAGCTTAATTATAAATCTGGATGAATTTAAAAATAATTTTAATCTCTACAGTAGGAATATTCCGAAATTTCTTAACTTGAATATTTTACCAGACCTATTAAATTTGAGTGAATTGCCTGATTTCATTAATTTAAAAGTGCAAGATGGTGATTGGATTTATGGATCTGAAGGATGTGTTTGGCAATTGATTGTTTATTCTATGTTATATCCACGAGTGGGAGAAATTATGACCATAAAATTTACTGACAAATGGCTTAAAAAAATACTTGTCAGTAAGGTTCACAATCCTGTTAAAAATATCAGCATACTTAGAGAAAGGTTCCCAGAAATTGTCTCGTCTAATCTTCCAGGAGATATTCCAAATACTTGGAAAACTCTTCGGACATATTTTAATTATCTTTGCAAATTGGGGATGTTATCGAACATGGGCCATAATTGTTTTTTTGTTGAAAAAAACAACTCCTGTAAGCAGGGCGATTTCATGAAAAAGATTTGACACCCAGCACTTTTAGCAAGTACTCATCATCCCAACCTGCCATCTGACGTTTAATCTCAATCCCACATTTAGCAGTCTTTTCCTGCTTAAGAAGATTCAGCGATAATCTCCTTATCATCGACATGTTTTCAGCTATATTTCCTGCATTTGCGTTCTGTTCATCCTCCCTAAAAGCTACGTCTAAAATCCAGTGGACACAATTCTCTATGCCCCAGTGCCCTCGTATTATATTGGCGACCCTTAATGCATCTGCCGACAAACTTGATATGTAATATCTCCTTTCAGTCGAAGTCGATCGCCCAGGTATTATGCGTTCACTCTTCACCATGATCAAGGATTTTAGGTTTTTCCACTCTTCTTTTTGCTGCAACCAGTCAATGTCTTCTGTAATGTATATCTCACGCATTTCTATCCGCCCGTGTGCACAGTGTTTTGACCCTACAGCGTTACATAAAACACCTTCAAAATCAATTTGCTCCGCTTGGACGAAGTAGTTTTCCACCTCATCTGAAAGATGGCCTTGATTGCCCTTTAGAGCCAAAACATAATCTCCACTTTTGTCTACAATTTTTTCCGCGATTGCTGTTTGGCAGCCCATCGCATCAATCGTAATCGTGGCTCCCGCAACATCGATCATATCCAACAACTTCGGGATGGCCGTTATTTCATTGGATTTTCCATCTACTTTTAGCTGCCCCAAGGTTAGGTTGTGTGTCGCAGCCCAGGCGCTTACAATGTGAACAAATGAATGAGGTTCGCCTTTTTTCGCAGTTCCCCTCTGGGCTTTACCATCAATGCTTACATTGTGGCCATCAGGCGTGTTTGCGCCGATTTTCGATCGTACCCATTGCACGAAGCATTGTTCCAAGGCAACAGGGGATAATAGGACAAAGATAGTCCAAAAGGTAGTGTAGGATGGGACGTCATCCTCAAGTGCAAGGGTGCTCGTTAGCCAGCGGCGCTTGCGCTGCGCATACATCGCCACAGCCTTGAGATCATTGGCTCCACTTATCACTGCGCAAATCGTGATAAACAGAATGTCTATTAATCGATACCTTATGCTACCTTGTCGTCTGTAATCGTCGAGGCAGCCAAAGTGTTCTTCAAGTGATTTTCTAAAAGCGTTGCTGGTGTCTTGATCAAGATCTTCTTCAGTCATATCCATCTCCTTGGTGGGGTTGACTAAAGAGTCTAATACTAAAGAATTTAGTGTATCAAGTATTTTTCATGAAATTGCCCTGCTCCTGTAAGTGATTCAACCCTGTAACCAGAAGCGTATCTATCGAAATAGTGAGACCTGTGATTGTGACCTAATCTCGTTTATCAAGTGATTTTAGTGATTCAGATGTGCATTTACGTCCCAAAAGAGTAGAGATATGATCAAAAGTTGTGTTTGAGATAAAAAGAGCGTACCCTATGAAATTTTAGAATCAAAAAAAATTTATAGGAGATACGCTCATGAAGAATGATGTCATTTCTTTGGATAAATTTCACGCAACAAGTGAAATGAACAGCTTGCTGGAACAAACTTTGAGGGAAGGAGCTCGCCTGTTGAAGCAACAGGCTATTGAAAATGAAGAGTGCTCTGAAGGGTACTCAAGCGCAATTCTTCCGAAATATCTAAGGAGGGTGCCATCTCTTGATGCGGTGATTCCAGCTCTTTACCTCAGGGGGATTTCTACAAGCAATTTCCAGGATGCACTTGAAGCGATCATGGGCAAGGATGCGAAAGGATTATCCGCAGCTAATAACATCACTTCGTCAAGTGAATGCGAAAAAGGCCATTCAAATTTATATGGCCCCTACCAAAGAAGATTGACTGGCGGCGTTTGAGGTGTTTTTAAAAACATACCGAGACAAATACCCCAAAGCCTGTGCTTGTCTTGAGAAGGATAAGGCGCAACTGTTTACCTTCTACAATTTTCCGGCGATCCATTGGCAGCACGTCAGGACAACTAACCCGATTGAATCGACTTTTGCAACAATAAGACACCGGACAAGGCAAACCAAAGGCTGCGGTTCAGTGGCTGCCACTAAAAATTTTTAAATTAGGGTGCGTTTAAGGATTCCAAACACAACATTTGAAAATATCTCGCGTTTACCGCCGTGTAGGCGGCTTAGAAAGATACGTTTATCGGGACAGTAAAAAGCCTTGCAGATGAGTCACTCCATTCTCAATACAATGTTTTTTTCGGGTGCTACAGCTTTCATAAGATCATAAAATTTTTTCACAGAAATGCTTACGTTTCCCTTCTCATATCGTCTATAAGCAAAAGTTGATCCCGCTTTTAATCGCTTTGTCAACTCACTATAAGTAGTCTTATGCTTTTCTCTTTGACGTATTAAAATAAGACTTGTCAACAAGTTTTGATCTTCTGCCTTTATGAAAAAATGATTCCCTTTTAGACTTGATGCTGTTACTTTCGCTCTTTTCCCCGATCCTTCTTCAAAATAAGCGTCTAAAAGACACTCTATAGCATCAACAGCCATCTCTAAAGCTTCTTTTTTTGTTCTACCTTGTGTCAAAGCATCAACCAGAGGGATTTCTACGCTGTATCTAGGTTTTTTTTCTGGATCGTTAATGATTTTTGCGTCTATTAACATTTTTTATCTCCCGGATTTTCTTGAGCTTTTTTCAATATGCCTTTATAGGAACAACAGTTTTTGCTTCTCCGTTTGTCCAAACTTCATGACTTCCACCTTCTCGATCCAAATACCAACCAAGTTTTTTGAGCTGCTTTTCGACATCTTTTTTCTTCATGAATTTATTATACACATAAACGTGTATTTTATCAAACTGAATAGAAGTTTATTTTTTCTTTGTTTTTTGATAAAAACGGGGCTAATGTCAGGGAAGCAAGCTTGCGATAAAAAAAATGAGACCGAAAACAGCCGATAGGTGTCATCGCCCTAAACCTCAGGCAGATAAACCGGATCAGATATGGGGAACGGATATGACATTGATATAACGTCTGATAATATATCTTATGTTGTAATTTATGTATATTTTTTATTGAAAACCGTTTCGGACATTTTAGATAGCTATATCCAGGATAATATGTTAAAATACCTTCTATTAAAAAAATAAATGTAACAAAATTTCATGAATCCAATAGCACCCAGCATTTCTACTCAAAATATTGAAAATCAAAAAATTACATCTCAAAGGAGACCAAAATCCGCAACTGCAAAGATAACACAAACTGCTTTGAAAACCTAACCAGCCTCGAACATCTTTGCCTCAAGGTGTTGTTAAATCTTTCAATGTAACTTGGAATGGATTTGCAACCCTTGGGTTGATTTTTACTTGGTTGAAAAATTTATTCGGATAGGCTCTTGAAAGACTCTATGAAGCTTATTCAAAACCTTTTACAAAAGGTCTTCTGAAGTTTCTTTCAGAATTTTGACATGTACAATATTCGCTTTGCGTGCTACTGTCTCATTAAAAACAGCTCGCAATCCAACCTCCTTCGCTATGATCTCCATCAAAAATATCCGCAAAACTTACGATAATGGAAAAACATACATCGTCGACAATATTTCTTTAGAAATCCCTGAAGGAAAAACTGTCATCCTTCTAGGATCGTCCGGATGCGGAAAAACAACTCTTCTAAAAATGATCAACAGACTTATCGAATCCTCATCCGGTGAAATCATTATCGATAATCAAAATATCCGCGACTACGACCCCATCATTCTTAAACGCACAATCGGTTATGCTTTTCAAGGCGTCGGATTATTTCCTCATCTCACAGTTAAAGAAAATGTCACGATCGTCTTAAAATTAATGGGTATGGCAACAAAACAAATCGAACAAAAAGCGCTAGACTTGCTAAAAACCGTCAACCTTGAACCTAAAATATTTTCTAGTCGATTTCCCGATGAACTCTCCGGAGGACAGCAGCAAAGAGTCGGAGTCGCTCGATCACTTGCTACCCACCCCAAATATCTACTAATGGACGAACCTTTTGGCGCCTTGGATGCCATCAATCGAGATGCTATGCAAGAAGAGATGAGAGTCATCCGAGATAAATTTCATACAACCGTTTTATTTGTCACTCATGATATCTTCGAAGCGATCAAGCTGGGAGATCTCATTGCTGTGATGAACAAAGGGAAAATTGAACAAACAGGCACCCCCGCCGAACTCATTAACCATCCCCAAACTTCTTTCGTCAAAAACCTGTTTCAAAAACCCCTCGAACAACTTAAGCTCTACAAAGAAGAGCTGAAAACATGAGCAGCTCCCTTTTTTTCACAAAATTGCTCGAACAAGTGATTCTCGTCGGATTGACAACTCTTATTGCAATCTGCATAGGAATTCCCCTTGGAATCACTTCATACAAACTCCCTCGCTTCAAACCCTGGATTTTTTCAGGGATCAACATTTGCCAAACAATTCCTAGCCTAGCTCTCCTTGCCTGCTTAATTCCTCTTCTGGGAATAGGGATCAAATCTGCGCTTTTGACAATGACGCTCTACGCAATCCTTCCTGTAGTCATGAACACTTATTCAGGTCTGGAAGCGGTTCCTCCCGAACAAATAGAAGCTGCCGATGGACTAGGCTTCACCCCTTTTCAAAAACTACGAATCGTAGAACTTCCACTCGCCTTCCCTATCATGATTACAGGAATGCGCACAGCAGCAGTGATGAGCGTCGGCGTTGCAACGATCGCCTCCTTTATCGGTGCAGGCGGACTCGGAGATTTTATCTTTCAAGGAATCGCGACAAACAACATCAACACTGTATTATATGGAGCAATCCCAACAGCAATGATGGCTCTTCTCATCGATTACGCCTTTCGCAAAATCGCCATCATTAAATCTTTTGCAAAAATCGCTGTTGTCAGCATCATCTTTGTCACAGTTTTTTACCAAAATGGCTTTTTTCAACAAAAACCCTCGATCACTGTGGCAACGAAAAATTTCACTGAACAGTTCATCCTTGGAGAAATGATTGCACAGCTTTTGGAAAAACACACTCCTTATCCTGTTAAGCGAAAATTCAACCTCGGCTCTACAGACTTATGCCATCAAGCAATGCTGAACGGAGATATCGATATCTACCCCGAATATACAGGCACTGCTCACCTTCTGGTGCTAAAAGAGAACAACTACAACCTTGATCCGGATGAATTGTTTGATTTCGTCAATCAACATTATCAAGAAAAATTCGGTATCGAATGGCTGCATCCTCTAGGGTTCAGTAACACAGAAGTTCTGATTGCAAGAAGTGACCAAGCAGAAAAATATCACTGGCGCTCGATCGGCGACATCAAGCCCCATGCAGAATACATGGCAATAGGAGCTCCGGCAGAATTTTGCTCCAGACCAGATGGCTTGATCAATTTTAAAGAAAAATATGGAATTGTATTCAAGAAAACTGTTCTTCTCGAACCCGGTTTAATGTATGAAGCTGCTCTACAAGGAGAAGTTGATTTAATCGCAGGATTTTCAACTCACCCAAAACTTCAAGGCTGCCCCTTAGTCTCTCTTAATGACGATCTCAAAATATTCCCCCCCTATCACGCAGCGATCTTGATTAGGCAAGATATCATCAAAAACAAACCCGAAATTAAAGAAATTTTACTTAAATTATCTGGAAAAATCAGCGAAGAAAAAATAAGGAAACTCAACTATATGGTAGAAATTGAAAATAAAAATATTGATTGTGTTGTTGAACAGTTTCTAACTGAAAATCAACTACTTACAATGGAGCATCCTGAGTTTTGATCAATAGCTAACGGCTAAAAATTCTACTATATGATATGATAAAGTTATCTTAAACTCGACTTTGCAGTTGCAAGGTAGGGTGCAACAAAAGGAGTGGATGAGATGACAGTTTTACTCGTTATTGTCGGAGTAATCGCCTTGCTGGCTCTTTGGGCAGTGGGCATCTATAACAATCTAATTCGACTGCGCAATCAAGTCAAAAACGCTTGGGCTCAAATTGATGTTCAGCTGCAAAGAAGATACGACCTTATCCCCAATCTTATAGAAACTGTAAAAGGGTATATGGCTCACGAAAAAGGAACGTTGGAAGCAGTCGTCAACGCTCGCAATCAAGCATCACAAGCTCGTAAAAATATCGGAGGCGTCCCTCAAGAAGGAGAATTGAAAGAACTGGCCGGAGCAGAAACAGCTCTTCGCGGAGCATTGGCAAACGTCTTCGCGTTATCAGAAAGCTATCCAGATTTAAAAGCGAATAGCACCATGCAAAACCTGCAAGAAGAGCTCAGTTCTACAGAAAACAAAGTGGCATTTTCCAGACAATCTTACAACGATCAAGTTCTGAAATACAACACAGCTCAGGAGCAGTTTCCAGCAACATTATTCGCCGCAACTTTTGGACATTCTCCTGCAGATCTCTATGAAGTGGAAGAACCTGAAGCAAGAAAAGCTGTTAAAGTGGCATTCTAATGGACTTTTGGGCAGCTCAACAAAGAGCGAGGAAAAAGACAAAGCTTTACCTCGCTGCCTTTATCTTGATCACTTTAGGAGTGGCGTTCCTACTTGAAGTTGTGATGAGAGATGCATCGCCTGGCTATGCGCAATCTTTTCCTATTGCAGGTCCATTGTTCCTCATCATTACCTTCTGTGTTGCCGGCTTTCAATACATGATGTACAGTTCCCGGGGCGGATCCTATGTTGCTGAATCTGTCGGAGCATACCGTATCGATCCTCAAACGGCAAATCCTATAGAAAGAAAGCTGCTCAATATTGTTGAAGAGATTGCTATCTCATCATCGCTTCCGGTGCCGCCGCTCTACATCATTCCTTCTAAACAGATCAATGCATTTGCCGCGGGGCTGACGCCAAACAAAGCTGCAATTGCAATTACTGAAGGCGCTTTAATGAAACTGAATCGCGACGAAGTGCAAGGAGTCATTGCACATGAGTTTGGACACATTTACAATGGAGATATGGCAATTAGCTTGCGCCTTGCCGCTATGGTGATGGGCTTTTTTTTCGTTCTGTATTTTGCAATGAGAATGTTTCAATTTGCCTCTCTAACAGGAAGAGGAAGAGACAATCAAAGAGGCGGAGCCCCTATTTTCCTGATCGCTCTCCTATTAATGGGAGCTGGAATCTTTACCTGGTTTGCCGGATCTGTGTTAAAGGCTATGGTCAGTAGAGAACGGGAATATCTAGCCGATGCTTGCTCGGTTCAGTTCACACGCAATCCGGAAGGGATTGCCAACGCTCTTAAGAAAATTGCCTTAGACCAAACTCACGATATGCCAAAAGAAGGAATGGCCTATTCCCACATGTACTTAGACGACCGCTCAGCGTTTTCCTCTCTTTTCGCGACCCACCCGCCTTTGAAAAAAAGAATAGAGGCCATCCTAGGAAAAACTTATATGCCCGATGAATGGCCTCCCCGTTCGCATGACTCTACTTCTTAGAAAATGCTCTTTCCAAAACGTAATCGACAGAAAATTTACCAGGACCAAAACACAAAACAATCAGCGAGGTCAACAAATAAGTAAATGGTGTCTGATTAATGAAACGTTGAGAATTTTCCAGCACTGCAAAAGTCGCATCTCCATGAGCTGTCAATAAAGCTCCAATCATCGTTAACGCCAACGGAATGGCCACTAAACGGGAAGCAAAACCAACTAATAAGCAAATTCCTCCGACAACTTCTATCCAACCCACGATAAGGGCCATATACTCCGAAAATGGAATTCCAAGCGATGTAAAAAAATCCACAACAGGAGCTGTGTTCTTAATTTTTTCAAATCCCGCTTGAAAAAAAGAATACCCCCAATAAAGTCTTAAGGCTAAAAGAAAATAGGATTGCAAAAACTCCCCTAAACACACAATTTTATCATAAAAAAAACGCATCGTTAACTCCCTTTTAATGGAATAATTTTTAAATCTATCTATTCTCTTCTGTTTTGACAAGCATTTTTTTCTTGAGAAGAATTGATATACCGATCATTGTTGGAAAATGTATTTGATAGATAAATTTTTTTTAGCCTGGCGTAGCGCTATCGATATATACCGAATTAACTTCAAGATTCGGTATAAAGCAAAATATGAAGTGTACTTATGAATCCGTTATTTGAAAAAAAAGGATATTTGATCGCTCTAATCGCTTTCATTGCAACGTTTGCTCTTTTTTACAATTGGACAAGCGAGCTTCTTTACTGCCTGATTGCCTCGATCATTAATGCCTCAATAATCTGGGGCACCTATCTAATCATTCGCATGTGCTATCTTGCTTCCCGATAATTTTTTGTTTTGAAAATTAGCCTAATCATGTAAAGATGAAAAACTCTTGCTAAAAACCAAATTTCCTCAAGGAGGTTTTATGACAACACAATCCGTTAAAGAAAAGGATTTTGTTTTCTCTTCAAGCGAATTCCCCAGATTATCTGAAGGCATTCCAGGAGTTGTTCAAGAAATTGATCAACTACATTCAGCAGTTCTTAAAGCGCATACAATTGAAAAAGTTCGCATTTTAGAGCTACAACTAGGAGAAAGAATTAGAGAGTTGAGCGAACTTTTTACTCAGCTTTTTGATACAGCAAACGAAGTTTCTAAACTTGCACTGCCTCTTTTCAATAAAAATAAAGGTAGAAAAGGAGCATGGCAAACGGAAGCTGAAGCAAGAAAAAAAGCGATAGAAGCTCATAAAGAGCTTGATGCTCTCTTGAAAAAACAAGTCTCTTACCGTCTTGCTCTTTCAGAAGTCACTGTCACCCCGAATTACCTCCCTCAAGTGCAAGATTTATCAAGCTCTTTGATTGAACTTAGCAATTCATTGCAAGAGTTAATGACTGAAGCACTAAATCCTTCTCAACAACCCGATATAGAAAAAATCAAGCTTCAACTTGCTGAAAAACGTGAGCGTTTTGAAGAGTTGGGTGCACAAGTGGAAGGATTAGAGGATCCTGTAGCTAGAAAAGCGATTGCTTTGGATAAGCACATAGAAGAGACAAGGGAACACACAGGAATGATTGCCATCAACAAAGCTGTCTGTAAATGGGGGCTGACACGCATCAATATTTTCGTTGATATTTTGTCAAATATTGTCGATTTACAGAAAAAAATGGCTGGGCTTTCTCGAGATGCTGAAAATCTGAAAACCTATTTAAGAGAAAATCCTTATACCAGTGCAGACCCTGTCAAACTTTGCATTCGTGCAATTCTCAATGATCCAGGTGAAAGAACTCTTAAAGCTGTTGAAAAAGAGATGAAAGAGCTTCTCGCACAATATCCAGAGACAATTTCCTCAGGAGCAAAAAAAGCTCTTCTTTCAATCCTGGATGAGAAACCGGAAACAAAAATTACTGAAGCCAGAGATCTGATCGAAGCTGTTGTCAAAAAACTTCCAGATTCGCCTATCGATAACGCTACACGCGACTTTGCTGCAATTGTACGCGTGTACAATGAAAGTAAATCGCAAGCAGAAGCTTACCGAGAGGTAACGGAAAAAGCGATTGATGATCTTTCTAAGTTGATCGAAAATGAGGAAAAGAACCTCATCGCGACAATTAAAGGAATCCCCTTTCATGATCCTTCAGTGTTAAATCAAATCTCTAAACAGATGGAAGAAGCGATATCACGTATGCAAGGAGAGCGCAAAACACTTTTATATAAGTTAAAAGAAACGTGGAAAGCCATTACAGAGCAACTTTCAACAGAGCAAAAAGGGCAGCTTCTATACGAGATCAACCGCCTTGGCTATGCCATTCACGAAAATCATGGAGCTTTGCCTCGGGATTTTACTTATGGAAGGTTGTGGTCGATCAACAATCCTTATGTCGAATCGATGGCAACAAAAAGCACTTAATAAAGCTTTTTCAAATAAGTGTCCGAGCTTAACTCGGACACAACTCACTTTTTCCCTAAAGGGCCGCCTCCTCCTTCTAACTGATTGAAACCGTCATCAATAGCATTCTTTGCCTTAATCCATAACTTTTCCATCTGTTTAATATGAGGACCTTGATATAAAATATAAACTTTCCATCGATCGGGTTCTTTGCGTACAGCTTCTACAAGAGGCCGTTTACCTATATCTTTCTCAGGATGATCAAATGCATAGTGGTAACCATACATTCTCTTTCGAAAACTTTGAGACGTCTCCCCAATGAACCACTTTCCATCATCTCTTCGGAAACCGTAAACAACGCTTTTTCTTTTTCCACCCATAGGGGAGTAATTGACATGTAATCTAGAACGCTCCTTGTAAATTCTACTCTTGATTTTGTATTCTTTTTCCGGAGTTTGGAATGAACTTGGAGGATCCACATTAGCCATCGGTGGAACAATTGTTCCTCCACCGCCGCCCTTGATCTTATTGAACCCTTTGCTGATCATATCATGATCAACAATCACCATGGTTTCCAGATCGCTGCCATCTAACTCCTCGCTGAGTTCCTCTTTCTGCGTTGGCACAACTCCCATTCTGAATTTAGTCGGAGATCTTCTCATACTCTCGTATAAATCACTTCGGCCACGATCCTTTTCTGGATGGCGGGCACAACTTAAGTGCTGCCACATTCTTTTCCTAAAGCCTTGAGCAGTTATTCCTACTTTTGCTTCGCCCGTTTCTATATTTTTAATTTTATAGATAATCTCTTTCCCTCGGCCATATTTTTTTGCTCCAGGAGAGAATTTGCATTGCAACGAAGATTCCACGGGATAATAACGCACTGGACTCCCAAATTTTCTGGAGCAGATGATTTCATCATCTTGCATTGTTGTATTAGGATCTCTATCCTCGTCGCTTTCTGTGACAAGAGAAGATTCCTGGAATCCTGTAAAAACTGGGTACTTTGGTATTTCAGGTATAGACATAAGTAAAAAAAATTATTAAGGAATATTATAGCATAAACATTGGATTAATATCAATGATCATCCGGATAAAAGGGCTCGATATGTACGGTCACCTCCCTAACCGCAGGCCATGCTTTTTGAATATTTCTCCTCACTTTTTGACTGATTCTATGTGCCTGGTCAACAGGCAGCTCAGGAGAAACTTCTACATCAATATCTACATGAGCATCCGGACCATACAATTGAATGCGGATTTTTTCCGTTTCCAGCACGCCATCTACTGCTCTTGCAGCTTTTTTCACGACTTCAAAATAATTATCGCTGGGAACTTTATCCATGAGTTGATGGAGATTACTACGTGCGGCAAATGAACCGATGGCAACCATAAGCACTGCAATGAAGATCGCCCCAATGTGGTCGATGACAACACTCCAATCAGGAAACCACGCAGCAATAATCAGCGTAACGGCAGCGAAAAGACTGGTCAAAGCATCCATGCGGTAATGAGCAGCATCGGCACTGAGCGCCGGACTGTTTTGCTGGATAGCGACTCGTGAAATGACGTGATAGCACGCTTCTAATAAAAGCGTTGCTGCCAATGGAATAAGCCAAACGTTTGAATCGATCGGGCTGCTTGGAACATCTTCCATGAGTTGAAATAACTGCTGGCCAGCCATTCCTAATCCAACTAACACCATGAAGACTCCTAGTTGCAACCCTGCTAGCGGTTCATAACGCCCATGGCCAAAAGGATGGTCCTCATCCGGAGGTTTGGCTGCCAGTTTAATAAAGACAATCAAGATAAGGCTGCAAGCAATGTCCAAAGAACTTGCAAGAGCATCCATTAACAAAGCGGAACTTCCAAAATGCGCAACACCTAATAACTCGATGATAATAATGATTAACCTGATCAAAACACCCCAACGCGCAGCGCGTATCAAATGCGAATTTCGATTTTTTCGCGCTTTGGGTACATTTTCCGGCAAAGGAACAGGATCGGGAAATTGGCTCATTGTTCGCTCATCTAAAGACTTTCGGTATAAAGATAAACTTTTCATGAGTAAAATTAAAGGACTTATGCTATACTAAAGCCCCGTTATGACCTATCGAATTATTGGAATGATTCCTGCGCGCTATGGAAGTTCACGCTTCCCCGGAAAACCCCTCGTCGAAATATCCGGAAAATCTTTAATTCAAAGAACTTACGAAAATGCCCAACGCTGCAAACTTTTGCAGGAGATCTATGTCGCAACAGATGACGATCGCATTTTTTCTCATGTCGAAGAATTTGGGGGAAAAGCGATCATGACTTCCTCAAATTGTCCCACAGGAACAGAGCGTTTAGCTGAAGCGATCCATCTAAATTTCAAGAACGTTGACATGATCATCAATATTCAAGGGGATGAGCCGCTTCTTGAACCTTATGTGATTCAAAAGGTTGGAGAAATATTAATCAACGACCAGTCCGCTGTCATGTCGACGGCAGCGGTTAAAATTAGCACAGAAGAAGAGGCCCTCAGCCGCTCCGTCAACAAATGCGTCATAGATGCGCACGGCAACGCCTTATATTTTAGCCGGTCGCTCATTCCTGGGGGGCATTCCGGCAAGTGGGAGCCTGATACCACTTATTATAAACATTTGGGAATCTATGGCTATAGAAAGGATTTCCTGTTCCATTATGCCGAACTGGAAACGACTCCTCTTCAGTTGGCTGAAGACCTGGAACAGCTGAAAGTCCTCGAACACGGATTCAAGATAAAAGTCGCGGTAGTCGACAGTCATTCAATTGGCGTGGATACACCGGAAGATTTGATAAAAGTAGAACGGAAATTATGAGTACTAAATATATATTTTTTACCGGAGGAGTTTGCTCCTCCTTAGGAAAAGGTTTAACCGCAGCATCAACTGCGCTGCTATTGGAAAAGAAAGGGCTAAGAGTAGCGATGCTGAAACTTGATCCTTATCTAAATGTGGATCCAGGGACAATGAATCCCTTTCAACATGGAGAAGTCTATGTCACCGATGACGGCGCTGAAACAGACCTTGACCTTGGGCACTACTACCGTTATAGCAACTCCCCTCTTTCTAAAGCTTCCAACGCAACTTCTGGACAAATCTACAACACGGTTATTAAAAGAGAAAGACACGGTGATTATTTAGGCAATACCGTTCAAGTCATTCCTCATATCACAGATGAAATCAAACGCCGCATTCTTAACTGCGCACGGCAAGAAGACGGAATAGACATTCTGATTATCGAAATTGGCGGCACCGTTGGAGATATCGAATCTCTGCCGTTTCTCGAAGCGATCCGGCAATTTCGCAATGAAAACGAGAGAAACTGCATTAGTATTCACCTCACCTATGTGCCTTATATTAAAGCTGCTGGCGAGGTCAAAACCAAACCTACACAACATTCTGTACAAAGCTTAAGAGAGATCGGCCTCTATCCCGACATCATCCTTTGCCGCTCGGAGATGACGCTGCCTGATAGTGTTAAAGATAAGATCAGTCTTTTCTGCAATGTCAACCGCAAAGCTGTTATCGAAGAGGTCGACGTGGAGCATTCCATCTACGAAGTGCCTTTGGAACTAAAGAATCAAGGGTTGGATTCGATGATTATGGAGCTTTTACATCTCGAAGACAAAGAGATCGATATGTCTGAATGGATAAAGATTGTCGATACGATAAAAAATCCCAAGGGAAAAATCACAGTAGGCGTTGTCGGAAAATATGTAAAACATCAAGACGCTTACAAGTCGGTATTCGAGGCGCTTGACCACGGTGCGTTGGCGCACGGATATGAGTTGGAAATTAAACGTTTTGAAGCGGATAAAGTGTTAACGGCAGCTGACCTGGAACAAGCGTTTGGCAGATGCGATGGGTACTTGATTCCAGGAGGATTCGGAGAGCGCGGCTGGGAAGGGAAAATTCAAGCAGCCAAATACTGTCGGGAAAATAAAATCCCTTATTTTGGGATTTGCCTAGGAATGCAAGTGATGTCGGTAGAATTTGCCAGAAATGCGGCAAAGCTTGAAGATGCCAACACAACAGAAGTTGATCCAGGAACCAGCACTCCGATCATTTCTCTCTTAAGCGAGCAGCAGCAAGTTTCCGACATGGGCGGTACCATGCGCCTTGGAGCGCAGGACTGCCTGATTGAGAAAGGTTCTAAAGCTTTTGAAATCTACGACTCAGAAAAAATCAGTGAACGGCACCGCCACAGATATGAGTTCAATAGTAAATACAAAGAACTGATGGAAAAAGCCGGTTTGCGGATTTCCGGCAAGCATGCTGAAACAAAGTTATGCGAAATCGTTGAAGTTGAAGATCATCCTTGGATGATCGGTGTGCAATTCCATCCGGAATTTAAGTCTAAGCCAACAGCTCCCCATCCTCTTTTTCGCTCTTTTATTGAAGCTGCGATTAAAAGGAAAACATCTTCATGAAAACGCGCATCATCGGCATTGACTATGGAATGAAAAGGATCGGCTTGGCTATTTCGGATGAAACCCATCTCATTGCCTCTGCCATTGAGACTTTTGAAGCGTCTAAAAAAATGGAAGAAACAGTTGCAGCATTAGTTAAACGCCTGGAAGAGCATCAAAAGGAAAAAGGATATGAGCTAAAAGAAATTGTCGTCGGATTTCCTCTTAAAATGAATGGAAAAGCAGGATTTATCTCTGACGAAGTGACGCTGTTTGCTGAAACGCTTTCGAAAGCGCTTTCAATCCCTATCATCAAATGGGATGAAAGATTGACTAGCGTTCAAGCAGAGCGTGCGATGATGGAAGGCTCTTATAATAGAAAAAAAAGAACGAAAAAACTTGACCAAATCAGTGCAGTCATTATTTTACAAAATTATTTAGACTCAAAAAATCTCATTATATGAAGTATTGGTTAATGAAATCAGAGCCCGGATCGTATTCGATCGACGATCTCCGGAAGGATAAAAAAACTACCTGGGAAGGAGTGAGAAACTATCAGGCACGCAATTTTATGCGCGATGAGATGAAGGTTGGAGATCTGGCTCTTTTTTACCATTCGAATGCATTGCCATCAGGTGTTGCAGGTATTTGTGAAATCACTAAAGTCGGAATTCCTGATGACACATCTTGGAACCCGAAAAGCAAATACTATGATCCCAAAACAGATCCTGACAATCCTAGATGGATCATGGTAGAAGTAAAATTCGTAAAAAAATTTCCAGCGATCATTCCTCTTTCGGAACTAAGAAAAGCTCCTGAATTAAAAGAGATGATGATCCTGAAAAAAGGCTCCAGACTGTCGATCACTCCCTTGAAAAAAAGAGAGTTTGATTACATCTCTTCACACTAAGTACGCATGTTGTTGTAAAACAAACGGCACAGTTTCAATATTGAAGTCTTCATCGACTAGAGTCATTGTGTTGTTCTCCATCGCTCTCCACTCACTGCTCTCCCACAATTTTTCGGAAGAAAAAACGATAGATTCTCCGTCTTTGTAAAAATTCAAGGATAGACAATCGTGTGTTTCCGGAGAGCAAACTCTACATGCCATCATGCGAATTCCATCAGTCAGCAGTAAATTGATGCGATATTCCATCGCCAATCCCAATTCTTTCTGCCAATAATGAAAGTCGGAAACAGCTCTCGACAAAGAAACAGGCAGATTGGTAAATCCTAATCGCGGCTCATGATGAGAAAGTAAAAGATAAAACAGATATTCAGAATCAGTCTGCCCCTTAATGCTTTGATAGAAATCTTGTGGAATGCTTGCAGCTGTTTTTTGTTTAAGCTTATCAAAATCTACGATCGTCCCATTATGCACGCAAGTCCACTGACGGTAGCTGAAAGGATGGCAGTTTTCCCTGCTGACACTACCCACTGTAGCTGCACGGACATGGCCAATCAGGCAGTGGGTTTCCACTTTAGAGACTAAGCTCTTTAAGTTTTCATCATTCCAAGCAGGTTGTATTGATTTGAAAATTGCAGGCGTTGGATCCAAAAGATTGTGATTGTACCAAGCGATTCCAAAACCATCGCCATGCAGCCCCAAGTTCCCTTCTTGAGATTTTTTGCTCTGCTTGATCAGTGAGTTTTCCGGAAGATCCAAAAATTTTGATAAAAGAAATGTTTTTTTAGATAAAACTCCGACAAACCTGCACATGATTCAAACCTATCCTGGTAAAGTTGTTAAAATATAGTCAATGATCTGCCCGGCAATTCCTTTTCCCTGCGCAAGCTCCATCCCCTTAAACCCTGGAGAAGAATTCACTTCACAAATTTTATAATTGTCATTATCGCAAAAAAGGACATCGATCCCTGCAATATCCAGATTAGCTAACCGTATCACTTCAGAAGCCAACCATTCAAGCTTATTGTTCAGAACAAATGGTTCAACTGTCCCCCCTAGAGTAAAGTTAGCTTTGAACCCCTTGCTTGCTTTCCGCTTCATCGCTCCAATCGCTTTGCCGCCAACCATAAAAATTCTTAAATCCACCCCACAGCTACTGGCAACATACTCTTGCAAAATGATGTTTGCACTTTTGTTATTTGAATAGATGAGATCCATAATGTCTTCAAAATCTGACTCATCTTTGCACAGGTAAATTCCTTTTCCTTCTGTTCCCACGATATTTTTAATGACGACAGGAAATCCTATTTCCTCACGAATGAATTTAGGACTGATAGGAAATTTACCCAGCATTGTTTTCGGAGTGGGTAAATTGCTTTGTGCAAGGAGCTGATGCATGTGCAGCTTGTCTTTGACAATTTCTATCGATTCAGGGCCATTGCACAAGTAAACACCCATATGCTTTAAATGACGCAAAACGGCCAAAGCATAATAAGTCGTTCCAGAGCCCATGCGCGGGATCACAAAATCAGGTAGTTTCTCCGGTTTTCCATTGATCAAAATACTTTTGCGATCGTTTTTGTTGACGATAAGCTCAAATTGATCCGGCGAATAAACTCTAATCTGCACTCCCCTTTTTCGAGCTTCTTCCCTAAGCCTGTTGACTCCATAATCAGCAGTCGTCAACCGTGTTTCGTTTTTTGCATAAATAATCCAGCCAAGTTTCATCTTTGTTATTTCCGGCTAAACAGCCTCCTCCCTTAAAAAATTAAGGAAATTATAAACAATCGGGTAATATTTTAGCTAAGAAATTTATCAATCTTAGCATAATCTAAACACATTTTTTTTATGATCCCCTTTGAAACTTAAAAAAATTATAATTTATGAACTTATCCATCACGAAAAATTTATTAACCGGCCCTTTCTTGAGAAAGGATATCTTCATTTCCTCGAGATATGATCAAAAGTTGTGTTTGAGATAAAAAGAGCGTACCCTATGAAATTTTAGAATCAAAAACAAATTTTATAGGAGATACGCTCATGAAGAATGATGTCATTTTTTTGGATAAATTTCACGCAACAAGTGAAATGAACAGCTTGCTGGAACAAACTTTGAGGGAAGGAGCTCGCCTGTTGCTTCAACAGGCTATTGAAAATGAAGTCAATGAATACCTGGAATCGATGAAAGGCAGGAGGGATTTCGAAGGAAGAAAACAATTTGTCCGCAACGGCTACCTCCCTGAAAGAGAAGTACAAACAGGAATCGGACCGATATCAGTAAAGCAACCTAGAATTCGAAACAGAGAAGAGTGCTCTGAAGGGTACTCAAGCGCAATTCTTCCGAAATATCTAAGGAGGGTGCCATCTCTTGATGCGGTGATTCCAGCTCTTTACCTCAGGGGGATTTCTACAAGCAATTTCCAGGATGCACTTGAAACGATCATGGGCAAGGATGCGAAAGGATTATCCGCAGCTAACATCACTCGTTTAAAACAATCTTGGGAGCAGGAATACAAAGACTGGAACAAGCGCTCTCTTGAAGGAAAGCGCTACGCTTACATCTGGGTAGATGGGATCTATTTCAATGTTCGTCTTGGAGATGACCGAATTTGCTTTCTCGTGATTCTTGGCGCTCTTCCTAATGGTAAAAAGGAACTTGTGGCGATCCACAATGGTTATAGAGAGAGCAAAATTTCCTGGACAGAGGTATTGGAGAGTTTGAAGCGGCGCGGGCTGTGTACAGCTCCTGAGCTTGCGATAGGAGATGGTGCGCTTGGATTTTGGTCGGCAATAGAGGAAGTTTTTCCGAAGACAAAGCAGCAGCGGTGTTGGGTGCATAAGACGGCCAATGTGCTGGATAAAATGCCCAAAAGTATTCAAGTGAATGCGAAAAAGGCCATTCATGAAATTTATATGGCCCCTACCAAAGAAGATGGACTGGCGGCGTTTGAGGTGTTTTTAAAAACATACCGAGACAAATA
Organism: Waddlia chondrophila WSU 86-1044; assembly: GCF_000092785.1. NCBI lineage: Bacteria > Pseudomonadati > Chlamydiota > Chlamydiia > Parachlamydiales > Waddliaceae > Waddlia > Waddlia chondrophila. The sequence continues at coordinate 1,192,780 of NC_014225.1, forward strand.
CCCCAAAGCCTGTGCTTGTCTTGAGAAGGATAAGGCGCAACTGTTTACCTTCTACAATTTTCCGGCGATCCATTGGCAGCACGTCAGGACAACTAACCCGATTGAATCGACTTTTGCAACAATAAGACACCGGACAAGGCAAACCAAAGGCTGCGGTTCAGTGGCTGCCACTTTGACAATGGTATTCAAGCTGGCTACTACAGCCGAGAAAAAATGGAGAAAACTCAAAGGTTGTGAAATGATTGAAAAAGTAATCAACGGAGTGGTCTTTAAAGATGGAGAAGAGGTTCTGGAAAAAGAAAAAGTAGCTTAAAAGAATTTTTAAATTAGGGTGCGCTTAAGGATTCGAAACACAACATTTGAAAATATCTCTTTCCTCCGATCCTCACATTGAAAAAATTAATAACAATAGAATCTACGTAGATCATGATCTACGCTATCGTTTTCATTGGTCTAACTATTGTGGCATGATCCCGTTAGTGAGCACTGTAACAGGATCAATAAGGGCTTTAATTGGCTTAATTCACACAATCGTCCATTTAGCAAAAAGCATTTTTGATAAAAAAAGAAGAAAAGATCATCTATTGGAAGCAGCTCTTGGTGCATATAGTGTCATCAGAGGTTGTGTTGAGGCCGTTCCACTGCTCGGAAATTTGGCAATTATCGAATTTGATGTAATCAGAATACTTTCCAAGAAAACAAAAAGCGTATACATTGGCCCGAGCAGCGAATATCGTGCATGAAAATATAGGGGAATTATCTAAAATAGATAAAAACCCTCAGAGAGCAAGGATTGTATTATCTTGACTATTAACCCTGTATTAATTTAGTCTTAAGCATTAATTTTTGCTGAATTCTAACAGGAGAACAAGATGTCAACAGACGTCAAAGTTGGCATTAGCGATATCGCCATTTATCTGCCACGTCTAAAAATCGACCTTGAAACTATCATTAAAAAGCGAGCAAGTGAATCCGATGGGAAAATTTTAGAAAAAGTTCTAAAAAGAGCTCTTGAAAAAACAGGCGTGCTTTCGATGCATTTCCCTGAATCTTGGGAAGATTCTGTCACAATGGCAGCACAAGCCGCTTTAAAATTAATTAACCGCAAACGATTTAATTTAAAAGCTCTGCGCTATCTAGTCTCCGGAACCGAAACAACTGTGGATTATTCGAAACCTCTTTCTTCTTATGTCATCGGCATCCTTAAAAAAGCGGGAATTTCCCTTCCCCAGTCCATTTCAACATTTCAAACCCAGCATGCATGTGCAGGTGGAACAGTTGCTCTGATGGCAATCTCTGCTTTGTTAGGATTTACGCAATCTTCCGGAGAGTCGGGCATTGTTTTGTGTTCTGATATCGCCCGCTATGGCAAGTACACATCTGCTGAAATGACTCAAGGAGCCGGAGCGATTGCTCTACTGACAGAAACCGATCCAAAACTCATCGAGCTTGACCTAAAGACAGCCGGATACAGTTCAAAAGACGTCGATGATTTTTTCCGTCCGCTTGGATCTGAAATTGCAAAAGTCAAAGGAGGATTTTCCGTCCGCTGCTACATGGAAGCCATGGATTCCGCTCTAGTCGACCTCTCCTCCCGTTCAGGTAAAACGCCAAAAGAAATGCTGACATCCGCGGACATGTATGCCCTGCATGTCCCTTATCCAAAACTGCCGACAAATACTATGGAATATCTGCTTGGCAAGTATGTAGAAATGGACAAAGAAGCGATCGAAAAAATCCTTAAAGAAAAAGGATTTTATGAGATGACTGCTCCCGCTTCCAAAAGCGGAAACATCTATACAGGCTCTATGTTTATGTCTCTGGCATTTCTTCTAAAGAACCGCTACAACCAGCTAGGAAACGCTATCGTCGGAAAGAAAATCCTGATGGGGTCTTACGGATCCGGCAACACAATGGTCTTTATGTCGGGGATCATTGCACCCAGTGCTCCGGAAGTGATTAAAAATTGGGATTTGGAAGAAATTTGGGATCATCAAAAGTCTACGATACAAGATTATGAATCATGGATCGAATCAAATGGAAAAACATCCGAACAATATGCCTCCTTGCTGGAATCCAAACGCTCTTCCATCCAGCCGGATATGTTTTTCCTAGATCGGATACGAGAGGACGGATATCGTGAGTACAGCTACTCCAGCCAACATTCCTAGCCGCAAGCAGCGTCACTTAGATGCGTGTATGAACCAACCTGTAGAGGGGGTAGGATCCACCTTTTTCGAAGATGTGATGTTTGTCCATCGGGCAATGCCGGAACTTAACTTTTCTGAAATTGACACTTCAATAGAATTTCTGGATAAAAAGATCTCTTTTCCACTTTTTATTTCCTGCATGACAGGAGGATCGGATCAGGGAAGGCTGGCAAACCGCGAGTTGGCAAAAGCTGCTCAAGAATTAAACATTCCGATTGGATTAGGCTCTATAAGAGTGCTGTTCAATCATCCAGAAAGGGTCGACGATTTCCTGCTGCGAGAGTATGCCCCTGATATTCCGATTATCGCCAACATTGGAGGCGCTCAAATCATTGAACTTTCCATGCATGAGATCAGAGAATGGCTAAACAAGCTTGAAGTGGACGCTCTGACGATACATCTTAACTGCGGGCAAGAGTTATTTCAAAACGGCGGCGATACCCGTTTCCGCGGAATCATGGACGCTATAGAGAAAACAATCGACAACCTTTCAATTCCAGTCATTGTCAAAGAAACCGGTTTTGGAATCAGCCCTAAAGAAGTTAAAAAGCTGATTGCCATGGGAACTCATTATGTAGATCTTGCCGGTGCTGGCGGCACAAATTGGATAACCGTTGAACAGCACATCAATCAAACAGAAGACTTTGCAAGCAGCGCCTTTATGGATTGGGGCACGCCGACAGCGATTTTGCTTGATACTGTCAAAAAGTACCGGGGAAAAATTTTAAGTTCTGGAGGATTGCGCTCAGGCATGGATCTCGCAAAATCGATCGCCTTAGGAGCTCATGCAGGCGGAATGGCTCTCCCCTTCATCCAAGCTTCTATTGACGGAGGTAAAGAAGAAGCTGTCGTTCTTGGCCGCACCATTGAGAAAGTGCTCAAATCTACGATGTTGCTCACAGGTTCTCAAACCATCGAAGATTTGCAGCAGCAACCTTTGATCAAGTCGCTTGAGTTCGAGCACTTTGTTCAATCTCTTACCCGAATCGACCTGTGACATGATTCCTTCTAATTTTCGCAAGCTCACACCTGTCCAACGTCGAGACGCTTTAAAAGCTCTCTACCTGATTGATGATGATGAATTGCAACTTCTTGCAAACCAAACAGACTTGACAGAGCTTTCCGATATTCTGGTCGAATCATCGATCGGAACCTTTCCAATTCCTTTAGGAATCGCAACAGGTTTCCTGGTTGACCGCTGTCTAAAATTTATCCCTATGGCTACAGAAGAGCCTTCCGTCATCGCTGCCGCCAGCTATGCAGCGCATCTGATTAAAGCTGGTGAAGGGTTCACGACTTGGGCTGATTCACCAGTGATGACCACACAGATTTTCCTCAAAGAAGCTAAGCACCTCTCATTGCAAACGTGCAAAGAAAAAATCGGCTCGCATGTCAACGCGATCATTCCTCGAATGGTTCAACGCGGAGGCGGCTTCAGAGGTGTTTCAACAGAGAGAAAAGAAGACACATTACTCGTTTCGATCGATGTTGACGTCTGCGATGCCATGGGTGCGAATGTGATGAACACTGTTGCAGAAGGGATGAAGGACTATCTTTCAAACCTTTTCGAAGGCCGAGTGCTCATGTCCATCTTAACCAATGCATCTTCAAAAAGAAAGGCAGGTGCATCATTCAAAGTCCCGGTAAAGCTGTTCAGAAAAGGAGGCCTGTCCGGGTTGGAGGCATGCCAACGGATTGTCGAAGCAAATCAAACAGCTCAACTGTTTCCCGAACGCGCAGTCACGCATAATAAAGGGGTAATGAACGGCATTTCGGCACTAGCGCTGGCAACCGGCAACGATACGCGTGCGATAGAATCAGCAGCGCATTTTTACGCACAAAAAACAGGTCAATACCTTCCATTGACAACATACGAAATCTCAGACAACTCTCTTAAAGGAAACATAGAGCTTCCCCTTGCTTTAGGAACTGTCGGTGGAACAACAAGTTTTTGGCCCGCTTCTCGGTTTGCATTAAAATTGCTTTCCTGTCCCGATGCGCAATCTCTGAATAAGCTAGCTGCGGCTCTGGGGCTTGCCCAAAATCTGGCAGCTCTTTTTGCCCTTGTTTCTGACGGAATACAGGGAGGACACATGAAGCTGCACGCAGCAAAGGCAGCCTACGCCGCTGGCGCCCGCGGAGAATCGATTCGCCAAATAGGAGAAACTCTTTGGAACGAGAGAAAACTTGATATTGAAGAAGCAAAAAAAGTTCTGGAGAAGACAACATCATGAATGCTGTGACTGTAGAGACTTCTCCTTCGCTTGCCTTGATCAAATACTGGGGAAAAAGCAACACAGCTCTTAACTTGCCTGCAACATCGTCTCTTGCTGTGTCTCTGGATACCCTACGTACAAAAACGACAGTAAGTATTTCAGAAGACGACAGGATTTTTATCAATGGCAAGCAAGCACCGATAGAACGATTTCGCTCCTTTTTTGAAAATTTTAGAAAGACAACCGGTTCCGATCAACGCTTTTCTGCTTATAGTTCGACAAATTTTCCCGTTGCTGCCGGCCTGGCAAGCTCCTCTTCAGGCTTTGCTGCCCTTGCCCTCGGCTGCGCCCGTTTGATCAACCCGGAAATTCCTTTAGAAACGATCTCCTCTCTAGCGAGATTTGGTTCTGCATCTGCGGCCCGCTCGCTATTTGGCGGTTTCACGATTCTCAAAAAAGATGCAGAATCTTCCGAACCTTTAAACATCGACTGGCCGGAACTTAGAGTCATCATAGGCATCGTTACAAACAGCTCCAAGGAAATCTCTTCACGGGAAGCGATGGAATGTGCCCGAGAAACCTCTCCCTTTTACGACTCCTGGCTGAAAAAAGCAGACGAATTTTTCTCTCAAAGCGTGCCAGCTGTTCAAAAAAGAGAATTAAATACACTTGGCCCGCTCATCAGGCAAAGTTATCTTTCGATGTTTTCCACAATGCTGACAAGCACGCCATCAACACTTTATTGGAAGCCTGAAAGTGTTGCTTTGCTACACTCTTGCGAAGAGCTCAGGCAAGAAGGGATCAGCATTTGGGAAACAATGGATGCTGGACCGCAAGTGAAAATGGTTTGCCTGGAGCATGATCTAGACAGCGCTCTTCAAAGGCTTCGAGCAGCGCATCCGCTAGTTGAGTTCCTCGTATCTAAGGCGGGTGGAGCACCTAAGGCATGAGAATTACCGTTCCGGGCAATATGCTTCTTTTCGGAGAATATGCCATTACCTACCCCGACGGATTAGGGATCGCCGCTGCAACAAAAGAAAAGTTGATCATCGACATCCTTCCCGCATCTCAATTGACAATCTCCGGAGAATACGGCAACGAAACTTACCGCTGGACAAAGGGGGATCCATTTCCCAGCCGCCTTATTGAGCACATCGTTTCTACATTAAATCTTTCCCCCTCTCTGCATATTCATCTTGATGCTCGGCAATTCTATTATCCAGACGGCACTAAAAAAGGATACGGATCCAGCGCCGCAGTCACCATTGGCCTCCTCTCCGCACTTTTAGAAGGGCAGATCGGATCCATTGATCAATTAGCATGGCACGCTTTGCAGCTGCACCGCTCATTTCAGGGAGGCAGAGGAAGCGGATATGACATCTATGCTTCCTGTTTAGGAGGAGTTGGACTGTTCAAAAACAGCAATCCGCCAGAGTGGCAGCCGCTTAATCCCGATTTATACAGGGAAATCTATCTCTTAAGAGGAGCGTACTCTTGCGACACCCGCTCCGTGCTTAAAGAGTTAAAGCATTTTGAAACCGCCCATCCTTTACAAATAAAAAAATACATCAAAACATCGAACGCACTCATTCAGCAACTTTCTCTTTCCCTGCGCCTTTTTCATCGGGCATCTCTTCTAAATCGATGGATCAACCGGCATCTTGCTCAAAAAATTCAATGGGAAGAGATCTCAGTTAAACCATTAGGTGCAGGAGGAGAAATCGGAGCGGCGTTAACACCTATGGAACATAGCAAGCCGCTGCATATCAGTCTCGAAGGAGTCCAATGTCTGCAGTAGGATCAGCTTCTGCAAAACTGCTGTTATTTGGAGAGCACTCTGCTGTTTACGGCTTTCCAGCTCTCGGCATTCCCCTTCCTTGGAAAACCACAGTGAAACTTGTGCGTGCGGAAAATATGCAATGGAAAGTTGCTCCTCGCTATTTGCCCCGTTTAAATCCACTTCTCTCTAAGCTTCCCGAGATATTTCCGGAACTACACTCCCTCTCCCCATTAGAAATCATCGTGCATTCTGAAACTCCGATCGGAGTTGGATTCGGCTCTTCCGGCGCACTATGTGTCGCATTGACACGAGCAGTTTTTTCCCAAATTGGTCAGCACGCCCAAGCAAAAGAAATTTGGTCCCGCGCTCATGCATTAGAAGCTTATTTCCATACAAATCCTTCAGGAATAGATACTGGCATCTCCACGATGGAGCAAGGAGGATATTTGCAAAAAAAAAGCAGTATACTCCCCTCCTTCCAACCTTTTAAAAAAAAGCTGCCGTGCCTGATTGTCGGCGCATTCCCACGTTCCATGAATACCTCAGATTTAGTGTCCGGGCTACGTCAAAAAATGGAAACAGCTTCCGAGCCTATGGAACATATTGAACATCTGGGAGAAATTGCAAAACTTTCCTTAGATCAGTTAGATTGTCCCGCAACTTTTGGAGAGTTGGCGACTCTTGCCCATGTTCATTTAAAGGCGTTGGGAATATCCATACCGGAACTTGACTCCTTGTTGGAGAAAGCGCTCACTTTAGGCGCCTGCGGAGGTAAACTCAGCGGCTCCGGAGGAGGAGGCGCTTTTTATATCGTTTGCGAAAATAGAAACTCCGCAGAAAAAATCATTCGTCAATTAGAATTCCCTAACCTGTATCTTCTTCTAGATTCATCCTTTGAAAAAATTAGACAGTAAATTCCATTTTTCATAGTCTAAATTTTTATGAAGGACGATGAGTGGAAGAGACGACGCCAGGTAGGAGCATTAGTTACTCTTCCGTTTGTGATGATCATTCC